>CAWBZS010000003.1:0-92843 GCA_963793335.1 Ilumatobacteraceae bacterium | reverse complement strand
CGTGGGTCGTGGGTTCGAGCCCCACCCGCCCCACCACCATCTAGCAGGGACGATGTGGATCCCCGCCCACATGAACTCGGCAAAATCTCCGGAAATCCAACATTCATCCAACATTTCTCCGCACCGCGCACGACGGTTCGCTCATGGGGAAGGCTCGATCGACGCCTGGGATGCGTGAGCGTTCGCCTGGTGTGTGGGAGCTCGTGGTGTCGGCCGGACGCGATGTTGTCACGGGCAAACAGCGTCAGGTGAGCCGCACCTTCCGGGGGAGTCTGAGCGACGCGAAGAAGGCGTGAGCCGAATTGTTGACCGAGGTCGGCAAGGGGCGCCACACGGGAACGAGAGCCACGGTCGACGACCTGTTCGCAGACTGGATCGTCGAACTCGAACGCAAGGGTCGTTCGCCGAACACGATCCGTGGGTACGAGCGGGTGTATCGCCACGACATCCAGCCGACGCTCGGCCGTCTCCCCGTGACGAAGGTGGCCACCAAGACGCTCACCGATCTCTACGGAGCGCATCAGCGGCGTGGGCTCTCGGCGCGCAGCGTCTACCAGATCCATGCGTGCTGTTCGTCGATGTTCACGCAGGCGTGCCGGTGGGGTTGGCGTGACTCCAACCCTGCGCAGTGGGCTGATCCGCCGCCGATCCCGAACCATGCGCCCGAGGTCCCGACCCCGGACGAGGTTCGGACGCTGATCGACGAAGCCGAGCGGGGCAAGCGTCCGGAAATGGCGCGGGCGATTCTCGTCGCAGCGACGACCGGGCTGCGTCGCTCGGAGCTGTGTGCACTGCGACGCTGGCGAGATGTCGATCTCGAGCAGGGTGTGCTTCGTGTGTCGGCCTCGATCGTCAACGTGCCGGGCCAACCGCTGGGAGAAATCCCGACGAAGAACCGCCGGGTGAGAGTGCTCGCGATCGACGAGATGACGGCGGCGATCCTGAAGACACAGATCGAACAGGTCGAGTCACGTGCTGCTACGGGGCACGTGGACCTGGTCGACGATCCCTACGTGTTCACCGATGCCGCCGACGGGTCGCAGCCGTGGAAGCCCGATGCCGTGTCGCAGTACTTCGGTCGGATGCGCAAGCGGGCCGGACTCGACAAGGTGCAGTTCCACCAGTTGCGCAAGTTCATGGAGACCTACGGCCAAGAGATGGGCTACAGCGTGTCGCAGGTCGCCATGCGTGCGGGCCACGATCCGAGCATCGCTGCCAAGCACTACAGCGGGCGAGTGAATGAGACCGACCGGGCATTGGCCGAGGCGGCCGCATCGCTGATCGCTCCGCGCAACCCGGCGTAGCCAACGGAGGCTGCGGCCGGTCTCAGCCCCAGGCGGATCACTCGGCGCGGGCTTGGACATCGAGCAGGGCTTCCAGCGCTCTCCTCGGCACCACGATCCGATGGCCGAGTCGAAGCGACGGGATCGATCCCTGTCGGACGCACTCGTACGCGGTGTTGCGGGAGATGCCGAGCGTCCTTGCAGCCTGAGCGACGCTCAGTGTGAGGACCTCGGGCTGAGTGTTGTCGCCGGTCTGATCGTCGGTCACGCGAACTCCTCAGTGTCATTGTCGCCCGGCCGGTCCGACTGCTGCCGGGCGCCTCGGGGAACTCCTTCAGTTCGTAGAGGCCGGCGAGTGTGCACAACGCGGCAAACTCGGATGTTGGCAGCAGTCTTCGCTTGCTGCCCTGCTCGGCGATCGCCTCGAGTTGGGGTGGTCTGTGGGAGCGCGCGGTCGCTGCCGTTGGCATGCTCTTCGGTGGTCCAGGCGCGAGGCGGCGGGCGCGTGGGGCCGTGTTGTCTTCCTCGAAGCTCTTCGGGTCCGTGGGTGTCCTCGAAGCGAGGTCGTGTGTCCCTCTCCGGCGCCCCCCAACCCATCTCTCTTCCGGGGGCGCGAGAGGGGATACACCTTTGCAGGTTGCGCCTGGCGCAACCTGAGACGACTCCGATGGGGCGGATCTGAGCCCGTCGATCGGCCACCGAGAACACGGTCAGGTTCCCCGTGAGGGGAACCTGCAAAGGTGTATCCCCTCCCACCGCATGCGCGCACGACATGCTGAAGCCGGGCTCCGGCGACACCCGATCCGGCGAGGCGGACCTCCCCGAGCAACGCTCAGGCGAACTGACCGGCCGGGCCGACGGACGCAGAGCCCGCCCCGACGGGCCCTATGACCGCCCGGCCGTGCGTGGCGCAGTAGGCAAACCGAATACTGACCGGCCGCCGCGCAGCCAACGGTGGAGAGCCCAGACTGGCTGATGACCCGACGCGGGCGCAGACACGATCTGGGGTTCTACCTGGGGTGATCGTGTCAAGCGTCGTGCGGATGGGCGTGACGATCGGGTCATGCCGATTGCGAGGTCGTGCGCCGCGCTCTGCGTCGGAGATTCCGTATCGTCGGTCGAGATTATGCGGTGCCCTGCTAACCCGAACAGGCGACCGACTTCGCCGGCACTGCAGCGCGAGCCGGAGCGTTCTTGCCCGCGATTACGAGCGGCCCGGATCATGTGTGGCAGCCGGGCGGTCTGGCGACGACGATCGGAATGCTCGGACGGAGGTCCGCCGACGCGGCCCGATGGTTGGATGTCGGCATTGGCCGTTGCGCCTGCTTTCGTCGACAACTAGCCTTGTCGGTGTGGAGATCCTGGCGAGCGCTCGCAGGCACGGGATTTCTGATGATGACATTCGACACGCCGTTGAGAACTCACTCGCCGGTGGCCGCTCAGACGACCAGACGGACTTCGTGATGTTGGTAGGCCCGGACCAGTCCGGGAACCTGATCGAGGTTGGCATCGTCGTCACCGACGACATCGAATATGCAGTTCATGCAATGCGAGCACGAGACCAATACCTGGAATGGCTGTGATTGAGATGGCAACCACGAAAAAGCATCCCCGCGACCTGTCTGACGCCGACGTCGACGCCCTCGTCGCTGCCTTTGACGATGCGGTCGAACAAGGTCGCGTCCGACCGGTCGATGGTCCAGTGTTCCGCGAGTTGCGTGCTGCGGCAGCGGGGCGTCGCGCCGCAGAAGATCGACTCGAGGCGTCCGTCATCGCAGCGAAAGCCGCTGGTCTGTCATGGGGCACGATTGGCGTGCAGCTCGGCGTCACGCGTCAGGGTGCGAGACAGCGCTACGAACGCCTCATCGACGGGTGACCATCATCCCTTGCTGTTGGCGTCAAAGAGCCACCGGTCCACCGTGCGGACGACGACGCGATGACGCGGGCGGCGTAACTTGCGGTCGACGCAGACGGATCGCTCGACTGCGGCCAATCCGGGCGCACGGGAATGACGGCACCGAGTACGCAGTGCGCGACGCAGGTCGGCAGATGTGGGCGACAGGGACCCCTCCCAGCGCTACGGTCCGCTCAGGGCGTCACGACAGAGCCGGCTGGTGACCGATCGGCTGGTCCTTCGGCGCTGGCACGACGACGACCGAGTTCCGTTCGCGGCCATGAACGCCGACGCGGAAGTGATGCACGATCTCGGAGGAACGCTCGACCGGGACGCGAGCGACCGCAAGCTCGACCGATTCGCTGAGGCGTTCGACAACCATGGCTACGGACGCTGGGTCATCGAAGGAACCATCGATGGAGGAGATCCCAGCTTCTTGGGCTACGCCGGAGTGATGCCGAATCGAGGCGATCATCCACTCGGCGAGCATGACGACGTCGGTTGGCGCTTGTGCCGCCATGCGTGGGGATACGGCGTTGCGTCAGAAGCGGCACGAGCGGTGCTCCACGACGTGTTCACCCGTGTGGGCCTCACCGAAGTCTTGTCGTACACCGCACCCGACAACGTTCGCTCCCAGGCCGTGATGCGGCGTCTTGGCCTCCGACGAGACAGTTCCCTCGACTTCAGCGCGCACTACGACGGATTCGGGGTCTGGCATGGCCTCGTGTGGATCGCGACCCCGGCTGCAGTGTTCGGCGCAGCGACCGTCTGAAGCCGGACGGCGTTCACCAGCGAACCGCCAGTCAGGAGCATCGGCTCTTGGCGCCAGACCGCACCGATTGCCCGTTCTCGCGTCCGGACGCATCTGCGCAGACCTCCCGCCGCGGCGTCCGCCGACAGCCCGATAGTGCCGCTCGTCATCTTGAGGCGCGTCGCCGGAAGCGTGTGCGAGTGCGGCCCAAGTCGCACGCGAGATAATCCCGGGGCCGGCCGACGACTCCAAGTCGGTGACGGCTGTCGAGACGGCGTACGTCCGGCCCGGTTTCCCGCGGTTGGGAAGTGCCTTGCGCGAACAAGCGGTCAACGTGACCTCAATCGTCGGTTGCGGGGCTCGGTTTGTGTCTCGGACCAGCGCGCGAGAATCGTCGAATGGATCGACCAGCAATGCGTGTCTCGGGCCCCACGCTGGATTCGGCGGATCCGATCGCCCTCGCCGAGTTCTACGAGCGGCTGCTGGGTTGGTCGATCGTTCGCCGAGAAGGCCCACGCCCCGGCAAGCCGTCCACCGACGGGTGGGCGATGTTGCAGTCGCCGTCGGGCGACATGAAGATCGAGGTGCAGTGGGACCCGCACTATCGACGGCCCGTGTGGCCGAGCGTCGAGGGCGAACAGCTCCAGATGATGCACCTCGATGTTGGCGTTGCTGACCTCGAGGCCGGTGTCCGGTGGGCTGTGGACCAGGGCGCCGCGGTGGCTGATCACCAACCGCAGGCCGACGTGAGGGTGATGTTCGACCCCGATGGCCATCCCTTCTGTCTCTTCCCCGACGACGCGCTTTGACGTGCCCTTCTCGTGCGCCTGAGCGAGCGCAAGCGTGCCGATCTGGCACGCGACGATCGGCGCTCGACTTTGGTTGTACGAGCGTGCGCAGATCGCGTGGGGATTCAGAAAGCGAGGGCAAGCGAGAGCCGGGTCTCAGGGACCTCGACGCCGAGCACCTCTTGCTGACGGTCGACACCGTCGTCGATCCATCCACGCTTGGCGTAGAACGAGCGCGCTCGTTGGTTGTCGGGGTGGACCCACAGCACTCCGGACGCGAACCCGCTCGCCTGAAGGGCGGCCATGGCAGCGTCGATGAGAGCAGCACCCGTACCGGTACCCCAATGCGCCGGGTCGACGTTGATGGCGTACAGCTCCCCGATCTCTGCGTCGGGATCGCTGTCGGCTGGGCCAACGAGCGCGAAGCCGACGACCTCGTCGTCGACGGTCGCCACAAGTCGTGCGGCTTTGGCTCGAGGAGGGTTCTTCAGGGTGGAACGCCACATCGATGCTCGGTCCGTTTCGGATAGTGAGTCGAGGTACTCATCCGGCATGAGTCCGCCGGTGTAGGCGGCCTGCCAAGCCCGTACGTGCACGCGGCCAAGTTCGTCTGCGTCGCCGACCTCCGGGGTGCGGATCTCGAGCGCCATGCGGCAACCGTACTGAACACGGCTCGGTGCACGGCCACGCCTATCGGCACAGACCGCATGCCGATCAACCGCTCAGGAGCCGGCACAATGCTCAGTTGCCGACCACGCATAACGCGCACTCCGTAATCCGGCTGACTCCGGTTAGGAGGTGTGCGAGTTCGGCCCAAGCCGGGTGCTCGGGAATCGCGGTGAGCCTTCACCTCATGTATGCTGATTTGAATGCAGAGCACAAGTGTCCGGATCGATCTGAGCACCCACGACGAACTGAAGCGCCTCGCGGCCGAGTTCGACACCACTGTCGGAAACACAGTTGCTCTGGCCGTTCGCGCGCTGCGCCAGGACCACATCGGCCGCCAACTCCAGAGCGACCTCCGCAACGACGAGACAGCGTGGCTCGATGCCGAGCTCGGGTGACATCGTCAACCTCGATCTCGGACGACCCGAAGGGCGCGAAGCTGGCTATCTCCACCCGGCCGTCGTCGTCACTGCGCAACGCATTCTCGACTCCGCACCGACCGTGATCCAGGTCGTTCCGCTGACGAGCACACTTCGAGGCTTTCACACCGAAGTCGTCATCGAGCCGGACCCAGCCAACGGGCTCGAGCAGTCTTCGGCTGCGCAGTGTCAGCATGTGCGTGCCGTCTCACCAGCGCGTGTGGTCGGCACGCTCGGCAACGTTGGGCCGCAGGCGTTGTCGCAGATCCGAGAGACGGTCGCCGTCATCATCGACTTGCCCTGAGCTCTCGGTCTGCTCACCACCACGACGACAGCGCAACCGCTCGATACCGACGCACACAATCCCGATCAAACGGTTCCGGCTCGCGTGCGATATCGAAGCCCAAGCGTTGTGCAGCACTTTCGCGGACGTACCCACCGAACCGTGACGCCGGCGATCAGGTCTGGAGGCAGTCGTTTCCGGCGTCGGGCTCCGCCGGCGTGACTACGCTGTGTTTCGTGGAAGCTCGTTCTGTTGGTCGCTGCGAGAGTGCTCGGGATCTTGCTGGTGATCGGCCGCCAACGGATGACGACGTTTCGATCACTCGCGATGGGCGACGACTCGACACGCCCGACAAGGTGATCGCCTTTCTCGACGAGATCAACGCGAAGCGCACCTCCGCTACGGCTCGTCGCTGACGAGGAAGGCGGCCCGTTCGATCCTGATCGGGTCCTCGACACACTCGACCGACACGGCGTGGAGTATCCACTCGTGGGCGGCTTGGCGGCTCGGGCTCACGGGGCGGAACGGCAGACCTCCCACGTTGAGCTTCGGATCGTCGACGTGGATGACCGACGCCGGGCCGCTCGACCTTCTCGTTGAGCTGCGTGATCGCGACGGGGGGCGACATGACTTCGTCGACCTCTCGGCGCGTGCGGTGGGCTACGAGGTCGGTGACCGCACGGTCTTGTTGGCATCGCTCGAGGACATCGTTGCGTCGAAGGAGTTCGCCGGCCGGGACAAAGACCGTGATGCGCTGCCAGAGCTGAACGAGCTGCTCCGCCGTCAGCAGTCGAGTTGATCGAGCCTCCGCCGGCGAGAAAATCCAACAATCCATCCAACAAACACGGCGATACGCACCGGTACGGGATGGCACCAGACGAACCGCCGTTGCGAATACCCCCTGCTAGATGGCATGATTTGGTGCCGGACGGACGGCCCCGAGGCGACTCATAATCCGTGGGTCGTGGGTTCGAGCCCCACCCGCCCCACTAGTACCGAGCAGCGACGCCCGGGATGTGTGAGCGTTCGCCTGGTGGGTGGGAGCTCGTGGTGTCGGCCGGGCGCGATGTCGTCACGCAGTGACGTTGTCGGATCTCCGATCGATTGCCGGACCATGAATTGGGAGCTGTCCGCCACAGGGTGGGACTCACCCGACGAGGTCGCCTCAGACCATCTGCAGCTTCCACTCGACAATCGCGTGCGTGATCACTGCAAGCCAGTCAAGGGGGCCACTCGGGTGCGGCCCAACCGTGACACGAGATGATCCCGGCCGCGATGCGAGGACGGTGTCGCTGGGTGCTCGCGTTGCGAGCGGCCCCTCGACGCCGTCGACCTGACCGAACACGCCGGTACGCGAGTGGTCGTCCGATGGAATCGGTTGAGTGAAGCGTGCGCCTGATTCGTCGATCTCAAGCGGGCGGTTGCGCCGAGATCTTGGCGGCGTACTTGCGCTGGGCGGCCTGTTTGGACACGCCGAGCATCGCTCCAATTTCGGACCAGGATCGATCAGCGGTGCGAGCATCGCGGATGGCGTCGAGCACGGATCGCGACGCCATCGGCGTCATCGACAACACCGACCTCCAGCGGCTCGCCGCTCGCGGACGGTCCGGCGAACATCGTCGGTCTCGAAGCCTCGCCAGTGGTTGCGATCAGCCAGCACATCGCGCGGGTATGTGGCGCGGTGAGTTGCACTCCGGTTCGCGATTGCCGAGTGGGGTCGTGCCGTGGGGTTGGCTGTCCGTGGAGGGTCTCAGCGGGACCCTTCTCCCGTCTGGGCGTCCTACAGGATGTCGTTGTCGTGGGCGAACACGATGGCGGCGCTGCGGTCTCGTAGGTCGAGCTTGGTGAGCACACGGCGCAGGTGCGTCTTGAGGGTGGCTTCGCTGACGAACAGTTCTGCCGCTGCCTCTCGATTGTTGAGACCACGTCCGACCGACCGGAGGACGTCGAGTTCCCGGTCGGTCAGCACAGAGACGTCGGCTGGCTCGCGTGGCACGCTGCCCCGGTAGGCGGAGAGGACCCGGCTCGCCACCTGGGGGTCGATCCAGGCGTCGCCGGTTGCGACGCTGGTGATGGCGCGCAGGATGTCTTCGCCGGGAGCGGATTTGAGCACGAAGCCCGCAGCACCCGCTCGCAACGCTGCTGCGAGGGTGTCGTCGTCGTCGAAGGTCGTCAGCACCAGCACGGGCGGGCCGTCGGTCGATCGCACGGTGACGGTCGCGGTCGCCCCGTCGATGCGTTTCATGCGGATGTCCATCACCACGACATCGGGGTGGCACCGCGTGATCTGGTCGATGACTTCGTCACCGTCGGTGCATTCGCCGACGACGGTGAGTTCGGGGTTGGTGGCGATCAGGCTCCGCACGCCTTCGCGGACCACCTCCTGGTCGTCGACGAGCAGCACGCGGATCATGTCGGAATCCTGGCGTGCAGCACCCACCGATGCCCGCCGCCGGTGTCGCCCGCTTCCAACGTTCCGCCGATGGCGTTCACCCGCTCGCGCATGCCCGAGAGTCCGACCCCGGGTGCCACAGCTGCCGCGCCGCCGGATCGGTCGTTGGAGATCTCGACCTCCACGCAGCCGTCGAGGTGGCCGACGCTGACGTCGATGGTGCCGGTTCCGTGCCGGACGGCGTTGGTGAGCCCCTCTTGCACAACCCGATACAAGGTGAGATCTGTCGGGGCGGGCAGGTCGTCGATGCGCCCGCTTGTCTGGTAGACGATGTCGGCACCAGCGGAGTTGAACCCTGCGATCAGCTCGGGCAGTTCACTGGCCAGCGGTGCCGGCGGGTCGATGCCGGCGTCGTCGCGCAGCAGATGCACGATGCTGCGGATGTCGTTCATCGATCGGCGTCCCTGCTGCTCGGCGCGCTCCAGCGACGCGATCGCCGCATCGGGATCGGACCGCACCGCCAATCGGGCCGCCGACGTGTGCAGCATCGACGCCGACAACGTGTGGCCGACCACGTCGTGGACCTCGCCGGCGAGTCGGCGCCGCTCATCGACGAGGGTGCGCTGCGCCAACTGGCGTTCGATCATCAGCCGCTCGTCCAGGATGCGCAGGAACACGAGCACCATACCGAGTGTGCCGAGCCCGACGAGGGCGACCCGCACACCGAACTCCGATTGGCCGACGCCCTGGCTGATCAGCACCAGCGAGATCGCGATCGGCACGGTGACCGCCCAGACTGGCGAGCCAGCGTTGTTCGATCCCTGCGCCAGGCGACTCAATCCGTAGGTGAGGGCGGCTCCTCCGGCAAGGCTCGCCGTCAGGCCCCCGACCCAGGTCAGCTCCCACAGTGCGAGCCCGGCCGACCAGACCGCGAACCCGATCACCACGAGCCAGCGCGCCGACCGTCGCCGCCGCCCGTCGGCGAACACGTCGTGAACGTCGGAGTTCATCGTCGAATACTCCCAGACAAGAGTCCGGCTCGCATCGGCCGCCGGACTGATCCGAACTGGCCGCAAAGATGACCCGAATCAGCTCTGGGGCAGACGACAACGCGGTTCGGGCGTTCGACACTGAAGACATCTCGCAGCGGAACCCGTCCGTGGCGACCAGCGAAAGGAATCACCCCATGACCGACCAGAACGATCAGACGGCCCGGCCGACGTGGCAAGCACCGTTCTTCAGTGGCCTCGTCGGGGTTGGTGTTGGCGCCGCCATCGGAGCCGGAACGGGCATGTGGTGGATGATGGGCGTGCTCGGCGGGGCATTCGCGGGCTTCGGGACGATGGCCAACCGCGCACACCGCTGAACGATGAACGCCCACTCCCGAACTCAACTGCGGTCGCCTCTTGCGTGGACGGACGCAGCACCGGCCATCAGCGTCAGCGATCTCCGCAAGTCCTACGGTGATCGTGAGGTCGTGCGCGGTGTGAGTTTCGACGTTGCTGCCGGCGAGTGCTTCGGGCTGCTCGGCCACAACGGCGCCGGCAAGACCACGACGATCGAAACGCTCGAGGGCTACCTGCCCCGCGACAGCGGATCGGTGTCGGTGCTCGGCTGCGATCCGGCCGAGCCGACCACCGACTGGCGATCCCGCATCGGGATCGTGCTGCAGGACATGGACGTGTTCCCGACGCTCACCGTTGCCGAGACCGTGCACATGTTCGCCGACCTCTACCCAACCCCGCGCAGCGTGAGCGAGACGATCGACCTGGTCGATCTCGGTCGCCTCGCGTCGACCCGGGTAGGCGGCCTGTCGGGCGGCGAGAAGCGGCGCCTCGACGTCGCTCTCGGCCTCGTCGGGGACCCCGAGCTGATCTTCCTCGACGAACCAACCACCGGGCTCGACCCTGCTGCTCGCCGTGAAGCGTGGACGATGATCGAGGCGCTCAAGGAATCCGGGGTCACGATCGTGTTGACCACCCACTACATGGACGAGGCCCAACTCCTCGCCGACCGCCTCGTCATTCTCGACGACGGCGTCGTCGCCGCCGAGGGCACCTTCCGTGAGTTGCTCGAACGTCACGACGCAGCGACCACGATCTCGTTCCGTCTCCCCGCCGACGCCGACGACAACGCCGAAGCCATCCGCGCCGCGATCGGCGCCAGCGTGCGCCTCGATGGACGCCTGGCCGAGTTCTCCAGCGCCCACCCACAACGAGACCTCCACCTGCTGCTCAGCTGGGCCGACGACCATCGGATCGCGCTCGATGACCTCGCCGTGCGGCGAAGCTCCCTCGAGGACCTGTTCCTACGAATCCGAGGCGACAACCACACCACCGACACTGATGCCGGGGTACCAAGATGAGCGCCGCCACGATCATCGTCAGCCAGACCCGATACAACCTGCTCGCCACCATCCGCGCCGGCTCCGCGATCGCATTGGGCATCGTCATGCCCGTCGTGTTCTACCTCGGAGCATCCGCACTGTTCGGCTCCGAGGCACTGGGCGGCGACAACCCCGTCGAGGTCCGCAATGCCGGTGAAACCCCCAACATGCGAACGTTCTACGTCGGCGGGTTCATGGCCTACGCGGCCATCTACGCCGCGTTCGTCGCCGTGCTCCCGGACATCGTCGACATCCGCGAGCGAGGCCTACTCAAACGGCTCAGAGGAACACCGCTCCCACTGTCGGCGTTCGTGGCCGCCCGCTTCGCTATCGCCCTGCTGATCACCACGATTGGCGTCACCGTCATCGCCGCACTCGGCTGGGTGGTCTTCGATGTCCCGACACGGGCCGCAGCACTCGTTGGTCTGGCCGTGTACACGCTCGCCGGCACCGTCACCTTCGCCTGCCTTGCCGTCGCAGCCACGACGATCACCCGCACCCAATCGGGGGCGCAAGGGCTCTCCAACGGCATCGGCATCGTGCTGGCCATGATCTCGGGCGTGTTCTTCGAGCCGAGCATCCTGCCCGACGCCGTACTCTCGATTGCGCAGGTCCTCCCACTCGAACCACTCGCCAACGGCTACCAATCCCAATACGTCACCGATGTCGCCGGCGTCAGCCTCGACCTCCGCAACCTCGCCATCCTCACCGCGTGGACCCTCGCCGCCGTCGCACTCGTGGCCCTGCGCGGATTCCGGTGGAAACCCCATCAGCAGCGATGAACGGAGCCTCTTGCGCCCAAGAGGCCTCACTGAAGGTCACGGAATTCGCACGATGCCAGCTGCGCTCGACGCAGCTTGGACCGGTTCGTCAGACATCTCAGTAGGCGGTCCACAACCGGACGCTCTCAGGGCAGACCTGCCCGTCACGGTGGCGGTCCGTGGTTGATGCCGGCCACCAACGACCATTCACGTGCCCCCGGCCGGCGCGGTGTGACAGCCGGCGGTCCTCCTGCCGGGCCGTGGCCGTGCTCCACCACCAGCCAGCTCCCTGGGAGTGCCAACCTCGCGGTATCGGCTCATTCCGTTGATGATCGTGACCGACCCGCCTCGATGCCGCGTGTCGATGGCCAATGATCGCTTGGTACTCCTCGCACTCGCCAGAGCGGGAGCGGTCGTGGATCGAGATCTCAGCGAGGATGTCGGCCGTCATCGTCCCATCCGTGCGCAAGGCGCACCGAGGTGATCGATGACCGCCCGGCACGCTGAACCGGGTCCGCTGTCACGCAACGCGGCTCGTCGGAGGTGTCTCGTCGGTGCCGTTGCTGCAGTTCCTGGTCCAGATCCGGCATTGGGGATGGCGCAGTCGCCGTTCGCGTTCTCTCGAGGCGGCGCGAAGGTGATGGCCAGTGACGCGCACCTCGACGTCGAGGCGACCTTTCGTGGGCACCTCGTGAACATGTCCACCGCTCCGAGGTGAAATGGTTCACGAGATCGGGTCGCCGGTCAGCGCTCGACGACCGAGAAGATGCCCTCGAATCCGAGGAGGTACAGCTCGTCGTCGGGTCCTTCCGCCCAGCCGGTGACCGTGCGGATCATCTCGGACTCGACCCGGACCACTCCGTCCGAACCGAGGGCCCACACCGGTCCACCGAGGTCTGCGAACAGGAAGGCACCATCGAGCGACGGGATGCGCTCGCCGCGGTACACGTGGCCTGCCATCACGGCCACCCCGAGCGACCGGTCGTAGGCATACATGGGTGCGACGACGCCCTCGGGGGCCTCGTCGGCGCGTCGCGGAGTGGTGCCCTCGAAGTACGGCCAGCCGAAGTTGGCGCCCCACATCGATGTCGGAAGCATCGACACCTCCTCCATCGTGTCGTTGCCGACGTCGCCGATCCAGATGTCGCCGGTGGCGTCATCAATGGAGAAGGTCCACGGGTTGCGGAAACCACGAGCAAGGATCTCGGGCCGGTCGTCGACACCGTCGGCGAACGGGTTGTCCTCCGGAATCAGATACCCGCCACCATCGAGTCGGGGCTCGATGCGGAGCAGGGCTCCCAACAGCTTGGTGGTGTCCTCGGCATCGCGACCATTGCTGCCGCCACCATCTCCGGAACCGATGATCAGATTCCCGGACGGCTCGAACACCAAGCGGCCACCGTTGTGGCCGATGCCCGGCTGATCGATGAACAGCACCTCGCGCCGCGACTCCGGGACCGCCACGCCATCGGCGAGCTCGTAGGAGACCACACGGGTGTCGTCGTTGATGTCGGTGTAGTTGATGAACATACGGCCGTCGCGCGGATCGAAGGCGATGCCGAGAATCCCTCGCTCGGAGCCCGGAGCGTCTGGGAACGTGTCGCTGGTGAGGTCGAGCACGAGTGTCGACTGGCCATCGAGCACGCGGTAGATCGGACCTGGCTGGGTGGTCACGTACATCGCCGGATCGTCAGGGAGCCAGGCGACGGCGGTCGGTTTGTCGATCTCGGCGACCAGATCGAAGCCGAGCGACACCCCTTCGAGATCTGCGGTGGACGGCAGCGGTGCCGGTGGATCCGTCGACGGGGGTGCGGCGGTGGTCGCGGTGGCGCCACTCTCCGTCGTCGAGTCGGCGTCGCCGGCGGTGGATGCGGGTTCGGTGGCGACGGGGGTCCCCGATTCGACGGTGTCCGTCTGGGTCGGTTGTGGCGTGTCGGCTGGTGTCTCGCTGCCGGACTCGTCACCGCCACCGCACCCTGCTGCGACGAACGCAGCGGCGATCCCGATGGAGGCGAACACCCGCAGCCGTCGAGTCGCAGGGCGTCGGAACGCGTGCGGTGCGTCGTGCGTCGTCACCTGAGTTCTCGTGTCGGCCATACCAAACAGTAGCCAGGAGACACCGTGCGATCTGGACCATCAGCTCGTCGTTGGTGCCGCTGCCTTGGTGAGTCGGTCGCGGATGGCGTGGCCGAGCCCGACCGCAGGAGGCAGGACGGCGATGAGCGTGCGCACCCCTCGATCGTCGGCGTCGCGAAGGCGTGCGTACAGCTCGCGGGCGTACGTCACGGTGTCGTCGGTGATGTCGAGTATCTCGGCGTCGGGAACACCGGTGAGCATCGCCCTCGCATCGTGGGCCGACTCGGCCAGTCGAACACTGCAGTGGGGGGCGTAGTGCGAGGCGAGCATTCCACTCGCTCGACTCGGCCCGGACGCCGGCGCGAGGTCGTCGGCAAGCAGGCGGACGATGTCTTCCGCCGCGACCCCACCGGCGCGGAGGATCTGGGGCGGCGAGGTGGCGCAGTCGACGATCGTGCTCTCGACACCGATCCGACAGGGGCCGCCATCGAGGATCACGTCGCGCTTGGGGTCGAGCCGGTTGCCGATGTCGCGCAGGACGTGGTCCGCCGTGGTGGGACTCACGGAACCGAACCGGTTCGCCGACGGCGCCGCCACGGCCAGACCCGATGTGGCGATGAGCTGCTGCGCCATCGGGTGCGCCGGGATGCGAAGCCCGACCGTGGGGCGGCCGCCGGTGACCGCGTCGAGCACCCCGTCTGCGCGGGGCACGATCACGGTCAGCGGGCCCGGCCACGCCGCCTCGGTGAGTCGGCGGGCCGACTCGGACACGTCGGCAGCCCACCGACCGAGGTCGTCGATCGAGCCGAGATGCACGATCAGTGGATGGTTCGCCGGGCGTCCTTTGACCTCGAAGATCCGGGCAACTGCGGATGCAGAGGTCGCGTCGGCCGCCAAGCCGTAGACGGTTTCGGTGGGCATGGCCACCAGGCCACCGGAACGCAACGCATCAACGGCTCGATCGAGGTCGGTGGTGACGAGGTGGTCGTGCGCCATCGATGGCTCAGATGGCGTCGAGGAACTCGAGCGCAGCGTCGAAGAACCCGAACGACTCGGTGGTCGCGAAGTGATCGACGTGCTTCAGGGTCTCGCAACGGCCGTTCGGGAATGCCGCTGCCAGTTCGTCGCCAGGGTGCACGAAGTCGCGGTCACCGACGACGACCAGCACTGGGCACGTCACCGCTGCGCACATCTCGGCGGTGATCGGCTCGGCTGGCGGGCGCTTCATCACGGCGGTCAGCGCCTCGATGTCGTTGCCGGGCTGGGCCGCGTACTGAGTGAACAGCCGCACCGTGTTCTCCAGCGTCGAGGGGTCGCCGCCAGCAGCCACCGATTCGAGCCCGGCCACGATCGCCGCAGTGCCGCTCTCGGTGGGTTCGAAGATGTTCGTGCCGATGCCGGCGAGCACGATCCGTTGGAACCGTTGGGGCTGCGCGATCGCCAGTCGCAGCAGCGTGATCGCTCCGAGCGAGAACCCGATTGCATCCACCGGTTGGTCGGGCAGCGCCGCCTCGACGCGTTCGGTGAGGTCGGTGTAGGCCTCCGGATCGTGGGGCTTGGGTGCGCTTCCGTGTCCGAGCAGGTCGACACCGATGACGTCCAGGCGGGCGTCCTCGAGCAGCGCAGTCAGCCCGCTGCGCTGCCATGTCGACTCGAACGACCCACCCCAACCGTGCACGAGGACGACGGGAGGAGCAGTGACAGAGGTCATGGTTGCGCAAGGCTAGGCCGTATCGTGTTGTCGCTCGTCACAGAGCGCTGTCGGTCGGTCCAGGGTGGGCCGCCGCTCGAGGAGGTCCCCATGCGAATGCTTCACCCCGAACCCGGATACGACCTGACCTACAGCGACGTCTTCATGGTGCCGAGCCTCTCGGACGTACCGTCCCGGATGAGTGTCGATCTGTCGACGCCCGACGGGATCGGTACCACCATTCCACTCGTCGTGTCGAACATGACCGCGGTCGCCGGCCGGCGGATGGCCGAGACCGTTGCCCGACGCGGAGGCATCGCGATCCTGCCCCAGGACATCCCCGTCGACGTGGTCGCCGGGGTCATCGATTACGTGAAGCGCTGCCACCCGGTCTTCGAGACACCGATCACGTTGGGGCCGGAGGCGACGATCGCTGATGCCCTGTCGCTGATCCACAAGCGCGCGCACGGCGCAGTGGTCGTCGTCGACGACGGCGTGCCGGTCGGGGTGTTCACCGAAGGCGACGGCGAAGGGTTCGATCGGTTCACCCAGCTCGAGAACGTGATGAGTTCGAGCCTGCATATTCTGAGCCCGGACATCGATCCGGCGACAGCGTTCGACCACCTCGGCCGCAATCGACTTCGGGTGGCCCCGATCGTCGACGAGGGCCACCTGCTCGGTGTGATCACGCGTGAAGGTGCGTTGCGTTCCACGATCTACGAGCCTGCGGTCGATGCGCAAGGTCGGCTGATGGTCGGCGTGGCGGTCGGGATCAACGGTGATCCGGCCGGTCGCGCAAAGGCACTGGTCGGCCACGGTGTCGACGTCCTCGTGATCGACACGGCGCACGGTCATCAGACGCGCACGCTGCACGCGATCGAGGCGGTTCGAGCCGTGTTGCCCGACGCGAAGATCGTGGCGGGCAACGTGGTGACCGCAGATGGCACGCGTCAGCTGATCGAGGCCGGTGCCGACGTCGTCAAGGTCGGGGTGGGACCGGGTGCGATGTGTACCACCCGGATGATGACCGGCGTCGGGCGGCCCCAGTTCTCCGCGGTGGTCGAGTGTGCTGAGGAGGCTCGACGCCTCGACCGTCACATCTGGGCCGACGGTGGGGTGCGATTCCCGCGTGACGTGGCCCTGGCGCTGGCCGGGGGAGCAGCGAGTGTCATGTTCGGTTCGTGGTTGGCCGGCACCTACGAGTCGGCGGCCGACACGCTCCGAGATCCCGATGGGCGGCTCTACAAGGAGAGCTTCGGCATGGCATCGAACCGGGCGGTCAAGCACCGCACCGCAGGCGACCACGGGTTCGAGCGTGCCCGCAAGGAGCTGTTCGAGGAGGGGATCAGTACCTCGCGGATGTACCTGGATCCCGAACGTCCGAGCGTGGAAGACATCATCGATCAGATCGTCGCCGGTCTGCGGTCGGCGTGCACCTATGCCGGGGCCGAGTCGATCGATGCGTTCCACGAACGTGCTGTCGTCGGGGTGCAGAGCACCGCCGGCTACGACGAGGGCCGACCGCTCGGGGTGTCGTGGTGAACGAGCACGCCGACCGTCAAGCGGCCAACGCCCCCGGAGACCCGGGCTCGGGGGGCGTTGATCCGTCCGCAGTGGTCGTCATCGCGATCGACGGACCGGCCGGCGCTGGCAAGAGCACCGTCGGACGAGCGGTCGCACGACGACTGGGGCTCGGCTACCTCGACACGGGGGCGATGTATCGGGCGGTGACGTTTGCTGCGCTCCGTCGCGGGATCGATCCCAGCGACATCGCCAGCGCTGAAGACGTCGCGGCCCTCGCCACGGCTGTCGAGATGACCCTCGACGGATCGGCTGTCCACGTTGACGGTGTTGATGCATCGGTCGAGATCCGGGGGCGGGAGGTCACCGCGGCGGTCAGTGGTGTGGCTGCCAACAGCGGCGTCCGCTCCGAACTGGTGCGTCGTCAGCGGGCGTGGGTGGAGGAGCGCGGCGGAGGGGTGGTCGAGGGCCGCGACATCGGCTCGGTGGTCTTCCCCGACGCCACCCTCAAGCTGTTCGTGACCGCCTCGCCACGGGTACGCGCCGAGCGGCGCGTCGCCGAGATGGGCGGTGACGTCGGGGACGTGGAGGCGTCGATCATCCAGCGGGACAGAAACGACTCGACTCGTGCCGACAGCCCGCTCACCGAGGCCGCCGACGCCCTGGTCGTCGATACGACGGGGTTGTCGATCGACGAGGTGGTGGAACACGTGCTGGAGTTGATGCCGACGTGAGCAAACCAACGACACGGCTGGCCTCTGATTCGACGGCGAGCCTGCTGACGTATCGGGTGATCCGGTCGATCGTGTGTTGGTTCACGATGGCGTTCACGAGGATGCGCATCGACGGTCGAGAGCATCTTCCCCCAGATGGTGCCTACGTCCTCGCTCCCGTCCATCGGAGCTACGTGGACACACCGGTGGTGGCGTGCGTGACACCCCGACGGATCTTCTTCATGGGCAAGAAGGAGGTCTGGAAGTATCCGCGTCTCGGCTGGATCTTCTCGGCGCTCGGTGCGTTTCCGGTCGATCGCGGCACCGCCGACCGCGAAGCGTTGTCGCGCTGTGTCACCGTGCTGCAGCGTGGGGAACCGTTGGTGTTGTTCCCGGAGGGCGAGCGCAAAGATGGTGGGCGAATCCACCCATTGTTCGACGGCGCCGCGTTCGTGGCCGCACGAGCCGGTGTGCCGATCGTCCCGATCGGGATCGGTGGTTCGGTACGGGTGATGCCCCGGCGGGCGAAGATGTTTCGCCCGTCCAAGGTGCACGTGGTGATCGGCGAACCGATCACCGTCGAGACGAACGACTCCGGGCGAGCACCTCGGCGGGCGATCTCCGAAGCCAGCGCGCGGCTTGCGTCGGAGCTCCAGCGGCTCTTCGACCTGGCCGAAGCCCGCGTTGGATGACCCCGTCTCGTTCGTCGTGCCGAACACCCCACCGATTCGGGCGCTTCGCTACGATCCGGCCTCGATGAACGACTCAGGCCACGGCGTGATCATCGAGTGCTTCGGCGTGCGAGCTGTCCCATCACCGTCGGACGACGGCCTCTCACTCGTTGGGCGACACGTCTTCGAGCGTCGCTCGGGGCACCCGGACACCGACGCTGCGGAGCTGATCGGCCTGCTTGGTTCCCAACTCGACGGCACCGCACTGCTGCACTCGACGTCGTGGCGCTTCGATCCATCACGCGGTGTGATCCTGACGTACGTCTGCTGCCCTGACCCTGCACCAGATGCCGACGGGGTGTTCGTCGCCGCGGCGTCAGGCCATGGCGACCACCGCGACGACAATCCGTCGCGGCCTCATGATCCGTATGCGGATCTCTCCGATGTGTTCCATCACGGCATCGATCACCTCGCGTGGTTGGACGACCATCACTGCCACCTGACGGCGTCGACGGCTCGAGTGGCCCCCGAGATCTGGGCGGTCGTCCGCCGTGCTGGTCGGCACCGCGCCGGCCAGTCGGCGAGGGACGTGCCGAGCGTTCGGAGTTCCGACAGCCACAGGTCTCCGAACACCTGAAGGTCCTCGCAGCCGCCGAACTCGTCGCGGACCCCGCCAAGCCTGACCTTCGTGCCGCTCGACGGCGGTCGAACCCTGATGACCATGCGGGTGCATCTGCCTGAGCCCGGGTCCCGTCGAGCGGTCGGGCACGACGTTGCCCGGTCCGTGCGCTGCGATGCACGCGTGGGTGCCGCTGCTCAGCGGAGGTCGGTGAGGAACCTGCCGAGCGCCGCTGCGAGGTGGGCGGGGTCGTCCGCACCGCAGAGTTCGCGGGCGGAGTGCATCGACAACTGCGGCACCCCGACATCGACGGTGGAGATGCCGAGTCGGGTCGCGGTGATCGGCCCGATCGTGGAGCCGCACGGCATGTTGTTGCGCGACACGAACACCTGCCACGGCACGCCGGCATCCTCGCAGGCGCGTTGGAACGATGCTGCGGTGTCGCCGGAGGTGGCGTAGCGCTGGTTCGAGTTGACCTTGATCGCTGGGCCGGCATTGAGCACCGGACGGTGACCTGGCTCGTGACGCTCCGGGTAGTTCGGGTGCACGGCGTGCGCGTTGTCGGCGGAGATGCACGACGATGCGGCACGTGAACGGGCGAAGTCCTCGGGGGTGCCGCCTCGTGCTGCCACGATGCGGCTGAGCGTCTGCTCGAGAAACGGGCCGGCCGCGCCGGTGTTGCTGGACGACCCGACCTCCTCGTGGTCGTTGAGCACGGCGATCGCCACGTGGTCGCTGGGCCGTGCCGCAGTCAGTGCTGCGGTCGCAGCCCAACACGACACCTGATTGTCGAGTCGTCCCGACGCCAACATCGACTGATCGGCGCCGATGATCGCCGCCCCTTGGACGTCGTAGAGACACAGCTCCCACCATGCCGGGTCGGAGTCGAGCCCTGCGGTTTCGCGGACCCATGCCGCGAACTCGCCGCTCGCCGCGTGCCCGACGCCCCAGACCGGTGTGAGGTGCTGTTGGGTGTCGAGCGCCAAGCCGCCACTGTTGACCTCTCGGTCGAGGTGCACCGCGAGCTGCGGGACGCGGGCGATCGGCTCGGCCACGTTCAACAGCGAGGTGGACCCGTCCGCCCCGACGACGCGGCCGGCGATGCCGAGGTCTCGATCGAGCCAGCTGTTGTTGAGAATGCCGCCGTAGACCTCCACGGCGAGCTGTCGCCAACCGTGGCCACCAGCGTCGGGCCGGGGCTTCACCCGCAAGCACGGCGAGTCGGTGTGGGCGCCGACGAGGCGAAACGGTGCGTGCATCGGTGCCTGCTCGGAGGGAAGGCGCCACGCGATGATCGCACCCGACCGCACCACGTACCCGGCGGTCGGCAGGTCGGTCCAGGCATCGAGCTCGTCGACGCGACGGAAGCCGTCGAGGCGCTCGATCACCGATTCGACGACATGCCATGGTGATGGCGAGGCATCGAGGAAGTCGATCAGGTCGTTGGTCATGTCATCCTTGCTGGAAGAGCCCCATCGGGAGGCCGGTGCCTCGCAGGTGGCTGGTTTCGTTCACGGTCACCACCGAGCGTTCGCCGCTCGACGCGGCCGCAACCCGGTTGATCGAGGTGTAGTTGGGGTAGAAGAACCCGGGTGCCGATTCGTCGAGGCCGAGCACATGGCCGAGGTAGCCGTTGATCACCCCACCATGGCAGACCACGGCCACGCGTTGGCCCCGGTGGGCGTCGATGATCGTCTCGATGGCGTCGAGCATTCGTTGGCGAAAGCTCTCCTCGCTCTCGTCCGATTCCCATTCGCCGCGCAGCATCGCCTGCCATCGCGGATCGTTGGCTGCCTTCAACTCCTCGACGGGGATGTACTCGGGGCTGTGCTGGTCCCATTCGGCCACGCCGGCCGAGATCGTGACGTCGAGCCCGAATCGGTCGGCGAGCGGTGCGGCGGTCTCCCGGGCACGTGCGAGTGGGCTGGCATAGATGGCGTCGATTCGTTCGATGGCGAGGTAGTCGGCGAGGTGAGCGGCTTGACGTCGACCGTCCTCCGCAAGCTCCGGGTCTGCGGCGCCCTCGGTGAGCTCGCGTCGCACCGGCAGCCCGTGGCGGATGATCAGCAGTTCCATTGTCCGATAGACAATCAGATATGACCGGACGAACGAAGATCGTGGCGACCATCGGCCCGGCGAGCGACGACGTCGAGGCATTGACCGAGCTGATCGATGCCGGCGTCGACGTCGTCAGGTTGAATCTCAGCCACGGCACGCTCGACGAGCACCTCGATCGACTCGACCGAGTGCGCCGAGCTGGTGAGCACTGCAATCGTCCCGTCGCAGTCCTCGCCGATCTCCCGGGCCCGAAGATCCGTGCCGGATCATTCCCGGACGGCGGGGTTCGGCTGGTTGCCGGCGACACCATCGAGCTTCGCCCCGGCGACGGGGTGAGCGACGAGGGCTCGATCAGCGTTGCCTATCCCACGCTGCTGATCGACCTGGCGGTGGGAAGCCGGGTGCAGCTCGGCGACGGCGCGATCGCGATGCGGGTCCTCGACATCGGCGATGAGTGCGCCACTGCGCAGCTCGAGACCGGTGGGGACGCCAACGGCCGCCCCGGGGTCCACCTGTCGTCCGACGCGCTGCGGTTGCCATCGCCGACCGACGAGGATCTCGTGCTCGCCGAGGCGGTCGCCGCCGCCGGGGTCGAGTTCGTTGCGGTGTCGTTCGTGCGGTCCCCAGACGATGTCGAGAAGGTCCGAGCGGTGGTCGGCGACCGGGCTCAGATCGTCGCCAAGATGGAGACGAGGGCCTCCGTGGAACATCTCCACGAGATCGTGGCGGCAGCGGATGTGGTGATGGTCGCTCGCGGTGATCTCGGTATCGACTGCCCCATCGAGGACGTGCCACACCTCCAGAAACGGATCGTGCGCCATTGTGTCGAGGCCGGCGTGCCCGTGATCACCGCCACGCAGATGCTCGAGTCGATGATCACGGCGCCGTCCCCGACCCGGGCGGAGGTGAGCGATGTCGCCAACGCGGTGTTCGACGGCACCGACGCCGTGATGCTCTCGGGCGAGACCGCGATCGGACACGATCCGGCTGCCGTCGTGCGGACGATGGCCAAGGTGGCCGCGCGAGCAGAGTCCGAAGCCTCCTATCGGCAGTGGGCCGATCGTCTGGGGCGCGTGCAGATCTTGGCGCACCACGAGGCGATGTCGAACATCGACCTGGTCACCGCAGCGCTCACGCACGCGGCGTCACAAGCAGCCATCGACGCCGATGTGACGGCGATTCTGTGCTGCACTCGAAGTGGTCGAACTGCTCGTGCGATGGCCCGTTTCCGGCCGAGCGCGAAGTTGGTCGGGCTGTCTCCGCATCCGACCGTGGTGCGGGCGATGGCATTGAGCTGGGGGGTGACCCCCCTCGAGGTCGACATCTACGGCACCACCGACGAGATGGTCTGGTTCGCCGTCGAGACCGCGATGCAAGCCGGACTGATCGCGTCGGGGGATCGGGTGCTCGTCCTCGCCGGCGCTCCCGATCCAGTGCGGCCTCGACCGGCGAACGCCGCCACCGACGTCCTGCGGATCGTCAGCGTGGACTGATGCGCGCCGCCGTTGGGTCGCACGAGCCCGCGGGGGTCTGGTTTGACGACGCTGGCAAACCCGGAGGCCCGGTCGTGGTGCTCGTGCACGGCTCGATGGACCGTTCCGCCGGGCTGCTTCGACTGAGTCGACGTCTCGACGACGATCACCACGTGATCCGCTACGACCGACGCGGCTACGGCCGTTCGGCGCGGTGCGGTCCACCGTGGAGTGTCGACGCGAACGTCGACGACCTCGTCTCGCTCGTGGAGCAACGAGTGGATCGCCGTGCGCTCGACGATGGCGGCGTGGCGCTCTTCGGACACAGCTTCGGCGGCAACGTTGCGCTCGGTGTTGCGGCACGCCGGCCCGAACTCGTCCGATGCGTCGTCGTGTACGAGACCCCGCTGTCCTGGCTCGACTGGTGGCCCCGCGACTCTGCTGGTGCCGCGGCGCTCGGCGCCTCCGACTCGGGCGATGCGGCCGAGGCATTCATGCGCCGCCTCGTCGGCGATGCGGCGTGGGAGCGCCTGCCGGCGGCGAAGCGTTTGGAGCGACGCGCCGAGGGAGCAGCGATGGTGGCCGAACTCGCCGACCTGCGGCGGGCGGTGCCCTGGAAGGAAGCGGACGTCACCGTGCCCGTGCTGGCGATACGGGGTGAACATGCCCGCCCGCATCATCGAGCCGCAACCGCACACCTCTCGGAGCACATCGCCGGTTGTCGCGCCGAGACGGTGCCCGGCGCTGGGCACGCTGGCCCACACTCCCATGCCGAGCAGGTCGCCGAGGTCGTTCGTCCGTTTCTGACCGAGTACGAGCGCTCTCGGGACGAGCTCACGGCTCGATCGCGGCCGTGCGCCGCCGACGGCTGAGGAGCAGACAGACCGCCGCAGTGCCAGCGGCGCCGATCGACAGGACAGCGGTTCCTCCCACGCCAGACGCGCCGTAGAGCCAGCCGCTGGCGATCGCTCCGGTCGCCCGGGCGACGGTGCCGACGGCATTGCTCACGGCGAGGGTGGCGCCTCGCGCATCTGGCATGGCCTCGCTGACGAGCGACAACGAGGTCACGAACGCCAATTCGAAGCCGAACAGGAACACCAGGAGACCGATGATGCCGACCCACAGGCGGTCAGACGCAGCGACCATCACGGCGAGCCCGGCGGAGAGCCCGACGATGCCGGCGAGCGTCGTGCGGAGCTTTCCGAGGCGGTCGGCGAAGGCGGCGCTGCCCAGGCTGGAGACCAACTCCGTCGCCCCGATCGCCATCGCCACGGCGCCAACACCGCCGGTCGACACGCCGAATGCGTCGTCGAGCCACGACCCGGAGATCACGAAGACCGCCAGGCCGGCCATCGCGATCGTGGCGGAGGCAACCATGGTCAGCCACGCCGCTGGCGTGATCGGAGCTGAGCGCTCGCGGCCGGCGGCCGAGGGGTCGGCGATGGCGCCGCGTGCCGCCGAATCGGACGTGGCGGTGACCGGTTCGATGCGAACCGGAACGTGGGCGGGCACTGCCACTGCGACGACGATGGCGGCGATCGCCGAGAGGACGGCGACGGCGATGAACGGGCTTCGCCATCCGAACTGATTGATCAGCACGGCCACGATCGGTGCCCCGAGGAGCAGACCGAAGGCCCACGACGTCTCGTACAGGCCGATCGAGCGGGCCCGCCAGCGGTACCCGACCCGATGGCTGATCCAGGCCTGCCCGGCGACGGTGAGATTCGACACGCCGAGCACCAGCACGAAGAACGAAATCGCAAAGCTGGTCAAGGTGCCGAACAGCGCAATCACCGCCGAGAGCGCGACCAGTCCGAGCGATCCGACCATGACGGCACGTTCGCGACCACGGTCGAGTTGACGGCCGACGAGCACGGTCGACAGGCCAGCGGCCTCGCCGACGCCGAGCACGGTCGTCAACTGCGTCGTGGTGGCACCGAAGGCACGTTCGAGCGTTGGCAGGAACGGCGGAATCCAGCGCAGTGCGGTGTTCGCAACCGTCTTCGCCCCGATCAGCCGCGCCAGCGTCGGGCCGTCGACGCGCGCTCCCGCTTCGACGTCGCTTGCGGTGTGATCAGCCGTCGCGTCGGCCAGTTCACGGCGGACGTCGGCGTTCAGCGGGTCAGGAGCGGCCACTCGACGCGTCATCCGCACGAGGGTCCGAGATCGTGACCGTGATCCCGAAGAACGAGCACTCGGTGTCGGCCACCGAAAGGTTCGCACCGGACCGCTCGAAGCTGGCGGTCACCTTGTCGGCGCAGTCCTGCACGGCGACCCGTTGCGTCCACACCGCAAACGCCAGGAGCCCGAGCAGCGCAGCCACGGCGAGCTTCTGGACGATCGACTTCATGATCCAGAACGACGCGACCGCAGCGATGGCGAGGACGGTCGCGCCGACGACGGCGATCGTCTTGGCGGTGTCGAGGGTCATGGCGAGCACGTGTGCACTGTACGGGCCCAGCCACGGCGCGAGGCCGGTTCTCCCGTACGATCCGATGTCGTGAGCGACCAGCCGATCCATTTCTCGTCGGGTCTCCCGACGACCGTGTTGCCCCCCGCCGACGATGCGATCGCGGCTCGACTTGCCGAGGCCCTCTCGCTGGAAGCGGGGGAGCGCCGCGCTGCCGTCGCCGATGTCGTCGCCTCGGCACCGCGCTGCCTCGACGGGTGGGCCGCGCTCGGTGACCTCGGTCGCGACACGATCGAGCGGTACGCGGCCTACCGGGTCGGCTACCACCGCGGCCTCGACACGTTGCGTGCCAACGGCTGGCGGGGGAGCGGGTACGTCCGCTGGTCCGAACCCACCAACCGCGGCTTCCTTCGGGCCCTGCGTGGTCTCGGCGACATGGCTGCCGCAATCGGTGAGGACGACGAAGCCGATCGCTGCCGCACCTTCCTGCTGCAGCTCGACCCGTCGGGAATCCCCGCTGACTGACCGCCCGTTCGAACTCGTCGGGGCGGTGCTCACCGGTGGTGCAAGCCGGCGGATGGGCCGAACCAAGGCGCTGATCGAGGTCGACGGCGTCCCGATGGGGCGGCGCGTCGCACGCACGTTGCAGGCAGTGGGCTGCACCGGCGTGATCGCCTCCGGTGGGGAACCGGACGGACTCCGACCGTTGACGATGACGGTGGTCCCCGACCCGGCGCCGGGCCAGGGACCGGTTGCGGGCGTCCTCGGTGCGCTGGAGCACTTCCAGCGTTCGTCGCCGGGTGCTCACGTGTTCGTTGCTGCATGCGATCTCCCCGGCCTGACCGCCGCGTCGCTGCGCCCGATGGTCGTTGCTGCACGGCGCGCTCCGCTCATCGACGTCGTGGTGGCAGAGACGTCGCAGGTCGAGCCGGCATGTGCGATCTGGAGCCCGGCGTCGACACCGCTGGTGCGTCGGATGTTCGACGCCGGCGAACGCGCGTTGCACGAAGTGATCGAACAGCTGGAGTCGGTCTGCGTCGCCGTCGACGCGGATGCCATTGTCAACATCAACACGCCAGATGACCTCCGTCGGTACTCTTGAGGTCGTGACAGCCGCAGAAATATCCGTTCAGGAGCTCGCCGCGCTCGGCACGTCGGCTCGCATCATCGACGTGCGCGAGCCCGACGAATGGGATCATGGCCACATCGCTCACGCCTCGCTGATCCCACTCGCCACGGTGCCGGGGCAGCTCGATCAGTTCGATGCCACGCCCACCTATGTCGTCTGCCGTTCCGGGGGCCGGTCGAGCCAGGCGTGCGAGTTCCTCGGACGCCAGGGCATCGAGGCGGTCAACGTCGCCGGCGGCATGCTGGCGTGGACGGCGGCGGGATTCGACACCGTCGCCGGTTCCGCATCTGGTGCAACCGGTGAGTGAACGACGCCTCGAGTACACCTGGATCACCGAACAACCAGCGCTCGAGACGTTGGTCGACACCTTGGTCGACCAACCTCGCTACGCCCTCGACACCGAGTTCCACCGCGAGCGCACGTACTTCCCTCAGCTGGCGCTGATCCAGATCGCCTGGAGAGACGACAGCGGTCAACAACTCGTGCTGGTCGATCCGCTCTCGGTCGACGTCACCGCATTCGGGCGCCTCTTCGCGTCCGACGCGCTGTGTGTGATTCACGCCGCCCAACAGGATCTCGACGTGCTCACGCACGCTGCGGGGTCGGTGCCGAGCCGGATGTTCGACACGCAACTCGCTGCGGGGTTCGTCGGCTACGGGACGCCGTCGCTCGTGTCGCTGCTCCAGGGGGAGATCGGCGTGTCTCCCGCCAAGGGTGACCGGCTGACCGATTGGATGCGCCGCCCGCTCACCGACAGCCAGTGTCAGTACGCAGCCGTCGACGTCGAGTATCTGCTCGAAGTGCACGAGCGCCTCGTCGCGCAACTCGCACAGGTGAACCGGCTGGCCTGGGCGGAGGACGCATGCGAGGAGCTGCGAACCCGCCCGACGAGCGGTTCTGCGCCGAACGATGCGTGGTTGCGCCTGAAGGACGCACGCTCGTTGCGACCCAACGCCCGAGCCGTGGCACAGAGCATTGCGGCATGGCGCGAACGTCGAGCGATGCGGGTCGACATCCCGGTGCGTCAAGTGTTGCCCGATCTGGCGGTGCTGGGGATTTCCCAGCGCGCGCCCTCCACCGTGAAGGAACTCGCTCAGGCGCGTGGCGTCGATGATCGGCACTCGCGTGGTGCCATTGCCGAGGAGATCCTGGAAGCGGTTCGTTCGGCGAAGGGGGCGCCGGCTCCAGCACCGCCGGTCACCGTCGACGATCTCGACCGCAACATGCGCCCCGCCGTGACGCTCGTTTCCGCCTGGGTGGCACAGCTGGCCCGTGACGAGCGGCTCGACCCTGCATTGCTCGCCACGCGTGCCGACATCGTTGCGTTCCTGCGCGGCGACGACGCTGCCCGTCTCGGCTCGGGCTGGCGAAACGATCTCGTGGGCGACGGAATTCGACGACTCGTCGGCGGCGAGGCCGGATTGACGTTCGATCCACAGGGTCGACTCCGGCTCCACGCGGTTGCCGACTGAGCACCGCGCGCCGCCCGGTGACACGGGCGGTGATCCCGCTCAATGTCTGATCGCACCGATCAATGTGTGATCGCGCCGATAGCCTCTGCCTCAATGTCAGCTTTCTAGTGTGTAGGAGCCCTGTCGTGAAGAAGGGTCGTCATCGCCGGTTCGAAGAGGCGAGAAAACTGAAGCAGTCCGGTCCTGGAGCCTTTGATTTGGGCTTCGGCGATCGCTCGGCGCCGCCCGAGTCGGCTGACGTCGACGATGAGGACGAGTACGCCGCGCTTGCCGAGAAGTACGGCGTCACGTTCGACGACGACGACACCGACGACTGATTCCCTCGGCTGCTGCGCAGCCGAGCCTCACACTCAGCGCCGCACTGCCGGATGGGGGAGCGGGACCCACTTGGGCCGTTCCAGCTGCACGACCATCGCGTCGTAGATTGCCTGCCCCACCAGTTCCACGATGTCGTCGCGAGCCGACACGTAGAGCGGTTCGGCGCCGACGAACGCGTCGGGTTCCTCTGTGCACCACCAGCCGAACTCGCTGCCGCCTTCGCCCCAGTCGCGTCGCTTCCACTCGCGGAGCCTCGAGGTGACGTGGCCTGACTCGTCGGTGGAGTGCTCGAGGCGGATCGGGACCTGCCAGCACACCGACGGCTTCCAGTCCATCGGTCGCTCGCCCGCCTCGAGTGCCGCGATGTGCAGTGCGCAGCCGACGCCGCCGTCGAACCCGACGCGGTTGAGGAAGATGCATGCATCGTCGACCAGACGGGTCACCGTCACGGGCACTCCGTCATCATCGGGTTCGCCGAGCGTCGTGTACCCCTTCTTGGCATGGCCCTTGCGGTGGAACTGCCACTGCTCTGGCGTCAAGCGCTCGGCATGAACCCGCAGGTTCGCCAAGTCGTCGTCGTCGGCGAAGTGGGCCCCGTAGCTGCAACACCCGAGCTGGAGCTCAGGGGCCGGCTCGTCGAGGATCCCCTTGCAGCCGCATCCATAGATGCACGTGTAGTTCGAGCGGAGGTAGGTGGCATCGAACAGCCAGGTTCGATGCTCGTCCGGGTCCTCGAAGCTGACCCACTCATGCAGGTCGTGGGGTGGCAGAGGGTTGGACCCGGCAGTACTCACGCCGGTGCAAGCTAGCGGCGTCGATAGGCTCGATCGCGATATGACCCCGCCGATGAACGCCGACCAACTGCGCGACTCCTTCCGCGACTTCTTCGCTGCCAAGGACCACACCGTCGTGGCATCGGCGAGTCTCATTCCTCACGACCCCACCGTGCTGTTCAACGTTGCCGGCATGTTGCCGTTCAAGCCGTACTTCGTCGGCGATGAGCAGCCACCGTTCCAACGGGCGGTCAGCTCGCAGAAGTGCGCCCGTGCCGGCGGCAAGCACAACGATCTCGACGACGTCGGTCGGACCAAGCGCCACCTGGTGTTCTTCGAGATGCTCGGCAACTTCAGCTTCGGCGACTACTTCAAGGAGTCGGCCATCCCATGGAGTTGGGAACTCGTCACCGGCGACCCCGCCACCGGTGGTTGGGGCATGGACGGCGATCGTCTCTGGATCACCGTCCACGAGTCCGACGACGAGGCGGAGGCGATCTGGCACGAGATGGTCGGCGTGCCGATGGACCGCATCCAACGCCTCGGCGACAAAGACAACTTCTGGCAGGCGGGCGACACCGGGCCGTGTGGTCCGTGCAGCGAGATCCACATCGACCGTGGCCCGTCGTTCGGGCCCGACGGCGGGCCACTCGGGGACCCGGCCGGCGATCGGTTCATGGAGTTCTGGAATCTCGTGTTCATGCAATACGACCAGGCCCCCGATGGCAGCCGGTCGCTCCTCCCGAAACCGTCGATCGACACGGGGGCCGGGCTCGAACGCATTCTCGCACTCGTGCAAGGAGTCGACTCGGTGTGGGAGACCGACCTGATGCAGCCGATGATCGACGAGGCCTGCTCGATCACCGGCAAGTCGTATCGAGTCGGCGACTACGACGATCGCGACAGCTTCGCCATGCGGGTGCTTGCCGAGCACGCACGGTCCGGCGCGATGCTGATCAACGACGGCGTGTTCCCGTCGAACGAGGCCCGCGGGTACGTACTGCGGCGGATCATTCGTCGTGCGGTGCGCTATGCCTACCTGCTCGGCACCGAGTCGCTGGTGATGCCACGACTCACCGAGACCGCCATCGACGTGATGGGCAACGCCTACCCCGACATCGTGAAGAACCGCGACTTCGTGGTCAACGTGATGACCAAGGAGGAGGAGCGGTTCCGTCAGACGTTGAAGCACGGGCTGAGCATTCTCGACGGCGAACTCGAGGCCAATCCGACGGAACTGTCGGGCTCGACGGCGTTCCTGCTGCACGACACCTACGGCTTCCCGCTCGAGTTGACCCAGGAGATCTCCGGCGAACGCAGTGTGGTGGTCGACCTCGACGGGTTCGCCACGGAGATGACCGCCCAGCGCGATCGCGCCAAGGCGGCGCAGAAGGGCGCGGGTGACGGCGTCGATCTCGATGCGTACCGCGATGTCGTCGAGCAGTTCGGTCTCACCGAATTCGTCGGCTACGTCGATGAACAGTCCGAGAGTCGCGTGCTCGCCATCGTCGAGGTCGACAGCGACGAGTCCGGTCTGGTCGACATCTTCCTCGACCGTACGCCGTTCTACGCAGAGGCGGGCGGTCAGATCGGCGACACCGGCAGCATCGTGACCGAGACCGGGACCGCCGACGTCATCGACACCACGTTCGCACTGCCGAACCTTCGCCGGCACCGAGCGCGCATCGACGGCGTGATCACGGTGGGGCAGGCCGCAACTGCGACGATCGACGGTGATCGTCGGGCAGCGATCCGACGCAACCACACTGCCACGCATCTCCTGCACCACGCGCTGCGCCGCGTGCTCGGCGATCACGTGAAGCAGGCCGGGTCGATGGTCGGACCCGACCGGCTGCGCTTCGACTTCAGCCACTACGAAGCCGTCACCGCAGAGCAGATCGCCGAGATCGAGCGGATGGCGAACGCGGAGACCCTGGAGAACACGCCGACGCGGATTTTCGAAACCACCAAGGACGAAGCGGAGGCGCTCGGCGCCATTGCGTTCTTCGGCGACAAGTACGGCGACATCGTCCGGGTGCTCGAGGCGGGAGCCTCGGTGGAGCTCTGCGGCGGTACGCACGTTCGTGCCACCGGAGACATCGGCACGATCAAGGTGGTCAGCGAGTCGTCGATCGGATCCAACCTCCGTCGCGTCGAGGCGGTCACCGGCGAAGCCAGCGTTGCCCTGCTCCAGCGGGACGAGGCGCTGCTTGCGGATGCGGCACGCCTGATCGGCGCACCGGCCGACGACCTGCTCGCCGGAGTGCAGCGAAAGCTCGACGAAGTGAAGTCATTGAACGACGAGATCAAGACGCTGCGCGGTCAGTTGGCGATGGGTCGCGCCGGCGAACTCGCCGCCCTGGCGCACGACGGCGTCGTGATCACCCAGGTCGATGGCCTCACCACTGGCGATCTGCGCGAGTTGGGTGTGGCCGTCCGCCAGCATCCCGGCATCCGCCTGGTGGTGCTGATCGGCGAGACCACCAGCGGTGGCGTCGGCCTGGTCGCCGCTGTCCAGGCAGGGAGCGGGTGGTCCGCCTCGAAGCTGCTCGTCGATGCCGCCAAGGCGGTCGGGGGCGGCGGTGGCGGCAAGGGGGAGATCGCCACGGCAGGCGGCAAGGACACCTCGGGCATCCCGGCGGCACTCGAATTGGCCGCTCGTGCCGCGGCGGCGATGGTGGCGTCATCGTCGTGAGTCGGCCCCCGGGAGTGCGTGCGCTGGGCATCGATCTCGGGTCAAAGCGCATCGGGATCGCGGTCAGCGACCTCAGCGGCACGATTGCATCGGCACTCACCACCGTGCATCGGTCGTCGTCGCGGCGTCACGACCACGCCGCCATCGCCAAGCTGGTGCGGGACGAGGAGGCCGAGCTCGTCGTGGTCGGCCACCCGCTGTCGCTCGACGGCACCTCGGGCCCTGCAGCTCGCTCTGCCGAGACCGAGGCCAAACAGTTGGCTAGCGTTGTCGGCGTGCCGGTCCAGATGTACGACGAGCGATTCACGACGGTGACCGCGGAACGCGACATGCGAGACGCGGGTCTCGACGGCCGTCAACGCCGCAAAGTGGTCGACAAGGTGGCTGCGGCGGTGATGCTGCAGGCATGGCTCGACCATCGGGCCAACGCCTGGGCCGCCGAGCAGGGCGCGACATGACGCAACTCGACCCACTGCTCCCCGAGGCGCAGATCGACCCAGATTCGCGCCCCGCGGTCGATTGGATGGACGACCCGTGGGACGCAACGGACCACACCGGCTCGGTCGAACGGCTCCGAGGTGAGCGCCGGATTCTGAAGTGGGTCGTCTGGACGTCCATGGTGGTCGCCGTGGTCGGCATCCTCATCGCTGGCGCCGTCGGCTGGTGGTACCTCGGCAAGATCAACCCCGAGGGTGCCCCGGGCGACGTGCAGAGCTTCACCATCAACGATGCCGACACGCTCGAGTCGGTGTCGCAACGCCTCGCCAACGAAGGGTTCGTGACCGACCCCGGCATCTTCGAGTGGTACGTCGAACGCGAGGGCGGGCTGGAGATCACCCCCGGCTACTACGAGATCCGCCCCGACGACCACATGGGCAATGTCCTCGGGCGTCTGCGCACGCCGCCCGCACAGACCTACACCAAGGTGACCTTCCCGGAAGGCTTCACGTTGACCCGGATGTCGCAGCGACTCGACACCTCGGTCCCGAGACTCACCGACGAGGGCTTCATGACGTCCGCAACGGACGGCTCGATTCGTTCCGTCTGGCAGCCGGCCGAGGTCACGTCGTTGGAGGGGATGTTGTTCCCGGACACCTACAACGTGTCCAACGCCGAGAGTGAAGCTCAGGTGATCGAGCGGATGATCGCGATGATGCAGCGAGTCGGCGAGCAGGAGGACATCATCAACCGGTCCGCTGCGCTCAACGTCACCCCGTACGAGGCGCTGATCATCGCATCGCTGATCGAACGAGAGGCGAAGGTGCCCGAGGACCGTGCCAAGATCGCCCGGGTGATCTACAACCGGCTGTTCTCGACGGTGCTCGGGCAGCCGTTCCCGTTGCAGATCGACGCGTCGGTGCTGTACGGGGCGGGTCAGGCAGGGTTGGAGCCAGACCTCTCGTTCGCTGAACTTCGTCAGATCGACGGCCCATGGAACACCTACTCCCGCCTCGGACTTCCACCGACGCCGATCGCCAATCCGGGCCGTGCATCGATCGAGGCGGCGCTGAACCCCGCGCCGAATCCCCCTGCGGGCGACCCGATCTGCGCCGAGCTGGCGGATCCCACGAACTGCTCGTATCTGTACTACGTGGTTGCCGACGAAGATGGCCGGCACGTGTTCGCCTCCGAGCTGTGGCAGCACGAACGCAACATCGAGATCGCCCGCGCAGCCGGCGTGCTGTGAGCCAGCGCCGAGTTGCGGCGCTGATCGGATCGCCGGTCGAACACAGCTTGTCGCCGGTGATCCATCAGGCGGCGTTCGACGCCGCCGGCGTCGACTGGACCTATGCAGCATTCGAGGTTGCGCCCGGGCGTGCCGCAGCGGCGCTCGCCGCCATGCGCGTCCTCGGGTTGGGTGGTCTCTCCGTGACGATGCCGCACAAGCACGACGTCGCTGCCGCGGTCGATCGACTCGACTCGGCAGCCGCCGCACTCGACTCGGTCAATACGGTGAGCTGGGACGGGGACCACCTGGTGGGATCGAGCACCGACGGTGCCGGCTTGGTGGGGTCGCTCGACGAGGAGGGTGTCGCCGTCGCCGGAGCGACCGTTGCCGTGATCGGTGCCGGCGGTGCCGCCCGCTCGGTGATCGATGCGCTCGGGCGCGCCGGGGCGGCCTCGATCCTGATCGTCAACCGCACCCGGGAGCGCGCAGAGTCGGCGAGCCGGCTCTCGCCGGTGGCCAGCGTCGGCGACGCGCTCGACATCCGTCGGGCCGAGGTCGTGGTGAACGCCTCGAGCGTCGGGATGGGCATCGATCCCGACGGGGCCGACCTGGGCGACCTGCCGTGCGATCCGATGCTCCTCGGCCCGAATCAGGTGGCGGTCGACCTGGTGTACCACCCGCTGCAGACCGCCTGGCTCGTCCGGGCGGCCGACAACGGGGCGCGGACGGTCGATGGACTGGGCATGCTCATCCACCAAGCAGCGCTGCAGCAGGTGGCGTGGCTGGGGGCGGCGCCGGACGTCGCGGTGATGCGCAGCGCTGCCGAAGACGCCTTGGCTGCTCGGGTGTCCGTGTCCGGCCAGGCCGCCCACCAGGCCGACACAGCTGACCGGTAGCCTCGATCCGATGTTGCGGTATCTGACGGCGGGCGAATCCCATGGCCAGGCGCTTGTCGTCGTGATGGAAGGGTTGCCCGCAGGGTTGCCGATCACCGTCGAGCAGATCCAGGCAGAGATGGGTCGTCGTCGCCTCGGATATGGCCGAGGGCCCCGCCAGCGGTTCGAGGCCGACGAACTCACCCTGATCGGCGGAGTGCGTCACGGACGAACGCTCGGCTCCCCGCTGGCGATCGAGATCAAGAACAGCGAGTGGTTCCGCAGCGACAAGTGGCACGAGGAGATGGACCCGCGCCCGGCGCCACCAAGAAGCCACTCACACAGGTTCGTCCCGGACACGCCGACCTGGCCGGCATGCAGAAGTACGGCTTCACCGACGCTCGCGACGTGCTCGAACGAGCGAGCGCCCGGGAGACGGCGGCCCGTGTCGCCGCTGGCGCCGTCGCGAAGGTCCTGCTCTCCACGATCGGGATCGAGATCATCTCGCATGTGATCCAGATGGGCGCAGCCCGTGTGCCTGCTGGTGCGGCACGGCCCACACCGGAGCAACTCGATCGCGTCGACGACAATCAGGTGCGCTGTTTCGACATCGAGTCCAGCGAGGCGATGGTTGCCGAGATCAAGGCCGCGGCGAAGGACGGTGACTCGCTCGGCGGCGTCGTCGAGGTGCTCGGATTCGGCATCCCGGTCGGTCTCGGGAGCCACGTGCACTGGGATCGCAAGCTCGATTCGCTGCTCGCCCAGGCGATCATGAGCATCCAGGCGGTCAAGGGCGTCGAGATCGGGGACGGCTTCGACGTCGCGGGCCGGCGCGGCAGCGTTGCGCACGACCCGATCTCGTGGGACGCCGACGCAGGCGAGTACCGCCGTGGGAGCACGCTGGCCGGCGGCACCGAGGGCGGCATCTCCACCGGTGAGCTCCTCGTCGTGCGCGCGGCGATGAAGCCACTCGCCACGCTCAACGTTCCCACGCTCGAAACGGTCGACACGCTCACCAAGGAGTCGACCGTGTCGTTCAAGGAGCGCACCGATGTCACCGCCGTCCCAGCGATGGGCGTCGTGGCCGAGACGATGGTGGCGCTCGTGTTGGCCAGCGAGGCACAGCGCAAGTTCGGTGGCGACTCCGTCGACGAGTTCGTGCGCAACGCCGAGGCGTTCTCGGCCACGTTGTCGTGACCCATCTCGTGCTCGTCGGCATGATGGGGGTCGGCAAGTCCACCGTCGGGCGATTGGTGGCCGCCGAACTCGACCGACCGCTCTTCGATTCCGACGAGATGATCGAGGAACGCACGGGTCGGACCGTTCGCGAGATCTGGTCGGCCGATGGAGAGCCGGCATTTCGAGCACTCGAATCCGACACGCTCGTCGAGGCGCTGGCAGCGCCCGAGCCGTCGGTGATCGCAGCGGCCGGTGGCGTCGTGCTCAGCGACGCCAACCGCGACGCGTTGCAGACCGCGGACGCTCGAGTGGTGTGGCTGCTCGCCGACGTCGAAGTGCTGCTCGAGCGTGTCCGCAACGGGATGCACCGCCCGCTGCTCGACGACGATCCCGAAGGGGTGCTGCGGGCCATGTACGAGGCACGCAGCACGCTCTACCAGGAGGTGGCCGATGCGATCGTGTCGGTCGACAACCGGACCGCCAACGATGTCGCAAAGGCGGTCCTTCGATGCTGCGCGTGAACGTCCCGCTGAGCGACCGCGCCTACGACGTGTTGGTCGGCGCAGGAACGATTGCATCACTCGACGAGCTGCTACCGGCCGAGGCCACGCGGGTTGCGGTGGTGACGCAACCGGGGATCCCCGTCGAGGTGTCGCTGCCCGGGCGTTCGGTCGAGACCCACGTGATCGGCACCGGTGAGGCGGCCAAATCACTCGCCACGATCGAGGACCTCACCCGGGGTTTCGCCCGGCAGGGCCTCACCAGGCGCGACGTGGTCGTGGGCGTCGGAGGTGGCATGGTCACCGATGTGGCCGGATTCGCAGCTGCGTCGTGGCACCGCGGCACACCGGTCGTGCACGTCGCCACCACGCTGCTCGCCATGATCGATGCCGCCGTGGGCGGCAAGACCGGCGTGAATCTGCCCGAGGGCAAGAACCTCGTCGGTGCCTTCTGGCAGCCCTCCGGGGTGATCTGTGACCTCGACGCACTCGACACCCTGCCGGAGCGCGAACTGCGCTGCGGTCTCGGCGAGATGTCGAAGTACCACTTCCTGACGGGTGACGACCTGCTGGCGTTGCCGATGGACGAGCGCATCGCCCGCTGTATCGAGATCAAGGCCGGGGTGGTGGCGTCCGACGAACGTGAAGGCGGCCGGAGGGCGTTGCTCAACTACGGCCACACGCTCGCCCATGCCATCGAGATCGCCACCGACCACCAGATCGCTCACGGCGAGGCGGTGGCGATTGGACTGCTCTTCGCCGCCGAACTTGCGCTCGAACTCGGTCGCGTCGATGAGGCGATCGTCAACGAGCACCGACGCATCGTGGCGGGGGAGTACGGGCTGCGAATCACCCCGCCCGAGGGCCTCGACGTCGAGGTGCTGCTGTCGCTGATGGCCCGAGACAAGAAGGCGCTCGACGGGTTGACGTTCATCCTCGATGGAGTCAACGGCGTCGAGGTCGTCAACGACGTGCCCGAGCACGCGGTCCGATCCACCCTCGAACGGTTCGTGTAACACATGGTGTCAGACACCAATCGTTACACGCCGATCGATCACGCTCGGCGCGTCGGGCTGCTCCAAGAGCGACTCGGGCGTGGGCTCGGCAACGGGTGCGATGCGTTGCTGTTCACCGATCTCGTCGATGTGCGATGGCTCACCGGGTTCAGCGGGTCGAACGGTTGGGCGGTCATCACCGCCGACGACCTGATCCTCGGCACCGACGGACGCTACGGCGACCGTGCTCGCGCCGAGACGGCGTCGAGCGGCGCCACGGTGATCGCCGAAACGAGCCGAGCGAAGTTGCACGATCGCCTGATCGAGTCGTTGGTGTCCGCCCGGTCCGTTGCGCTCGACGCCGCATCGGTGACCCACGCCGAGTGGATGCGACTTGCTGCGGACCTCGCGCTCGAGCCGATGACGTCGCTCGTCGGCCTACAGCGTCAGATCAAGGACGCCGCCGAGATCGAGCGGATCGCTGCGGCCGCCGCCTGTGCCGACGCGGCACTCGCCGAGGTGGAGCCGATCCTGCTCGCAACGGTCGACTCGCCGGTCACCGAGGCCGACATCCGCAACGAACTCGAATACCGGATGCGCCTCCACGGTGCCGACGACCGCAGCTACGACACGATCGTCGCCAGCGGCCCGGACCATGCCGCCCGGCCGCACCACGAGGCCAACCGCCGCCCGATCGTCGAGGGCGACACCGTGATCATCGACGTCGGCGCGTTGGTCGACGGCTACCACTCCGACATGACCCGGTCCTATGTCATCGGCGAACCGACCGAGGAGCAACGAGATGTCTACGCCCTCGTCGAGACATCGCACGCCGCCGGCGTGGCAGCCCTGCGGCCGGGCATCTCCGCCCGCGACCTCGACTCGGTGTGTCGTGACGTGTTCGATGACGCCGGCCGGCTCGACTGGTACCTGCACGGGACGGGGCACGGTGTGGGCCTCGTGATCCACGAATCGCCGTTCCACTCGCAGGCATCCGAGGAGGTTGTGACGGCAGGCAACGTGGTGACCGTCGAGCCGGGCCTCTATCGTGTCGGCTTCGGTGGATTCCGGATCGAGGACCTCCTCGTCGTCACCGAAACCGGCTCGCGGTCACTCACGCACACAGTACCGCGACCATTCCCGGGTTGACCCCGGAACCAGCACGACAAAGGAACCCACGCATGCCGCAGATCTCCGTGAACGACCTCAAGAACGGAATCACCCTCGAACTCGACAACGGACTGTTCCAGGTGGTCGAGTTCCAGCACGTCAAGCCAGGCAAGGGCGGTGCGTTCGTGCGCACCAAGATTCGCAACGCCCGCACCGGCGCCGTCATCGACAAGACGTTCAACGCTGGCATCAAGGTCGAGCAGGCGATCGTCGACCGTCAGGACATGCAGTTCCTGTACAAGGACGGCGACGACTACGTGTTCATGAACACGTCCACCTACGACCAGTTGAACGTGCAGCAGACGGCGCTCGGTGACGCAGCCGATTACCTCGTCGAGCAGATGATCGCCCAGATCGCGTTGTACCAGGGCGAGATCATCGACGTCGAGATCGCTGCGTCGGTCGAACTCACGATCGCGGAGACCGAGCCCGGGGTGCAGGGCGATCGTGTGTCGGGCGCCCGCAAGCCGGCGACGTTGGAGACCGGCAAGGTGCTCCAGGTGCCGTTGTTCGTCGAGCCGGGCGACAAGGTCAAGGTCGACACCCGCACCGGCGACTACATCACCCGCGTCTGACGTCGAGTTCCTGACTGACATGGCTGCCATGCCGCGCCCCGACGACCGCTCCGATGCGCGCGAACGCGCCCTCTACCTGTTGTACGAGGCGTACTCGAAGGGCATTGCGCCGAGCGACGCGCTCGCGCTCCAGGTGCTCGAGCCGGATGAACTCACCACGCTGCTCGTCACCGGGGTCGGTGACCATGTCGAATCGCTCGACGCGGCCATTTCGGCCCGCGCCAAGGGATGGACCCTGGAGCGCATGCCGGTGCTCGACCTGAACGTGCTCCGAATGGGTGCCTTCGAGATCGGTCACCGTCTCGAGGTTCCCGTCGCCGTGGCGATCGACGAAGCGGTCGAGTTGGCCAAGCGATTCTCGACCGATGACAGCGGGCGATTCGTGAACGGCGTGCTGTCGGCCCTCGTGGCTGACCTCCGCCCTGAGGTGTGATGGCCGGGAGGACATCACGGGTCTGACCCGTGTGGTCTCGCTGTGGACTCAGCGCGGGCCGCGGACGAGGCGACCGGGGAGTTCGCCAGTGAACTCGTCATGGTCGACAGTTTGCACTCCGGCGACGAACGTGGCGTCGTAGCCGTCGGCCTTCTGGACGAGTCGACGAGCGCCGGCGGGCAGGTCGTGCGCCATCCGGGGCGGGTCGAACGTGAGGCGGTCGTAGTCGATCACGTTGATGTCGGCGCGTCGTCCCGGCAGCAGTGCGCCGCGGTCGCCGAGGCCGTAGAGCTCGGCGGTCTGGAGCGTCTGGCGGTGGATCACATGCTCGAGCGGCAGCTTCGGACCCCGCGTGCGGTCTCGGGTCCAATGGGTCAGCATGAACGTCGGTGTGCCGCCGTCGCAGATGACGCCGCAGTGGGCGCCCGCGTCGGCGAGGCCCATCCGGGTGCCGGGATGCTGGTGTGCCTCGTAGGTGAACGAGAGGTCGCCGTAGGCGTAGTTGAAGAACGGGGTGAGGATCATGCCGTGGCCGTCGTGGGCGGTCAGCTGGTCGATGATCAGCTCGATCGCCGGGCGGCCGGTCCGGGCGGCAACGGCCGCAATCGAGTCCTCCGCGGGCGGCTCGTAGTCGATGTCGCCGTCGGCGACTGCCCACCACTGGTCGAGGCGCGACGTGACCACACGCTCGAACAGGCTGTCGGGACCCGGCGATTCGGCGAGGCGGGCTCGGAGCTCGGGCTCGCGCAGGGCCGCAACCCGCTCGGCGAGCGGCAATCCCGAGATCGGGGCGTAGGCGGGGTGGAAGTCGAGTGGGTTGAAGCTGCCCTCCAGGCACATCAGCAGTCCGACGTTGCGGCCGGCGACCTGCGCGACGATCGGGACGCCGTCGGCCTCCGCCTGATCGAGCAGTTCCAGCACCTCGCGCCACAGATCGGGCGCCTCATCGGGCTGGTTGAGGTTGACGCTGACGGTGCGCCCGGTCCGGCGAGCCATCTCGGTCATCCAGGGCCATTCGTCTCGGGGGACGAGGGCATGATCGGGAGCAAACTGGAACACGCCGTGACCGGCTCGACGCAGTGCATCGGCGAGCCCGAACAGTTCGTCGGAGGTCGCATGGGTGCCCGGCACGAGTTCGCCGGACTTCGACTTGTGGATCGGCGTTCGCGAGGTCGAGAATCCGAGTGCACCGGCGCGCAGCCCGCGCTCGACGATGTCGGACATCGCAGCGATGTCGTCGGCGGTCGGCGCCTCGTTGGCCGCCCCACGATCGCCCATCACGTACCCACGCACCGGTCCGTGGGCGACCTGGGCGCCGAGGTCGATGGCGTACTGGCGGGCGTCGAGCGCATCCAGGTACTCCTCGAACGACTCCCACTCCCACGTGATGCCTTCGGCGAGGGCCGAACCAGGGATGTCCTCGACGCCCTCCATCAGCTCGATCAACCACTCGTGACGATCGGGCGCGGCCGGCGCGAACCCGACGCCACAGTTGCCCATCACTGCCGTGGTCACTCCGTGCCACGACGACGGCGTCAGGAACGGATCCCACGACGCCTGGCCGTCGTAGTGGGTGTGTACGTCGACCCACCCGGGAGTGACCAGCCGTCCGGTCGCATCGACCACGCGGCGGGCCTCGCCGACACCGGTGCCCGAGTCGGCGTCGACCACCGCGGTGATCACCCCGTCGTTCACCACGACGTCGGCGAGTCGCCCAGGGGCGCCGGTGCCGTCCACGACGAATCCGTTCCGGATCACGAGATCATGCATGGCCACGACGCTAGTCCGGAGCGTCGGCCCGACTCGGCTGGTGGTGCTCGGAGGTGGTCCCCGGCTGGCCGCCGCTCAGATGTCGGCGTGGTGTTCAGTGGTCGGCAGCCCGGCGGCGATCCAACCTTTGAAGCCGCCGTCCATGTTGGCGACGTTCGCGTAGCCCATGTTCTTGAGTGTGAGTGCGGCGAGTGCGGCGCGTGCGCCGGAGGCGCAGTAGACGATCACTCGACGATTCGGCTCCAACTCCGGGGCGTATCGAGGGCTGGCCGGGTCGGCGACGAACTCCAGGAGCCCTCGCGGTACCTGGAGCGCGCCCTCGACATGACGTTCCCACTCGACGGGCTCGCGGACGTCGACCAGGATCGGCCCACCCGTCGCGAGTTCCTTCGACACCGCCTTGGGAGGCACGAGTTCGATCTGCGCTCGTGCCTCCCCGATCATCTCCACAACAGACTTCACCATTGCTGCTCCTTCCTCTCGTGGCGATCCGGGTCAGCCGAGCCGAATGCCGGGCACGCCGAGATCGGTCGGGTCGGGAAGCTTCGAGGTGGACACTCGCGTCCATTCCTCTTCGAGGAGCTCGCGGGCGGCCTGTTCGAGGAATTCCGGCGCCGCCCACTCGTTGACGTCGAAGTCGTTGTGGATGTAGCCGTGGCTGAGCATGAAGTCCTTGCCGATGTCGATCGACACCAGGTTCTTCGGCGACAGGTTGGGCACCATGTCGACGCCCTTGATCCCCTGGTAGGTGTCCTCGACGTCCCGATAGAACGTCTGGCGGTTGAGGATCTCGGCTGCTGCGTGCTTGTTGCCGTTCGCCCAGCGGCCGACCTTGATCATCGCCTTCATGTAGGCGACCACCAGCTCCGGGTGTTCGTCGGCCATGACATCGGTGCAGGTGATCACCGCAGGGCAGTTGGCCATCTGCATGGTCCAGTCCGGGCGGAGGGACAGGTCCTCGACCGCCTTGAACTTGCCGGTGTCCTCTTGGAGGTGCTGGAACACCTTGCTCTGGGTGTAGATCGCGTCGACGACGCCTTCCTCGAGTCCGGTTTCCAGCGGTCGGAATGCCAGGTCGTGCTTGTGATCGCGCCGGAGCCAGAGCTCGGAGGGGTTGTTCATCGCGACCTGGAGCATCTCGGGCTTGTCGTACCAGTCGTCGGGGTACGGGAACTCGACGATCTCGACGTCGTCCATCGTCATGCCGTTGATGCGCAGCATCAGCTCGATGCCGGCGTGTTCCTGGATGCGCCACCAGTCGTTCTTGATCGTGTTGAGGCTCTTGGTGAGGCCGATCTTCTTGCCCCGCAGGTCCTCCATCCGGAAGATGTCGTCCCGGGCGCGCACCAGCATGGCGCCGCCTTCGTAGACCTGCGTCGCGCCCAGCAGCCGAGTTCGGCGGATGTCGGCGTTCACGTGGATCGGCGGGTAGAGCCCGCCGAAACGCACGAGGTTGTCGAGGTTGTGCACGTAGTGCGGGTACCAGTTGTTGTCGGGAGACGACCGAAAGTAGGCGTACTCGACGCCGAGCTTCTTGAACTCCTCGCGGCACCAGCCGAGCTCTTGATCGACGTTGTTCGCCGACACCATCGGACAGTTCGTGAACCACACCTCGCTCCAGTCCAATGGGGCCGTGGTGGCAACTCGCTGCTCGGACATCAGTACTCACTCCTTCGAATCGATTCGACGTGCTGGATTGCCGGTCGAACGAGCGTTGTGTACGCTTGTCCACAACGGTACGGCCGAACCGCTGACGTTCGAAGTGCCGAAGGTCCCGATCAGACGAGTGAGGTCAGGGTCGACCGGGGCTGGGATCAGGGGGTGACGGCCACGGGGTCGAGCCCAGGCGCCGCCCGGAGTGGACCAACTCCTCACGCAGCGTGGCGAGGGGGATCTCGCCGAGGTCGCCGGCGGTGACCAGGTAGTCCTCGAACACGCGCCAGCCGATCGCCGTTGCGACGATCTGTGCAGCGCGAACTCGTGCAGCGATCGGATCGAGTCCGAATGCGTCGCGGAGGGTGTCGGCCATCGCCAGAACCGGGTTGAACCCCGGGCGGCCCGCCAGCACACGGCCGCTGATCACGAGCGATGTCGCGACGGCTGCCCACTTGCCCATCACCGAGTCGACGCCATGCCCCTGGCCCTCCAACGGGTGTTCGTCGACGAGCCGTGCCAGCTCTTCGGACAGGTCGTCGAAGACGGCGAACTCGAGCTGTTCCCGGTTTCCGATGTAGCGGCTGATCAGAGCCAGATGGGTGTCCGCCGCCTCGGCGACGTCGCGAAGCGACACCTGTGCGATCCCGCGGGTTGCGAACAGTGTCGCGGCAGCATCGAGGACAGCACGGCGCACCTCGTCGGCCCCCACCGGCGCCCCGGCTGGGCGCCGCGGGCCGGGTCGGCGGGGAGTCGTTGAGTCGGAGTCGGTCATGTCGAAGCGGGAGTCGTTTGGTTTCTGCAGCCTGAAGTATGTCTCAGCCGGCGAGCCGGCCTGTCACCGATGACGCGCCGAGGTCGAGGCCCGCTCGCGTCGTTGGTTCCTCTCGGGTGGCTCGGCTGCTACGGTCGAACTCACCGTGAAGCGGGTCCCGTGAGGCCCGCACGGAGGAGAGCAATGGTTGCAGAGAAGCGGGTCCTCGGGCCCGACGACGTCCGCCGGGCGATCACCCGGATGGGCCATGAGATCATCGAGCGCAATCGAGGCCTCGACGGCGTGGTGCTGGTCGGCATCCAGCAGGGCGGGGTGTGGCTGGCGGAGCGACTCGGCGCCGAGATCGCCCGCATCGACTCGACGGTTCCGGTCGGCTCCGTCGACGCCAGCCTCTACCGAGACGACATCGGCCTTCGTCCCGTCGCTCCCGGTTCGGTCAGCCAGTTCGACTTCGACGTCGACGGCGCCACCGTCGTGCTGGTCGACGATGTGCTCTACACCGGCCGCACCGTGCGAGCAGCCCTCGATGCGGTTGGCGACTACGGACGCCCCCGGGCGGTACAGCTCGCCGTGCTGGTCGACCGAGGCCATCGCGAGTTGCCGATTCGGCCCGACTTCGTCGGCAAGAACCTGCCGACGAGCGCCGATGAAGACGTCACCGCATCTGCCGACGGTGTGACCATCGGGGGAGTGGCATCGTGACCGGCCGCTCGCTCCTCACCGTCGAGGACCTCGGCGTCGACGGCATCGTGCGCATCCTCGACCTCGCGGATCACATGGCCGAGGTCAACCGTCGACCGAACCCGAAGGTTCCTGCCCTGCGCGGCAAGACCGTCTGCAGCGTGTTCTTCGAGGACTCGACGCGTACCCGGCTCAGTTTCGAAACGGCAGCCAAACGCCTGTCGGCGGACACGATGACGTTCGCGGTGTCGCAGTCGAGTCTCAACAAGGGCGAGAGCCTCCGCGACACGATCGAGACGATCGCTGCGATGGGGGTGGACGCGTTCGTGGTGCGCCACCGATCGAGCGGCGCCCCCCACATGATCGATGGCTGGACCCAGGCGAGTGTCATCAACGCAGGTGATGGGTGGCATGCGCACCCCACCCAGGCGCTGCTCGACGCGTACACCGTGCGCAGCGCACTCGGTCGCACGGGTGGTCTCGACGGAGTACGGATGGCCATCGTCGGTGACGTCAAGCACAGTCGTGTGGCTCGCAGCACGATCGCCGCAATGCGCATGCTCGGCGTGCACGTCACCGTGGTGGCGCCGCGTACCTTGCTGCCGCCCGACCAGCCGGGGGACGAGTTCGCCGACGCCATCACCGACCGGCTCGACGACGCGCTCGCCGACCTCGATGTGCTCTATCTGCTGCGCATGCAGCACGAGCGGATGGGCGAGGCGCTGGTCCCGTCGCTCCGGGAGTACACGGCCCGGTTCGGACTCACCGCCGAACGCGCTGCTCGTCTCGCCCCGCAGACGCTGGTCATGCATCCCGGGCCGATGAACCGGGGGGTGGAGATCACGGTCGACCCGTCGGAGCTCCCCGGAGCGGTGATCACTCAGCAGGTCACCAACGGCATCGCGGTCCGCATGGCGGTGCTGTTCGATCTCCTCGGCGCCGGCGCCGCCACCACCGAGCACGCACCGACCATCGACCGAACCATCGACCGAACCATCGACCGAACCGTCGAACCAACCACCGAACGAAACAACGAAGGGACCCAGCCGTGAGTCTGCTGATCACCGGAGCACGTGTCATCGACCCGAATGGCGAACGTCGCGTCGATGTGCGAGTCGTCGACGGCGTCGTGGCCGACGTCGCTGATCGATTGGCGTCGGTCGGCGCCGACGAGGTGATCGATGCGTCGGGTCTCGTGCTGAGCCCAGGGCTCGTCGATCTGCATGTGCACCTCCGCGAGCCGGGACGCGAGGAAGCAGAAACGATCGAGACCGGCAGCCGTGCGGCAGCGCTCGGCGGGTTCACGGCGGTGGTGGCGATGCCGAACACCGACCCCACCCAGGACAGCGTCGAGGTCGTCGACTTCGTCCGGCGTCAGGGTGAGCGGGCGGGCTTGTGTGAGGTGCTGCCGTCAGGTTCGATCACGATCGGCCGCGCGGGTGAGCAGCTGACGCCATACGCCGAGCTCGCGGCCGTCGGGGTCAAGCTGTTCACCGACGACGGCAACGGCGTACAGAACCCGATGCTGATGCGCAGGGCGCTCGAATATGCGGACGGCCTCGGCATCACACTCGCTCAGCACTGTGAGGTCGAAGCGCTCACGGCCGGCGCGGTGATGCACGAAGGCGCCTGCTGCAGCCGTCTCGGGCTGCCCGGCTGGCCGTCGATCGCCGAGGAGTTGATGCTGCACCGTGACATCGAACTGGTGCGCCTCACGGGCGTCGGCATGCACTTCTTGCACCTGTCGACCGCCAAGAGCGTCGAGCTGGTGCGCGCCGCCAAGGCTGACGGCTTGCCGGTCACGGCCGAGGCCACCCCGCATCACTTCAGCCTCACCGACGAGCGCCTCGCCACCTACGACGCGCGCTACAAGGTTGCGCCGCCGCTGCGCACGGCCGACGATCTCGCTGCGGTGCGCGCCGGACTGGCCGACGGAACGATCGATGCAATCGCCACCGACCACGCTCCGCACACTCCCGACAGCAAGGAACGCCCGCTCGACGAGGCGCCTCCCGGCATGCTCGGGCTGGAGACAGCGCTCGGGGTGTCGCTGGCGACGCTGGACATGCCGCTCGCCGATGTCGTCGCCGCGCTGTCGTGGAAGCCGGCTGCGATCGCTGGAATCGGTGATCGACATGGTCGGCCGATCGCGCCGGGTGAGCCGGCCAACCTCGCGGTGTTCGACCCCGACGAGGTGTGGGAGGTGGTGCCCGCTCGGCTGGCGAGCAAGAGCCGGAACACGCCCTACGTCGGCATGGCGTTGCGAGGCCGCGTGCTGCACACGATCTTCGAAGGAACGCCGGTCGTTCGCGACGGCCAGGCGCTACGCTGATGAATGAACATACACAGGAACGCATGAATATGCACAATGGGACGACGAACGAGAGGTGTCGATCATGACGGTGCGCGAGGGAGCCCTGGTGCTCGCGGATGGCAGCGTGTTCGAAGGGGAGTTGTTCGGCGCGATCGCCGACATCGCAACCGGCGAGGTGGTGTTCAACACCGTGCTGAGTGGGTATCAAGAAGTGATCACCGACCCGAGCTATGCCGGTCAGATCATCACGTTCACCACGCCGCACATCGGCAACTACGGCGTCAACGCCGCCGACTTCGAGTCGCGGGGCACCTTCTGCCGAGGCATCGTGGTGCGCGAGCTGTCGCGGCGTCACAGCAACCAGCGAGCCGAGAGCAGTCTCGACGCACTGCTGGTCCAGCACGGTGTGCCCGGAATCGCCGGCATCGACACACGCCGTCTCACTCGGCTGTTGCGCGACACCGGATCGATGCCCGGCGCCTTCGGATCGATGCCCGAGGCCGACCTGCGCGCTGGGGCCGTTGCCGAACCCGGCACCGACGGCGTCGACCTCGTCGGCCAGGTCACCGTCGCGGATGGCTACACCGTCGATGCGCTCGACCCGGACAACCGGACTCGCATCGTGGCCGTCGACTACGGCATGAAGCGCAACATCGCAGTCAACCTGTCTCGCTACGGCACCGTCGAGGTCGTCCCGGCCGGTACCAGCGCCGCCGACATCCTCGCTCGGAACCCGAACGGTGTGTTTCTCAGCAACGGCCCGGGCGATCCGGCAACCGTTCCCTACGCCGTCGACACGATCCAGGGCCTCATCGGCAACGTCCCGGTCTTCGGTATCTGTCTCGGTCACCAGTTGCTCGGTCGTGCGATCGGCGCCGGCACGGTGAAGCTGCCGTTCGGCCACCACGGCGGCAACCACCCCGTGCGCAACATCAGCACCGGCAAGGTCGAGATCACCAGTCAGAACCACAACTTCGCCGTCGACCCCGACTCGCTGGCCGGCAAGGCGACGATGACGCATGTCAACCTCAACGACGGGGTCTGCGAGGGCCTGAGCGTCGACGGCGAGCTCGCCTTCAGCGTCCAGCACCACCCGGAAGCCAACCCCGGCCCGCACGACTCGCACTATCTGTTCGAGGAGTTCGCCGAGATGATGAAGCAGGCGTCAACCGCCGGCGTCTCGAAAGGTCACGGCTGATGCCCAAGCGCACCGACATCCACTCGATCCTGATCATCGGGTCCGGTCCGATCGTGATCGGCCAGGCCTGCGAATTCGACTACTCCGGCACGCAGGCCTGCCGCGTGCTGCGCGACGAGGGATACCGGGTGATCCTCGCGAACTCGAACCCCGCCACGATCATGACCGACCCCGACTTCGCCGACGCCACCTACGTCGAGCCACTCACCTGGGAAGTCGTGTCGGCGATCATCGATCGCGAGCAGCCCGACGCGGTGCTCCCGACGCTCGGTGGTCAGACCGGCTTGAACATCGCGATGGAGCTCTTCGAGCGTGGCCTGATCGGCGTCCCGGGCAAGCCCGAGATGATCGGCGCCAATGCGGAGGCCATCGCCACCGCCGAGGACCGGGAGATCTTCAAGCAGGCGATGCTCGGCATCGGCCTCGACTGCCTTCGATCAGGCACGGCGCACACCATGGACGAAGCCCGTGCGGTGATCGCCGAGATCGGCCTGCCCGCCGTGATCAGACCGGCGTACATCCTCGGTGGTCGCGGCACCGGCATCGCCTCCACGCCAGAGGAGTTCGAGAGGATCGCGTCCAACGGAATCTCCGCCAGCCCGATCAGCGAGATCTTGATCGAGGAATCGGTGTACGGCTGGAAGGAGTTCGAGCTCGAGGTCATGCGAGACCACGCGGACAACTGCGTGATCATCTGCGGCATCGAGAACGTCGACCCGATGGGTGTCCACACGGGCGATTCGATCACGGTGGCGCCGATCCAGACGCTCACGGACGTCGAGTACCAACAGATGCGCAATGCGGCACTGGCATGCATTCGTCGAGTCGGCGTGGAAACGGGCGGCTCGAACGTGCAGTTCGCCGTCGAGCCCACCAGCGGCCGGCAGGTGGTCATCGAGATGAACCCGCGTGTCTCGCGCTCGTCCGCGCTGGCATCCAAGGCGACGGGCTTCCCGATCGCCAAGATCGCAGCGCGGCTCGCCGTTGGCTACACCCTCGACGAGATCCCGAACGACATCACCCAGACCGCCACGTCGTCGACGCCGGCGAGCTTCGAGCCCACGATCGACTACGTGGTGACCAAGATTCCTCGCTGGGCGTTCGAGAAGCTGCCGGGAGCGTCGGGGGTGCTCGGCACTCAGATGCAGTCGGTCGGCGAAGTGATGGCGATCGGCCGAACCTTTCCCGAGAGCCTCCAGAAGGCGCTGCGCTCGCTGGAGCAGGGGCGGCTCGGGCTGGGCTTCGATCCGGCTGCTGAACACGTCGACGGTCTGTCCGACGCCGAATTGCTGGCCCAGGCGGCGATTCCAACCGCAGATCGAATCCAACAGGTCGGGGCGCTGCTCCATCGGGGTGTGTCGGTCGAGGAGGTCCACGAGGCCACCCGGATCGATCCGTGGTTCCTCGACCAGATGTCGATCATTTCGGAGGAGCGAGCGGCGATCGAGGCCACGTCGCCGACGGAGATGAGCGCTCGGGCGTGGCGGCGGGCCAAGCGCCTCGGCTTCTCCGATGGTCAGATGGCCCATCTCTGGTCGGTGCCCGAAGGCGACGTTCGAGCGGCGCGCGAGGCGGCCGGCGTGTTGCCCACCTACAAGACGGTCGACACGTGCTCGGCCGAGTTCGCTGCCGAGACGCCGTACCACTACTCGACGTGGGAGGACGAGAACGAGGTGCGCGTCTCCGATGGTCGCAAAGTGATCATCCTCGGGTCCGGCCCGAACCGGATCGGACAAGGCATCGAGTTCGACTACTGCTGCGTCCATGCGTCCTTCGCGCTTCGCGATGCCGGGTTCGAGACGATCATGGTCAACTGCAACCCCGAGACCGTGTCCACCGACTACGACACGTCGAACCGGCTGTACTTCGAACCGCTCACCCAGGAAGACGTGCTCAACGTGATCGCGGTCGAACGACCCGAGGCCGTGATCGTGTCGCTCGGTGGGCAGACGCCGCTGAAGCTGTCCGGGCTGATCCCGGCCGAATTGGTGGCCGGCACCTCACCGGACTCGATCGACGCCGCCGAGGATCGCGAACGCTGGAACGCCATCTGCGACGACCTCCGTATTCCCCAGCCTCCCGGAGGGACGGCGATCGACCTCGAACAGGCGCTGTCGATCACCGACGAGATCGGGTTCCCGGTCCTCGTCCGCCCGAGCTACGTGCTCGGTGGCCGAGCGATGCAGATCGTGCACGACCGCAACCACCTCGCCAAGGCGATGGAGGAACTCGCCGGGTTCGGGAGCCTCGGCAAGGAGGGCGGCCTCTCCGCCGAACGCCCGGTCTTGATCGACCGGTTCCTTGCCGACGCCACCGAGGTCGACGTCGATGCCATCCGCGATGGAACCGGCGAGGTGCTGATCGGTGGCGTGATGGAACACGTCGAGGAGGCGGGGGTCCACTCGGGCGACTCCGCCTGCGCGCTCCCACCGCCGACGCTGCCGGCCTGGGTGGTCGAAGTGATCGAGGCCTACACCACCGCGATCGCGAAACGCCTCGACGTACGCGGGCTGATCAACGTCCAGTACGCGGTCACGGGCACCACGGTGTACGTGATCGAGGCGAATCCCAGGGCGAGCCGGACGGTGCCGTTCGTCGCGAAGGCCACGGGTGTGCCGTTGGCCAAGGTGGCGACGCGAGTGATGCTCGGTGCCACGCTCGCCGACCTGCGTGACGAGGGACTGCTGCGCGAACCGGTCGGCGGCCATGTCGCAGTCAAGGAGGCTGTGATGCCGTTCAACCGGTTCCCCGACGTCGACCCAGCGCTGGGTCCGGAGATGCGGTCGACGGGTGAGGTGATGGGGATCGCCGACACCTTCGGGCGAGCGTTCTACAAAGCCGAACTCGCCGCCGGGAATCCGCTGCCTGAGGACGGCACGGTGTTCCTGTCGCTCGCGGACCCCGACAAGCCTGCCGGGCTGGTCGTCGCCCAGCGGTTCCGTTCGTTGGGCCTGGGCATCGCGGCCACCGAGGGCACGGCGAGCTACCTCGATGCGTTCGGCTTGAGTGTCGACCAGGTCGTCGGCAAGGTCCAGGAGGCCGACGCGATCGACGCCGCCGGCGAGGTCAGCGGCGCCGACCGGCTGGTCACGGCCGTCGATTTGATCGCCGCTGGCAAGATCAGCTTCGTGGTCAACACGCCGAGGGGAGCCCTCGGTCGCAGCGATGGTGAACAGATCCGCAAGGCGGCGAGCGTGCACGGCGTGAGCTGTGTCACGACGGTCGACGCAGCGCTGGCCGCGGTGCAGGGCGTGTCCGAACGTCATGGTGAAGTGCTCACCGTCAAGACCCTGCAGGAATACCACCAGGGTTCGTCGTGATCGACACCCGAGTGGCGGTCGGGTCGGTCGAGCTGCGGGCCCCGATCATGACCGCGTCGGGAACCGCTGGCTACGGCACCGAGCTCAGCGGATACGTCGACCTTGCGTCGCTCGGAGCGGTGGTCACCAAGTCGCTGGCCGCGTACGAGTGGCCCGGCAACCCCGCTCCCCGGCTGCATCCGACGGCGCAGGGCATGATGAACGCTGTGGGGCTCCAGGGCCCGGGGGTGCAGTATTGGCTCGACCACGTCGTCGGGGAGCTCGTCGACACCGGTGCCGCGGTGGTCGCCAGCATCTGGGGGCGCAGTCTCGAGGACTATGCACAGGCAGCCGAACTGCTCGCTGCGGCCCCACCCGAGGTGGTCGCTGTCGAAGTGAACCTGTCGTGCCCCAACCTCGAGGGGCGCGGCTCGATCTTCGCTCACGACGTCGAGCTGTCGGCCGAGGTGATGGCGGCCACCGCTGCGTGTGCCCGTCCGCGCTGGGCCAAGCTGAGCGCCAACACCGACCGCATCGTCGAGGTCGCTGCTGCCGTGCGCGATGCCGGCGCCGAGGCGGTCACCTGCATCAACACGCTGCTCGGTCTCGGGTACGACCGCACCACGTTGCGGCCAACGCTCGGCGCCGGGGGAGGAGGCCTGTCGGGTCGCGCGATCCATCCGGTGGCGGTGCGAGCGGTGCACGACGTTCATGCAGCGCATCCGGATCTCCCGATCGTCGGCGTGGGTGGCGTCGCGTCGGCGTGGGACGCCGTGGAGCTGTTCCTCGCCGGTGCGAGCGCAGTGCAGGTCGGAACCGCATCGTTCGCCGATCCGGCAGCGTCGGCCACGATCCAACACGACCTCGTCCAGTGGGCAACCGAACGAGGAATCGCACGCTTCGGTGACATCGCGCCAGACGCGTGAGCATGCCGCTCCAGTTCCCATCCCTCGCGCTAGCGTGACCGCATGGCAACACCCCCACAGCTGACCCCCGAGCAGCGGACGGCGGCGCTCGCCAAGGCGGCCGAAGCCCGCGCCGCTCGCGCCGAGATCAAGGCCCGTCTCAAGATGGGCTCGATGTCGCTCGCCGAGGCCCTGTCCTCCGACGACACCAACGTCGGCAAGTTGAAGGTCGTGTCGTTGCTCGAATCGCTTCCCGGCCTCGGCAAGGTCAAGGCCCGTCGCATCATGGAAGACATCGAGATCGCCGACAACCGGCGGGTCCAGGGCCTCGGCGCCCAGCAGAAGTCGAAGCTCCTCGAACTGCTCGGCTGAGCAGCGTTCTCGTGATCATCGTCGTGTCCGGCCCCGGCGGCGTCGGCAAGGGCACGATCGTCGATTCGCTGGTGCTCCGCGACGAACGTCTCTGGCTCAGTCGGTCGTGGACCACGCGGGAGCGACGTCCGTCGGAGTCCGACGACGCCTACGTCTTCACCGATACCGCAACGTTCGAGCAGCGAATCGCCGACGGCGGCTTCATCGAGTGGACCGAGTTCCTGGGCAACTACTACGGCAGCCCCACTCCTGAGCCCGGTGGTCACCAGGACATCGTGCTCGAGATCGAGGTCGATGGGGCCCAGCAGGTCAAGCGCCTCTATCCCGATGCGCTGCTGTTGTTCGTCGTGCCGCCGTCTCGCGAAGAACAGGAGCGTCGACTTCGTGGACGAGGCGACCCTGGCGACAAGGTGCAGGCTCGCCTGAAGAAGGCCGAGATCGAGGAGCCGATCGGCCGGGCGCTGGCCGACCACATCGTGGTCAATGACGACCTCGACGACACCATCGGCGAGATGCTCGGGATCATCGAGTCCGCTCGTTCGGGCACCGACGCACGGTAGGCTGGGATGACTATGGCGCTCGACCACGACACGATGATCAACCCACCCATCGAACAGCTGCTCGACAAGGTCGATTCCAAGTTCACCCTGGTCACCCTGGCGGCGCGACGGGCGCGCAACATCAACTCGTACTTCAACCAGCTGGGTGACGGCCTCGGCCACATGATCCCACCGCAGGTGTCGTCGGTGGCGCGCAAGCCACTGTCGATCGGTTTCGAGGAGATCGCCGAGGAGAAGATCGTCTGGACCGAGGCGCCCGAGGAAGTACTCCTCGAGGAGGAGTTCGACGCCGAGGCCGAGGCGCAGGCCATCGCCGATGCCCGTGACGCAGCCAACCTCGACGACTGACGACGGTTCGACATTGCGTACTCGACCGGGCTGAGAGGGCCGATGTTCGCAGGCAAACGGATCGTGCTCGGCGTGACCGGTGGGATCGCCGCGTACAAGGCCGTCGAGGTGTGCCGACGGTTGGTCGATGCCGGCGCACACGTGGTGCCGGTGATGACCGAGGGTGCCGAGCACTTCATCGGTCGAACGACGTTGAGCGCACTGGCCTCCGAGCCGGTGCAGACCGAGCTCTGGGACAACCCGACGACGCCGATCCCACACACGAAGATCGGCCAGGGCGCCGACCTGATCCTGGTCGCGCCGGCGACCGCGCGGTTGCTGGCGGCCTATCGCATGGGGCTGTCGACCGACCTGCTCACCAACACGCTCATCGCCACCAGGGCGCCCGTCGTCGTGTGCCCCGCCATGCACACCGAGATGTGGGAGCACCCGAGCGTGGTCGAGAACGTCTCCGTGCTGCGATCGAGGGGTGTCCACATCGTCGAGCCCGAGTCGGGTCGGCTCGCCGGTGGCGACGTCGGTGCCGGCCGACTCGCCGACCCGTCCACGATCGTCGCCGCAGTGGAGAGGGTGCTCGGTCCCCGTGACCTCGACGGTGTCGCAGTGGTCGTCTCCGCCGGAGGCACCCGCGAACCGATCGATGCAGTGCGGGTCATCGCCAACCGGAGCTCCGGCAAACAGGGCTACGCCGTGGCCGCCGAAGCCGTCGCTCGGGGCGCCCGCGTGACGTTGGTGTCGACGGTGGATCTGCCGACGCCGCCGGGATGCACCGTGGTCGAGGTCGAGACCGCCGAGCAGATGCACGAGGCAATGGGCCGCGCGGCAACGGACCACGAGGTGATCGTCATGAGCGCCGCTGTCGCCGACTTCAGACCGAAGCTGGCCGCTCCTGGCAAGTTGAAGAAGCGCGACGGCGCACCCGAGATCATCCTCGAGCCGACGCCGGACATCCTCGCCGGGCTGGGTGCTGCGAAGCGTCCGAGACAGGTGATCGTCGGCTTCGCGGCCGAGACCGACGACCTCGTCGCGAACGCGACGTCGAAGCTGCGAGCGAAGCACCTCGATCTGATCGTGGCCAACGATGTCTCGGCTCCCGAGGTTGGCTTCGCTCACGACACGAACGCGGTTACGCTGTTGCAGCCCGACGCGGAGCCTGTCGAGATCGACCTCGCATCGAAGCGAGATGTCGCTCGGGCCGTCATCGACACCATTGTCTCCATTCGCTCGACACATCGACAGGATCTTGCATGAGCACCTACACGTTCACTTCCGAAAGCGTCACCGAAGGCCACCCCGACAAGATGGCCGATCAGGTCTCTGATGCCGTGCTCGACGCCATCCTCACCGAAGACCCCGAAGGACGTGTCGCCTGCGAGACGCTGCTGACCACCGGCCTCTGCGTCATCGCCGGTGAGATCACGACGTCGGCCTACGTCGACATCCCCAAGATCGCTCGCGAGACGATCAACGGCATCGGCTACGACAACGCCACCTACGGCTTCGACGGCAACACCTGCGGCGTCATCGTGTCGATCGACGAACAAAGCCCTGACATTGCCCAGGGCGTCGACACCAGCGAAGAGGTCCGCGGTGGCACGTCCGGCGAGGATCAGCTGAACCTGCAGGGCGCGGGCGACCAGGGCATGATGTTCGGCTACGCCTGCAACGAGACCGACGACCTGATGCCGCTGCCGATCTGGACGGCACACCGCCTTGCCGAGCGGCTCGCCGAAGTCCGCAAGTCCGGCCAGGTGCCATACCTGCGCCCGGACGGCAAGACCCAGGTCACGTACGAATACCACAACGGCTGGCCGGTGGCGCTGAAAGCAGTGCTGATCAGCACCCAGCACCAGGACGGCGTCGACCGCGACACCGTCATCCGCCCCGATCTGATCGACCAGGTGATCCGCCCGGTCGTGCCAGAACGCTTCGCCGACGACGAGTTCGAGATCTACGTCAACCCGACCGGCCACTTCGTTCGTGGCGGTCCGTACGCCGACGCCGGACTCACCGGGCGCAAGATCATCGTCGACACCTACGGCGGCATGGGCCGTCACGGTGGCGGCGCGTTCTCCGGCAAGGACCCGAGCAAGGTCGACCGCTCGGCTGCCTATGCCGGCCGCTGGGTCGCCAAGCACGTCGTCGCCTCCGGCGCGGCCGACCGGTGTGAGGTGCAGCTCGCCTACGCGATCGGCATGGCGCAGCCGATGAGCATCCTCGTCGAGACCTTCGGGACGTCACACGTCGACCCCGCAAGGATCGAAGCCGCCGTTCGCTCGACCTTCGACCTGCGCCCAGGGGCCATCGTCCGCGACCTCGACCTCAAGCGCCCGATCTACAAGCGTTCGGCTGCGTACGGTCACTTCGGCCGAGAGGGTTTCCCCTGGGAAGAGCTCAGCCGCCTCGACGACTTCACGAGCGCCGTCGGCGTCTGACGATGTAACGAATGGTGTCAGACACCAATCGTTACATCGCACGAGTCGTTCCCAATGTGAGCGGGCTCGACAAGCAGTTCGACTATCTCATCCCGGAGCAGTTGTCTGCGGATGTTCGGGTCGGCACGATCGTGCGGGTCGAACTCCACGGGCGCCGTATCGGTGGCTGGGTGGCATCGATCTCCGACACGCCCAGCGAGCAAGCGTCGCGTGCGTCGCTGAAGCCGATCGCCAAGGTCACCGGTCATGGGCCGAGCGGCGAGTTGTTCGAGCTCGCCGAGTGGGCATCGGTGCGGTGGGCAGGGCGCAGAATCCGACCCTTTCTGGTCACGGCATCGCCCGGCCGGGCCGTCGTGCGCCTGCCGCCGGCTCGTCGCACCGGCATGGCGCCGGCGCCGAGTTCGCCGGCGACACGCGAGCTGTTGGCGTCTGGCGGGGGAGTGATTCGGCTCGGGCCGCGAGTCGACGTGATCCCGGCAGTGCTCGCTGCGGTCGGTCGTGGCCCAACGCTCGTCGTTGCGCCGGAGCACGACACCGTTGCGCTGCTGGCCACGAGGTTGCGCAGGGCAGGGCTCTCGGTTGCCGTCATGCCGGGCGACTGGGCCACTGCAGCGGCCGGTGTCGACGTGGTGATCGGTACCCGGTCGGCGGCGTGGGCGCCGTGCCCCGACATCGCAGCCGCAGTGGTACTCGACGAGCACGACGAAGCGCTTCAGGACGAGCGCACACCGACCTGGCACGCACGTGACGTCGTCGTCGAGCGATGCAAGAACGCTGGGGTGCCGTACGTGCTGGTGTCGCCGATTCCCACACTCGTGGCCGTCGAAGAGTATGCGTCGCCCGGAGGTGTCGTGCATCCGCCGCCGGCTCGCGAGCGCGCCGCCTGGCCGAAGCTGACCGTGGTCGACCGAAGCGACGGCGACCCCTGGAAACGCTCGCTGGTCACGTCGGAACTGATCGAGCGGATACGCAACCCCGCGCAGACCGTCGTGTGCGTCAGCAACATCACTGGTCGCGCTCGGGTGCTCGCATGCCGATCGTGTCGGGCGCTGATCAGATGCGAGCGGTGCGACGCTGCAGTCGGTCTGAACGACGACGGCCGCCTCTGGTGCCGACGCTGCGAGACGTTGCGACCACCGGTGTGTCAGGCCTGTGGGGCGAGCCGGTTCGCCAACCTTCGACCAGGTGTGACGAGGCTGCGTGAGGAGTTGGAGGCCGCCGCGGCTCGGCCGGTGGTCGCGGTCACGGGAGCCGACGACGAGCCACCGGCACCGGCAGGCGTCTATGTCGGGACCGAGGCGGCGCTGCACCGGGTGGGCACGGCGGACGTGGTGGCCTTTCTCGAGTTCGACTCCGAGATGCTGGCGCCGAGATTCCGTGCATCGGAACAGGCACTGGCACTCCTGGTGCGCGCCGGCCGAATCGCTCCGGAGGTGCTCGTACAGACCTTCGTGCCCGACCACGATGTGCTGATCGCCGCCAGTCTCGGCGATCCGTCGCGCGTGCTCGACGGCGAACGCCGACAGCGAGCGATGTTGGGACTCCCGCCGTTCGGTGCGCTCGCCGTCGTTGCCGGAAGCGGTGCGTCCGAGTTCGTTGCAGGGCTCGGCGAACTCGACGTCGGCGGCGATGGCGACGGCCGCTACCTACTCCGCGCCGCCGACTGGACCACGTTGGGCACCACGCTCAACGAGGCGCCGCGGCCGCCGGGCGCTCGCTTGCGCATCGCCGTCGACCCACCGCGGCTCTAGGAGAGCCTCGTCGGCGCACGCTCATTGCCGGCGCAACGCGATGCCCGTTTGAACCACAGGATCGCAGGAATCGTGGTCGCTGTCGTGACCACCACGAAGGCTCGATACGGGTCCGTGAGCCAGGAGACCCCGTCGGCGCTCGCGGTGATCAGGAGTCCACTGACGAGCAGACCCACCTGGAGCGATGTCGAGGCAACGACGTCGAGCAGGGTGAAGGCCCGAACGGTGTTGGCGCGGGTGACCACCCGGTGAGCTGCTTCGAGCATCGCGATTCTCACGGTGGTCGCGCCGGCGGCCGTGACCGCGGTCGCGATCACCACGAGCGCCTGTTGCGTGTCTGAGCTGATCGGGCCGTCGAGCAGCACGATGCTGCACGCCCCGGCGAGCGTCGCAGTGGCGGCGAGGAGTGCCCGTCGAGTGACGTCACCATCGGTGGATCGCCATGCGAGGAGCGCAGCCATCGCGGCAATGGTCTGGACGGCGGCGATCGCTCCGAGATTCGCCGTGGGCCAGAGCACCTGGTTGAGATACACGAGCCAGAGCGGAAGCGCTCCGAGGTTGATCGTCGCGAAGACGACGAGCACGAGCCGAGTCGCTGGCGCGAGCGCGGTGGTCGAGCGCTTCCGCTGCGCCTTCGACGGTGGTGCTGGGGCCGGTGAATCGATGGAGTTGAGCCCGAGCGCAGTGAGCACGGCGAATGCGGCGATCACGACGAGAACGACCGTGCGGCCGTCGCTGTCGAGGGCCGCAAAGAGCACCAAGGCGATTGCGAGCACACCACGTGCGACGGCTGGCCAGACCGAGTTGAGTCGTTGGCGAGCTCGAGTGTCGACCCCGTCCGCGAGCAGCGGCTGCCAGCCGGTGGCGAAGAGCACCGACACCGAGATCTCCGCCGTGACGGTCACGCCGAGCGCAAGGGCGGCGAACTCACCGGTGGCGCCGGATCCGACCAGGACGGCGAGGATCAGGGCCTGAGCTGCCGCGATGGAGAGGAAGAGTTGCACGTTGCGCCGGGCCCGCTCGATCGGGATGCGCGACGCGGCGATCTGGATCGGCACCGAGACGATGCCCAGCCCGAAGGCGACGCCGATCGCGGCGGCGCTCAGGCCGAGGTTCTCGATCGCCAGGATCTGGAAGATGGGCCCACCGTCGATGCCGAGCGATGCGCCGATGAGTGGAGTGAGGATCGTCGCTGGCACGTAGCGCCGGATCGAGGAGCGCGAGCCGTCGGCCTCGACGGTTTCCTGCGCTGCGGTCACGGTCGACGGGGATCTGCGAGGCGACGGGTCGCGAAGCACGCGCCGTGGCTGGGAGCACCTCGTTGCATGCTCATGCGGTCGGCCAACGCCGTGTTGGTCCACGCGAAGTCGAGGCGCAGGTCACGGATTGCTCCGGCTCGTTGGGTCGGTTTCGATCGACGGGACTGTATCCAATGATCGTTCCCACTCCGTTGCCATCGGTCGCTTCGGGATGATCACCCGTTGTGGGCGACGACCCCATCGACGTGCGGTCGCTAGTCTCGCGGTGCGGCGCAGATCGCGTTCACCCCAGTGCCCGGAGGAGAGTCATGGGTCAACCAATGGAATACGTCATCGTCGGATTCGACGGCAACAACTTCTCAGGAGAGATCGCGACCGAACTGGCCAAGGTGATCGATTCGGGCCTGATCCGTCTGCTCGACATCGTGTTCGTCAGTTGTGGTGATGACGGAAGCGTCGTCACGATGGAGGTCGACGAAGTCGACGGCCTGTCGATGTTTGCCCAACTCGAGGGTGACGTCGGCGGCATCATCGGTCCCGACGACATCGAGCACGCCATCGGATCGGTCCAGGGTGGCCAATCGGTGGCGCTCCTCGTCTGGGAGAACCTCTGGGCGGCGCCACTTGCGGACGCCATCACGAACGCCGGCGGATTCCTCATCGAGGGAGCGCGAGTGCCCGACGATCTGGCTGGACAAGCCCGCGACATGCTGGCCGAGGCCGGCTGACGACTAGGAGACATCATGCTACGACGACGACCCATCATGCGAGCAGCAGCGACCACTGCGGTGGTCGCAGGAACGGCGACGGCCGTCTCCGGCCGTGTTCGCCGACGCCAGGATCGGCGCTACAACCAGGAGGCCGAGGCCAACGCCTACGAACAGCAGCAGGCGTATGCGCCGCCGCCCCAGGAGTACCAGCCGGCGCCTGCGGCCTATCAGCCGCCACCGGCGCCCGCCCCGGCGATGAGTACGGTCGAGCAGCTCACCCAGCTGGCCGCGCTTCGCGATCAGGGCGTGTTGACCGATGCGGAGTTCCAGAGCCAGAAGGCCAAGATTCTCGCCAGCTGACGCCTCACGCGGTGAGCGACTCGAATCGGGCGTCGTCGATGTTGCCGCCCGACAGAATCATGCCCACCCGCAGCCCGCGGAACCGATGTGGGTCGCTCAGCAGTGCGGCGACCCCGGCGACCCCGCTTGGCTCCAGGCGTCGGTGCAGCAGATCACGTGTGACCCGCATCGCGTCGATCAGCTGCGCGTCGGTCACCGTCACCACGTCGCTCACCAGGTGACGATTGATTGCGAACGTGGCCGCACCCGGTGACGTGATGGCAAGGCCGTCGGCGATCGTCGCCGGCGCACTGATCGTGACACGCTCGCCGGCAGCGAAGGAGCGCCGGGTGTCGTCGGCGGTCGCTGGCTCCACCGCGATCAGTTCGCAGCCGGGATCGAGCCGAAACATGGCGGAGGCGCAACCCGCCATGAGTCCGCCTCCGGACGTCGGCACCAGCAAGACGTCGAGGCTGCCGACCTGCTCGTGGAACTCGAGCGCAGTCGTGCCCTGGCCGGCCATGACCATCGGATCCTCGAACGGATGGACGAATGTGGCGCCCGTCGCCGCGACCTGCTCACGGGCGCCGACCTCGCGATCGACGGTCGCGCGGGGAAACGTCACGATGTCGGCCCCGAAGTCCTCGATCAGGGCGCGCTTGGCGGCGGCGACATCGTCGGGGACGTGGACGGTCGTGGCAATGCCCAGCAGTTGTGCGGCACAGGCCACCGCGGCGCCGTGGTTGCCCGACGAGACGGCCACGACACCGCGTGAGCGGTGATCGAGCGGGATCTGGCGCAGGCGGTGGTACGCGCCTCGAAACTTGAACGCACCGGCGCGCTGGCTCGATTCGTCCTTGGCGAACGCGATCGAACTCGTCAGGCGATCGAGTTCGTCGGACCTCAGCACCGGCGTCACCACCGCCTGGTCAGCGATCATCGACGCGGCGGTGCGGATCTTCGCCAGCTCGACGATCGGACCGCGGAGCCGAGTCACGAATCGACCGCCGAGGCGACCAGCAGCCGGAAGCCAGCCTTGGACGCGACACGTTCGGTCGGGAAGCCCTGCGCTCGCAGCCACCGTTGCAGCGAGTCGGCTCCGAGATGCTTCTGCACCACCAGGGTCGCCCGACCGTTCGGGGACATCCGGCCGAACCATTCGAGCAAGAGGACGTGGAGCGCCTCCTTGCCGATTCGGATCGGCGGGTTCGACCAGATCGTCGCGAAGCACACGTCGGCTGGCACCTCGTCCGGTCGTGCGACGACGATGTTCGTGAGCCCGTTGCGTGCCGCATTGCGCGCCGTGAGTGCTCGGGCTCGGGAGTTGACGTCGATCGCCCACACGGTTGCTTCGGGTGACCGGCGCGCCATCGTGAGCGCGACCGGGCCGGCACCGCAGCCGAGGTCGAGGAGGTGCCCAGCTGCAGCGATCGGCACATCGGCTCGCAGCAGCATCGACGTTGCCGTGTCGAGATGGCCGTGGGAGAACACGCCGCGATCGGTCTCCAAGGTGAAGGCGGTGTCGGGCAGTGTGACATCGATGACGAGCGGATTGGATGCGACGGTCGGGTCGTCATCGAAGTACTGCTCGCCGGACATTGGCTCTAGCCTGACATGGATGTCGTACTCGATCCGCACCTATGGCGATCCGGTCCTCAAGTCGCAGGCGTCGTTCGTCGACAACGTCGACGGCAAGGTCGTCCGACTCGTCGACGACATGTTCGACACGCTCGTCGACTCCGGCAACGGCATCGCCCTTGCAGCGCCACAGATCGGGGTGCAGAAGCAGGTCGTCGTGTGGGACATCGATGACGCGCCGCTCGCGATCATCAACCCCCAGATCGTCGAGTCGGACGGCGAGTGGGTCTACGACGAAGGCTGTCTGTCGATTCCCGGGCTCTACGTCGAGATGCTGCGCCCGAAGACCGTCCTCGTTCGTGGCGTCGACTTGAACGGTGAGATCATCGAGATCGAGTCCGACGAGCTCGAAGCGCGAATGTTCCAGCACGAGATCGACCACCTCAACGGTGTCTTGATGTTCGATCGCCTCGAAGGCGATCAGCGCAAGGAAGCGATGAAGGAATACCGCCGGATCGAAGCGGAAGCGGCCCGTCAGGCCAGCCGACAGCCGATCCGTCGTCGTCTCGGGCTGGGCTGAGCGCACGCGTGAGGCTGGTCTACCTCGGCACGCCCGAGATGGCGGTGCCGCCGCTGCGTGCACTGGTCGAGGCCGGGCACGAGGTGGTGCTGGTCGTCACGAGCGCCGACAAACGACGTGGACGTGGCGGCGCGGTGTCGCCGAGCCCGGTGAAGGCAGCTGCGCTCGAACTCGGACTGATGGTGTCGCACGAGGTCGACGATGCGGTGGTTGCCGTGGCCGAGGAGGGCGTCGAGCTGGGTGTCGTGGTGGCGTTCGGACAGATCATCAGGCCACACGTGCTCGACGTGCTCCCCATGGTCAACCTGCACTTCTCGTTGCTGCCGCGTTGGCGTGGCGCTGCCCCCGTCGAGCGGGCCCTACTGGCCGGTGACGACGTCACCGGGGTGTGCGTCATGGCAGTGGAAACCGGCCTCGACACCGGCGGCGTCTACGCCAGGCGCAGCGTGCCGATCGGGCCGGAGACCACGGCCGCCGACCTGCGGACCGAACTCGTCGAGGTGGGCACGGCGTTGCTCGTCGACACGCTCGCAGCTCCGCTCGGTGAACCCGAACCACAGACCGGTGAGGTCACGCACGCCGCCAAATTCACCACCGCCGACTTCGAGATCGACTGGAGCGCGCCGCTGGTGGACGTTCATCGCTTGATCCGCGTCGGCGGCGCATGGACGACGTTCCGGGGCAAGCGGCTGAAGATCAACCGAGCAACGCTGCACGACGGCGTACTCCAACCCGAGATCGTCCAACCAGAAGGGAAGGCTCCGATGAGCTTCGACGCATGGCGCAACGGGGCCCGACCCGCTGGTGACGAATTGTTCGGGTCGTTGTGACGCGCCGAGCGACCTCCGGTGAGCCGCTGCACACCGATCGATCGGGGCCCGGTGGCGGCCGCTCGGCCCGCCGTGTCGCACTCGACGCGTTGCGGCGCATCGAGTCCGATGGCGCGTACGCCAACCTGGTGCTCGGGCCCATGCTTGCGACCTCCGGGCTCAGCGACATCGATCGGCGCTTCGTCACCGAACTGGTCTACGGCAGTACGCGCATGCGTCGGGCCTGTGACTCGGTGATCGATCGCTTCATCACGTCACCTCCGGACGATGCGACCCGAGCGGTGTTGCGCCTCGGCGTGTATCAGCTCGTGTTCGCCGGGGTGCCGCCACACGCCGCGGTCGGCGAGACCGTGGGGCTCGCCCCCAAACGCACCCGCGGGTTCGTCAATGCGGTGCTGAGAAAGGTCTCGCGCCTGTCGATCGACGAGATGGCGTGGGCGTCCGACGGTGCTCGCCTCAGCTACCCCGACTGGATGGTCGATCTGTTCCGGGTGGAGCTCGGCGACGATGCCATCGCTGCACTGGAGCGCATGAACGAACCGCCGCCGGTGACCTCCCGAGCGGACGGCTACGTCCAGGACGAATCATCGCAGTGGGTCGCCGCTGCGGTGGACGGTCGTCCGGGTGAGCGGATCCTCGATGTCTGCGCCGCTCCTGGCGGCAAGGCCACCGCCGTCGCCGCGACCGGCGCGTCCGTGATTGCGGCCGATCAACGTGTCGGCCGAGTCCGGCTGGTCCAGGAGAACGGCGCCACACTGGGCCTCGAGCTGCCGGTGCTGGCCGCCGACGGCGTGGCACCGCCGTTCCGGTCCGGCTCGTTCGACGCCGTCCTGCTCGATGCCCCGTGCTCGGGCCTGGGAGCGCTGCGTCGGCGGGCCGACGCCCGTTGGCGGATCACACCCACCGACATCACCGAACTGGCCGAGCTCCAGGCCGAGCTGCTCGCATCGGCATCGGAGCTGGTGGCCCCCGGTGGGCGGCTGGTCTACAGCGTGTGCACGATCACCGAAGCGGAGTCGGTCGATCATCGGACCCCGGTGGGTTTCGAGGTCGACACCACGCCACCACCCGTGGGGCAGTGGCGGCGGTTCGATCAAGGCTGGCGAGTGCTGCCGCAGGATGCCGACACCGACGCCATGGTGATGATTCGGTACCGTCGGGTTTCGTGATCGACACAGCCGAACGTCCGCACGCCAAGGTGCTCACCGTCAGCGATGGTGTTGCGAATGGGACGCGCGACGACCGAAGCGGCCGTACCTTGGTCGAGCATCTGGAAGCGAACGGTTTCCAGGTCGTCGATCACCGTGTCACCGCCGATGGCGCGGCCCAGGTGGCCGAAGTGCTCACCGAGATGTGCGCAAGCTTTGCGGGCCTCGTGGTGTCGACTGGTGGCACCGGGTTCGCCCCTCGCGACCAGACCCCCGAGGGCACTCGGTCGGTCGTCGAGCGTGACGCCCCCGGATTGGCTGAAGCGATGCGGCTCTGCAACCCGCTCGGACGACTCTCTCGCGGTGTTGCAGGGATTCGGGGGCAGGCCATCGTGCTCAACACCCCGGGCAGCACCACGGGATGTGTCGAGCAACTCGACGCAGTGATCGACGTGCTCCCGCACGCGCTGCGCCTGCTCGCCGACACCGACACCTCGCACTGAAACGTCTGAGGTCGGGGGAGCGGCGCGCCGGTAGCCTCGGCGATCATGCTCCGACTGGTACTCCCGAAAGGCTCCCTCGAGAAGGCGACGCTCGATCTGTTCGAGCAAGCCGACCTCACGGTGAAGCGATCCTCCACGGTGGACTACCAGGCGACCATCGACGATCCGCGTATCGACTCGGTCAGGATCCTGCGCCCGCAGGAGATCCCGATGTACGTGTCCGAGGGCTTGTTCGACATCGGTGTCACCGGCCGCGACTGGGTGGAGGAGACCGGCAGCGTCGTCGAGAGCCTGGGCGAGCTGAAGTACTCCAAGGCCACCAGCAACCCCATCAAGCTGGTGGTCGCGGTGGCGGGCGACAACCCGGCGACCAGCGTCGGTGACCTCCCCAACGGCGTCCGTGTGCAGTCGGAGTACCCCGAGCTGACTCGGAGATTCTTCGCCGACAACGGTGTCGAAGCCGAAGTGCGATTGTCGTACGGCGCGACCGAGGCGAAGATTCCCGACATCGCCGACTGCGTGGTCGAGATCACCGAGACCGGCCGGGCCCTGCGCGCGGCGGGCCTCAAGGTGATCGACACGATTCTGCAGAGCTACACCGAGGTGGTGGCCAACCCGGAGGCGGCCAAGGACGTCGAGAAGCGCAAGGCGATGCAACAGGTGATGACGTTGCTCAACGGCGTGCTCGACGCCCGCGGTCGGGTGTTGCTGAAGCTGAACGTGAGTGAGGAGCGCAAGGACGCGGTGCTGGCCGTGCTGCCGTCGATGAAGTCACCGACGATGTCGCCGCTGGCGGGCGGCGGGTACGCCGTCGAGTCGGTGGTGGAGAAGCGTCGTATCAACCTCGTGATCCCGGAACTGATCGAAGCGGGAGCGACCGACCTCGTCGAGATGGCGATCGCCAAGATCGTGCCGTGACCGAACTCGCACGTGGCAGCGGTCGTCGAGGCAAGGTGACGGCGTTCGACGAACCGATCGGCCTCGGCACGATCGTTGGGCTCGACGGCACCGAGTACGCGTTCCACTGCATCGAGATCGCCGACGGATCGCGTACGATCGCTGTCGACACCGAGGTCAGCTTCGAGGTGTTGGCCAAGCTCGGCCGGTGGGAAGCAGCGAACGTCCGTCCGTGACGACACCGGGCGCGTCCGAGTTGCGTGACCGGCGCGAACGAGAGATCGTCGAGGTGCTGCTCGCCCTCGGTGACGGCGAGGTGACCACCTACGGCGACGTCGCCGAGGTCGCGGGACACCCGCGCCAGTCACGCCTCGTCGGCAGGATCCTGGCCACCACCGACGTCGAGGTGCCGTGGTGGCGTGTGGTCAACGCGGCCGGGCGCATCGTGAGCGGCCAGCCGGCCGAGCAGCGTTCGCTGCTGCGCGTGGAGGGCGTGACCATCGACGGCGACCGGGTGGTCGACGCGCCGGTCGGTCGGTTCCGTCGACGAACCTGACCCGACCATCCCGATCTCGATCCGAATACCCCAGCCCGATCCGCGGACATCTCGGGGTCGGTTGATCAGTCGGCGGGAGCGTCGGCCTCGACCTGGTTCTTGATCTGCACGAACGCCAAGCGGATGTTGTTGAGCGCATCTCGCATGGTGGCGTGATCGTCGCCGAGGCGCTCACCGAGGCCGTCGACCAGGCAGGCAACCGCGTCGATGGCGAGTACCGATTGGTGCAGGTCCGGTGGAGTGGCCGACAGGTGGATGGCAGCCAACTCGTACAACCCCATCACATGGTTGGTGACCACGACCTCGGCCGGCACGTCCGCCAAGCGCTCACGAGCCTCCTGCATCGCTCGCTCCGCCTCCGCCATTGCGTCGGCGGTCTCGGGGTCGAGTTGCTCAGGATCGAAGCTGCTGAGGTCGATTTCGTCGAAGTTGGGTGCAGAGGTTTCATCACTCACGTGCGCTACCCTACCGAGCACAACTGAAGCGAAGTGGGGGCAACTCCCACCTGGCCACACCGATCGGAGCGATCCGATCACATCGTGCGCCCAGGTCACAAGGCTGAGACCAGCCTCCGGTCGCCGGGACCGCAAGGACTCCGGCCACCTGTGTCGGGTCGCTCCGCGTGCGGTTCGCGTCGAGCACCACATATTCAGACACTGGGGAGGCCCATTGCACAGGAGTGATCAGCCATAGCACCGCGACCAGATCAACGTGGCGACCAGCACCGCGTGAACGACCGGATCCGATCCCGCGAAGTCCGACTCATCGGACCGAGTGGCGACCAACTCGGCATCAAGGCCGTTCCCGAAGCGCTGCGAATGGCCCGAGGTCTCGAACTCGACCTGGTCGAGGTGGCCCCGGGCGCCAACCCTCCCGTTTGCCGAATCATGGATTACGGCAAATTCAAATACGAAGAGGGCCAGAAAGCCAAGGAAGCACGCAAGAAGTCGACCAATGTGTCGGTGAAGGAAGTGAAGTACCGGCCGAAGATCGGCAAGGGCGACTTCGACACCAAGACACGCAATGTGATTCGTTTCATCGACGAGGGTCACAAGGTCAAGATCACCTTGCAGTTCCGAGGTCGTGAGATGGCACACCCCGAGCTCGGGTCGAAGATCCTCGACGACGTGCTCGAGGCGGTGGGTCCAGCAGCCAAGGTCGATACGCAGGCCCGCCTCGAGGGGCGAAGCATGTCGATGACCTTGTCGCCGGACAAGCAGGCCCAAGAGGCGATCAAGAAGGCAGCAGTCGAGGCCGAACGGCAGGCGCAAGCCGACGCCGAGGCCGAAGCAGCGGCTGCCAGCGAGCAATCAGAAGGAGTATCCGATGCCGAAGATGAAAACGTCGAAGACGGCAGCTAAGCGATTCAAGAAGACCGGCACCGGTCGCTTGCGTCACGAGCAGCAGAACAACCAGCACAAGTTCGAGTACAAGACGTCCTCGCGCAAGCACCGCCTCGATCGTGATGCCGACGTGCATCCGAGCGATGAGAAGAAGATCAAGCGCCTCCTCGCCGAGCGCTGAGACAACCCCGGGGCATCGACCCCGACTGAACGTTCCGAGGAGGAATTGACATGGCACGTGTGAAGCGTGGTGTGGCGTCGAAGAAGCGCCACAAGAAGGTACTGAAGCAGGCCAAGGGCTACTACGGCAACAAGAGCCGTTCGTTCCGGGCCGCCAACGAGCAAGTGATGCGGTCGGGCAACTACGCCTTCCGCGACCGTCGCGCCCGCAAGGGTGAGATGCGGCGTCTGTGGATCCAGCGGATCAACGCCGGCACTCGCCAGCACGACATGAGCTACAGCCGGTTCATCGCCGGCATGAATGCCGCAGGCATCGAAGTCGACCGCAAGATCCTCGCGGATCTCGCCGTCACCGATCCGGCTGCGTTCGGCAAGCTGGTCGAGACCGCCAAGGGCGCACTCGCCTGAGCAGTCATCGCCGGAGGAATCTCACCGGCCACACTGGTGCGCAATGAGTGCGCTGGCGTTCAATCACCAACGAGTACAGGAACTGCGGCGCCTGCTGGGGCGCCGCAGTTCGCGTCACGAGGCTGGTCGATTCGTCGTCGAAGGCCCGGTGCTCGTCGCCGAAGCGGTCGCAGCAGGATGGGCCTGCGAGACCCAGTTCGTGCCGCACGGTTCCGATGCCGCGGTGCCGGGAGGCGGCGAGGTGGTCGAGCTGGCCGATGGGGTGCTCGAGCGTGTCGCGGCGACCGAATCCCCGCAGGCCCCGCTTGCGATCGTGGCGATGGCCGACCCCGGCGCAGCGTTCGCCAAGCTCCGAGGTGCGTCCTTCGTCGTCGTCCTCGATCAGGTCGCCGACCCGGGCAACCTCGGCACCATCCTTCGATCGGCCGAGGCCGCAGGCGCGGATCTCGTCGCACTCACACCGGGCAGCGTCGACCCCTACAACCCCAAGGTCGTGCGTGCCTCGGCTGGGGCGCTCTTCCACGTCCCCGTTGTCCAGGCGACGATCGACGACGTCGCCGACGCAGGCCTCGAGTTGTTCGGTACCAGCAGTCACACGCACCCTGGCCGAACGGTGGTGCCCCACGCCGATGCCGACCTCACCGGGCGGATGGCCATCGTGATGGGCAACGAAGCCGCAGGTCTTCCCGAGGAGTGGTCCGACAGCGCTGGGCCCGTACGTCGCTGGCTCACGATCGAGCACCGTGGTCGCAGCGAGTCCCTCAACGTCGCGATGGCCGCCACCGTGCTGGTGTTCGAGGCCGCCCGCCAGCGAGCGGGCGCATGAATCGAGCGAGGCCCCGCTCGTGTGCGCTGGCGATCGTGCCGCTGGTGATACTCGCTGCGTGCGGCGACTCCGACTCGACGAGTTGCGTGTCGTCGGGCGACGCCGAGGTGTGTGCTGTGTCGTCCGACGGGAGCATCGGGTTCACGGCGTCGGGACTCGAACCGGGCTCTGACCTCACGATCGACTCCGATGTCGGCGACCCGGCCACCTACCCCGTCGGCCCGGATGGCGGTTTCGGTGACGGTGCGATTGGATTCCTGTCGTTGTTCGCCGGAACCGAGGTCGTGTTCACGATCACTGCCGTCGCCGCTGACGGCGAACGGTTCGGCGGCGAGATCAACGGCACCACCTGAGTCAGCGATGCGCAAGAAGCGCGGTCACGAGCTGGTGAGCACGACCAGGAACTGGCCGCCGCCGGGCTCGACCGACGCAGTCACGTCCAATTCGGGCTCGAGGCGCGAGATGCGGTCGACGATCCACACGGCCGCGTTGTCGGCGTCGGTTCGATCGACGCACCGGCCCACGGCTTCGCGGCCGCCCTTGCGTTGCAACCGTTCCACCGTGGTCAGGATCACGGCGGGATCGGCGACGAAGAGGTGGTCTGGCCATGCGATGACCGGTTGTCTGGCGCCCTTCCCGGTGTTGCAGGAGCGGTGCGCAAGGCGCTCCAGTCCGGCTCGCGAGCCCGCTGCCGCCTTCGCCTTCGCCTTCGCCTTGCGTTCCGTGGTGCGGCTGTCGATGCTCGGGCCCCGTGGGTCGTTGACCGCCATGTCCGGGTCCACCGACTGGTCGCACACCCAGCACCGCCACCCGTCGCGTTCGCCCACCTCGTCGAGTCGCATCAGCGATCGGTGTCCTCGAGCCCGTCGAACGAGTCCGGGTAGACGACTCGACCGGACGGTGGTGTCACGTCGTCGTCGAGCACGAGCAGTTGGGCAGCCTCGACCGGGGCCCAATCGGGCAATGGCATCTGCAGGCCGTACGTGGAGGCGGGAACGAATCCGAAGCGCGCGTAGTAACGCGGGTCGCCCTCCAACACCACGAACGGGTGGCCGAGTTCACCAGCTCTCGCAGTGACGTTGCGGACCAACGCCGATCCGATGCCTTCCCCATGGAAACGCGGCTCCACGGCGAGAGGTGACAGCATCACCGCATCGATCGGGCGTCCTGGGGTCTCGATTCGGCAGCGGCTGATCATGACATGTCCGACGATGCGATCGTTGGCCGGGTCGGTCTCCGCGGTGAGCGCCACCATCGACAGTTCGGGCAGGTACTCGTTTGATGCCCGAATCGCCTCGACCAGGCCTGCCTCGACGGGCGATCCGAAGGCTCGCTCGACGACTCCGGCGATCGCGTCGCTGTCCGCCGGTACCTCGGGTCGGATGGTGATCTCCGAGCGGCGTTGCGAAGCATCGCGAACGACAGCCTCGACCCGTTCAACGGTCTGCTCGACATCACCCCGGACGGCGACGACGCGGCTGGCATGCGGCCGCGTGTCGAGCAATGCGGCGTAGCGGTCCAACATCTCGCCGAGAGCCTCGGAGCCGCCCCATCGATCGATCAATCGGGCGCTGTCGCGGTGAGCGGCGTCGGTGCTGGTCGAGCGTCGTTCGTCGAATGCTGCAAGCGCGGTGTCCCGTTCGAGTGTGAGCGCAACCTCGATGAACGTCGCGCCGACGTCGTCGGCGAGCTGCTCGAGCTGCTCGATGAACTCAACGCGAGACAAGAACTGGGGCACGACCACGTCGTGGCCAGCGGCCAGGTGCGTGCGGGCCATTGCAAGGGCGAGCGTGCGGGCCGCGAGCCCGGCGTCGGTGGGTCGATCGAGCCAGTCGCCGAGCAGACTGCGCACGACATCCACGTCGAGCCGCAGCGCCAGTGGCCGCTCGGCAACGAGCCGCTCGGCGATGGTGGACTTGCCGGACGCCGGCGGACCGTTGAGCAACACGAGCATGACCACCGCGTCGATCGTAGGCGGACGCTGGCGACATGGCCGGCGATCGGCCAGACTCGGTCGATGGAACTCGGCGAGTCGATGATGATCCCCAGCGTCGGAGGTCCGTCCGCTTGGCGGGTCGCCACCTACCCGCCGCCGATCGGGGCCGAGGTCGGCGACTGGTGGTACGTCTCGGTCGAGGAGGGTCCGCCGGCGACCGGGACCCATGAGCACGTGGCGATCGGCGCCGACGGATGACCACCGACGTCGTCGCGATCCTTCACGCCGCCGATGCGGCTGCCTCAGCGGCCTGGTACGGCCGCCTCGGGTTCACGGTGTCGTTCGAGCACCGCTTCGCCGCCGACGTCCCCGCCTACGTCGGCATCCGCCGCGAGGGAGCTCAGCTCCACCTGTCGGAGCACCAGGGCGACGCCCGTCCCGGCACGCTCGTCTACCTCTGGGTCGACGATGTCGTCCCCCTCGCCGCGGAGTTCGAGGTCGAGGTCGAGGAGGCTCCATGGGCGCTGGAAGCCGACCTCTCCGACCCGGACGGCAACCGGATTCGGCTCGGTCAAGCGCTGCCCGAGCCAGGAGTTGCCCGCATCCTCGGCGACGACGTCGAGGCGACGCTGGTCGACCTCGAACGGGCGATGTGGGGCGACGACACGCGTCGTGACCGTGGCTGGATGGACGACCATCTCTCGCCGGGCTTCACCGAGCACGGCCGGTCGGGACGCCGCTACACGCGCGACGAGATCCTCGACCAGGAGATGGGGCCGATCGATGCGTCCCTCGACAGCGTCGCCGTGCGAGCGCTCGGCCGCGACGCGGCGCTCGTCACCTCCCGCAGCATCGAGGCTCGGGGCGTCAGCAACCGGGCGTCGGTGTGGTGTCGTCGAGACGGTCGCTGGTTGCTCGACTTCCATCAGGGCACGCCAGCCGACGGCTGACCGCTGGGTTCGACACGACAGCGTGTCTCGCACGTCTGCCGCAGCGTGCGATGATCAGCGGAGTTCGAACGGTGGGTAGCGATCGGTGACGAGCAGGAATGCGTACGCGTAGACCCGCAGGCTCCAACGACCGACCCCGACCACATAGTCGAACAGGCCCCGCGGGTAGCGACCGGTGAAGAGGATCGCAAACCATGCCGCGACCACGGCGAAGAACGCCCCGATGCCGAGGAAGAACAAGATGATGAAGTGGGGGATTGCCAGAAACCACTTCACGAGTGGCAACCACCGATTGAGGTCGTGTTCGACATCTTCGGGGTAGTCGATGTCGAGATGCACGCTCTGCTCCTCGACCGTCGACGGGTAGGTGTCGGTGAGCAACACGAAGTAGGCGCCCACCCGTGCGCCGAACCGGCTGAGTTCGAGCGCAAAGTCGAACCACCACTTGGGGTAGCGCTGTCGGAACAGGATCATCAGCAACGTCACCATGAACAGCGCGCCGGTGATCGACGCGCCGCTGGTCGTCACCCACTCGCCATCTGCCGTCTGGACCGTGGTGGTCCCGCTGTTGGTGAGGATGCCGATCACGATGGCGATCGGGATGATCAGAATGATTCGGAACGCTGTGGTGACTCGGCTGAGCTGCGCGGGATGGTCGATCGTGAGTCGTGCGGGATATGGCTGCTGGGGCGAGCCGACCCCTGGGGTCGGGTGGCCGGGTGGTGGTGGCGGCGATGTTGACGGTGGCGGAGGAGGGGGCATCGACATGGGAGCTCGCTTTCTCGGGATGACACCATCAGGGTGCCCTCGTTCCCGAACCGACGCCAGGGCCGTTGGGCTGATCCCTGGTCATCCCAACGGCTGATTGTCAGATCGCCCGAAACGATGGTCGCCGCCGCGAACCTGACCGGGTAGCCTCGGCACTCGTGCAGCAGTCGCAGCGATTTTCGTGCCCCGGGTGAGCCGGGGATGACGTTCCGCACGTCGGCGATCACTCGCTCCTGTGCCGTCTCCTGAGTTCGTCCGGGGTCGAACCGTCCGAACGCTGCTCTACGAAAGGTCACTGTGCTCTCTGACATCACCGCCGCCCGCGATGCGGCACTCGCCGAGATCGACGCCGCCGCCACGCTCGACGACGTCGCGGTCCTGACCACCAGACTCGCCGGCAAGAAGGGCGCCCTGGCGCAGCTCAAGACTCGTCTCGGTTCGCTCGAGTCGATCGACGAGAAGAAGGCCGCCGGCCAAGCGATCAACGAGGCACTGTCCTCGGTCACCGAGTCGCTCGAAGATCGCCGGACCGCGCTGGCTGCCGAAGCGCTCGTCCGTCGAGTCGAGTCCGAACGCCTCGATCTGACCGAATTCGTCGGCAAGCCTGTGCGAGGGCGCGCCCACCTGGTGACCCAAGCGTGGGAGCGGCTCGAAGACGTGTTCATCGGACTGGGCTTCCAGGTGGCCGAGGGCCCAGAGGTCGAAACCGACTGGCACAACTTCGAGGCCCTCAACATGCCGATCGGGCACCCTGCCCGAGGCGAATGGGACACGCTGTTCGTCGACCACGTCCCCCCGGGTGGGGAGCCGGGTACCACGGTGCTGCGAACCCACACGTCGCCGGTGCAGATCCGCACGATGCTCGAGAGCGAACCGCCGATCTACATCGTGGCGCCCGGACGGGTGTTCCGACGCGACACGCCCGACGCCACGCACATGCCGGTGTTCCATCAGATCGAGGGGCTGGTGATCGATCACGACATCACGATGGCCGACCTCGCCGGCACGATCGAGGCGTTCACCAAGGCGTTCTTCGGTCCGGGCTTCACATCGCGTCTGCGACCGAGCTACTTCCCGTTCACGGAACCGTCGGCAGAGTTCGACATCCAGCGCCCCGACGGAAGCTGGATCGAGTTGGGCGGCTGCGGGATGGTGCATCCCAACGTGCTGCGCTCCGGTGGTCTCGACCCTGAGGAGTGGAGCGGATTTGCGTTCGGTTTCGGCATCGACCGCATGGCCAAGGAACGCCACGGCGTCGACGACATCCGTGAGATGTACACCGACGACATCCGATTCATGGAGCAGTTCTGATGAAGATCCTCCTGTCCTGGCTCAACGAATACGGCGACTTCGGGGACCCGACCGACGCGGTCGCCGTCCAGCGCATCGCCGACGCACTGACCTCACTCGGCCTCGAGGTCGATTCGGTCGACGTCGTCGGCGACACGGTGCCCGGCGTCGTCACCGCACGAGTGCTCCGTCTCGAACAGCACCCCGATGCGGCCAAGGTGCAACGCGTGTACGTCGATGCCGGCGACGGCATCGAGCGTCACGTCTGGTGCGGGGCGTTCAACATGTCCGAAGGTGATGTCGTCCCGCTGGCAACACTCGGCACCACGATGCCCAACGGGATGACGATCGAGCGTCGGGGCATCCTCGGAATCGACTCCGAGGGCATGCTCTGCTCGGCCAGCGAACTCGGCCTCGGCGACGATCACTCGGGCATCCGGGTGCTTCCCGCCGACGTCCCACTCGGGCGTCCGTATGGCGAGGCGTTGGGGATCACGCTCGACGTGCTGATCGATGCCGACGTCACCCGGAATCGCCCCGACTGCTGGGGATACGTCGGCATCGCACGCGATCTCGCGGCCAAGCTGAACGTCGACTTCAGGCCCCCGGAGTCGACGCTGGCCGTCACGGGCGACGAGCGGAGTGCAAGCGTCGAGATCGTCGACGGAGACCGGTGCGGTCGATTCACCTCGACGGTGATCTCTGGCGTCGAGGTCACGGCGTCCGCTCCGTGGATGGCCCAGCGTCTGACCGCAGCGGGCATGCGTCCGATCAGCAACGTCGTCGACGTCAGCAACTACGTGATGCTGGAGCTGAACCAGCCCAACCACGCCTACGATCTCGACACGCTCGGCGGTGGCGGGTTCCGCGTCCGGCGAGCCAACGACGGCGAACACCTGACCACGCTCGACGGCGAGGACCGGGTGTTCACCAGCGACGACCTGTTCATCTGTGATGCCACCGACATGCCGATCGGCGTGGGCGGCATCATGGGTGGCCTCGACACCGAGATCAGCGATTCGACCACCACGATTGCGCTCGAGATGGCCTGGTTCTCGTTGGTCGGCATCGGCCAGACCGTCACCCGGACCAACCTTCGATCGGAGGCGTCGGCTCGATTCGAGCGCGGGGTCGATCCGTATGGCATGCCGCTGGCGATTGCCCGCTTCGTCGAACTGCTCGCAGAGACCTGCCCAAACGTCGTCGTGCACGCCGGTGCGGTCGATGCGCGTGCGGAGTGTCTGCCCGCCGAGCACCGCAGCACATCCGTGCGCATCGGCGCCGTGAACCGGACGCTCGGCACCGAGTTGGCGGCCGATGAACTGCCGGCGCTGCTCGACCCGATCGGCTACACCGTCTCCGGCGATGGCGACACCCGCGAGGTCGTCCTGCCCAGCTGGCGGCTCGACTCCACCGAGGAAGTCGACGTGATCGAGGAGGTTGCGCGCCACTACGGCTACGACCGGATCGGCAAGACCGTGCCGAAGTCGGTCGTTCACGGCGCACTGAGCGTTCGCCAGCAACGACGTCGAATGGTGCGTCAGGTGCTCCTGGGTCTCGGGATCTCCGAAGCGATGCCGAATCCGTTCCTCGCTCCGGACACACTGACCCGAGCCGGGCTCCCCGCCGAGGCCGTGCGCATCACGAACCCGCTCGTCGCCGAGGAGAGCGTGCTGCGGACGTCGCTGCGGCCGGGACTGTTGCGCGCGATCGCCTACAACGAATCCCACCGCCGGACCGGTGTCGCGCTGTTCGAGATCGGTCACGTGTACCCGCCGGCCGACCGCGAGCTGCCGGGCGAGTACGAGGCCTTGACGGTGGTGCTCGCCGGCCGAGATGCACCGGCAGCCATGGCGGTGTGGCGGGAGGTGGCCGCCGCACTCGGCGCGGGTGCACGAATCGACCAGTCCAAGCCGCCGGCAGGGTTGCATGCCACCCGATCGGCCACGCTGCAGGCCGGCAAGGACCCACTGGGTGCGGTCGGTGAAGTCGCGCCCGACGTGCTGGCAGCGTTCGACGTCACCGAGCGCGTGGCGATCCTGGAGGTCGATCTCGATCAGATGCTCGACCGCGCCCCCAAGCCAACGCAGTGGAAGCCGACCAGCCGGTACCCGTCGAGCGACCTCGACCTGTCGTTCGTCGTACCGGACAGCATCCCAGCGGAGCGCGTGGAGAAGGCGGTCCGGCAAGGTGCCGGCAAGCTGCTCGTCGATCTCGATCTCTTCGACGTGTACCGCGGCGATCGCGCTGCCGAGGGAACTCGCTCGTTGGCGTATCGCGTCCGGCTGCAGGCGGGCGACCGCAATCTGACCGACGCCGACATCGCCGAGGTGCGGCGTGGCGTCGAGACGACGACGGCCAAGCTGGGCGCTCAACTGCGAAGCTGAGCTGCGGCCCAGGTCAAAGCGAGTCGGCGAAGCCCTTGATGTCGCGGATCGTCGCGGCGACGACGTCGGGCATCGCGTCGACGAACAAGCAGTCGCCGGCGTGACAGGTGCCGTTGACCGTTCGGCTCACCGCGCTGACGCCGGCGCTCAGCAGTGTGCGGAAGTACACCAAGCCTTCGTCGCGCAGCGGATCGAGTTCGTTGACCGAGAGGACGTGCGGCGGTAGGCCGACGAGGTCGGCTGCTGTTGCGTGCATCGGCCAGGCGAGGGGGTTCGTCGCGTTGGCGCCGTCGGGGTCGTAGGCCTTGGCCATCGCACCCATGTTCTCGACGTCGAGGAAGTACTTGTCGTTCTCGAACAAGGAGACCAGTTCCGCCGGCGGGTTCGCATACGCGCCGGAGATGTACGGGCACTGCGCGTACACACCGTCGATCCCGTCGATCCACCCCTCGCGGTTGGCCTTCAGGGCGGTGGCGATCGACAGGTTGCCGCCGCCGGACTCACCGGAGATCACGACCGTCGAGACCCCGAGATCGTGACGATTCGCGATCACCCACTGCGCGGCGCTCGCGCAGTCGTCCAGACCGGCGGGGAACGGGTGCGGTCCGAGCGCTCCGCCGGCATTGCGGAACTCCACGCCGACCACGACCAAGCCGGTCGCGGCGAGCGAGTCGCGCCATCGCACATAGCTGGGATCCGCTGCGGTCAGGATCGTCATGCCGCCACCGTGGGTGTGCACGACGCAGGGGAGTGCGGTGTCGACGTGGTCGGGGCGGTGGATGTACAGGGTGATCTCGTTGCCATCGGTGCCGGTGATCGTCTCGACGGTGGACGACACGCCGGGGGTGTCAGCGGGCTCGTTCGCCATGCCGAACACCATCTGGAATCCCGCCTCGGCGAGCATGATCACCTCGAGGATCTCCTCGAGCGGGCTCTCGGCGGTGATCGGCGACGGCGGCGGAGCAACGTCGAGGCCGAGTGGCGCCATCGCCGCGACCATTCGCGGATCGGCTCTCGGATCGTCGCGGATGTCGAGATCAGCAGTGCCCAGTCGGCCGGGCAGCATCGGTGATGTGGTCATGTCGGAGTCCCCCTCGTCGGTGAATCCGCAGTCTCGCACGGCCGGTCGACGGGTTGCGATGCGGCCGCGCCACGCCGGTTTGACACGGATGGGAAGCTGACGGTCATGGTTGCACCAGGAGAAACCGACCTCGACCTCATGCTCGCAACGCTTGGCGTGCAGCGGCGGCCGGGCGTGTTCGCCTACATCGCTGTCGCGGTGCCGACGCCCGGTCTCATCGCTGCTGCGCACGCGATGGTGAAGGAGGGTCGCCTGACCACGATCGTGCTGCCCGTCGAGGCAGCAGAGCGTGCCGGCCAGTCGACTGCGGTCCAGTTCGCGTGGCTCACGCTCACCGTGCAATCGAGCCTCGACGCCGTTGGGCTCACCGCGGTCGTCAGCGCCCGTCTCGCAGCGGTCGAGATCCCCTGCAATGTGCTCGCCGGATACCACCAGGACCATCTCCTCGTCCCCGTCGACCGAGTGGACGACGCCATCGCCGCCATCTCGGGTTGAACAGCCTCAGCCGCCGAGGTCGGGCGCTGGGGTGAGCGGGCCGATGTTCGTGCGGAGTTCGCGATCGACCGTCGCCCAGAAATCGCAGGCCCGTTGCGCCGTCGACGGCCCGACCGGTGTGGTGTCCGGGTCCCACAGGCAGCGGACGTGGCTCGACCCGACCACGACCGTCGCAGTGTCATGATCAACTCGAGCGTGCGGCTCGTCGATGGCCAACGCACCCATCCACGTGCCCCCTCCCCGGTTGTTGTCGGCCCGTTCGACCAACTCGGCTTCGATGGCCGCCGCCGAGCGGGCGAGATCGTGACCGCCGACGACGAGGTCGTTGACCAGCAGCATCGGGAGCCCACTGGCCCGGGCGATCGCGTTGATGCCGGCGCCGTATCGAGGGTTCAATTCCGTCGGCCAGAAGCCGTCGCTGCCGACGATTCCGTCGACGGTGAACGTGCCCCGGAAGTCGACCTCGTCGACGAGTTGCGCGCCCACCGCGCGAGCGATGGACCGCATCTGCTCGCGCACGTCGTCCGGGGGATCCCAGAACGTCGAACAACCGGCGTAGACGAACTGGTGCCCCTGGCGCAGCGTGACCATTTCGACCGGGCGGAGCACGGCGACACCGTCGGGGAGGACGATCCCGTGGATCGAGCAGGGGATGCCATCGACGAACGGCATGATGCGGACCGAGTCGCACACGTCCTGCAGCCCGTCCATGGCGACGTTGCGAGACTCGTCGTCGGCGACCCAGTAGGTCTGCGACGCGCCCCGTGGAAGCCGGCACGCGCGTCGGCTGCCCACACCGTGCCATCGCCGTGATCGAGGGAGACGCCGGCCCGATCGGCCTCGGCCAGCGGTACGACCATCGACGGTCGACGGGCAACGCCCGCGCGATCGAAGAAGGCATCCACCACCACTTTGTCCTCCAGCGCCAGCCAATCGGCCCGGCGGTAGGACACGAAGGGGCGCCCGGCGAGATGGCTGTTGGCGTTGAGGAAGGTGCCGAGCACCCTGGCCTCGCGGTCGGGGTCGAAGCGATCGAGGGCGGAGCGCACCTCAGGCGGTGGGTCGGCGAGGAATGCCTCGTCGAAGCGAATCTGTTCCATCGTCGTCATGCCAGGAGGTGCCTCGGTGACCAGGGTCTCGACGTCGGGGTGCTCGCCGGCGCCCCACGCCGTGGCGATCACGAAGATGTCCGATGCGCCCGCAGCACGGAGCACGTCGAGGTGTTCGGTCCACGCCGCGGCGCTCGCGCCCGCGAGCACGATCCGCCGCTCGCCGAAGACCTCGCGCAGTGGTGTCGTCCACCAGTCATCCATGTCCGAACCGTAGGTGTCTCGAGGCGGGGGTGCGACCGGGTTTCCTTCGCCGACTACCGTCAGCTCGGCCATGATCGAGATCTTCACCTTTCGCGCTTCGTGACGGCGTGGACGTCGAGCACTTCGTCGTCGTCGACGAGCGTGTTCAAACGGAGTTCGCGTATCAGCAGCCCGGACTGGTCCGTCGGACGACCGGTCGCAATGACGATGGACGCTGGCTGGTGCTTCAGGTGTGGTCGACTGACACCGCTGCCACCACTGCCGCTCGAGCGTTCGATTCCTCCGCAGTGGGCGCCGAGTTCATGTCGCTGGTCGATCCGGACAGCATCCACCGGGAGGCGTTCGTCGGGCTCCCGTGAGTGTCGGCTACTGCTGCACGAGGACGAGCGGATTGCCTTCGGGGTCCTCGATCGATGCGATCGTCGGCCCGCCGGGAACGTCGAACGGCTCCGAGCACACCGTTCCACCGAGGCCGGGCACCCGGTCGAGTGCGTCGGTGAGATCTCGCACTTGGATGTACAGCGCGAATCCGGTGGCGTCGCTCTGGCGCATGTGCCCAGCTGGCCCTGGCTCGGGGCCACCCAGGCCGCTCGGCACGTTCATGATCGGACCCTCACCGAACGGCCAGTTGAACAGCTCGCCGTAGAACCGCTGTTGCACGTCTGGATTGCGGGCCAGGATCTCGAAGTGGACGATCGGTCGAGCCCAGTCGGCGGTCATCTCGACAACGTAGACCGTCGATCCTCGGTCGTGTCGGACGGCCGATCGATGCGCAGCACCTCATGCATCCGCGGATGGACCGGGTTGTCCGGGTCCATCTCGCCGCGGGCCACCAGGTCGAACCCGGCGCGCAGCAGCGCCCGCCACGACCGTTCGTTCGCAGAGTTGACCGGCACGACGAGGTGGGTCGTCGCCGGGTCGTGCGCCCACACGAACTCGACGAAGTCAGCGATCATCGCGGTGCCGACACCGTGCCCGACCCGACTGAGGTCGCCGACGAAGTAGTCGATCGACGCCGCTCCGGGCCCGACCGGGTAGAGCGCTTCCATCTCCTCGGCGTACGTGGGGTAGTCGACGAAACGCGAGTACTGGATCAGCCCGAGTGGCGTGCCATCGAGTTCGATCACCCAGTCCTCGCCCGCCTCTGCGCCATCGATCGCATCGCCGAAGTCGTCTTCGAGTGCTGTCGGAGTGACCTCGTGGGCCCACCACTCGGCAACGAACGGTTGCGACAGCCAGGTGGCGAGGAGGGCAAAGTCGTCTCGCGTCAGCCGCCGTCGCGTGAACACGCCGGGCCTGCTCAGTTCGCGCTGAGGTCGTCTGGAGCGTCGGCGAGCCAGGCGAGGCGACCGGGCTGGCGGCGCAGCACGGTGCGCCACAGTTCGTCGGGGTCATCGGAGAAGACGTCGCCCGGCTCGGAGTCGAGGACGAGCCATGCCCCGGCCTCGATTTCGCCTTCGAGCTGCCCCGGACCCCAGCCGGCGTAGCCGCGAAAGACTCGCACGCTCATCACGTCGGGGGCGACCAGCGCCGGGTCGGCGGTGAGATCCGCTGATGCGATCGTTCCGGCGATCGGGGAGAGATACTCGCCATGGTCGATCAGCACCTGTTTGGTTTCGGCCAATGCAATCAAGGCCGACTCCTCCACGGGGCCACCGCTGAAGACCGACGAGGGCGCCGATTGCAGGTCGATCCACCGATCGAGTGGCTCGTCGAGCGCCTCGTAGCTCGGTCGGTTGATCACGACACCGATCGCACCGTCGTCGTGGTGCTCGAGCACGAAGATCACCGTACGGTCGAAGTTGGCGTCCTCGAGTGGTGGCGTTGCGACCAGGAGGCGCCCCTTGGTGGGAGGCGTGCCGGGAATCATGGTGCCAGTCTGCCAGAGGCTGCTCGCGATGAGTTTCCGCGCGAACGGTTCGCGCGAAGACTCATCGCTCGCGAGCGGCGTTGGATGATCATGCGTATTCGTGTATGGTCATGCAGATGGTCGCTGTGGGAATCATCGGAGCCTCGGGATACACCGGTGCAGAACTGCTGCGCCTCGCCGCGCAACACCCGGAGTTCGAGGTGGTGCTGGCGACGGGCGACTCGATGGCCGGGCGTCGGGCGGCCGACCTCTACCCCTCCCTCGAGCTGGGCTACCCCGATCTGGCGTTCTCCGCCTTCGACCCCGCCGCGGTCGCCGGACTCGATCTGGTGTTGCTCGGGCTCCCGCACGGCGCCTCGATGGAGTTGGCGCCGTCCCTGGTGGGATCGGTCGGCTGTGTGGTCGACCTGTCGGCTGCCTTTCGCCTCAAGGACCCCGCTGCCTACCCGGCGTTCTACGGTTTCGAACACACCCAACTCGGCCTGCTCGAGCAGGCCGTGTTCGGCTTGCCGGAGCTCCATCGCTCGGAACTCCACGGCGCGGCGCTCGTGGCAACGCCGGGGTGTCATGTCACCGCTGCCACCCTTGCGCTTCGCCCCCTGGTGGACGCCGGTCTGGTGTCCACCAGCGGCATCGTCGTCAACACCGTCACCGGCATCACCGGTGCCGGGCGGACGCCGACGGAGACCAACGTCTTCACCAACATCGACTCGAACGCAACTCCGTACGGGTTGCTCGCTCACCGTCACACCCCGGAGATGGAGCAGGAGATCGGCGCGCAGCTCATCTTCACACCACACCTGGTGCCCATGAGTCGAGGACTGCTCGCCACCTGCGCCGCTCCAGCTGCCGACGGGTGTACCGATGCCGGGGTTGGTGAGGCGCTGCGATCGTTCTTCGCCGACGAGCCGTTCGTGGCGGTGCTCGATGCACCACCGGCCACCAAGTCGGTGCTCGGCTCGAACGCAGCCCACGTGTCGGCCCGCTACGACGAGCGCACCGACACCGTGATCTCGATGTGTGCGATCGACAACCTCACCAAGGGTGCCGCCGGCGGCGCACTGCAGGCAGCGAATGTTGCGCTCGGCCTCGACGAGGCTGCTGGGCTGTCCACGATCGGCCTCGCACCGTGAGCGGCCCGCTCGCCGCCGGAGCTGCGACGACCGGTGCCGCACCAGTGGACAACACCGCCGCTGAGCTGAAGGCATCGGTCCTGGTCGAAGCCCTGCCCTACATCCGTCGATTCGCCGGCAAGACCGTCGTGGTCAAGTACGGCGGCAATGCGCTCGCAGGGACCTCGGACCACGACGCGTTGTCGCTGTTCGCCGAGGACATCGTGCTGATGCGCCTCGTCGGAATGCGCCCGATCGTGGTGCACGGCGGTGGTCCGCAGATCTCCCAACTGATGGCGCGTCTCGGAAAGCAGCCCGAGTTCCTCGACGGACTTCGAGTCACCGATGCCGAAACCGTCGACATCGCCCGCATGGTGCTCAAGGGGCAGGTCAACCCGCAACTGGTGGCAGCGATCAACGTCCACGGCCGCTACGCCGTGGGGATCAGCGGAGTCGACGGCGGCCTGATCCGCGCGACGAGCGCGCAACGAACGGCTCGGGTTCGTCGGCGATGTCACCGAGATCAACCCCGAGGTGATCCACGGGCTGATCGACGACGAGTTCATCCCGGTGATCGCCACGATCGGCAGCGACGAGACGGGTCAGGCGTACAACATCAACGCCGACACGGTCGCCGGTGCCATCGCCGAGGCAATCGGTGCAGAGAAGTTGGTGTACCTCACCGACATCGAAGGACTCCGGCGCGACGTCGCCAACGCAGCCAGCCTCATCCGTCAGGTGACCGCAGGCGAACTCGACCAACTGGTGGCCGACGGCATCATTGCCGGTGGCATGATCCCCAAGGTCGAGAGTTGTACCCACGCCGTGCGCAATGGCGTCCACCGGGCTCATATTCTCGACGGACGGATCGCCCACGTGCTCCTGCTCGAGATCTTCACCGACGCCGGCATCGGCACGATGGTGATGCACCACCGCAACGACGAGGACGGCTCATGACCAGTACCGATGCCCACGCCTTCGACCACGCACCGATGGTCGACTGCCCATTCATGCCGGTGTTCGGCCCGCCCGCGATCATGTTCGACCGCGGCCAGGGCACCGAGCTGTGGGACTCCAACGGCAAGCGGTACCTCGACTTTCTCGCCGGGATCGCCGTGGTGTCGCTCGGGCACTCGAACTCGGTCGTGGCCGAAGCGGTGGGCGATCAGCTCGAACGGCTCCTCCACGTCTCGAACTTCTTTGCCAACCCGGTTGCCACCGAAGCCGCCGTCAAGGTCAACGAATTGCTCCACGAAGCCACCGGGCATCGAGGGCAGATCTTCTTCACCAACTCGGGCGCCGAGTCGAACGAATGCGCCATCAAGCTTGCCCGCAAGCACGGAGGCCGTGGTCGTCACACGATCGTCAGCGCCCTCGGCAGCTTCCACGGCCGCACGCTCGCCACGCTCGCCGCCACGGGCCAGCCTGCCAAACACGAACCGTTTGCTCCCATGCCCGACGGCTTTCGCCATGTTGCGTGGGGCGACCTCGACGCAATGCGCAACGCCGTCGACCCGAGCGTTGCAGCCATCCTGATCGAGCCGATCCAGGGAGAGGGAGGCGTTCACCCGGCCACTGGCGAGTACCTCCAAGGCATCCGCGAGTTGTGCGACGAAACCGGGGCGTTGATGATGGTCGACGAGATCCAAACCGGCTTTGCCCGCACGGGCAAGTGGTTCGGCTTCGAACACTGCGGCGTGAGCCCGGACGTGGTCACGCTTGCCAAGGCGATGGGCAACGGCATGCCGGTTGGAGCGTGTTGGGCACGCACCGACGTGGCCGCGGTGTTCGAGCCCGGCGACCACGGCAGTACCTACTCCGGTACCGCGATTGCCACTGCTGCGGTCAACGCGGTCATCGACGAGATGCACCGCATCGATGCGCCGGCGGTGGCAGCGCGTCAGGGGCGGCGCCTCGTCGGCTTGCTTCGTGCCGTGCCCGGCGTGGTGGGCGTACGCGGTCATGGTCTGATGCTCGGTGTGGAACTCGCGGAGGGCATCGATGCGAAGGTGGCCTACTCCGACCTGCTCGACGCTGGGCTGATCGTCAATGCGGTGACTCCCACGACGTTGCGGCTGGTGCCGCCGATCACCGTCAGCGACGCCGAGATCGACGAAGCGGTCGCGCTGATCGCGGCGGCATTGGCAGCTCAGGCCGTGGCCTCATGAGCTCCGGAGTCCGGCATCTCCTCGATGTCACCGATCTCACCGCCGCCGAGGTCGTCGACGTCCTGGCACTGGCGGAGGCACCGATCGGATCGTTCGGTCATCCGCTCCGCGGACAGGGCGCAGCACTGATCTTCGAGAAACCGTCGAACCGCACCCGGCACTCGATGGAGATGGCGGTCAGTCAGCTGGGTGGTCACCCGGTCTACACCCGCGGCGAGGAGGTCGGCTTCGACATCCGCGAACCGGTCGAAGACGTGGCCAGGGTGATGGAGGGCTATCACGGCTTGATCGCTGCACGCGTGTTCGATCACCACACGGTCACCCGGATCGCCGCAGTCGTCGACGTCCCCGTCGTGAACATGCTGTCCGATCACTCCCACCCGTTGCAGGCGTTGGCCGACGCGTTGACGATGCAGCAGTGTCTGGGTGACCTCGTCGGCAAGACCGTGGCCTACGTGGGGGACTACAACAACGTCGCACGATCGCTCGCCGAGATCTCCGCCATGCTCGGCATGCACATTCGTTTCGCCTGCCCGGTCGGCTTCGATGCGCCGCTGGCCGAACTCGAGCGACTCGGTGCGCTGGGCGCTCCGTCGGTCGCCCAGGCGCACCGGCCAGCCGAGGCCGTCGAGGGGGCCCATGCGGTGCACACTGACACCTGGGTGTCGATGGGGCAGGAGACGGAGAAGCAGCAGCGGCTCCAGCAGTTCGAGGGCTTCATGGTCGACGACGCACTGATGGCGTTGGCTGACCCGGCAGCGGTGTTCATGCACTGTCTGCCCGCGTATCGAGGCATCGAGGTGTCGGCTGACGTGATCGACGGCGCCCAGTCGGTGGTGTTCCAGCAGGCGCACAACCGACTCCACGCGGCCCGCGGAGCGCTCGCCTTCCTTCTCGGCGCACGGTTCCCCGAGCCCGGGTCTCCGGGAACCGACAGTGTGACGGAGACGCCGTGAGCAAGGTGCAGCGTCAAGCGACCATCAGCCGGGTGATCGGCGATCACGAGGTGACCAGCCAGCCGCAGCTCATCGAGTTGTTGGCTCAACACGGCATCGAGGCGACGCAGGCAACGGTGTCGCGCGACCTCGATGACATCGGGGCGATCAAGGTTCGCGTGCCGAGCGGCAACACCGTGTACGCCATCCCGGAGTTCGCCCCCGATCGACTGGCCCCGGTCGACCATCTCCGACGCGTGATGGGGGAGTGGGTGGCCGAGGTCGTCTGTTCGGCCAACATCGTCATCCTGCGCACACCGCCGGGGTGCGCCCACGTGGTCGGCTCGGCGCTCGATCGCAGCCGCGTCGACGGTCTGCTCGGCACGGTGGCGGGCGACGACACCTTGATGTGTGTGTCGTCGGCGAGCGACGGCACCGCACTGGCAGCACACCTTCGTGACCTTGCAGGATTGGAATGACATGAGCAACGCCGACGCGACCAGCGATGCGAAAACCCTGTGGCACGGTCGGTTCGCCGACGGGCCGTCGGAGTCGTTGATGGCCTACACGGTCAGCCTGCCGTTCGATCAACGCATGTGGCGTGACGACGTCGACGGTTCGAAAGCGCACGTGCGCGGTCTGGCGCGTGTGGGGTTGCTCACCGACGCTGAACGAGACAGCGTCCTCGCCGCACTCGACCAGGTGGCAATCGAGATCGAGTCCGGGGAGTTCGCGTTCGTCGAGAGTGATGAAGACATCCACACCGCCGTCGAGCGGCGCGTCACCGAGTTGGCCGGTCCGCCGGGCGGCAAGCTGCACACGGCTCGCAGCCGCAACGACCAGGTCGCCACCGACCTTCGACTGTGGTGCAAACGTGAGCTCCTCGACGTCGCGCGGGGCATCCATGGTCTCCAGCGGGTGTTGCTGGAGCGGGCCCTCGACGCCGATGACACGTACCTTCCCGGCTACACGCACCTGCAGCGGGCACAGCCGGTGCTGCTCGCCCACCATCTGCTCGCACACGGTTGGGCGATGGCGCGTGACGTCGATCGCCTGCTGGCCACCCGGACGCGCCTCGACGTGTCCCCGCTCGGTGCAGGAGCGCTCGCCGGATCGTCGCTCCCGATCGATCCCGTCGGCAACGCGCAGGACCTCGGGTTCGCTGCGACGTTCGACAACAGCCTCGATGCAGTCAGTGACCGTGACTTCGTGGCCGAGGCGGTCTTCGATCTCGCGCTGGTCGGCATCCACCTGTCGCGCATCGGCGAGGAGTGGGTGCTGTGGACGTCGGGGGAGTTCGGCTTCGCCAAGCTCGACGATGCCTACGCCACCGGATCGTCGATGCTGCCCCAGAAGAAGAACCCGGACATCGCAGAGTTGGCGCGAGGCAAGAGTGGGCGGCTGATCGGCAACCTCACCGGTCTCCTCGCCACGCTCAAGGGGTTGCCGCTCGCGTACAACCGGGACCTGCAGGAGGACAAGGAGCCACTCTTCGACTCGGTCGAACAGGTCGCCCTCGCCGTCACCGCGTTGACCGGCATGATCGCCACGACCACGTTCATGCCGGAGGCGATGCAAGCTGCGGCAGACGAAGAGACCACGGCCGCAACCGATCTTGCCGAGTATCTCGTGCGAGCAGGCACGCCGTTCCGGGATGCGCACGCCATCGTGGGAGCGCACGTGCGTGCGACGTTGGCCGGGGAGGGCTCGTTGCGTGACCTCGTCGCTGCGGACCCGCAACTCGGTCCGGACGCTGCCGCTCTGGTCGGGCCTGGGGTCGGCGTTCGGATGCGCACCTCTCGCGGTGCGGCCGGCCCCGAGGCGCTGCCGCTGCAGCTCGAGGCCTACCGGGCGATGCTTGCGGCCGATCAGGAACGGCTGGCCCGCTGATCGAACACGGCTGGTTCGCTCGTGCCGCGCCGGTCGTGGCGCCCGAGCTGCTCGGCAAGCTGTTGGTCGTCGATCGTGGTGGCGTCCGTGTCGCCGGGCGGATCACCGAGACCGAGGCCTACACCCAGGACGATCCTGCGAGTCACTCGTTTCGGGGGACGACGTCACGCAACGAGGTGATGTTCGGCCCGGCCGGCCGGCTCTACGTGTACCTCAGCTATGGCGTGCACGTCTGCGCCAACGTGGTCACCGGGGCCGAGGGCGAGGGCGAAGCCGTGCTGATCCGTGCCGTGGAGCCCACGCTGGGTCTCGCTGCGATGCGGGCTCGGCGCGGCGAGGGTCGACCGCTGGCCGACGGGCCGGGCAAGCTGTGTCAGGCGCTCGGGCTCCGGCTGTCCGACGATGGTGTCGATCTGGCGGCCTCCGACGCTTCGATCCAGATCGTCGACGACGGCACCCCGCCTCCGGACGATCCGCTCGTTGGTCCGCGCGTCGGGATCAGCAAGGGCGTCGACACGCGGTGGCGCTGGCGTGTCGACGCACCGTCATGACCAACGGCCCTGATCGACCTGCCGGAGCGGACGTACCGTGAGACATGAGAGCAAGCACGTCGATGAGGTGACGCATGGTGGTGACGGACTACGAGCACTTCCTGGCCAGCCTGGTGGTCGACCTCGTCGCCATCTCGCTGCTGACGTATGTGCTCTATTTCCGGCGTCATCAGCGACGCGACCTGACCCTCGGATTCATGGGGGTCAACGTCGGTCTGTTCGCCGTCTCTTCCTTCACCGCCACCTCGACGATCAGCATCGGGTTCGGCATTGGCCTCTTCGCGTTGCTGTCAGTGATCCGTTTGCGCTCGACGACCGCCAGCCAGGAGGAGATCGGGTACTACTTCGTTGCGCTCGTGATCGGCCTCGTGAATGGGCTGTCCACGCCGGATCAGTGGCGAATCGCGATCACGTTGAACGTCGTGCTGCTCGGGGTGATGTACGTCGCCGACCACCCGCGGGTGCTGCCCCATGCCGAGCGGCACCTGGTCGTGCTCAAGGGTTCCCCTCGGCCGCTGGCGTCGCTGCCGGGTGAACTCGAGGATCGGCTCGGATACGAAGTCACCAGGCTGCGAGTGCTGGAGATGGACTACTCGAACAAGCGGACACGCGTCGACGTCCGAATCAACACCGATCGCCCAGTCGCGCGACGCTCCGACCGGAAGGTCGACCGCGACACCGGCGGGCAGCTCCCGCCGCCTCAGGAAGAGGTCGTCCGATGACCCGGAGCATGCGTTGGGGGGCCTTCGGGCTGTGTGTCAGCCTGCTGGCCGCCTCCTGCGGCGCCGAGAGCGCCACCCCGGCGAGCCCGCCTCGCCCGTCGGTGTCGAGTGCCCCGGTGTCGGACCCGGTGGTGACCGAGGCACCCGAGGACGTTGGGCCGGCGGACACCGCACCGCCGAGCACCACGGTCGCCACACCATTGCCGTCGTTCTCGGAGCGTTCGGAGCAGCTGTTCGACCAGACGGTGTTGCACGAGATCGACATCGAGATCAGCGACGGGAGCATCGCACTTCTGGATCCGCCCACCGACGACCGGGTTCCGGTACGGCTGACGGTCGATGGCACGACGGTCGACGACGCGGGACTTCGGCTCAAGAACGGATGGGGACAGTTCCAGCCACTGGACAAGAAGCCCGGGTTCAGCATCGAGACCGACGAGTTCGTCGATGACCTGCTGCTGTTCGATGTCGACCGGTTCACACTCGGCAACGCGACGTGGGATCACTCCTTCGTGAACGAGCCGCTCATCTACGGCCTGTACGCCGCGGCTGGCATCCCCGCACCCCGCACCGCGCTCGCGCGAGTGACCGTGAACGGTGAGACCTTCGGGCTCTACGTCATGCGCGAAACGTACAAGCAGCGGATGCTGACCCAGCACTTCGCCGACCCCACCGGGAACCTCTACGAATTGACCGGCGTGCCTGGCGCCCCAGACATGGGGCTGGAGCTGCGCACCAACAAGAGCCAGGGCGACACCAGCGACGTTGCCGCCGTGATCGAGGTGGTCGAAACGGCTTCGGACGAGGAGTACCGGGCCGCCATCGGGGAACTCGTCGACGTGGACCAGTTGATGACCTACTGGGTCATCGAGGCACTTGTCGGGCACCACGATGGGTATGCGTACGATCTCGGTGTTCCGGGTCTGTTTCCCGATGCCATCCATCCGCCCAACGATCCGGATGCGTTCCCGAACAACTTCTACGTGTACCACGACCCCACGAGCGATCGGTTCGTGTTCCTGCCGCACGGTGCCGACATCTCTCTCGGGATGGGGGCATGGAGCACCTACGAGGTCGGGCCGTCGGCGCCGGTCCTCCTCCCGCCCAAGGACGACGCCACGCTCGCCGCGAGGCTCTGGGAGGACCCGACGTTCCGCACGGACTTCGCCGAGCGCGTCAGCTGGGTGCTCGACGAGATCTGGGACGTGCCGGCGTTGATCGCACAGGCAGACCGCCTCGCCGATCTCGTGCGCGGCGACGGACTGACCGGCTCACGGGAATTCGTCACGATGACCGAGTTCGAGAACTCCCTGGCCGACCGCAAGGACTTCCTGACCCGACGACCGGAAGCGGTGCGGGCCGAGCTCGCGACGTGGGACTCAGGGGTCGGGCTGGGAGCGGAGCTCTGAACCATGGATCGGCGACGCTTCCTGCGAATGACTGCATCGATCGGGGCCGCCGGCGCGGTCAGCGGCATCGTCGCTGCGTGCGGCGACGACGGCCCGAACGCGGGCCTGCGGGGGAGTGCGAGCACGCAACCGACGAACGTCACCTCGGCAACAGCTGGACCACCGCCACCGACGACGGGCGCGACGCCACCGTCGGACGTCACGACGACCGAGGTCCCCACCAGCACCGACAGACGTCAGGAGACCACTCGCTATGGCCCGCTGTCCGCAACGCCGGACGTGAACGGCCTCCTCCTGCCGGCAGGATTCACTTCCGAATTCCTGGCCGCGGGTGGACAACCTGTCGTCGGAACGAACCATCGCTGGCACCTCTTCGCCGATGGCGGAGCGTGTTTTCCCGTCGACGACGGTGGTTGGATCTACGCCAACAACAGCGAGGCGCCGGCCGAGGGTGGTGGAGGTGCAGGGGCCCTCCGCTTCGACGCCGAGGGCGCCGTCGTCGATGCCTACTCGATCCTGGAGGGAACCACCTGGAACTGCGCCGGTGGTGCCACGCCGTGGGGAACCTGGCTGTCCTGCGAGGAGATCGAGGCCGGCCAGGTCTGGGAGTGCGACCCGCTCGGCCGGGCGCCGGCGCAGCCGCGTCCAGCGATGGGGATCTTCCGCCACGAAATGGTTGCCGCCGACAGCGCTCGCCGGGTGCTGTACCTGACCGAGGACGAGCCCGACGGCCTGCTCTACCGCTTCCGGCCGCAGACATGGGGTGATCTGTCGGACGGTGGGCTGGAGGCGGTCGCCGTCTCGCCGGCCGACGGTGCGATCAGCTGGGTTCCGGTCCGTGGGATCGGAGCGCCCGGCCGAACCCCGGCGCGATACGACGCCCCCGGCGCGACGGCGTTTCCAGGCGGCGAGGGCATCGCGCTCGACGGTGACGTCCTCTACCTCGCCACCAAGGGCGACAACCGCATCTCTCGTCTCGACCTGGACCGGTCACGGCTGACGGTCTACTGGGAGGGCCCACCCGTCGATGCGCCGGACAACCTCGCTGTGTACGACGACACCGGCAACCTCTTCGTCTGCGAGGACGGCGGCAACATGGAAGTCGTGATGATCACACCCGACGGTCACGCCGACCCCTTCCTCCGGTTCGTCGGCCATGACGGTTCCGAGGTGACGGGAGCCGCCTTCGACCCCACCGGGACGCGGCTCATCGTGAACTCGCAGCGGGCACCCACGCCGCCGACATTCGACGGCAGTACGTACATGATCTCCGGACCGTTCTGAGCCGTGTGTGCCTCGGCGTCGCTCAGCGCCAGTGGATCCAGAAGCCGTGGGGGTGGCAGGTCGCCAGATGGGTGACCGTTCGGTTGCCGTGGCGCCAGCGGGCCACCGACAGTACCGTGCGATGCGCATCGATCGGATCGGGCTCGTTCGGCAGCTCCGGGATCAGCGCCGGTGCTTCGGCGTAGACCCACGACAGGTCACGCTCGGCTCCGATCGCGTCGAGCTCGGCCAGGTACTCGACCCGATCGGGCGGCGTCAGGTAGTTCAGCACCCAGGAGTTGGTGACGACCGGGTGAGCGGATGCGCCGACACGTTCGATCGCCGGTCGGAGCATCGGCACGGCGTCGCCCGCAAGCATCTCGGGTGGATCCTCACGAGCCAGTTCGATCGCGGAAACGAGGCGGCGGAAACGGTCGGCCTGGTCGGGCCAGACGCAGGCCTCGAGCCACTGTGCCTCGACGGGGTCGGTGACGTCGATCGGTCGGCGATCGACCCCGCACCGGCTCACGATCTCGGGCAGTCCGCTCGGCACCGTCATGTCGCCGCGGACATCGGACGTGAGGACCACCGCCGAGGGCCCGCCGATCGTCCGCTCGGACTCGTCGAAGCGATAGTGGTATTCGTAGCGGTCGAGCAGCAAGTTGAGCCCGCCGCTCGCCCCGACGTCGAGGTGCCCGATTGACCCGACCTCGCTCGCAATCAGTCCGAGCGCCGGCAGCAGGAACGAGCATCGTCCGACCTCGTTGGTCTGGGTCGTCCTGGTCGCGACGAGATGCTCGAGTTCGGCGTGACGCTCCGCAACGAACCGCTGGAAGACGGTGCCGAGTGAACGCTCGCTCGGCGAACGGGGCTCGGCGGTGAGATTCCGATACCACCGGGCCAGTTCCTCGTCGGGATCACCGAGGAGGAGCGCGTGGACCGCAGCAAAGAACAGCACTGGCACTCGTTCGGGCGCCGGGGCACGGCGCAAGATGGCCGCGACCTGTGGGTTTCGAGCTGCGATGGCGGAGAGCGCCGAGTACAACGGTGCGCGTGGGTGCGTCGTCCGGGCGAACGCGACGAAGTGCTCGAGGAGCTCGGCGTCGTTCGCTCGCTGCGCGGCATCATCGACTCGGTCGGCCACGGGGCGACAGTACCCTGGGCGCCGTATGGCAGGACACGATCTCATCGCCGACCTCGAGGCTCGACACCTCATCCACGACTCGACCGACCGCGACGCGCTTCGTGATGCCGTTGCGGGCGGGCCGGTGGCGATCTACTACGGCTGCGATCCAACCGCCGACAGCCTCCACGTCGGGAATCTGATCGGGCTGATCATGCTGCGTCGCTTCCAGGACGCCGGCCATCGCCCGATCGCGCTCGCTGGGGGAGCGACGGGCATGGTCGGCGATCCGAGCGGACGCTCCGACGAACGGAACCTGCTCGATGACGAGACCCTGAATCGCAACGTGGCGATGATCAAGGAGCAGATCAGCCGAATCGTCGCCCTCGGGTCGGACGGTGGTGCCCTGGTCGACAACCGCGACTGGACGCAGGACATCTCCGTTCTCGAATTCCTGCGCGACGTCGGCAAACACGTCACTGTCAACCAAATGCTGGCCCGCGAGAGCATCAGACTGCGCGTCAACTCCGAGCACGGCATCTCCTTCACCGAGTTCAGCTACATGTTGTTGCAGGCCAACGACTACCTCTGGCTCCACGACAACCTGGCATGCACCATCCAGATCGGCGGTTCCGACCAGTGGGGCAACATCATCGCCGGCGTCGACCTGATCCGGCGCAAGCGGGCCGAGCACGTCCATGCCTTCTCGTGGCCGCTGCTCACTGCGTCCGACGGAACCAAGCTCGGAAAGACCACGGGCGCACGGGTGTGGCTCGACGCCGACAAGACGAGTCCGTACCAGTTCCGTCAGCACTGGATGCAAACACCGGACGAACAGGTCGAGTCGCAGTTGTTGACCTTCTCGCTCCAGCCGGTCGAACAGATTGCAGCGATCGTGGCGGAACACGCCGAGGCGCCCCACCTCCGGTTCGGTCAACGTGCGCTTGCCGACGAAGTGACCGCACTCGTTCATGGCGCACCGGCGGCCGTGGCCGCTGCAGAAGCTGCCGAACTGCTCTTCACTGGTGATCCGACGACTGCCTCGGAGGAGGCCTTCGCGACCCTGGCCATGGAGATCCCGACCTCGCGCATCTCCGCCGCCGATCTCGCCGATCTGATCGCGGTCTTCGTCGGTGCGGACCTGGCCTCGTCGAACGGCGACGCGCGACGCTCGCTCGCGCAGCGCTCGTTCTATGCCAACGGGGTTCAGCTCGACGAGAACTCCCTGCTCAGTGACCAGAAACTGGTGCACGGGAAGTACCTCTTGCTCCGCAAGGGCAAGAAGTCGCACCACCTCGCCGAAATATTTTCCGTGAGGGGTGTTGCAAAGCACTACGGGGGTGCTATCTTTTAAGTCCGCCTCACGGAAGGACCAGCTCCTCCGGAAAGGCCACTCGGCACCAACGCCGACCGCTGATGACCCGCAAGGCAATCTCCGGTTTCTGGTGCGTGCCTGAGCTTCGGCTCCTTGAAAACGGAAGAGAAGACAGAACGCCAGTGCGGGCAGTACGCGCCCACCTTTTGGGGTGGACACGGAACTGTCTGTCAATTTCGCTGTCGTCTACCCTGACGGCAGCAACACGGTTACCTGATCGACTCGAGCTTTGTACCTCGGGTCGATCGAACAGCAAGGACGCATTGTCCACATGAGTCGTTCCCGACTCGGATGATGCGCTCGCTGACTATCGTCGCTGGCTCGACACTCCCACCTCGGTGGGTTGGAGAG
>CAWBZS010000002.1:0-42848 GCA_963793335.1 Ilumatobacteraceae bacterium | reverse complement strand
CGAATCCGAGAGCAGCTCAGCCACGCAACGACGTTCCGTCGCGTGTCGTTTCGACCGTCCAGCCCGCCGCTTGCAGTTCGGCACGGATGGCATCAGCGGCAGCGAAGTCCTTCGCGGCTCGCGCCGCGTCGAGATCGTGTGCGAGCTGCAGGGACGCTGCATCGATCTCACCCGCCGCGCCGAGCACGAGGCCCACCGCCGAGGCCATCTCGTACACCGCGGCGATCAGCGGCGGCGCCGCTGGATCGGCGGCGTCAAGCGCCACATTGGCGCGCCGAACCGTGTCGAACAGCAGCGCCGTGGCACGCGGCGTGTCGAGATCGTCGTCCATCGCAGCTCGGAACTCGGCGAGGACGTCAGCGTCGGGCTCGACACCCGCATCGGCATGCGCAGTCCTCGCACGCGCTGCGAACGCGTCGAGACCGGCGAGCGCTTTGACGGCCGCGTCGATGCCGTCCTGGCTGATCTTGACCGGGCTGCGATAGTGCGACTGCAGCAACACCATCCGATACGCGCGCGGGTCGTAGTGCTCGATGAGATCGAGCAGGTTCGACACGTTGCCGAGGCTCTTCGACATCTTCTCGCCCTCGGCGTCGACCACGAAGCCGTGATGCATCCAGTGGTTCGCGAAGGTCTTGCCGAGCGCCACCGCCTGGGCGCGCTCGTTCTCGTGGTGCGGGAAGCGCAGGTCCTGACCGCCGCAGTGCAGGTCGAATCCGTCGCCGAGCAGGTCGAGGCTCATCACCACGCACTCGGAGTGCCAACCGGGGCGGCCGTCACCCCACGGCGACGGCCAGGCCGGGTCGCTGTCGGTCGCGGGCCCCGTCGCGAACTTCCACAGCACGAAGTCGGCCGGATGACGCTTGTTGCCAGCGCCGACCACCTCGCGGTCCCCGCCGCCCGAACGCATCTCGTCGACCGACTGATGTGCGAGCAGGCCGTAGTCGTCGACCGATTCGACGGCCATGTACACGCCGTCGTCGGTGACGTAGGCGTTGCCGCGCTCGATCAGGTCACCGATCATGGTGACCATCTCGTCGACGTACTCGGTGGCGTGGGGCGTGTCGGTGGGACGCTCGAAGTTGACCGCGTCCATCGCCTCCCACCACACCGCTTCGCACTTGGTGGTGATGTCCTGCCACGGGCGATCCTCGCGCTGGGCGCGCTCGATGATCTTGTCTTCGATGTCGGTGATGTTCGAGACGAGTCGCACCTCGAGCCCTGACCATTCGAGGTAGCGGCGCAGGATGTCGTACACCAGCGTGGCGCGCCCGTGGCCGAGGTGCGGCGGCCCGTACACCGTGGGCCCGCACAGGTAGATGCCCACCTTTCCTGGCTCGCGAAGCGCCAGCTCGCGCACGGATCGCGTGGCGGTGTCGTAGAGGTGCAGCACAGTGTTCGAGTCTACGGACCCCCAACAACCCGTTTGCGTTGCATTTCCGGTGGACCGGTCCACCGGAAATGCAACGCAAACCAGGAGGGACGGGTCGGGGGCGAGTGGGTAGCCTCAGCGGCCTATGGCGAACATCCCCGACAAGCCGACGCTCGACGGCATCGAGGACCGCTGGGCTGCCCAGTGGGACTCCGATGGCACGTACCGCTTCGACGCGTCGGTACCTCGCGAGGGTGTGTTCTCCATCGACACGCCACCTCCGACGGTCAGCGGTTCGCTGCACATGGGCCACGTGTTCAGCTACACCCACACCGACACGATCGCCCGCTACCAGCGCATGCGTGGCAAGGCCGTGTTCTACCCGATGGGGTGGGACGACAACGGCCTGCCCACCGAGCGTCGGGTCCAGAACTACTACGGCGTGCGCTGCGACCCCGGCCAGCCGTACAGCGAGGGCTTCGAACCGCCGTTCCGAGGCGACCCGCCGAAGAAGCATCACGCCATCCCCATCTCTCGACCCAACTTCCTCGAGCTGTGCGACGAACTGGTCGCGATCGACGAACAGGTCTTCGAGGATCTCCTCAAGCGACTCGGCCTGTCGGTCGACTGGGACCATCACTACGCCACGATCGACGAACGCTCGCGCCGGGCCAGCCAACGCGCGTTCCTGCGCAACGTCGCCCGTGGCGAGGCATACAGCCAAGAGGCACCGACCCTGTGGGACATCGACTTCCGCACCGCCGTTGCGCAGGCCGAGATGGAAGACCGCGAGCGCCCCGGCGCGTACCACAAGATCCCGTTCGCTCGCACCGACGGACATGGCGCGATCGAGATCGACACCACCCGCCCCGAATTGCTCGCGGCATGTGTCGCACTCGTTGCCCATCCCGACGACGAGCGGTACCAACCGCTGTTCAACACCACGGTGACCGTGCCGCTGTACGGCCAGCAGGTGGAAGTGCGCGCCCACGAACTCGCCCAGCCCGACAAGGGCACCGGCATTGCCATGATCTGTACGTTCGGCGACACCACCGACGTCACGTGGTGGCGCGAGCTCGACCTGCCGATGCGGCCGATCATCGGGCGCGACGGTCGCCTGTTCGCAGATGCGCCAGCCGACGTCGACCCTGCTGCCTATGCCTCGATCGCCGGCCTCAACTCCAAGCAGGCACAGAAGGCAGTGGTCGAGCAACTCGTCGAGGCCGGCCTCCTGATCGGCGAACCGCGCCCGATACAGCACCCCGTGAAGTTCTACGAGCGCGGCGACCGTCCGCTCGAGATCGTCACCTCGCGCCAGTGGTACATCCGCAACGGTGGACGTGACGCCCGACTGCGCGACGAGCTCGTGGCACGCGGCGGCGAACTCACCTGGCACCCGCCGCACATGCAGCACCGCTACGACAACTGGGTCGAAGGTCTCAACGGCGACTGGCTCGTGAGCCGCCAGCGTTTCTTCGGTGTGCCGATCCCGATCTGGTACCCGCTCGACCAGGATGGCGAGCCCCGCTACGACGAACCGCTGATGCCCGACGAGTCGCAGCTTCCGATCGATCCGTCGACCGACACACCCGACGGCTACACCAGCGACCAGCGCGATCAACCGGGCGGGTTCATGGGCGACCCTGACATCTTCGACACCTGGGCCACGTCGTCGCTCACCCCGCAGATCGCGGGCGGTTGGGAGGAGGACGGCGACCTGTTCGAACGTGTCTTCCCGATGGACATGCGCCCACAGGGGCACGACATCATCCGTACCTGGCTGTTCGCCACCATCACCCGGAGCTTCCACGAGTTCGGCTGCGCACCGTGGAAGCACGCGGCGCTGTCGGGCTGGATCCTCGATCCCGACCGCAAGAAGATGTCGAAGTCGAAGGGCAACGTCGTCACGCCGATGGACCTGTTCGAGACCTACGGCACCGACGCGGTCCGATACTGGGCGAGTTCCGGCCGCCCAGGCGTCGACACCGCCTTCAGCGAGGACCAGATGAAGGTCGGGCGCAAACTGGCCAACAAGCTGCTCAACGTGACGAAGTTCGTGCTGCAGTTCGGAGCGCCCACCGCTGATCGCTCGCTCGACGCCGGTGTCACCGACCCCATCGACCGATCGATGCTCGCCAAGCTCGACGCCGTCGTGGCAGATGCCACCGCAGCGTTCGATGCGTTCGACTACGCCAGAGCGCTGGAGCGCACCGAGGCCTTCTTCTGGTGGTTCTGCGACAACTACGTCGAACTGGTGAAGGGACGGACCTACGACGAGGCCCGTCCCGACGCGGCCGACTCTGCCAAGCGCGCCCTGCGCGAAGCGCTCGGCACCTTGCAGCGCTTGTTTGCACCGATCCTTCCGTTCGCTGCCGAGGAGTCGTGGAGCTGGTGGAACGACAGCAGCGTGCACCGCTCACCCTGGCCGGGCGCCATCGGGCTCGACGACGCCCCGTTCGGCGACGCCGCGCTGATCGACCCCACGATCGAGGTGCTCCAGCAGGTGCGCCGCTCGAAGACCGAGGCGAAGCGCAGCCAGCGAGCCGCGGTCGAGTCGCTCGAGGTCACGGCCCCCGCTGCCCAACACGCCGCCCTCGATGCGGGCCGCTCCGACCTGATCGATGCCGGATCCGTTCGGTCGTTGCGGTGGATCGACGGTGACACGACGAGCGTTGCGGTCCAGCTCGCCGACGACGACTGACGACGAGCCGGTCGCCACCTCACCGGCTGCGACATCGGACATCGATCTCCCACCGACGCCGACGGGCACGACGACGCCGGTAATCTCGCAGCGAGATGTCCGAGACCCCCGAACCACTGCCGACGCCCGCGTCGGCCCAGAAGTTGCCGCGCACCTGGCCTCAGCGGCTGATGATCCTCGCTGCGTTCACGATGGCGATCGGATCGTTCGGAGCTGCCGGTGTCCTGTACGCCGGCCAGCGGATCGTCGAAGATCGCAACCTGGCGCCCGCCATCATCGACCCGTCGCAGAGCCCGGCCGAGACGGAGGTGCCACTCGTCACGACCCCGCCCGCTGATCCGAGCGGGCCCACCACCGCCCCAACCGCGCCGCCGGAGACCTTTCCCCCGGCCGAGCCCGATGCGCGCAACTTTCTGATCACCGGTGCGGACAACAACTCGTGCATTTCTCCCGATTCGCCCTATGCGCCCGCGTTCGGTGACCGCAGCGACTTCGGTGAGCGCAGCGACACCATCATGATGTGGCGTGTCAACCCGAGCACGTCCCAGGTGGCCGTGCTGTCGTTTCCGCGTGACCTGTTCGTCGACATCGCCGGCACCTCCCGCCGAGGTCGCATCAACGAGGCCTACCAGCGCGACAACCCCCAGCAGCTGATCGACACGATCTTCCAGAACTTCGGGATCAACACCGACCACTTCGTGCAGGTCGACTTCTGTGCCTTCCAGACGCTGGTCGACGCAGTGGGCGGCGTGGCCGTTCCGTTCGACACGCTCGTTCGCGATCCCAACACCGGTCTGAACGTCACCGAAACCGGGTGTTTCACCTTCGACGGCGATCACGCCCTCGCCTACGTCCGCTCTCGGAAACTGCAGTATCTCGACGAGAACGGCGAGTGGCAGACCGACGGCACCTCCGACCTCGGCCGCATCTCACGCCAGCAGGACTTCCTGCGGCGCACCGTCTCGCGCCTGTTGTCGCGTGGAGCGTTCGATCCGGACGTGGCCGGTGGTCTCATCGAGACGGTCTCGGAGTACCTCGTGACCGACCCCGATCTCACGCCCCGCAAGATGCTGGAGTTCGCCGGGGTGATGAGCAGTGTCGACCCCGGTCAGATCACCACGTACCAGATCACCGCAGATCCGACGAAGGTCCAGGGCAGCGACGTGCTGGTGCCCCGCCTGCAGGGCGAGAACATGCAGGCAATCCTGTCGGTCTTCCGCGGTGAGGCAGCCCTCGCCGAGGCACCCGAGCAGGTGCTCGCCACCACCACCGTGCCCGCCGATGATCAACCGGTGGCGAGCACTCCCAGCGGCGGTGACGACGACGGTGCAGTCGGCCCGAGCCAGGATGCCCCCGTGACCGCCACGACGTTGCCGACCGTCGACGCAGAGCAGAACCAGTTCGGGGTCGTCCCCGACAAGAACGTCTCCTGCTGAGCGTTTCCGGGACGGCGTCGCGCCGTGGTCGCCGACGAACGCTCAGTGGTCGAGCACACGGGCAAGCGCTGCGGCGGCGTCCGACGGCCCAGCCACCGTGGTGAATCGGGCGCCCACCTGATCGGCGAGTTCGCGAGCCTCCACCGCGTCCGACTCCGGTGCGACGATCACGAGCTCACCGAGGCGTCGGGCGGCCGCGTCGACGTCGCCCGGCGCGGTGGCTCGACAGTCCGAGAGCAACACGGTGATCTTGCGACCGGCGCGAGAGCGAGCGAGTTGGTCAGCCGCTGCGATCAGCGCGCCCGCCACGTCGGTGGTGCCGAAACCGCGCAACGCAAGCACCGAGTCGATGACCGCTTCGGTCGACTTGGCGACGTCCTGCGATTTGGCGGCGACGACGTCCTTTCCGAACGACAGCACGGAGTAGTCCTCCGGCGCCCGCCAGGCAACCGCGGACGCAGTCACCGCTGCGGTGGCCAGTGGGCGACCGGTCATCGAACCGCTCCGGTCGACCAGCAGGCAGATCGCCGTGCCGGGCGTCGACCACGCTCTGATCCGTAGATCGTCCGGATCGACCGTCGAACCTTCGGCGGCAGCGGTGGTCAACGCGTCCAGGCTCGCATCGACGTCGAGGTCGCCGCCGTCGGGCCGGTAGCGCTGGGTGCGGAGTTGGCCGACGCCACGCGGCCGCGCCGGACCGCGCTTCGACAGGTCGAGGAACAGTCGACCAGCGAGCCGTCGGGCGAGTTCGCGCAGCTTGGCATCGGTTGCGCCGGTGAGGTCGGCGAGCAACGCCAGCGTCGCATCGGGGTCCTCGTCCAACGCCCGGTCGAGCGCGTCCTCATCGAGTTCGCCGACCTCGGGCGAGATCTCCTCGAAGTGCTCCTGCTGTTCGAGCAAGCTGCGCGACATGGTCTTGCGGCGCGCCTCGCTGACCTGCTCGTCGGCCGCATCCCCCTCCTTCGCGGGCGGCGGAACGTTCAGCGAGCCTGGTTCGCCCCGGTCATCGGGGCGCTCGCTTTTCCCTCGGGCCCCTCGGGATCATCGGGCCGGAGAAAGACCGACTTCCACAGCTCGGTGACGATCTCCTCGGTCGAGCGCGTGGTGCCCTCGCGGAGACGGACCCGGCCCGACAGCGCGACGAGCGCCGCGTCGAGCGAGACGTCGCTGCTGTCGACCGTGGAACTGCGTACCGCGGCGAGCGACGACGCCACCGCACACATGTCGATTGCGCCGCGCACCGAAGCGCCAACTCGGAGGTCCGAGTTGGACCGGGTGAGGCGCACCAGCTCGACGACCTTCGCCACCCATTCCGGATCGAGGTCGGCGTCGGCGCAGGTCCGCTCGGTGATGCTGCGTTCATCGGTCGCCGACTGATAGTCGACTGCGAGCCGACACACCCGGTCGTACACTGCGCCCGATATCCGAGCGGTGCCGATCGCGTCGAACGGGTTCATGGCGGCCACCAAGCGGAACCCGGGTGCAGCGGCGAGCCGGCCGAGGCGCGGCACGTGCAGCTCGCCTTCGCTCATCACGGTGATCAACACGTTGAGCGTCTCTTCGGGAACCCGGTTGATCTCCTCGACGTAGAGCAGCGCGCCCTCACGCAGGGCGGTGGCAAGCGGACCGTCCACGAACACGTCGGCGTCGTACCCCTCCGCCATCACTCGGGCAGGATCGAAGTGGCCGACGAGGCGGGCAGGGGTGAGCTCCGCGTTGCCTTCGACGAACTCGAAGCCGACGCCGAGTTCGCGAGCGACGGTGCGCAGCAACGTCGATTTTCCGGTGCCCGGGGGCCCCTCGATCACCACGTGGCGGTCGGCGAACAGTGCGGCGACGACGAGTTCGATCTCGCGTCGACGGCCGACGACCGTGGCGCCAATTGCATCGACGAGCTGCGACGGCTGCGGTGACGCGTCGGTGGAGTGCTGATCAGTCATGGCATCAGTCGATGAGAACGTCACGTTTGGTGTCAGACACCAAACGTGACGAATCTCGCTCAGTCGTAGACGAGGACGCCGCGGATGTTCTGGTCGTTGCGCATGTCGTCGAAACCCTCGTTGATCTCGTCGAGTGTGTAGGTCTTGGTCACGAGGCCGTCGAGGTCGAGTTGGCCCTGGGTGTAGAGCTCGAGCAGTTGCGGGATGTCCTTGCGGATGTTCGCCGACCCGAAGAGCGACCCGATCAGCTGCTTCTCGAACAGCGTCAGGAACGCACCCGGAACGGCGATCGACCCCTCGCTCGACGGGTGGATGTTGGTGACCACGATCTTGGAGCGCTTGCCGCCGAGGTGGAACGCCTCACCGAGCACGTCGCCGTTGCCGACTCCCGCCGTCATGATCACCTTGTCGAAGCCGCGGCCGTACGTGGACTCGCCCAGGTCTTCCATCGCCTCGGTGATCGACGCATACGAGTGGGTCGCTCCGAGCTCCATCGCCTTCTCGCGCTTCCATTCGACCGGATCGATCGCTGCGACCACGCGGGCACCGGCGAGCTTGGCGCCCTGCACCGCATTCGAGCCGACACCGCCGACGCCGACGACCGCAGTGAAATCGCCGGGCTTGACCTCGGCGGCGTACACGGCGGATCCCCAGCCGGTGACGACGCCACATCCGAGCAGCGCCGCCTTGTCGAGCGGCAGGTCCTTCTCGATCTTCACCACGCTCGCCTCGTTGGCCACGGTGTGGTGGGAGAACGTCCCGATCAAACAGTCGAGCGCGAGGTCCTCCCCGGCCAGCGAGTGGTGCCGAGCGGTCAGGTCGGTGATCTGCATGCCAGTCGGCAGCGCGGCGCCGCCGGTGTCGCAGACGTTGGAGTGCCCCGATGCACACGACGGACAACGGCCGCAGGCCGGGATGAACCCGAGCACGACGTGGTCGCCGGGCTCGACGCTGAAGACGCCCTCACCGACCTCGAGCACGATGCCCGAGCCCTCGTGGCCTCCGATCACCGGAGGATCGGGCGTGAGGCCGGCCAAATCGCCGGTCACCATGTGCTCCTGGCTGTGGCAGATGCCGGACGCGACCATCTTGATCAGAACCTCGCCGGCCTTCGGAGGATCGAGTTCGATCTCCTCGACGCTCCAGGGTGTGTTTCGTGCTCGCAGGATCGCTGCTTTCGTCTTCATGCAGCGGACTGTAGGTCAGGTGTGATCCAGGAAAAGCATCGGACACACTGGGATCTGTGACCGCGCCAGAGAATGATCCCGACGCCGTCATCGAACAGGTCCGATCCATGCCCGACGACGAGCTGCATCACCTGGCCGAAGCGGTCCGCCAGGTGCAGATCGAGCGGGCGATCGACAGCGGCGACCACGATGCGATCATCGCTGCCGGCTTCGAGGCGGGCTTCGGGCGCGACGGCCTCGGCGTGCTGCCGTGGGTGGAAGGCAGCGTGATCGTGTGCCCCGGCGGCATGGTGTCGAGATCGAAGACGAGTCATCGCTGCCGGTTCGTGAGTGTCGACGACGTCTGGGTGTGGGACTCCGGTCTTCTGCTGCGCGAGGACAAGCGGTCGTCGCCTGGCACCGACGACGGCTTCCGGGCGATCGCACTGGTGCCACTGGTCGACGGCACCGGCCTGGACGTGGTGTCTGGCAAGGCCCGCAGTGGTCAGCACTCGGTCGATCACGTCGTGAGCTACGAGGTACGCGCCGGCGAACTGGTGGAGGTCAGCCAGCGAACCATCACGCCAGGAAACATGCGCTGACCGCCCCACTCCACCCGCTCCCCCACCACCCCTTGCGATGAGTCTTCGCGCGAACCGTCCACACGAAGACTCATCGCTTCGCGGGGTTCAGCGCGGGAGCACCCGGACTTCGATGTACTGATCGGCTGGGAGCCAGCGAGCTGCGGCATCGCGAACGTCCTCGGCGGTGATCTCGCCCAGCAACTGCGGCTGTTGCAGGAACTCGTCGAACGATGCGTTGCCGGCCGGATCGGTCAGCACCGCGAGCACCTCGTCGTTGATCTGTTCGTTGCTGAAGAGATCGAGTTGCTGACGGATGTTCTCCCTCGCCGAGTCGAATTCGGTGGCGGTCGGCCCCGTGGTTCGTAGATCGTCGAGTTCGCCGAGCACGGCGGCGACCACATCGTCCACCAGGTCGGGCCCGGTGGTGTTGGAGATGTACGTCTCGACATTCGGCGACCCACCAGCACCCACGTGGACGACGGCATACGGCGAGTACGAGTCGCCCAGTTCCTCGCGCACCACATCGGTGAGCCGTGCGTTCACCACCTCCTGCAGCACCGCCGCCACGATGTCGTCGCTCCGTTGCGACGTGGCCGGCGCAGTCAACAGGAACGCCACCGATGCTTGCTCACCGTCGCCAGCGTTGACCTGCTCGGCGACGATGCCGGCGGGTGGAGCGGGCTCGACGAAGTCGACTGTCTCGGTGCGGCCGGTCGCTGGAAGGGTGCCCAGGTAGCGGCGCGCCAGTTCCGTGGCCTCGTCGACGTCGAAGTCGCCACTGAACGAGAACGAGAAGTCGGACGCGTCGCCGAACCGGTCACGAGTGACGCGTTCGATGTCCTCGGCGGTGACCGAGTTCAGCGAGTCGACCGTCGGCAACAGGAATCGGGGATCGTCGTAGCGAGCTTCGAGCAGTGCAACGAACTCGGCGTAGCCGGGATCGATCGACGGATCGGTGGCGAACGCCAACTCGTCGTCGAGGTATTGCTCGAGGACGATCGGGTCCACGCGCGGTTGCGTCATCGAGAGATGGATCAGCTGAAAGAGCGTTTCGAGGTCGCTGGTCGCTGCGGTTGCGAACATGCCCTCGGTGAACACATCGATGCCCCCCTGCAACACGACGTCCTTGTCCGACAGGAAGTCGTCGAGCTCCACCGGCCCGTAGGTGGCAAGCCCGCTCTGGGCCACGACGGACGCGACGGCGTCGGCCGCCGGAACGTCGGCGTCGTCGAGCACGGCGAGGCCACCGGGGCTTCTGGCCTCCAGGAACACCTGGCCCTCGACGATCTGTGTGTTGTTGAGCGCCACCCGCACCCCGTTGTCGAACTGCAGGACAACCGGGTCGATGAAGCCGGTCATCGGTCGATCGGTGAGCGATGGTCGCGACGACTCCTCGACGGGCTCCGGCGCTTCCATCAGGTCACCATCGATACCGACGTCGTCCGGGCGTGGGTCGAGTTCCCTGTCAGCCATCGATGTTGCCTGGGCCAAGAAGTTCGCTTCGTCGGCAACGTCGTCGGCTTCGCTCGACGGCACGACGACCAAGACGTGGGGAGCAGCAGCATCGAGGCGCTGCACGAACCGATAGGCCACCGTCTCGGGCGTCACCCGGTCGAGCACTGCGGACGTGAACTGGAACTGGGCCTCGGCGGTCGGGATCGGTTCGCCCTCGAGTGCGTGGCGAACGTACTCGTCTGCGAAGTCGGCGTCCTGGCGCGACTCGCGAGCTTCGAATGTCGACTCGGACGACGAGCGGTAGGAGGCCACCACTCGGTCGACCTCGGCCTGCGAGAACCCGAATCGGCGAACCCGCTCGTACTCGTCGAAGACCGCCTGGGTCGATGCTTCGAGCGCGTCGCCATCCGCCGAGACGAGGATCTCGGGGGCGTCGAGACTTCGGACGAAGCTGCTCGAGTCGACCCGGGCGTCGTCGAATGGGGCCTCACCCCGCAGCGCATCGTTGGCGAGACGGGTGGCGATCATGTCGAACGCCATCGAGTCGAGGATCGAGTTCTGGTACTCGGCCTCCACGGACTCGGCCTCGTTGAGCCCGGCGCCGGCGGTGAGCGGCAGGGTGACCTGGGCGAAGCCCTCCGCCACGTCGGAGTCGGAGAGGATCCTCACCTCGGGTTCCGTCGACGGCTCGACGGCGAACTCGGGACGTTCCGGATCGCTTCCACGAGCGTCGATCGGATCGAAGCGCTCGATGATGCTGTCTTCGATGACGTCCACATCGACGTCACCGACGACGACGACCGTCGTGAGGTCCGGGCGGTACCAATCGTCGTAGAAGGTCCGCAGCGGTTCGGCATCGGTGGCACTGATCGCCTCGCTGGTGCCGATCGGACTCTTGTTGTCGTAGTCCGACCCAGCGAGAAACAGCTCGGCCAGGGCGTCGAAAATCCGCCCTTGGGAGCTACCGGTCCGGCCGCGCCATTCGTCGAGCACCACACCTCGTTCTGCTTCGACCTGTGTCTGATCGATCGTCGCTGCAGACAACCACTGATCGAGCACGTCGAGCCCAGTGGCGACCACGTCGGGGTCCTCGGTGGGCATCGTGAGCTGGTACACCGTTTCGTCGAAGCTGGTGTAGGCGTTGATGTCGGCACCGAACCTCGCACCGAAACTGCGCAGGACCGCGATCAGTTCGTTCTCGGGGAACTCTTCGGTGCCGTTGAAGAGCATGTGTTCGAGAAAGTGAGCGCCACCATCTTGCGTGTCGTCCTCCAACACGGACCCGGCGTCGATCGCAAGACGCATCTCGACTCGACCACCCGGGTTGTCGTTGTTGCGGATCAAGTAGCGCAGTCCGTTGTCGAGCTCACCGATCCGGACGGCAGGGTCGGCGCTGGCGAGATCCGGAAGCCCGGACGCGTCCGGTGCGGTGATCGGGGTCGAGCCGTCGACCGACTCGGGAGGAGCGGTGTTGGCAGGCGGCCCTGCGGTCGAAGACGGTGCGGACGCTGCCGGGGTCGTCGAGCCGTTCGACGGAGAGACGACTTCAACGTCGGGGGAGTTCGTGCATGCCGCGAGCAGCGCGAGCGCAACGCCAGCAACAGCCAGGGAGCGTGACCGCCGACGAGCTGATTTCACGAGACGAGACTACGGCCCGCCATGGCCCGGCAGGCAGCGGGTGGGTAGTCTCGCGCCATGGACGAGACCGCCACCATCGACGACACCGCGACCATCGACGACACGGTGACCACCGACCAGACCTCCTCGACCGATCTGATCGAGGACGAGTTGCTCGTCGAAGAGATCTCGATCGACGGGATGTGCGGCGTCTACTGACGCCCACGTGTCCGAAACCGACCGCACCCTCGATGCCATCTGCGACCTCACTCAACGTGAGCGACGCACCAGACACCACCTCGGCACCCGATTCGAACGGTCTTCGCGGCCGTGGGCTCCACCTGCACCCGCAGGTGGCATTGCGGCCCGAACCGTTCGGCGCCCTCGCCTATCACTACGGCAATCGCAAGCTCGTGTTCCTGCGCCACCCCGACGTCGTGCGCGTCGTCCAGTCGCTCGCCGAGCATGGCACGGTCGCTGACACCTTGCTCGCGTGCGACATCGATCCCGCCAGGTGGCCGTCGTTCGAGGCGGCCCTCACGTCTCTCTACGAATCGGAGATGCTCCATGAGCGCCACCAAGACGCACCTCGTTGAGCAGCTGAAGGGCGGCCTCGATGCCCCGATCTGCCTCACCTGGGAACTCACCTACGCGTGCAACCTCGAGTGCGTGCACTGCCTCTCGTCGTCCGGCCGCCGCGACCCCCGCGAACTCACCACCGACGAAGCCAAGGCCGTGCTCGACGAGTTGCACGACCTCCAGGTGTTCTACATCAACATCGGCGGCGGCGAACCGATGATCCGTCGCGACTTCTTCGAGTTGCTCGAGTATTCGATCGACCGGGGCATCGGCGTGAAATTCTCCACCAATGGCGCCTTCATCACTGCCGACAAAGCGCGTCGGTTGGCGGCGATGGACTACCTCGACATCCAGATCAGCCTCGATGGCACCGACGCCGTCACCAACGACGCCGTGCGCGGCGAGGGCTCGTACGACACGGCGATCGACGCCATGAACCACCTGCGCGACGCCGGCTTCGGCGAGTTCAAGATCTCGGTGGTCGTCACGCGCCACAACGTCGACCAGCTCGACGAGTTCAAGGCGCTCGCCGACTCGTTTGGCGCCCAGCTGCGCATCACGCGCCTGCGCCCGTCGGGGCGTGGTGCCGACTCCTGGCACGACCTGCATCCCACCCAGGCGCAGCAACGCCAGATCTACGACTGGCTCGTCGCCAACGGAGAGAACGTGCTCACCGGCGACTCGTTCTTCCACCTCAACGCACTCGGAGAGGAGCCACTGCCAGGGCTCAACATGTGCGGCGCCGGGCGCGTGGTGTGCCTGATCGACCCGATCGGCGACGTGTACGCCTGCCCGTTCGTGATCCACGACGAGTTCAAGGCGGGCTCAGTACGCGACGAGGGCGGCTTCTCGCAGGTGTGGAAGCACAGCGACCTCTTCACCGAGCTCCGCGAGCCGCAATCGGCCGGAGCGTGCGCATCATGCGGCAGCTTCGATGCCTGCCAGGGCGGGTGCATGGCTGCGAAGTTCTTCGTCGGCATCCCGCTCGACGGACCCGATCCCGAATGCGTCGACGGCCACGGCGAAGCCGCCATGCTCGCTGCCTCAGCCACCGACCGACCACGCCCGATGATGGATCACTCCAAGCCCGTGCGGGTCTCCACGCCAGAGCGCACGCCGGTCTCCATCGGCCGTCGCTGACGCAACCCCTGCCTGGTCGCGACCGCGTCGGCGCGGCCCCCGTCGCTCCGAGCGGTCCAACCCCGAAGCGATGAGTTTCCGCGCGGACAGGTCACGCGAAGACTCATCGCTCCTCGGGGTTGGCGGACTCAGGGCGCGCTCGAGAGCAGCATCGGTGCGTCGGCGTCGGTGACGAAGTGCAACTCCTGCACGGCGCGGGTCATTGCGACGTAGAGCAGGCGGGCGCCGCGCTCGGTGATCGGTTCGACGCCGGACTCGCTCAGCACCTCGTGCGGGTTCACCACGACCACACCGTCGAACTCGAGCCCTTTGACGCGCTCGGGTTCGAACACCGGCAACTCGTCGAGGGCGAGTTCGTGGACGTGATCGACGGCTCGCAGGCCATGGTCGAGCAACGCGTGCTCGATCGATGGGTGATGGTCGATCGGCGCCACGATGGCGCTCACCCGGCGCTGGCGCTTGACCGCTGCGGCGACCCGGGCGGCGGCACCTGCGACACCGTGCGCGTCCTCGGTTTCGACGCGGTGCCAGGTCGGCGGCTCACCGGTGCGTCGAACACTCCGGCTCTCGGTGGCTTCCACGCCGGTGTGCGGCAACAGTCGGTTGGCGATCGCGAGGATCGGTTCCGGTACCCGGTAGCCGATGGTGAGATCGGCCACCAGTCCATCGCCGTCGTCCACGCCGAGGTGTCCGAACACCGTCGACCATCGTTGTTGGCCGGCGGGCGTGGTCGATTGCGCGACGTCACCAACGAGCGTCATCGATCCACTCGGGCTGCGACGCCCGATCACCCGCAGCGCCACCGCCGAGTGGTCCTGCGCCTCGTCGACGATCACGTGGCCGTACGTGAATGGGGATCCGTTGAGAAACGAGTTCGCCTCGTCGACGAGCAATTGGTCGGCTCGCGTCCACACCCGCCGCTTGCCCGACGGGCCGGGGAGCAGTCGGTCGACGAGTCGCACCGGCTTCTGCGTGGGCCACGCCTTGTTGATCGCCGCTTTCAACGGTGCCGCCTTCGACCATGCGTCGTCCGAACCGGTGCGCCTGAGGAGCTCACGTTGCGCGAGCGAGCGCATGCGTTCGCGGCGTTGGTTGAGCGGGCTCGTCCCCGAGAGCGCCGTGGCGATCCATCCAGCGAACTGCTCTCGGTGTATCACGTGGGTTCGCGCGCCGATCGGCACCCGGACGTCGTCGTCGGGCGGGCGGATCGCGTCGATCGCCGCCGCGTGGACATCGGCGACCCGGTCGGCGTGACCCTTCCAGCGAGCCAGCTCCACATCGTCGGTACCGGTGACGTCGACGCGTGGAATGCACAGCTCATCGACCGTTGCCTGGCGGACCGTCCGCTCGCCCAGCGACGGCAACACGTTGGCGATGTAATCGAGAAAGGCCTGGTTGGGCCCCACCACGAGCACGCCGTCACGGGCGAGGCGTACCCGGTGTTCGAACAGCAGGTACGCCGCGCGGTGCAACGCGACAGCGGTCTTGCCAGTGCCGGGACCGCCTTGCACCACCAGCACCTGATCGATCGAGGAACGGATGACGATGTCCTGCTCGGCCTGAATGGTCGACACGATCTCGCGCATCTCACCGGAGCGTTCGGCGCCGATCTCGGCGAGCACCGGATCGGGGATGCCACCAGCCACCTCGCCCTCGTCCGGATCGTCGAGGTGCTCGTCGAGGTAGGCGATCAAGTCGCCGTCGTCGAGGCTGAACCGCCGCCGGAATGCCACCCCGAGCGGGTCCACGGACGTGGCGCGGTAGAAGGGCGCAGCGATCGGTGCCCGCCAGTCGACCACGACAGGATCGTGACGGTCGTCCTCGATGTGGCGCCGGCCGATGTACCACTCGTCGATACGCCCGAAGAAGTCGCCGGCGCCCGGACCCTGGAGATCGATGAGCGCCTCGGCCACGGTGACCTCGATGTACTCCTTGGTGATCTCGTCGGCGGCGCTGTTCGGGTCGAGGCCGTGAAGACGCTCGATCATGTCGTCCCGAGCGGCGCGGGCGAACCTCAGGTGAGCACGCTCTGCGTCGAGGTCGGGGAAGAGTTCGCTCGCCATGGGGGCTGCGACCCTACCGCGCCGGTACGGATGGCCAGCGGCGGTTTTCTCCTGGGTTGGTGCCAGGATCAGCCTCCGTGTTTCTGCTCGTGCTCATCGCGTACCTCCTCGGCACGTTCCCCTCCGCGATCCTCATCGCCCGCGCCAATGGAATCGACATCGCCACCTTCGGCTCCGGGAATCCGGGCGCCTCCAACGTCACGAGGGCCCTCGGCTGGCGCAAGGGCGCCTGGGTGTACGCGCTCGACGCCGGAAAGGGCGCGCTCGCTGCAGGGCTCGGGCTTGCGCTCGATGGACGGCCGATGGCGTACTGGTGCGGAGCGGCTGCACTGCTCGGCCACATGTTTCCGGTGTTCCGCCACTTCAAGGGCGGCAAGGGTGTGGCGACGGGCTCAGGGGTGCTGTTGATCGTGCAACCGATCCTCGCGCCGCTTGCCGTCGGACTCTGGTGGCTGATCTCCAAGGTCACCGGCAAGGCGGCCCTCGGGTCGGTGGTTGCCGTTGCGCTCGTGCCAATCGGCCTGGTGCTGCTCGACCGCCCACCGTGGGAGTTCGTCGCCGTCGCAGGGCTCTGCGGTCTGATCCTGGTGAAGCATGCCGGCAACATCGTGCGACTCGTCCGGCGCGAGGAACACTCCCTTCGCCAAGACTGAACCTGCGAGCCAGAATGGGGGTCTGATGCAGTTGCTCACGCCCCTCGACCTCGGTTTGCGCACTGCGCCGAACCGCATCATGTTCGGCCCCCACGTCACCAACCTCGGCGGCGACGACCGAACGTTGCCGGATCGACACGTTGCGTACTACGAACGGCGAGCCCGCGGCGGCGCTGGGATCATCGTGGTCGAGGGAGCGTCGGTGCACCCATCCGACTGGCCCTATGAGCGTTCACCGCTGGCCGACCGATGCGCCGACGGCTGGGCCGCCGTGGTGCATGCCTGCCGACCACACGGTTCGTTGGTGATCGCATCGCTCGATCATGCGGGCGGCCAGGGGTCGTCGGCATACAACCAGGCGCCACTGTGGGCCCCGTCCAGAGTCCCCGAGGTGAACTCGCGCGAGGTTCCGAAGTGGATGGAACCCGACGACATCAACGCAGTGATCGACGGGTTCGCCGCGGCGACGAAACTGGCGGTCGACGCCGACGTCGACGGTGTGGAGATCAACGCCGGCCAACACAGCCTCGTGCGCCAGTTCTTGTCCGGGCTCACCAATCATCGAGACGACGAGTGGGGCACCGATCGGCTGCTGTTCGCCCGGCAGGTGATCGACGCCGTCCGCTCAGCAGCAGGCACTCGCGTGGTCGGGTTGCGGCTGTCGTGCGACGAACTCGCGCCGTGGGCCGGCATCACCCCGGAGATGGCACCGGAGATCGCCGCAACGCTGGTGGCGTGTGGCCTCGACTACCTCGTGGTCACCCGTGGATCGATCTACACGATCGAGAAGACCCGTCCGGACTTCCACGAGTCGACCGGCTTCAACATCGACGTGTGCCGTGCCGTGCGCGAGGCGGTGCACGCCGAGCATCCCGACGTGCCCGTGGTGCTGCAGGGCTCGATGGTCGAGATCGGCCAGGCCGAGTGGGCGCTCGGAGGGTACGACGACCCTGCGACGTGCGACGCGGTCGAGATGACGCGTGCCCAGATCGCCGATCCGGATCTGGTCGCCAAGCTCACCGCCGGCCAGCAGGCGCAGATCCGTCCGTGCACCCGATGCAATCAGACCTGTCAGGTGCGCGACGCCCGCAATCCGATCGTCACCTGCATCGGCGAACCCACGAGCGGCCACGAAACCGACGACCCCGACTGGTACGTGCCGACGCCTCACCCTCGCGATGTCGTCGTGGTCGGTGCCGGCCCCGCTGGGCTCGAGGCCGCACGGGTGGCGGCGCTCCGCGGGCATCGCGTCACCGTCGTCGAGCAGCGAGAGCGACTCGGCGGATTGGCAGCCGTCGCCGGACCCAATCAGGCGCTGGTCGAGTGGTGGCAGGCCGAGCACGAACGCCTCGGCACGGAGATCCGTCTGGGTGCCGACACGTGGGACGCCGACGAGCACACCGTGGTGATCCAAGCCACCGGATCGCTGCCTGGGGTGCGCCCGTACGAGACCGAAGCCGGAGCGGTCGTGCTCGATGTGGCCGACGTCCGTCGCGGGGTCGCCGAGATCCCCAGCGACGGCAACGTCGTGGTGTTCGATCCGATCGGTGGACCGATCGCCGTTGCCCTCGCCGAGGAGCTCGGCGAACGTGCGGTGTTGATCACGCAGGACAACATCGCCGGCAACGAGCTGAGCCGCACCGGGGATCTGGCCCCCGCCAACAGTCGGTTGGCACAGGCTGGTGTCACCATCGAGCGTCGCACACTGCTGCGCTCGGTCCGGGTCGAAGCAGACGAACTCCAGGTCGAGCTGGAGGACAAGTACTCGGGAGCCCGCCGCACCATCGGGTGCGCCGCAGTCGTCGACTGCGGATTCCGGGTCCCGACCGAACCGCTCGACGGCGCCATCCAGGTCGGAGACGCAGTGGCGCCGCGCACCGTCCTCGAAGCGGTGCTCGAGGGTCGGCGCGCCGCGCTGTCCATCTGAGGTGCCACGATGACGATTCCCTCGCTCCATGCCATGGTGTCGGAGCATTCGACACCTTCGGTCGGTTCGATTGGTTCCGTCGGTTCGATTGGTTCCGTCGGCTCGATTGGTTCCGTCGGCTCAATCCTGTCGATCGGCTCCGTCGGCTCAATCCTGTCGATCGGTTCGAGTGGTTCGATCCTGTCGATCGGCTCCGCGGGGTCGATCGCGTCGATCGGTTCGAGCGGGTCGATCGCTTCGATCGGCGCGGCGGGCTCGATCGGCTCCCGCGGCGGTCGTCGCGACGTCGGCAACGCTCGGCTGGCCACCGGGATTGCCCTGGTGGCGCTGGCCGCTGCGGGCATCGCTGCGCGCTGGTCGACACGCGCGGTCCGTTCACGCTGACGAACTCCGGGCCTGCCGGCGACCCGTGCAACACTCGGAGCGCATGGGGAGTAGCGACGCACTGTTCGACTTGACCGATCGGGTAGCGGTGGTCACCGGTGGCTCGCGGGGCCTGGGGCGTGAGATGGTGCTTGCGTTCGCCGAGCGCGGTGCCGACGTCGTGATCGCCAGCCGAAAGCTCGACGCCTGCGAGTCCGTCGCTCGCGACGTCGAGACGTTGGGCCGCCAAGCCCTCCCGCTTGCCTACCACGCTGGCAACTGGGACGACGCCGACCGGCTGTACGAGTCGATCTACGGCCAGTTCGGCCGCTGCGACGTGCTGGTCAACAACGCCGGTATGTCGCCGCTGTATCCGAGCATCGATGCCGTCACCGAGGCGCTCTACGACAAGGTGATGGACGTGAACCTCAAGGGACCGTTTCGACTGTCGGCACTCGTGGGCACGCGCATGGCCGGGCCCGATCACGGCGGCAGCGACGGCGGTTCGATCATCTTCGTCTCGTCGATCGCGTCACACCGACCGAGCCCCAACGAACTCGTCTACGGCCCGGCCAAGGCTGCGATCAACAACCTGACCTACGGCCTCGCACGCACGCTGGGGCCGAAGGTCCGCGTCAACTGCATCGCTCCGGGGCCGTTCCTGACCGACATCTCCAAGGCATGGGACCTCGACGCGTTCGAGCGCTCAGCACGTTCGGGTTTCGCACTCGGGCGAGGTGGGCAACCACACGAGATCGTCGGTACGGCGCTCTACCTTGCCAGCGACGCCTCGTCGTACACCACCGGCGCAGTGATCGACGTCGACGGCGGCCCTCGGTGAGTGAGGCAGAACCGGGCAGGTTGATCGCCTCGGGACGCGCAGCCGACGTGTTCGACCTGGGCAACGGCACGGTCCTACGCCGCTACCGGTCCGAACACGACTCCGCCATCGAGGGGCGCTTGATGGCCTGGCTCGCCGAACGCAACGTTGCAGTGCCTCCCGTCCATCGAGTCGACGGTCGCGACATCGTGATGGATCGAATCGACGGGCCGACCATGCTCGAAGACCTGCAACGTGCGCCGTGGAGGCTGTGGAGCCAGGCCAAGACGCTGGGCGCGCTCCAGCAGTCGATCAACGCCCTCGATGCTCCCGACTGGCTGCCGGCACACCCCGACGCCGGAGACGGCAACACGGTCGTCCACGGCGATCTCCACCCGATGAATGTGATCCTCGGCGACGACGGTCCCGTGATGATCGACTTCAGCAACGCGTGCCGCGGTCCGTCGGCCTTCGATGCTGCGCTGTCGTACGTGCTGATGTCGACATCGGACGTCTCGAACCTGCAGGACCGCGTCGGCCAACGCTTCCTGGTCGGTGCGTTCCGCCACCATCGGGGACGATCGACGATACGCGAGGGGCTCGCTGCGGCGTGCCGCTACCGCCTCGCCGATGTCAACGTCACCGACGACGAGCGTCAACGCATCGAGGATCTCGCCCGCACCGCCGCGTGACCGTCGGCACACTGGTCTCGCTACTGTGCCGAACATGGACATGAACTTCGCCACCGTCTGGGAATCGATCGCCGACGCCATCCCCGATGCGCCGGCCATCACCCACGGCGACACCACACGGACCTGGGCGGAGTACACCGAACGCGCCGCCCGAGTCGCTGGCGCCCTCGACGCTGCCGGGTTGGGGCACGACGCCAAGACGGCGCTCTACATGTACAACGGCAACGAGTACCTCGAAGCGCAGTACGGGTGCATGAAGACCCGGGGTGTGCCGATCAACGTCAACTATCGGTACCTCGACGACGAGCTCTGGTACCTGCTCGACAACTCCGACTCCGAGGCGCTGTTCTTCCATTCGTCGCTCGGTGACCGAGTCGCTCGTGTGTCCGAACGCCTCCCGAACCTGAAGCTGCTCGTCGAGGTCGATGACGGCGAGGGCGCCGGCCAGGTCCCCGGTGCTGTCCGGTACGAGGACCTGATTGCGGAGCACGAGCCGATGCCGCCGATCGAGCGGGCCGAGGACGACGTCTACATGCTCTACACCGGCGGCACCACCGGCATGCCGAAGGGCGTGATGTACGCAAACGGCGGGATGGCCGCCGGGTTGATCGCCAGCGGCTTCCCGCTGCTCGGTGTGGCTCCACCGACCGACGCCGCCGACGTGGCGGGCATCGTCAAGACCGCGGTGGACGCCGGCAATCAGCTGATCTCGATCCCCTGTGCGCCGTTGATGCATGGCACCGGGCTGTGGATCGGTGCGTTCATCCCCCACCTGGCCGGCGGCCACGTGATCACGCTGACCAACCGCAGCCTCGACGCGCACGAGGTCCTCGAGACCGTCGAACGGCATCGCGTCTCTGCGATCACCATCGTCGGCGACAGCTTCGCGAAGCCACTGATCCGGGCACTCGACGAGGGCAAGGCCGACGGCTCGCCGTACGACACGTCGTCGATCGCGGTGATCTCGTCGTCGGGCGTCATGTGGACCACCGAGGTGAAGGAGCAGCTGCTCGACCGGGTCGAGCAGGCGATCCTCGTCGATGCGATGGGCTCGACCGAGGGCACGATGGGCACGCAGATCTCGATGAAAGGGATGACCGCCGACACCGCGACGTTCGCCCAGGCGCCGACGACCAAGGTGTTCACCGACGACGACCGGGAGGTCGAGCCGGGCTCCGACGAGGTCGGCATGGTGGCTGCCGGCGGCAACGTGCCGCTGGGCTACTTCAAGGACCCGGAGAAGTCGGCGCGCACGTTCCGCGTGATCGACGGCGTGCGGTACTCGTTCCCCGGCGACTTCGCGAAGGTCGCAGCCGACGGCACGTTGATCCTGCTCGGCCGAGGCAGCCAGGTGATCAACACCGGCGGCGAGAAGGTCTTCCCCGAGGAAGTGGAAGAGGCCGTCAAGCGCGTCGACGGCGTCGTCGACTGCCTGGTGGTGGGTGTCGACCACGACAAGTTCGGTCAGGCGGTGACCGCAGTGGTGTCACTCGCCGAGGGCGCCACCGTCGACTCAGCAGCGATCATCGCGTCGGTCAAGAGCGACATCGCCGGCTACAAGGCGCCGAAGTCGGTGATCTTCGTCGATCAGGTTCCTCGGGCCCCGAACGGCAAGGCCGACTATCGCCGCGCCAAGGAACACGCCGACGGCGCGACCTGAGCCGAAAACGTCGTGGTTCCCCCAGCCCGGGGCTGGGGGAACCACGATCGAGTCAGTGCGAGGTCTGGGCGGTCAGAAGTCCATGTCGCCGCCGCCCATGGGCATGGCGGGCCCCTCTTCGGGCTTGTCGACGATGACCACTTCGGTCGTGAGGAACAGCGCAGCGATCGATGCCGCGTTCTGCAGCGCCGAGCGGGTCACCTTGGCAGCGTCGATGACGCCGATCTTCACGAGATCCTCGTAGGTGTCGGTGGCCGCGTTGTAGCCCTCGTTGCCCGACAGCTCGAGCACCTTGGCGATGACCACGCCACCGTTGACGCCGGCGTTCTCGGCGATCTGCTTGATCGGGCCTTCGAGCGACGCCGCAACGAGATGCGCACCGGTTGCCTCATCACCTTCCAGGCCGTCGGCGACCGCGTGGACCGCAGCCTGCGCACGCAGCAGCGTGACGCCACCACCGGCGACGACACCTTCTTCGATCGCAGCCTTGGTGGTGGAGACCGCGTCTTCAATGCGGTGCTTCTTCTCCTTGAGCTCGACCTCGGTGGCCGCACCGACCTTGAGCACGGCGACACCGCCGGTCAGCTTGGCGAGGCGCTCCTGGAGCTTCTCGCGGTCGTAGTCGGAGTCGGTGTTGTCGATCTCCGCCTTGATCTGGTTGATGCGGCCGGTGATGTCGGTGTCGGAGCCGGCGCCGTCGACGATGGTGGTCTCGTCCTTGGTGATCACGACCCGCTTGGCTTCGCCGAGCAGGTCGAGCGTGACGTTCTCGAGCTTGAGCCCGACGTCCTCACTGACGACCTGAGCACCGGTGAGGGTCGCCATGTCCTGCAGCATCGCCTTGCGGCGCTCGCCGAAGCCGGGCGCCTTGACGGCGGCCGACTTGAACGTGCCACGGATCTTGTTGACGACGATCGTGGCGAGTGCCTCGCCGTCGACGTCTTCCGCAATGATCACCAGCGGACGACCCGTCTGCATGATCTTCTCGAGTACCGGAACGAGATCGCGGATCGTGGAGATCTTCGACGAGACGAACAGCAGGTACGGGTCGTCGAACGACGCCTCCATGCGATCGGTGTCGGTGACCATGTACGGCGACAGATAGCCCTTGTCGAAGCGCATGCCCTCGACGAGGTCCATCTCCATCCCGAAGGTCTGACCCTCTTCGACGGTGATCACGCCGTCCTTGCCGACCTTGTCGATCGCCTGAGCGATCATGTCGCCGATCTCCTGATCTGCCGACGAGATCGCGGCGACCTGCGAGATCTGCTGGGTGGAGTCGATCTCGATCGAGCTGTCCTTGATCGACTCGACCGCGGCGGCAACACCCTGCTCGATGCCCCGCTTGAGGCCCATCGGGTTCGCGCCGGCAGCGAGGTTGCGAAGGCCGCCACGCACCATGGTCCACGCGAGGACCGTCGCGGTCGTGGTGCCGTCGCCGGCGACGTCGTCGGTCTTCTTGGCGACTTCCTTGACCAGCTCGGCGCCGATGCGCTCGTAGGGGTCCTTGAGCTCGATGTCTCGTGCGATCGAGACGCCGTCGTTGGTGATCGTGGGGGCGCCCCACTTCTTGTCGAGTACGACGTTGCGACCCTTGGGGCCGAGCGTGACGCGCACGGCGTCGGCCAACTGGTTCATCCCGGCTTCGAGGGCTCGGCGAGCCTCGGAGTCGAACGCGATCATCTTCGCCATGGTGGTGTGTCCTCCGTTGGACCTGTTCGTAGCTCTGCGAGTTGCACAGCGGTGAGTGTCAGGCCGTCAGCGGGAAGCCCGCTCGGCCGGTTAGCACTCTACGGCCACGACTGCTAACCCCGCAACCGTCGGCAACCCCGTTTGCGTTGCATTTCCGGTGACCCGGGTCACCGGAAATGCAACGCAAACGGAACGGTCAGCCGCCAGCGACGGCAGGGATGATCGACACGGTGATGCCGTCGTCGACCTTGGTCGCGAGACCGTCGAGGTAGCGCACGTCGTCGTCGTCGACGAACACGTTGACGAACTTGCGCAGGCCGCCGTCTTCGTCGACCAGGCGATCGGCCAGACCCGGATGCGCCGACTCGAGCGATGCAATGATGTCGGAGAGCGCGCCGGGCTCGACGGAGACCTGCTTGTCGCCACCCGTGAGGGGGCGCATGGTGGTGGGGATGCGAACGGTCACTGCCATGCCCGTCACGCTACCGGTGAATTCCTGACTCGGGTGGTCGACAATCACGGCCACGGGCAGCTCGCTATCGTCGACTCGGTGAGCATCCGCCGAGTGGTCGCCGCGCCCGACAAGTTCAAAGGAACGCTCACCGCGGCCGAGGCCGCCGCGGCCATCGGCCACGCGTGTTGGGAGCTCGGCATCGACTGCACGGAGATCCCGATGGCCGACGGAGGCGACGGTCTGCTCGATGTGCTCGGCGGCGCCAACCGAACCTCGGTGGTGACCGGCCCGCTCGGCGACCCGGTCGCGGCGCCCTGGCGCCTCGCCAAGGGCACTGCAGTCATCGAAATGGCACGAGCCAGCGGTCTCACGATCGTCGGCGGTCCGGAGGGCAACGATGCGATGACTGCCACCACCACCGGCACCGGCGAGCTGATCGACCACGCACTCGATGCCGGTGCTCGGCGGATCATCGTCGGGCTCGGCGGCTCGGCCACCACCGACGGCGGGTTCGGTGCCATTCGGGCGATCACGGCCATCTCCCGCCTCAAACGTGTCGAGCTGTTGGTCGCCTGCGACGTCACCACCACCTTCGTCGATGCTGCTCGCGTGTTCGGCCCGCAGAAGGGCGCCTCCCGAGCCCAGATCGACATGCTCACTCGCCGACTCGAACGGCTCACGCAGATGTTCGAGCACGAGTTCCAAGCCGACGTCACGACGGTGGCAGGCGGCGGCGCCGCGGGCGGCCTCGGCGGAGCGCTCGCTGCGCTCGGTGCAACACTGCTCCCCGGGTTCGAGCTCGTTGCCGACGAACTCGACCTCTACGACCACCTCGAGGGCGCCGACCTGGTGATCACCGGCGAAGGCTGCCTCGACGACACCAGCTCGGCGGGCAAGGTTGTCGGGGGGATCGCATCGATCGCCGCAGAGGCCGACGTCGCATGTCTGGCCGTCGTCGGGAGCGACGAGCGCAGCGACCGGGCGACACCCGCCGGCATCGACGTGATCTCACTCACCGACGACTACGGCCGAGCGGACGCCCTCGCCGAGCCAAAGCGACTGATCGAGGACGCCACCGCCCGCTGGCTGTCGACGCAACGCTGACCAACGCGCCGGCCCAACGCGTCGGCGTCACGTTTGGTGTCTGACACCAAACGTGACGTCAGCCGGTGGTGTCGGTGGTTTCGTCGCCGGTGGGGTCGACCGATGCTGCCGGGGCGCTGAGCTGGGCGATGGTCTTGTTGGCCTCGTCCGATCCCAACAGCACGAGCACACCCGCTCCATTCAGCGACCCACCCTCGACCGCCGGTGGGCTGTCGACCGGCACCACGGTCACCCCACCGAGCAGACGAGCAACCGACTCAGCAACGGATTGCGAAGCAGCAACGCTCGGGTCGTACTGGACGACGGTGGCCTCGGCGTTCGGGAGCGTCGAGTTGATGGCCGGCGTGACCATCTCGAAACCTTGAGCTTCCAGCTGCTCCGTCATCGCGCCGGCTGAACCACCGACACCACTCGTGTTGGCCACCAGCACGCTGGCGCCGGTCGTGACGAGTGGCGGCTCGGTCGTCGAGGGCGTCGTGGTGCTGCCGATCACGCCTGGATCGATCGGGTCGACGAGCGAGTCACTCGGGTCGATGCCGCCACTGGTCGAGCCGCCACCGTCGCCCGTGATGTTGTTCAGGATGAGGAAACCGACGACGACGGCCACGACAGCCAGCACGATGCTGACCGTGGATCCGAACGGTGCGCCGCCGGCGCCCTGGCGCGGCGTCCGGCGAGATGGAGTGCCCGATGCGTTGGGGTCTTCGATGCTCATGCGTGTGCTCCCTCTCCTGCCGCTGCCGACGTGCTGTCGAGGCGGGCCCTACGGGCTCGAAGGCGCAACCGCTTCAATCGACGAACCACGAGCGGGTCGTGGTCCATCGCGGCTGGGTCGTCGAGCACCTTGGTCAATGCCGCATGGTATTCCTCTGGAGAGCACTGGAAGCGCGCGCGGATCACTTGTTCACGTGGTTCGGCGTTGTTCCACCACGCCCGTTCGAAATCGAGCATGGCAGCGGCGCGTTCATCGAGCATCTCCCACAGGTTGCCCGGTCGGGGGGCCAAATTACAAGCACCCGGCCTCACACCTCGGAATTGGTCGGGGTCGCCTATCGTGGCGATGGTGTCCACACGTCCGTTCATCATCGGCATCGCGGGCGGCAGCAGCTCCGGCAAGACCACGGTCACCGAGCGGCTCGTGTCGATGACGGGATCCGAGCACCTGTCGTTGATCGAGCTCGACTCCTACTACCTCGACCTCGGGGACACACCGATCGAGCAGCGACGAACGGTCAACTACGACCACCCCGATGCGTTCGACTGGGCGCTGCTCAACGACCACCTCGCAGCACTCACCAACGGCGCATCCGTACCGGTACCGGTGTATGACTACACACAGCACAACCGCAGCGACAAGGTTCGCATCGTCGAGCCGGCGCGCATCGTGGTGGTCGACGGGATCCTCGTCCTGTGGGAACGGGCACTGCGCGAGCGATTCGATCTCAAGATCTTCGTCGACACCGCTGCCGACGTTCGCTTGATCCGGCGCCTCCGTCGCGACGTCGCCGAGCGCGGCCGGACGCCCGACTTCGTGATCGAGCAGTACCTCGCGACCGTCCGCCCCGCGCACGAACGATTCATCGAGCCGAGCAAACGACACGCCGACGTGATCATCCCCGAGGGCGGCCTCAATCGACCCGCGCTCGAGGTGTTGCTGGCACGCGTTCGGGAAATCGCGATCACCGACAGCTGACCTTCCGGCCCCCACCCGGACGACGGTGTCCGGGCTCAGAATTCGTAGATCTCCGCTTGCCCGTCGAGGGTGACCCTCACGAATGACGTGTCATCGATCGACCAATCGCTGGTGAACGACGGGTTCCACTCTGCCGACATCGTTCCGATCACACTGCCATCCGCAGCCGACACGAACACGACGTCGTCACTGCCGTTCGACGCGGTGAACACCGTCCCGCCGTCGCTCACCTCTGGTGAGAGCCTCGGCACCGGGATCGCCCCCGGCTCCAAACGGTCGGAGCCGTCGAACGGCGACAACCACGTGGTCGCGCCCACCGCCTGCACGGCATCACCCTGCTCGTACGACACGCTGGAGACGGGCGCAAGCGAGTCGCCGTCGAGGACCACGAGTTCCGACCCGCCCTCGGGGTCCGGGTTGTGCCGCACGGCGACCCCACCGGATCCCGGCACGAGCCAGAAGGACTCCGGACTGACGAGGACACCGTCACCGCTGCGTGTCACCGAGCCGTCGGCGGTGTCGAAGCGACACAGATCATCGCCCATGCCGACGAGGCCGTCGGACGCGTAGACGATGCCGGTGTTGCGGTCGGCCTTGCCGGTGTAGCAACTGACGTCGAGTGCAACGGCGGGCAACTCGTCGAGGCTGGCGGCATCCCACGACCGCCATACCGGATCCATTTCGCGATCGGCGTACGAAACGATTCGGCCGTCGGCCATCCACTGCAGGTTGCTGAGTGCGATGGCGTCGACGACGTTGGTGGTGTTGACCACCGCCCCGGTCGCCGCGTCGTAGAGCGTGATGGTGATCGGGTCGCCGAGGCCGACCTGTGTCATCACGGCCACTTCGGTTCCGTCGGGAGCCATCGCCACCGACGACAGGTTGTCCGGGTCGTCGATCGCGAAGGACACCACGGGAGTGAGCGCGGGTGCTGCAGCGATCGGGTCGTCCAGGTCGGCCGGGTCGGCCGGGCTCGACGCCGAGTCATCGCCTGCATCGTTGACGACGTCTCCCGTTCCATCATCAGTTGCCTGGTCGGCGGCGTCATCTGACGCCTCGTCGGCGACTGGCGTTGGCTGGTCTGCGTCAGTCCCACCGCCGTCGGACCCACATGCGCTGACACCCACGAGGAGCGCAATGGCGATGCCGGCGGCGAGGCGCTGCGGACGTGTGATTGGCCGATCGGCCCAATGCGGAGACATCTCACGATCGTCGACCCTGCCCGACCGGTCGGCAATACGTCATTCGACGTAGTGGCCTGCTGCCTGGTCAGCCGTCTCGCCACGCCTCATCGAACGGCGTCACGTCGGTGACGTGGATCTCGGGACCGAGCGAGGCACCGACCAGCTCGAGACGATCGCCGCTCCAGAACGTGCCCGGGTCGTACCAGTTCGGTGGTCGCTCGTCGCCGAGCAGACCCATCCGCTCGAACGTGACCGCGACGAGTTCGGCGCAGTAGATGTCGGTGAGCGACACCTTCCTGCGCACCCGACCGGTGAGCCAGTGTTTGGCCAGCGACGCAGTGCTCGGAAAGCCGCGGCCACTGAACTCGGACACCACTGCCAATGCTGCGTTCTCCATCTCGGTCGTGGCGTCGACGTCGATCTGCCGAAACCACGGATCCTGGCCGTAGCGGTGGGTCCACACGCTCACCGCTCGGTCGAGGTGATGCAGCTGCGCGCCGCGCTCGCGTTCGCCGGTCCACACGTTGGGCATGCTGGCGCCGAGTTCGGCGTGCCAGAGCAGCGGTGGCAGGTCGTCGATCGCGATCACCACACCGACGTGATTGACCGGGCTGTTCGTGAACAGCCGAATCGTCCGGTCGGCGATCGATCGGCCCCGGAACAACCAGACATCACCGGTCTCGGCATGGGCGAGGGCATCGTCGAGTGGCATCGAGTCAGGCATCGATGGCCTAACCTACGCGCTCATGCGGTGGGCAAAGATCCTCGGAGTCGCCGGCGTGGTCGCCGTGTTGGGCACCGCCGGCGCCGTCGCGTATCGCCGGTCCCAGCGACGCGAGTGGGTGGAGCTGCCGCCCGACGAGCTGCGCGAGCGTCTCCACGCTCGACTTGCAGCTTCCTGACCGCCCGGCAGATCTGCAGGCGATCACCTCTGCGCGCTACTGGCCGATCGACGCCTCGAACGCAACCCCAGCCTCGACGTCGGGGTCGGCCTCGCCGAAGGCCACGCGCAGCAGCCCCGGCAGGAAGTGATCCATCGTGGCGATGTTCGTCTCGGCTTGGCGCTCCACCAGATCGGCACTGATCGCCTCCGGAGCCACCACGACCGACGTCTTCATGCGCACACCGCCGTCGTCGAGATCGAGTTCGAAGTTGCCTGCCGACAGCCCGAGATTCACTCGTGTGAGGAAACGCATTGCTTCGTCGCATCGGTCGAGCGGCATCGGCACCGGACAGATCGAGTAGAAGACGAATCGCTCCACGTCGGCGAGCCACCAGGCCTGGCAGTACCACTCACCGGATTCGCCGCGGGCAGCGGCCTGGACCGCCGGCGCCCCCTCGACCGGGAACACATCCCAACCCTGTTCGCTGAGGTGCCGGTGAATGGACGCAAGCGTGCCTGCCTGCTCGGTCACCGCTCGACACCCCAGGTGCCGAGTATCACGCTGGCGAGCGCGTCATCACCTTCGAGGAGTTCGGAGAGCTCGCGCGCCCGCGCTTCGGTGTCGTTGCGCAGCGCTGCTCTGACGTCGTCATTCGTGATGTCGTAGGACCCGGTGTCGAGGATGGCGAACGACATCTCCGCCATCATGCCGGAGAGCCCGATTCCTCTGATCTCCTGCAGGAGCGTCGGCCACGGCATGCGCTCCACGACCACATCCTCGGCATCCTCCGTGACCGCATCGGACACGCGCGCGGCCACGTCCGGCTCAGGCGCCACGGCGACCACGCCGCCCGTCTTGAGCAGCTGGTACTCGGACTCGAGCACCCAGTAGAAGGTGCCCGACGAGAAGTTCTGCACTTCGACGAATCCGTTGTCGCTGTTGCCCATGTCGATCAGCCGCTGGATGTCCTGGAACGTGCACTCACCGGTGGGCTCCGAGCCGGCGTCGGGGGCGCGGAACCCGCCGCTCACCCCATAGGACTTGAGCGACAGCATCGGCGGCCCGGCGGCTGCCCGAGCCTGGCGCTCGCGTTCACGTCGCCGTTCCATCGCATCGTCATGCTTGTCGTCGGCGGCCTGCTTGCCGGCAGCACCCCATGCCTCGTGGCGTTCGTCGATGCGCGACGTGATCGCGGTGTCGATGTCACTGGAGCCCGTACGTGCTCCCGGCCGGTTCTTCATGGTCCGCTTCAGGATCATCGCGTACAGGTTCCCAGGTGTGTACCCGAAGCCGGGGAGGAGCCCGCTGCCGGGGTAGCTTCCGCCGCCGGCCAGCGTGATCTCGCGTGCAAAGGCCGTGCAGTTGTAGCCGGTGAGCACGTAGGGCGGCGGGTTGTTGAACCGCTTGACGGCGAGCTTGTGCGCCTTGTTCCATTGCGAGCGGCCGACGTTGTAGTCCTGATACGCCGTCAAGGTGTCGCCCTCGTGTTCGGTGTCCGGATGGCGGACCTCACCGGGCCCGGCATCGATGAACCCTGCGTAGCCGCCCTCGTTGTCGCCCGATGACGGGTCGTACACCTTTTGGGGCCACATCCCGTAGCTGTAGCGCTCTTTCACTGCGCCGTGCACCAGCGTGTCGAGGCGGACCCATGTGTGTCCGACCTCGTGGATCCCGTCGGTGAAGTCCTCCAGCGTCCGCTGCTCGAGACCCTCGTCGACCAACTTCTTGTTGCGAGCGCGGAGGGCGATCTCCATGAGGACGTCCTGCGGGTCGTTCGACACCGTGCCGTCCCCGCTCGGGTCGGGCACCTGGATGTTCTCGCCCGCCACCGCCTTCATGAGGACACTCGGATTGGACAGTGCTGCCTTCTTGAGGGCGTCGACGTCGGACATCCAGCCGGCACGTTCCTGTGCGACGGCGAGCGTGATCCGGAACCCGTTCGGAGTGGCGCCCCACAGCTGCGTGTTGGAGAAGTCGGGGTTCTCGCCCGGACCGGACCCCTTTGTCTGACGGGCGTGCACCATGGTCTCCTCGTGCGACGCGTCGTCGAGGATCGGGGACTCGATCGCCTCGTCGACCACGTCGTTCTTCGACGCTTTCCCCAACAGCGACTTCACCTTCTTGCCGAACGACTTCACCTTCTTGCCGAACTTCGCTTGCACCTGGCTTGCGGGCCGGTGCTCGCGCACGACCGGTGGCACGAGGTTCGTCGCTGCACGGTCGGGTTCCAGTTGCTTGCGCTGCACTGTTCGCTGCGCCGACGCTCCCTGCTGGATGGTGTGGGTGAGTTCGTGAGCCACCAGTCGTTGCCCGTCGGCGGAGGAGGCGTCGGGCATCTTGTCGCGGAAGAAGATGTCGTTGCCGACGGTGAACGCCTTGGCCTGGATGCTGTCGTTCAGCGCGGTCGATTGGCTGCCCTCGTGGACGCGCACGCCGCCGAAGTCGGCACCGAATGCGCCCTCCATCCGTGAACGCATGACAGCAGGCATCGCCGTACCGCCGCCCCGCGCCGCTTGGATCTTGCTCGAGGTGGAGCGGTCGAGATCGCCACCGTCGAGGCCGACCGTCGCCGCTGCAGCCCGCTGCACTTTGGGTGCCGGTTGGGCTGCAGGGTCCGGGACGCTCTGCACCTCTGACCCTGGCCGACCATCCGTCACCTCCGAGTCGACCGTCCGAGCGGCGAGCGACCGGACGACGCGTTCGGCAACCGCGTCGGCTTCCTGTTCGAATCGGTCACCAGCGGGGCCCACTGCGAGCTTCGCCTGGACGATCGTCGTTTCAACGTCGATGGGTTCCGGCCGCGGTGGGGCTTGCAACGACTCGTCCTCGACCTCCGGTGCCGTCTCTTGCGACCCCCGCCGCCTCACGAATTCGATCATGCCAGCCTTCCCATCGCCCGAGAACCTGACACTAGCAATGTCGTTTCGCGGGTCGGTCAGTCCCAGATCGCCCGGCGAGTCCCGTTGTTGATCGCACTGGCCAGCAGGCAGTACGCGACGCACCCGCGCTGGACGATGTTTCACAAGTGCACTAGCGTTGGCGGCACGGGTCAAGAGGAGGACGCCATGCCCACGATTCCCACACAGGCACAAACCGTGCTCGGTTCGGACGCGGTTGCACATGTCTGGACCCGAAACCCCGACGGCAGTCCGCAGGTCTCGGTCGTCTGGGTGATTGCCCACGGTGACGAGATCCTGTTCGGAACCGACGCCGCGAGCCAGAAGGCCAGAAACCTCGCCCGCGACAACCGCATCGTCCTGTCGATCGAAGACGAAGAGCGCAACGAGCGCGGCTACCAGCGCCATCTGGTCATCCGTGGCCACGCCACGGTCGAGGCTGGACCGAACCCCGAGCTGATGGACCGGCTCGCTGCAAAGTACACCGGCCTTCGCCGCCACCCGCTCGCGCTCCGAGATTCACCGACGAGCGTGGTTGTTCACGTGCACATCGAACGCCTCAGCGGCGTCGGGCCGTGGATCGACGACGACGCCACACACGACCTCGCAGCCACCGCCGGCTGACATCGGGCACGAACCGGCGACGGGTGATGCTTGGAATCGGGTGCGAGGATCGGACTCGCCACCTCATGTTTGCAACTCCGATCGGCGCCGTCCCGCTCGTGCGTTCAGGCGCATGCCGTGGCGGACCGTTCGTGGACAGTTGGTGAACAGCGAGGGGCGCTCGCCAAGGTGACGGTCGCGCAACCAACCCAAGGAGCACCCAGTGGCTGACGACACCCCCGTCCTTGACACGATCGCGCTCAAGACCGCACCGTCGGTACACGATGCGTCGGGGTCGCTGTGATCACTTGAGCCCGCTCGGCGATCCGACCGTCTGAGGCGTCATTTGTGGAGCGTGAGCCATTCCGGGTAGCCCATTGCTCGAGCGGTGCGAGGCTCGAAGGGTTCCGGGCACGGTGCTGCGGCCACCAACGCTTGCCATGAGGCGAGCAGCGCCTCGCGTCGCGTCGCTGGTGGGCCGAACGCGGCGAACGCGAACGTCCACCACTGGACGTCGTGAATGGTGACCCCTGCGACCTCGACGTCGCATCCCGCACCAGTGGTACCCACGACCGGGGAGAACGCGACCTCGGTTCCGTCCAACAAGAACCGCCGTTTCACCACTGACTTGTCGACGTCGACCCAGCGTTCATCGACGCCGTGCTCGACGAGATGCTCCGCAGGGCTCCACCGTCGCCACACCTCGAGCGAGCCTGCGAGACCGTCGCCGAAGTCGATGCGCCCATCGAGTGATCGGCGGACCTTGAGTTCCACCGTCTGCCTGAAACGGCGCTTCACGCCGACGTCGCCACGGCCGTCGAGAAGGTACGTGTCGCTCCGCTCTTCGAGCACACCGGTCGAGCCGGTGAACCAAACGGCGACGTCGGCAGGCAGCGGCCCTGGAACGAACCATCGCAGCTCGGTCGTGTCGAGGACCAATGGCGGAGAAGTGTCGGCTCGTCTCATCCTGGCCGGAACGTGCACGGTGAGCAGCGACGCCCCGAACTCAGGCGTCGAGCAGCTTTGCCTTCTGGGCGGCGAACTCGGCGTCGGTCAAGGCGCCGTTGTCACGCAACGCAGCGAGCTTCGCCAACTCGTCGGCCGGACCGGTGGTACCAGCCGTCTGACGCACGTACGTGTCGAAGGCCGCCTGCTGTTGCTGCGCATCAGCCGCAGCACGTTCTCCCATGGCCCTGCCGTTCACGATGACGTAAATGAACACTCCGAGAAACGGCAGCAGGATCACGAAGATCGACCACAGCGCCTTCGCCCAGCCGCCCATGTCGTGAGAACGGAAGATGTCCGCAAACACCCGGAACAACAGGACCAACCAGGCGACGAACAGGAAGAAGATCAACATGCTCCAGAACAAGCCGAGTAGTGGGTAGTCGTAAGCGAGCATGTCGCCCTCCTTGATGTCGTTGGACCGATTCGAGTGAGAAAGCACCCGCACCGGAGTGTGTGGGCCGCGTGGTGCGACAACTCGAACATATGCCGGTCCAGCGGCGGCGGCTTCACACACATCGGATGATGCGAGTCGATGCTGCGGGGCGGTCCGAACACGGAGGGCTCCCGGACGGATCGAGAAGCGCAGGGGCGGGTCGAGCACGAGCGCCTCGCCGTCGACGCCAGCGGGGACCGCGCCGTCGGAGCCCACCTGGAACGTCTGCGTCGGCCACGGTCGGAACCGGGCCCGCCCGCGAGCGTCGTTCGAGGTCAGGATGAATCCGGAGCTGATGCCGATCCATCGGGCGAACTGGGAGTGCCCGCGAAGGAGAGCCAGCCACTGAGAACGTCGTTGTCGGTTGCTGAGTTCATGAACCGGTCGTGCACCTCTCCTCGCGAGCCGACATCACGCCGATCGGGTGAACCGTTCTCAGCTGCCGGGATCCGCCTCGCTCGTCGCGTCGATGTCGGCGAGCGCTTCCTCGATCGTGTCGTAGAAGTGGTGGGCGTCGAGCGTGGCGAAGAGCCCGTAGTCGTAGACGAGGTCCTTCAACCGGCTGCGCAGCTCGACGAACGCGATGTTGACGCCTCGCTCGTTGAGTTCGAGGTCGAGCTGTTCGAGCATGTCGGCGGCGGTGACGTCGATGTCGGTGATCGCCTCACACTGCAGGATCACCCATCTCGGCGTGCGCTCGCGCACGAGTTCGCGGACCTGCTGACGGAACATGCCCGCATTGGCGAAGAACAGCGGGGCTTCCCATCGGAACACGACGATGTCGGGGAGTTCGGCGGCCACGGCGCCGTTGTGGCTGCTGTGCCAGCCCGCCTCGCCCTCGATCTGGCCGAGCACTTCGCCGTGTGGCCACCAGCTGCGCTTGAAGAACAGCAGGATCGACAACACGACAGCGATGAGGATTCCCTGGAGCACGCCGAAGAACACCACGCCGGCGCTCGCGACGAGTGAGAGCACGAACGAGCTGCGGCGCACGTTCAGGTACCGGCGCAGCGTGGCGAGGTCGACGAGCGAGAAGGCCGCGGCAATGACGACTGCGGCGAGTGCGGTCTGCGGAAGGCTCTTGAGCAATCCGTTGAAGAACAGCAAGAGCAGCGCGACCATGCCGGCACCGATCAGGCCGGTGAGCTGGCTCTTGGCGCCGGTCTGGTCGGCCACTGCGGTGCGTGAGCTGCTGGTCGACACGGCGAAGCCCTGGAACAATCCGGCGGCGATGTTGGCCGAACCGATGCCGATCATTTCCTGGTCCGGCTTGACCTCCTCGCCGCGTCGGGCAGCGAAGGCCGTCGACGTGGCGATCGTGTCGGTGAGCGAGACGAGGGTGATGCCGACCGCAGCGACCAGCATCGGGGCGACGTCGCTCACCGATGTCCATGGCAGGGCCGGGCGCGGCAACCCCTCCGGCAGCGTCCCGACGGTCGAGATGTCGAGGTCGAAGATTCCGGTGATTGCCGTCGCGCCGATGACTGCGACCAGCACGGCGGGAATCTTCTTCGTGAACCGCGGGAGCAGGAGCAGCACGGCCAGGGTCGCCAGGCCCAACCACAGTGCCGTCGGGTTGCGTTCGGAGAAGCCGTCGATGAACGCCTCGATCTCGGCGACGAAGCCGTCGGCATCGGTGGAGAACCCCGACAGTTTCGGCAACTGCCCGACGAAGATCGTGATGGCGAGGCCGTTCATGTAGCCGACCTGCACTTCCTTCGAGAGCAGGTCGGCAACGAATCCGAGCTTGCCCGCACCGAGCCCGATCAGGATCAGGCCGACCATCACGGCCATCATCCCGGCGAGCGCGATCGCCGTCTCGGGGTCGTCGGCGACGACGACGAGTGGGACGATCGCCGCGAAGATCAGCGGCGACACCGACGAGTCCGGCCCGAGGACGAGGACACGAGATGGCCCCATGAGCGCGTACCCCACGAGGCAGGCGATCGTGGTGTAGAGGCCGGTGACGGGCGGGAGCCCGGCCAGTTCTGCGTACGCCATGCCCTGGGGGACGAGGATGGCGGCGAGCACCACGCCCGCGATCAGGTCGAAGCGCAGCCACGCTCGCTGGTACGTGCGGACCGCCGTGATGCCGGGGACGAGTCCCCGCCACCCGGTTGGTGCCCGGACCTCGTCAGGCACCCGACGTGGTCGGGATCCCGGCGAAGGGGTGCTCCTGCTGTTCCCGATCGAGCCGTCGCATCTCGATGATCTTGTCGATTGCAACGAACAGCGGCGAGATGAGCGACAAACCGATCACGAGGACCCACTGGGCGCCGGTGAGCGAGACCGTGTCGAGGATGCGCTGGAGTGCGTTCGTCTCGATGGCGGCGAGGGTCAGTCCCCAGCCGAGCATGACCCATCCCATGTAGGGGAACAGTGGGGCCGACCACGGCACCTGCCGTTCGCGTCGCATCACGAAGCCCATGTTCACGGCGCTCAATGCCACGACGGCGAAGGCCATCGTCATCGAGGTCGACGGATCGGTGGTGCTCGGTTCTCCGGGTCCCCACGACAGCAGCGCCAGTGCCGAACCGGCGATGATGAAGCCGCTGATCAACCAGCGGACGGTCTGGGCTCCGGTCGCGATCTTCGAACCGGGAGTGCGCGGCGGTCGATCCATCACGCCGGGGTCCGGAACGTCGACGATGAAGCCGACGACGACGGTGGCGACCACGAAGAACTTCGCGAACAGCAACTGCATCGGGAAGAGCGCAACGCCGTCGTTGATGTTGAAGATCGTGGCGATCAACATCAGCTGGAGCACCGACGACAGGATCGTGAGCTGCAACTTGACGTACGACGAGATGCGTCGGTAGATGTCGCGGCCGAGGTCGACGGCATGCACGAGCGTGCCGAAGTTGTCGTCGGTCAGGATCAGCTTGCCGGCCTGTTTGGTGACCTCGGAGCCGCTGCCCATCGCCACGCCGACGTCGGCCTGTTTGAGCGCAGCGGCGTCGTTGACGGCGTCGCCGGTCATGGCGACGACCTGACCGGCCTCCTGCATCAGGCGGGCGAGGCGCACCTTGTCCTCCGGTGCGACCCTGCCGAACACGTGGAGTTCGGGCAGCTGTGCCTTCACCTCGTCGTCGCTCAGCTTGCTGCAGGTCGGCGCCGGTGATCACGCCCGGTCCGAGGCCCAACTGGTCGGCGATCGCCCGGGCGGTGACCGTGTGGTCGCCGGTGATCATGCGGACGTCGATGCCGGCGCCGTGAGCGACGCGGACCGCTTCGGCCGCCGAGGGCCGCAGTGGGTCGATGATGCCGACCAGGGAGATCATGATCAGATCGTGCACCTCGCCCATCGGGTCGTCGGTGGCGGCGCGCATCGTGTCGTCGGAGAGCGGCCGTGCGGCGAAGGCGAGGACACGCAGGCCCTTCTCGGACAGTTGCTGGTTGGCGTCGAGCAGTTCCTGGCGGACCTGCTCCATCGGCACGGTCTCGCCGTGCCACAGCGCCTGCGAGCAACGGTCGATGACGACGTCGGGCGCTCCCTTGACGGTCATGAAGTGCGGTTCGGTCAGCAGTGGACGTTCCATGTGGGCCGGTCGGTCGTGGAACGTGGCCATGAACTTGTACTCGGAGTCGAACGGCACGAGCGCGATGCGTGGCAACGCGCGACGCGTCTCCTCGGCGTCGACGCCGATCTTCGCGGCGAGCACGACGAGCGCGGCTTCGGTGGGGTCACCGATGATCGACTCGTCGGCAGCGACCGTGGCGTCGCTGCACAACGCCAGGCCGAGCGCGAGGCCGCTGAAGTCGGGCGTGGGTTCGCCGGCCGGGCCGAGAATGGCCCCCGACGTGGCGTAGCCGCTGCCCTCGATCTTGTACCAGGAGCCGCCGGTCATCATCGTGACCGACGTCATCGCGTTCATGGTCAGCGTGCCGGTCTTGTCGCTGTTGATCACCGTCGTGCCGCCGAGGGTCTCGACGTCGTTGAGCGACTTGACGACCGCCTTCGACTCGGCCAGCCGCTGCGCACCCGAGGAGAGCATCAGCTGGACGAACGTCGGCAGGCCGGTCGGGATCGCGGAGATCGCCGTCGACACGCAGAGCAGGATCAGCGTTTCGCTCTCCTGGTCTCGGGCGATTCCGACGATCGCGATGATCGCAACGGCGCCCCAGGCGAGGAAGCCGAAGATCTTGGTGAGGTCGTCGAGTTCCTTCTGCAACGGCGACTTGGACCGCTTCGTCGCCGTGACCATGTTGGCGATCTGGCCCATCTGGGTCGACTGGCCGGTCGCGACGACGACGAGTTCGGCGGAACCGCGGGTGACCTGGGTGTTCTGGAACACCAGGTTGGTGCGATCGCCGAGCGGCTGCTCCTCGTCAGCGAGGGTGGTGCGGTCCTTGGCGATCGGCGCCGACTCGCCGGTGAGCGCCGCCTCCTGGACCTCGAGCGACGCCGAGGAGATGATGCGGGCATCAGCGGGGACGAGGTCGCCCGCTTCGACGAGCAGGATGTCGCCCGGCACGAGCCCGACCGCGTCGACCTCCTCGACGGTGCCGTCGCGCCGCACCCGGGCCATCGGGACCTGCAGTTGGGCGAGCGCATCGACGCTCGCCATCGCCTTGCGCTCCTGGTTGGTGCCCATGATCACGTTGAACAGCACGAGCAGCATCACGATCGCGCCGGTCGCGATCTGGTCGATCGTGAAGCTGGCGATGCTGACGATCAGCAGCATGATGTTCATCGGGTTGGCGATCTGCGCCTTCGCCATCTGCCACGTCGTCGGCGGAGGTTCGGTGGCAACCTCGTTCTTGCCGTACTTCGCCACGCGACTGGTCACTTCGGCGGCGCTGAGCCCCGATGCCGCGTCGACACCGAGCCGGGAGACGGCGTCGTCGACCGACAGCGAGTACCACCGTGTGCCGTCGGGCGTCGGTTGTTGGGTTGGGTCTTCGGTCATGGTCATCGTGGTGTCCTCAATGATCCTCAGAAGCGCTCGGGAATGTGGCGCAAGGGTAGGTCGGGCTCGACGTAGCCGCGAGCTGCTTGCCGTCGGGGCAGCTTGATCTCGGGGCGGTCGATCTTCTCGTACGGAATCTGCGACAGCAGATGCGAGATGATGTTGAGGCGGCCCCGCTTCTTGTCGTCGGTGTGGGCGATGAACCACGGCGCCCACGATGTGTCGGTGGCGGCGAGCATCGCATCGCGGGCACGCGAGTAGTCGTACCAGCGGCTGTACGACTTGAGGTCCATGTCCGACAGCTTCCAGATCTTGCGCGGGTCGTCGATGCGGCTCTTGAGTCGTCGGGTCTGTTCGTCGGCGCTGACCTCGAGCCAGTACTTGATCAGATGGATCCCCGAATCGACCATCGCCTTCTCGACCATCGGCGTCATGTCGAGGAACCGTTCGGTCTGCTCCGGCGTGCAGAAGCCCATCACGGGCTCGACACCGGCGCGGTTGTACCAACTGCGGTCGAAGATCACGACCTCGCCGGCCGCAGGGAAGTGCGACATGTACCGCTGCAGGTACATCTGCGACTTCTCGCGTTCGGTCGGCGCGGGCAGTGCCGCCACGCGGAACGTGCGTGGGCTCACCCGCTCGGTGATCCGTTTGATCGTGCCCCCCTTGCCGGCGGTGTCACGCCCCTCGAACACGATGCAGATCTTCGCGCCCGTCGCCTTCACCCACTCCTGCAGGGCGACGAGTTCGCCCTGGAGCACCTCCAGCTCGGCCTCGTACTCCTTGCGCTTCAGTTTGCCGCCCGGTTCACTTGTCCCTTCGATCGCTTCTTCTTTCCCATGGTCGGTACTCCTTCGCTCGCTTTGTGTCAGGACTCGTGGCCGGTGCTCCGCGGTGACTACCTCGCCATCATCACAGGTTGCTCACCGACGTATCTAGAGGTCACCCGCATCTGTTCAACGAGCGACAGGGCGTCGCCGGTGCGCGCCAGCACCCAGACCCCGCCCTTGTCGAATGAGATCGCGCCCCCGAGCCCGTCGACGGAGTCCACGATCCGTGCGAGTTCCGCGAGCGTGTCGCCGTGCGTGCACGCAACACTTCCGTCGGGAAGACGTCGGAGGAGGTGCAGCATCGCCTCGACGCTCGCCCCTTCCGCCAAGGTGTCGCTGAGTTCGACCGAGCGGTGCTGCCGCGCTGCCAGCGGCTCGACGGTCTGCACGCAACGCACGTACGGGCTCGACACGATGTGGCTGGCCGACGTGAGTTCGATCAGATCGGCGAGGACTGCTGCTCGCGCGTGCCCGCCGGGGCTCAGCGGGCGCAGGTGGTCGTCGGGGCCGTGTCCACGGACTCCCGCGTCAGCGTGGCGGACGACGTAGATTCGCGCACGTTCCTCCGGGTGCGTTGGGGCCATGGATCGATTGTGAGGTGACACCGGAGCGGGTTCGTCATCCATTTTGTGTGAACGGGGACACATCGCACAGAACGGGTGACGCCGATCGCGTCGTTGTGCCCCACAATCGAGTCGCACCGGTCAGTCGACCGCGACCACAGGGAGAAGTGATGGGCACCTCGGAGAATTCGCAACGTGATCCACGCTGGTCGCTCGAGAGTCGGCGCGAGCCCAAGGCCGCGCGGGCAGCGGCTGGGCGAGAGCGGCGCGACACCGTGCCGCTCGAGGCGCACGCCGATCTCGTCGTTCCCGATGATCGAGCCAGCGCGCTGGCGATCCTGCAGGCCCAGGATGCCAACCGGTTGCAGGATCTGGTCCCGATCCGGTACGGGCGCATGTTGGCCACGCCGTTCACGTTCCTGCGCGGGTCGGCGGCGGTGATGGCCGCCGACCTGGCGGCCGGTCCGCGTACCGACCTGACCGTGCAGTTGTGCGGCGACGCCCACTTGTCCAATTTCGGGATGTTCTCGTCGCCCGAGCGCCGTCTCGTGTTCGACATCAACGACTTCGACGAGACACTTCCGGGACCGTTCGAATGGGACGTCAAACGACTCGCCGCCAGCGTCGTCGTCGCGGGCCGCAACAACCAACTCGACAAGAAGACCAACCGAAAACTCGCAAGAGCAACGACGGCTGCGTACCGTCAGGTGATCGCAACGGCTTCGAAGATGAATCCGCTCGACGTGTTCTACTACCGGATCGATGTCGACGAGCTGGCAAAGACGCTCGCAACTGCGAAGAGCGATCGGCGCCGCCTGGCCAAGTCACGCAAGAAGTCGGCCAGGAAGAACAGCCTCGGGGCGCTCGGCAAGCTCACCGACATCGTCGATGGTCGTCGGGTGATCGTGTCGAACCCGCCCCTGATCGTCACGATGACGGACGAGCGACGCCGCGCCGAGATGACCCGTGTCGAGGAGTTCTTCGACGACTACCGGGCAACCCTGCAGGCCGACCGGCGCCAGCTGGTGGACCGGTACTCGATGACCGACATCGCGCTCAAGGTCGTCGGGGTCGGCAGCGTCGGAACCCGGTGCCTGATCGCGCTGTTCGAATCGGGCGACGGCGAACCGCTGTTTCTCCAGATCAAGGAGGCTGCCCCGTCGGTCCTGGAGGAGCATCTGGCCCCGAGCGCCTTCGACCAGGAGGGCCATCGCGTCGTCGACGGGCAACGAAAGATCCAGGCGACACCTGACGCGCTGGTCGGGTGGGCCCGCTACGAGCGTGACGATGAACCCGCCACCGACTTCTACGTACGTCAGCTCTGGGACGGCAAGGCGTCCGCGGACGTCGAGACCATGTCGGCGGATCTCCTGCGGCGCTATGCCATGGCCTGTGGCGCAGCGCTCGGACGAGCCCACGCCCGGTCCGGCGATGCGTCGATGATCTCCGGGTACATCGGCGACGACGACATTTTCGATCGAGCGGTCGCCCGGTTCGCCGACGCCTATGCGGATCGCACCGAGCAGGACTACGACGAGCTGATCGGGGCCGTCGACGACGGCCGGGTGCCCATCGTCCGCGATCTCTGAACAGTTCGACGTCGGGCGCCAAGCGGCCGCAACCCGAGACCGTCGTCCACTGAGCGAACGGTGCTCCGATAGCGTCGTTCGCAGTATGAGCACGGGGATCGAGGCGACCGACGTCCACCAGGTCCTCGTCGATGCGAAGACGGGTGTTCCGCGCGTGCGCTGCGGGGATCATCCGGCGGCCACGCCTCACGAGCGTGCTCGCCGCCGGTGTGGATGTCCCCCTGATCGTCGTCTCGGCGCCGGTCGGATACGGCAAGACAACCCTGCTCGTCGACTGGCTGGAACACGACGATCGCGCGGTCGCCTGGGTGTCGTTGGATCGGGCCGACGACGACGTCGCCACGCTCATGACATCGATCGTCACCGGGGTGAGGCGGGTGCGAGAGCTCGACGACGCCATTTCCCGTGAACTGGCGTCGCCTGTCGTCTCCGTACTCGGTCGAGTCGTTCCGGGGTTGGCGGCCTCGATCGGTGCGGTCGACGAGCCGCTCGTGATCGTCTTGGACCACTTCGACGAGATCCGGTCACGCGAATGCCGTGACGCGGTGGGTCTGCTCCTCGATCTTCTGCCTGATCAAGTTCAGCTGGTCATCTCGAGCCGCCGGGACGTGTGGCTCGCCGGCGGCCGACGACGAGTGCGCGGCGAGGTGATCGAGATCGGTGTGACCGACCTCATGTTCGAGACCGCCGAGGTGGCAGAACTTCTCGAGCTCCAAGGGGTGGAACCGTTGCCCGAGCGGGTGGAGCGGTTGCTCGAGCGAACGGAGGGATGGCCCGCTGGCCTGGCGTTGCTCGCGCGCACCCAGCGCAGCGGCGCGGCGACGGTCGGTTTCACG
>CAWBZS010000001.1:0-1134786 GCA_963793335.1 Ilumatobacteraceae bacterium | reverse complement strand
ACTCACCAACGCCGCCAAGCACGGCACGGGCGACGTGCGAATCCAGCTCGACCTGACCGACCAGCCACTGCTCACCGTCTCCAACGAGGTCCGCGCCGGGGTCGCCGTGCCGGACACCGCGGACGAACGCACGCACGGGCTCACCGGGATGCGTCACCGCGTGGAAGCCGTCGGCGGCCGCTTCGACGTGTCGGTCGCCGACCGCAGTTGGACCGTGCGCGCCGAACTGCGCAACCACGGCAACGCATCCGGCGACAGCCGCCCCGCCGTCGCCGAACCGGAACCGACCGACGACATGATCGCCGAGAGATCCGGATGAGCGAATCCGTCAAGGTGCTGCTCGTCGACGACCAGCCGCTGATCCGCACCGGCCTCGGCTTGATCCTCGGCCCCAACGACGGCTTCGAGATCGTCGCCGAAGCCGACGACGGCGAGCAGGCGATCGCCGCACTCGCCGACCACGACATCGACCTGGTCGTCATGGATGTCCGCATGCCAGTCCTCGACGGCATCGAGGCCACCCGCCGGATCACCGCCGACGCAGGACCGCCGATCCTGATCCTCACCACGTTCGGCGAGGACGAGATCCTGTGGGACGCGATCGACGCCGGCGCCGCCGGCTTCGCACTGAAGAACACCGGCGGCGACGAGCTCGTCGCCGCTGCCCGCGCCGTCGCCGGTGGCGGCGCCTGGCTCGACGGCGCACTCCTGCCCAAGGTGCTCGACTCGTACCGCCGCGTGGTGATCCCCCAGCAACGCACCGCCGAGCGCCTCGCCGAGCTGACCGAACGCGAACACGACGTGCTCCGGCTGATGGCCCGCGGCGCCACCAACGGCGAGATCGCCGCATCGCTGCACGTCGGCGAGACCACCGTCAAGAGCCACGTCGGCGCCATCTTCACCAAACTGGCGGTGCGCGACCGCGCCGCCGCGATCGTCTACGCATTCGACCATGGTGTGGTCACCGCCGGCACCGACTGACCGTCGCGTCGGCACGGTCCGGCGAGGGTGGGGCAGGCCCCACCTCGCATTCACCGGTCGGCCCGATGTGCGAGCGATCCGCCCATCCGTACGGTCGGAGGTGACCATCCCGATGCATCGCCGCTCGGGCACCGACACCGAAAGGACCCCCCGATGACCGACACCCCGAACACCCCCGACGACAGCGCCCGCTCCGACTCGTCCGGCCCCACCCCGACGCCCGATGCGCCGGCCGGACCGGATACCCGGTCCGCACCACCCACCGGCACCACGACGGGGAACGGTTTCGGCACCGCCGCCCTCGTGCTCGGCATCGTCGCCGTCGTCGCGGCGGTGAACGGGTGGTGGTGGTTCCTGCTGCCCGTCGCCGTCGCCACCGCCGTGCTCGCCATCGTGTTCGGCGTCGTCGGCCGGCGACGTGCAGTTGAAGGCACGGCGACCAATCGGGGACAGGCCACGGCCGGACTCGCACTGGGCATCGTCGCCTCCGCATTGGTCGTCGCCGGCGGTGTGGCGTTCGCCGTCTGGGGCGACGGCTGGGACAAGGACGACGACGACGTCGAGGAGTGCATCGACGATGCCGACGACGTCGAGGAGCTGCTCGAGTGCGTCGAGGAGTTCCCCGAGCTGCAGGAGCAGCTGACGCCATGACCCACGTGGCCGGTGGCGACACGGCGGCGCCGACCGCACCCCGCCTCCGGTGGGCCGGGCACGTGGTGGCCGGCCTGCCGCTCGGCCTCGCGTGGACGGTCACCCTCGGCGCAGCGCTCCTGCTCGGGCTCGTGGCCTTCCCGTTGGGGCTCGTCGTCGCCGGCCTCGCCCTGTTGCTGGCCCAGCTCGGCGCCGAGATCGAACGAGATCGCGCCCGGCCGGTGCTCGGCGAGCGCCCCGGACGCGGCGAGGTCGCGTCCACGATCGGACCGCTCCACCGTCGGGTGGTCGCCGCCGCCCGCTCCACCACCACCTGGCGAGAGTTCGCCTACCTCCTCACCTTCGGTCCGTTGATCGTGGCCGTCGCAGCACTGGCGGCGACGATCGCAGTCGCCGCGCTCGCCGCAGCCACCAGTGGGTGGTGGCTACCGAACGAACCGACCGAGCTCCTCGGTGTCGAACTCGCTCGGCCCGTCCTCGCCATCCTGCTCGCCGCCACCGGCGTCGCCGTGCTCGTCGCGTCGGCACCGATCGCCCGCTCGATCGGATGGATCTACCGCGCCCATCTCGGCTTGCTCGGTCCGACACCGGACGCGTTGCGCCGCCGCGCCGACGACGCCGACCGCCGACGCGATCTGCTCGAACGCACCGCTGCAGCCGAACGGGAACGGATCGAACGAGACCTGCACGACGGGCTCCAGCCACTACTCGTCGCCTCGGCCGTGGCGATTTCATCGGCTCGTCGGCTGCTCGACGACGACACCGACGTCGACGAACGCCTCGGCGAGGTCCAGGAGCTGCTCCGCCAGGCGATGCACGACGTCCGCGCGATCGTCCAGGGGTTGGCGCCCCGCTCGTTGCACGAGGTCGGCCTCGACGCCGCACTCGACGAGCTCGTCGCGAGCTCACCGATCCGTTGCGAACTCCGCACCGCGCTCGGCGAGCTCCCCTCGCACGTGGCGAGCACCGCCTACTTCGTCGTGTCGGAGACGGTCACGAATACGGTGCGCCATGCCGCGGCGACTCGCATCCACATCAGGGTCGAACAGCACGGCGACGAGCTGCGCGTGACCGTGGACGACGACGGCCTCGGCGGGGCAGCAGTCCGCCCGGGGGGCGGATTGGCCGGACTGCTCGCCCGCGTCGAGGCCGTCAGCGGACGACTCGACCTCACGTCTCCGGCCGGATCGGGAACCACCGTGGCGGTTCGCATGCCGGTGGTCCCTGAGCAGCCCGCGACGGCCGCGACGCCGGCACGACCGATGGCGGTGCGGGCGTGAGGATCTCCTTCGTCGAAGACCATCGGCTGCTCCGCGCAGGACTCGTTCGGCTGCTCGGCGACGTCGGACACGAGGTCATCTCCGAGCACGACGACGCGACCGAGCTGTGCGCCGAACTCGACGAGCTCGACGGCGGGCCACCGGACCTCGTCATCACCGACGTGCGCCTCCCGCCGACACACACCAACGAAGGCATCCGCGCCGCACTGGCACTGCGCCGGCGCGATCATCCGATCCCGGTGCTCGTGCTCTCGCAGTACGTCGAGCGCCGCCATGCCGTCGACCTCGTCGGCGGCGACGACGGCGGATTCGGCTACCTGCTCAAGGATCGGATCGGCGACGTCGACGTGTTCCTCGACGCTGTCGACGAGGTCGCTGCAGGCGGTACGGTGATCGATCCACACGTGGTGCGGCAACTGCTCCGCCGACGGTCGTCGCCGATCGAACGACTGACGCCCCGCGAGCGCGACGTGCTGGAGCTGATCGCGCAGGGCCGGTCGAACCGTGCGATCGGCGCTGAGCTCGTGCTGAGCGCAAAGGCCGTCGAGAAGCACGTCGGGAGCATCTTCATGCGCCTCGACCTCCCTGCCGAGGCCGTCGAGCATCATCGCCGTGTGCGCGCCGCAGTGCTCTGGCTCGATGCCGCCCGAACCGAGCAACTCGCGCCCTGACCGCGACGGCTGAGACCGTCGTCAACCGATCCCAGGTCTCACAGCTCGCCGAAGGTGGTCAGGCCAGTGCGGAAGGCGAGCGCAACGAGCCGGGCGCGGTCAGGGCGTGCAGCTTCGTCATCGCACGGCTCACGTGGGTCTTGACCGTCAACGGCGACAGGTAAAGCGCCTCGGCGGTCTCGTCGTTCGACAGGCAGCGACCGACCATCCCGACCACCTCGCGCTCGTCGTCATCGAAATGAGCCTCTCCGGCCCACCACCGCCAAGTAGGGGACCCTCAGACCACGCCGGCTACACGAACAATCCGACGGTCCCGGCTGACCCAGCGGGCGCATAACGCGCGGGACATAGGGCGAATCACCCGCTCGAGATCCGGCATTCTGCTCACCCCGAGCAGCGCATAGTGCGCACTCGATAATCCGACCACCGGTTCTCGGACCGCGCCGCATCGCGGCCCAAGTCGAGCACCCGATAACAGCGTCAAGGACGCAGCAGCCGAACGCTGTCGGTGATCGCGCTAAGAGATACCGGTCAGACCGATCCAGCCGCCAAAGTGCGCCGGCGGGGCGGCGCGAGACCGACCGTCTCGAGCTGGGATTGTCGCGTGGGTCCGCAAGCGGTCCGACCGATCGATACACGCTGATATCGGGGCCTGCAGTCGGTGCGTGTGCGTGAGAATCTGAGCGGGCCAACACCTCGGGATCGCGTGTCGTTGCCCCGATGCGGGGCGGATTGAGTTGCAGCCCACTGTGTCCGCTGATGACCCCTGTGTCCTGCTGGCCTCCGCTGTTTCGGGCACGTTGTCGGCACGGTGCACGAGACGGGTGGGATCGCCGACCGTCGGTGCTGATCCGGCCAACCCGGTGAGGTGGGGGGCGCCGAACCGGGTCTTCCACGCCGGGAAGCGAGCGGCTGTCAGTCTTCGGACGCCTGTCCGTATTGGTTCGGGCCGTCGCTGGCTTGAACGTAGAAGACGATCTGGATGATGAACCCGACGATTGGAATGAGGCCGAACAGGATGAACCAACCCGACTTGCCCGTGTCGTGAAGACGGCGCACTGCAATCGCGAGGCTCGGAATCAGCAGGGCGAGCAGGTAGACGCCCTGCATCACGATGAAGGCCGTCGACACCGTACCGAGCACGGTGAGCACCACGATGATCAGGACGTTGATGGCGACGAAGCGCCAGTACCCTCCGACCGACGTGCGGCCGGAGAAGTCGGCGTATCGGATGAACGCGTTCTTGTAGGCGTCAACGAACTGATTCATGGTGGCGTCGGATCCTTGTTTCGTGAGTCGAGTGCGAGAACGGCAAAAGGTAGTGGATCCGATGTGCCGGCGACCAGACCTCTGCGCTTCTTCGCTCGCCCGGTTTACGCCGGCGCAAGGGTGAGCAACGGATGTCCCTCGCTCATCAAACGATGACCGGGTAGACCCCCTGATGCCGTGCTCCATATTCGCGGCACCGCGATGGCCTCAGACCCGTCCGGGATTCGGCAGACGATCGCGCTAACGACTGCGCAAAATGCGCGCTCGGTAACCCGGTCGCCAGCACGTCGGTGGTGTGCGGCTTCGGCCCAAGTCTCGCGTCACGTAATCACGTCACCGATCCGGCGTTTCGCAGCGCTTCTCGGCCAGATCACATCGAGCGATAGGTGGCGCCTGACCGCACCCCGACGCGCCGATCTCGCGCGATTCGAGCGCGGTGTCGAACAGGGTGAAGCTCGAGCGTGAGCGCAACCTCGTCGAGGAACTTGGTGCTCGTGAGGAACCGTTCGGTCCTGCCCGTGCGAGCCCTGCTGCGGTCGTGGTCGGCGGCTTCGGTCACCGCCGTGTGGAACGCGGAAGGGCAGCGTCGTCGAAGGCGAGTTCACCAACGACAGCGGCTTCCAAGGAGTCCATGCTTGAGAACGTGGGTCTGCGATCTTTCATCTGACCGATGACGAGGTCGATGGCGGCCGGCCCGGTCTCCCGGCCCTTGTAGGGTCTCGGCATGGCCCACGTCGTAATCGTCTCGGGCGGGTATCTCGGCGACGTCGCTGTCTACATCCCGATCGGTCGCCGGTTGGCCGAGGTCGGCCATGCGGTGACGTTCGTGGCGCCTGCTGGGTATGCCCCGGTGCTTCGGTCCGAACCGTTCGAGCACCGCCACCTCGGCCTCGACTTCTCGGCGGCGGCCATGCACGCCGACCCGACGCACACCCGGCTGATGCGCCACCCCTTGGCCAACACGCCCCGCCTCGCCAAGTACTGGCTGGGCCGGACCTACCTCGACGATCACGACGCCGTCGAGTCATCGATAGCCGAAGCGTTGTCGGGAGCCGACGTGCTCCTGACGCACCCGGTGGGGGCAATGTTCTCGTTGCCTCTGGCGTACGCCGCGGGGGTGCCCGGCGTCGTGGGCCACATGTTCCCGATGCTGCTCCCGACCGAGCAGTGGACGCCAGCGATGCCGTACTCGTTCGCTGCCCCTCGGCGGGTCAACCGCCTGGCGTGGAAGGCCTACGACCTCTCCGGGAAGCTGGCGTTCCCCGAAGCCGAGATCAACGACCTGCGGCGTCGCAGTGACATGGCGATCCGAGATGGCGCCGCCGTGTCGCCATACCTCGATGCCGCGGAGACGGTCGTGCTGGCCTCACCGAAATACGCGCCGCCCGCCGACGACTGGCCGCCAGTGACGATGGCCGGCTTCTCCGTCTGGGATGGTCCCGCCGACGCCGAGATACCGGCCGAGCTCGACGCCTACATCGATGCCGGCGATCCGCCGGTCCTGGTCACGCTCGGGACTTCAGCGGCGACGGACGCTGCGGAGCGCTTCGCCCACATCCGCGCTGATCTCGCAGCTCGGGGACTTCGATCGATCGTGCTCGCCGGAAGCGAGGCGAATGCCGTGGCGCTCGCCGGGGAACCCGGAGTCGCCGCGTTCGCCCCGCTGACTGCGCTGCTGCCGCGATGCAGCGCCGCAGTGGTGTCGGGCGCGTACGGCAGCGTCGCCGCCGCGGTGACGGCGGGCATCCCCACGGTGGTGCACCCGCAGTTGTTCGACCAGTTCTGGCATGGGCGCCAGGTCCGGACGCTGGGCGTCGGCGCGCTGGCCCGCACCGTCGGCCAGGTCGCCGACCGAGTCGAATCGATCCTCGGCGACGACGTCCGGGCGAAAGCGCGGGACTTGGCGGCATCGATGGCCAACGAAGACGGCGTCGGCGTCGCCGTGGAAGCCATCGAGCGCGCCATCGGCACCACCGCCTGAATCGCGGCGCCGATTCTGTCGAAGTCCACCTCGCGCGAGCGGGGATCGAAGGTTCGGCTCAGCGTCGTCGAGATGCCATCGTCGTCCATCCCGTCTGCACGGGACGAGGTTCGGCGCGGACATGTCTGCCAGGGTCTGGAACGGGTGTCCATGTTTGCGCGCCGGGAGGCACCAGTGCGCCATTGTCCTGCTGATCAGTGGCCGCAGCTGTGCTGTGCCCTTCGGCGTTCCCGTTCGTATACACCGGCGGGTCGTCAGGTGTGGTGCCCGACGAACTCGTTCAGCGTGACGTTGTGATCGCGTGCGATGATCTCGGCGGCCTTCTCGCCGATCATGATCGACGCGGCGTTGGTGTTGCCGCTGACGACGTTGGGCATGATGCTCGCGTCGGCGATGCGCAGGTTGGCGACTCCCTCGACGCGCAGCCTCTCGTCGACGACCTTGCCCATCGCGCAGGTGCTTGTCGGGTGGTAGACGGTGAACGAGTAGTGGCGGGCGAGATCCTCGAGCAGCGCATCGCTGGGTGTGTCCCCGGCAGCGTGGCCGTGCTTGGTGGCCAGGGCGGGGGGAACGAGGGCGGGGCCGATGTTGCGGTCGCCGGGCCAGTTGGCGACGATGTCGAGGACCCGGCGCATGATTGCAATCATCACCTTCATGTCGTGGGGGTCGTCGTAGTAGTTCATGCGGATGTCGGGGTGTGCGGTCGGGTCGGCGCTGGCGAGAACGATCTCACCCTCGCTGTGGGGTTGCACGGGATTGGCCAACACGATGATCGACTCGGCGTCAGGGGCAAGACGCAGTGCGGGATCGTCGAAGTACTCCTCCGGGTCGACGCGCAGCACTGCCTTCCAGATGTCGGGGTTGTACCCGCAGACGAAGAAGCCGACCTGAGCGTCGTGGGTGTGGTCATCGCCGAGACCGGTCGAGAACCAGGCGCACGCCTCGTACAACGACGACGACACCAGTCCGTTCCCCGTCGTCGCCCATTCGGTGATCCGCCGTTCGGCTTCTTGTTTGAGCGCTTGCAGCTCCTCAGGCATGTCGGCATCGTCGGCGGGGTCAGCTGGAAGTGGCCCGGCAGGAGCGCGGAGTGCGTCCGGGCCCATCGAGATGCCGACCTCGGTCATCGAGACACCGACACCGGGCGCCGGGAAGACGAGACCGACCTGCAGGTGATCCTTCAGGTGCTTTCCGACGTGTGGCGAGTCGAGCAGACACTCGACGCTCACTGCTTCGAGTTCGGCGCGCGGGCCGATTCCCGACAGCATCATGATCTGCGGAGAACCGATCGCTCCAGCGCTGAGCACCACCTCCTTGGCGGCCGTGACGGTGGCGGTGTCGCCGTCGGCGGTCAGATACTCGACGCCCACCGCGGTCAACTGATCGGCGCTCGAATCGAGCAGCACGCGGGTGACCTGGGCGCCGCTGATCACTTCGAGGTTGCTTCGCTGCTCGACCTCACCCTCGAGGAATGCGTGATACGTGCTCGCCCGCTTGCCTTCCCGGGTGGTGGTCTGCAGCAACGACACGACCCCCTCTGGTCCGCCACGATCCCGACCGTTGTAATCGCCGGCAGGAATCCCGGCCGCGACCGCCGCTCCGACGAACTCGCGTGCGCCGCTGATCACCGGTGAGCGCACCGACACGCCCATTGGTCCCTCGGTGTTGTGGGCGTCCGCATCGACGACGATGTCGCCGCTCGGGGCCAAACCCTCGCTCTTCTTGAAGTAGGGCAGCACGTCGCTGTAGCTCCAGCTGTCAGCTCCGTCGGCCGCCCACGAATCGAAGTCTCCCGGGTGTCCGCGGACATAGGCCATGTAATTGATCCCCGAGCTACCACCGAGCATCTTCCCCCGCGGCATCATCATGCGACCCTCGGCGAGACCCCGACCTGCCCCGCCGGCATCGGCGGTGTACATCCAGTCCGTCTCGGGATCGAGCTGCAACGCCGAACAGGCCGCCGGCATCAGCTCTGCCGCTGGCGGCGGCCCACCGGCCTCGACCAAGGCGACCTTGCATCCCGGATCTTCCGACAACCGCGCCGCAAGCACGGCCCCTGCCGAACCGCCTCCCACGACCACGAAATCGAACGCTTGCTGAACCACTGGACCCCTCCTCGCAGCGCCGCCCCTGCAGACGCATGCGGACAATTGTCTCACAGTCTGTCGGACACAAATTCCGGCGGATCGCAACGAACTGCCGCTGCCGGCAGACACGACGATCTCGCCCGCCTACCGGAAAGAGGCCAGCAGCCAAGCTACGGGAACGCACACTTCACCACCGATAATCACGGACTCGCTCGCATTCAACGCGCCGCATCGCGGCCCAAGCGTTGCGCGAGATAATCCCGTCCTAGACCCGGCGGTAGGGGGACCGGGCGCGGCCGGCCCCAGAGCTGCCGGGCGGTGCCGGAAGACTGCGATCGCGCCGCCAGCGTTGGCCCTGCGACGGCCCGAGGATGATCGTCTCGCTTTGGCGGCGAGCAGTGAGTGCCAAATGTTCAGTCGGGCGTGCGGCGACGTACCAGGGTGGTGTCGATGTGACTCATCACCTCGGCACCGTGCTGGTTGATGAGCGAGATGCGACACGTCTGTACGCCACGGTCGGGCTTGGAGCTCGAGACGCGCATGTCGAGCCACTCCTGCCGGAGCTGAAGTGTGTCCCCGGCTCGAACCGGAGCATGAAACCGCAGCTCATCCCAGCCGAGTGCGGCGATGATGGCAGCGTCTGGCGTGGCGTGTAGCAGTTTGGTTCTGATCGCCATGATGAACACACCGGGTGCGGTCACCCCGCCCGGTCCAAACAACTCGTCTGCGCGTTCGTCGTCCAGGTGGAATGGTTGGGGATCCCAGGTTCGAGCGAACTCAATCAGCTCGTCTCGATCGACCTCGAATGTCGAGCCAAGAAGAACGTCACCAGGTTGACGATCCTCGAAATAGAGCATCGCCGCACGCTACCCAATTGGGCGACCGACGCTCATCATCGCAACTTGGCCGGGTGTCCCTGATGTGCCGTTCGGAGGCACTCGATAACGCGCGACCGGAAACCCGGTCGCGCCGCAACAGCTCGCGCCGCATCGCGGCCCTACTGCGGCGTCACACTTTCACCGGCGCATTTGCGGTAGTCGCCTGCTCGGGAGTAGTTCAAACCGGCGCAGCGAGGAAGACGATCCTCCCTACTCATCCCTAGAACTGACCGGACTGTGCAACCCCACTCGCGCACCCGATTCGCAAAAGCCCAGGTGAGCGAGACGGGGCAACACTGAGCGGCACTCACAAAACCGGTGAGGGTGAGCCACACGATCTTCGAAGGCACCAGCGAGATCCAGCAGCTCGTCATCTCCCGGGCGATCTCCGGCCTGCGTATCGAGTGATTTCGTCGCTCGGCGCTCCGGCGCCGAGTCGATGACATCCAGCCCTTGTCGACCACACCGGCGTGGACGCTGTGCGTCCAGGCGGTGTTGCTGGCGGTTGGTGGTCATGCTGCGCTGGCAGGTGACCAGTGGGGTGCGATCGGCGACGACCTGGCCGCTCAGGAGTCGCTGAGGTCGCGGCGGTTGAACAGCGCCCAGCCGCCGATGACGAGCAGTGCCGACCAGGCAAGGAAGACGGCACCGCCTTCCCACGCGGGCAGCACGTGGTCGGAGCTTGCGACGATCAGCGACTTGCCCGCTTCGAACGGCAGCAGTCTGTCGATCCACTCGGGAAGGAACGCCTGCATGGCCGACTCGATGCCCAGTGGCCACAGGAGGCCGACCGCGATCGCAGCCGTGGCCGAGTTGAGGATGATGCCGATCCCGAGGCCGAACAGCGCAGCAATCGCGAGGTAGGCAACGGAGCCGACGATCGCCCGTGCGGCATCCTGGTCGTCGAACGGGTTGAGTGGGAAGCCCTTCGCGTCGAGCACCACGAGGCACGCGATCGTCGTCAGCAGCATCAGTACGGCACCGGCCGCCAAGCCGACGAATCCGGTGAGGGTTGCCTTGGCACCGATGAGTTCGCGGCGGTCTGGAGCGACGCCGGCAGTTGGGATGATCGATCGGCTCCTGATCTCGTTGGTGTGGACGCTGATGCCCGCGACGATGAACAGCAGGGCAGCCATGGACACGCCGGCGGACAGCGTGCCGACCCGGTTGGCAATCGAGGTGTCGGGCGTCGTGCCGTCGGCCGCACGGTCGAAGGCCCACAGAGTGAACGCAACGAACACGCCGTTGATTGCGAGGGCGACGCCGAGTTCCGTCCATGACGAGCGCAGTGATGAAAACTTGATCCACTCGGCCTTCACGAGGTGCTTCATGACTGCTCCTCTCCGTCGACACCGGTCGATCGGTACTCCTGTGCGTCGGCCGTGAGTTCAAGGAACGTTGCTTCGAGCGACTGGTGCTCGGTGTGCAACTCGTGGAGCTCGATCTGATGAAGCGCTGCCAGATCGCCGATCGCCGCTGCCGTCATGCCGGTGACCTCGGCCCCGGCGGGCGTGGGGGTGACACGTCCACCGCGAGGCTCGATCAATGCCACCAACTCGGTGATCCTCGGCGACTGCACGGTCACCGACGCTTCCCCCTGCATGGATTCGAACTCGTGCACGCTGCCGCTTGCGATGAAGCGGCCCTTACCGATCACCACGACGTGATCGACGTACAGCGACAACTCGCTGAGCAGGTGGCTCGACACCAGAACGCCTCGGCCTTCGCCTGCGAGCTGCTGAAGGAACTCGCGAACCCAGCGGATGCCGTCGGGGTCGAGGCCGTTCGTCGGCTCGTCGAAGAACAGGTATTTCGGATCGCCGAGCAACGACGCGGCGATGCCGAGCCGTTGATGCATGCCGAGCGAGAAGTTGCCGACCTTCCGCTTGGCGGCGTCGCGCAGACCGGTCAACCCGAGCACCTCGTCGACGCGGGCGTCGGGGAGCCCAGCCGACGCGGCGAGGTACCGGAGATGTGACCGGGCCGAGCGCTTCGGCTCGGCGGCGTTGGCGTCGAGCATCGCTCCGACGACCCGCGATGGCGAATCGTGGCTGCTGAACCTCTGTCCGTCGAACGTGGTGGTCCCGCTCGTTGCTCGGTCGATGTCGAGCATCATGCGCATCGTCGTCGACTTGCCAGCCCCGTTCGGCCCGAGGAACCCAGTCACGCGGCCCGGCTCGATGATCAGGGACAGGTTGTCGACGGCGAGCTTGTCGCCGTACTGCTTCGTCAGGCCCTCGGCCACTATTGCCATCTCAGATTCCTCGCTGTCGGGTCGTCATGTGTGTCGCGGTCCAGAATTCGCTCTCGGCATCGGTCGTATCCGAGGGTGTCGCTTCGGCGGCGTCGTCCGCAGGCTCGGTGGTTGCGGATGTCGACAAACTGCTGGTGCCGCCGTCGCTTCCGCAGGATGCGGCAACGACGGCCGTTGCGACCAGCACACCGGTCAGGGACATGCGCCGGCGCAGCGTCGGATGGGCGAAGAACATGGACATCGGAGGCTTTCTCTCGACCGAGCGCACGCAGGCCGCGCGTTGGACGAGGGACGGTAGCCGGAGATCGCTCCGTCGGCAAGTTTCTTGCTGGCGGCTCGCGGCTGTCGTTCCCGCCGACTGCTCCGGCAGTCAGGCCGGCCGAGGGTGACGATGCTCGCGCACGACCCGGGCCAGGTCGACGCCGGCCAGCACGACGAAGAACTGGGCGATGCTCAGCCCGGCCATGGTGGCGCCGCCGGCCGTCCCGGCGTGGAAGCTGATCGTCAGGCCGACGACGACGGCGAGGGCGCCGAACAGCATCGACACCACCATCATCAGCGGCACACGCTTGGTGATCAGTGACGCAGTTGCGGGCGGGCCGACGAGGAGACCGAACACCAGCAGTGTTCCGACCGCCTGGAAGCTGACGACGATGCTGATCGCCAGCAGCACCATCAACGCCAGGTGCGATGCTCCCGGGCGCATGCCGAGCGACTGTGCCTTCATCCGGTTGAAGGTGAGCGCGAGGAACGGCCGGTACAGCACGACGGTGGCGACGACCACGATGCCCGCTCCAACCAGCTGGATGTTGATGTCGTCACGGGAGACACCGAGGATGTCGCCGAACAGCAGGGCGGTCACCTCCGTCGTGAAGGAGCGGGCCTTGGACACGATCACGATGCCCAACGAGAGCATCCCGACGAACAGCAGGCCGATGCCGGTGTCTTCGCGAACCGTGGTGCGTGCGGTGACCACCGAGACCAGGCCGCCCATCACTGCTGCGGCGACCAGGGCGCCGAGGATCGGGCTGAATCCCCACAGGACGGCGAGCGCGATGCCGGGGACCACGCCGTGGGCGAGGGCGTCGCCGAGGAACGACAGGCCGCGCAACACCACCCAGGTTCCGACGAGCGACGTCGCGACCACAGCGAGCAGACCACCGATGAGCGCCCGCTGCATGAACGCCGGCTCGAACGCATCGAGGACCAACTGCACGCCGAGACGCTAGCGGCCGCCCAACGTTTTCGGACTCATTCTCGATATGGTTCGGGGATGCCGACCGCAGTGGCCCTCGACGACGTGCATGTCGACTACGGCCCGATCCACGCGGTTGGCGATCTGTCGCTCGAGATTCCGGCCGGCGCGTCGGTGGCGATCATCGGGCCGAACGGTTCGGGTAAGTCGACGTTGCTCAAGCTCATCGGCGGCGTCATCGAACCAACGTCGGGCCGCTGCGACACGTTCGGTGCATCCACCTCGATCGTGCTGCAGTCGACGGACGTCGACCCGAGTGTGCCGCTCACCGTGCGCGACATCGTCGCCATGGCTCGCTATCCCCGCCTCGGGTTGTTCCGCCGACCCGGTCCGTCCGATCGGGAAGCGGTCGATTCGGCGATGCGTCGTCTCGAGATCGACGACCTCGCCGGCCGCCAGATCCACCACCTGTCGGGTGGCCAACGCCAGCGTGCCTTCGTCGCCCAGGGTCTCGCCCAGGACGCCCCCATTCTGCTCCTCGACGAGCCGCTGACCGGCCTCGACGTTCGCTCGCGGGCGATCATCATGTCGGTGGTGGACGACGAGCACGCCGCTGGGCGCACCGTGATCACCACGACCCACAATTTCGATGATGCCGGTCGATGTGAGCTGGTGCTGCTGTTGGCAACCCGGTTCGTGGCCTTCGGTGGTCCGGCGGAGGTGTTCACCGAGGAGCACCTGCGCACGGCGTTCGGTGGGCGTTTCGTGCGCATCGGCGACACGATGGTGCTCGATGACCCGCACCACCACCACTGAGGTGGCGTCCGGGTCCACCACTGAGGTGGCGTCCGGGTCGATCGGCTGTTCTCAGTTGTTCCCAGAAACGGTAGCCTCGCCTCCGTGACCGCCGATCTCCTGCACGATGACGTCTCCGGGCTGCTGCGGTCGGGCGACCATCGCTACACCACCGGTCGACGACGGGTGGTCACCGCGCTGCATGACGCCGATGGTCCGGTGACGATCCCCGAGATCCTCGACCTCGACAGCGACCTGGCCCAATCGAGCCTGTACCGCAACCTGGCGGTGCTCGAGGAGGTGGGGGCGGTCACCCGCATCGTCACCCATGACGACCACGCCCGGTTCGAGCTCGCCGAAGCGCTGACCGACCACCATCACCACCATCTCATCTGCACCCATTGCGGATCGGTCACCGATTTCGCGCTCTCGCCCGACACCGAGGCCACCCTCGATCGTGCGTTCGGGCGGGTGGCCACGACGGCGAAGTTCCAGGTCGACGGCCACCGCCTCGACCTGGTCGGCACCTGCGTCGACTGCACCTGATCGGGGGCTGTGCGCATCGGGCCGAGACGGCCAGCCCCCGTCAGTTGGTGCCGGATGTGACCGTCAGCTGAGCGCTGAGCTGATGCGCTCACCGTTGGTCCGCACCATCGCCAGGTAGGTGGCGCCGTCGCTGTCGGGTCCGCCGAGCGACTCGGAGTAGAGCTCGACGACAGCGACATCACCGACCTCGCCTGCCAACGTCTGGACGAGCTCGTCCGGTGATGACGTGTCGGCGAAGATCGCCGGCACCCCTTCGGCCTCGATCAGCTCTGCGAGCGCTGCGAGCTCGCCGGCGCTGACACTGTCGGCCGTACCGCCACCCGGGATCACCGCACCGACGATCTCGAAGCCGTACCGATCTGCGAAGTACCCGAACACCTCGTGGTTCGTCACCAGCACGCGGCGCTCATCCGGGATCGATGCCAACGACGCTTCCACCTCGGCGTCGAGTGCCGTCAGCTCGGCCACGTAGTCAGCTGCCGACGCATCGAGCGCCGCCGGGTCGGCGACGTCGATCTCCGCCTGCAGGAAGTCGACGATCCCGTCGACTGCGAGGGCCATCCGCATCGGGTCGGTGAAGAAGTGCGGGTCAGCTCCGGAGTGGTCGTGGTCATGATCGCTCTCGTCGTCGGAGTGGCTCTCGTCGTCGGAGTGGCTCTCGTCGTCGGAGTGGTCGTGGTCGTCGGAGTGGTCCTCATCGTGATCGTGGTCGCTGTCGCCGAAGTCGATCATCTCGACGACGCTGATCGCCTCGAACGTCGGGATGCCCTCGTCGACCGCATTCTCGATCACGTCCAGCAGGCCCTCCTCGAACGCGGCCCCGTTGACGATCACCGCGTCGGCGTTCATCAGCGTGTCGATCTCCTGGGCCGACGCTTGGAAGTTGTGCGGGTCGGCGCCGACGGGCATGATCGTCACGACCTCGGCTGCGTCGCCGACCACCTCGGTAACGACGTCGCCCAAGATGTTCGTGGTGACCACGACCGTTGGCGTCTCGCCTGTGACCGTCGTGTCGGGGGCGCTCGACGCCGTGGTCGTGCCCGGCGCGTCGGTGGTGCGCCCAGCCTCGGCGGTGTCGGTCGTGTCATCGGTGCTCGTGGCCTCATCGGAGCCGCATGCGGCGAGCCCGAGCCCGAGTACTGCGATCAAGGCCGTCGTTCGAGTTGTTGTGAAACGCATGTCGTCCTACCTCTAGTGAATGAGAACCAGTCCTACTCAAGAGAGAGTATCGGGATCGAGAACCGATCCCACCACGACCCGGGCCCGACGGTCAGCGGGCCTGCGTGAGGAAGGGTACGAAGTCGGTATCGCTGCATTGTGCGATCGTGGATACTGGAGGCGTGAGCGCTCGCCTTCCCCTGCAGCACGTGTCGATCCACGGCCATTCAGTGGGATATCGGCGCGCGGGCGAGGGTGAGCCGTTGCTGCTGATCCACGGCCTGGCGGGGAGCTCGAAGACCTGGGACAGCGTGATCCCGATGCTCACCGAGCATGCCGACGTGATCGCGGTCGACCTGCTCGGCTACGGCGAGTCGGCCAAACCGCAGGGTGACTACTCGCTGGGCGCTTTTGCCAGCGGGCTGCGCGACTTCCTCTCGGTGATCGACGTCGAGAGTGTCACGATCGTCGGCCACTCGTTCGGTGGCGGTGTGGCGATGCAACTCGCCTATCAGCACCCGCACCTGGTCGAGCGACTCGTGCTCGCCGGCAGCGGCGGCCTCGGCCGGGAGGTGTCGTGGCTGCTCCGCCTGCTGACGCTGCCGGGGTTCGAGTACGTGATGCCGATCGCGTTTCCGAAACCGATCGTCGACCGGGCCACCGATGTGGGCCGACAACTGAACCGCCGCAACATCCGATCGCCCCGGCTCTCCGAGATGTGGCGGGCGTACAGCTCGCTTGCCGGCGCCACCAACCGCCAGGCCTTCGTGCGAACGATGCGCGGCGTGATCGAACCCACAGGACAGACCGTGAACGCCAGCGACCGGCTCTACCTGGCTGCGCACATCCCCACGATGATCGTGTGGGGCGAGAACGACGGCATCATCCCGGTCGCTCACGCATATGCAGCGCACGAACTGATCCCGACGAGCCGGCTCGAGGTCATGCCCGGCGTCGGGCACTTCCCGCACGTGGAGGAGCCCGAGGAGTTCGCCGAGCTGCTGATCGACTTCCTTGCGACCACCAAGCCGGCCTCGACACGTCACGAAGCGCTTCGAGAGGTGCTGCTCGAAGGCAGCTGACGTTCACCGTCGTCGAACGACGATGCTTGCCAGCCCCGCAGCCTCGCAGTGGTGGAGCGTGTCGCAGGCGGTGTCGGCGAACGCGTCGAGCAACTCGCTCGCTGGCGCGTGGAACTGTCCCGGCTCGTCGGCGCCCACCTCCGACAGCACCGTCACCAGTGCACATCCACCTGGTCGGAGCCGTTCGACGATCGTTGGATACAGCGCAGGGTCGCGGAACCGCTGACACACCACGAGGTCCAGGTCGACCAGCTCGTCGGGAATGCCGCCATCGAGGTCGATGACGCGAGCGCTGATGCGATCCTCGAGGCCGTGTGCTCGCGCTGACTCGCGAAGGGCCGCGATTGCCACCGGCGACACGTCGATCGCCACGACGTCGAGCCCCCGGGCAGCCAACCAGAGCGTGACCGACCCGGGCCCGCACGCGAGATCGACCGCATGCCCGGTGCTCGGGAGAGCACTGTCCAGATCTGGGGCGTGCGTCAGCACATCGGGTGGGGCCGGTTCGAGACCGGCGCCTCGGCGGGCGTTGTCATCGATCGCCCGTTGGTGCCGTCGATCCCAGCGGCGCTGGTCGTCGTCCATGTGGGCATCATTGCGCGACCGACGTCACATCGCCGTGCTGCGAGGGAATGCGGGACGCGTAGCCACACGCGTGAGATCATCAAGGGCGTGACCAACACCGATCAAGACGCAGACACGGAGACCTCGACCGGCTGGCTCTCGCCCGAGGACCTCGAACTCGTCCGCGCCCACGTACCGATCGTGTACGTCGACGCAGTGCCCGTCCGTGTCGATTCGCTCGGCAACGTCACCGAGGTCGGCATGCTGCTGCGGGTGGCGTCGGACGGGTCGATCAGCCGAATGGTGGTCACGGGTCGAGTGCTGTTCGGCGAGCGCGTCCGCGAGGCGTTGATGCGACACTGCGAGAAGGATCTGGGGCCGATGGCGCTTCCACGAGTGCCTGCCAACCCGACACCGTTCACCGTGGTCGAGTACTTCCCGAACCCGGATCGATCAGGCTTCTACGACCCCCGCCATCATGCCGTGAGCCTCGCCTACGTGGTGCCGGTGGAAGGCGACTGCGAGCCCACCCAGGAAGCACTCGACCTCGCGTGGTTCACCCCAGAGGAGGCAGTCAGCTCGGAAGTGGTCGATCAGATGACCAGCGGCCACGATCGCCTGATCCGTCTCGCTCTCGCCCACGTCGGCAAGCTTCCCTGAGTCGCGCTCGCATCGTCGACCACCGATCGCGCCGCTGGTTCAGAGCAGCCAGAGCACCAACCACAGCACCGTCATGCCCGCAGCGAGGGCCGCGATCAGGTTGTGTAGCACCACAGCCACCACCACCGCTGCACCCAAGGCAGCGACCTCCGCACCCTCGATGCCACCGACCCCCTGTCCACCCGCGACGAGGTACACCGTGAGCGCCGACAGCACCGCTGGCCCCACGTAGCGGAGTGCTCGGGTGACGTTGGGTGGCAACGGACGATCAGCGAGGAACACGATGGCGCCCGCTCGCGACGCGTAGGTGATCATGCCGACCGCCAGCACCGCCGCCGCAGCTGCGAACGCGCTCACGCCCCGACCGCCTCGACGTTCGGGGGGCCGCCACGACGCGCCGCGCTGACCTCGGCGACGTACCCGGCCACCACCCCGCTGACGGCACCGATCAGAATCCCGCCGTTGTTCGGGACGTCGAGCGCCAGCAGGCACACGCCAGCGCCGACCACGGCGGCCACGATGCCGGGGCGATTGGTGAGCCCGAGGACCACGAGGCCGCAGAACATGATCGCCGGGGCGACGTCGAGCCGCCACTCGGTCGGGATCGACGTTCCGACGACCAGTCCGACGGTGACCGTGATGGTCCAGGCCGAGAAGTAGAAGATTCCGGCGCTGAGATAGAACCGTCGCCAGGCTGCGGGCGTCATCTCGGTACGCACGATCGTGAGCGCGAACAGTTGGTCGATCAGAAAGAACGGGCCGACCCAGCGAAACCATCGCGGTTGGTCGGCGAACGAACTCGACAGGGCAGCGCTGTACATCACATGGCGTAGGTTGATCACCGCCGCGGTCGCCACCAGCGTCAACCAGGTCGCGGTCGCTGCGAGGCTGACCGTCGCCAGCTGTGCGGCGCCTGCGAAGATGAACAGGTTCGTCGACCAGGCGATTGCCGTCGGCATGGTCGACTCGGTGATCGCCACGCCCAGCACGAGGCCGAAGGGGATCGCCGGAATGAACAATGGCACGGCGGCCCGGAGTGCCGCGCCGACCCCCGCGGTGGTGGCCGGCATCGTGTCGCGACGCCGGGAGGGAGGGTGGTCAGCCATGGCGTCGACACGCTACGTCCGGTGGGTGAGCATCCCGCCACTGGCGGTGTTCCGTCACTTATGATCCGATTCGATGCCTGACGGCGACGCAATGCACCGATCGGCCAGCGCCCTTCGAACGGCGCTCGTCGGCAAGGCGATGCTTCGTTTCGATGCCCCGGTGCTGGCAGGTCCTGTTCCCCAGGCCGGCCGAATGATCGAGCAGGTCGAACGCCGTGGACGCCGCCTGGAAGTCGAGTTGGACGACGGCCTCGTGCTCGAGACGCAGATGCGGATGAGCGGAGCGTGGCACGTGTATCGCTCCAACGATTGTTGGCGTCGACCGTTCGGACAGATGAGCGCAGCGATCCAGGTCGGCGACTGGACTGCGGTGTGTTTCAGCGCACTGCACGTCGAGACCTTCCGGCGCGCCGACCAACGCCGGCACCCGGGCATGGGAGGTGTCGGACCCGATCTGGGTCGCGCGACCACCGACCTCGGGCGCGTGGTCAACCTGTTGCTCGCCCATCCTGAACCGGAGCTGCGCATCGCCGAGGTGCTGCTCGACCAGCGGGTGATGTTCGGTGTCGGCAACGTGGTGCGGTGCGAGGCGCTGTGGTCGGCTGGTCTGAGCCCGTACGCGCCGGTCGGGTCGATCAGCGAACGCGATGCCATTCGACTCGTCAACACGTCGGCATCGATGCTGCGTGCGCAGCTCAGCGTCGCGCACGGATCGCACGACGATGTGACACGACCGGCGCCTGCGGTCTACGGACGTACGGGACAACGGTGTGGCCGGTGCGGTGACTCGGTCGAGTCGCGGACGATGGGCAAGCCCCACCGGCGCATGCTCTTCTGGTGCCCTGGCTGCCAGACCCATCTCGACCCCAAGCCCGAGCGGGCGGACCGCACGGGGTCGATGGATCCGCACCCAGCGGCGCAACGATGGTTGTCGGACCTGCCCTGGAACCGGGACGCCGGCTGAGGCTCAGCCTCGGCCGAGCATGCGCTCGACGCTGATCTCGATCACGACGCGATCGTCGCGCTCTTTGGGCTGGCGGTAGCGGGCGGCGTAGCCGTCGACGCCGGCACGCACACCGTCGGGATCGGTCACCAAGCGGACCGGGCCCTCGAGGCTGAGCCATCGTCCGCCATCGACCTGGCACACGGCAGCACGTTGCTCGGCGGCCTGCATGCGCTCGGCGTTGCGAGCCTTCTGCGACCCGGCCCAGGTGATCACGCGGGCCACCCGTGCCTCGGTGTCGTAGCTGAAGCCCACGGCCACCACGTGCGGCGACAGATCGGTGCGCAACGTCGTCAGTGTCGCGAGGTGGTACTCGCCGAGAAAGGCGAGGACGTCATCGGACAGGTCGGCCGGATCGAGTGCCATCCGTCCAACCTATGCCGCCGTTGGTTGTGCTACTCGGTGGCGATGGCGTCCAGGACGTTCATGTTCGATGCCTTGAACGATGGGTACAGGGCGGCGAACAGGCCAGCGATCACCGCGCCGACCAGGATCGCGATGATGATGCCGGGGTTGAACGCCAACTCGCTGATCACGTCGTCGGGCACGGCCAACGACAGCACGACGCCGAGGAACGTGCCCACGACGATCCCGATGAGGGCACCGAAGAACGACACGATCACCGCTTCCCAACGAACTGAACGCCTCGTCTGACGTTTGTTCATACCGACCGCACGAAGGAGGCCGATCTCCCTGGTGCGCTCGAACACCCCGAGTGCGAGCGTGATCGAGATACCGAGGATCGCCAGCAGGATGGCGAACGCCAGCAGCATCGTGATGATCAGCAGGAGTTGATTGATCTGGTCCTCCTGTGCCGACAGGAATTGCGGCGTGGTCTGCACGTCGGCCTGCGGGAACGGCTCCATCGCCGCCCTGACGGCCGCTTCACCCGCAACGGGATCGACGCCGTCGGCCAGCTTGGCGATGACGAAGAAGTCGCGAGCCGGCGCGTCCGTCACCGCTTCCAGCGTGTCGAGACCGACCAACCAGTTGCCGAAGGTCGCGTCCCTGTAGATGCCCGCCACCGTGAGCGTCTCCTGTGCACCGTTCTGGAACGTGACCTCGATGGTGGAGCCGATGGAGACGTCGAGATCCGACGCAGGGTCCTCGTGGAGGAGGAGATCGTTGAGCCCGAGGTCGGCGATCGATCCATCTTGGACGTCCGGATCGACGAGCTTGTCGAAGGCGACCGGATCGACCGCACCGAAGTTCTTCGTGCTGCCGTCGACCTGGCCGCTGATACTGCGCACCGGGGTGACGGCGTCGAGTTCGGGTACCTCGGCCAGGGTTTCGCTGACCACGGCCGAGAGACCCTGGAAGCTGGCGTCGGTGATCACGAAGTCGGCCGAAATCGCGTCTTCGAGCGTGCCGACGAGCGTTGCACGCAGCGAGGATGCGAAAACCGCAGTACTGCTCACCAGAGCCACCCCGATCATCAGTGCGGATGCACTCGACGACGTTCGCCGAGGAGCGCGTGCGACGTTTTCGCGAGCGAGTGCGCCGGGCACCTTGTACAGCTTCTCGATCGGCCAGCCGATCACGCGGGTCACGGGCGTGGCGATCGTCGATGACAGATTGGCGACGCCGAGGAACAGCAGCAGCGCACCACCGCCGGCCGCGGCGATCAGCCCGACCGTTCCACCGGGTCGCAGGAAGAGCCCGACGAGCAACAGCACGACGCCGGCAATGGTGACGACGACGCCACCGACGAGCCGTCGTGCACGCATCGCTGCGAAACCGAGTTCTGGCCGCATCGCCGCGACCGGCGGGATGCGTGCGGCCTTCCGCGACGGCACGATCACCGACGTGAGCGTGATGCCGATGCCGACGATCGCCGCGATGACGATGGTGCGGGGTGCCAAGACGGTGCTGGTGTCTGGGAAGCCTGCGCCTGCTGCGTCGAAGGCTGCGATCAGCCCTTGTGCGACCAGGAGGCCGCCGCCCACACCGAGCACGGTGGCGATCACGCCGAGGCCGAGTGCTTCGAGGGTGATCATTCGGCGTACCTGACGCCCCGATGCTCCGACGGCTCGCAGCAACGCCAACTCGCGCAGACGTTGGCCGATGGTGATCTGGAACACGTTGTTGATGATGAAGGCGCTGACGAACGCCGTGATGAAGGCGAAGATCAACAGCCCGGTGCCGAAGACGTCGACGAACTGGTTGATGTCGTCCGCGGTCTCCTCGGCGACCTGTTCGCCGGTGACCACCTCGGTCTGCGGGGGCAGGATCGACTCGATCTCCTGTTGCACCACGTCGATGTCGGCACCGTCGACCAGCTTGAGGTCGATGGCGTCGACCTTGCCGTCGGAGCCGAAGTTCACGAGGGCGGTGTCGAGGTCGAGCGCGACGAGTTGGGCGCCACCGAAGCTGTCGGCGCTGCCGAGACCGACCGTCGCCGTGATCGTGCCATCGAACGTGCCGACGTCGGTGAGGTATGCGACCGTGTCGCCGACGGCCAAGCCCTCGGTGTCAGCGGTCGCCTTGTCGATGGCGAGTTCGTCGGGGCCGACAGGTGCCCGCCCTTCCTTGATGGTGACTCCGGCGATGCCGTCGTCGCCCTCCCACGACACACCGAGCGTGGGCCCACCGGCCGGGGTGATCACGTCGCCGTCGGCATCGAGCAACTGGGCGAATCGCTGCAGGGCTGGCTCGACGATCGCCACGCCGTCGACCGCGCGGATGTCGTCAGCGATCGAGGCGTCGATCGGGTCGCGTGCATCGTCGGTCTCGAATTCCTGGGCAGCTCGCACCTCGAGGTCGATGTCCTCGTTGAGTTCGGTGAAGAGATTGTCGAAGGTGGCGCGCAGGCTGTCGGCCAACACGAACGAGCCGACCACGAACGAGACACTCGCCGTGATCGCAAACAGGATTGCGAGGGTGCGGCCCCATCGGGCGCGGATGCTCTTTCGAGCGATCAGAGTTCCGGCGCTCATGTCAGTCCCAGTGCTTCAGGTGGTCGATGACCTGATCGGCCGTCGGGTCGATCATCTCGCCGGTGATCTTGCCGTCGCCGACGAACACGACCCGGTCGGCGTACGAGGCGGCACCCGGATCATGGGTGACCATCACGATCGTCTGGCTGAAGTCGCGAACGGCGTTGCGCATGAAGGAGAGGATCTCGGCTCCGGTGACCGAGTCGAGGTTGCCGGTCGGCTCGTCGGCGAAGATGATCTGCGGTCGAGATGCCAGGGCCCGTGCCACCGCGACACGTTGTTGCTGACCGCCCGACAGTTCGCTCGGACGGTGTTTCAGGCGGTCGCCCAACCCGACCGTGGTGACCACGTGGTCGATCCACTCCTTGTCGCCAGTGTCGCCGCCGAGCATCATCGGCAATCGGATGTTCTCCTCCGCGGTCAACGTCGGGATCAGGTTGAACGCTTGGAAGATGAAGCCCACCTTGGTGCGGCGCAACTCGGTGAGCGCCTTGTCGTCGAGCGATGCCAGGTAGGTGTCGCCGATGAAGGTCGCGCCGGAGCTCAGCGTGTCGAGGCCTGCGAGGCAATGCAGCAGTGTCGACTTGCCAGATCCGGATGGGCCCATGATCGCGGTGAACTTGCCGGTCTCGAACGACACGCTCACGCCGTCGAGGGCATGGACCTGCGCATCGCCGAGGCCGTAGGTCTTGCGTGCGTCGATGGCCCCGGCGGCAGCCGTGCCACCTGGCACAACCGCGGACTCGGATTCGGGTGGAGCGGGAGGTGCAGGCGGGACGGGGGTCGACATGGCGTCAGGTCTACCGGAGGTTCGGCCTCGACACATCCGCCTCCAGGTGGATCAGCGGTCACCCGTCTGGGTGACCGCGTTCAGTGGTCGCCCGGCGTGACCAGACCCGACTCGTAGGCGACGACCACGGCCTGCACGCGGTCGCGAGCAGACAGCTTGGCGAGGATGTGGCCCACGTGAGTCTTGATGGTCGCCTCGCCGAGATACAGCTCGTCCGCGATCTCGGTGTTCGAGCGACCGGTCGCCATCAACCGCAGCACCTCGAGTTCTCGATCGGTGAGTGTTTCGACGCCGGGGTAGGCAGCGGGGTTGCTCGGCGGCCTCCGGGTGATCTCGTCGATGAGTGCTTGGGTGATCGACGGTGCCAGCAGTGCGTCGCCTCGGGCGACGATTCGAATGGCGTCGACGAGTTGCTCGGCGGGGGCGTCCTTGAGCATGAACCCGCTGGCACCGGCGCGAAGCGCAGCGTGCACGTAATCGTGGAGGTCGAACGTGGTGAGCATCATCACCCTGGTCTCCGGGTGTCGGTCGCGGATCAGTGCGCACGCTTCGATGCCGTCCATGGTGGGCATTCGCACGTCCATCAGGACGACGTCGGGTCGTGCCGATCGGGCGAGTTCAACGGCGGCTCGGCCATCGGCGGCTTCGCCCACCACGGTGACGTCGTCCTCTGCCTGCAGGATCATGCGGAATCCGACTCGGACCATCTCCTGGTCGTCGACCAGCATCAGTCGGATCACGGCGTACGTCCCGACGGCTGCTGGCGCATCAGCGCATGGTCGATGGGGATGACGGCGTGCATTCTCCAGCCGCCACCGGGTCGCGGACCGGCCTCCATCGACCCGCCGACGGCGGCGACTCGCTCCTTCATGCCGATGATGCCGAAGCCCGACCCTGACGACAACGCACCCGCACCGCGGCCGTCGTCGACGACATCGATCACCAACTCGTCGGTGTCGGCACGGAGACGCACCTCGACCGTGTCGGGGTGGCCGGCATGGCGTCGGACGTTGGTGAGCGCTTCCTGGACGAGGCGATACCCGGTGACCGACACGCTCTCGGGGAGGCACTCGAGCTCACCGTCGACTGCGATGACCACGTCGAGGTCGTCCGCGCGAATCAGCGCCTGGACGTGGGCGAGCGACGGTTGTGGGTGGAGGGTCGGCACCGGATCACCGTCGTTGGTTCGCAGCACGCCGAGCATGGCTCGGAGCTCGCTCATCGTTTGTCGTCCGGTGGTTTCGATCGCCTCGAGCGCCGATTCGGCCGTCGAGGGTTCGGAGTGCAGATTCCGCCGGGCCGCGGTGGCCTGGATGACCATGACGCTCACCGAGTGGGCAACCACGTCGTGGAGGTCGCGTGCGATTCGGTTGCGTTCGGCGGCAACTCGCTGCTCGGCGAGCAGCTCCTGCTCTCGTTCGGCTCGTTCGGCTCGTTCGGCGAGGCTTGCGTTCTGTTCGCGACGGCGGCGCAGGTTGTCGCCGAGCACGAACGCCGTCGCAAGCAGGATGCCGGTGGAGACGAATTCGTCGAGCAGTGAGAGGCCGTCGATCCATCCGGCCGCGAACAGCAGCCCGACGAGCAGGGTGAGTGCGCTCATCACCCGGGTTCGGCGCACGCCGGACGTGTGGGCACCGATCGAGTAGACCGCGACGACGGAACCAAGGAACGCAGCGCCGCCGATGGGGATGAACAGGGCCAACACGTCGGCGGCGACGACCACGGCGCCGGCGGTGAGGGGACGGGTTCGGCGCCAGTAGATCGGGACCGTGCCCGCGAGCACCAGCAGCACGGTCCACCAGGCGGGATCGACCTGGTTCGGGTCGTTGACGCTGCTGTCTCCGGCCAGGTGAGCGGGGATTGCCGCGGCGACGATCAAGCCGGTGAGGAGGGCGTCGCCGGCTTTCGGATGTGTGCGCAACCAGGCAACTGGGCTCAGGCCGACCATGATGGTGCCGACGCTACCGAACGGAATCACTGCGGTGATCCGTCCGGGGGTGGACGTGCCGTACGATCACGGGTTGATGGCCTCCTGTGAGTCGTGCGACGTCGTGCTTCCCGACGGAGCACGGTTCTGTCCGTCCTGCGGTGCGAAGGTGGCGTCGATCTCGACCTCGAACTCCACCGAGGAACGGCGCGTCGTCACGGTGGTGTTCGCCGATTTGGTTGGCTACACCGCGCTGTCGGAGCATCTCGACCCCGAGCGGGTGAAGCGACTCATCGATGCGAGCTTCGAACGGCTGATCGCAGACATCACCGCGTTCGGCGGGCGCGTCGACAAGGTGCTCGGCGATGGGATCCTGGCACTGTTCGGCGCGCCGGTTGCCCACGAGGACGACGCCGATCGCGCGATCAGAGCGGCGTTGCAGATGCACGAGTCGCTTGCCCGATTCGTTGCCGAGCAACCCGACCTCGACGGGCCGCTGCAGCTGCGCATCGGCGTGAACACCGGCGAGGTCGTGGTGGGCAACGTGTCGGGTACCGCCGAGTACACCGCCATGGGTGACGTGGTCAACGTTGCATCGCGCCTGCAGACGCTGGCGCCACCCGGCGGGGTGTTGATCGGCGAGACCACCGCATCGCTCGCCTCGGACGAGATCATTCGTTTGCCGATCGATGAGGTGGACGTCCGAGGCCGTGAGCGAGGTGAGCGGGCGTGGATCGTCACAGGACGTCGTCGCAGTGCTCCCAGGATCGGTGCGCACGCTCAGGACGTGCCGTTCGTCGGTCGATCGACGCAATGGGAACTGCTGGCCTCGATCATGGCGATGGTTGCCAACGGCCGCAGCGCGGTGGTGTCGGTCACCGGCGAGGCGGGGGCGGGCAAGACCCGGTTGATCTCGGAGGCGCTCGACGCGTTTCCGAGCCGGTCGGTCACGCTGTACTCGGGGGTGTGTGCTCCGTACGGCGAGAGCAACGTGTGGTCGCCGATCGCCACCGCCTTGTTCCGGCGTCTCGAGATCGACGATGCCGCGCCGCCGCGGGTGGTGCGCGAGTTGTGTCGGGCGAAGGGTGTCGAGCTCTATGGCTTCGATGCGGATGATCCGGTGCTCGACCGGTTCGTCGAAGGTGTGGTCCATCTGCTCGGTCATCCCTCCGAACTCGACGAGGTCGCACCGGCGCAAGCGCGCGAGCTGTTGTTCGCGTTCATCGTCGAGGGGCTGCGTCGTCGGACCGAGAGCGGGCCCGTCGTGCTGTGGATCGACGACCTCCAATGGGCCGACGTGTTGATCATCGACCTCCTCCACAGGATCGCGAGATCGCTTGTCGATCGTCCACTGCTCGTGATCACTGCGCAGCGTGACGATGCCGATCTCGACTGGCCGCCATCGGCCGACCAGCCGATCACCGTGCGGATGCCACTCGACCCGCTCACGCGCGGCGACGCCGACCGCGTCGTGGGTGCGGTGCTCGGCCAGTCGGTGAACAGCGCGCTGGTCGACCGTCTCCACGAACGCAGCGGTGGCAATCCGCTGTTCCTGATCGAGCTCGCCGAGTTGGCCAAGGCGAGCCCCACGAGTACGGCGTTGCCGGGCTCGCTTCGCGCGCTGATCTCGGCTCGGCTCGACCAGCTCTCGGCCTCGCAGCGGGCGATCATCGACAATGCCGCCGTGCTCGGCACGTCGGCTCCGATCGACTCGCTCGGCAGGTTCGCCGTCGAGATGAATCAGGACTTCGACCCGGCCGACCTGGTATCGCTCGACGAGAGCGGGTTGCTCGAGATGTCTGACGGGTGGTGGCGTTTTCGCAGCGACGTCGTGCGAGAGGTGGCCTATCAGACACTCACCAAGTCGGTTCGGGCGCAACGCCACGCCGGCACGGCCGCGGTGATGAACCGGGACACCGCCGTCGGCATCGATCGCGTGGCCCACCACGCAGCCTCCGCTGCGGAGCTGGTGGCCGAGATCGGACCGGTACCCGGTGTGCCGAGCGACATGTCCGATCGCGCGGTTGGGCTGCTGTTCGACGCCGCGCGGCGATCGATGGATGTCGGCGCCTTCAACCAGGTGCGTCGTCAGACCACGCGAGCGCTCGACCTCGGCCCCAGCGACGCGAGCCAGGCGCGCGAGCTGTTGTTGCTGCGGGCGCAGGCGCAGACCGAGCGCCGGTCTGTCGACGCTGCACGTGCGGACGCTCAGGATGCTCTGGAGGCGGCGATCGCCGCCGGCGACCGTCGACAGGAGGGCATCGCCCGACGGTTGCTCGGCACGCTGCACCAGCGAGATGGCGATCTCCTCAACGCCCGCCGCGAACTGGGCGAGAGCGTCGACATCTTCCGGGAACTCGGCGACGAGATCGACCTGGCGTCGTCGTTGCGAGAGCGGGGCCTCGCGGAAGTGTTCGGTGGGTCGTTGCGGGATGCCGAATGGTTGTTGGGCGAGGCCGAGAACCTCACCGAGCAGCTCGGCGACACCAGGGGCCGGGCCTGGGTTCGTCAACATCAGGCATGGGTGGCATTCCTGTCGGGAGACACTGCGCAGGCAGAGACCCGGCTGCTCACTGCGGCCGTCGAGTTCGACGAACTGGGGGATCGGTTCGGGAGCGGGCTGGGCCAACGGGCTCCTGGCGTACGTGCGCTTCTACCAGCGCCGGTTCGAAGAGGCCGAGGCGTTGGCCGTGCGGGTTCGTTCCGACTCGATGGAGCTCGGCGATCCGTGGGCGCCGGCGATGATGGACTCGCTGATCGCCGGGATCCGGCTGTGGCGGTGCAACTTCGCCGAAGCGGAGGAGCTTTCGCGCCGGGCGCTCACGAGCTTCCGTCGACTCGACGACAAGTTTGGTGCGGTGCTCGCCCTGGGTCCGCGGATGCGGGCGCTGGTTGCGCTCGGACGCACGCACGAGGCCGAGCGCGGGATCGAGGAGTCGATGGCGATCAGCGAGTCGTTCGGCGACCTGTCGTTCCCGGTGATGGCAGCGGCGGGCACCGCGGTCCACCTCGGGCTCGGCCAGCGGGCCTTCGTTGTCGGCGAGTTGGCGGTCGAGCGGGGCGAGGCGATGGGCGCTGACGGGTCGGAGTCGCGGGTGACGTTGGCCCTGGCTTACTGCCAGATCGGCCGTGCCGACGACGCTCTCGCCCTGCTTGGCGAGGTGGCGATCGAGTCGCCCTACCTCTTGTCGGTGCGTGCGCTGTGCCGTGCGCTCGTCGCCGACTCGGACGGGGCGGTCGCCGACTCGCTGGCCGTCACCGCCGATGTCGGGTCGAGCTACCTCGATCGCACGGTTGCCGACCTGGCTGCTGCGGCAGCACGCCTGCAGTTGGGCGATCGTGGCGGGGCCGAGGTCGACCTCGGCCGAGCCCGCACCACGGCACTCGACGCCGGTGATGTGATCGCCCGTGAACTGATCTCGGCGGCGCACGAGGCGTTGCTCGCCGAAGCTCATCGGGGTGAGTCGGACCACTTGGGTGTGGGTTGGCGATGCGTGATCGACGGGCTGCGTGCCACCGTGGTCGACTCCACCGTCGAACCGGCGCGATGACCGCGGCGTCGGAGCAGGAGCGACCGGACGAGCGGGTGGCGCCGACCGGGTTGATCGTCGGTCGGTTCGACCCGCCGCATCTCGGTCACTCCTACATGATCGACCGTGCGAGCGAACAATGCGAGCGACTGGTCGTGTTCGTCAACACGTCGCCGGATCGTGACACGGTCGCCGGCGACCTGCGCGCCGGGTGGCTGGCGGAGCTCCACGTCGACGTGACCGTGGTCGAAGTTCGCCATCGCCTGGCCACCGACTTCGACGACGAGGAGCTGTGGGCGAAGTGGATGGCGCTGTTCGGCGACCACTGGCCGCACGACGAGGGCCCCCATGTGGTGTTCTCGTCGGACGCGTACGTGGTCGAGTTGGCCGACCGATTCGGCGCCGACCATGTGGTGGTCGACGCCGAACGTGCAGCCGTGCCGATTTCGGCAACCGAGATCCGCGCCGAGCCGGACGCTCATCTCCACCGGCTCGCACCCCCCGTACGGGCCTGGGTCGAGGCCAACTGGCTCTGACCACCCCAACTTGGGTCCCCCACCCCGAAATTGCCCGGAATCGTGACGCTCAGCGTCACAATCCCGGGCAATTTCGGGGGAATTCGGTGGGTTTGGTCAGCGGTTGGGTTGTTTGGTGACGCGGAGGTACGGCTTGACGGGATTCCAGCCGGCAGGGAACAGGGCGCGTGCGTCGTCATCGGAGAGCGCCGGGACGATGATCACGTCCTCGCCGTCCTTCCAGTTGGCCGGGGTTGCGACCTTGTAGTCGGCGGTCAATTGGAGGCTGTCGATCACTCGGAGGATCTCGTCGAAGTTGCGGCCGGTCGAGGCGGGATAGGTGAGGGTGAGTTTCACCTTCTTGTCGGGCCCCACCACGAACACCGAGCGAACCGTGAGGGTGTCGCTCGCGTTCTCGTGGATCATGTCGTACAGATCGGCGACGGTGCGGTCGGGATCACCGATCATCGGGAAGTTCACCGCAGTGCCCTGGGTCTCCTCGATGTCGCCTTCCCACTGCTCGTGGCTCTCGACCGGATCGACCGAGAGGCCGATGACCTTGACGTTGCGCTTGTCGAACTCGGGCTTGATCTTCGCGACGTAGCCCAACTCGGTGGTGCACACCGGGGTGAAGTCCTTGGGGTGGCTGAACAGCACTCCCCAGGAATCGCCGAGCCACTCGTGGAAGCTGATCTCTCCCTGGGTGGTTGGAGCGGTGAAGTCGGGTGCGGTGTCTCCGAGACGGACGGCCATGACGAGTTCTCTCTTTCGAAGCGGTGGGCGTTGGCGGGTCACCGTAGCAGTATTCCCGACTACTTTGGTCGGGAATAGGGGAGATCATCGCAGAACGGCCGCCTGCCCCGCTGGCCTACGCTCGATGCATGAGTATTCCGGTGGCCATCGATGACCTCGCGGCAGCAACTGCCGACTACGGCTGGGCGTATCTGCTCACCGTTCGCGACGACCTCCGCCCACACATCGTGGCGGTGACTCCCAAATGGGACGCCGATCGTTTGACGATGAACGTCGGCCGGGGCACCGCACGCAACGCGAGCGATCGTCCCTCGATCACGCTCTGCTACCCGCCGGTTGCCGACGGCGGCTACAGCTTGATCGTCGACGGCACCGGCGAGGTGATTGGAGACGAAGCCCTCAGCTTCGTGCCGGTCGGTGCGGTGCTGCACCGGCCGGCAGCGCAGGACGCCACAGGGTTGGTGAGCGGGTGTGGGAACGAGTGCGAACCGGTCGGCCCCTCGGGGGGTTCGGGGCCGACCGGAACTCAGTGAACGGGATCGAGTTCGATCCGAACCACGTTCAGTGGGCCTCGGGTCACCGAAGCCACCGCGGATCGACGCTGACCGCCCAGCCACACCGACACGTCGCTGTCGGCCTCGATGTTGCGCAGCCAGAGTGAGTTCGACCGCACGGTGCTGACGTTGAGGGTGTCGCCGACCCTCGTGGCGAGCACGGGGACCTGACGGGGCAGACCCGACCGCCGACCGGTCGTTTCGAGCACGACCGGCCCCGCACCGATCGGCAGTGGGTTGCCGGCGCCGGCCCGCACTGCGGGTCGCACGACGGAGTTGAGTGCGGTGAAACCTCGCCTCGGAAGGCCGGCTGCGCAGATGGTGCTCATGAGCCCATCTGCGTGGTGTGGGCGACGTCGACGACCATCACGACGCGCTCGTCGCCGGGCTGATGGAAGGGATACCCATCGACGCCCATGTACTTCTTGGCCATCGAGTCGATGAATTCATTGGACGAGTCGTCATCGATCCGGGTGACGGTGCCGCGCATCTCGAGATAGCGGTAGGGGTTGTCGGGATCGGTACCGGAGACGGCGATCGTCGGGTTGGCGGTCAGGTTGCGGTACTTCTGGCGCCCCTTGGTGAGTGAGAACACGAAGTATCCGTCGCGCCAGCCGGCCCACACGGGCGACGACTGAATCTGACCGTCGGGCCCGAGCGTGGCGATGTGCCAGAACGTGGTCTTGTCGAACAGGTCCGTGTAGTCGGAGGGAATGCTGGCCATGTAGAACGGAACACCGGTGTGCAGGCACCTATTCCGCTCGGCGAGATGCAGCCATCGCCCAGAGGGCGCAAGGCAGGGCCAGAGCCTCAGTCGAGCGTGGCGAGGAAGTTGTCGAGGGCAGCATTGGTTGCTGCCGGCGCCTCCTGCTGCACCCAGTGTCCCGCTCCGGGGATCACGGTCATGCCGCGGAGGTCGTCGATGGCGTTCCCCGCGTAGTCGTACAGGTCGATGCCGGGCACGAAATCGCGCACACCATCGAGTTCGCCGCCGATGAACGTGGCCGGCTGATGCAGGTGCTGGTCGGGCATCGGACCGATCTCCGCCGCATCGATCGGTTGGGCTCGGTAGCGGTTGAAGGGCCCGTGCCAGCCGCCGGCGTCGAACGCGTCGGCGTAGCGCTGAAGGTCCTCCGCGCTGAGCCACGACGGGAACGGGTCGGGGTCGACCAGACCATCGAGCAGTCCGGCGTCGGCTGGCTTGGTCTGGAAGAGTGAACGGTCGGCGTCGCCGGATGCTGCGTAGTAGGTGAGTCGCAGCGCCCGTGCGGAATCGGCACCCATCTCGGCCTCGGCCCGTCCGGGTTCGCCGGCGATGTAGTTCTGGTAGAAGAAGCGGTCGGCGTAGAGCTGTCTCCACATCTCGAGTGGATCGTTCTCCCCGATCGGTGCATACGGCACGGACAGACCGGCGACCGCGCTGACCTTGTCGGGATGGAGGCGGGCGGTGTTGTAGGCGATCGGCGCTCCCCAATCGTGGCCGAGCACGATCGCGCTGCCGCCACCGAGCTCGTCGATCACTGCGGCGGTATCGGCGCACAGGTTCGTCAGCGTGTAGGCCTCGATCTCCGTCGGCTTCGAGCTGCCGCCGTAGCCTCGGACATCCATCGCCGCGACCGTGAACCCGCGGGCGGCGAAGTGGGTCATCTGATGGCGCCACGAGTACCAGAGCTCGGGCCAGCCATGGATGCACAGCATCAGTGGGCCGGAGCCGACGGTGGCCACGTTGATGTCGATGTCTCCGTTGCGCACGGTGATGAGGTTCGCGTCGATCATGTCGTCCCCGATGGTGTCCCAGGCCGACGCCCTCCGTCGACGGGAACAAGGTAGCGAGCGTGTCCGCAGGCGTCGGTGTTCGAGGGACCACTACCGTTCGGGCGTGACGCTGTCGGAGGAGGATCTCGCCGAGTGGGTGATGGCCCGGCGCGAGGGTCGCGACCGCTACCTGCTCGGCATCGTCGGGCCGCCGGGCAGCGGCAAGTCGACGGTGGCCCAGCGACTCGGTCGTACGATCGGCGCACCGGTGGTGGTGATGGACGGCTTTCACCGCTCGAACGTCGAGTTGGATGCGCTCGGTCTGCGCGGTGTCAAGGGTGCGCCCGAGACGTTCGCGTCGCGGGCCTTCGTCGAGCTCGTGCGGCGTCTGCGCGGTCCCGACAGCGACGTGTGGTGTCCGTCCTTCGACCGCATGATCGACGAACCGGTCCCTGATCAGGTCCGTGTCGGCGCCGAGCATCGCGTGGTGGTCGTCGAGGGCAACTACCTCCTGCTCGACCAGCCACCGTGGCGTGAACTGTCCGAGCTCTTCGATGCGGTCGTCTACCTCGACGTAGCCGACGATGTGAGGGTCCGCAGGCTGGTCGATCGGCACGTGGAGTTCGGAAAGACTCGCGAGGAGGCATCAGAGTTCGTCGAACGATCCGACGCCGCGAACGCACGCTTGATCGAGGCCAGCCGACTGCGGGCGACGTTGGTCGTCTCGATGTCGGCTGCATGACGCGCCGAGCGCGATGCTCAGCTGGATGCTGTTGATCGACGCCGCCAACGTGATCGGTGCTCGACCGAACGGGTGGTGGCGCGACCGGTCTGGCGCAGCGGGGAGGTTCACGGAGGAGGTTCGTTCCGCTGCGGCGGCTGGTCGGCTCGACCCGCCGGTGGTGGTGGTGGTGCTGGAGGGCCGTTTCCGAGACGGAGCCGCCGAAGGGATCAGCGACGGTGTCGAGGTGGTCCACGCGTCCGGGGAGGGTGATGACACGATCGTTGCGCTGGCGGAGGTCGCCGATGACAACGAGCTGTTCGTGGTCACCGCCGACCGTGAGCTGGCGTCGCGGGTCCGGTCGGTTGGCGCCGACGTGCTCGGTGCGCGCTGGCTGCTCGATCGGCTGGCTGAGTGATGCCCGACCAGGCGATCTACAGCCCGGCGTACCAGTCGTAGCTGCGTTCGGCCCAGTAGTCGGCCGGGCGCTCGTTGGCGTAGCGGATCACGCCGATCCGCTTGAGGCACTTGATGCCGTACTTGTTCGGTGTGGCGAGGCGCAGCGGCGCGCCGTGGTCCAGGTCGAGCGGCTCGGTGCCCTGGCGGAGGGCGAGCATCGTCTGTGGGTGCATCGCGGACGACATGTCCCAGCCGACGTAGTAGAGGCCGTCAGGTGTTTCGAATCCGACGTACGGGACATCGCCGACCTGATCGGCGTAGCGGGCGTGGAAGTCGGAGAACCTTGCGCCGCCCCAATGGGTGATGTTCGACCAGCCCTCGATGCACTTGTGCTCGATGATCATGTCGCGCTGGGGGAGCGCCTCGAACGCGGAGATGTCGAGTTCGTCGAGGAGTTCGCCGTCGGGGCCCTCGACGCGCACCGTCCAGTCGTCGAGGTCGATCTCGTTGCGGATGCCGATGCGGCCATTGACCTGGATCGGCGTGGCCTTCGAGACGGCGAACTCGGGCGCCGAGCGGCCCTCCGAGAGGCTGCTCCACACCTGCTCGTTGAACTCGAGCGTGTTGCGCAGCGGCTGCGGAATGCCGTCGTCGGTTGGGCTGTCCTGGATCCAACGCCAGCCGAGAAACGCAGCGCCGACACCGGCGGCGCCGGTGAGGAAGGAGCGACGGGTCCGGCCCTTCAACTCCGAGGCTGGGATCGTCGGTGCGTCGGCGATCTGGGCTCGCAGTTCGGCTTCGCGGTTGGCGGGGTCATTCATGGGCTGATCTCCTCGTCGTCGCTGGTTGGCTCGTCGATCGTGGGGGACGGGTCGGGCGCAGTGATGGCCGGCGCTCGGCGTTCGATGACGTAGCCGCTGATCATCGAGCGGAAGTTGCCCCAGCCGGATCGTGCGACCTGCAACACGTGCACGAGGAAGAACAGCGACAGCCCGATCGTCATCCAGAAGTGGACGAGCCGGGCACCCTGGTAGCCGCCGAACAGCAGCGGGAGCGGGTGCAACTGGGTGGGCTTGTAGATCGCGAATCCGCTCACGACGATGATCAGCGCCATCACGAGCACTGCCGTGTACGAGATGCGCTGGGCGGCGTTGTACTTGCCCTGCGGCGGCATCTCCTGCTTCAGGTGGAGATCGTGGAGGACGACGTCCTTCGCCTCACGGGCGGCGTGGCGGTCGGGGAGGATGTGGCGCCACTCCTTGGTCGCCAGCAGGTACACGCCGTAGATCGCGCCGTTGATCACGAACAACCAGCCGAATGCGAAGTGGAACGCCATGCCGCGGGCGAGGCGGCGTTCGAGGTCGAGCGTTTCGTAGACCGCGTCGGGGAAGAAGGCAAACCACTGCCAGCTGCCGATCCCGAGGGCGTAGACATCCTCGGCCCAGTAGATCCGAAGCCCGCTCCAGATCATGATCATCAGCAGCGGGAAGTTGATCCAGTGCAGCCAACGGATCGCCCGAGGGTGCACGAGGCGGGCGACCGGTTCGTCGGGCGGCCGCTCCTGTGGCGCACCGGCCTCGGCGGAGGCGGCATCGGTGGTGGTGTCGATCGACATGGGTGCGACGGTAGGTGTGGAGTGCAACGCTGTCGATGCACTTGGGGTGGTGTTTCGGTTCCGTTCCTCAGCGTTTCGTGTTCGGTCACACCGGTCGTCGGATCGAGCCGAGTGGTAGCTTCGGCGGCTGACGAGGGGAACGACCGCAGTGGATCGAATCGAAGTCGAACGCAAGATCGCCGCAACACCCGAGGTGGTGTGGGCATTGGTGTCCGACCTGCCTCGAATGGGCGAGTGGTCACCGGAGAACATCGGCGGCGAGTGGACCAAGGGGGCGACCGGACCCGAGGTGGGAGCGAAGTTCAAGGGTCGGAACCAGGCTGGTTCGACGACCTGGTCGACGGTCTCGACCGTGACCGCTGCGGCGCCTGGTGAGCGCTTTGCGTTCAGCGTTGCGGCCGGACCCTTCAAGATCGCCGACTGGGCCTTCGCCATCGAGCCGACCGCCGACGGTTGCCATGTCACCCAGAGCTGGACCGACCGGCGAGGCTGGCTGATGAAGACGATCGGTACGAAGGCCAGTGGCGTCGACGATCGCGCCGAGTTCAGCCGCCAGAGCATGGAGCAGACGCTGGCAGGCGTCGCTGCCGCTGCGGAGTCTGCGTCGTCCTGACACCCGCTGCGGTCCCCCGAGATGAAGTCTCGAGGGACCGCGATGAGGTTCAGGGGGCGAGCACGGTGTCGATGACGTGGATGACGCCGTTGGTGGCGAAGACGTCGGCTTCGAGGATCTCGGCGCCGCCGATCGTGATCACGTCGCCGTCGACGGTCACCGGCAGCTCGGTTCCAGCGAGGCTGACGAACGGGTTGTCGACCATGCCGGCCACCATCGCAGAGTCGTCGGCGACCTCGATGACGTGACCTTGGAGCAGCGTCGACAGGAAGGTGGTGTCGGCCAACGCGTCCTCTGCGGTCATGCCCATCTCGCCGAGGTACTCGACGAATGCTTCGTCGTTCGGTGCGAAGATCGTGAAGGGACCGTCGTCGGCAAGGGTGTCGGCAAGACCGGCGGCCTCGATCGCAGCGACCAGCGTGGTCAGGTCGTCGCGGCCGGTTGCGATCACGATCAGGTCGCCCTCAGCAGCGGCCATCTCGTCATCGCTCATGTCGTCGGACATCTCGTCGTCGGACATCTCGTCGTCGGACATCTCGTCGTCGGACATCTCGTCGTCGGACATCTCGTCGTCGGACATGGCTTCGGTGGTCGCAGGGCTGGCGGCTGCGTCGTCGCTCGACGAGTCGCTGTCGCTGCCGCAGGCGGCAAGGGCGAGTGCGGCGGTGATGGCGAGTGCGGCTGGGGTGCGGGTACGCATGGTTGGTTCCTCCGTGGTGGTGGTTGCTGTTCCCGGGGTGGGAGAGGCGCACCGTAGGAGGGCGCGATCGCCGTCGACGGGCTCGGCAAGGGCTGTGTTTCTGAACCGGCTCGCTCGCGTTTCGTGCGCCGCCAGAGACGAACGACATCGTTCATTGCGGGAGACTGCAGCCGATGACCTATGACGACATCGCGGCCATGTTCCTCGGGCCCGCTCTCCGGGCGATCGCTGAGCCGGACGTGGAACCCACGCCGGCGCGTCGCCTGCGTGACGCGCTCGAGCCGATCGCCACGCAGGGCTGGTGGTCGCGACGCAGCCGGCGAGCGGCTGATGGCGCTGAGCGTCGATTTCCTGCCCGGCTATGTCTGGGGACGCGCAGCGGCGCTCGGCACGCCCACCGCGTCGGTGGTGGCGGCGACGTTTGGTGTCTTCGAACCCGGCCATGATCGGCGCCGTCTACGAGGCGGGGGTTGCCACGGTTGGCCGTGACGAGATCCTCGCCGCCCGGGCCGAAGGAGCCGCCGAGAGTCTCGACGTCGTGGCAACGGACGCGGAATGTGCTTCGATCGCTGATCGTCTCCTCGACGCCACCGACGGCGTCTCGACGGGCTCGGGCGGCCGCTGTTCAGCGCCCTGCGCGGTCTCGCTGTTCCTGACTCGTCGGCCGGCCGGCTCTGGCGGGCGGCCGAGTTGGTCCGTGAGCATCGTGGAGATGGGCATCTTGCCGCATTGGTGGCAGCCGGGCTCGATGCCGCCGAAGCGAACGTGTTGACCGAGCTCTGGCTTGGCTTCGCTCACGGTGAATACAGCGGCACGCGGGGCTTCACCCCCGAGGCCCTTGCACTCGCGATGGATCGACTCGACGATCGAGGATGGGTCAGTGGCGGAGTGCTCACCGAGTTGGGGCGAGCGGCCCGCGCCGAGATCGAAGTCGCTACCGACCGAAGCCAGCAAGCACTCGTCGACGCTATTGAGCGACGACCTCGATGGCATCGTCGTGACCGCTGGCGAGGTCTCGCGGCGTCTGGTCGAAGGTCACTCGTTCCCGGCCGATCCCCGCAAACGAGCAGGTGGGTAGCCGTTCGGTTTCGTCGCATCGGCGGCGACACTGATGGGTGTGAGCGATCTGTGGGACGAAACCGACGATGGAGATGTCTCACCGATCTGCGGCGCATGCGGCGTCAGCACGCTGCCGCCTGAAGCCCCTGGCGAGCCGTCGATGTGTGAGAACCCTGACTGTGTGGCCTTCGGCGAATTGATGGACCGATGACCGCTGAGCCGGACGACGCGGTGCCGACGGGCGGCACAGTCGACGGTGTCACGTACATCGACGACCCCGCTGATCCGCGTCTCGACGACTATCGCGAGCTGAACAGCATTGCAGTGCGCGCGGAGATGGAGACCGACGAGTACTTCATGGGTGAGGGATATGTCCCGATCGACCGGATGCTCGACTCGGGGCATCGCATGCGTTCGGTGCTGCTCCACCCCAAACGGCTCAGGCGGTTCATCCCGACGATGTCTCGGCCCGAGATGGCGGGTGTGCCGGTGTACGTGGCCGAACAGGCGGTGCTCGCCGAGGTCGTCGGATTCGACATGTACCGGTGTTGCCTCGCGTCGGCGTTCCGTGCTCGCATGCCGTCCGTCACCGAATTGGCGAGCAGGTCTCGGCGCCTGGTGGTGCTCGAAGCACTCAACGACGACCAGAACGTCGGCGCCATTGCCCGGGCCGCTCGTGCGTTCGGCATCGATGGAATGATCGTCAGCCCGACCTGCAACGACCCGTATCAGCGGCGCACGGTGAGGGTGAGCATGGGCGAGATCCTGCACATGCCCGTCGCCCGGGCACACGCAGCGCAGTGGCCGAGCGCGTTGCACACGCTGCGCGACCTCGGCTTCCAGACCTGGGCACTGACCCCGGATACCGGCGCGGTCGACCTGTGGGACATGCAGATCCCAGAACGGGTTGCGGTGGTGCTCGGTGCCGAGGGCCACGGCCTCGAAGCTGGCGACCATGGCAGCGTCGACGCATCGTGTGCGGATCTCGATCTCGACCAACGTCGACTCGCTCAACGTCGGCCACGCGGCCGCGGTGACGTTCGCCGTGCTCGGCCGTCCGCCGCGGGCACGATGACGGCAGGCGGCGATCGTCGAGTCGCCATCTACAATCGGGTGCTGTCGCCGGCGTTGGTGGGTTGTCTCCCACCGTTCGCGCCGGCCCCGCCTCTGTAGCTCAGTGGATAGAGCATCGGTTTCCTAAACCGTGTGTCGCAGGTTCGATCCCTGCCAGGGGCGCTGCAAAACACCAGCTAGATCGCTCTCAGTTGGCAGGGCAGCAGCTCGGGCGGAGCTGGGTGATCGAGCGGGACGACATCGATCGTCTCCGTCGCAATGGCGCGGGCCGGCCATGGAGTGCGTCGTCGGCGTGGGCAGTCTTGGAACTGGCAGCGGGGCACGAGCCCAAGCTGTCGCCAGTCGAGCGGTCACGCGCCCGCAGGCGGCTTGCCGATCGCGAACTTCGCGCCAGGGGCGCCCCAAACCTGCTTGGCGATCGTTGAGCTGTCCGCACGGACGCAACCGAGGCAGCGCTGTCCGTCGAAAGCGCATCGGCGCCTCACCTTCCGAGTCAGGCGAAGTGGAGGATCGACATCGACTGGTCGACGACGTTGCCGGCGATGACGAGTTCGTCGCTGCCCGGACCGAACATCAGGCCGCCTACTGAGGGCAACTGCGCACGCGAGCGGCGACGTCCGTCGCGATCCCAGACACCCACCTCACCGGTGCGCGACGCTGTCGCCAACATCGACCCATCTCGGTTCCAGACGACGAGGTCACACGTCGCATCGTGGGCGTCCCACGCCGACGCATCGGTGCCGTCGAGCGATGACACGACGACACGTCCGCTGTGCGTCACGACGGCGAGCGAGGCACCGCGCTGGTCGAGTGCGAGCGCTCCGATCGGTTCATCGGGATCCCACGGGTCGGCGGGTTCGCCGGCGAGCGTCCAGATCGTGATCGAGTCGCCGTCGTAGGTCGCGATGACGTCGCCGGCGACATCGAACAACGGGATCATCAGGTCGTCACCTTCGAGGAGCACCCCGCGAAGACTTGCATCGGTCCGGTCGACGATGAGCAACTGAGCCTCCGGTCCGCGGTAGTCGCTGTCTGCGCCGATCCCGCGCGGCTGAAGGTGCCGCGTGAGCACGACCGATGCCCTGCCCGTCACGGAGTGGAGTATTCGTTGGGCCGAGAAGTCGGCAGGTGTGACGTTGCCGTCCTCGATCCCGTCGCGGATCCAGTCGCGCCGGTCGAAGATGCCCGTTGCGTGCCCATCATCGAGATCGATCGACCACTCGCCGACGAGAAACGCGCCGTCGGCGCCCGACTCGACGTCGAGGACGGGGGTGCCTCCGATGAATCCCGGGATCCTGACCGTTTCGTTCAGTGCGTGACCGGTCCACAGGTGTGCGACGCCAGTGGTCGCCGCGCACCATCGATCGCTGTGAGCTGCACCGCCGAGGAACCGACCGAAGCCGGCGGTGTCGATCGTGTCCATGTTCTCCATGTTCTCCATGTTCGAGTCACTCACGTCAGGCGATCGCCGCAATGATGTCGGCCTCGGTGCACCGACCGTCGAGCAAGCGGGTGAGGTCATGGGTCGGTTCGAAGAACGGCTTCACCGCTGCGACTTCTTGCACCTCGTCGCGTTTCGGACGGCCAGGTCGTCCCGGCGCATCTGCGACCGGCTGACAGGAGCGTCGGCCGTCGCCCCGCGCTTGCCCTTCTTGGCGGGCTCCGGTGGTGGTGGCGCAGCCACCGCCGCGAGTTCGGGCAGCGCAGGCAGGTCGTCGACCTTCGGCACGGCCGGCCGCTTTCCGGCGATCTCGTCGACTGCTTCGCGCCCGGGGACGGCGGGGACCTCCGGGACCAGGGCTCGGGGAGGGGGTTGCGGAGCGACGGGATCGACTTCGGGAACGGCGGGGAGCCCTGCCACCAGGGGTGCGCCGGCATGACGGAGCGTGCGCAGGAAGTCGCGGCACACGGCCGGTGTTGCTGCGTCCAGCATTCCAATGAGTGCCAGGCTGCGCTTGCCCGTGCCGGTCCACGTCATCGCCATCGCCTCGTCCAGCATTCCGTCGTCGTCGATGTACTTGATGTCGACGTAGTCCTTCGCGCTCTTGGCCGTCATCGTGTCGAGTGCCCGAAGCATCTCGGCTTTGCAGTTGGTCTGGAGTTCGACTTCGAACACCTGTTGAATGACGAGCGCCTGCTTTCCCGTCCCCTGACCTTCCGGGGTCGCGGCGATGTCCAGGATCATCTTCTCCTTCATGTCGTCGTTGCCGAGGGTGTTGACGGCACTCACCAGCCCGGCGACTCGACATTCGCGATCCTTCTTGATTGCGTCGATGCGGTGAGCGGCGTGCGAGGCCCACCAGAGGAAGTCGACGAAATCGTCCCGCGTTTTCGCGAGGAGTATGGCCTTGTACACCCCCTTGATGACGCCCTCGTGCCAGTTGGATGGCGTTCCGGCAGCAGCTCGGGCCATTGCCTGCAGCGCCAGCCGCGGTTCACTGGAGTAGGCCTCGAGCGCGGCGAGCATGACCCCGTGCGGCTCGCGACCCTCCTCCATGTACACGAGTTTCGACGCCGTGACCTTCGGATCGGTCGGCGCAAACATGCCAAGTTGGCCAGTGCCGGCATCGATGAGGTCGACCTGCGTGATCGAGGCGTTCGCGCCGAGCGATGTGACATCGGAGCCCTTCGATTTCGCATAGGTCTGCATGTAGGTGGCGAGGCTCGAATTGTTCGTGATGTAGTCGCGGACGTTGCGACGAGCGGTGCCGCGATCGGTCGTGAGGTCGAGTCCACTGCCGACCTCATTCGAGTTGGTGAGGCAGGCGTTGAAGAGAATGCGTCGATTGGCCTGTGCCGCCGGACCGGTGAGGCCGCCGGGCATGACGGGAGCGACGACGGCCGGGTCCATGTTGGCGAGGATCTCGTCGAAGAACGCCTGGGCGGCGACGAGATCACCGTTGAGGTCGATGGCCTCCTCGTCCTGACGGATCGTTCCGTAGGTCTCGGTCTCGACGGTGTTCTCGCTGATCGTTCCCGCCATCTCGATGATGCGTGACCCACCATGACCGGCGAACATCACCTGGTCGATCTTGTCGTTGTTTCCGTACGTCGTGGCGAGTGGCGTGATCTGGTTCTTGTACTCGTCGAGTGTTGTTCCGCCCTCGATGAGCAGGGCGTTGATGTTCGTGTTCGTCAGCACGGCCGTCATGTACGGGTCGCGGTGGAACGCACCGTTGTGGTCGATGGCGGCGTGCAAGACGATCGTCAATGGTTTGGCCTTCGAGGTGTCGGCGAAGTTGCGAACGAGCGCACCCAGGGCACCGGCTTCGAAGCGGTGGAAGTTGCGGATGTAGGCACTCAGTGGCCCACCCTGGAACGATGCCGGGTCGACGCCGTCGACGCCGCGCATGTCGATGTACGCAAAGAAGTCGGCACCGCCGTGCGCCTGGAAGATCGGTGGGTTCGCGCTGAAGGTGTAGTAGGTGATGAGGTCGGCAATGAGGTTGCGAGACATCAGGAAGCCGAGCGCTCGATCGGTCATCGCCGTCTTGAGTACCCAGTCAGGGAACGCTGTCTGCAACTGCCCGATGGCCGCACCGGTGGCCGCTGCCGCGGCAATCGTCGATCGGAGTCCGATCTCGAAGGGGTACGCCCGGGAGCCGGCCGCCGCGACGTAGGCGTCGAGTTGGCCGGTCAGCGCGGCGAAGGGTGTACTCGACGTGGCGCTTGCGAAGTCGGCGACTGTGAACGTGGAGCACGGGGCGATGTTGCCGGGAACGATGGCGAACGAGTGGACCGCTCGAATGAGGTCGCGCTGTTCGTCGGTGAGCGCACTGTGCTCGTGCCAGTCACTCTTCTGCGTGACGTACTCCACGAGCGCCGCCAGGTTCTTCGCGGCGATTTGGCCGTAGGTCTGGAGCGACGCATCCTTGCGCTGCTGTGCCTCAGCGGCCAGGCGCTGTTGCTCGGCCTGTTCTTGGCGGCGCCGCTCCTGGTCGGCTGCGCGCAGTGGCGCCAGTTCGTCGGCGAGGAGGTCGTGGCTCGTCCGGAGTTTTGCGATCGCCTTCTTCTTCTTGCTGATCTTGTGCTTCAGCATCGGTTTGGAGAAGAAACTCGCAGATGCGAGTTCGAGCTTCAGTGCATCGAGTTCGAGCTCGAGTGCGTTGAGCTGGCGGCTCGCTGCATCGTGTTCGCCGCTCACTTCGTCGAGGTTTCGCCGTCGGATCACTCCCGTGTCGTCGGAGATCGCGCGCTGGACGTCGCCCCCGCCGGTCTGTTGCACGACATGGGTGAGTTCGTGCGCAAAGAGGTGTGCCCCCGACTGGGTGTTCGTGTCGGGGACGCCGTCGCGGAAGAAGACGTTGCTGCCGGTCGTGAAGGCCTTGGCCTGGATTCGGTTGCTCAGGTCCTTGGCTTCGCTCCCCGTGTGGACGCTGACGTGACCGAGGTCGGTTCCAAAGGCGTCCTCCATCTTGCGTCGGACGCCCGGCTCGATTGGGTTGCCGGTGGAACGTTGGATACGGCGGCTCGTCGCGTCGTCGACCTGACCGCCGCCGGCGCCGATTGATGGCGTCGCGTCGCTTGCCGCACCGGGCGGTCGGCCTGCCGAGCGGTTGACCCGGACCGGAACAGACTGCCGTTGGAGCGTCTCGCGATTCGGCGACGCAGCGCTTCGCTGCACGCGCCCTTCTGGCGTGAGTTCCACAGATGTTGGCCCGGCCGAGGCGACCGCACGACTGATGACATCAGCGACGCGATCGGCTTCGAGCTCGGCGGGGTCGTCGACCGCTCCGACCGTCGCTTTTCGTTGCACGAAGGTGGGGTGGGGAGTGTCGGCCACCGGAAAGAATGAGCCGGCCGGTGCAGTGCTTGGCTCAGCGTGGACCACATCATGATCCACATCCCCCATAGGTCCTGAATGTAGGTGATCTCGGTGTCAACGTCAATCCTGTCAGCCCGCCATTTGCGCACCTCGACGTGGTCGACGATCTGCGGCGGAGCGGTGGTGTGTACCTCAACTTCGCAGCGCGAAGCGACCCAATCGGCTGATCGCCCCAAGAGCGGCCTGGAGCTGGTTCCGGCGAGATGGGACGTTGGTCCAGGGACGGCTGAGCTGGAAGAGCGTAGGGTCCGAAGCATCGAGATCGAGGTGGTCTGATGGTCACGAACCGAAGCCCCAACCAGTCGACATTGCGACGATCGTTGGCAGTGGGCGCGCTGTTGATCATGGTGAGCGCTGGCTGCGACTCGCAGCCCGAGGCTGGACCGGAGTCGACGACCACCGATTCGGTCGACACGACCAGCCCGTCGACGATGCCCTCGACCACCGGTGCCGCGACCACGACCACCGGTGCCGCGACCACGACGGCCCCCACGGCGACGACCAGCACGTCGCCGCCCCCACCGACGACGGTTCCGTCTGCCTGCCCGCAGGCATCGCCACCCGTCGCAGAAGCCATCGACTCGACCTTCGCCAACGGCGATTTCGACGGGGACGGTTTCGTCGACGTGTTGAGCACCTATCTCGTGCCCTCCGAGGCTCGTTGGCACGTCCGGGTGGAGTTCGGTGCTGGCGGGTCCGACGATCTGGCGATCATGGACTCCGGCATGGTGGCGCCGGCACGGCCGATCGGTGGACACGATGTCGAGGGTGATGGGACCGACGAAGCGTTCGTCACGGTCGGCAGCGGCGCTTCCGCCGTTCGGGTGGGTCTGTACGACGTTGCCGACTGTGGCCTGACGCGAGTGACGGTCGGCGCCGATCCCGCGGTGTTCCCGATTGGAGCGACCATCGGCAACGTCAGCGGACTGGCCTGCAACGTCGTCGGTGATCTCGACCGGCTGTTCGCTCAACAGGTCACCGCCGACGAGTACGAGGGCGGGTTCGAGCCGTTTGCGCTGTCCGGAAGCGTACTGACACCAGGTCCTGGCGACGGGGCAAGCTTCTCAGCAGCGGAGGCCGGCGATCTCGCCACACTCGACTGCGGGACCCTCGTGCTGCCCTCATAGCGATCGACCGCGACGATCGGGATCAGAGCGGTTCTGGGAGCTGCGAGACTGGGGCATGTCGTTCGTTGCCGGAGTGAAACGCCAGGTTCGTCTCCTGAGCTACATCGTGCGGTCCGTTCAGGCCGGTCGAGGGCTCCGGCGCCGCGACCATCCGTTCGTCTCCGGACTTCGTCCGGGTCAGGTGATTCCGCATCAGGGCGGGTACTGGCCTGGAACCGAACCGAACACGATTGCTGCATTCCGGCAAGCAGCACCACGAACCCAGGTGCTCGACGTCGACCTCTGGTCGACCGCGGATGGGGTGCTGGTCTGCTCACACGACGACGAACTGGAATCGGGACGGCGGATCAGCACGTCGACCTGGGCCGAGCTCGACTCGGCGTCGTCGGTTCCTCGCTTCGTCGATGTCGCCGCAACGTTCCCGGAGCATCGGCTGAACGTCGAGGTGAAGGATGGTCGCGCCCTCGGCTCGGTTCGCGACGTGTTCGGTTCGAGCGACGTGGCCAGCCGCACCTGTCTGTCCACGTTCAGCCCGGTGCTGGCGCGTGCCCTTGCGGGAGCGGTGCCGCAGGCGGCTCACGCCCGTCCCACTGCACGGCGAGTCGGTCGTGTCTGGGGCTCGGGCGACGTGGTGCAGACAATGACGTTCATTCCCGACGCCGCGCCCGCACTCGGGCGGCTCAAGCCGCTGCTGCTTCGTGTCCTGTTCACCGCTGGTTCCCCCGACTTGGTTCGCCAACAGATCCCGATCGCAGCGAGACGAGGACTCCCGCTCTTTGCGTGGACCGTCAACGAGGCTGCGCCACTCCGGAAGCTCATCGAGGCAGGAGCTGACGCCGTGCTGTCCGACCAACCGTCGCTCTTCGACGAGCCGAGCGATGCCGACTGACCAGTCGGGTGTTGTCCGGGGCCGGTCGAATCGATGTGTCTGCGGGTAGGTCGAACAGTATGGTCTCGGCGTCGACCGAGTTCGGGAGGGTTGAGTGGCCGGAGTCATCAGCGTGTTCGTGGTGCTCCTGTTCTGGCGATTCCTGATACTTGTGGGCGAGACCGTCTTCGCAGCGAGCGGGCTGCCTCCCAAGGCAGCGGCCTTCGAGGCGCGATCCGCACTCGCAGGTGCCGGGTACACGACCGCCCAGTCGGAGTTCGTCGTGCATCACCCGGCCGCTCGAAGGTTCGCGTCGACTCTCGTCCTGCTCGGCTACTTCGGGCCGACCCTCGTCTTGGCGCTGCTCGGGATCAGCTTCGTGCTCCCGACCGGCGAGGACCTGACCGCGCGCACGATCGCACTCGTCGTGCTCGTTGCAGTCTTGTTCGCGTTCGACCGGATCGGAGTGCTTCGATCGCTCGGAGGGCGCCCGGCACGTGCGTTGGCCAGGCGCCTGCTCGCGGATGAAACGTTCGAAACGTGGATCGTCGTCGGTGACCGTGTGGTCGCTTCGGTGCTGATTCCGAAGGACCATGAACGATCCGAGTCGATGATCGCCGCCCTGATCGATCCGGCCGTCACCATCCTGGCCGTCGAATCGCCAGACCCTGGCCAGCCGGCGGTTCCGGGGGAACCTCAGGGTGCCGCTCCGCGACCGGGGGACCGAGTGGTTGCTTTCGGGCCAGCATCGGCCTTCCGCTCGGCGCGGCAGCACCTGGGTTGAGTCCCGGTGGCGGGACGCCGATTTCCGGCGTGGTGTGATCGAGTCTCGCTGTGATCGAGGTATCCCGCGAACGTCTACAGTCTGGATCGCGCTGGTGAACTGGCGCAGTGACCGCCATGACCGAACGCGTCGAACTCCGAATCCGGGTGACCGACCTCGATGACGATGCCGCCGCGTCCAGCATCGCCGAGCGCGCCGTCGGCCTCGACTACCAGCGGGTCGGTGCACGTTCGGGCGACATCGCATCGAGCGATGAACAGCTGGTGGACGACTCGGTCTTCGTCATCACTGCCCGTGCGACGGTCGGCGCGCAGTTCATCAAGGACTGGTGGGCCGAGCGCGACGGCGGCATGGTCATCGATCAGCGAGCCGGGGCCTCGGCGGACATCTACCGCGACGTCCGCGAGCGCTACGGGCACGTCATCGTGTTTCCCGTCGACGGCGGATCGGTGAAGGTCAGTGTCGAGGAGGCCCCAAAGGATGCTGTCGAGCGGTGGATCTCCGAGGTGGTCTCCCGAGCGCACCGCAGTGCAGACGACATCTCGAGACTCGTGGCCGGCACCCCCGTCGCGGAGAAGATCGTGGTCGTCGTCGACCCGGGCTGAGGCAACTGGGCTGCGGCAACTGGGCTGCGGAGACTGGGCTGCGGCGACTACTGCTCGATGAGCAGACCGAGCAATTCGCGGGTCAGTTTCGCGGCCACCATCGCAGTCACGTCGTTGATGTCGCGATGGGGGTTCAGCTCGACGACGTCGGCGCCCACCACGGACGCGGGGCTGACGGCGATCTGGCGGATCGAGTCGAGCAGCTCCCGCGTCGTGAGTCCGCCCGGCTCGTGGTGCGAGACACCCGGTGCGTACGCCGGATCGAGCGCGTCGAGGTCGATGGTGACGTACACCGGACCGTCGAGTGAAGGAATTGTGCCGTCCCAGTCGCGTCGCTCGTGGACTTCCACACCGAATCGTTCGGCCTGACTGCGCTGGTGGGGGTTCATCGTGCGGATGCCGATCTGCACCAGTCGTCGCACACGACCCTCCTCCATGATCCGAGCGAACGGGCAGGCATGTGAGAACCGGTCGCCGTCGAGGGTGTCGTACAGATCGGGGTGCGCGTCGAAGTGCACGATCGTGAGGTCGTCAACCTGGTCGGTGACCGCACTCACGAGGGGCCAGGTCACCATGTGGTCGCCGCCGAGTGACAGCAGCCTGCTGCCGTCGCCAATCGCGTCAGCGGCGCTGGTTCGAATCGCCGCAACCGCGTCGTCAGCGTCCTCGGGCAACGTGAGATCGCCGAGGTCCGCCCAGTCGTGGTTGGTCGCCGGATCGAGATCGCGGCCCGACTCGGTGCACCAGTTCGCGGCGCCGCAGGTGAGCGCTGCTCTGATCGCAGTCGGCGCCTCGGCCGGGCCTCGCAGGAACGACGAATGTGCGTCGTACGGAACGCCGAGCAGCTTGACGGTCATCGAAGTGTCCTCACCGATCAGTCGTACCAGTCGAGCGTGGCGCGCATCGCCGATTCGAAGTCTTCGAAACTCATCGACGACTTCACCGACGAGATCAGTTCGGCGTCACTGCCGACGAATTGACGGAACGGCGCGTCCGGGTCGAGTACGGCACGCACGATTGCGTCGGCCACGAGTTGCGGATCGGCCGCTGCACCACTCGCGCCCAGGACGCTCTGGCTGTCGCGGAAGCGCTCGGCGCGCGCTGCATAGTCCGACTGTTCCCACCCGTCGACCGTCACGATGTTGTCCCGGAAGCCGGTGTCGAACCGTCCGGGCTCCACCAGGCGCACCCTGATGCCGTGCACGGCGGTCTCGAAGTGGAGTGCTTCGCTGAGTCCCTCCAGTGCGTGCTTCGACGCCGAGTAGGCGCCACCGAACGGGCTCCCGACCACGCCAGCGATGCTCGACACGTTCACGATCGTTCCGCTGCCACGCGAACGCCATGCGGGCAGCACCGCCCTGATGAGCCGCATAGGGCCGCGAACGTTGGTGTCGAACTGGCGAACGAGGAGGTCGTCGTCGACGAGCTCCAACGCCCCGGCCACTTCGAAACCGGCGTTGTTGACGATGGCATCGATGTCGGAGCCGTCGCCGATGGCATCGGCCACCGAGGCGTCGTCGCAGACGTCGAGACGGCGGATCTCGATCGGCAACCGTTCGTCGCGTGCGACCGAGCGCAGGTGCTCCCCCTTCTCCAGGGTGCGCATCGTGGCCACGACGTCGTGGCCCTTGCGGGCCAGCGTGAGCGCGGCGAGCTCACCGAATCCCGAGTTGCTGCCGGTGATGAGGATGCGAGCCATCGATGCTCCAGTCGTCGAGGGAAGGGCCGTGTCGGATCGGGCCCGGATCGGATACGGGTCAGGTGTCGGTGAGCAACGAATCGCGCAGCTCACGCTTGAGGATCTTGCCCGACGCATTGCGGGGGAGTTGCTCGGTGACGATGGTGACCTTGGTGGGCACCTTGAAGTTGGCGAGTCGTTCACCGACGAATCCGCGTAGCTCGTCGACCCCCAACGACGCACCGTCCTTGACCATCACGTGACAGGCGAGCTCTTCGCCGAGGCGCTCATGTGGGACGCCGTAGACAGCAGCTTCGTACACCGCCGGGTGCTCGTAGATCGCTGCTTCGACCTCGGCGGAGAAGATGTTCTCGCCGCCGCGCAGCACCATGTCCTTCGCCCGATCGCTGACGTACACGAACCCCTCGGCGTCGATGCGGCCGATGTCCCCCGAGCGCAACCAGCCGTCGACGATTGTGTCGGCAGTGGCATCGGCGCGGTTCCAGTAGCCACGGATCAGCATCGGGCCACGGAACCAGATCTCACCGGTCTCGCCCTCGTCGAGCACCGTGCCCAGCGGATCGGTGACGCGAAGATCCATGATCGGCAGGGCGCGCCCGGTGGAGGTCGGATGCGCCACGAAGTCGTCGCCGGCGTTGCCGGGCCCGTACGCATTGGTCTCGGTCATGCCGTAGCCGAGGCTGGGGCGCCCCTTCGAGAAGTTGTCCTCGATGCGCTTCACCAACTCGGGCGGCATCGGTGCTCCGCCTCCACCGATGGCGAGCAGGCTCGAGGTGTCGCGTTGATCGAACGTCGAGGCCTCCAACAGATCCCAGCTCATCGTGGGAACACCGACGAAATTGGTGACGCGCTCGCGTTCGATCAGCTCGAGCGCCCGGTCGGGATTCCACCGGTAGGTCATCACCAACTTGGAGCCGCCGACGAACGCCCCGAGCATCACCGGCACCAGGCCGGTGACGTGGAACAGCGGAACCGGCAGCATCACAGCCGGTTGGAGTTTGTCGGGATCGGGCTCGCTGGGCTCACGTGCTGCGTTGACCGCGGCTCGGGCGGCGAACGCCATGAGTGAGCTGAGCACCGCCCGGTGCGTCGACACGGCGCCTTTCGGGTTGCCGGTGGTGCCAGAGGTGTAGAGAATGGTGACATCGTCGTCGGGATCGATGTCGACATCGGGCAGCGTCGCACCGGCGGTGAGGAGATCCTCGAGCGCGATGACCTCGAACGGGTCATCGTTGCGAGCTTCGGCACCCTCGCGGACGGTGACGACGCTGGCGGTGATGGAGCCGGGCGCAGCGGCTCGCATCCGGTCGAGGCGGTCGGCATCGGCGATGACGATCTTCGAATCGGAGTCGTTCAGCGCGAACACCATCTCGTCGGTCTGCCACCACGCGTTCATCGGTACGGCGACTGCACCGACCGACGTGATCGCAGCGAATGCGGCGATCCACTCCGGGTAGTTCCGCATTGCAATCGCCACCCGATCGCCGTTGGTCACGCCGAGGTCGTGCACCAGGGCGTGGCCGATCTGGCCGACCAACTCCAACACCCTGGGCATCGGCCAGCGTTCGTCCTCGAAGACGATGAAGTCGTCGGTTCGGGCCGCGGCGGCGGCGAACAGGTACCGGATGTTCGGTGGTGTGCCGGCGAACACCTTGGTGGGGACGCCGAGCACGTCCACCTCGCTGATCTCGAAGCGGGTGCCCGGTGCACACACTGCGGCGCACGCCTCCTGAAATGTCATCGTCATGGCGTCCCGTCGTAGCACACGACCCGACCCTCATACCGTGCCGGGCCACCCGCGTGGGTGACCGGCTCGATCGACGCCCCCGGAGACCCGGGCTCGGGGGGCGTTGATCAGCGCAGTTCGAACAGTTCGTAGATCAGGGTGCCGTCGGGCTGGAAGGAGCCCTTCGACACCGCTTGGATCCGGTTGAGCCACAGGTAGCGCTCGTCACCGGTGTGGAACAGCGGAGCGGCGTAGACCGTCATCGTGTCGAAGTGGAGTCGGCCCGAGTACGTCGCGTGGAGGATCGCCCCGTCGTCGGTCTCCAAGGTCACCTTCACGTCGAGCGTGCCGTACCCCTCGGGCGACACCTGCAGCCAATCGGCCGCAGCGGCTCCCTTCAGCGATGCGTTCAGGCGTTCGCCTTCTGCGCGGGCGGCGGTGACTTCACCGATCACCAGCGTGGGCGACACGTTGATGGTCGGTGCGAGCGACACCGTGAGTGTGCAGAGCGGGACCAGTTCGAGCGACATCGCCACACCGTAGATCGTCTCGGTGGTCGAGGCGGTTCCGTCGACGATCACGTCGGCGCGCTGACGGGTCGGGTCGCGCTCGTAGTGGCGATCCTCGCTGGTCATCCAGGACTCCCAGTCGCCGAGCGCCGCGGGTCCGTCCCGTTCGAGACCTCGACGCAGCCGCTCGTCGCGTGGTGTCTCGATCCAGATCACGAAGCCGAGCTGCTCGGCCCACTCCGAACGACCTGCCGAGACGCCTTCGATGATCACGATCGGAGCAGGCTCGATGGTGACCCAGTCGGCGAGCGACGCCGATGCCCAGTCGTAGCGCTGGAAGTGCGCCGCGTCGCCTCGAGCGAGTGGTTCGACCACCTGCGCCCGCATGCGCGGCCACCAGCCGATCGGTTCGTCGGGCGACGCGAAGTCATCGGTGTGGATCACCGGCGCGTGGCCGGCAGCCGTCGCGAGTCGTGCAGCGAAGGTCGATTTGCCCGCGCCGCCCGGCCCATCGATGGCCACCAGCCGCGTCGGCCCAGGCCGTTGCATGATCTCCTCGACGAGGGCCTCGATGTCCACGCGGAGATCATCGCACGAGGCTGCGCTCCGGCGGCGACGGATTCGACGGATCGGCCCGGGTGTGCCGCGAGATGGCGTCCGATCCGTTGCGGTGAGAGGTGAGGGGGATTGGTGCTCGGCGTTCTCACCGGTGCGGGCCGTGGCCTTGTTGCGGTGAGAGGTGAGGGGGACTGGTGCTCGGAGTTCTCACCGGTGCGGGCCGTGGCCCTGTTGCGGTGAGCGTTGTGTGCACCTGCGCCCCAGGGGACTCACCGCAGATCAATCTCGTCGATCTCGTCGATCTCGTCGAGAATCGATCGACCAAGCCAGAGCGGCACCACCTGTCCGAGCAGCAACAGCACGCCGCCGGCGACGAGCAGCGCTCGGACCATCCCGACGCTGAGGTCGAGGTCGTCCTTCGCGGTGACGGCGACGACCCGGGCATCGGAAACGCTGGCGCGGTACTGCTCGACCAGTGCTGTCGTGTCACCCAGGTCGGCGGCGATGGCCCCCACCGACACGGCGAAACGGTCGAGTTCCGCTTGCAGGTCGCCGGTGCTCTCGGTGAAGTCCGTGAGGCTGTCCGAGGTCGCTTCGAGCTCGCCTGGGAGGTCCTCGAGCGTGTCGGCCAGGCGACCGAACGAGTCGCCGAGGCCGTTCTCCGGGTCGTAGTCCGGCCCGAACGGGACGCTCGACAGCGCGTCCAGCGCAGCGTCGATCTGGCTGCCGACGCGCTCCAGCGTTCGGACCGTCTCGCCGGCATCGGTCAGCGACGGGCCGAGCGTGTCGGCCAGCGACGCAATGTCGTCGATGGCTGCGGTGCCGGTGTCGAACGATTCGGAGAGGGTGATCACCGTGCCGGCCAGGGCATCGACGGCGCCGACGGTCGAGCCGAGGACGTCCTCGGCGAGATCGATGGTGTCGTCGACCGCATCGAGTGTCTGCACCGTCACCGCGAGGCTGTCGTCGGAGGCTGTCGCGACCTGGCCGACGAACACCCATCCGACAACGGTGCCAGCGATCGCGAACACCGAACCCAGCACACCGACGGCGATCATCAACCGACCCACACGTCGCCGCACCCGACGTGAACGCCAGCGGTCGTGCAGGTCCATGGCTCAGTTGCTGTACTGGTGCAACGCCCCACCGTCGGAGGCGAGGCGCTCGAGCAGCGGTGACAGGTTCCAGTGGGCGCCGCCGAGCGTGTCGCTGTAGTGCTTGATCTTGTCGACGATCTCGGCGAGGCCGACCGAGTCGGCCCAGTACATCGGCCCACCGCGGTACACCGGCCAGCCGTAGCCGTTCACCCACACCACGTCGATGTCACTGCCGCGAATGGCGATGCCCTCATCGAGGATCTTTGCGCCCTCGTTGACCATCGGGTACAGCAGCCGCTCCAGCACCTCTTGATCGGTCACCTCGCGCTGTTCGATGCCCTTGCCGACAGCGAAGGCCTTGATCAGCTCGACCACCTCGGGGTCGGGCGTGGACGCACGGGTCTCGGGGTCGTAGGTGTAGTAGCCGCGACCGTTCTTCTGGCCGCGTCGGCCGTTCTCGCACAGCACTTCGCGGACGGTGGAGCTCGACGACTTCTCCTCGTCCCAGCCGATGTCGAGACCGGCGAGGTCGCTCATCGCAAACGGTCCCATCGGGAACCCGAACTCGTAGAGCACGTTGTCGACCTGGGCCGGGGTGGCGCCTTCGAGGATCATGCGTTCGGCCTCGGCGCCGCGCATGAACAGCATGCGGTTGCCGACGAAGCCGCGGCACACACCGACCATCACCGGCACCTTGTTGATCTTCTTGCCGATCGCCATCGTGGTGGCCACCACGGAGTCGGACGACTTGTCGCCGCGGACGTTCTCGAGCAGCTTCATCACGTTGGCCGGCGAGAAGAAGTGCATGCCGATCACACTCTCGGGCCGTGACGTGACGGCAGCGATCTCGTTGATGTCGAGCGCCGAGGTGTTCGACGCAAGGATCGCGCCAGGCTTGCAGATCTCGTCGAGCTCCTTGAAGATCGATTGCTTCAGTTCCATGTTCTCGAACACGGCCTCGATCACCATGTCGCAGTCGGCGAAGTCGGCTTTGTCGGTGGAGCCGGTGATCAACGCCATGCGTTCCTCGACGGCTTCCGCCGGGATCGACCCACGTGACGCCGAGCGCTCGTAGTTCTTGCGAACCACACCAAGTCCCTTGTCGAGGGCGGCCTGGTCGCGTTCGACGATCGTCACCGGGATCCCGACGTTTGCGAAGTTCATCGCGATGCCGCCGCCCATCGTGCCGGCGCCGAGCACCCCGCACTTCTCGACGTCGATCAGCGGGGTGTCCTTGGCGATGCCGGGGATCTTGTTGGCGGCGCGCTCGGCGAAGAACGCATAGCGCTGGGCGCCGGACTGTGGGCCGGTCATCAGCTCCATGAAGAGCTTGCCCTCCACCTTGAGGCCCTCGTCGAAGGGCAGGTTCGCAGCGGCCTCGATGCACTGGATGTTGTACTCGGGGGCGAGGAACCCTCGGGTCTTGCGGGCGATCGAGGCGCGGAAGTCGGCGAACAGTTGATCGTTGCCGCGAGCTTCGAGCACCTTCTCGTCGCGATCACGTACCCGTGCGAGCGGCAGGTTGTCGGCGACCGCCTTGGTGGCGAAGGCGATGGCGGCGTCGCGCAACTCGGCGGGGCCGCCGGTGGTGACGTCGTCGATCAGGCCGGCCTCGAGTGCTTCGCTGCTGCTGATGTGGCGCCCGGACGTCATCATCTCCAGTGCCTTGGGCACACCGACGAGACGGGGGAGCCGCTGGGTGCCACCGGCGCCGGGTAGCAGGCCGAGGTTCACTTCGGGGAGCCCGAACTTGGCAGAGTCGAGCGACACTCGGTAGTGCGCACACAGCGCCACTTCGAGGCCGCCGCCGAGTGCGGTGCCGTGGATGGCGGCGATCACGGGAATGGCGGCGTCCTCCATCGCAGCCTGTACTTCGTGGAGACCAGCGGCCTGGGGGACGTTGCCGCCGAACTCGCTGATGTCGGCGCCGGCGATGAAGGTGCGCCCGTCGCAGATCACGACGACCGCTTTCGCCCCCTCGGCAACCGCGGTGTTGATGCCGTCGAACAGCCCTTGACGCACGTGCCAGCTCAACGCATTGACCGGCGGGTTGTCGACGATCACGAAGGCGATGTCGCCCACGTCAGCGGCGACGGTTTCGAGGCGGACGGATTCGGAGATCGCAGTCATCTCGTCAGTCAAGCATCCGGCGCTCGCCTCCTCCGATTCGGTGGGACACACGTGATCACGCCAGGGGTCAGACCCCAGGCGTGATCGCGTTGCCGGGGAGATCGCCGTCGGGGTGCAGTGCCGACTGGAAGCGGCGCATGCCGCCGAGCCAACGGTCGCGGTCGGTCGCCTTGCGCTCGACGTAGGTGGCGACCTCGGGATGCGGAAGTACCAGGAACTGCTCGTCACGGATCGCCTGGAGGCACAGTTGCGCCACATCAGCCGGATCGAGGACGCCGTCGCCGCTCGCCACGCCACCCTCGAAGCCGCTGTCGTCGCTGGCGGTCGGCTCGGCCTGTGCGGCCATCGAGTTCTGCGGGCTGTTGCGCACGATGTTGGTCGCCACCGCCTGAGGACAGAGCACCGAGAAACGGATGCCTTGGTGGTAGTGACTGATCGACAACCACTCGGCCAACGAGATCGCGGCCGCCTTGGTCATCGAGTACGCCATCGATCCGATCTGCGTGAGCAGCCCCGCGGCGGACGCTGTGCTCAAGATGTACCCCTCGCCTCGGGCGATCATCGACGGCAGCACCGCACGGGCGGCGTAGATGTGGGCCATGCAGTGCACCTCCCACATCGCTTGGATCGCATCGTTGGTGTCCTCGAGCCCGGCCGCGGTCACGAACCCGGCATTCGACACGAACAGGTCGATCGGACCGTGGGCGTCGAGCGTTGCCTCCACCATCTGCTGGATCGCTGCTTCGTCGCGCACGTCGATCTGCACGGCGGTGCCACCGATGTCGGCCGCCACCCGCTCGGCTTCGGCCCCATCGAGGTCGGCGACGACCACGTGTCGAGCTCCGGCGCCGTGCGCTGCTCTGGCGATTGCTTCGCCGATACCCGATCCGGCTCCGGTGACGACGACGACTCGATCCTGTAGCTCCATCGGCGGAACCGTAGACGTCTGAGTCGTCAGGCGGGGAGGCGGTGCAACGGATGGCCCGCATCGACGCTGACGGTGCAGGTGTCGCCGACCGCAAGCGGCGCGGCACCAGGACCGACCGACACGTCGACATCGACAGCAGACGCGCCAGTGCGCTCGACCGTGTATCGCCACGCGGCGCCCAGGTAGCGGCGAGCGGTGACCACGTCGTTCCCGCCCGGAACGAGGGAGAGGTCGTGCGGCCGAGCCATCAGCGACACGGCGGGGTCGTCCGGGTCGTCGATGAACGAGGCCTCGCCGAGGAACGTGGCCACGAAGCGGTCGGCCGGCCGCTCGTACACCTCGTCGGGTCGATCGATCTGCAGCATCCGTCCGTTCGACATCACCGCGACTCGATCGCCGAGGGCAAGCGCTTCTTCGCGGTCATGGGTCACCAGCACGGCGGCAGCGTTGCGGTTGCGGAGCGCCTCGACCACATCGGAGCGAACGTCGTCTCGCAGCGAGGGATCGAGGCTGGCGAACGGCTCGTCGAGCAGCACGACCGTCGGGTCGGGCGCCAGCGCTCGCGCCAGCGCGATTCGCTGCTGCTCTCCTCCCGACAGCTCGTGCGGGTAGCGCTTGGCGACCCCCGGCAACCGGACGAGTTCCAACAGTTCGTCGACTCGCCGGGCCCGCGCTGCTCGCCCGAGACCGTCGAGGCCGAACGCGATGTTCTGATCGACCCGTCGATGGGGGAACAGGGCGTGGTCCTGGAAGACGAGACCGATGCGGCGCTTCTCGGGGGGCAGCGCCGACACGTCGACGCCGTCGAGCACGACCCGCCCTGCGACAGTGGGGTCGAGCCCGGCAATGGCACGCAGGAGGGTCGACTTGCCACATCCGCTCGGGCCGACGATCACCACCAGCTCACCGTCGGCGACGTCGAACGACACTCGGTCGACCACGTCGCGTCCGCCGATGTGTCGAGTGACAGCGTCGACCGACAACGCGGTGTGGGGCTGATCGAGCAGCTCGTCCATTGGGCCGGGCACGGTAGCGGTGGTTGTGTCGTCACGGAACCTGTCGACGATCGCGGTTGGCGGGTTCATGACACCGTCTCCGCCCCGTGCTCGAGTGCCCACAGGAGTGCAGCGACGAGCACCATGCCGACCGCAACGATCGCCAGCGACGGCACTGCCGCCTGCACCCACAGGCTTTCCGATGTTGCCTGCCACACCCAGATCGGCAGCGTCTCGGTGCCGAACGGTCGCAGGATGAGCGTGATCGGCAGTTCCTTGAGCGTGTCGATGGCCACCAGCACCGACGCGGCGATGATGCCGGCCCCGGCCAATGGGAGTTCGATTCGTGTGGCCACCCGGAAACGGCCGGCGCCGAGCGTGCGTGCGCTCGCCACCACCGATGGCGACACCTTGCCGACGCTCGACTCGATGCCCTGGAACGCAACGGCGAGGAATCTGACCACGAGTGCGTAGATCAGACCGACGAACGATCCGATCAGCAACCAACCGTCGGGAAACCATCCGGTGCGGTCGAGCGCGGCGAGCGTGACCAGCACACCGATCGCCACCACCGGGCCGGGCACGGTGTAGCCGAGCGTGGCCAAGCGGGCGAGGAATGTGCCGCCCGCCCGCCGTCGGTTGAGCCCGGCGACCAGCAGGAGGCCGAGCGCGAGGCAGGTGAGGGTGGCGACGGCTGCGACGCGCAACGATGACATCAGGTGGAAGCCGAGGTCGCCGGCCACGGTGGCGGTCTGGTCGGTGCGACGTGCCTCGAACGCCCACACCACGAGCCGGTAGACGGGCAGTGCGACGGCGAGGGTGAACAGTCCCCACCCGATCGCCGACGCCGCCGCGGCGCGACCACCGTGCAGGCGTTCGACGTGCAGGCCGGTGCGGGCGCCCGACTGGGTGAATCGGGCACGGCCCCGGGCGAGCCGTTCCATCGCGATCAGCACGACGGCGACGCCGATCAGCAGCACGGCGAGCTCGGCTGCCGCGTTGCGGTTGCCGGTGCCGAACCACACTCGCAGCACACCGTCGGCGATCGTCGACACGTTGAACAACCGCACGGTGCCCACGTCGGTGAGCACCTCCATCCCGACCAGTGCAGCACCGCCGGCGAGTGAGGGGCGCGCCATCGGCAGCACGACGCGCCAGAACGCCTGCGTGCGAGAGCAACCCAGGCTGCGAGCGACGTCGATCGCCCGCTGCGACTGCTCCCGGAACGCGGCGCGGGCGAACAGGTACACGTACGGATACAGCGTGATCGTGAGCACCAGGGCGCACAGCCAGATCGAGCGAACGTTGCGAGCGCCGAGCGGTGCTTGGAGCGTGTCGAGCCAGACGAAGCCGAGGACGTAGCCGGGGATCGCCAGCGGCGTCACCAGCAGCCAGCCGAGGAGGCGACGACCGGGGAACTGATACGCAGTGACCAGCCAGGCCAACGACGTGCCGAGCACGAGCGTGCCGACGAGCACGGTGATCAGCAGCGTCGCGGTGTCGCGGATCATCCCCGGTAGTCGGGTGGCCCACAGCTCCTCCCACACCTCGGTGCTCGGCTGCACGATCGACCACACGATGACGAGCACCGGCACCGACACCGCAACGGCGATCAGTGAGATCGCCACGGTCGAGGTCCAGGAACGGGCTCGCCGGCCGATCGCCGCCACCGTCGACGGGCGCGTTGCCGCGGCCGAGGCGGGGCGCTGACGGCTTCCGGCCTCCGATGTGGCATCAGGGCCGGCGCCGTCGGCGGTGTTGGTGATCGTGCTGGTCATGTGTGCCCGCGTCGGCTCACTCGTAGCCGGTGGCGCTCAGCACCTCGACGGCGGTGGGCTGGTTGGCGCCGAGTTGGCGCACCGCAGCGAGGTCTGCGGTGAACTCGCCGAAGCCGGCCACGATCTCGTTCGCCGCCACGTTCGGATCGGCGGGGAACTCGAAGTTGGCATCGGAGAACTGCTGCTGACCGTCCGTGGCCAGCCACTCGATCAGCGCCAGTGCGCCGGCCGGGTTGGGAGCGTTGGCGGTCACCGCCGCGGTCGAGACGTTGACGTGGGCGCCGCGACCGTCCTGCTCGGGCCACACGATCTCCACGGGGAAGTCGGGGTCCTCGGTGAGCAGCCGGCCCAAGTAATAGGTGTTCGCGATGGCGACGTCGCACTCGCCGTCGGCGACGGCCTTGTAGATGTCGGTGTCGCTGTTGATGTAGAGCGGGTCGTTGTCGACCCACGACTGCACGATCTCGGTGGCGCGCTCCTCGCCTTCGGCGATGATCAGGCTGGCCACGAGCGACTGGGTGTAGGGATGCGTGCTCGGGCGCAGGCACAGCTTGCCGTCCCACTGTGGATCGCCGATGCCGGCGTAGGTGGTCGGCGGATCGTCGACGCGCTCGGTGCTCGCGATGATCACCCGGGCCCGTTGGCTGAGCGTGAACCAGTCGTTCGCTTCGCTGCGGAGCTCCTCGGGGATCGTCTCGGTGAGTACATCGCTGTCGACGCTTGCGAGGACACCTGCTTCGGCTGCCAGTTCGACATTGGCGGCATCTGCGGTCATCACCACGTCGGCGGGCGTGTTCTCACCTTCGGCGATCAGGCGCTCTCGCAGTTCGGGATCGTTGCCGGTGGTGAAGCGCACCTCGATGCCGGTATCGGCGGTGAACTCCTCGAACACCGGCTCGATGCCGTAGTGGCGTCCGGTGTACACGGTGATCATCCCGCCGTCGTCGGCGGCCTCGCTCGATCCCGACGTGTCGGCGGGGACCGCATCGTCGGCGTCGTCGCTCCCGCAGGCACCGAGGATCAGCGCACTGGCCAGGAGACTTCCCAGTAAGTATCGGGGGGTCTTGTGATTCATGGTTAGGCAACCTTAACTTCGAGTCCTCGGGGCGCGCAACAGCGGTTCCCGACCGCTGGTCACACCGTACGATGCGGCCATGGCGCTCGACTTCCGGCACATCGGCGTGATCGGCGCGATGGCCGAGGAGATCGATCGGCTCCACGACGAACTCGTGGGGGAGGTGGTCACTGAGCATGCAGGACGCGTCTACCGCACGGGCGTGCTCGCCGGTCAGCGTGTCACGATCGTGCAGTCTCGCATCGGGAAGGTTGCCGCTGCGCTCACGGCAGCGTCGCTGATTCGCGATCACGGCGTGGATGCGATCGTCTTCACCGGGATCGCAGGTGCGCTGGACGATCGTCTCGGTGTGGGAGACGTGGTCGTCGCCACGGAGTTGGTCCAGCACGATCTCGCCGGCCCGCCGGAGATGTTCGCGCGCAGTGAGCTCCCGCTGCTCGGCGTGGCCGAGCTGGCGACCGATGCGTCGTTGACGGCGGCAGCGATCGAGGCCTCGAACGACTTCCTCACCACCGGGTTCGACGCGCTGGCCTCCGTCGCGGACCTCGCCGACCTCGGCATCGGCCGGCCGTCGGTGCATCTCGGCCAAGTGGCCACTGGCGACGAGTTCATCGACGGCGGCCTCAAGGACCTCGTGCGACGACGCGCTCCTTCGGCGCTCTGCGTCGACATGGAAGGGGCGGCGGTCGCGCAGGTGTGCTTCGAGCTCGGCGGCACGCCGTTGGCGGTGGTTCGAGCGATCTCGGACTTGGCGAGTGGCACGGCGTCGGTCGACTTCCCGAAGTTCCTCGATCGACTCGCCTCGCACTACTCCGTCGAAATCCTGCGCCGCATGTTCACGTAGTGGTTGCCAAGCGTACGTTTGGTGTCAGACACCAAACGTACGCACACCCCGGGCTGGGTGAGCGCGACGACTCGTAGGCTCGCCGTCATGACCACAGCGACCGATGGGACGGCGTTCCCCACGCTCACCGATCAGCAACTCGCCCGACTGGTCGACTACGGCGAGGAGGTGTCGGTCGCGGCGGGCGAGGAGCTCTTCGTGGAGGGCCAGGCGTCGTACGACTGGATCGTGATCCTCGACGGCGAGGCCGACATCATCTACGCCGACGTCACCGCCGGAACCGAAACCGTGCTCGCGACGCACGGCGCGGGTCGATTCCTGGGAGAACTCGGATTGCTCACCGGACAACGCACGTTCTTGCGCGGTCGTATGCGCGGAGACGGTCGGATCCGCCGGGTCACGCCGGAGAGCTTTCGCCGGCTGCTCGCCAGTGATCCCGAGATCGGCGACATCGCCTTCGACGCGTTCGTCGCCCGGCGCGAGATCATCGCTCGCGGTGCAGGGGCGGCGTCGATGCGGATCATCGGATCTCGCTTCTCCAAGCGAGCGTTGGAGCTCGGTAGCTACGTGCTGCGACAGCGTCTGCCCTTCCAGTGGATCGATCTCGACGGTGACGAGGTCGACGATGCCGGCGCGCTGCTCGCGAGCGTCGGAGCCGTGCTTGCTGACACCCCGGTGGTGGTCACCTCGACCGCGACGCTGCGCAACCCGACCGTCGGTGAGTTGGCGTCCCATCTCGGTCTCGTCTACCAACCGACCAGTCTCGAACTCCTCGACGTGGTGATCATCGGTGCCGGACCGGCTGGTCTCGCTGCGGCGGTGTATGGCGCCTCCGAGGGGTTGAGCACGCTGCTCGTCGACCGCGTCGGCGTCGGCGGCCAAGCCGGGACGAGCAGCCGGATCGAGAACTACGTCGGCTTCCCATCAGGGATCTCCGGTGGTGAACTCGTCGAGCGGGCGGCGCTGCAGGCGCAGCGGCTGGGCGCGACGATCACGAGCCCCTGTTCGGTCGAGCGGATCGAAGCGGTCTGCGACGGATACCGGCTGTCGCTCGGTGATGATGCGGTGCTGATGGCGCGCACGGTGGTCGTCGCCCTGGGTGTGCAGTACCGGAAGCTGCCGCTCGACCGGCTCGAGGAGTTCGAGGGTGCAGGTGTCTACTACGCAGCCACCGACCTCGAAGCTCGTGTGTGTGACCGCGATCCGGTGACGGTGATCGGAGGCGGGAACTCTGCGGGCCAAGCGGCGATCTTCCTCGCGCAGCAGGGATCGGAGGTCACGATCGCGATCCGCGGAGCCGACCTCGCGTCGTCGATGTCGAGCTACCTGATCGATCGGATCGATGCGGCACCGAACATCACGGTCTCATCGCACACCGAGGTGAGTGCGCTGCACGGATCGACCCGCCTCACCGAGATCACGTTGCGCAACAACCGATCCGGCGAGGAGGCTCGTCAGCGGTGCTCGGGTCTGTTCTCGTTCATCGGTGCCGTTCCGTTCACCGAGTGGCTCGACGGATTCGTGGAGCTCGACGACAAGGGTTTCGTGCTCACCGACACCGACCTCGTCGGGCGCGTACCGGATGGATTCGAACCACTGCCGTTCGAAACCTCGCGGCCGGGTGTGTTCGCAGCCGGCGACGTCCGTGCGTCGTCGATGAAGCGCGTCGCCGCCGCCGTCGGCGACGGTTCGAGCGCGATCCGGTCGGTTCACCAACGCCTCGCCGCACCCTGACCGTCACGTCTGGTGTCTGACACCAGACGTGACACCGACGTGGAGAGACGCTCAGATCGGTGTCGGGACGCCGCCGGCGTCAGCGGACGCGTAGATCGCGTCGACGATCTGATGCGCGGCGAGTGCCTCGCGAAGCGGCAGTGGCGACGGCGCCCCCGACGCAACCGCATCGAGGAATTCGGTGAGCGGGTTGAACATGGCCCCACCCGACACGGGGGCGAGGTCGCGTTCCCGAGCCTGGCCACCGTCGATGCACACCTGGGCCAGCGCGTCGCCGTGCAGCTGTTGCGTCGGATCACCGGCGAACTGCCACGTGATTGGACTGGTCGCTTCGCCGTCGAGGTGCAGGTACAGGTTCTCACAGAAGATCTCGATGTGACGCTGGCTCGGCCGGTCGACGATGTCGTGCCAGATCGAGGTGAGCGACGCGATGGCGTCGTTGGTGAACTCGAGTTGCGCCACCGCGACGTCGTCGATTCGTGGGTGACCGTGCACCTCGCGCACGTTGCCGCTGACCGAACGAACCGGCCCGCACATCCAATGCATGATGTCGACGTCGTGGATCGAATGCTCGAGCAACGTGCCCCGACCACAACGTGCTGGGTCGATCCGCCAGGTCGATCCGTAGTGGCTCTGGATCGGGATGAACTGATCGTCGCGGAACGACACGGCGAGCATGCGGCCGGCTCGCTCGTCGGCGAGCAGGGTCCTGGCGTGCACGAACTGCGGTACGGATCGCAGGATCAGGCCGACGTGGTTGGCGACGCCTGCGGATTCGACCACGTCGATCATCCGCCGTGCCGAGGGAGCGTCGATGCCGAGCGGCTTCTCGCAGAAGACGGCCACGCCACGTTCTGCGGCCGCGGCCACCAACTGCTCGTGCTCCGAGGTCCAGGTGGTGACGAAGACGACGTCGACGCGATCGAGGAGCTCGTCGCAGTCCGTCACGTCGGCGCCGACACGATCGGCGAAGGCGCGTGCCCGGTCCGCGTCGAGATCGTGCACGGCGACGATCCGATGGTCGGCGGCGGAGTGCTTCAGAAACCAGCTGTGCGTGCGGGCGATGAAGCCCGCACCGATGAACCCGAGTCGTAGCGTCACGTTGTTCATCCTCGCGTGTAACGCTTGGTGTCAGACACCAAACGTTACGGCTCGAAGGCGAGGCAGCCGTCGTCGAGGTCGGCTGCGGGGAGCGACTCCTTCTCGGCCCAGTAGTCCTGCGTGTGCTGCCACTCGGGTTTGTCGCCACGCTTGGGCATCAGGTGCTGGCTGCGCATCAGGTAGCCGGGATTGAAGTTGTCGGGGTCGATCCAGGAGCCGAGCTCCATGTCGGCATCTTCGGCTCGTAGGCGCGGTGTCACCTTGGCGGCGCCGATGTCGTCCATGTGGTGCAGCAACCGGCACACGAAGTCGCCGATCAGATCGGCGCGCAGTGTCCAGCTGGCCCGGAAGTACCCGAAGACCCAGGCCATGTTCGGGACGTCGGTGAACATCATCCCGCGGTAGGTGATCGTGTCGGCGAAGTTGACCGGCGTCCCGTCGACGCTGAACGCAATGTCGCCGAGCACGCTGAGGTCGAACCCGGTCGCGGTGATGATGATGTCGGCGTCGAGCTGCTGGCCCGACGTGGTGCGGATCCCTGTCTCGTTGAACGTCTCGATCTCGTCGGTGACCACCGACGCAAGGCCGGCACTGATCCCCTTGAACAAGTCGCCGTCGGGCACCATCGCCAAACGCTGCTGCCACGGCCGGTAGGTCGGTGTGAAGTGTGTGTCGACGTCGTAGCCCTCGGGCAATTCGGCGCGCACGGCGTTGAGCAATTCGTCGCGGACCCAGTCGGGTTCCTCGACCGAGAGTTTGGTGACCAACGCCTGGTCCTTGAGCGCTTTGCGTCGAACGATCTCGTGTGTCCACGTCTCGGGGATGTCGAGGTCGCGGAGCATGTCGGCCACTTCGTTCACGTTGGGCCGGGAGATGAAGTAGGTCGGCGAGCGCTGCAGCATCGTGACGTGCTCGCAGTCGCCGGCGATGGCCGGTACCAACGTGGCAGCCGTGGCGCCGGAGCCGATCACGATCACCTGTTTGCCGGTCAATTCGATGTCGTTCGGCCAGGTCTGCGGGTGGACGATCTGGCCATTGAACTGGTCCATACCCGGCCAGTCGGGGGTGTAGCCCTGCTCGTGGCGGTAGTAGCCCTGGCACATCCACAAGAAGTTGGTGGTGAACGTGATCGCCACGACCGTTCCGGTGGAGGGATCGGTGCGGGTGCCGTGCAACGTCCAGAGGTTGTCATCGCTCGACCAGTCGGCGCTCGCGATGGCGTGCTGGTAGCGGATGTGGTTGCCGAGATGATTCTCCTCGATCACCTCGCCCATGTAGGCGAGGATCTTGTCGGCCGTGGCGATCGGCGGTCCGATCCACGGCTTGAATCGGTATCCAAAGGTGTACAGGTCGCTGTCGGACCTGATGCCGGGGTAGGTGTGGGTGTGCCAGGTGCCGCCGAAGGTCTCGAACTTCTCGAGGACGACGTACGACTTCTCCGGGTACTGGTCCTGGAGGTGGTACGCGGCCCCGATGCCCGAGATGCCGGCCCCGACGATCAGGACGTCGAAGTGCTCCAGTACCGGTGCACTGGTGTGGTCGAGTGTTTCCGTTGTTTGACTCATCGTGCTGTGTCCCTTCGGCAACGGCCGTCCCATCGCCGGGGCGAGCTTCGCGCATGCCGTTCGCGTGATCGCAACCCGGCCGGCGGCGCTGGGCGGACGTGGCAACATCGCAGGGTGAACTCGTGGACCTGCCCGGAATGTGGACGGCTCTTCGGACGGTCCGGCCAATCGCACGACTGTGCGCCGGGCTTGTCGCTGGAGGAGTACTTCTCCACCGGCCCCGCCCACGAGCGCCCGATCTTCGACGCGGTGATGGACCACGTCAACGCCCTCGGGCCCGTCCACGCCGATGTGGTGTCGGTGGGCATCTTCCTGAAGAACCCGCGCAAGTTCGCCGAACTCCGGCCGAAGGACCGCTGGGTGGCGGTGTCGTTCTCGCTGCGCAGGCGTGCGAACCATCCGACGATCACGCGCAAGGTGATGGAGTACGGCAACCGGTTCTGGCACGTCGCCAACGTGCGCACCGTCGAGGAGATCGACGTCGAACTGCTCGACCTGATCACCGAGGCGTACACCGACGACCCGGCCTGAGTCCCCGCACTGCTCCGCACCTTCACGATCTGCGCCGACGACGTCCCCGCTTCCGGGACGTATCCGGCGCAGATGGTGCGGCCTCGTGGCAGGAGCTCGCCGCGGATCAGACGATCGTGCGGGCGTTGCGGGTGACCAGCTTGCCGAGCGCCCACTGGGCGCCACGAGGAGAGATTCGGGCAGCGGCGTCGAAGAGGTGGGCGTCGGGACCGATGAGAGCGCGGCGCTTGTTCTTCGCAACGGCACCGAGGATCAACTGGGCGGCCTTGGTGGGGCTCGTGCGCGCCAGCTTGTCGAACTCGAGCGCAGCCTCCTCGGCGTCGATCACGTCGTCGTGTTCACGCGTTTCGAATCGAGCGTTGCGGGCGATGTTGGTGCGGATTCCGCCGGGGTGGATGGTGGTCGCGGACACACCACAGCGCTCGATGTCGAGTTCGGTGCGCAGGGCGTCGGTGAACCCACGCACGGCGAACTTGGCCGCGTTGTAGGCGGATTGGCTCGGGATGCCGAGCAGCCCGAAGACGCTCGAGATGTTCACGACGTGACCGTCGCCCGACGCCTTCAGGTGGGGGAGGAACGCAAGCGTGCCGTGCACCACGCCCCAGAAGTTGATGTCCATCAACCAGCGGAAGCTCTCGTAGGTCATCGCGTCGACGTCTGCCGACAGTGCGACCCCGGCGTTGTTGAAGATCAGGTTGACGTGGCCGAACTCCTCGACCACCGCTGCGGCCCACGTTTCGACGGCATCACGGTCGGTGACGTCGACGCACGCGGTCGACACCTTCACCGGTCCGCCGGTCGTCGCCGTGGCTGTCGTGGCCTGCTCGATGAGCGCAACGGTGTCGATCAGCGCAGCATCGTCGACATCGGCGAGCGCGACATGGCATCCGGCACGTGTGAGCTCGAGTGCGAGTCCGCGGCCGATGCCCGACCCTGCGCCCGTGATTGCGGCGACTCTGCCGTTGAAGTGCTGCATGTCGACGACTCTAGGGAGTTGTCGGTTGGCGCCCGGCGGCGTCCCGTACCGGGATGGTCTCAGGCGGCGAGAGTGAACGTGAAGCGCTCACGGCGTCCGGAGACGATCTGCATCGCGAGCAGCCCGAACGCACGCTCGCGAACGGGTGCGGGCTCGGCATCGTCGGCGAACACTTCGATGAGCACCGGTGAGGTGTCGGCGGCGGCGGCGAGTTCGAGCACCTCGGTCACGATGGTGGGGTCGAGCGCTTCGAAACCGTCGCGGTCGATCGTGTTGGCAATGCGTTCCAGCGAGGTCATGACTTCACGGTACGGCTGCAGGAGCCACATCAAAAGCGATGATATTGACTGTTACGTATCAGGGATGCTTATGCTCAGTCGGGTGGCGATGCGCGATCTCGATCTCCGGCACCTGATTGCCCTGGACGCCGTCGCCGCCGAGGGCACCTTCGCGCGCGCTGCCGACCGCCTCGGCTACACCCAGTCGGCGGTCAGCCAGCAGATCGCCGCACTCGAACGGATGGTCGGCGAGCCGGTGTTCGATCGTCCGGGGGGTCCGCGCCCGGTGGAGCTCACCCCGTTCGGAGCGGAGCTCCTGAGCGGCGGACGCGACCTGCTCGGCCGACTCGACCTGCTGTCTGATCATCTCGATCGGTTCCGTTCCGGGCACACCGGGAGGCTGAAGGTCGGAACGTTCCAGAGCGTGTCGTCAGCGGTGCTGCCGCTGGTGCTCGGCCGGTTTCGTCTCGAACACCCGGCGGTGGAGGTGCAGCTGTTCGAGACCGACGTCGACGAGGAGTTGCTGGAGCACCTCGATCGGGGCCAGACCGACGTGTCATTCGTGGTCGACGATGTGGCCCCACCCGAGCAGTCCGGGCTCGAATCGAAGCAACTGCTCAGCGACCCATTCGTGTTGATCGCTCGACCCGGGCAGTTCCCCCCGGGACCCGTGCCGCTCGATGCCCTGGCCGACGAACCGATGATCGGTCAACACCCGAACTCCTGTCAGATCCTCAACGAGACGGGGCTGCGATCGGCCGGGCTCGACCCGACCTACGTGTTCCGCTCCAACGACAACGGCACGGTGGCGGCGATGGTGCGCGCCGGGATGGGGGTGGCGGTGATGCCGTTGCTGTGCACCGAACCGGAAGATCCGCGCACCGTGCTGCATCCGCTCGATCCGCCGATACCGGGCCGCCACGTGTCGATTGCGTGGCGTGCCGGGCGCACCCTGTCTCCGGCGGCGACCGCGTTCGTTGCGCTCACCGAGGTGGTGTGTGCCGAACTCTCGGGGCCGGACGAGCGCTTCGATCTGCCCGTGGCTACCGTGAGCGCATGAGCGCTGCCCCCCACGACATCACCGTCCGGAAGGTGAAGTTCGAGTTCCCCGACCAACTCGACAACGTGCTTCCGGGCGTCGATCCCGTTCGGGAGACCTACCTGGTGGCGTTCTCGCTCACGATGCCATATCTCGAGCCGTACCTGATTCGCACGTACCGCAAGGTGGCCGGCGAGATCACCGATGCGGGGCTGGCGACCGACGTCAAGGAGTTCATCGGCCAGGAAGCACAGCACTTCCAGAACCATCGTCGTGTCAACGAGATGATCAAGGGGCAGCTCGGCGCCGAGGTGGCAGCGAAGCTCGAGGCGGTCGAGGGTCGTCTCGATGCCGACTATCGACGATTCAGTGCCTCGAAGCCACGCCGATTCAACCTCGTCTACGCCGAGGGGTTCGAGGCGATGACCTGTGCGATGGCGATCACGATGTTCGCCGAAGCCGAATCGGGTGAGCGCGCTCCGGCCGGATCCGGCACCTGGCAGGAACTGTGGGCGTGGCACGCTGCCGAGGAGATCGAGCATCGCACCGTGGCCTTCGACGTGTATGAGCACCTCGAAGGCAGCTATGCCGGCCGCGTGGCCGGCTCACTTCGGGCCCAAGCCCACTTCCACCGTGCCGTCGACAAGATGCAGCGCATCCTGCTGGCCTCGCAGGGTGAGGCTGCTCGACCGAGGGTGCCGCCGTGGATCGTGCAGGGTCGCGCTCGCTACCTTGCCACCTTCCGGCCCGGCTACGACCCGGCCGACCTCGACCCCGGGGCCCTCCCGGCGATGGTGCTTTCGCAGTACGCCGCCTGATTCCCGCCGCCGCAATCCCGTCTGTGTTGCACTTCCGGTGCGGTGGTCCACTGAAACTGCAACGCAAACGGGAGTGGATCCCCCGAGCTAGCTGGGGCGGCCGAACACCTGGCCGAGCTTGTTGCGCCAGCCGTCGGCTCGTCGGACATCTCGAACGATGGCAGCGAACTCGTGGTAGCCGATGCGCATCGGGTTGAACGTGTCGATGTTCTTGGTGAGGCCGTACTTGATCCTGCGAACCTCCGGCTCGAACGTGCCGAACAGGCGGTCCCACACGATGAGGATGCCGCCGTAGTTCTTGTCGAGGTACTGCGGGTTGGCGCCGTGGTGCACCCGGTGGTGCGACGGTGTGTTGAACACCGCCTCGATCGGCTTGGGCAGCCGGTCGATCGCCTCGGTGTGGATCCAGTACTGGTACAGCAGGTTGAGCTGTGCTGCCTTGGCGACGTGGTGGGCGGGGATCCCCAGCAGCGGCATCGGCAGGAACACCCACGACGTGAGGATTCCCGACCACGGTTGACGAAGCGCCGTCGACAGGTTGTACCGCTCGCTCGAATGGTGGCTCACGTGGTTGGCCCACAGCAGCCGCACCTCGTGCATCCACCGGTGATCCCAGTAGTAGAGGAAGTCCCACGCCACCATCGCGACCGGCAGTGACCACCTCGTGGCACCGAGGTCGACGATGCGTCGCTTGAAGACTGCGCGACTCATCGCACCCACGACGCCGGCAATCGCAAGGTTGACCGTGACGTTGCCGACGAGCATCGCCAGGCTCGCTGTGGTGTCTCGGCGCTCGTAGCCGACGGGCACCAGGGGATCGGGCGGCAGGCTCGGGTCGGCCAGTTGCTCGGGTGTGGCGTCCCGAAGATCGCCGAAGTCCCGCTGCTCGCGGCGGGCCAGCACCCGTGACTCCCAGACCATCGAACCCACGAACGCTGGCAACGACAGCAGGTCGACCGTGTCGATCGGGCGAGAGTTGAGTGCCTTCACCCCACCAGTCTTGCCGCCGATCCCGCCGTTTGCCCCGTTTGCGTTGCATTCTCGGTGGCCCGGTCCACCGAGAATGCAACGCAAACGAGGTCGAGGGCCCAGTGGCGGTGGGGCGGTGACTAGGTTCCGGGGATGGCCGAGCCCCCTGTCCCCAGAGCCTTCGCCCAGACCGGATTCGTCGCCCCGCCCGGCGCGACGGAGATCCTGCTGGTGCGCCACGGCGCGTCGGCACCCCACGTGGAGGGTGAGACGTTCGATCTCGTCGACGGTCACGGTGACCCACCGCTCGCACCCGAGGGCGTCGAACAGGCCGAACTCGCCGCGCAGCGCCTGATCGACACCGGCGAGCCGATCGCGGCGGTGTACGTGACCACGCTGCAACGCACCGTGCAGACCGCCGCCCCACTGGTGGGACGGCTCGGGGTGGAGCCGACCGTCGTTGCCGATCTTCGCGAGGTGTTCCTCGGCGACTGGGAGGGTGGCGAGTTCCGCAAGCGGATCGCCGACGGCGACCCGATCGCGCAGCGGATGATGGTCGAACAGCGCTGGGACGTGATCCCCGGGGGTGAGCCCGCCCACCAGTTCGAGAATCGGGTCCGGCGAGGCATCGAGCGCATCGCCGCCGACCACCCCGACCAACTGGTGGTCGCCGTGGTCCACGGTGGCGTGATCGGCCAGATCATGAACATCGCCACCGGGTCGAGCGGCTTCGCGTTCACCGGAGCGAACAACGCATCGATCTCCCATGTCGTCGTCGACGGCGAGAAGTGGATCGTCCGGTGCTGGAACGACACCTCCCACCTGAGTCCAATCTTCAGCACCGCCGGTGAACCGCTGATCTGAGCGGACCCGACCGCAGGCGCGCCGGCCGGCGTCAGTCGGTGGACGGCGGTCGCCAGCACGCTGCGAGCAGTGCAGCACCACCACCGATCCCACCGATCGCTGCGATCAGGAGACCGGTCCAGCCGACGAAGTGTTGATTGAGATCGAGCGCCTCGTCGAGCGACCATGCCCCCGGTCCGATCGTGCCGATCGCAAGGCCGACCACACCGAGCGTCATCACGTACTCCCAGCCTTCACCCGGATGGAAGATGAAGAACCCGTTGCCCCGGTGGTTGATCGCCCACGCCACGAACATCACGCCGACCACGGCGGCCGCGGCGAACGGGGTCAGCAGCCCGACGATCAGCAGCACGCCACCGACGATCTCGGCGACGCTTGCGAGCCAAGCCTGGAGCTTCGCCGGCTTCATGCCCATCGAGGCGAACCAGCTCGTGGTGCCGTCGATGTTGGGGCGGATGTGATTGATGCCGTGCGCGAGCATCACCGCACCCACGCTGCAGCGAAGCATCAGCAGCGCAAGGTCGATCGCGTCGGTGTCGGACATCGCCTCAGCCTGCCAGATCGCCTCGTTGCGTGCGGCGACTCGATCGGATGGCGGTCACGAGGTGGCTCGCGCAGCCATCGCCGCCGACTGCTTGGCTGCCATCGGGCTGGGTGTGAGGCCGTAGTGGTGGCGGAGTTCGTCCAGTGGCTGGTCGAACATCGTCTCCCACGGCTGTGCCATCAGGTGTGGGGAGGTGCTGCCGTACTGCCAGCCATCAGCGATCGCGTCCATCAGCGGCACGATCGAGTTCGGAGCCCCGAAGGTCATCTGCGTCGTCACGGTGGCCATCCACATGCCGAAGTAGGGGAACTGCAACTGAGCGAGCGAGAACGCCTGGAGCGCGATCTCCCCCTGGCCGGAGGAGTCGTAGCCGGTGAGTACGTGCAAGACGTCGTGCACCTGGAAGCCGCGGAGCACTGCGAACTGCATCTCGTCGGGCATCCCGTCGAGCGCGCCCGATGCCTTGAGCATCCGGTGGAAGTCGCCGTAGTCGGTGGCGATCTGTTTGGTGAGTCCGTTGTCGATGATCCAGTCGTGGTAGCGGCGGCCCAGGGTCTCGGCCGGAAGATCGCGGAGCGCATCGAAGTCGACCGGGGCGGCGTACTCGCCTGCCTCGTACCAGGCCCGATACACGGGGTCGCCGAGAAAGATGTCGAGGTACTGCTGCTTCACGTCGTCGGGCGCCTCGTTCCACCACTGGTTGAACAGCAGGTGGACCGGTCGCGCGGCCGTGTCGTTGACCGTGGCGAGGAACTTCGCTCCGAATGTCTCGCTGATCATGCTGGACCTCCTCGAGCGGGGGCGATCGCCCCCACGACGTCTCGATGCTTGCACCTGACAACGGTCGAATTCGTGTCGGGCTCCGGCGCGCGTGGCGCAGTGCCTATCCTGCGGGGATGACGCGTCGGATCCTGGTGCTCAACGGCCCGAACCTCAATCTGCTCGGAACCCGCGAGGTCGACGTGTACGGCGCTGCGACACTCGACGACATCGTCGACTCCGTTCGTGGAGCTGGGGCCGAGCGGGGCGTCCAGATCGATGACGTGCAGAGCAACTCCGAAGGCGCACTGATCGACGCGCTCCAAGGCGCTCGTCTCGACGCCGATGGCGTGATCTTCAACCCAGGCGCGTATACGCACTACAGCATTGCGCTGCGTGATGCGATCGCCTCGATCGACATTCCGGTGGTGGAAGTGCACCTGTCCAACGTGCACTCGCGCGAAGCGTTCCGCCACACGTCGGTCGTGAGCGCGGTGTGCCTCGGCGTGGTCGCGGGCTTCGGTCCCGACGGCTACCTGTTGGCGCTCGACGCGCTGCTGCGTCGCCTCGACCACTGAGTCCGCCGTTCGCTCGCCATCGTCGAAACGTCAGCTCTCGGTCCAGCGCTGCAGTTGCCCTCGGAAGGGCCGCTCGGCCACGTCGGACGGCGCCGCGGACGCGTCGTAGTACGGGGTGTCGCCCACGATGGTGACTCGTTCGACCTGGCGGACGTTCGGCCAGTAGTCGGACACGGCGTAGTGCTGGCAGGCTCGGTTGTCCCAGAACGCGATCGAGTTCGGCTCCCACGTGAATCGAACTTGATACTCGGGGTGCGTGGCCTGTGCGTACAAGATGGTGAGGAGTTCGGCACTCTCTTCGGCGTCGAGTCCGACGATCTCCTGCGTGAAGGCGTTGTTGACGTAGATGCCCTTCCGGCCGGTCTCCGGGTGAGTGCGGATCACCGGATGTTCCGGGTTCGGATAGGTGACTTCCATCTCGGCGATTTCCTCGTCGGAGGCGCCCCGATGCCGCATCAGCGCTCGGAAGTGGGCGAAGTCGTGGCGAGCCACCCGCCCGTCGACGCGCTGCTTGATCCGTTGCGGGAGACCGTCGTACGCGGCATACATGTCGGCGAACAGCGTGTCGCCCCCGACGGCTGGCCCTTCGATGAGGCGAAGAATCGATCCGAGCGACGGCTGCAGGCGCCAGGTGACGTCGGAGTGCCACTGGTTTTCACGCCCGGGGTGGTCGGCGTCGTGGGTGATCGCGAGCACCTCGGGGTACCCGGGTTTGTTGACCGCGAACGGGTGCACCTCCAACTCGCCGAAGCGTCGACCGAAGGCGAGGTGCTGCTCGGTGGTGATGTCCTGGTCGCGGAAGAACAACACCTTGTAGTCGAGCAGCGCGGTGCGAACGGTTGCGATCGCGTCGTCGCTCAGCGGTGTCGACAGGTCGACCCCACCGATCTCGGCGCCGATCGTCGGCGACTTGGGCGTGATGGTGATGGCGCTTGCGTCGGCAGCGCGGTCGATGACGGTCATGGTGTCTCCCCGGTCGGTGTTCCCCGGCGAAAGTCTGGCACGTAGGTGTCCAAGGCGACGGACCGCGTGGCAGAATATTGCGATGGCAAGCAATGATCTTCAATTCGGAACGGCTCACGATGGCGAGCACCCCGACCGTGACGACGAGTGGGCCAAGATGCGTGCCAAGCACATGCTCGACCCGCAGGACCGTCCGCCGTCCTCCGCTCGAGGAGTGCATCATCAGGCGTTGATCTCCTCGGACATCGAGCGGACGATCGACTTCTATCAGGGGCTGCTCGAGTTCCCGTTGACCGAGCTCTTCCAGAACCGCGACTACGTCGGGTCGACGCACTTCTTCTTCGACATCGGCAACGGCAACGCGTTGGCGTTCTTCGACTTTCCCGGCCTGGGGCTCGAGGAGTACGCCGAGGTGCTCGGTGGCCACCATCACCTCGCGATCTCCGTGTCGAGGGAGAACTGGGAGCGCCTCAAGGCCAAGCTCGAAGCTGCGGGTGTGCCGACGCACCTGGTCGGCGACACATCGATCTACTTCATGGGTCCCGACGGCGAGCGCCTCGAGTTGATCAGCGACCCGCTCGGCGAGATGTACGGCATGAAGGTCGTCTGACCGGGGCCCCACCGAGCCCCCAACCCACAACATGCACGGGTCTGACCGCTCGGCGGCCCGACCCGTGCACAGGTGGGGTTGGGGGGATCTTCGGGTGGTTCAGGGGGCGATCAGTTGGACGTCGAGCTCCAGCGCGACCTTGTCGGAGATCATCACCTTGTCGGCGCCGACCGGGGCGTTGAAGTTGATGCCGAAGTCGCTGCGCTTGATGGTGCCGGTTGCGCTGAACCCGGCGCGGGTCGACTGATCCATCGGGAACACCGAGGTGCCGAAGAACTCGACGTCGAGTTCGACCTGCTTGGTGACGCCGTTGACGGTGAGTTCGCCGGTCATGGTGAACTCCTCACCGTCGGGGCTGCCGGTGATGCCGGTCGAACGGAACGTCATCGTGGGGTTGGTCTCGGCGTTGAAGAAGTCGCTCGAGGTGAGGTGGGCGTCGCGGTCGGGGTTGCCGGTCCTGACGGTGCTCATGTCGATCTCTGCGGTGACGGTGCTAGTGGCGAGGTCGTCGCCGACAACCAGCTGGGCGGTCACCCCGTCGAAACGGCCGCGGACCTTCGAGAGCCCGAGGTGGCGGACGACGAATCCCACCGTGGTGTGCGCGACGTCGGCGTTCCATGTGCCGGCCGCCAAGGGGAGAGTTGAGGACGAAGTAGTTGTCATGGCAACAAAGATAGTCGAAGAACTTGCGATCGCAACCAAATCATCCGAATTGTGTGCAGATCGGCCTGCGCATGGCGCAGCACCGTGCAGTGTTCGGTTGCTGGGTCGGGCTGTCGTGGTGGGACGCTCACGGCACCACGTTGGTGTTGGGCCGCGTCAGGGGCGTGAGGTGGCGGTGCGCCCGACGTCGACGGGGGTCTGCCACAGCGCTCCGGTCGCACGTCCGGCGACCTCGTCGGCATGCGCCCCCGCTGCCGTCAGCGCGAACAGCGTCCGCCCGTCGGCGCCACCCAACATGCAGGCGTAGACGTTGTCGGGCGTGGGCAGTCGATGCGTGACCTCGCCGCCCTCCCGGACGCGAACGACCTGGCGGCCGAGGGCGTCGGCGAACCAGATCGCTCCCTCGGCATCGATGGTGCAGCCGTCGGGAGCCATCCCCGGGACCTCTGCCCACGACCTCCGATCGGTGAGACCTCGATCCGTGGTGATCGTGAACGCGGTGTATCGGGCGCCCATCGTCTCGCCCACGATCAGTGTCGAACCGTCGTCGGTGATCACCGAACCATTGGGGAATCTGAGGTCATCCGCCGCGGCGGTCACCGTCCCGTCGGCCCACACGATCGCAAGCGTCGCCGCCTGAGGTCTGGCGCCGCTTTCGAAGTCGAACCCGAAGTTGCCGACGTACGCATTGCCGTGGGGGCCAACCACCATGTCGTTGCAGGGACCGGTGGCGATGCCGACGAGATCAGCGTGTTCCACGATGCTCCCGTCGTGTTCGCGGCGCATCACGCGTTGGTCGAGCATCGACACGAACAGCAGGCGCCCGTCGGGCAGCCATCCGAGTCCGGACGGTCGGCCGTCCCACTCGACCTCGATGCGTCGCTGTCGATCGTGGCCCACCGACGAGATGGTGCCCTGATGGAAGTCGCTGAACCAGAGGCGACCGAGATGCCAGCGCGGGCCCTCGCCGAAATCGATCCCGTCGAGCAGGAGCTCCCATCGCTCGCCGTCTGGTGTGTTGCGGAATTGGTCGCTGATCACCCCGCCAATGTGTCACGCGTCGCGGTGAAGCGATGCAGCGGCGGGTAGCCGATCGCCGCAGCACGCTCGGTGAGCACCTTCACGAGATCGTTGGCCGTACCTCGTCGACGGAACTCCGCCACGACCGCAAGCGCCACTGCGCCATCGTTGTCGACTGCGGCGACGGCGATCAGCCGACCCTCGTGCATCACGCCGAGCCGCATCATGGCCGGTGCTGCGAGCCGCTCGATCAACTCCGGGTAGGGGTTGCGACCTCGGTTCGGTCCGGGTCGTCGGCAGCGTCGCTCGGCTCGCAGTTCCTGCACGAACGTCCCGAGCATCCCATGCAGGCTCGGGTGCTCCACGGCGATGATCAACTGCTGGTCCGGGCTCACCGCCACATCATCGATGCGACAGGTGTCGTGCGTGTTTCCGCACCATCAGCGCTCTGTGATCACCAGTGCGATGTCGAGCAAACGGCCGCGATCAGGGGTGACCGGCAATCTCGCTGAGCGCAGGCGTCGAGACCGCGTCAGGCGTCGCGCATGATGTCGACGAGTGGAGCCATCTCGTCGAGCGCCGCGAGGACGTCGTCGCGAGGTCCTTGGGGGAGGCCGAACACGGCCCGCTGCGCACCCTTCGCTGCGAGGTCGAGCAGTTTCGCCTCGTCCGGCGGTGCGCCGAACACGCCGAGCTCCACCGTGGCCGGATCACGGCCGATGCGCTCGCAGGCGGTCCGCACCTCGCTGAACTTGTCGAGCGCATGGCGACCGCCGATCGGCATCCAGCCGTCGCAAAACTCCGCGATGTGCGCAGCGGTCTTCGGGCCGGCATCGCCACCGAGGATCACGGGTGGGTGCGGCGACTGGGTGGGCTTCGGCCACGACCAGCTCGGCTCGATCTGGACGTGTGCTCCGTCGAACGATGCCTCGTCGTTCGTCCAGAGCTCCTTCATGGCCAGCACGTTCTCGCGCAAGATGGACCGCCGCTCGCCGTAGGCGGTGCCGTGCTGTGCCATCTCCTCCTTGTTCCAGCCGTACCCGATGCCGAAGAGGAATCGACCGTTCGAGAGGGCGTCGACGCTGGCGACCTGTTTCGCGGTGTGGATCGGATCGCGCTGGGCCACGAGGCAGATACCCGTTGCCAACTTCAGCGTGGTGGTGACGGCGGCGGCAGCGCCGAGCGCGACGAACGGGTCGAATGTCCGCCAGTAGAACTCGGGCAGGGGCGGCGCACCCTCGCGGCCACCCCACGGGGTGGCGCGCCGGGTGGGGATGTGTGAGTGTTCGGGGAACCAGAGCGATTCGAAGCCTCGGGCCTCGACCTCACGGGCGAGTTCGATCGCCCCGATCGTCTGGTCGGTGGGGAAGATCTCGACGCCGATGTGCATGTGCGTCGACCGTAGCCGGGGAAAAGTTCCCGCCTCTTGGTCGAACGGGACCTATGGCCCTAATGTCCCGGCGCTCGGCCTGTCAGGCTGCGGCCCACTTTCACCACGATCGGAGAACCTGCGTGACCGTTCTTGACCAATCCCCTGCATCCAACTCGCCAGACGGCGGATCGGGGAGCAACGCCACGGGCGGACTCGTGTTCGTCGGCATGGCCGGCCTGCTGATCGCGTTGGTGGCCACCGTGGTGATCATCGGCCTGATCGGCCTGCTACGCGACGAGGGCGACGGGGGCGTCGGAGCGGCTGCAGCGGCGCCGACCACGCTTGGCTTGACGCTGTCGGAGTTCTCGATCGACGGCCAGCTGTCGGCACAGCCTGGCGACGTGTCGCTGCTCGTGACCAACAACGGCAGCCAGCAGCACAACCTCGTCGTGCGCGAAACCGGCGCCGAGACCCCGATGCTGAACACCGGCGAGAACGCAACGCTGGCGCTGGGCACCCTGGAAGCCGGTTCGTACGAGCTGTTCTGCAGCGTCGCCGGCCATGCCGAGTCGGGCATGGTCGCCCCGCTGGAGATCTCCGAATCGGCCACCGGCGCCGAGTCGGCGAGCAGCGACAGCCACGACCACACCTCACCCGACTTCGACGCCGACGAGATGGATCAGATCATGATCGACTCGATGTTGGCGTTCCCCGCCGAGACCGAGGGCGTCGGCAACCAGATCCTCGAGCCCGAGATCCTTCCTGATGGCACCAAGAAGTTCACGCTCGAAGCATCGATCATCGACTGGGAGGTCGCTCCCGGACAGATCGTCGAAGCGTGGGCCTACAACGGCCAGGTTCCCGGTCCGCAGATCATCGTCGACGTCGGCGACAACGTGCAGGTGGAACTGACGAACAACACGCCGATGGGTACCGACATCCACTGGCACGGCATCCGGACGCCGAACGCCATGGACGGTGTGTCACCGTTCACGCAGGACCCGATTCGCACCGGTGAGACCTTCACCTACGAGTTCGTTGCCGACCGGGCGTCGATCGGCATGTACCACGCGCACCTGCACTCGCAGATCTCGGTGGTCAACGGCATGTTCGCCGCCTTCCGCATCGGCGATCGCCCGTACCCCCGTGGCATGACGATCAGCGGCGTCACCATCCCCGAGGACTTCGAACCCGACGTGGAGTTGCCGATGGTGCTCAACGACGCCGGCACGATCGGCCTCACGCTGAATGGCAAGAGCTTCCCGGGTACCGAGCCGCTCGTGCTCAACGAGGGCGACTGGGTCGCTGCCGACTACTACAACGAGGGTCTGACGGCGCACCCGATGCACCAACACCAGTTCCCGCAGTTGGTGTACGCCAAGGACGGCATCCCGCTCGACTTCCCGTACTGGGCCGACACGGTCAACGTTGCCCCCGGCGAGCGCTACTCGGTGATCTTCCAAGCCGTCGACCCGGGTGTGTGGGTCTGGCACTGCCACATCCTCACCCACGTCGAGCGTGAGGACGGCATGTTCGGCATGGTCACCGCCGTCGTGGTCAACGAGGCCACCACCGAGGACGAGCCGGCCGAGGAGCCTGCCTCCGAGGACGCCACCGCCGAAGGCTGACGCTCGGCGTCCTGCACTCCTGACCGGAACCCCCACTCGTGGTGCTCAGCACCGAGCGTGGGGGTTCCGTCGCGTCCGGCGACGCTCGGCGTGCGAGGGTGGGCAGCGATGAGCCGCGCCTTCGAGGAGATCGACCACCAGACCACGCCGCTCGGTGACATCAGCCTGCGTCGCCGGCTCGAGCCAACGTTGCAGGTCGACGTCTGGGAGGTGAAGCTGGGCGACGAGTTCTTGATGTCGAGTCTGTTCACGGCGAGCGAAGAGGCAGTGGCGAGCCTCGGGCTTGCGGTGCTCGATGGCGGCGACCTCGACGTGGTCGTCGGCGGGCTCGGGCTCGGGTACACCGCGATCACGGCACTCGCCGACGACCGTGTCACCCGGCTGCAGGTGATCGAAGTGCTCGGCGAGGTGATCGGTTGGCATCGCGACGGGCTCGTACCGATCGGCACGCAACTGATCGACGACGATCGGTGCACGCTGCGCCAGGGTGACTTCTTCGCGTTGATCGACGGTGGTCTCGAGTCCGATACGGACCGCGGCGGCAACGAACGATGCTTCGACGCGATCCTGGTCGACATCGACCACACACCCAGCCATCACCTCCACGCCGGCAACGAGAGCTTCTACGGACCCGTCGGATTCCGTCGGGTGCGCGAACAACTGAAACCGGGCGGGGTGTTCGCCCTGTGGTCCGATGACCCTCCCGATTCGAGCTTCGAGGCGCTGATGAACGAGTCGTTTGCGGACGTCGTCTCCCATGTCGTCTCGTTCCCGAACCACTACACGGGCGCCGAGTCGGCCTGCACGGTGTACGTGGCCACGGCGCCACACCCATGAGCTGAGCGCGGCGATCGTGGTTCAGGCGATGCCGAGTCGAGCGAGTTGCTCGGTGGGCGCCTCGACCGTCACCAACGCGTTGCGCAAGAGCTCGATCATCTCTGCTTCGGTCGGCTCGCCGCAGCGGTTCTCGCGCTCGTCCGGATCGACGTCGAGATCGTAGAGATGGTGACGCCCGACGTTGCGCCCGCCGCCCGCCCAGAACGGAACGGTGTCGCCGGCCTCGAATGGCTGGCGGATCACGGGGACCTCTGAACCCGGCATGAAGTCGAGTTCGGCCCGTCGGTCCGGCTTGGGGAACTTCATGTACTCCTCGAGGCCCTGGTGCACCGGCATGGTCGACCAGCGGTTCGACCACATCGACAGCGGGGTGTTCGCCTCAGCCGGGGCCCGCGCGTACTTGCGGCGCCCGTCGGTCACCTGGACCCAGTTCCCGTAGACGCCGCCGATCGCCCAGTCTCGGATCGAGTCGCTCGTCCCGGTCAGCAGCGGCACCATCGACTGTCCGTGCGTTCGGTGGGTCGGCTCGACGGCGAACGCGTCAGCGATCGTGGCGTTGATGTCGACGTTGGTGGTCAACGCATCGACCACGCGCCGCGGTGCGCCCGGCCAATGGATCATCAGCGGCGTGTGGCCGAGTGGTTCGAACTGGGGAATCGCCGGCTTGCCCCAGATGTCGGTGGCGTCGTCGCCGGGTGCCCCGGCGGCACGGATGTCGCCGAGGTAGTGGCCGTGGTCCGTGCACAGGATGACTGCCGTGGTGTCCCACAGGTCCTGGGCGTCGAGTTCGTCGAGCAACCTGCCGAAGTGGTGGTCGATCATCGACAGCTTGGCGCCGTAGTTGTTGCGGATCTGGCGTCCCTGACGCTGGGAGATCTTGCCGGCCGATGTACCGCCGACAAGATACGGCGGCCAGACGAGCCGACCCATCGCCAATTCGTCGGCGGTGAGTGGGTCGTCGTCGTACATCGACGCCCACGGCTCCGGTGTGTCGAACGGTTCGTGCGGGTCGAATTCGTCGATGAACAGCATCCAGCGGTCGTGCGCTTCGCTGGCATGGCGAAGCCAACTGGTGGCGGTGGCCATCGTGCGGGGACCGGGGAAGTCGTCCTCCGATCGGAACCACGTGCGGCTGTCGTCGTAGTGGCGGTGTCCGAAGGATCGGTCGGCGATGCCCAGCTGGTCTCGCAAGAACCAGCCCCCATCGGCCGCGTTGCTGATGAGCGGCTGGCCGTCGGGGCTGAGGGTGGGCGCACCGTAGGCGCTGGGGTCGGCGTAGGTCTTCCACGGGTCGCCCTCGTGGCCTCGCACGTAGTCCCATCCGCCGAAGTCGACGTGGTAGTTCTCGCCGCCGGTCTCGAACAGGTGGGGGTGATCCGACACCAGCATCGTGGTCACATCGGCGCGACGGAGCGAGGCGGTGATCGACTCTTCCCACAACTCGATCGAGCCCCACGGCTTCCACAGGAAGTCGAGGGCACCCACGAGGATGTCGTGGCGTGCGGGCATGCACGGGAGCGAGCCGGTGACATGGTTGGTGAACTGCGATGCACGTCGCGCAAATCGATCGAGGTTCGGCGTGGCGAACTCGGTGCCGCCGTAGGCGCCCAACATGTGCCGGTTGAGCGAGTCGAGCAACACGACGATCACGTTGTCCGGTCGGTCGGTCGGTGCGTTCGCCATCGGCGCAGCGTAGGCCCCCTCCCCAACGCCCCCCGAGCCCGGGTCTCCGGGAACCACCAAGGTTCCGCGAGACCCGGGCTCGGGGAACCACGTCAGCGGGGGACGGGGGACCAGGTGCCGTCGACGCGGGTGGCGGCGGCACCCTGGCCGACAGCGATCGTGGCGTGGGCCTCGATGATCACTCCGCCACATTCGGGAAGGCCCCAGAGCAGCGTGTCGGGAAGCGACCAACGGCGTTCGGACCCGGGCGACCAGTGGGGGATCGCCATGCCATCGACCAGCCCGAGACCGTCGGCGCGGCCGCTCGACCGGTCCGGCGTTGCGGTCTGCGAGCACAGCACCATGGCACCCGCGGACGCACCGGACAGTGCGGTGCCACTCGTCCAGAGATCGATCAGGCGTTGGGCGATGGTGCGCGGGTCCTGGGCGGCCGCCATGGTGAGTACGTCGAGCAGCGCTCCCGGAGATCCCCCGGGGAGCACCACCAGGCCGACGTCGTCGTGCAGCGCGGCGAGCGCCGCGGCGGCGTCGTTGCGGGGGTCGGGCACCACACCGACGTCGACGCCGAGTCGCCGATAGTGCGCGACCGTGCGATTGGATGCGCCTGTGTAGTCCGATCCCGGACGGGCCGCGCCGGCGAGGACCACCACGTGCCCTGAGCACCGTTCGAGCACGGCGCGGTCCATCTCGTCGCACGGAGGGGTGAGTTCTCGGCCCCCTTGGAGGCAGATCGCTCCGGCGATCGGGTTCACGCCGGGGTCCAACGTGCGGCGGTCAGTACGTCGGGTCCCGTCGACAACCACGATGAGATCACGCCGTCCGACTCGCACACGCTGCTGAGCTGGATCGATGCCGGGGCATCGATCGGTGCACGGTGTTCGACCTCGGCGACGCCGCGACGGGGCCGATCTGCCGGCAGCGTCTCCTCGACGATCGCCCACTGGGCTGCGTTGTTGACGTGGGCCAGCGGGTCGATGTCGACTCGGCGGATGGGCCACGGTCGTCGCTCGGTGTCGGGTGGCGGTGCTGGGAGTTGGAGCCGAGACGACACCCTGCGGCCGCGGGCGGTGCCGGCGAACGCGGCTGCGAAGTCGTCGCCGAGGCCGGTCGGGCGACCCGACGACGGATCGACACGGATCCACAGGCTCGCCGCCTCGATCGAGGCGCCACGCTCGCCGGTGATCGAGCTGCGCCGTTCGGCCCAGCTCCGTCCGGTTCCCGCGCAGAACGTCGACAGTTCCAGCGCCTCGTCGAGCCCGGCCGCCCGGCGGACATCGATCATCGTCCGGCGCACGACCCAACCGAACGCATCGTCGAGTTGTGCGTCGGTGGCATCGTCGGTCGCGATGTCCTGCAGGTAACGGGCGATCGCGTCGAAGCGCAGCCGGGCTCGTGCGTCGACGTCGCCGAGGCGAACGGTGCGGCTCGTCGTGAAGACGCGCCCACCTTGGGGTCGGTCGACGAGTTCGGTGGCTGGAAGCGACATCATTCGCCTCCGAACGTACCCCGCCATCTCCGAGCGATGAGTTTCCATGCGACCTGCCCGCGCGAAGGCTCATCGTGTGCTCGTGCGGAACTCCGAGCGATGAGTTTCCACGCGACCCGTCCGCGCGAAGACTCATCGCGTTTCGATCGGTTGGGGTCTCGGGTGGCCGCGTAGGGTCGGGCGATGGCGTACGAGACGGTGAACGGGTACTGCTGGCCGCAATCGGTGGCTCCTGGGGAGCGCGTTGCACTGCATCTGTCGTCGGCCGGTGGCCGGCCGGTATCGGTGGAGGTGGCCAGGGTCGGAGCGGTGCGTACCGTGGTCTTCGAGGAGGCGGGGATTCCGGCTGAGGACCTTCCCACGCCCACCGATGCGCCCGAGCACGGCTGCAACTGGCCGGTGGCGGCCGACATCGGGGTGGAGCCGAGTTGGCCGTCGGGCTACTACGAGGTGCTGTTGACGATCGACGTCGACGGCAAGCAGCGAACCAGCCGTGCCTTCTTCGTCGTGCGCCCCGACCTCGCCACCACGAGCGCAACGATCCTGTGGGCGATCGACACCAACACCTGGCACGCCTACAACGACTTCGGCGGCCGCAACCTCTACACCGGCGCCACGCAGTCGTCGATGCTGCGTCCGATGGCCCCCGGCTACCTCTACAAGCCGCCCGGCGCCGGCCAGCGGGTCACGTCGATCCATCCACCGGATCATCAGTCGGCCAGCCATGTCGGCTATCTGCGGATGAACCACCTGTCGCCGTACGGCGGCTCCGCTGGCTGGCCGAACTGGAGCGGTCCGTTCATCGAGTGGGCCGAGCGCGAGGGATACGACATCGATGTCGTTGCCAACGCCGACCTCGAAGAGCACCCGGAGTTGCTCGGGCCCGACTCGCCGTACTCGCTGTACCTGTCGATCGGCCACGACGAGTACTGGTCGGCGCCGATGCGCGACACCGTCGAGGCGTTCACCGCCCGCGGTGGCCACGCGGTGTTCTTCTCCGGGAACACCGCCTTCTGGCAGGTGCGGTTGGAGGACCCGACTGACGGCCCTACCGGCGGTGCGGGATCGGGCCCAGCAGCCACGATGGTCGGGTACAAGGGTTTCTTCAAGCAGGACCCGGTGTTCGACACCGACCGCCAGGCCGAGCTGACCACGATCTGGTCAGACCATCTTCTGGAACGGCCCGAGAACCACATGACCGGCGTCAGTTTCAGCCGGGGCGGCTACCACCGCATCGGCAAGCGGGCCACCAAGGGCGCCGGTGGCTACACGCTGCACCGACCCGAGCACTGGATGTTCGACGGCACCGGCCTCGACTACGGCGACCTGCTGGGAGCGTCGGCGACGATCGTCGGCTACGAGTGCGACGGCTGCGACTTCACCTATCGCGACGGGTTGCCCTACCCGACCGGGATGGACGGCACGCCCACGAACTTCGAGATCCTCGGCACGGCGCCGGCGGCCCATTTCAGTCGGACCACGGCCTCGAGACCACCGGCTCCAAACGAGCCGGCCGAGGACGAGTTCATCGCATCACGCCTCTTCGACACCCGCGATCCCGCAGCGGTGGAACGGATCACCCACGGCCACGCCGTGCTCGGTACCTTCGTCACGTCCGGCGGCGGCACCGTGATCACGTCGGGTTGCACCGACTGGATCTGGGGTCTTGCCGAACGCGACCGCGACGTCGAGCAGATCACTCGCAACATCTTCGACCGCCTCGGCTGACGTCACGTTTGGTGTCAGACACCAAACGTGACGTCAGGCTTCGTTGCGGATGACCTTGATGCCGGCGGGGTCGACGAGTGAGTCGTACTTGAGGCGGTTGTGGCTGTGGCCGACGTGGTGCAGGCCGAACGCCGACTGCAGCGCGGTGTACTGGCCCATTGCATCGAGTGCGTTGTTGACCGACTGCTTGGCGAGCGTCAGCCCGAACATCGGGCGTCGTGCGATGTGGGCGGCCATCTCCAAGGTCGCCGACTCGAGCTCGTCGAGCGGCACGACCTTGTTGACCATGCCGTGCATCAGCGCCTCCTGCGCGGTGATCGCCCGGCCGGTGAACAGCATCTCCTTCGCCAGCCGCGCCCCCGCCTCGTAGGGGTGCGTGAAGTACTCGTGCCCATTCACGCCGAACGCGACCACCGGATCGGAGAACGTTGCCTCCTCCGAGCAGACCACGAGATCCATCGGCCACACCAGCATCAATCCGCCGGCGATCACCTTGCCCTGCACCGATGCGATCGTCGGCTTCGAGATGTTTCGCCACCTCCAGCACATCCCGACATACATCTCGGCCTCGCGCGCCATGTAGCCCTCTGCGCCGTCGGCGTCGAAGTGGCACTGGGTGCCGATCGTATGCAGGTCGTCCATGTCGGGATCGAGATCGGCGAGGTCGTGGCCCGACGAGAAGTGCTTGCCGTCGGCCGCAAGCACGATGCATCGGATCTCGTCGTCGCGGGCGGCGACGTCGAAGGCCTCGTTCACCTCGGAGATCATCAGGTAGTTCTGCGCATTCGCCATCTCGGCGCGCGCCAACGTGATGCGCGCCACCCGCTCGGCGGGGACGTCGTAGCGGACGTGGTTCCAGTCGTTCATCGGACGTTGATCACGAGCCAGGGGCGAGCGCTTCGAGCAGGTTCCAGTCGAGATCGAGTGGGCCGGCCGTGGACACCGGCTGAATGCACACGTGGTCGGCGCCGGCGTCGTAGTGGGCCTGGATGCCGGCACGGACACGTGCTTCGTCGCCCCACACGATCACGTGGTCGACGAAGCGGTGGGCACGCTGCTCGATCTCGTCCTCGGTGAAGCCGATGCGCTTCCAGTTGTTGCGGTAGTTCGGCAGCCCCGCATACCGGTCGATCTGGACGTTGGCCGCGGCTCGGGCAGCGTCGGCGTCGGTCGACAGGATCACCTTCTGCTCGACGCACAGCAGCTTGTCGGGTCCGATTGCGGCGCGTGCCTCGGCGGTGTGTTCCGGCGTCACGAAGTACGGGTGGGCACCGTCGGCGGCGGTTGCCGACAGCTCGAGCATCTTCGGCCCGAGCGCGGCGAGCAGTCGGATCGCTGGCTCCGCCGGGGGGACCGCCATGTAGGGCGAGGCGTCCATCGCTTCGAGGTACGCGCGCATCTGGGTGAGCGGCTTGGAGTAGTCGAGCTTGCGCAGGCCGGCAACCATCGGCTCGTGGCTGACCCCGAGGCCCAACACGAAACGTCCACCTGTTTGTTCGGCGAGCGTGGCGGCCGCCTGCATCATCGGGCCCGGGTGGCGCGAGAAGATGCTGGCAATCCCGGTGGCGAACTGCAGGGTGGCGGTCTGCGAACCGAGCCATGCCAGGTGAGCGAACGGGTCGCGGCCGACGGTGTCGGGCACCCACAGTGTCGAGTAGCCGAGCGACTCGATCCGGCCGGCGGCCTCCGCGGCTTGCCCGGCGGTCATGGCGTCGGTGAAGTACCACACACCGAGATTCGAGGGTCCGGTCAGTCGTTCGCGTGCGCTCATGGCCTTCGAATGTAGGTGGATGCTGCGCCTTGGCTGGCACCGGGTGCCACCCCGATGTACCCGCTCAATCGGGGAGCATCGGGAGTTGGATGCCGGGATCGCCGCGCATCGTGGCCGCTCGTTGCACCGAACGCCCACCGAAACGTTGGCGCACGGCGTCGAGAACGGTGTCGAGCGTCTCGGAGTCGCGCCGCTCGAACGGGAGCATCAGTTGTACGGCATCGTTGTCGGTGAGATGTCCGATCGACAGCCCGAGCAGTGAGATGCCGCGCTGTTCGATCATCGGCCATGCCGTGTCGAGAACCGCGTGAGCGGTTGCGTGGATCGCTGAGGTGCCGGCCGTCGGTTCCGCCAACGTGTGCGATCTGGTCGCTCTCGTGAAGTCGTCGAACCGGAGACGGAGTGTGACGGTTCGCCCGACGCGGTTGGCCCGCCGCAGTCGGCTGGTGACCCGATCGACGAGGCGCCACAGCACGACGTCGATCTCGTCGCGAGACCGTCGCCGTCGCCCGAGCGCCTGTTGAGAGCCAATCGACCCGCGTCGCTTGGCGCCGGTGACGCGCCGCGCGTCACGGTTGTGCGACAGCGCATGGAGTTGGCGTCCCATGGACGTACCGACGATCGCCGCCAGGGCCTCCGGTGCCGTCGCCGCCACGTCGGCAACCGTGTGGATTCCGCGGTCGTGGAGCTTGTTCGCCGTGACGACCCCGACACCCCACAGCCGATGCACGGGGAGCGGGTGCAGGAAGTCGATTTCGCCGTCTGGGTCGACCACGAGCAGGCCGTCCGGTTTGCCCACTGCGCTCGCCACTTTGGCGAGGAACTTGGTGCGGGCGATTCCCACGGTGATCGCCAACCCCACCTCGTCGGCGATTCGGGAACGCAGTGCGGTCGCGATCTCGGTGGGCGCGCCGGCGATGCGGCGGAGCCCAGCAACATCGAGGAACGCTTCGTCGATCGACATCGGTTCCACGATCGGGGAGGTGTCACGGAAGATCTCGAACACCGCCTCGCTGGCGGCGGTGTAGGCCTCGAAGCGAGCCGGCACCTCGATCAGATCTGGGCACAACCGTCGGGCTGCGCCGCCGGACATCGCGGTGCGCACACCGAACGCTTTGGCCTCAGCGCTGGCAGCGAGCACCACCCCGCCGCCGACCGCGATGGGCTTGCCGCGCAGTGACGGATCGTCGCGCTGTTCGACCGACGCGTAGAACGAGTCCAGGTCGGCGTGCAGAATCGTCGCCAGTGTGCGCTCAGCAGTCGACACGAACACATGTTCGCGCGCGCGTCGATGGATGGCAAGCGAGGTGATGGCTCGCGCCAGGTGGTGGACCTCGCCCGTCAGGCGGGCGGTGGCGGGCGGTGCACGAACCAGTCGCCTGAGACGATCGGGATCAGGTCGAGGCCATCGCCGCCCGCGTACGCCCACGCATCGACCCCACGCCCCGTTCGGAGCGCCACTCGGACGTACTCGCCGTCGACGACGCCCTCCACCTCGTCGAGCACGTCCAACGCCCGACGCAGCGACGTCCCGAGGAGCGCGAAGCACTGCCCGTGGATCGTGCCGGAGCGGCCGAACACCGCAGCGGGGTAATCGAGGCCGGTGTCGAACAACTCGCCCGTCACGGTGTCGGGCCAGCCGGCATCGACGACGAACGGCTCCAACAGGCGCCAGCGCACGTCACCCGGTCGAAGCGTGCCGTAGACGAACACGTGGCGGATGGCCGCGCTGGTCGTGCCAGCCCCGTCCATGCCAGGACCGGGCTTGTGGAGTCCGCTCACGCAGCCGACCTCCGGCGGCCGCGAGCGCCCCACAGCGTGCCGGTGAGCATCAATGCGACGCTGACGATCAGGATCACCGAGGCGAGCACGTTGACCTCCGGCGGGAACTTCACGCGGAAACTGCCGTTGATGTACAGCGGGAAGGTCAGCAGCGACCCGGCGTTGAACAGCGTGATGATGAAGTCGTCGAGGGACAGTGCGAACGACAGGAGGGCCGCAGCGAGAATGCCCGGCAGGATCAGTGGGAACGTCACCTTCCAGAAGGTGCGCGCCGGTGAGGCGCCGAGGTCCTGGGCTGCCTGTTCGAGGGTCCAGTCGAACCCGCGTACGCGCGCACGCACGGTGAGCGCCACGAAGCTGACCTGGAACATCACGTGGGCGATCACCACGGTGGTGAACCCTCTGGTGATGTCCCAGTCGAGGAACAGCGTCGCCAGCGACGACCCGAGCACGATCTCGGGTGTGGTGAGGGGCAGCACCAACAAGAAGTTGAGCGGCCCACTGCCGGTGAAGCGGTAGCGCGACAACGCGATGGCGATCAGCGAGCCGAGGATCGTGGCGATCACCGTGGAGATCGCAGCGATCTTCAAACTCTCGACGAAGGCGTTCGTCAAGGCTTCGTCCCCGAACGGATCCGCCCAGTTGGCGAGCGTGAACTCCTGCCACTCGACGTTGAAGTTGCCCCGCGGTTGGTTGAACGAAAAGGCCACGATCCAGATGATCGGGATGAAGAGGTAGACCAGTGCGAGGCCGGCGAACGCGTTGAGCGAGAAGCGGGCGATCTTGCCACCGGTGGACGACGGAGCGCTCATCGTCGGTCCGTCATGCGAGGTCCTCGGTGCCGAAGAACTTGCTGTAGATCAGGACGAAGACCGTGATGATGAACATCAACACGAACGACATCGCCGACGCCAACGGCACGTTGTTCTGCACCAGGAACTGGTCCTGGATCGAGTTGCCGATCATCGTCGTGTTCGGGCTGCCGAGGTACAGCGAGTTCACGAAGTCGCCGGCCGCGGGGATGAACGTGAGCAGCGTGCCGGCGAAGATGCCGGGCAGCGACAGCGGCACGACGATCTTCGCGAACGCCGACGTCGACGTGGAGTACAGGTCCTTGGCCGCATCGAGTAGGTGGACGTCGATCTTCTCGAGGCTGACGTAGATCGGGAGGATCATGAACGGCAGGAAGTTGTAGGTGAGCCCGAAGATCACTGCGGCAGGCGTGTTGATCAGGCGACCGTCGTCCATGATCCCGAGTGTCTCGAGCACCCAGTCGAGTCGAATGGCCTGGATGCCGGCGACCACCACCCCTTGATCGGAGAGCAGGCTGCGCCATGCGATCGTGCGGATCAGGTACGACGTGAAGAAGGGAATCACGACGAGCCCCAGCAGCAACGTGCGGTACTTGCCGCCGCGGAACGCAATCACGTACGCGAGGGGATAGCCGATCGCGATCGTCAGCACAGTGGCGACACCTGCGTAGAGGAACGCTCGCTGGAACTGTGGGCCGAAGTCGGTGAAGGCGTCGACGTAGTTGCCGAAGTTCCAGTCGAAGTCGGCTTCGACGGCGAACCGGCTCGGCAGTGTCGACAGCGACAGGCGCAACAGGGTGAACAGTGGTGCGAGGTAGAACAGCGCCAACCACAACATGCCGGGCTTCAGCAGCCCGTACGGGGCGAGCTTCTTGCGGGTCTCCGGTGTGCCGGCGACCGCCACCATCACGAGCATGAGCACGCTCGCGAACACCAGCGCAAGCGCAACGATGGCCAGCGGTCCGCTCAGGATGCGAGTGCCGACCGCGACCAGCAGCGCCCCGGCCCCGAGCAGCGCCCCGAGCCCGATGAGCTCGGGGCGCCGCACGCCGGTCGGGTCAGCGCTCACCCCCTCGACCGCGGTGGCCATTGGGTGCTCAGGCTCCCGTGATGGCCGAGAACGCGGCGTCGTACTCGGCCTCGACCTCTTCGGACAGTGCTGCGAAGCCCTGGGTGTTGGCCAGCGTTGCATCGTCGGGGAACACCAGCGGGTCGTTCGCGAGATCAGGATCGAGCTTCTCGACCTCCTCTTGCACGCCCGCCACCGGCGAGACGTAGCCGACCCAGGTGGTGATCTGTGCCGCCTGTGCCGGGTCGTAGACGAAGTCCATCCACTGTGCCGCTGCGTCGGTGTTGGACGCACCCTTGGGCACCACCATGGAGTCCGCCCATGACGTCGCTCCACTCTCGGGGAACACGAACTTCACCGCGGGGTTGTCACGGGCGATGGCCGCAACGTCACCGGACCAGCCGATCGTGATCGCCAGGTTGCCGTTCGACAGGTCGTCGAAGTAGTCGTTGCCGTGGAACCGCCGGATCTGGCCGGAGTCTTTGGCTTCTTGGAGCTTGTCGAAGGCGGGCTGGGCCTCGGCAAAGGTGCTCAGCGTGGAGATGTCGATCCCGAGACTCATGGCGATCACGCCGATCGTGTCGCGCATCTCGGTCAGCGCACCGACCTGTCCGGCGAACTCCGGGTCGAAGAGGTCGTCGACGCTCGTGATCTCGCGACCGGTGACGTCGGAGTTGTAGGCGATGCCGGCGAACCCGGTCTGCCAGGGCAGGCTGTACTCACCGGTCGGGTCCCACGACGGGTTCTGCAGGTCGGCGCGGAGATTCGCTGCGTTCGGGATCTGGTCGAGCGGGAGCTTCTCGAGCCAGTCGAGGGAGATCAGCCGGTTCACCATCCAGCTGGTGGGGGCGATGATGTCCGGGTCGATCGGCTCGCCTCGGCCGAGGAGCGGCTGGATCTTGGCGAAGTACTCGTTGTTGTCGTTGTAGGCCTCGGTGTAGCGCATGTCGATCCCGGTCGCTTCGATGAATCGATCGACCGTGCCGATGAGGTCGTCCTCGGTGGGGTCGACGTAGGCCGGCCAGTTCTCGAAGAACAGTGAGCCGCCGGCGTTGCCGGCGCCGCCTGCGCTGGTGCCCGCCGACGTGCCCGGGGTGCTGCCGGCCGATGTCCCGGAGCCGCCGTCGCTACCGCAGGCGGCCAACAGCGCGGGCAGTGAGATGCCGGCCGCGCCGAGCGCCCCCGCACGAGCGAGCAGCTGGCGTCGGCTGAGGCCTGGGCGCCCTGGGCCGAACCGGGAGGGGAACGGGTTGGGTCGAGAGTTGTTCATTGGTGCCTTTCGGTGGATGGGCCGATCAGTCGGCGTTGGCTTCGAGGGTGTCGATGTCGCTTGCGGTTGCGCCCGGCCGGCGCGGCCAGCCCGACAGCAGGAACGCGCTGCCAGGCTCCCAGGTGAGGTGCACCGTGTTGCCGGGGAGGAGGAATGGAAGGTCGGTGCCGGTGACCACGCTGGCGATCACTTCGGTGTCATCGTTCAACCGGCCGACGATGCGGGCCGTGGCACCCTGGAACACGACGTCCGCCAGCGTGGCCTCAAACGAACGGCCATCGTCACGCGGCTCGGCTGCTGCGGTGAGGCGTTCGGGCCGCAGCATCACCGACACGGGGGTACCGATCGCCCGCTCGATGTCGGTGCGTGCTCGGACGGTCGGGCCGGCCACGAGTTCGACCACCGTGTCGTCGCCGTCGGTGCCGACGACCTCGCCAGGCAGCAGGTTGGCCGAGCCGATGAACCCGGCGACGAACAGTGTCGCCGGGCTGTTGTAGATCTCCTGCGGTGTGCCGATCTGTTCGACGCGCCCCTCACTCATCACCGCGATGCGGTCGCTCATCGTCAGCGCTTCACCCTGGTCGTGGGTGACGAACACGAAGGTGATGCCCACCTCGCGCTGAATGCGCTTCAGCTCGAATTGCATCGCCTCACGCAGCTTCAGGTCGAGCGCCGCCAGTGGCTCGTCGAGGAGCAGCGCGCTCGGAAAGTTGACCAGCGCCCTGGCGAGCGCGACTCGCTGCTGCTGACCGCCCGAGAGCTGCGACGGCTTGCGTTCGGCGAAGTCGGTGAGCTTGACCACCTCGAGCATCTGCAGAACGCTGGACTCGTAGTCGGACTTGCTGAGCTTCTTCGACTTGGGTCCGAAGCGGACGTTCTCGATCACGCTCATGTGGGGGAACAGCGCGTACTGCTGGAACACGGTGTTGACATTGCGCTTGTACGGCGGCACCCGGCTGACGTCGGCGCCGTTCAGGAGGATCTTGCCGGAGGTGGGTTGTTCGAATCCGGCGATCATCTTGAGGGTGGTGGTCTTGCCGCACCCGGACGGTCCGAGCATGGCAAAGAACTCGCCCTGTTCGATGCCGAAGTCGGCGTGTTCGACCGCGACGAAGTCGCCGAAGTGCTTGCGAACGTGCGCAAGTTGGATGACCGGCTCGGTCATCGCATCACCAGACCGGTCTGGCACCAGGACGGGACGGGAATCTTCATGCTCGGCGCACATTACTCACCTTTGGCGGCTCGTCCGACTGCGCCCGGACACGCGTTCATCCGCCCGCAACAAACGTGTGAGCGGTGGGTCTGATGGTGGGGCTCGTCGACGCGCGGACGTGGCAATGTGTGCACATGGCAACCACCCTTTCCTCTCTCGATCAGAACTTCGTCGGCGGCACCTGGCGACCGGCGATCGGCGGTGCGACCGACGATGTGTTGAACCCCGCAACCGGCGCAGTGATCGGCTCGGTGCCGGCCTCGGACGCCGCCGATGTCGACGCTGCGGTGCAGGCGGCGCAGGCTGCGTTTCCGGCGTGGGCGAGCCTGACACCGCGTGAGCGCAGCGAGGTGCTGCACCAGGTGGCCGACATCATCGACGACAACATCGACGAGTTGTCGCAGATCGAGTGTGTGAACGTCGGCAAGCCGGTCGGCATCGTCGAGTTCGAGATGGATCTCACCAAGGACAACTGGCGCTTCTTCGCGTCTGCGTGTCGGTTCCTCGAAGGCAAGGCCGCTGGCGAATACATGGAGGGCTACACCTCGATGGTGCGACGCGATCCGCTCGGCGTGGTCGCCTCGATCACCCCGTGGAATTACCCACTCAACATGGCGACGTGGAAGCTGGGACCGGCGCTGGCTGCCGGCAACACCGTGGTGCTCAAGCCCTCCGAGCTCACCCCGTACTCGGTGTTGCGTCTGGCCGAGCTCACCTCCGACGTGTTGCCGCCCGGGGTGCTCAACGTGATCTGCGGGCAGGGTGCCGTTGCGGGTGCCGCGCTCAGTGAGCACCCGGGGATCGCGATGATTTCGATCACCGGCAGCGTCGGCGCTGGCAAGGCGGTGGCACGTTCGTCGGCCGACACGCTCAAGCGGGTGCACCTCGAGCTCGGCGGCAAGGCACCGGTGATCATCTTCGACGATGCCGACATCGAGGCCGCGGTCGAGATGCTCAAGGGCATGGCCTTCTACAACTCGGGCCAGGACTGCACGGCTCCGTGTCGAGTGATCGCAGGCTCGAAGGTGCACGACGATTTCGTCAACCAGCTGACCGATGCCGTGGGCTCGGTCGCGGTCGGCGACCCGATGTCCGAAGCGACGGAGATGGGGCCCGTGATCTCTGACATTCACCGCTCGCGGGTCGCCGGCTACGTCGATCGGGCCCGCGAGGCCGGCGCCGAGGTCACCGTGGGCGGATCATCGCGTGCGGGTGCGGGGTTCTTCTACGAGCCGACGGTGGTCGTCGGCCCGGGTCAGTCGTCGGAGATCATCCAGCGCGAGGTCTTCGGACCCGTGGTCACGGTGCAGTCAGCCGGTGACGAAGCCGCCGCACTCGAGATGGCCAACGACGTCGACTATGGCCTCGCGGCCAGCGTGTGGACCTCGGACGTGGGTCGTGCCATGCGGATGAGCAAGGCATTGCAGTTCGGCGCCGTCTGGGTGAACGACCACATCCCGATCGTGTCCGAGATGCCGCATGGCGGGTTCAAGCAGTCCGGCTACGGCAAGGACATGTCGATGTATGCGGTCGAGGCGTACACCGAGGTGAAGCACGTGATGATCAAGCACTGATGTCACGTGTGGCGTAACGTTTGGTGTCTGACACCAAACGTTACGTGGCGGGCTGATCGTCGTCGGTGTTGGCGGCGATCGCTGCGTCGTCGTCGTCGAGTTGTCGTTGGAGCGACGGTGCGGCGAGGCCGATGACCTCGCCATCGGCCGGCACCGGGTCGTTGCGGCACAGGAACGCCATCTTGTCGTCGATCACCCGCACCATCGGGATGAAGAGATCGCTGTCGGTCGCGTCTTGGACCATCGCGCCGCCGACGAGCGCCGCGCACCCGCCACCCCTGACGAGAGCGTTCGTCGAGCGTGGTGTAGTTGATCCCGTCGATGCCGACGAGCCTTCCGAGATGCTCCTCGGGCAGGGACTGGTCGCCGCTGCGGCGCGCGCTCGGGGTGAGTTGGAACACCTCTCGACGTCCGAACAATCGTGCGAAGCGGGCGGTGGCGAGTGCGTTGACCTCGTCGTTCGAGGTGAACGCGAGGAGTCGTCCGATGCCGCGGAGGTCGAGATCCTGCGCGGCGTCCTCGGCGAGGACGCTCATTCGACGCGCCGGCAACCCGGCGGCGATCGCACGTGTCACGTTGTACGGGTCGGTGTCGATCATCAAGGTCTTGATGTTCCGTTTGCCGAGCTCCGATGCGAGACCCCGGGCAACCGCGTGCGACCCGGCGATCAGCACGCCGTTTGCTTGCGCTTCGGCAAGCCGCAGGGCACGAGCCGCAGGACCGGCCACGAAGCCGTACACCACGATCGTTCCGATGATCACGAGGAACACGATCGGCACGATCTTGGCGGCGTCGGGCACGCCCTCCTCCTCGAGGCGCAGCGCGAAGATCGCCGACACCGCTGCAGCGACGATGCCGCGAGGTGCCATCGCCATCAGGAACACCCGCTCTCGCCAGTCGAGCGGCGTCCGTACCGTGGAGACGATCACCGAGAGTGGGCGGGCGATGAAGACGAGCAGCGCGAGGAAGATCAGCGAGGGCACGAACACGTCGCGGAGGGCATCGGCCTCGATCCGTGCCGCCAACAGAATGAAGAGCACCGAGATCAGCAGCGTGCGCAGGCTCTCGTTGAACTCGAGCACCTGTCGGATCGTGGAACTGTCCCGGCGAGCGAGGTACATCCCCATCACCGTCACGGTGAGCAGCCCGGCTTCCTCCTGGACCTCGTTCGTGGCAACGAATGCGGCGACCACGACGGCGAGTGTCACCGGCACCGTCAGCTGATCGGGGATCATGAAGCGTCGCAGGGCGGTGTCGAGCACGAGTGCGCTTGCAAGACCGATTCCGGCACCGGCCACGATCGTCAGCAGGACGACGCCGACGACGGTGAGCAGTGCTTCGTCGGGGGCATCGGTGATCACGATCTCGAACGCGATCAGGGCAGCGGTGGCGCCGATCGGATCGATCAGCACACCTTCGGCACGCAGGATCGGCCCGACGGTGCCGGAGGGACGCACGAACCGCAACAGCGGACCAACCACCGTCGGTCCGGTCACCACCAGGACCGCACCGAGCACGATCGCGGCCTGGTTGGAGATGTCGAAGATCTCGCGGGCGCCATACCAGCTGACCAGGAAGGTGGCGACTGCGCCGATCGAGATCAGCCGTCGTACCGCGGTGCCGGTGTTGCGGAGCTCCCGCGGTGGCAGGTCCAGGCCCCCCTCGAACAGGATGAGCGCAACCGCGAGCGAGACGAGCGGGAACAGCGTGCCACCGAGGAGTTCATCGGGTTCGACGATGCCGGTGACCGGGCCGAGCAACAGCCCGGCGGTGAGCAGCGCGATGATCGACGGCACTTGGATGCGCCACGCCACCCACTGTGCGAGCATCCCCGCTCCGAGAATGAGGGCGAGGGTCGGCCCGATCGTGGACTCGGTGGCCGCGAGCAGCGTCGCTGTCATACAGGTCGCCTCATCGGGACGGAGCGGCGCGGAAGGCGGCAGACATCTGGAGCGAGCGTAGTGGGCAGGCTGGACACTGCCGCCCGAGGCGTCGAGTCGATGGTCCTGGCCTCGGATCACCGTGGGTCGGATACGGTCGCTCCCATGGCCGCGCGTATCGAACGAGTGACGTTTCCAGGGAGTCAAGGGGCAGAATTGGCGGCTCGACTGGACCTGCCCGCAGGTCCAGCGAGAGCGTTCGCGCTGTTTGCGCACTGCTTCACCTGCAGCAAGGACATCGCCGCCGCATCGAGGATCGCGAATGCGCTCACCGACGTCGGCTTCGGCGTGCTGCGGTTCGACTTCACCGGTCTGGGGATGAGCGGTGGCGAGTTCGCCAACACCAACTTCACGTCGAACACCGACGATCTCGTCGCGGCCGCCGACTGGTTGCGTGCCGAACATCGGGCCCCGCAGATCCTGGTCGGCCACTCGCTCGGTGGGTCAGCGGTGCTTGCTGTTGCCTCCTCGATCCCCGAGGTGCGCGCCGTCGCGACCATCGGTGCGCCTGCCAGCCCCGAGCACGTCACGGGTGTGTTCGCGTCGTCGCTCGAGGAGATCGCCTCCGAAGGTGTGGCCGAGGTGCAACTCGCCGGCCGCCCGTTCACCATTCGCCAGCAGTTCGTCGACGATCTGCGAAACCATGTGATCACCGATCGGGTCGCCGTCATGAAGCGGGCGCTGCTGGTGTTGCACTCGCCGATCGACAACACGGTCGGCATCGACAACGCCGCCGAGATCTTCGGTGCGGCGCGCCACCCGAAGAGCTTCGTGTCGCTCGACGGAGCCGACCATCTGCTGACCGATCGGGCCGACGCCAGCTTCGCCGCGGCGATGATCGGGGCGTTCGCCACTCGCTACATCGTCGACGAGAGCGGGGCCCTCGATGCGCCCCGAGCGGCCGCGGCCGTGGTCGTGGCCGAAACCAGCCAGGGTCCGTTCCTGAATCACGTCGTGGTGGGACGGCATCGGTTGCTCGCCGACGAACCCGAGTCGATCGGCGGGTTCGATGCCGGACCGTCCCCGTATGATTTCCTCGGAGCGGCCCTGGGCGCGTGCACCTCGATGACGCTGCGCATGTACGCCGACCGCAGGTCGGTGCCACTCGATCGGGTGACGGTCGCGGTCACGCACGGCAAAGTGCATGCAGACGACTGCGTGGAGTGCTCGGAGAACGACGCCCTCGCGGGTCGGTCGGGCATGATCGATCGGTTCGAGCGGGTGATCACGGTGGAGGGCGACGACCTCACCGACCAACAGCGAGCAAAGTTGTTGGAGATCGCCGACAAGTGCCCGGTTCACCGAACGCTCGAATCGGCCAGCGTGATCGCCACCCGTCTCGCGGACTGACCAACCAGCGGCCCGAGCGCCGTTGTCGCTTCAGGCACTCACCTGAGCGGGGCGCTCGGCAGGGTCGTCGTTGCCCGGAGGTTGGACGCGATCGAGCGACCCTTCACGATGTCGCACAATCGCACCGTTCAGCTCGGCCATCATCAGTGACGCGATGGCGAGGAAGCCCATCCAGGTCACCAGCCCGAGCACGATGGCGAAGTTGCCGTACGTGGACGATGCTCCGTCCTGGATGCGGTTGACGATCGCCGTACCGAAGTACTGCAGCACGGCGAAGGCGATGCCTGCACCGATCGCCCCTGGCCACACGTCGCGCCAGGTCGTGTTGGCCGCAGTCAGGAAGCGGTACATCGCTGCGAGCACGGCGATGTTGATGACCACGGTGGCTCCGAGGAGCGCGATCCGGCCGAGCGTTGGCAGGCCGGCGGCGTTGACGACAGCGGCGATGGCGATCGTGCCGACCTGGGCGGCACCGATGATCAGCAGCCCAAGCAGCGCCTTGCCGCGCTGTTTGGGCATCGCGTCGCGATGGTCGACGCTGACTTCCCACACGTCGTCGAGCGCGCCTTGCAATCCGACGAAGGCCTTGGTCGACGACCAGAGCGCGCCGCCGAGTCCGATGATCAGCGCCCACCAACTCCCGTTGAGCGATGCCGGGTCGTTCTGCAGTTGCTCACCCAGGACGGGGATGTCGGCGAGCGCCCCGTCGATGATCCGTTGCTGCAGATCCTCGTTGCCTTCCAACACGAAGCCGAGGATGGTCGTGGCGGCGAGCATCAGCGGGAAGATCGACAGGAATCCGAAGAACGCGAGCACCGAAGCGTTGCGACCGGAGATGTGTCTCCGCCATCCGTCGAGCATGTCGACGATCACATCGATCACAGCACTCTTCGAGCGTGCCTCCATCACCTTGTCGCTGGTCGTCCAGGGCATCAGTATCGAATCCTCACCCGTTCATGTTGCCCGAATCGCTCAGGCTCCAATCCACAGGCTCGCGTCCAGCGGCGATCAACGCCGAATTCGCGCGGCTGAACGGACGACTGCCGAAGAACCCGTTGCGTGCCGACAGCGGCGATGGGTGCGGCGATTCGATGATCGTGTGGCGGGTGGTGTCGATCAGGTCGCGCTTGCGTCGTGCTGAGGCTCCCCACAGGATGAAGACCACCGGTTCGGGCTTCGCGTCGACGACCCGAATCACCTGGTCGGTGAACGTCTCCCACCCGTGCCGCTGGTGCGAGGCGGCGCTCGCACCGCGAACGGTGAGCGTGGCGTTGAGCAGCAGCACGCCGTTGCGGGCCCACGCTTCGAGGTTGCCGTGCTCTGGGATCGGTACCCCGACATCGCTCGCCAACTCCTTGTGGATGTTGAGCAGCGACGGTGGCACGCGCACGCCTCGCCGAACCGAGAAGCACAGACCATGCGCCTGGCCGGGGCCGTGGTACGGATCCTGTCCGAGAATCATCACCTTCACGTCGGCGTATGGCGTGAGGTGGAGCGCCGCGAACACCTCGTCGGACGGCGGGTACACCGGATGTGCGAGGCGCTCCTGGGCGACGAACGCCTGGAGTTCCCGCCAATATGCCATGTCGAACTGGTCGCGGAGCAACGGGTTCCAGTCGGTTGCCATCTGTTCCTGCCTAGCACGAGCGCCGGGCTGCGTCGATGGCCGGGACGTTTAGCATGGGGTCGTGTTCGATCACCTCCCGAGAGCCCGCCTCGCCACGCTGCCGACCCCGCTCGAAGCGGGCCCGCAGCTCGACGGCGGCAGTCGGCTCTGGGTGAAGCGTGACGACCTCACCGGGCTCGGCGGGGGTGGCAACAAGGCGCGAAAGCTCGACTTCCTGTGCGGCGACGCCCTCGCTCGTGGGGCCAAGGCGTTGGTGACCGTGGGCGCCGCCCAGTCGAACCACTGCCGCATGACCGCAGCCGCCGGCGCCAGGCTGGGGCTGGAGACGCACCTGGTGTTGTCGGGTGACCGGCCCGCGACAGCGACCGGCAACCAACTCTTGTCGATGCTGTTCGGAGCCCAGCTGCACTTCACGGGCGCACACGACAGCCATTGGGGTGAGCTCGAGATCGCGCGGGAGGCGGTGACCGACCAACTCGACGCGGACGGCCAGGCGCCGTACGCGATCCCCGTCGGCGGAAGCACCGCGGTGGGTGCACTCGGGTACGCGGCTGCGTTCATCGAACTGCTCGATCAGTTCGTCGTCGCCGGCGTGTTGCCATCGCACGTGGTGTTCACCTCCTCGAGCGGCGGAACCCACGCCGGGCTCCTTGCCGGGCGCGCGGCCGCTGCACACGCTGGCCGTGACGTGCCCGGCGTGATCGCGATCGGCGTTGCCAAAGGGGTCAACATCGGGCGCCCGGACGTCGTTGGGTTGGCCAATGAAACGCTGGCCTTGATGGGGTCGTCGGCGGCAGTGGTGCCTGATGATGTCGAGGTCGACACGCGATGGATCGGCGACGACTACGCCGTGCCGACCGCCGCTGGCGACGCTGCGATCCGGTGGGCGGCTACCCGGGGTGGGTGGCTCCTCGACCGCACGTACTCCGGCAAGGGCTGCTCGGGCCTGCTCGGCCTGGCAGCCGATGGTCGCTTCGCCGACGACGTGGTGTTCGTCCACACCGGCGGGTGGCCAGCGCTGTTCGCTCCCGACGGAGTCCCCGCGGCCGGCTGATCTACCGTCACGGCCAGAGGTAGCGTGGCGGTCATGAGCGACCAGATTCTCGATGTCGACCTGCTGGCGTTCGAGTCGAGCACCGGACCGAGCCGTCGTGCCGTCGTCGACGGCGTGCGTCGCAGCCTGGAGACTGGCTTCGTCTACACGAGTCACGACCTGTCGGATGACCTCATCGACACCGCATATTCGATGCTCCAGCAGTTCTTCGAGTGCGACGAGGCGGTCAAACAGCAGTACGTCGTACCCGGAGCCCACGGTCAGACCGGCTACACCGGACTCCTCGTCGAAACGGCCGCGGCGAGCGACAAGCCCGACTGGAAAGAGATGCTCAACTGGGCGGCGCCGATCGCCACCGGCCATCCGCTCAAGACGAAGTTTCCCACGGCGTATCCCGACCAGGTCCTGCCGGAGGCAGCGGTGCCCGGCATCACGGACGTGCTCTCCCGATTCCACCGGTCACTCGCCGATCTCCAACGCCGATTCCTGCGTGTGATCGCCGAAGGCATCGGGTGCCACGAGACGTTCTTCGATGACATGGTGCGCGACGGCCCCACGCTCACTCGTGCCATCAGGTACCCGGCGATGTCGCAGCTGGACGCCGAAGGTCACGAGTGGGCGGGCCAGCACGGCGACATCAACTTGATCACCGCACTGCCACGTGCCACCGCTCCAGGGCTGCAGGTCCAGGTCGGCGACGACTGGGTCGACGCCACCCCACCCGACGACGCGGTGATCATCAACACCGGCATCATGCTCGAGCGGCTCACCAACGGGATCATCCCGATCGGCTGGCATCGAGTGGTCGCTGCTCCCGACTTCGAAGGCGAGCGGTACAGCGTGGTGCAGTTCTGTCACCCGCGTCCATGGACGGTGCTGTCGCCGGTGCCGTCGTGCTGTACCCCGGAGCACCCGCAGCGCTTCTCCGCGATCAGTGCGGAGGACGCGCTCGACGAAGTGCTCTACGAGATCAATCTCGTGGAGGACGCGCGGCGCATCGGCTGACCGTTGTGCGCCGATCGATGCGCGCATGCCGCTGCGTGGATCGCGGCGGCGAACTCAGGGCCGCAGCATGCGCACCGGCGTGAGTTCGTTGCTCCGGACGGCCAATTCGACCCAGATCGGGGTGTACAAGTCGATGGCGGAATTCCATGCTTCGGGCGTGGTGGCTGGGCCGCCTGCCCCCGGTCCACGCTTGTCCGGTGGCGCCCACCCGCACGACTCGCCCGGATAGATCATCGCTGCCCAACCGGACGCGCTGACCTCGCCGGTGGTGGAGATCGCCCACTCGGAGTCGATCGCCGGATCGTCGTCGATCGTCTCGACGGTGATCGGTTCGTGTTCAGCTCCGTTGGGCCCTCCGGACCAGGGGCCGATGCCAACGGTGCAGGATTGCCGGAAGACCGCGTCGATCACGGGGCCGTAGGCGTCGACTGCGGTGCCGTCGAGGTCGGTGATGGTGAGTCGGATGTGCGGCGCGACCGCATCGTTCGAGATCACGACGGTGTCGTGGGTCGGCACGTCGGCGCGGATGCCGAGCGGGAGCGGGCTGCTGTTGCCGAGGAAGCCGATCGTCTGGCCGGCGCGAACCGTTGCGCCGACGGTGGCGATCCCCGTGAGTCGAAGGTGCTCCGGAGCAGCGCCGTCGTCGTTGCCGGGGGTGTCGTCGTTGAACCCCTCGAGAAGGAAGCTCCGGCCCACGGCGTTGGTGATGGTCACCGAGATCACGTCGCCGAGGTCGTTGCGGACGTCGGTGATCACTCCGTCGGCCACGGCGAGGACTGGCTGGAGCTGTACGCCGAAGACGATGCCGGGCGCAGCCTGCGCACACAGTCCGGCGGCTTCGACGTCGCCCGGTGCTGCGCCAGCACCAACGGAGACCCCGCCGACGACCGCTTGGGGTTCGTCGCACTGCGGGGCGGCGACCCGGCTGGGCCCGAGCACCGGGTAGGCGACGTGGGCGAGCCGTTCGACATCTGGGGCGAACGTGCCGGTGGCATCGGCCGGCACGTCGGGAGCGAACCCCAGACGCGCGGTCTCGTCGTCGACCCGCGACGTGGCGGCGCCGAGAGTCAGGCCGGACGCGCCGGATCCGAGCGTCTGGGGAATCGGCCGGCCCGACGTCGTTGCCCAGACGGCGAGCCAACGCTGCTGGTACTCGCGCACGGTCAGGACGTTGCCGGCCGAGGGCACGGGGATGATGTCCATGAGCTCCGTGCGGCGGGCTGCGGCCGGGAAGTACCACATCACCGGGATCATTGACACGTCGTTGTTCCACTGGGCGAGAAACCTGGTGACGTCAGCAGCCGCCCGCTCGTCCTGGATCTCTGGCGGGGCGAGGTAGGCGTCGCGATATCCGCCGTAGTTGTTCCACGTCGAGGTGATGAACTGGTAGGCGCCCGACGCCCGTCCCCGATTCGGCGGCGCTGTGTAGTTGCCGCGTGACTCGAGGTACCGGATCGTGGCGAGGATGTTGGCGATCTGGCTGGGGTACGCAGTGACGTTGCGGGGCGCTGGCGCAATCGTGCCCGGCGTCGGTGGGAGTGTGGGCGGCGAAGGCGCCAGCGGCGTGGCCGGTCTGACCGGTGTGGCCGGTGCGGTGGTCGTCGAGGTGGTCGTCTCCGTCGACGGCGACGCCGTGGCCGGTGGTGCGGTGGTCGGCGCCGGCATCGTGGTCGTGGTGGTCGTCGTCGCCGGGCTGGATGTTGTGGTGGTGGTCGAGGTGGAGGTGCTGGGGTCGGCGGGATCGGCTGATCCGTCGTCGAGGTCGTCGGCGGAGGCTGCGTCGGCCCCCGCAGCGATCGAGGTCAGCGCAACCGCGAGCGCAGCCAGCAGGCGGGCAGCGTTCACAGTCGGTCGGCGCATGGTGGTTGTTCCTCGATGCACGACGGTGTCGTCGCGTTCCAGCACCCTAGTGAAATCGAATCGGGTCTGTCGGCAAGGTCGGTGCTCGTCGTTAGCGTGCGGCGTGTCATGACCGACCGCGCAGCCACCGAGGGATCGAACGTCGAAACATCGGTGGCGCCCGAGGCGCCGTCGATCGAGGACGCGCCGTCGCCGGTGCACGACGAGGTGGTCTTGGCGGTCGACATCGGCTTGACGATGTTCCAGGCAGGGCTCGTGTCGGCCCGCGGGCAGCTGATCGACCGTGCCCGTGCCGAGATCGAGCCCGATGTCGGACCGGAGTCGAACTACACGGCGTTGGCGTTGGTCGTGACCGAGATGGTCGATCGTGCGAACGATCGTCACGGCTCCACCGTCCGGTCGGTGGGAGTCACCAGCGGAGGGCACGTGAGTCGCGGCCTGGATCTGGTGTCGCCGCTGAGCGTTCCGACGTGGCGAGATTTCCCACTGCGGTCGCGTCTCGAAGAGCTGACGGGTCTCGAGTTCCACGGCGACCTCGACGCAAAGGGCCTCGCGCTCGCCGAGGGTTGGCTCGGCGCTGCCCGCGGTCACTCCAACTTCTGTGCGATCACCGTCGCTGCGGGTGTGTCCGGCGGGATCATCCTCGACGGCGAACTGCTCGACGGCGAGTCCGGCTACGCCGGCCAGATCGGACACTTCATCGTCGAGCCGGGCGGTCGACGTTGCACGTGCGGCACACAGGGGTGTCTCGAGGCCGAGGCCTCAGGGCAGGCAATCGCATCGATGACTGGTCGCCCGGCAACCGAGTCGTCCTATCAAGTGATGCAGCGCACCGGGGAGCTGGTCGGTCGAGCGGCTGGCTCGATGTGCAACGCCTTCGATCTCTCGCTGGTGGTGGTGGGCGGCGGTGTGGCCCTGGGGTTCGGCTCCACCTTCTTCCACGCTGCGCAGGTCGCCCTCGACGAACATGCTCGCCTCCCGTACAGCCGTGGCGCCCGCATCACGCCGTCTCGTCTCGGCGACGAAGGTCCACTCGTCGGCGCCGGAGCGGTTGGTTGGCGTGGTGTGCGCCGTTCCGCGCGTCAGCATCGTGTGAGTGCGGCGGCTGCGGCCGCGGCGGCCGCTTCGCCCGACTCGGAACCGCCCGACAGCGACTGAACTCCGTCTTTCGTCGGTCGAGCTGCGATCGCCGTCAGCCGCCGAACGCCCGGTACACGTATTCGGCGGGCCCGCGCCCGTATCGACGCTGCCACCAGACCGCCAGCCCGATCGCTCCCGTCCAGAAGACCACCGTGCAGACCGCCGCCAGCCCGAGCCCGTCGGGCTCGATCCACCCGAGCCAATCGACGACGAGATTGAACACGAAGATGTGCAGGAGGTAGATCGTCAGCGACATCTGCCCTGCCCGGCGCAACGGGTCGGTGGCGATGGGGAATCGTTCGGCGATCCAGTCGATGGCGGCGTAGGCGATCAGCGCAGAACCGAGCGCGCTCGCAACGTAGGCCAGCCCTCGGTCGATGGGGCGCAGGGAGAAGGCCACGGCCTGGAGATCGGACGCAGAGCTTGCCGACAATGCCCACGCACCGGTCATGAGCACGAACCCGCCACCGAGCGCGGCGGGCCGCCACCAGGTACTGGCGAGGATGCGGCCGAGCACGATGCCGGCACACATGAACGCGAACCAGGGCAGGATCGGATGTGTCCCGTTGACGACGAGGCCGAACACGTACCTGCGAATCGAACCCGAGCCGGGGTTCGTGAGCCAGGTGGTGTCGAACCCGGCCTCGGCTCGATCGAACCGCCAGAGTCGGATGGTCGCCCCAGCAACTGCAGCAGCAACTCCCGCAGCGATGATCCATCGAGACCGCCAGGTGAAGATCGCCGCGGCAAGCACGAACATCGCGCCGTAGTAGACGATGATCGTGCCGGGCCAGATCTCGTCCAGGAGCAGGCCGAGCACGTAGAGCAGGAGGCCGCGGCGGACCAGCCGCCATCGCATCTCGCGCGTCCGAGCAGCATCGGTGATCGACCGTCGGGTGAGCAACGTCACGCCAACACCGGCGACCAGCACGAAGGTCGCGGCGAATCGAGTGGCGAGGGGGCCATCGAACGGGTTGAAGAAGTCGGCCACGGTGCCCTCGCCGATGGGGCCGCCACGCAGGACGAGGTAGCCGTGGTAGTTCATCAGCACCACACCGATCAGCGCGACCGCGCGGACGACGTCGGGGCCGGGGAGACGCCGAGACGGTGCGGTGTCGGCGAAGGTGCTCGACGGTTCGATCAGCGCCATTCGACGACGTCGACCGAGGTCATGGTGAGCGGGCGTTGCACGTCGACGCGATCACCGATCGCCGGCAACGGTGCACCGTCCGCGACGAAGGCCATGGCGGTGTGCATGTGCGGTGGTTCGTGGAGCGGTAGTCGTTCGCCTCGGAAGTGGAAGGGGCTGCGGCCGTCGGGGAGCGTGGTCACCCCGTTGGCGGTTCCAGCGCCGATCATGACGAGGTGCCCCGCTCCCGGTACCTGCCCGAGTCGGTAGCCCGCCGGTGTCGCGCCGGCGACGGGGCGCACCTCGAGCACGTCGGCCGACAGCTGCAGCAGGGAGCGGTCGCCAATCCACAGCGACGTGCCGAGACGCAGTCGGTAGCGGTGCGTGGAGGGCAGCGACGAGTAGGTCTGCGCATCGAGATGGCTCACCCATACCTCCAGGTCGGGGTCGATGCCGCCGAGCAGGCTGGCGATCTCCGCGGCGTGGTCCTGCGCGGTTCCGTCGAGCGGGAGGTGGATGCTCACGCCCACCACCTGGTGGCCGCGTTCGCGTGCGGTCGCAACGAGCGCAGGCGTCGACCCGTAGCGGTGCATCGACGAGGTCAGCTTCACCAGCACGCGACCGGTCCACCCGGCCAGTACCTCGAGGTGCGCAACGTTGCCGACGGTGAGGATCGGGAGGTTCGACTCCGGTGCCGTGAGCGTTGGCGTCAGCACCACCGGGGTGAGCGCTCGCGGGAGGCCGTCGAGTTCGTGGATCGTGCCGACGGCCACGGTGTCGGTGAACTCGGCGGCGAGTTCGGCGAGGGCGGTGCGCCCGAATCCGTAACCGTTGCCTTTGATCACGGGCACGAGGCCGTCGACGGAACTGGCGAGGCGGGCCACATTTGCACGCCACAGTGCAGTACGTACCGACAGGGTGATCGTCACCGCCCCGACGCTAGTGCCCGGTGTTCTGGGACCCTGGCGTCAGGATCGGACGGCGGGTGGCTCTGGCTCGCCCGATTCGTCGGGCTTGCTTTCGACGATCCGGCCGGCGACCGCAGTCATCGCCGTGACTGCGGCGACGAGGCCGACACCCACGACGGCTGCGGCGCTCAGCACCGAGCTCCCCCAGGTGGGGTTGTTGAACGGAACCTGCAGCGTCGCCCACACAGCGGCGAAGCCGACGGCGAAGCAGATGATGAGGTTCTGGCCCGTCCACTTCCAGAACTCCTTGCTGCTCCACGGCGACACACCTGCAGAGATCCTGCCGGTGGTCCAGATGTAGCCGAACGCGACCACCGGCGACAGCACGAGGAGGAGGTAGAGGAAGTTGATCAGTCTGGACTGTGCGGTCACCTCGACCGGGATGCGAACGGGGTTGAGGCTCGGATCGACGAGGTAGATGTCACCCGTGTACCGACCGGCGTCGAGATCGACGTCGGGTGTGATGCACACGTCGAGGAGGACAACGGAACCCAGCCGCCGTGCGACGACTTGGATGTTGTCGTCGGCGATCTCCACGCCAGTCGATCGCCGGAACTGGCCGGCGTCGACCTCGAAGGTCGGCTTTGCAGGCGGTTGGGCTGTGTCGCCTCGGGCGGTTGTGGTGGGATCGGTCGAGTCGCCTGCTCCGTCCGAGGAGACACCGGAGACCGGTTCCAGCACGATTTGAACCCGTCTCGGGTCTCGGCCCGAGCCGATGTTCACGAGCGCGACGGGCTCTCGTGGTTGCAGGCTCAACGCCGCCGCCGGCGGGGAGTAGAGGCCAGGGTCGTCGTCGACTCCGGAACTCGCCGCTGTTGCTCGCTCGAGCGCTGCCTGGAGGTTCGCCATCTCCAGATCGAGCCGCTCGAGATCTGCCCCCAGCGCAACGGCCTCAGCTTGAAGGGTGCCGATCTGCGTGAGCAACTCGTCGTCGAGTTGTGCAGCACTCTCTGGCTCCCCGGCGCCGGTCTCAGCGGTCTCGCCGGTCGCCGCGTCCGGGGACTCACCGGTTGGCTGCGCCTCGCCGGTGGGCTGGTCCCGCACGGTCTCGTCCGTCGTAGCGGTCGACTGCTCGCGCCGGTCCTCCAACTCGGTGACGGCCGACTCCGTGGCGCTGAGTCTCTGCACTGCAGTCGCACGCTGCCGCTCGAGTTCGGACATGTCCGACTCGATCTGAACGGTGAGGATCTGCGCGCTCTCGGTCACACCTTCTCTCTTCAGCTCGTCGCAGTCGATCATCACGCCGGGGTTCTGCGAGACCACGATGAAGCTCACGCCGACGACGAAGAACAAGGCGAGCAGCACGCTTCCGATCACATTTCGGGCGGTGACGTGTTTCTTCAGGTCACGGCGCTGTTTCACCTGCTCAGGTGTCTGAGCAGCCCCCTCGGATTCCTCGGTGATCCCCATTCCCACCCTGCCCCCGTGCCAAGCGCTTGTTTGCCGGAGTGCGCTTGCCGACCGACCGCAGAGTAGGGCACGATCTCCATGCGGTAAAGCGGCACCAGGAGCCCACCGCCGCACTCACGTGGGTTGCCTTGCGCACTGAAAGCGACGCTTCGCCGCAGCCGACGTCAACGCCTTGCTCGGCTGATGTCCGGGTCGCTGCACTCGCCTCTGCGGTCGAGCGCTCCAACGTGTTGAGTGGTGGTCATGACGACTGCAGGTGCTCACTCCGTTTCGCTGCCCACCGCCCCGCTCGGCCGAACCGGGCCCATCGTGTCGCGACTTGCGCTGGGTGCGATGACCTTCGGTGCCGAGGCGGACCAGGACGTCGCACATGCGCAGCTCGACGTCTTCGTCGAAGCGGGCGGCACCCTCATCGACACCGCCGACGTCTACGCCGACGGCGAGTCCGAACGCATCATCGGGCGATGGCTCGCGGACCGCAGGCCCACCGATGTCGTCATCGCAACGAAGGGGCGGTTCTCGCCGCCGGCCGGTTCGGCAGGAGCGTCGCGTCGTGGCCTCGTCCGCAGCGTCGACGCGAGCCTCACCCGCCTCGGGGTCGAGGCGATCGACACCTACTTCGTCCACGGGTGGGATCACCACACGCCCGTGCTCGACACGCTCGACACGCTCGCCGGTCTGGTGCGAGCCGGAAAGATCCACTCGATCGGCTGGTCGAACGTGACCGGCTGGCAGCTCGCCCAGATCATCACCGAAGCGCGCCTGGGCGGGCTCGTTTCGCCATGTGTCGTGCAGCCGCAGTACAACCTGCTCGATCGCGGCATCGAACTCGAGGTGCTGCCGTGCTGTCTCGACAACGACATCTCGACCACCCCATGGTCACCGCTCGGCGGCGGTTGGCTCACCGGAAAGTACTCCCGCCACGAACGTCCGACCGGAGCGTCGCGCCTTGGCGACGACCCCGACCGTGGCGTGGAGGCGTACGACACACGGAACAACGACCGCACCTGGTACATCCTCGACATCGTCGATGCGGTCGCCGAACGACACGAGCGACCGATGGGTCAGATCGCGATTGCATGGTTGCTGAGGCGACCGACGGTGGCGTCGGTGCTGCTCGGTGCGCGTACCGTCGACCAACTCCGCGACAACCTCGCCGCCGCCACGATCGATCTCACCGATTCGGACATCGACGATCTCACCAACGCGTCCGCACCAGGGCTTCCGCCCTACCCATACGCAATGGTCGAGGAGTTCTGCGACGTCCCCCACTGGAAGGAACTGGGGACGCAGCGCACGCACGGGTGAGCAATACCTGACTGTGTTGATCGACTTTGTCGGGGATAACGTCTCGAGGCGTGAGCGTGCTCAGTTTCCCCAACCCGGTGAACGAGACCTCGGCCCGTCTGGTGGCCGCCGGCGTCGTCGCTCAGGCGGTGCTCCTGCTGGTGTTTCGCGAGTGGTGGCTGCTCGTGCCGCTGACGTATGGATTCGCCGCCCGAGTCGCGACGGGACCGACGCTCTCGCCGCTCGGCCAGTTCGTCACGCGTGTTGCCACGCCCGTGCTCGAGCATCGTCTGCAGCAGGCTGACGCGTCGTTCCGGTCCCGCCAGATGCCCGGGCCCCCGAAGCGCTTCGCCCAGGCAGTCGGGCTGGGGTTCACCGTTGCGGCGTCGGTTGCGTGGCTGGTCGGTGCGCCCGCGATTTCGCTCGTGCTGATCGGCGTGCTCGCGGTGGCAGCCACGCTCGAAGCAGCGCTCGCGCTGTGCCTCGGATGTATCGCCTACAGCGCGATCTGGGGATGTGCCGACTGCGACGACATCAGCGATCGGTTGCGCCGCGCAGTCGCCGAGGCTGCCGCCCCGGCCACGCGCTGAGGCGGGGAACGATCGGCGCCCACGAGCGCAGCCGCCACATCGACGCCCACACGCCCCAGCCGTAGGCGACGTCGGTCGGCGCAGAGCGGATGTCGCCCACGAGCGCGACCGCTCCGATCACACGCATTCGCTTCGAACGAAGTGACGCCACCGCCACGATCGGCCACCACACTCGGCGCACCGCCGATGCGATCTGTCGGCCGGCGAGCAGGTGTCCGCGAAGTGCCAACGTTGTCGATGCCCTCGCAGGGACGTCGGGCAGCTTGCCGATCAATGCCACCGAACTGCCCAGTGCGAGGATGACCGCGCCGAGCGGGCGGCCGAACACCATGAGCAGCCAGGCAGTGGCGGTCCAGCCATTGACATGCACCGGGGACAGGGCGTTCGGATGCCGGAGCGCCAGCGACGAGGCGGATCTTCCGTAGCCAGCGTGCTGACGCAGGCGCTCACGCCGGGTACGCCGAGGCTGATGCCACACCTCCACGTCAGGGTCGAATCGGCACTGCCAGCCGGCATCGTCGAGACGCCACACCAGATCGACGTCCTCGCCGAAACGCATGCCCTCGTCGAACCAGCCGATCTGGTCGAGCGCAGCCACTCGCACCACGATGGCCGCTGCCGGCACGTAGCTCACCCGGGTGCCGGCTCGGATCCGCGCTGGATGGCAGCCCAGGTCGAGCGGCGAGCGCTCCTCGCCGCGCACCCGCGGGGCCACGAGACCGACCGTGGGATCGTCGAAGTGCCAGAGCATCGCCGACAGCCACGAGTCGGTGTCGCGGCCGGTCGTCACGTCTGCATCGACGAACGCCACCACCTTGGTGCCGACGATCGCACGCGATGCGTTTCGTGCCGCGGCCGGCCCCTGGTTGTGTTCCAGTCGCAGCGTTGCCCCGTCGAGCGGTGGTACCGAGCCGTCGTCGACGGTGATCCACCCTCCGCCAACGCCCCCCGAGCCCGGGTCTCCGGGGGCGTTGATCAGTCGGTCGTGGCGAATCGATCCGCCCAGCTGTGGGGTGACCACGGTGACGTCGGCGAGGGTGAGGCCCGGCGGGTGCCCCTCGGGACGGCGAGGATGAATCGCCCCGGCATCGAGCAGGCGAGCGGTGAGCACCGAGGGCTCGACCGCGTCGCCACGTTCGAGGTGCTCGGCCGCTGCCACCCCGCCGGCCGTGAGGCGGAACAATCGCAGCGGCGAACCCGCGAGCACCGTGGCTCCGAAGCGCTGCCAGGAGGCGTCGAGCGCGAAGCGGCGTGGCGTCATGGGCCCGTCGGGTCGCCCGGACGCAGCGGGCGCCATCGCTCGATGCGATGCACCAGGTCGTCGACGAAGGCCGCGATGAATCGCTCGCCCTCCCCACCCGAGGCGCCATCGGGGTCACCGAGTACGCCGCTCTCGCTGATCTGGCGAACGCCGTGCTCGCGCAGATCCTCGATCGACGCGTCCGGCCCGGCCTCGGCCCGCTCGAGCCGCACCAGGCCTGGGTCGATCGCGAGCATCATCGAAGTCTCGATGCGTCCCGCATGCAGGTCTGCCGGACCACCGTCGCGTCGTTGCGGCCAGATCGGCCACCACGCCAGCACGGGCCGTCGTTCAGCCGTCAACGTGTCGACCGATCGCGTCACCGCATCGCGGTTGCCGCCGTGGCCGTTGACGAGCACCACGCCAGCGGCCCAGGTGGCACTGCGCACCAGTTCGGTGATCACTGCAGCCATCACCTCGGTCCCGATCGAGAGCGTGCCCGGGAATCCCTGGTGTTCACCAGACGCCGACACGGAGATGGTGGGCCCGATCATCAAGCCGTCGGTACGGTGGACGGCACGCCCAGCGAGCTCCTCCGCGACGATGGTGTCGGTGGCCACGGGCAGATGCGGGCCATGCTGCTCGGTGGACCCGACGGGTACGAGCAGGATTGGTGCGGGCGCAACGCCGGGATCATCCCGCCGGGTGATGGTCCGGACCTCCGGCCAGGTGGCGTCGCCCAGTTGCATCGGCGTGGATCAGCCTGCGCTCGATGTGCTCGGAACGTCGTCGCCGCCAGCGAGGCCGTCGTCGAGATAGCCCCAGTCGCGCAGTTGCTCGACGATCTTCGATGCCGCAGCCGTCGGGTCGAGGGTGAGCAGCTCGGCGTGGACTTCGCCACCGCCGACATCGAGGATCTGGCGCACCCGGCTGAGCGATCCACCCTCGGGTGCGGGCAGCACGCGAGCTCGTGGTCGAAAGGGATGGACCTCCGCCTCGGGCAGCCGGCCGTGCGGGCCGTTCACCACACCGACCGTGGCGGTGCGCGCCGCGAGGGAGGCGGCCAGCGACGCCCGCCGGAGCTGGGCGACCGACCCTTCCACGGACAGCACTGCAGGCAGGGTGACGTCGAGGGCCTCGCGGCGGCCGCCGTCGAGTCGACGCATCACTCGCAGCGGCTCCGTGTCGAGCCGGTCAGGGGTGAGGTCGCTGGTTCGGACGTCGATCAAACCGAGCGCTTGCGCACACGACAGCTCGTCGGCGAGGAATGCCGGCACCGATCCGGTGCCCCGGTCGAGCGAGTAGTCGCCCGTGAGCACCAGGTCACTCCCGGCGGCATGCTCGGCGAGCGCGATGGCGACCACCCGACTGTCGAGCTCGGTCGACGCGTCGACGCGAATCGTCGTGGACGCCCCGACGGCGATCGCGTCTCGTAGGACGGCATCGGCACTCGATGGTCCGAGGCAGATCACCGTGACGTCGCCGCCACCGGCCGCTGCGATCTGCAAGGCGACCTCCAGTGCGGCTTCGTCCGCTGCCGACACACCAGACCATCGCTGGTCGGCTTCGCGCTCGCGGTCGAGTGACACCCACTTCCAACAAACGGTGATCCTCACGCTGGCTCGACCTTCGATTCTCGGACTCGACGCCGCTCAGGTTCGCTTGAAGACGACGCCGTGGCCGCCTTCGGGGTAGGTCCAGGTGATGGCGCCTTCCTCATTGCACACGAGGTAGCACGTTCCACACTCGAAGCACTGCTCATAGTTGAAGAGGATGCCGCCGTCGCTGGTTGGCACGAACAGGTTCGCGGGGCAGGCAACGACGCAGCCGCGGGTCGAGCAGTCGGCGCAGATCTGGTCGTCGACGGTGATGTGGGCACGTTCGTGGATGTCGAATCGTGTGGTTCCGATCAGGTCCTCGAACGACAACTCGGGCCAACGTTCGGTCATCCGAAACTCCTCACTCCGTCGAGTGCGTCGCTGGCGAGATCCTTCAGTCTCACGCCCGCTCGCTTGCGTTCTTCGTTCAGGATCCGTCGCAACCCCGGCTTGGGCGCGGGGTTGTCGACTCGAAACATCCGCTCCACCGTATTGGCGATCATCTCCGGGTACAGGTGCTGCACCCGGTCGGACAGCACCAGCGACGGTGCCCGACGAAGTTTGCGATGGTCGCGCAGGACGAATGTGTCGTTGAGGCGACGTTCGTACCCAGCGAGCCCGTCCGCCGAGGTGTCGCCGGTCGCGAGGGCCTCGGCGGCGGACTCGGCGGCGTACATGCCGCTCGCCATCGCGAAGTTCACGCCTTCGAGCCAGATTCCCGCTGCGAGGCACATCGCAGCAGCGTCTCCGGCCACCAGGATCCCGTCGCCGGTCATCTTCGGCATCATCGACAGCCCGGCCTCGGGGATCACATGCGCCGAATACTCCTTGATCTCGCCGCCCTCCACCAAGGGAGCGATGCCGGGATGGGCCTTGAGGTTGGCGATGATCTCCTCGGGTCGCAGCTGCTGCGCGGCGAGTTTCGGCAGCTTGAGCACCACGCCGACGGCCAGGGTGTCGAAGTTGGTGTAGACGAACCCGCCGCCGTTCACGCCGGAGGTGCCACCGAGGATTTCGATGTCGACGCCCTCCCGGTCGCGAACACCGAAGCGTTCATCGATCACGTGCTTGGGCAGCGCAATGGTCTCCTTGACGCCGACGGTGTAGTTGGCCGCGTCGACGTCGCCGTACAGTCCTGCTTCCTTCGCGAGGAAACTGTTGACGCCGTCGCATGCGATCACCACGCGTGCGTGCAGATCACCGTCGGGTCGATCGGTGGTGACCCCGATCACCTGACCACGTTCGTCGCGCAGCAGGCCCGTGGCGGTGGTGGAGCACACGAGTTGGGCGCCGTCGGCTTCGGCTTTGCTGGCCAGCCAGTGGTCCCAGTCGGGACGGTAGGCCGTGGCGCCGTTGTAGGGCGGCTTGCCCCAGCTCGCAGATCGGAAGTCGACGGTGAGCGCCTGGGTGTCGGTGAGCACCATCGTCGATCGGCGGGTGATCCATCGTTGGATCGGGGCCTCGTGCCACCACTCCGGATGGAGTTGGTCGAGGATGCGGGGGTAGACCACGCCGCCGTACATGTTCTTCGAGCCCGGGAATGTGCCCCGTTCGAGGAGGATCACGGAGTGCCCTGCGCGAGCCAAGAGGGTGGCCGCCGCGGCACCCGCAGGACCGGCTCCGACGACGATGGCGTCGACGCTGGGGGTGCTCGACGCAGTCACGACGCGGCCTCCTCCAGCGAGTGCCGTAACGGTTGGTGTCTGACACCAAACGTGACGTCGAGGAGGCGGAGGAGTTCGTCGAGGGTCTCGTTGGCGTCGGCGACGATCGCCAGGTCGGACATCGCCATCATCGGACAGTGAGGGTCGGTGTTGACGCTGATGATGTGCTCGGGGTGTCCGAGCCCGCTCGTGTGCTGGACGGCGCCGCTGACGCCGAACGACAGGTACAGGGTCGGGTCGACGACCACGCCCGTGGTGCCGATCTGGCGGTCGTGATGCACCCACGACCGGTCGGTGATCACCCGGGTGGCACCCATCACGGCACCGATCGCGGTTGCGACTCGGTCGAGCTGATCGAAGCGCTCGCTGCTCTCGAGGCCGGCACCGCCGCCGATGATTCGGTCGGCCTCGGACAGATCCATCGTCTGCACATCGGGTGGAATGATCTCGACGACCCGAGCGTCGTGGACCTCGGTCTCATCGGGCTCGGCCGGCTCGGTGTCGAGCTGGCGGACGGACGGAGCGGTGTGGAGGTCGAGTGCACCGCGGGCGCCGGGCTGCATGGTGGCGACGAACGCACCCGATGGGCGGAGCTCGTGGAGTTCCAGCCCGCCGCGCCTGGCCACGCGCACCCGGTGCGGTGCGATCTCCGTCGCTCCGGCCAGCAGCGGACGATCGAGCGCCGCCGCCAGTCTGGGCGCGAGGTCACGACCGTCGGGCGAGTGGGGAAGGATCACGATGTCGCTGTCGTCGATACCGGTCAGGAGGTGGGCGAGCGTGGCCGCCCATCGGCCGACCTCGACGTCGCCGAGCTCGGCGAGGTACGCCTCGCAGCTGATGCCGTCGAGTTCGGTGTCGGCGGTGCCCGAACCGGCGATCAGCGCCCGACCGGCGGCTTCGGCGATTGCGTCGGTGGCGCCGGTCGGCAGCACGCCGTCACGAACCGGCACCAGAGCGATCATCGGTCCAGCGTACGGTCGCCGTCGTCGGCGTGCGCAATCACAGCGGTCGAAGTCTCCGCTCGGCGAGTGGCTCGCGAGTCCTTGATCCAGCGAATGATCTCGATGAGTGCGGTGAAGCCCAAGGCGGTGCCGAAGGCGAGCAGGAATGCGAGCGTGTGGTTGTCTTCGAATGCTTGGCCGAACAGATAGCCGAGCCCTGCTGCATACGTGGCCCAGATGGTGCCTGCGATCGCCACCCAGGTGGCGAACCAGACACGAGGCTGCTGGGTGATGCCGGACGACACCGTCAGGATCGTGCGGCCGCCAGGGATGAAACGGGCGGTGATCAAGAGCGGTCCGCCGCGCTTCTTGATCTGCAGACCGGCACCTTCGAGGCGGGCGCTTCGATTCGGTTTGCGCTCGGCCCACGCCCGCACTCGGGGTTCGAACGTGCTGCCGATCGCGTAGGCGAGGTTGTCGCCGAGGAACGCTCCGAACGCGCCGGCAAAGATCACCAGCGCCAGCGTCTGGTTCCCTGCGCCTGCCGCAACGCCGCCGGCGATCACGGTGGTCTCGCCGGGCACGACCGGAAACACCGAGTCGAGCAGCGCCACCGAGAAGATGATCAGCAGGAACCACCAGTTGGCGGAGAACTCATCGAGCCACTCGGTGACATCGGTGATGACGCTCGCAACCAGGCCGACCATGCCAGCGCGACGCTAGCGCTCGCACTCGTGACTCGCCCTCGCACCCCACCCATTCGCGCCCGCCCGCCTGCCCCACCCCGAGCCGAGCGATGAGTCTTCGCGCGACCCGTACGCGCGCAAACTCATCGCTTGGTGGAGGGGTTCGGGGGCGATGAGTCTTCGCGCGACCCGTACGCGCGCAAACTCATCGCTTGGGTGGTTGGTTGGGGGTCAGGCGGTGAGGGTGACCCGCACGCGGGCGTGCTCGGACTCGGCCGACGAGGCAATCACGAGGTCGTAGTCGCCGGGCTCGATCGTCCATGCCGCGGTTGCCGTGTCCCAGTGATGAAAGGCGTCGGCGCCGAATGTCAGCGTTGCGGTCGCCGTTTCGCCCGCGGCAACGACCAGCTTTGCCCAGGCCTTCAATTCCTTCGGCGGGCGCACCGCTGACGATGCCACGGGGGCGACGTAGCCCTGGACCACGATCGTGGCGTCGCGATCGCTGATGGCCGCAACCGGCACCGTCACGTTGACCACGTCGCCGGCAGCGATCGTCGTGGCCGACACCGTCGGTGTGCCCCACTCGGCGCCTCCGTAGCTCAGCCCGTGTCCGAAGGCGAACCGCGTCCGGAGTCCCCGAGCGTCGTAGCCCCGGTAGCCCATGAAGAGGCCCTCGCCGTAGCGCTGGATGCCTGCGCCGGTGCTGTCGTGATCGGGGCGGTGGTGCAGATACGCCGGATGGTCGGCGAGGCGCCGAGGGATCGTGGTCGGCAGTCGACCACCGGGATCGGCGACGCCGAACAGCACGTCGACCAGTGCCTCAGCCTGCTCCTGGCCTGCGAAGAACGAGGTGAGTACCGCTGGCGCCGATGCCGGATCGTCGGCGTCGGCCCAGTCCATGGTGACCGGCGAGCCAGCGTTCACGACCACTGCGGTGCTCGGGTTTGCTGCCACCACTCGACGCACCAATTCGTCCTGACGCCCGGGCAGATCCATCGTGGTGCGGTCGTGCCCCTCGGTCTCCCATTCGTCGTTCGTGCCGACCATCACGACGACGGCATCCGCATCGGCCGCAGCGGCAACGGCGCGGTCCATCAGGTCGGCCGGCTCCTGCGATCGGATGCCGACGCGAATCGCCGCGAATCCGTTCCCCGATGCCGTGGCGAACCCGATCTGCAGCGGGATCGGCACACCTGCGGTGCACTCGATCGTGTGGGTCACCTCGATGCTGCCGTAGCCGAAGAACTCCTCGCTGCGCGGCAGCTCGCCGTCGCGGTCTGCGAGTACTTCGTCCAGCCCGGAGCCGGTGTCGATCGCCACCGCCATCGGGCCCGTGGTGACCACCCCGATCGTGTGTGGGCCGTCGGTGTCGGGCACGAACGATCCGTCGATTCGTGCCGAGAACTTCATCGGATCGACGCCGTCGGGAACCGAACCGAAGAACCGCACCAGCGTGGTCGGTGTCGGCTGCTCGAGCACCACGTCGCCGTCCCAATCGCTGCCGTTCACATAGGAGACCGTGAGGCCGCGCTCGCCGGTTGGGCTCCGGAGCTGGCCCTTGCGGATCACGGGGGTGAGACGGTCGATACGCACGCCCGGTTCGTAGAGGACCTCGGCGTCGGTGTCGGTGCCGGGTCCGATCCGGTCGGTGAGCGCAGCCAGGAGCGTACGATGGCCGAACGGGGTGAGGCTGGCCGAGCCGCCGCCCATGCAGCGGTCGATGTCGGCGTTGGGGCCGATCACCGCAATGCGCCGGATCGTCGACGACTCGATCGGGAGCACGGGTCTCGCGCCCGTCGCCGTCGTGATCGGTTCGTTGCGGAGCAGCACGGTCCCTGCGATCGCTGCGCGTCGGGTGAGCGCACGCTCAGCGGGGTCGTCGACCGACTGCTCGGTCGTGTCGGGAGAGCGCTCGTCTGCACGGACACGATTGGCGAGCACCAGGAGGTCACGCACGAGTCGGTCGACCTGGGCTTCGTCGACGTCGCCTCGTTCGACCGCTGCGACCAGCTTGGCGCCGTAGACGCGCACCGGGCCGGGCATCTCGAGGCTCAGTCCGGCGTTGGCAGCAGGTCCCGCTTGGTGGACGCCGTACCAATCGGACACGACAAAGCCGTCGAAGCCCCACTCGTCGCGCAGGATCTCGGTGAGCAGCCGGCGATTGTGGGCGGCGTACTCACCGGCCACCCGGTTGTACGAGCTCATGATGCCCCACGCATTGGCTTCCTTCACGGTGCGTTCGAACGGCCGGAGGTAGAGCTCACGCAAGGTTCGTTCGTCGACGTCGACGTCGACCGTCATGCGCTCGATCTCAGTGTCGTTCGCAGCGAAGTGCTTCACGGTCACCGCCACCTCATGGGACTGCACGCCACGCACCCATGCCGCTGCCAATGCACCGGTGAGTTCGGGATCCTCGCTGTAGCACTCGAACGTTCGCCCGCCGACCGGTGTCCGGTGCAGGTTGACGGTGGGGCCGAGCACGATGTGAGCGGCCTTGCGCAGGGCTTCGGTGCCGACGAGCGCTCCGAGTTCGGACGTGAGCTCGGGGTCCCAGGTGGCACCGGTGGTGATCCCCGATGGCATCACCACGCCCGGGGTGCCGGAGCCGCCATGGCCTTCGCCGCGAACACCGTTCGGCCCGTCGGACATCTTGAGTTGCGGCACGCCTGCGTCGGGGAACGCATGGGTGCGCCAGGTGGTCTCGCCGGCAACCAGCCGACACTTGTCGTCGAGTGAGAGTGCAGCCAGTGCGGCGTCGATGTCGATCACCTGCCCGAGTGTTGCAGGAACTCGCTCACCCGGCGGAGCGCAGTGGCCGCCGATCACGCCTGGGGTCAGACCCCAGGCGTGATGTTCACACTGCTGCGCCGGCGCGTTCGCCTTCGATCACCGCAGCGTGCGCGCGGCGTGGGGCCACGCAGTCTCCGACCCGTTCCACGCTGATGCCAGCGGTCTTCAGGTCGCGATACAGCCACTCGACGGGATTGGCGTGCACGGCGAGCACCACCCAGTCCGGCGTGCGGGTCACGGAGGTGCCGGTGGGGTGATGCAGCAGATTCAGCGTGCGGCCCTCCATGCCCATCGGGACGAGATCGGTGGTCTGCTCGATGCCCTTCTCGCCGGCGCGGATCCACCAGTTCTCCATGTCGAGCGTGATGCCGAGGTCCTGTCCGACGACCATGCCCTGAGTGATCACCTCGACGTTGCACCCGCGGTCGGCGAGTACCTCTGCGGTGGAGGTGGCGTGGTGGAAGCCGATCTCGTCGATCACGACGACGTCGCCGAACGGCTGGAGCGACCCATCGAGCACCTGGCGAACGTCGGCGACGTTGTCGGCATCGACGGGCACCCAGTACGGCAATGCCGCCTCGGCGCCGGTGGCGATGATCACGTGGTCGGGCTGCTTCTCGTCGACCAGGCCGGGCCACACACCGACGCCGTATTCGAATGCCACCCCGAGCCGGCGGCACTCGGTGAGCTGGTTGCGGATCATGTCGCCGAACTCGGCCCGGTTCGGCACCGACGCTGCGAGCCGCACCTGTCCGCCCGCCTCCGGCTCCTTCTCGTAGACCGTGACGTGATGGCCGTTGCGGCGAGCAGCGATCGCGGCCTGCAATCCGGCGGGGCCCGCCCCGACGACCATCACCGACTTGGGCTTCCGCGTGAGATCGACCGCACCGACGCCCTCGGACTCCCGGCCGGTGCGTGGGTTCTCGATGCAGCCGAGCCAGCGGTTGAGGCCCATCCGACCGACGCACTCCTGATTGCACGAGAGGCAGAGCCGGGTCTCGTCGGTCGAACCAGCACGGGCCTTCGCGACGAAGTCAGCATCGGCGATCTGGCCACGGACCACACCGACGAGATCGCAGTGCCCTTCCGCCAGGGCCCGCTCGACCTGCAACGGGTCCTTGAACCTGCCGACACCGATCACCGGGAGGTCGACCGCCTTGCGGATGGCGGACGGGATGAACATCGCGTAGCCCGGCGGGATGTGCATCGACGCCTCGATCATGAACAGGCTGGCCGTGGCCACACCGATCGACGTATTGATGTAGTCGACCTGCCCGGTCGCTTCGACGATCTCGGAGATGCGTACCGCATCGTCGATCGTGGTGCCGTGTTCGATCAGTTCGTCGCCGCAGATCCGGACGCCGAGCGCCATCCCGCGGCCGATCTCCTTGCGGACCGCCGCGACGATCTCGACCAGCAGCCGGGTGCGGTTCTCGAGCGAGCCGCCGTAGGCATCGGTGCGGCGGTTGGTGGCGGGGGAGAGGAAGCCACGGACGATCGAGCTGTGTGAACACTGCAACTCGATGCCGTCGAAGCCACCTTCCGCGCAGTGCTCGGCGACGAGGGCATAGCCGGCGACGATCTCGTCGATCTCGGCTTCGGTGACTGCTTTGGGCACCTCGCGGAACAGCGGGTCGGCCACCGGTGACGGCCCCCAGACCGGCAGGCGCGAGTACATCGACGATGCCTGGCCGCCGTTGTGGTTGATCTGGGCGAAGATCGGCACCCGGTGGCGGTGCGCGGCATCGGTGATCTTGCGATAGCCGGGGATGACGTCTCGGTGGAATCCGTGGATCAGCTTCTCGTACGGCCAATCGGTGGGATGCGTCGAGTGTTCCTCGGTGATGATCAGCCCGGTACCGCCCGCAGCGCGCGCTCCGTAGTAGGCCGCGTGCTGATCGGTTGGCAGCCCGTCGCGTGCGTAGTTGGTGAGGTGCGCGGAGAACACGATCCGATTGCGAACTTCGATCGGCCCGAGTTGCTGCGGAGTCCAGAGGTAGCGGTACGCCATGGCGCCGTCAACCGTACCTGTGCCCGTCCGACGGTGCCGTGTCGACCGACCCCAATCACGTTTGGGTCCAGTGTTCGGAGGACCGGTGCACCGAAAACGCGACCCAAACGTGATCGGGATGCGTCGGGGACCTAGATTTGGGCGATGTCCGACTCGAATGACACCACCGCATCCGCGCGCCCAGCGGCGATCGCCCCGGGCCACGTCGCAGTGATCACGGGCGGGGCGAGCGGGATCGGGCTCGCCGTCGCCGAGGCGATGATTGCCGAGGGGATGAGCGTGGTGCTCGCCGACATCGACGCCCCGAAACTGCGTGACGTCGAAGCGCGCCTCAGCGAGGACGGTGCCTCGGTGGCGACGATGGTCTGCAACACCACCGCCGAGCCCGAGGTCAACGCACTGATCGAGTACGCCATCGAGCAGTTCGGCGCCGTGCACGTCATGTTCAACAACGCCGGCATCGCCGGGGTCGGCGACGCCTGGACCGATCCGATCGAGCTGTGGTCGCGCGTGCTCGACGTCAACGTGCTCGGCGTGGTCCACGGCATCCGCGCCGTGCTGCCCGTCATGCAGCAGCAGGGAGTCGGCCACATCATCAGCACCGCCTCGCACGCCGGTCTCAACGCCGCGCCCGGCATCGCGCCCTACGTCGCCAGCAAGCACGCCGTTGTCGGCCTCAGCGAGAGCCTGTTCCTCGAACTCGAACTGCTGGGCTCGCCCGTCGGCGCCAGCGTGCTCTGCCCCGAGTTCGTCAAGACCGATCTGATGAGCGAGGACAAGGAACCAGCGACCGTCGAGTCGCCGATGGCGCAGTTCATCAACGAGGCACTGCACGCCGGTGTCGACGGTGGAATTCCGGCCAGCCAAGTCGGCGCCGAGGTCGTGGCGGCGATCAAGGCCGGACGGTTCTGGGTCCTCACGCACGACTCCACCCGCGAGGCGTCGGTCGAGCGCATCCAGCGCGCCGTCGAGGGCGTCAACCCATCGATCACGCTCCCGGAGGGCTGAACCTGGCCATGGGCACGTCCACCTCGTCGTTCGGCGTCGGCAAACGCGAGTCGCACGACTCGACCGACTTCTACGCTCGCTTCGCCACGCCCGAGGTCAGCAACGACGATGTGTTGGGCGAATCCGGCGAGCTCGATGTGATCCATGTCGGCGACGCTCGCGACATGGCTGCAGTCCCGGATGCGTCGGTGGCCCTCGTGGTCACCTCGCCGCCGTACTTCGCGGGCAAGGAGTATGAGACGGCGCTCGGCGAGGGCCACGTACCGGGCGACTACCTCGACTATCTCGAGATGCTCCGCGACGTGTTGCGAGAGAGCGTTCGCACGCTCGAGCCCGGTGGGCGCATCGCGGTGAACGTGGCCAATCTCGGGCGCCGCCCCTACCGCAGCCTCGCCGCCGACGTCACCACGATCCTGCAGGACGACCTGCGGCTGCTCCTGCGCGGCGAGGTGGTGTGGCAGAAGCAGCGCGGTGCGAGTGGATCGTGTGCATGGGGGTCGTACCAGTCGCCAGCGAATCCGGTGTTGCGCGATACCACCGAACGGGTGATCATCGCGAGCAAGGGCCGCTTCGACCGGGTGGGTCGAGGGTCGGCCAAGCCAGGCGCAGCGGGTGAGGCCACGATCAGCGGCGACGAGTTCATGGAAGCCACGCTCGACGTCTGGGAGATCCCTGCGGAGAGCGCAACGCGCGTCGGTCATCCCGCACCTTTCCCCGTGGCGCTCGTCGAGCGGTGCATCCAGTTGTTCACCTACGCCGGCGACGTCGTGCTCGACCCGTTCATGGGGTCCGGCACCACCGCAGTCGCAGCGGTCAACACCGATCGGCACTACATCGGCTACGACACCGATGCCACCTACGTCCGGCTCGCTCGCGAGCGCGTCGCCACCATGGCGCCGGCGGACGGGGCCGAGCGCCGCACGCTCAAGGAGATGGCCCGCACCCTGCTCGACGAGGCGGGATTCACCGACGTCGAGGAGCACGCTCGGGTGGCCGCCGGAGTCACCGTGAGCTTCCGGGCGGTTGGTCCCGACGGCGTGATTCGTTGGTTCGAACTCGGCGGCACGCACACTCCGGCCCGACCCGGGCTCGCTCGGGTCGACGCCATCTGGCGCACGATCGCCAAGGCAGCGGTCGCCCGCGAGATGCCGCCGGCTGCGCCGTTCGTGGTGCTCACCTCCGGATCGGTTCGCGGTGGCCCGCTCGCTGCGGTCGTCGGTCCCGATCGCCCGATCATCGCAGTCGTCGATGTCACCAGCGACGGCGCCGTGGCAGCGCTTGGCGCGCTCACTGCGTGACTGGAGGCCTCAGCGACCGCGGTGCGGGCGCCGGCGAGTCGGCTGTTCCAGCGACGGTGGGCGTCGACGGGGATGCCGAGCGCGACCGGCGGGCGTTGCGCTCGGTGGCCGTGCAGTTCTTTGCGAACGGCACCGTGTACGCCACCTTGATCCCGCGGTTGCCGGAGATCCGTGAACGTGTGGACATCTCGATCGGCACACTCGGGCTGGTCCTCACGCTCGGCAGTGCCGCCAGCCTGATCGGCTCGTTATCGACTGCGCGCGTCATCGCCAGGCTCGGTAGCCGACGTGTGATGATCTGGGGAGCGGTCTGCTCGATCGGGTTCCTGCCGGTGATCGGGGTTGCCACCTCCCCGGTCCTGCTGGCACTGGCGTTGTTCGGGCTGCTCTTCTTCGACGTCTTCATCGACGTCGCAATGAACATGCAGGGGTCGGTGCTGAGCGCACGCCGTCACACCCCGGTGATGAACCGGCTGCACGGACTGTGGAGCCTGGGCTCGGTCGCCGGTGGTGCCCTCACGGTGCTCACCCTGCGCGCTGGCGTGAGCACACCGGTCCACCTCACGGTGGTCGCCGGCCTGTTGTTGATGGCACTGCTGGTCGTCGCGCCGGGGTTGTTGCGCACCGACGAGGCACCCCAGCTCGATGGGCCGCCAGTCCCCACCCCGCCCGGCCCCGCCCCCGCCCCCGACCCCGGCCCCAATCCCGATCCCGACAGCGGTGGAGCCGTCGCCCCCGGAGCGCCTGCACCGCGGCGAACCGTCGCGTTCCCGTCGCGGCATGTCGACGGCCTCGCTCCTGCTCGGGCTCGGTGGCGCGATGGCGATGACGATGGAGGTGGGCAACGGCGACTGGGCGTCATTCCGGCTGGGTGACGACCTCGGTGCGCGCCCGGGGGTCGCGGCGATGGCGTTTCTCGCGTTCACCGCCGGCATGACGATCGGCCGACTCAGCGGCGACTTCGTCCAGGTGCGAGTCGGCCCGGTCGCACTGATCCGTCTCGCGACGATCGTCGCCGGGGTGGGTTCGATCCTCGCGACGCTCGTGCCGAGTCAGGCGGTGTCGATCGGCGGGTTCTTCATCGCTGGCCTCGGCACGTCGGTGCTGTTTCCCCAGCTCTACGACCAGGCGGCGAAGTGGCCGGGACCGCCTGGGTCCGGTTTCGCCGCGATGCTGATCGGTCAGCGCGGCGCCGGGTTGGCCGTGCCGTTGATCGTCGGTGCGCTCGCGGACACGGCGGTCTTCGATGTCGGCCAGGCGATGGCGATCATGGTGGTGCCGGCATCGGTGGTCGTGATGCTGACCACGCTGCGGCCGCCCCCCGGCGCGCTCACCAGTCGGTGACGACGAGCTCGAATCGGGGGTCGTGCCAACGATCGACCGCGTCGATTCCCTCGGTGAGGATCGCTCGAGCGAGTGCGCCCTTGGCAGCTTTGGCGAAGTGACCGCCGGGCTTGCCGGAGGGATCGACCAGCGACAGCGTCACCCCGCTGAGGCCGTTGAGCACCACGGCTGCCCGGTGCTCCTGAGGGAGCAGGTCGATCACGAATCGTCGTGCCCCGACCCGCTCCAGTTCGGTCGAGACTGCGTCCCGCCACCAGGTCGACAGCTTGCCGAGCGGTGCAAGGTTGGTGCCCATCTTCAATCGGTAGTCGGGCACCGCGTCGTCGCCTCGGACCACTCCGAGGAGTCCGGACACCACCACGATCTGCTTGCGTGCGGCTGCAGGAAGGGTCGCAGGGTCCAGGTGGTCCCACACCACGCCGGTGTAGCGCTGCCACGCGGGCAGCGTCGGTGCACCGATCAGCGAGACGTTCGCCGACTGCGCCCGGAGGAGATGATCCCCTTTCACGCCGAGCAGCTTCTCGGAGCCGCCCCCGACGGCCGCGAGTGCTTCGACGATCTCGGTGCGTTTCGAGCTCAGCGCGGCGCCGAACGCTCCCGCTTCCGGGGTCCATGCCGCTCGACGGGCGCTGCCGCCGTCGGCCTTCCCCTCCGACGGAGGGAGGAGCAGCATTGGAACGTTGTTCGAAAAAGTTGCCACGGCGCTGGTCACGGCCCCACTCTGGCTTCTAGAGTCCTCGAGATGCGAGTACACCTCGATGCAGAGAAGTGCCAGGGCCACAACCGTTGTTACGCGTTGGCGCCGGAATTGTTCGACGTGGACGACTATGGCCAGGCCATGTTGCTCGTCGAGGGAGACGTGCCAGCGGAGCTGCACGACAAGGCCCGGCTCGCCGCGGCCAACTGTCCCGAGTATGCGATCACGATCACGGAGAACGGATGACATGAGCATCGACGAGAGCACCGAGTCGGCCACTGCTGAGCCGACCGTCCGGATCGACCCGGAGACCGGGAACAAGATCATCAGTCTCGAACGCAACGGCGAAACGCTCGACTTCATCATCGGGTCCAGCCCCGAGGGGACGAACCTGTGGCAGCGCGTGCCTTACGACGCGGACGACTACGGCCCGGTCGCCGACTTCGCGACCGACTTCGATCACGCCGACCCGACCTACAACCCGAACGCCCCCGAGGTGTGGAAGGAACTGCGCGAGTCCGGCTGCCCGGTCGCTCATTCCGAGCGCTACGGCGGCATGTGGGTGCCCCTCACCGACGACACCGTCAACGAGGTCGCCTACGACACGGAGAACTTCACCAGCCGCAATGTTGTCGTCAGCGTCGGTCGTCCCGGCGATCTCGCGCTGCCGGCACCGATTGGCGTCGCCCCGCCGATCACGAGCGATCCGCCGTTCCACAACGTTGCCCGTCGCACGCTGTTGCCACCGTTCGCTCCGAAGAAGATCGCCGAGTGGGAGCCCAAGGTGCGCACGCTGTGCCAGCGCCTGCTCGACGACATGGGAGAGATCACGCCTGGCGAGACCGTCGTCGACGCGGCCGTGCAGTACGCCCAACACATCCCGGTCAGCGTGATCCGTCAGATGCTCGGCTTCCCCGAGAAGGACGAAGAGCTGTTCCGTACGTTCGTGCACGACACGCTCGAGCGCATCGCCGAAGAGCCTGGCACCCGCATCGGTGGCGATGACCTCGGCAACTACATCACCGATCAGATCGAGGATCACCGCGCCAACCCCCGCGACGACCTGACGAGCTATCTGATGGACGAGGTCGAGATCGACGGCAACAAGCTCGACGACGAAGTCGTCGGCGGCATGATCATCCTGCTGCTGATCGCGGGCATCGACACCACGTGGTCGGCGATCGGCTCGTCGCTGTGGCACCTCTCGCAGAACCCGCAGGATCACCAGCGGATGCTCGACGACCCCGACGTGATCCCGTTCGCGGTCGAGGAATTCCTCCGGGCGTATGCGCCGGTCACGATGGCCCGCATGGTCGCCCAGGACAACGACTTCCACGGCTGCCCGATGAAGAAGGACGACTGGGTCTTGCTGCCGTTCCCGGCGGCGAACCGTGATCCGAAGAAGTTCGAGGACCCCGACACCTTCATCGTCGACCGCGAGCAGAACCGTCACGCCGCGTTTGGTCTCGGCATCCACCGGTGCCTCGGCTCGAACCTCGCCCGACTCGAACTGCGGGTGGCGATCGAAGAGTTCATCCGTCGGTTCCCGAGCTTCGAGCTCGCCGGCGACACCCGCTGGAGCGTCGGTCAGATCCGCGGTCCTCGCGAACTCCCGGTTCGGATCCTCGACGTCGCCACCTGACGTAACGTTTGGTGTCTGACACCAATCGTTACACGAGGGTGGTGCCGATCGACGCAGCGGCACACGCGCTGACCACGGTTGCGAGCGCGTATGCGCTGCCCCATGTCCACCCGAGCGCCCGGGCTTCCAGCGCGAACGACGAGAACGTGGTCGAGCGCGCCGCAGAAGCCGACGCCCACGATCGTCGTGGTGCTCACCGACAGGTCGGCGCCGATCACCAGTCCGAGCAGGCCTGCGCCGATCGAGTTGACCCAGAGCAGCGCCACCCACGAGCAGGCGAACTGGCCCACCAGGTGGCGACCGACCGCTCCGAGCGCTGCGGCGAGCACAAACAGCACCGGCGTCACTGCGTCTCCCGCCCGGCGAGCACGGTCGCACCAACCCCGGCGGCCAGGGTGACGGCACCGTAGAGCACCGCCAGCGGAAGCCGGCCGAGGTCGGCCATGTCGTTGAGCTCGATCGCCAACGCTGAGAAGGTCGTGAATCCGCCCAGCACGCCCGTGACCACGAACGCCCAGCCGGTGGTGTCGCGTTCGATGCCACCGCCTGCGACGCGGGCCGCGAATCCGATCAGGACACACCCGACGACGTTCACGGTCAACGTTGCCCACGGCCATGCCCCCTCCTCGTGGGCCGTCCCGATCGCCTCCACGGTCCACGCCACGAACCAGCGTGCCGATGCCCCGATCGCCCCACCGAGCGCGACAGCGGCGAGCACGCGCGGCTCGAACGGGGTGGTTCGATCGAAGACCTGCACACCACGTTCGTAGCAAATCGTGCCTGGGACGAGCGGTGTCGCGTCAAGCTTCACACCGCGTTCTCACTCCGCTCGGCCACACTGGAGTGCGTGACGGACACAGCCGCAGCGCGGATCCTGGTGGCCGAGGACGATCGGGCCGTACGCGAGTCGTTGGTGCGCGCGCTGCAGCTCGAGGGTCACACCGTCGCGGCGGCACACAACGGTGCCGAGGCACTCGAAGCGATCCGTCAATCCGAACCCGACGTGCTCCTGCTCGATGTCTCGATGCCGATGGTCGATGGGCTGACCGTGTGCCGTGTGCTGCGATCGGAAGGCAGTCGCATTCCGATTCTCATGCTGACCGCGCGCACGGAGACCAGCGACCGGGTCGCCGGTCTCGATGCGGGTGCCGACGACTACCTGCCCAAGCCATACGACCTCGAGGAGCTGCTCGCGCGGATTCGAGCACTGCTCCGACGCTCGGGGTACGACACCGACGATGGCGACCAGCCCGCGGGTGAACTCGTGCTCGGAGATCTCCGCCTCGACACCTCGGGACGCCGCGCGTTTCGGGGTGAACGCGAGATCCAACTGTCCAAGACCGAGTTCGACCTCCTCGCCCTCCTCGTCGCGAACCAGGGCATCGTGCTCGACCACTCGACGATCTACGACCGCATCTGGCACTACGACTTCGGGCCCGACTCGAAGAACCTGGCGGTCTACATCGGTTACCTGCGCCGCAAGACCGAGGCCGAGGGTGAGCCGCGTGTCGTGCACACCGTGCGTGGTGTCGGCTACACGGCCCGGATCGGTGACTGATGGGGCTGCGGTGGAAGATCGCGCTGTCGCTGGCGATGGTCGCGCTGTTCGCGACGTTCGCCGTTGGTTTGATCGGGTATCGATCCACGAGCGCCCGTCTGCTCGACGAGGTCGACCGATCGATCGAGCAGGCCACCACCCAGATGGTCGGTCGAGCCGTCGACGGTCGCATCACGATGCCGACGCGCAGCCTGTTCGAGGTGTACTCGGTGCGCGTGCTCGACACGAACGGCGCTCCGATCGCCACGTCGTTCCCGGCGGATGCACCGATCGGCGCCGACGCGGTCGCAGTGGCAGGAACACCCCGGACGGTGTCGCCGAAGACGGTGACCATCGGTGACGAGTCGGTGCGCATCCGCACGATCGGCCTGCCAGACGGCGCACTGCAGGTGGGCCGCTCGCTCGACGAGGTCGACAGCGTGCTCGCCGATCTGCGCCAGCGCACAATGGTGTTGGTGTTGCTGGTGTCGGTCGGCGCTGCCCTGATCGGATGGTTGATCGCCGGCACCGTTGCTGCGCCGGTTCGGCGGTTGACCAGGGCCGCCGAGGACGTCGGTTCGTCGGGACGACTCGATGTCACCGTGCCCGGCACCGGCACCGATGAGGTCGGTCGGCTCGGGTCGGCATTCCGCGACATGTTGGGCGCTCTGGCCGTGTCACGCGCCGAGCAACAGCGGCTGGTTCAGGACGCCGGACACGAGCTGCGGACGCCACTGACCAGCCTGAAGACCAACCTGTCGGTGCTTCGCCGCCATCCGGAGATGAACGAGCAGATGCGCGACGGCATCCTCGACGATCTCGACACGGAGGTTGGCGAGCTCACCGAACTGGTCAACGAACTGGTTGCGGTGGCATCGGGCGAACTCGACGACCAGCCAGACGAACGGATCGCGCTCGCCTCGCTGGTGTCGGAGGTTGCCGATCGGGTGGCACGTCGCCGGTCCCGCGACGTCGTCGTCGACGTGCGCTCGCAGGCATCGGTCGATGTGCCCCGTGCGGCGCTCGAACGGGCGATGACCAATCTCGTCGACAACGCCTGCAAATTCGATCAGACCGGCGGCGCGATCGACGTGGTCGTCGACGCCGGCTCGGTCACCGTGCTCGATCGTGGGCCGGGGATCTCCTCCGGTGAAGAGGAGCAGATCTTCGATCGGTTCCACCGCTCCGAGTCGGCCCGATCGATGCCGGGATCGGGCCTCGGCCTGTCGATCGTGCGCGACGTGGTGGCACGTGCCGGCGGCACCGTCGTCGCAGGGAACCGTGACGCTGGCGGCGCAGCGATCGGGTTCACGCTGCCGGTCTCTCCCGAGTGGCCGGCACCCCCCGGACCGAGTGCGCCAGCTGACGGAACCGAATCGGCCAGGTCGTCCGATCGGCCGGACACCAGCGCAGTGCGATGAACGATCCCGACGTCGTCGTGGTTGGCGCCGGCCCGAACGGGTTGATGGCGGCGGTCGTACTCGCTCGGGCGGGTCGCCGGGTGTTGGTGGTCGAGGCGGCCGACACGGTCGGTGGCGGGACCCGATCGGCGGCGCTCGTGCGTCCCGACGTGGTCCACGACATCTGTTCGGCGATCCACCCCCTTGCGTTGGCGTCGCCGGCGTTCCGATCGCTCGCAGACGACGGTGCGCTGGCCGCGCACGGTCTCGACTGGGTGCATCCCGAGGTGCCGTTGGCGCACCCGCTCGACGGCGGCCGGGCCGTGGTGCTGCGGCGCTCGGTCGACGACACGGCTGACGGCCTCGGCTCGGACGCCGCTGCCTATCGCAGGTTGATGTCCCCGTTCGTCGATGCAGGCTTCGACCTGACCGACGGCCTGCTGTCGCCGCTTCGGGTGCCGCCGCGCCACCCGGTCGAGTTGGCCCGGTTTGGACTGGTCGGCGTGCGATCCGCATCCGGCGTGGCGAACTCCCGCTTCGGATCGGACGGAGCCAAAGCGCTCTTTGCCGGCCTCGCCGCCCACTCGCTGCTGTCGTTGCGGTCACCGGCCACCGCGGCGTACGGCTTGATCCTCGGCGTGCTCGGCCATCGGGTCGGTTGGCCCATGGCTCGTGGTGGCTCGCAAGGCATTGCAGACGCGCTCGCGGCGATCGTCGTCGACCACGGTGGCTCGATCGAGTGCGGCCGACGGGTGACGTCGTTGGCTGAGCTGCCGGCGGGCAGCGACGTGGTGCTCGATCTGACACCGCGCCAGGTGCTCGACCTCCTCGGCGAGCGAGCTCCCCGCCGCTACCAGCGCGCACTGCAGCGGTACCGCTATGGGCCCGGCGTGGTCAAGGTCGACTGGGTGCTCGATGGGCCGGTGCCGTGGGCGAATCCCGACTGCTCGCTTGCGGGAACCGTGCACCTCGGAGGGACGCTGGATGAGATCGCCGAGGCCGAGGCCGAGGTCGTGAGCGGGAGACATCCCGAGCGCCCCTACGTGCTGCTCGCTCAGCAGACGTCGTTCGATCACCGCCGTGCGCCGGCGGGGGTGCATGCGATCTGGGGGTACTGCCACGTCCCGAACGGCTCGACCGTCGACATGGTCGGCAGAATCGAGGCCCAGGTGGAGCGATTCGCACCGGGATTCCGCGATCGGATCATCGGGCGTCATGTCATGGGGCCTGCTGCGATGCGCGAACACAACGAGAACTACGTGGGTGGCGACATCAACGGCGGTGCTGGCGACATCGGCCAGTTCATCGCCCGGCCGAACTGGAGCCTGCATCCGTGGCGTACACCGGTCGATGGTGTGTGGATCTGTTCGGCGTCGACGCCGCCGGGCGGTGGGGTGCACGGTATGGGTGGCTGGCACGCCGCGCACGACCTGCTCGGTCGCCGTCGGTGACGAGTCGGTCGCCTCACTGATCCCTTACGCAACTCCGGCGACCCGTTCACCTCGAACGCTCACCATGAGCATGTCGACGGGAACGCTCGCCGACGACAACGACCGAAGGGATTCACCGTCATGAGTACGCAGGACACATCTTCATCCACCACGTCAACGGCCTCGTCAGCCGCCACGCCGGCCGGGACGCGCCGGGGCGTTGCGCTGGGGGTGGCGGGCGGGCTGCTCGCCGGCACGGCTGCCGGCTTGGTGCTCGGCGTGCCGGGGCTGACGAGTGCCGCGTCGAACGACGTGGTCGCCTCACCGGCCGCGGTCGTCCAGCAGGCCGACGACGGGTCCGATCCCGCCGACGATCCCGGGGCGGCCGTCGGATCGAAGCTGCGCGAGACGCTGCAGGCGCTCGTCGACGACGGGACGATCACCGCCGAGCAAGCCGACGAGGTGACGGCGCATCTCGTCGAGAACCGGCCCGAACGAGGCGAGCGGGGCGACCGCGCTGGTCGGGGCGTGCCGGGCGGGTTCGGCCGTGGCGTTGCCTCGGAAGCGCTGACCGACCTGCTCGGTCTCGACACCACCGAATTGCGCCAGCAACTGCGCGACGGTTCCACGCTCGCCGAGATCGCAGAGACGCAGGCTGTCGATGTCCAAGATGTCGTCGACGAACTCGTGAACGAGCTCGACGAACGTCTGACGAACGCCGTCGACAACGGTCGCATCGACCAGGCCGAGGCCGACGAGCAGCTGGCCGACGCCGAGGCTCGCATCACCGACCGGGTCATCAACGGCCGCGACTGACCGCCACGCCGCGCAGGCGTAACGTTTGGTGTCAGACACCAAACGTTACGCCGTAGCGTCGAGACGGTGATCTGTGTCGACCTCGCCGGGGTGGAACTCGCCCAGCCGGACAAGGTGTTGTTCACCGATCTCGCGGTCACCGTGTCGACCGGCGATCGCGTTGCCGTCGTGGGCGTGAACGGCTCTGGCAAGACAACGCTGCTGAAGATCATGACCGGGCTGCTCGAGCCCGATACGGGTGACGTCCGCTTCGGCCGAGGGGTACGGATCGCTTCGCTCGAACAGGACCCCGTGCTCCCGGCCGGCACCGTCAGCGAGTTCCTCGGTGATTCGTGGGAGGTCGCCGCAGTCGCCACGAAGCTCGGTGTGCAACCGCTGCTCGACCGACCAACGAACGAGCTGTCGGGTGGGCAGGCAAAGCGCGTTGCGCTCGCGAAGATGCTCGCGGACGACGAGCACGGCGACCATGACATGGTGGTGCTCGACGAACCCACCAACCACCTCGACCTCGAAGCGATCGAGTGGCTCGAATCGCGACTGGTCAAGATGAAGTCTGCGCTGGTGCTGGTGACCCACGACCGCCATGCGCTCGACCGGCTCACCACCGATGTTGGCCCGAGCAAAGTGGTCGAGCTCGACGGTGGACGCAGTTTCGTTCATCAGGCGGCGACCGGCGCCAGCGCGTACGCGACGTACCTCGACGCCCGTGCCGAGCGGATCGACCGGGAGGCGCAGGAGGAGTCGACGCGCAAGATCCTCGCCCGCAAGGAGCTGGCGTGGTTGCGGCGCGGTGCACCCGCACGGTCGACGAAACCGAAGGCGCGTCTGCGTTCGGCGAACGAGATCGTGTCGGGTGGTCCAGCGCCGGTCGGTGTTCGCGGCAACGACCTGCAGTTCGGGGCCGGCACGGCCCGTCTCGGCAACCAGGTGGTTGAGTTGGAGGGCGTGGCTCAGCGCTTCAACGTGGGAGCGCATGATGAGTTGACCGTCTTCGAACACGTCGATCTGCTGATCGAGCCAGGCGCCCGACTGGCTGTGGTCGGGCCGAACGGGTCCGGCAAGTCGACGCTGCTCGACATCATCGCCGCACGGAGCGAACCGGCCGCCGGAACCGTCAAGCGAGGCAAGACGGTCGTCGTTGGGTTCGCCGATCAGCACTCGTCCGACCTCGACCAGAATGCCATCGTGCGTGAACTGGTGGCTGGGCCGCACCGCGACCCTGACTTCCGCGACCGGGCGCTGCTCGAGCGGTTCTGGTTCGACTCGACCGCACAGTACGCACCTGTGCGGATGCTCTCCGGTGGCGAACGACGGCGTCTGCAGCTGGTGATGGTGCTCGCAACGGAGCCGAACCTTCTGATCCTCGATGAGCCGACCAACGATCTCGACCTCGACACGCTGCGGTCGCTGGAGGCGTTCCTCGACGACTGGCCCGGTGCGCTGGTGGTGGCCAGTCACGACCGTGCGTTCCTCGACCGGGTCGCCGACCACGTCCTCGCCATCGACCCCGGTGGAGCGATCCGCCGAGTCCCCGGCGGTGTCACCGGCTGGTTGGCGGAACGTTCGGCCGGTGGGGCACCGAAGTCGTCGGTACCCAAGGCGATCCCCAAAGCGGCCACTCCGACGGCACCAAACGCCAAGGGCGCCCCGAGCCGGTACACCGTCGGTCGCCAGCTCCGCGAGACCGAACAGGCGATGACCAAGGCGCAGAAGCGCGTCGATCAGCTCACCGAACGGCTCGCCGGCCTGACGGACCACACCGAGCTGCATGCCACCGGCTCCGAACTCGCCGACGCCCAGGCCGAACTCGACGTGCTCGAGTCTCGTTGGCTGGAACTGGCCGACCTCCAGAGCGGGTGACGTACCGCTTGGTGTCTGACACCAGTTGCCACATCGGCCGGTCAGCTGACCAGGATGCGGTGCTCGTTGCAGTCGGCGGGCGATGCGATGAGTTTTCACGCGACCTGTGCGCCCGGAAACTCATCGCTGGTGGCGGGGGTGCTGTGTCAGGGTGCCCGCATGGGATCGCTGATGGTGATCACGGGGCCACCTGGTGCTGGCAAGTCGACGGTTGCGGAGCTGATCGCCGATCGGCTCGCGTCGAGCGTGCTGGTCGAGGGCGATGCCTTCTTCGCCTTCTTGCGCGCCGGCGCAATCGAGCCGTGGCGGTTCGAGTCGCATGCCCGGAACGAGCGTCACCGATGCCGCTGCTGGCGCGACCACATCGCTCGTGCCCGGGCGGTGCCGGCACCGTTCCCGACGCGGTGATGGGTCCGTGGTTCCTCCCGGCCTTCGGGCGCCGACTGGGGCTGGCCGAAACCGAGGGCCATGTCATCGACAGTGGCACCCGTGACGCGCACGCAACTGCCCACGAGGTGATCCGACGCCGGGCAGCCGGCGACCTAGGCGTCAGGCTCTGACTCGGCGCCGCCGGCTGCCGCTGCAGCGGAGATCTTGCGAGCGGTGTCGACGTCGAGCGTGGTGAGCCCGCCGGTGGCGTGCGTGGTCAGCAGCACGTGAACCCGGCCGGGGTAGCGGATCTCCATGTCGGGATGGTGTTGCTCGGCCTCGGCGATGACGGCGATCGCCTTCACCAGGTCAGCGCCGGCGAGGTAGGTCGGAGCTCGGAACACCGCGGCGATGGCAGGTCCGTCGACCACGGTCCAGTCGTCGATCCCGTCGAGTGCAGCGAAGTGTTCGGGCAGGACGTGGGTGTACTCCATCGCCAGAGTCAACCACGTCGCCGATCCTCCTGTCTCCGCGTCACCGGCTCTCTAGAGTGGGCCGCACATGACTGACGACGAGCTGTTCGCCGACATCCCACACCCCGCCGACAGCGCGCCGCCCGACGCGTTCGACGACGGCAACCCGTCGCCGTTCGCTGCCGGGCTCAACCCGGACCAGCTCGACGCGGTCGCCCACGAGTCGGGCCCGCTGCTCGTGATCGCCGGCGCCGGCTCCGGCAAGACACGGGTGCTCACGCACCGCATCGCCCACCTGATCCACAACGGCGTGCACCCGTCGAAAATCCTGGCGATCACGTTCACCAACAAAGCCGCTGCCGAAATGCGTGAACGCGTCGGCGCACTCGTCGGCCCGGTCGTGAAGACGATGTGGGTGTCGACGTTCCACTCCGCGTGTGTTCGCATCCTGCGGGCGAATGGCGACCTGCTCGGGTACCCCCGCCAGTTCTCGATCTACGACTCGGCCGATTCCAACCGGCTGACCAGCTACGTGATCCGCGACCTCGGTCTCGACGCCAAGCGGTTCACACCGCGCGGTGTGCACGCCATCATCAGCCTCTGGAAGAACGAGCTGATCGACCCGGACGAAGCGCAGCGTCGGGCGCAGAACATCTTCGACCGCAAACACGCCGACGTGTACGCCGAGTACCAGGCCCGTCTGCTCAAGGCGGGGGCGATGGACTTCGACGACCTGCTCACCAACACCGTCAAGCTGTTCCGCGAGCACGGCGACGTGCTCGAGCACTACCGCCAACGTTTCCAACACATCCTCGTCGACGAGTACCAGGACACCAACCAGGCCCAGAACGAGATGGTCCTGCTGCTCGCCGACGGCCATCGCAACGTCTGCGTGGTGGGCGACACCGATCAGTCGGTGTACAAGTTTCGCGGGGCCGACTTCCGGAACATCCTCGAGTTCGAGGAGGCGTTCCCCGACGTCACCACCGTGATCCTCGATCAGAACTACCGCAGCACCCAGACGATTCTCGACGCCGCCAACGCCGTGATCGACAACAACGTCGAACGCAAGCCGAAGTCGCTGTGGACCGACAGCGGGATGGGCCAGCGCATCGGGCGATACCACGCCGAGGACGAAGGCGATGAAGCCACCTGGGTGGCGGGCACCGCGCGCCAACTGCACGCCGACGACGCCACCAACTTTCGTGAGATGGCCGTGCTCTACCGCACCAACGCGCAGAGCCGAGTGGTCGAGGAGGCGTTCATGCGCCTCGGTGTGCCGTACAAGGTCGTCGGGGGCACGCGCTTCTACGACCGGCGCGAGGTGAAGGACGCAATGGCGTACTTGAAGGCGGTGATCAACCCGGCCGACGAGGTGAGTGTGAAGCGGGTGTTGAACGTCCCGAAACGTGGGGTGGGCGACGCAAGTGTGGCGAAGCTCGACGCGTTTGCGGCTGTCGAGGGCCTTGCCTTCGCCGATGCGCTGCGGCGGGCGGACGAGGCGGGAGTCACCGGCCCTGCGGTGCGCGGCATCGCATCGTTCGTCGACCTGCTCGACTCGATGACCACCGTCGTCAGCGACCCCGACCAGGGTCCCGGCGATGTGCTCCAAGCAGCCCTCGATGGCTCCGGCTACCTTGCGGAGTTGGAGGCCGAGGACACGATCGAGGCGCACACCCGCATCGAGAACCTGGGGGAACTCGTCGGCTCGGCGCGGGAGTTCACCGTGATGGACGAGTTCCTCGAGCAGGTGGCGTTGGTGGCCGACACCGATGACCTGCCCGACGGGGCCGTCGAGGACCAGGTGGTGTTGATGACGCTGCACTCCGCGAAGGGACTGGAGTTCCCGGTGGTGTTCCTCGTGGGTTGTGAGGAAGGCATCTTCCCCCACATCCGAGCGCTCACCGAGCCGGCCGAGATGGAGGAGGAGCGCCGCCTCGCCTACGTGGGGATCACCAGAGCGATGAAACGGCTGTACATGTCGCACGCCTGGAGTCGCCAGCTGTACGGCTCCACGCAGTACAACCCGCCGTCACGATTCTTCGACGAGATCCCCGAGACGCTCGTCGACTCCACCGGCAATGTCACCGGCCGCTCGAGCTATGGGCGCCAGAGCTACCGCAGCCGGGACTCGAGCTACGCAGACCCACCGCCGTACCGCCGCGGTGGTGGTGGCGGTGGTGGCGGTCGAGACATCAACGCCGACATCATCGATGCCAAGGCCGAGCAGGAAGCGCACCGAGATCGAGTCGTCGAGGCGGCGATCCGGTCGGGCTCCAAGCCTGTTCCAGCCCCGACGAACAGCCAGGACCTCGGACTGCGCGTGGGCGACGACGTCGAGCATCCGGCGTTCGGTGCCGGCGTGATCATCGACATCTCCGGCGTCGGCGAGAAGGCGGAGGCCTCCATCAACTTCTCCGGTGTCGGGACCAAACACCTCGCCCTCGCCTGGGCGCCGCTCAAGAAGCTCTGATGCCCGGCTCCGAGGTTGCGCGGCCCACCCCACCGCCATCTCGTGAACAGCTCCACCCCTGCGGGGTGAACTTGTTCACGAGATCGCCGGGATGGTGGGGTCAGGCGAGGCCGAGTCGTTCCATCGCCCGCTCGTACTCGACCACTTCGATGGCCTGGTTGCGCGACACCGCAGCGGCGAAGTCGACGATGTCCGGACGCTGGCCGTTGGCCGCTGCATGGTCGGCCATGTGGACACCGCCGAGATGATGATCGGTCATCAGCACGAAGAACAAGCGGTCGGCTTCTGCGCCCGTGGCATCAGCGAGTTCCTGCAGTCGCTCGGGGCTCTGCATGCCGCGCATCTCGGCGAGCGGCGTCGGCTCGTCCATCCACTGCATGGCGATCCGCTCGGCCTCGCCCTCGGGGTACCCCTCGTCGGCCAGCCAATCGCGCATCCATCCGAGGTCGCGCTCCTGGAACATGATCACCTCCCGTGCGTACGGCGCCGCAGGCCGGTCGGAATGGCCGTCGAGATAGAGATTGGAGATCAGCAGCGCCTGCTCGTGATGGTCGATCATGTCCTGGAGGAAGCCGACGTCGACTGCGTTCATGGGCGGGGGCGGCTCGTCGTCGGCACCCAATGCCCAGATGGCGGCCGCCGCGAACACCCCGGCCACCACTGCAGCTGCGAGCACCGCGAGGACGATCTTGAGCATCCGCTGGATTGCGGCGTCGGACACCAAATCGTCGTCGGTGTCGTGGTCTCCAGCGTGAGCGAGCGCCTCGGAGGCAGTTCCGTCGAGCGGTGTAGGCGAACGCATCATCACAGTCTACGGAGCGGTCTGCGTGGGTGAACCGCGCCCGGACTCGCAACCTTGACTCGTAACCTTGGGGCGTCATGATCCGCCGCCTCGTCTCCGCTGTTGTCCTCGCCGGTGTTGCGATGGTTGCCGTTGGTGTTTCTGCCTCGGCGCACATCGATCCAGATCCGAAACAGGCCCAGGCCGGCTCCCGACTCACGGTCGGCTTCACCGTCGAGCACGGTTGTGACGGCTCGCCGACGGTGCGACTCGACATGCGCCTGCCCGACGGCGTCACCGACGCTGCCGCCGAGACGGTCGAGAATTGGACCGGATCGGTCGAGACCACCAGCGAGGGCACGGTGGTGTCGTTCGTCGGTGGCCCACTCGCCGATGACGTCGAGGGCACGTTCGACGTCACGATGACACTGCCGCCCACCCCCGACACCACGATCTACTTCCCGTTCGTCCAGCGGTGCGAGGTCGGCGAGATCCGCTGGATCGGGATTCCACAGCAGCCCGGCGACGAACTGGACGAGCCCGCTCCGGCCATGACGCTGACCGGTCCCGTCGCGACCGTTCCGCCGACCTCGGCACCGGCCGCCTCGGCGCCGTCGACGACCGCTCCCGAGACCACGCAGCCGATCACGACGGAGCCCTCCACCCCGGCGATCACCGACGCTGCGTCCGACACCACCGCTCCTGCGACGATTCCAGTCGCCAGCGAGCCCGTCGCCTCCAGCAGCGGGTCGGTTGGTGGGAACTCCACCGGTGGCACGATCGCGTTCTTCCTCACGATGACGGTGGTGTTCGCGCTCGGCGCCTACGTCGTCTACCGGGCACGCAAGACCAAGGCAGCCGCCGACGCAGCGAACGCTGGCAGTGGCTCCGAGGCCGCGCCGGGCAGCGCCGACTGAACGCTGATCCCATGCAGTCGTTGGTGCCCAATCGTCCCGATCGTCGTGCGGCAGTCGTACTCGTCGGGCTGATCATCATGCTCGGCGGTCTGCTCGCCGGCGCCGGCACCGCATCGGCACACGCCGAGTTGATCTCGTCGTCGCCTGCCAACCAGGAGCTGCTGGAGACGTCACCGACCGAGATCGCGCTGCAATTCACCGAGCGTGTGGATCCGATCGAGCCGGCCATTCGCCTCGTGGACGCCAACGGTGATGATGTCGAGATCGGCGGTGTCGACCAGTCGGGGGGCGCCGATCGAATGCGAGCTGCCATTCCGTCGACGCTCGACGACGGCACGTACGTGATTGCATGGCAAGCGCTCTCCGCCGACTCGCACCGGGTGCGCGGATCGATCACGTTCTCCGTCGGCGTGCCGTCGGCGGTCACCGCTGGTGTCGTCGACGGGCTCTTCGACGCCACGGCGGACAGCTCCACCGACTCGCTGCTCCTCGGGATTGGTCGATTCGCCAGCTACGCCGGCATCGGGTTGCTCGTCGGTGCCATGGTGCTGACGCTCTCCCTCGTGCCATCGGCGATCCACTCGCGTCGCGTGGGCATGCTCCTGGTGGTGGCGGCCGAGCTCGGCGTCGTCGGAACCCTCTGGATGATCGCTGCGCAGGCGAACCTGATCGGTGGCAGTTTCGCCGCCTGGGGCGCAGTGGTCGACACGCAATCGGGTCAGTGGTGGGTGGCCCGGCTCGTGGTGATCGTGCTGTTCGGCGTACTCATCCCACTGCGATCACGGTTGGCCGTGCGCGGTGGGGTGGTGGTGGTGTCCGCGCTCGGGCTCGGCGTGCTTGCGGTCACCGCGGCGGGTGGGCACGGCGTGTCGGGCGATGACGTGGCACTCGGGTTCGTCAGCACGCTCGTGCATCTCTCGGCGATGGCGATCTGGTTCGGCGGGCTCGCGGCGGTCCTCGTCGCCCCCGGCCCCGGCCAGTTCTGGAGCACCGCAGCTCGGTTCTCGCCGTGGGCGCTCGGATCCGTGGTGGCGTTGGCGGTGTCGGGTGGGGCGAACGGCTGGCGCCAACTCGGCACGCTGTCGGGCCTCACCGACTCGGCGTACGGACGTTGGCTCGTGATCAAGCTGGTGCTCGTTGCGGTGGTCGTGGGCATCGCCGCGTTCAGTCGTCGTGCCGTGCACTCGCGTGACAGCGCCGCCGCGCCGGTGGTACGGCGCAGCATCGGGTTCGAGGTCGCCGGCATCGTGCTGATTCTCGGTGCCACCGCCGGGCTGGTGAACTCGCCGCCGCCCGTGGAGACCGCGGAGATCGTGTCGGTGTCGGCGGTGGTCGGTGAGCGCGTCGCGCAGGTCGAACTCGAGCCCGCAGTCACCGGTGGCACGGAGATGCACGTCTATCTCTCGTCCCCGTCCGGGTCGCTCGACCGAGCCGACGAGATCACCGTGCGTGCCGAGCTGCCGGAGCAGGACATTCCGCCGTTCGATGTGGAGGTGTTCCCTGCCGGAGCGAACCACGTGGTCGGTGCGGGGGTCAACCTGCCGGTGGCGGGGCTCTGGACCTTCGAGGTGACCGCTCGATACGGCGAGTTCGACCAGGTGGTCTTCACCGTGGAGATCCCCGTCTCGGGGTGACGGGGACGCGCTGACGGTCCGAACTGCCCTGGTCTGATTCGTTGTCGTTTCGTTCTCAGTATGTGAGAATGAGCTCATGACGGGGACGAACCACGATCACGGCCACGATCACGGCGCCGGTCTGGCTCGGGCAGGGGAGCGTCACCGAGGTCGTCTGACGGCGGCGTTCGCGGTGATTGCCACCTTCTTCGTGGTGCAACTGGTTGCGGCGGTTGCGACCAACTCGCTGGCGCTGTTGGCCGACGCCGCACACATGCTCACCGACGTGGTCGGGCTCGGGTTGGCACTCACCGCGATCGGCCTGGCCACCCGATTCGAGCGGCGCTCGACCCTGCCCGACTCGGCATCGCGGTCGCGGCACACGTTCGGGTGGTACCGGCTCGAGGTCCTCGCGGCCTTCATGAACGCTCTGTTGCTGTTCGCCGTGGCCATCTGGGTGGTCGTCGAAGCCATCCGCCGGATCGGCACCGATCCGGAGGTGCTGGGAGCGCCGATGCTGATCGTTGCGGTGCTCGGTCTGCTGGCGAACATCGTCGCCTTCGTGCTGCTGCGCCAGGGTGCCAAGGAGTCGATGAATCTGGAAGGCGCCTACCTGGAGGTGCTCGCCGACACGATCGGCTCGGTGGGTGTGATCGTCGCCGCCGTGCTTCTGCAGTGGTTCGGATGGGTGTGGGTCGACTCATTGGCGGGCGTCCTGATCGGGCTGTGGATCCTCCCTCGAACCTGTCGCCTGTGGTGGCGAGCGGCGAACGTGCTGTTGCAGTCCGCACCCGAGCGGATCGCGCTCGAGTCGCTGGCCGAGGAGCTGGCTTCGATCGACGGCGTCGTCGACGTCCATGACCTGCACGTCTGGACGCTCACCTCCGAGATGGACGCAGCCTCGGCCCACCTCGTGACCGCAGCCGACACCGATGCCCACGCCGTGCTCGACGCAGCGCGTGTCTGTCTCGCTCAGCGTCACGGGATCAGCCATGGCACCTTCCAGGTGGAGCCCGACACCCACGTCGGGTGCGACGAGGTCTCGTGGTGACGTCGGCGGTGAGGGGCATCGGCCGGGCTGGTGATCGGCAGTGTGGGATGCGGGCGGCCGACCTGCAAGAATCTCCGACGTGAAGGCAGCACTGTTGGTCGAGAGCTTGACGGGGAACACGTGGACGGCGGCCGAGAAGGTGGCCGGGCTGCTCGCGCAGGAGCGGTGGACGATCACCGGTCTGTCGAAAGTGAAGCAACCCGACTACGCGTCGATCCAACAAGCCGATCTGGTGCTCGTGGGTACCTGGGTGCACGGGGCGTTCCTGTTCGGCCAGGCCCCGTGGGCGATCTCGAACATCTCCAACCTGCCCACGATGCGCGGCAAGCGCGTTGCGGGCTTCTGCACCTTTGCGCTCGACCCCGGCAAAGCGCTCGACAAACTCGATCAGGCGCTCGGCGACACCGGCGCCTACGTGATCGGTGGGCTCGCACTCAGCCGGAGCAAGCTCGACGAGCACAGCGAAGTCTTCGCTGAGCGCCTCGTCGATGCGATGTCGACCGCCTGAACCGTCGGGCGCTGCGCGAGCTCACCCACGTCTGCTTGGTGGGCCGCTCACCCCGTGGCGTCGGTGGTCGGCGCTGCGGTCGTGACGCCGGTGAGGTCGATGTAGAGGATTCGCTGATTCTCGACGACCGGGAACACACCCGATTCCGGCGGAGACAGGTCGCTGACCTCGATCGGGTCGTCGTTGCAGTCGCGAAGTTCGCCGGTGGCGACCACCTGTGTCACCGGGCAGTCGGGCTGCCCAACCGGGTACGCATAGTAGATCCGCCAGCCACGCGTCGGATCGTCTCCCTGGTGATCGAGGACCAGGGTTCGTTCGCCGGTGGTGGTGCTCAGCCCGGGCAGGATGATCGGGCCATCCTCCGCAATGCTCTGGGACGCGTTCTGCACCGAGCCGATCTCGATGCGGCTCGGCGCGAGCCGATCGGTCACTTCGACGTTGCCGCTCGACATCCACGCCGCGATGCCCCAGGTGATCGCCGCGAGCGCGACCAGGAACACCACGCCACCGAGCACCGGCACGACAGCGCGGGCCACTGGCGACTTCAATCGGACCGGCCGCTGCACGTTCGACATCGATCACAGTCTGCCGGTCAATTCTGATCGTTCCGTGGCGCGAGGTCGTTTCGGCGCAACCGCTTGCGGTGGCGTATGGTTCCTGCTTCGTGAAGCGCACGTCTCGCATCGAGTGGCACTACTCGGCCCGACGCCGCGACCGCTGGCGGATCGACCACCTGACGCAACCAGAAAGCGAGTGACCCCGACGTGGATCTCTTCGAATACCAGGGCAAGCAGTACTTCGCCCGCTACGACATCCCGGTGAGCCCCGGCGGCCCCGCTGACACCGTCGACGAGGCGGTGAAGGAGGCCAACCAGGCTGGCTACCCCGTGGTGGTCAAGGCGCAAGTCCAGGTCGGTGGCCGCGGCAAGGCGGGCGGCATCAAGCTCGCCGACAACGAGGCCGAACTGCGTGAACACGCCGGCAACATCCTCGGCATGGACATCAAGGGCCATGTGGTCAGGCGGCTCTGGATCGAGACCGCGTCCGACATCGACGAGGAGTACTACGCCTCGTTCACGCTCGACCGTGCCGCGAAGTTGCACCTGCTGATGCTGTCGGCCGAAGGCGGCGTCGAGATCGAGACGGTCGCCGAGGCCAACCCCGACGCCATCGTGAAGCTCCACATCAACCCGATCGACGGGCTCGACCTCGCCACGGCTCGCCAAGCGTGCGTCGATGCGAAGCTGCCCGAACGTGCGCTCGACGGTGCCGCCGACATCTTGGTGAAGTTGTACCGATGCTTCACCGAGGGCGATTGCGACCTCGCCGAGATCAACCCGCTGATCCTCAAGCCGACCGGTGAAGTCCACGCACTCGATGCGAAGGTCACCCTCGACGAGAACGCCGAGTTCCGCCACCCCGAATGGGATGCCTTCCGCGGGCTCACCGAGATGGACGACCGCGAGAAGATGGCCGCCGAGAAGGGCCTCCAGTACATCGGCCTCGATGGTTCCGTGGGCATCATCGCCAACGGTGCCGGCCTGGCGATGTCGACCCTCGACGTCGTCAACCAGGTCGGTGGCGCGGCGGCCAACTTCCTCGACATCGGCGGTGGCGCCAATGCCGACGTGATGGCCGGAGCGCTCGAAGTGATCAACTTCGACGACGAGGTCCAGTCGATCCTGATCAACATCTTCGGTGGCATCACCCGCGGCGAGGAAGTCGCCAAGGGCATCGTGGAGGCGATGGGTCGGGTCGAGCTGCGAGCTCCGATCGTGATCCGCCTCGACGGCACCAACGCCGAGGAGGGTCGCCAGATCCTGCTCGACGCCGGCATTCCCGCCGACAAACTCCAGTCCGAACCCACCATGCTCGACGCCGCCCGTGCGGCTGTTGCGAAAGCGAAGTGAAGTAGTCATGGCCATTTTCGTCAACGAGAACACCAAGGTCATCGTGCAGGGCCTCACCGGTGGGCAGGGCAAGTACCACGGCCTGCGCAACCGCGACTACGGCACGCAGGTCGTCGCTGGTGTCACGCCGGGCAAGGCCGGCCAGGACGTCGACGGCATCCCGATCTTCGACACGGTCGCCGCTGCCGTTGCTGCCACCGGCGCCACCGCGTCGTTCGTGGCGGTGCCACCGAAGTTCGCCTCCGGTGCGATCATGGAAGCGGCCGAGGCCGGGATCGGCTTCATCGTGTGCATCACCGAGGGCATTCCCGCCCAGGACGAGGCCAGGACCTACAACCTGCTGGTGCGCAACCATCCGAACTCGCGCTTGCTCGGGCCGAACTGTCCCGGCATCATCAGCCCCGGCAAGTGCAACATCGGCATCACCGCAGGTGAGATCGCTCAGGTGCCGTCGTCCGACGGCCCGAACGTCGGCATCGTCAGCCGCTCGGGCACGCTGACCTACCAGGCGCTGTACGAGCTGAAGCAGAAAGGCATCGGCGTGTCGACGTGTGTCGGCATCGGTGGCGATCCCGTCCCGGGAACCAACTTCATCGACTGTCTCGCCGAGTTCGAGGCCGACCCCGAGACCCACGCGATCATGATGATCGGCGAGATCGGTGGCTCGGCCGAGGAAGAGGCGGCGGAGTACATCACCGCCAGTGTCACCAAGCCGATGAGCGCCTACATCGCGGGTGTCACGGCGCCTCCCGGCAAGAAGATGGGCCACGCCGGCGCCATCGTGTCGGGCGGCAAGGGCACAGCCCAAGGAAAGATGGATGCGCTCGCAGCCGCTGGTGTGAAGGTGGGCCTCAACCCCACCGAGGCCGGTGAGCTGATGGCGGAGATCGTCGCCAGTCTCTGATGTCTTCCGTGAACTCGTTGGCGACTCAGTCGCCAACGAGTTCACGAGAACGAATCAATTGGCGGGCGGCGCCGGGGGTGCGGCGGGCGGCGCTGGCGGCGCTGGCGGCGGAGGGGGCAAGGTGTCGTCGTCGTCGCTTCGAGAAGCTCGACTTCAGTTTGTCGACGTCGGTGAGGTCCTTCAGGTTGCCGCCGGACGCCTGGAAGTTCAAGAACGCTCCGGCGAGTGCTGCGAACCCTGATGCTGCCGACAGGATCAAACCAATGCCGCGCCCGACGTCGATCCCGGCGATGTCAGATCCTTCGATCGGGTTGAACACCAACCTGATCAGCAGCAGGAATGCTGCCAGCGCAGTGGTCGCGAGCAGGATCAGGGGCCACGGCAACTGCTCACGCTTCAGCGTGCCCTGGACCAGCAGGACGGTCACGACGGCGCCGCCGATCAGCAAGAGCCACGGGATCGTTCCCGTCCAGAAGAAGTCGAAGACGTTGCCGGTGCTGCCGACCCCGATGCCGGCAACTTCGATCGAGACCCAGTTGAAGAAACCGAAGACGAAGATGCCGACGCCACCGCCGATCATGAGCCAGTCGGGTGTCTTGAACGTGCTGAAATCCATGTGGTCCCCTCCGGACACCGGTCGTTGCTGTTCCCCAGCGCGACCGTAGCCCGATTGCTGGGCTCGATCGCGCAACCGTGAAGGTGCGGTGGTCATCTGCGGCCATTCAGGGTTGGCTGCTCCGTTTGGCTACGGTCGCGCTCGTGCCCACTGCGCTGCTCTCCGTCTACGACAAGTCCGGCATCGTCGAGTTCGCCGACTCGCTTCACCAGCTCGGCTGGTCGATCGTCTCCAGTGGCGGCACCGCTCGGGAGATCGCCAAGGCGAACATTCCCGTCACCGATGTCGCCGAACTGACGGGGTTGCCGGCGATCCTCGGACACCGGGTGGTGACCTTGCACCCCAAGATCCACGGCGGAATCCTCGCCGATCCAACCGACGCCGAACACGTCGCCGACATGGATCACCACGACATCGCGCCGATCGACCTCGTGGTGGTCAACCTGTACCCGTTCTCCTCCGAGCCCGGCATCGAGCTGATCGACATCGGCGGTCCGGCCATGGTCCGCGCCGCAGCGAAGAACCATGCCCATGTCGGCGTGATCGTCGACCCAGCCGACTACGAGCCGGTGCTCGACGACCTCCGAACCGACGGAGCGCTCACGCCGGCCACGCGTCGGCGACTGGCACGAACCGCGTTCGCGAGGACCGCGGCCTACGACGCGGCAATCGTCACCTGGCTCGACGACACCGCGCCGTCGGACGAGGAGGTCGAGCCCGGTTCCGACGCCGACCACGCGCCCGACGCAGCGGCAACCGAATCGCCGTCGCTGCCGTCGTCGATCCATCTTCGCGCTCGAGCTCGCTCAGCCGCTTGCGCTACGGAGAGAACCCTCACCAACTCGGTGCTCGCTACCGCCAGGCGGGTGCCACCAGCTGGTGGGATTCGATGACACAGCACGGTGGCAAGGCACTCAGCTACCTCAACGTGTTCGACACCGAAGCGGCGTGGCGACTCGTCCAGCGTTTCGATGCGCCGGCGGTCGTGGTGGTCAAGCATGCGAACCCGTGCGGCGTCGCTGTGGCAGACGACATCACCGAGGCCTATGTCCGTGCCAACGCCTGCGATCCGGTGAGCGCGTTTGGTGGCATCATCGCCGCGAACCGCACCGTGACCGCAGCGATGGCCACTGCGATCGGCGACGTCTTCACCGAGGTGGTGGTCGCTCCTGGTTTCGAGCCCGAAGCGCTCGAGATCCTGGCGGTCAAGAAGAACCTGCGGGTGATGTCGGCGAATGCCCCGTCACCGCTGCCGTTCGACGTCCGCCCGGTCGATGGAGGGTTCCTCGTGCAACAACCCGATGCTGTTGCCGGCCGTGGCAGCGAGTGGCGAGTGGTCACCGAGACCCAGCCGTCGGAGGAACAGTGGGCCGATCTCGAGTTCGCGTGGCAGGTGTGCGCTGCAGTGAGCAGCAATGCCATTGTCTACGCGAAGGACCTGCAGGCGTTCGGGATCGGAGCGGGTCAGCAGAACCGACTCGACTCGGCCCGCATCGCCGCCGAGCGGTCAGCCGACCGTGCCCGAGGTGGCGCCTGTGCGAGCGATGCGTTCTTCCCGTTCCGTGACGGCCTCGACGCCGCTGCCGAGGCGGGTGTCGCGGCGGTGATCCAGCCCGGCGGCTCGGTTCGTGACGACGAGGTGATCGCCGCTGCCGACGAACACGGCATCGCGATGGTCTTCACCGGCCAGCGACACTTCCGCCACTGACCGCCCTGTTCCCCGAGCCCGGGTCTCGCGGAACCTCGGTGGTTCCGCGAGACCCGGGCTCGGGGGGCGTTGGTCAGGTGGCGGCGGGCTCGGGGCCGGCGCCGTAGTTGTTTGGACCGTTGGTGCCCTCGAGGATGTAGAACACCAGCAGCACGATTCCGCCGAACGGGATCAGCCCGATGAGGAGCCACCAGCCCGATTTGTCGGTGTCGTGGAGACGACGGATCGCGACAGCGATCGACGGGACGATCAAGCCCAGGCCGTAGGCGATGTAGAGCACGATGAAGATCGAGGAGATCTGGATCAGGATCGCCAACACAATGAAACGCGAGGAAGTTCGCGAGGAAGTACCACCAGAACTCGGCGCGACCGGCTCGTCCGTCGAATTTGGTGTATCGCTCCAGTACGACCAGTTTCCAGTTTTCGATGAGTGGCATGTCCCGTCCCTTGTGTGAGGTTGAGTCGTCGACGCGGAACGTAACACAGCCGGTGTGACATCGATGACACATCGACGGCAGCCTGACGAGTCTGCTGGCGGCAGCGTCGTGGCCCGGATCGGTAGCCTGTGCCGAATGGCGCGGATTCCGGAACTCATCGCGACGAAGCGCACCCTGTCGTTCGAGTTCTTTCCGCCGAAGACCTCAGCGGCCAGTCTGACGCTCGGACGCACGGTCGCCGCCATCGAATCACTGCAGCCCGACTTCGTGTCGATCACCTACGGTGCCGGCGGATCCGATCGCCACCGCACCGGCGAGGTGGTCGGCTGGATGATCGGCGAAACGTCGTGGACCCCCATGCCTCACCTCACCTGCCGTGGCCACACCCGCGACGATGTCAGCTCACTGCTGGCGCACTATGCCGACTTGGGCATCGAGAACATTCTCACGCTGGGTGGTGACCCTCCGGCTGACGGGGTCGAGGAGGCCGGCGACTATCGGTATGCCATGGACCTGCTGGAGGACGTCGTCAGTGCCGGCACGTTCGCAACCGGCGTCGCGGCCCATCCCGAGGTGCATCCTCGCTCGCCCGACCGCGCGACCGACCGTCGTCACCTCGCCGCCAAGCTGCGGGTGGCCGACTTCGCGCTGACGCAGTTCTTCTTCGACGTCGATCACTGGAAACGTCTGGTCGACGAACTCGGCGCGCTCGGGGTCGACAAGCCGGTGCTGCCGGGAATCATGCCGATCAACAACAAGGCAATGGTCAAACGGATGGCCGAGCTGAGCGGTACGGCGCTTCCCACCTGGTTGGCCGATCGACTCGATGCCACCGACGACCCCGACGAGGTGCGCCGAATCGGTGTCGACGTGGCGACCACCCTCTGCTCGGACCTGATCGAGGCGGGGACGCCCGGCTTGCACCTGTACGCCCTCAACCGGCCCGACTCGGTGCTCGAGATCTGTCAGAACCTCGGCCTGGCAGCCGTGTGAGCCGGCCGATTCGCACATGACCGCCACCGCCGCAGACTCCGGCACACCGACACGAGCCGTCACCCGGCCGATGGCGCGCCGGAGCGAGTTGGGAGACACCGAGATCAGCCGGGTGCCGTACCTGCCTGGGCTCGACGGCATGCGCGCCCTCGCCGTGATGGCGGTCATGGTGTATCACGCCAATCCGACGTGGTTGCCGGGCGGGTTCCTCGGTGTCGAGGTGTTCTTCGTGATCTCCGGCTACCTGATCACGCTCCTGCTCATCGCGGAGAAGGAGCGCAGCTATCAGATCGACATGAGGCAGTTCTGGATTCGGCGCGCTCGCCGCCTCCTGCCGGCGCTGTTCGCCATGCTGATCGCATTGACGATTTGGACCTCGTTGTTCGAACGCGACGCACTCGGCAAGCTGCGCGGCGACGTGATCGCGGCGGTGCTCTACGTGGCGAACTGGTACCAGATCTGGACCGGGGCCGGGTACACCGCATCGAACGACTTCGCGCCGCTCCGTCACCTCTGGAGCCTTGCGGTCGAGGAGCAGTTCTACCTGATCTGGCCGCTGGTGATGTTCGCGCTGCTGCGCGGAGGCAGCCGCAAGATCGCAGACGTCAGCCGCTACCTCGTGCTCGTCGCCGTTGCCCTCACCGTGGCGATGGCGGTGTTGTACCACCCCGGGCCGGTCGGTACTCCCGAGGTCACGCCGGAGGCCTACTGGACCATCTTCGGTCGCGAGATCTCCAAGCTCGACACGCTCTACCTGTCCACCGTCACGCGGGCGGGTGGTCTGTTGCTCGGTGCGGCGTTCGCGATGGTGTGGCGTCCGGTCGCCATCATGCGTGGCCCGCTCCGTGACAAGGGACGGCTCCTCGACGGATTGGCGCTCGCTGGTCTGATCGCCCTGGGCGCAATGTCCTGGTGGATGTACCTCATCGGCCCCAACGGCGCCAATCCGTGGTTGTTCCGCGGCGGATTTGCGCTCTGCGCGGTCGCTACCTTGATGATGGTTGCTGCGGTCACCCACCGTCGCACGATCACGCCGCGGCTGCTGAGCATCCCCGTGCTGTTGTACATCGGCACTCGCTCGTACGGGCTCTACCTGTTCCACTGGCCGATCTATCAGCTCATCCGTGGCATCGCCGGGAATCGAATGACCGTCGCGGAGTTCACGGTCGCAATCGTTGCCACGCTGATCGTGACCGAAGCGTCGTACCGCTTCATCGAGACCCCGATTCGTCGGGGCACGTTCCGCTCGTCGATCTCCCGCGTCTGGCGCTCGCCAGTGCCCGGGCCCCGCAACGCGCTCATCGGGGCTGGAACGGTGCTGATCGGGTTGACCGTGTTCGCGGGGGTCAGCCTCGCCACCGCACCGGTCGTGGAGAATGAAGTTCGCCAGACGCTCGACGAGGCCGCTGAGGCCACGTGTGACGTGGTCAACGACCCGACGTGTTCTGGGGAGACCGCGGACCCGCTGGTCGTCGCCGACACCACGACGCCACCCGAGCCGGAGACGACGACCGCTCCGGGTGGTTCGGTCGTGGCTCCGGCGCCCACCACGCAGACAGCGCCAACCACCGAGGCGCCGCCGGTCCCGATCCCGCAACTGGCGCTCGGCGACTCGGTGATGCTCGGTGCTGCCCCACAGCTCAAGGAACAGGGCTTCACGGTCGACGCCGTCGAGAGTCGACAGTTCTCGAACGGTGTCGACACTGTGCAGACCCTGCAGGAGCAAGGTCGCCTCGGCGATGTCGTGGTGCTGCATTTGGGAACCAACGGAACGATCGGCACCGCCAACATGGACGCCATGATGGAGGCAGTGGCCGACGTGCCCCAGGTGCTGCTGCTGACGCTCGATGCCCCCGTCGAGTGGGTCCCGGCCAACAACACGCTGATCTTCGAGACCGCCGGTCGCTACGAGAACGTGTCGCTGCTCGACTGGGCCGGCCTCACCGCCGACTGTCCCGGTGATTGCTTCGCCAGCGACGGCTACCACCTGCGTCCTGACGGTCAGGCGTACTACGCAGCACTCATCGACGGCGTACTGCAAGCACCGAGCTGACCGGCAGGCCAGCGCCATGGTGGCCGCGTGCGCATGACGGCATTCTGAGTGTCGCCTCAGCGATACTGGGAGCCCCATGTCGACGATCGCCCCGCCGCGGGTGGACCCACTCCCGGACGATCGGGCGCACATCAGCAGCGTCCCCTATCTTCCCGGCCTGGACGGCATGCGCGCGCTCGCTGTCGTGGCGGTGATGGTGTATCACGCCAACAGCAACTGGCTGCCGGGTGGCTTCCTCGGCGTCGAGATGTTCTTCGTGATCTCCGGCTATCTGATCACGCTGCTGTTGATTTCCGAACGTGAGCGCACCTACCGAATCTCGCTCCGTCAGTTCTGGCTGCGGCGGGCCCGACGGCTGCTCCCAGCGCTGTACATGATGATGCTGCTGGTGACGGTGTGGACGGCGTTGTTTCGCAGCGAGGCGCTGGGAGCCCTGCGCGGCAACGTGATCGCCGGGCTCCTCTACGTCTCGAACTACTACCAGATCTGGGAGGGGCTGGGGTACACCGCCGCTGGTGACTTCGCTCCGCTGCGCCACCTGTGGAGCTTGGCGGTCGAGGAGCAGTTCTATCTGTTCTGGCCCGTGGTGATGATCTTCCTGCTCGGTCGCAAGGGCACCCGCCAGGTGGCCTCGGTGGCCAAGTGGCTGTTGGTCGCCTCGGTGGTGATCACGGTGGCGGTCGCGCTGCTGTTCTACCCGGGCCCGATTGCCGATCCGAACGTCACCCCCGACGCCTACTGGTGGCTCGGGGACCGACCGATCGCGAAGGTCGACACGCTGTATCTCGGCACCATCTCGCGACTGGGCGGGATCCTGCTCGGGGCGGCCTTTGCCATGGTGTGGCGGCCGCTGGCCATCGTGCGGGGGCCGCTGCGGTCGAAGGGGCACCTCTTCGACGCGTTGGCGTTGATCTCGATCGTGTTCTTCGGTTGGTTGTGCTGGACGACCTACCTGGCCACACCGAGTGGTGCCGACCCGTTCCTGTTCCGCGGCGGACTCTTCCTCGCGAGTATCGCCACGCTGGCGATCATCGCAGCCGTCACCCATCGCGGCGCGTGGGCCAACCGAGTGCTGGGCAACCCCGTGTTCCGGTGGATCGGGACCCGATCGTACGGGCTGTACCTCTACCACTGGCCGATCTATCAGATGATCCGCGGGGTTGCGGGCAACAACCTCACCCTGAGCCAGTTCGCGTTCGCGCTGGTGCTCACCGGCATCATCACCGAGATCTCCTATCGGCTCGTCGAGACCCCCATCCGCCAGGGTCGGTACACCCAGGCGATGCGTCGGGTGTTCGGCGGTGTGCGGCGTGGGCCGAAGCTGATCATGACCGGAGCCGTCGCGTCGGTGCTGGCCGTGACCGTGCTCGTCGCTGCCGTGTTGCTGACCGCACCCCTCGAACAGAACGAGATCGCCCAGGCCCTCGATGCCGGCGAGGAGTTCACCACCGACCTGTCGGCCATCGATGAGATCCCGATGTCGCCATCCACATCGACGTCATCATCCACATCCACCTCGACCACCGTGGTCGACACCGACGACACGGTGGCGATCGGTTCCGATCTGGTGCCGGGCATCAGCGTCCCGTCGGCCGACGTCACCACGACGGCACCGACCACGACCGCACCGACCACGACCGCGCCGACCACGACCGCGCCGCCGGACACGGTGGCACCGGCCCCGGTGCCGGTCAGTCAGTTGGGTGTGGTGACCAGCCTCGAAGGGCTTCCCACGCTTGCGATCCCGCCGACGGAGGCAGGTTTTCCGCTGGTGGCGCTGGGCGACTCGGTGATGCTCGGTGCCGCCGAGGAGCTGCAGGCACGCGGGTTCCAGGTCGACGCGTTGCAGAGTCGGCAGATGAACGCCTTCGTGCCGACCATGCAGACGTTGCGTGAGAACGGCACCTACGGGTCGGTCGTCGTGGTGCACCTGGGCACCAACGGCGGCTTCAGCGATGAGACGCTCGACGCCATGCTGGCGACGCTTGCCGACGTGCCCGTGGTGCTGCTGCTCACCGCGAAGGCCGATCGGGGGTGGGTCGCCGACAACAACGCCAAGTTGCGTGCTGCTCCCGATCGATACGACAACGTCGCGGTGGTCGATTGGGAGGTCCTGTCTGCGGAGTGCGCCGGCCGGTGCTTCTACGACGACGGGATCCACCTCACGCAGTCGGGGCAGGACTACTACGCCGACATCATCGGGCGTGTCCTCGCGCAACCCTGAGTGCGGTTGCGCGTGAGCCGGCGCACGGCGCCGTTCGCCCGCGACCCGGTGACCGCGCTTGGGTGCCGAGCGCAACCAGGCGTACGATCGACGTCATGACCACTCCTGTGCGCGTCGCTGTCACCGGTGCTGCTGGCCAGATCGGCTACAGCATCCTCTTCCGTATTGCATCTGGCTCGATGCTCGGTCCGGACACACCCGTTGCCTTGCAGCTGCTCGAGATCACTCCAGCGCTCGGAGCGCTCGAAGGCGTGCGGATGGAACTCGACGATTGCGCGTTCCCGCTGCTGTCCGACGTGACCTGCACCGATGATGCTGACACCGCGTTCGGCGATGCCGACATTGCGATCCTCATCGGCTCGATGCCACGCAAGGCGGGCATGGAACGTGCCGACCTGTTGTCGGCGAACGGTGGGATCTTCAAGCCGCAGGGCGAGGCGCTGTCACGTTCGGCCACGCCGGGCGTGAAGGTGCTCGTCGTCGGCAACCCGGCCAACACCAACGCGCTGATTGCGCAGCGCAACGCCGCCGACCTCGACCCCGGTCGGTTCACGGCGATGACCCGCCTCGACCACAACCGCGCCATGTCGCAGCTGGCGCATCGCCTCGATGCGTCGGTCACGGACATCACCAAGATGACGATCTGGGGCAACCACTCCACCACGCAGTACCCCGACCTCTTCCACTGCGACGTGGCGGGCAAGAACGCCTATGCCGAAGTGGGCGACCACGACTGGTACGAGAACAGCTACATCCCCACCGTTGCCAAGCGCGGCGCGGCGATCATCGAAGCCCGAGGCGCATCATCGGCGGCGTCCGCTGCGTCGGCCGCGGTCGACCACATCCGTGACTGGACGCTGGGCACCCCCGATGGTGACTGGGTGTCGATGTCGGTGGTCTCCGACGGCAGCTACGGCGTCCCCGAGGGCATCATCTCGTCGTTCCCGTGCGTGTGCAAGGACGGCAACTACGAGATCGTCCAGGGCCTCGACATCGACGATTTCAGCCGCGCGAAGATCGATGCCAGCGCCGCGGAGCTCGTCGGCGAACGCGATGCGGTGGCCGAACTCGGCCTGATCTGACCCGACTCGAATTCCCGCCTCCCACCCCCAAGCGATGAGTCTTCGCGCGCACGGGTCGCGCGCGAACTCATCGCTCCCTCGTGAACCTTCCCGAGCGATGAGTCTTCGCGCGCACGGGTCGCGCGCAAACTCATCGCCTCGGGCGTTGGGTGGGGTGCGGCGCGTGTGGTCGGTAGCGTGATCTTGCCGGCTCCCTCCTCGAACTCATCGTTCACCGGGAGGTCGTGTGGCCGTCTTCACCACCGAGTCATTGGAATTCCTGCGCACCCATCATGGCGTCGCCACGTCGAGCGAGCTCGTTGCGTGCGGCCTGAGCGAGTCGGCGATCCGTTCGCTCCGGGAGGCGGGCAACCTCGTGGCAGTTGTCAAAGGGGTCTGGCGGATCCCGGCTGCGACGCTCGACGAGGTTGCCCGGTGCGCCGCGGTCTGTGCCGCCCATCCGGAGTTGGCGATCAGCGGCCCAACGGCTGGACGCCTGTGGGGTCTGCGCCGCCTCCCGCCCGACCGGCGCGTCCACGTGATCGCTCCGCCAGCGAGCCACCCGAGTGTCGTTCCCTGGCTGGTGCCCTACCGAACCGCGGCAATCCGACCCATGGACATCATCCGGCGACCCGACGGAATTGCGGTCACGAGTCGAGCCCGCACGGCGCTCGACCTGGCACGTTGTCGGAGCCCGATCGATCTGCTCTCGATCATCGAGCAGGTGATGCTCGATGGCCACCTGAGCGACGACGACCTCCGGGCCGTGGCGATCGACTGGATGTCACGTCAGCGACCGTGGGTGCGGCGCTTCCTCGAACTGCTGGATGGGCGTCTCCGCGGCGGACCAGCAGAGTCGCACGGCGAGACCGTGCTCGGAGACTCGTTGGTCGCCGCGGGCCTCGTGGGGCTCGAACGCCAGTTTCGGATCGACCTGCCCGGGTACGGCCCCGCGCGCTTCGACCTCGCCGTTCCGGCGGCGCGACTCGCGATCGAGGTCGATCTGCATCCGACACACGCCGAGACCGCGGGACGCCGGCGCGACGCGGCTCGGGACGCGGCTGCCGAACGTCTCGACTGGCGGGTGGAGCGCGTGCTCGACGAACACTTCGGGGTCGATCTGGTCTCGACCACCCAGCGCCTCGTCCGCCTTGTGCACGAACTGACCTCGGCGCGATGAGTCTTCGCGCGGGCGGGTCGCGCGGAAACTCATCGCTACTCGGGTGGGTGGTGTCGGGTGGGTGGTGGCGCGATGGCGGGGTCAGGGTTGGGCGGTGAAGTCGAGGCCGACCGACCCACCGGGGCCGTCCTTGCGGAGCGTCAGGGTGTCGCCGTTGATCTCGTAGGTCACCTCGCCGTCGAGGGCGAGCAGGACGCTGGCCTCGAGCCGAGTGAGCTCCTCGTCGCACGCCATCATCGTGAGCGCCAACGGGCCGAACGTGATCGTGGTGTCGGTGATTTCGACGGTCGTCGATCCGGTGTTGCAGCCGGTGTCGACCTGTGCTTGGCCATCGGTGATCGTCATCGACGCTTCCGAGTCGACGAGGCTCACCGTCACGGCATCGTTCGCCACGGTGCCGGAAACGACCCACGTCGTCCCTTCGAGTGGCATCGGCTGCACGGTCGCGAGCGTGAGGGTGGCGTCGGCTCCGGTGAGGGTGAGCGTGGCGCTGTCGAGTGCGATGTCGGGACCGCTGGTGAGGAACTCGCTCAACCATTGGTCCTGCTCCATGAGAGCGTCCTCGCAGGCCATCATCGTCGACGCCATCGTCTCGACCTCGAGCGTGCCATCGGTGATTGTGTAGCTACCGCTCAACGAGTTGCAGCCGGCTCGCGCGCCGAGCACGTCGGACTCGAATCCGAGTTCGATGGTGGCACCATCGACGAGGTCGTAGCCATCGACACTGGTCGATTCGAACGCTTGCCCGGCGAGGTCGTCGGCGGTCGGCGCCGATCCCGATGCGGTGTCGTCGTCACTGCCGCAGGCGGCGAGGGCGATGGCCGAGATGGTCAGCAGGGTGAGTGCAGTGCGCGGGATCATGGCGTGTCTGACGCTCCTGGAGCGGGAGTGGTTCGCTCGGCGGTCGCCGAGTCAGGAGATCATGACACGGCAACTGCGCAGGAGATGTGCATCATCTGGTCGACGCCGGCCTTGAGTTCGTCGTCGCTGATTCGCTCCGTGTCGCCGCTCTCGCCGAGCAGGTCGCTGACGGTCATGATGGCGAGCGATTCGATGCCTTTGACGGCAGCGATCGTGTACATCATCGCGGCTTCCATCTCGACGCCGAGATGGCCGAGTCGCTTCCAACGGGCGAACGTGGTCGGGTCGGGATCGTAGAAGATGCCCGAGGTCACGACCGGTCCGACGTGCACGGTGCCGGACGACGATTCGCGCGCCAGGCGAGCCGCGGTCTCGACCAACGAGAAGGTGGCGCTCGGGGCGTAGCCGTCCATGGCGGCGTACCGGAACGGCGTCTGGTCGTCGCTGGACGCAGCGAGGCCGACGATGGTGTCGCCCATCGCCATGTCGTCGCCGAGGCCACCGCAAGTGCCCACGCGCACCAGTCGGGTCGCCCCCAACATGATCAGTTCCTCGAAGACGATGCCCGAACTCGGACAGCCCATGCCGGTCGACTGCACACTGATCGGCTTGCCCTCGAACGTGCCGGTGTAGCCGAGCATCCCGCGTTCTGCGTTGACCTGACGGGCTCCGGCGTCGAAGAATGTTTCGGCGATGTACTTGGCCCGCAGCGGGTCGCCGGGGCAGAGGACGTTCGGGGCGTAGTCGCCGGATTCGGCGCGCAAGTGGATGGGCATACCGGCGAGCTTAGGACCAGCGCACAAGCAGCGCGCAGAGCGTGAAGCGGACGCTCCGGATGGCCCGACCGTCTACTTCAGGAACTTGCTGGTGGTGTTGTCGGCGAGCACCTTGCCACCGGTCTGGCAGGCCGGGCAGTAGTTGACCGTGTAGCCGGAGTACTCGACCGCACGTACCGAGTCGTCGCAGTCGGGGCATGGTTGACCGGTGCGGTTGTGCATGGCACTCGGACGGTCCTTCGACGAGGTCATCTCGCCGCGTCCGCGCTCGAACTCGAGACCCTCGGCAAGGCACGCCCTGATCGCCGGTGCGATCACCGCGGCGCCGTCGGTGCCGAGCTTGCGAGTGTTCGCGAACGGCGACACTCGAGCGCGGTGGCACACCTCGTTGGCGAGCCGCCGCCCGATTCCCACGATCATCCGCTGATCGCGGAGAAACCCGTGCACCCGCATCGAGTGCTGGGCGAACAACTCGGCGAGCTGGCGGTCGGTGATGTCGGCTGCTTCGGGACCGAGTCGGTCGAGTGGAGGTGCGGTGAGTGCGTCGGCGGTCGGCACGCACCACACACCGGCGCGCCGTTCCTTGCCCTGCTCGGTCAGCAGGAGTGCGACAGCGTCGACCGTGCCGTCGTCGCACTCGATCGGATCGAACACGAAGCGGGCTTGCCCTCCCCGTGGCTTGGCCGATTGCTTGTCGTCGGGCACCAACCGACCACCCTGCATGAGATGCACCACGAACGTGGTCGGCTCGAACCGCAGCAGCAGGTATTTCCCGCGGCGACCGACGCCGAGGAGCGGGAGCCCGTAGGCGGTATCAGGCGCCGGGAGCGCGGTCTTCAACGCGGTGAAATTGAACGGGGTGAACCGGGTCAGGACGCGGCCGGCGAACCGTTCGGTGAGCCGTCCGGCGTGCGCCTCGATCTCGGGCATCTCCGGCATCGAGCGGTTCCCTCAGTCGCTCACTCGTAGCTCGTGCGATCGCGGACCGAAGCGAACACCGCGTCGAGCGCCCCGAACACCGGCTGGGAGGCGAGCAACAGCTGCTGGTCGCCGAACAGTCGGATCTTGCCGCTGATGAACGCCTCCTGGGCATTGAGCTCGCCGGTCGCCACCGCAACGGCGGTGTCCCAGTCCTGCTCCATCTTCACGTCTTCCGGCTCGGCAGGTCCCGCCCCGAACGTCGCAGCGCCGTCGCCAACCGTCAGGTGGTAGGTGACGTCGCCCTCGGGTCCGTTGCTGACCACCTGCGTGACACCGATGCGGTGACTGTCTGCGAGCGCCCGCATCTGCTCGCTGTCCGCGACCTGGGTCGACAGCTCGCTGATCCAGTCGAGGCTGAGGTATCGGATCATGGTCCGTAGTCTGCCTGATCGTGGAGCCGATCGCCGACGCCCGAGGTGCCGCCGCCCGGCGCGCCGAGGCCCGCCACCCCGACGCACTGGTCGAGGAGTGGGTGTTCGCAGCATGGACCTCGGACGCGGCGCTCGGGCTGATCTCTGGGCATCGGATCGTTGGTCGCACCGCCTGGTACTGGGCGGCTCTGGCGCGAGCCGATCGTCCGCTGCTGCACATCGTCGACTTCGAGATTCCGTTGCGAGCCGATCCATTCATCGTCAAGGGCGAGGCGTTGTGGGCCGAGCACACCTGCGACGCCCCGATGGAACAGTGGTCGGTCGGCAACGAAACCTATGCGTCTGCGATCGACGACCCCGACGAGGCCTTCGGGCGGGTCTACGGCGATCCAACCCCGATCGCGTTCGACCTCGAGTGGTATGCGACCCGTCGTCCCTCGCCGATCGAACCGGCGGGCCATCGAGCCGCACTCGACGTGGGCTACGAACAGGTGGGGGTGGTCCACGGTGCGGTGGACGTGCTCGGCGAGCCACGTCTCGAACTTGCGGAAGTGCCCGCCCACCGTTGGCATCGCTGGACGGTCGAATCCGACGGCGATACGAATGACTCGTCTGATCTGCTCGGTCCGCTCCCGCTGCCGGAGGTGCGCGCTCACGCTGGCGTGCGGGCGCCGTTCGTCTTCCCCGACGGCAGCGTCAGCGACCTCGTGCTCACCCCGGCCGGCTGGGCTCGGCGGGCTGTTGCTCGTCCGACGTGACGACCGGGTCGGAGCCTGCCTTCGGCTCGCTTGACTGGAGCACGCCAGCGGTCGACGGTGAACGAGCGTCCCTGTGGGCCCGCCAGCGCCGCAGGGCGAGCCAAGCGATGACCACCATCACCAGTGCGGTCACGAGGAACGGCGCGCTCACCGCCAACACGAAACCGATGGCGAAGAGCATCCCGACGAAGCCGTCCAACCCGGTGCGCCACGCGCCGGCGATGCCTTCGTCGGTGTCGTTGTTCGCCGCAGTGTCGACCGCCGGCGGTGTGTAGCGCAGTTCGATCGTCAGCGTCGAGAAGGCGACGCGGTCCTCCAGGTTGCTCTGGCTGGCGAGCAGCTGTTCCAGTGCGACGGTCCGCTCGCTGATCACCCGTTCGATCTCGATGATGTCGGTCAGCGCGGTGGCGTCGCCGAGCAGTCCCCTGAATCGGTCGATGATGTCGCGCTCGACGCCGATGCGGATGTCGAGGTCGACGAGTTGATCGGTCACGTCAGCGGAGTCCTGCGTGCGCCCCGCGACCTCCCCCACGGTGGCGCCGAGATCGGTGATCAACAGTTCGAGCTCGCCCGGTGGCACCTCGACCACGAAGTACACGCTGCCGTCGACGCTGCCGTCGTCGCGTTCGTCGCCGATGCTCACGTCCGCGGCGAAGACCAGTGCTTCGTTGCGTTCGACCGCGGTGAGGGTGTCGTCCACCGCCGTGCGCATGTCGGTGGTGAGCACGGTGACTCCTGCGGTGGTGGCGATGGCGCGGCCGGGGATCGCTCCGATCGAACCGCCGGCAGTGCCCGCTGCCGCATCCACGGCGTCGCCCGCCGCCTCCTCGGACATCGTCGCATCGAGCCCCTCGGACGATGGCCCGGGCAGTGCCGGCTCGACCTCCATGGCGCGCTCGGCACTGTCGGCACTGTCGGCGCTGTCGGCTGCGGAGTCGTCGTCGCCACTGCAGGCCGAGACCCCCAGCCCGACCAGCAGCATCATGGTGACCCCGACGATTGCTCTGTTGTATCTCCCCATGGAGATTCGACGCCGAGCGACCCTCGCTGGTTCCATCTGGGTCCCACCCGACGGCTCGTTCGCGCAGTCGTCGTGGAGGATGCGGGGTTGGCGCGTCAGTCGTTGTTGGCGAACGGCGTGCCAGCGTTGCCGGACGTGAGGTCGCCGAGGGTGAGTGACTCGTACGCGATCTCGGGATTGGCGCGCACCGCCTCGTCGAGCTTGCGGGCGTCGTCGCCGACGAGAATGCGCCACCTGCCGTTGCGGACGCCGTCGAGGATCTCGGCGCTGGCCTCCGCTGCGGACATCGGTGCCTGGTCGCGGAACATGTCGGACATCACCTTGACCATCTCGGCCGTCTCCATGTCGAGTTCGTGCCCGCCGTGACGCAGCGAGTTCTCGACGATCGACGTGCCGATGTGGCCGGGCATCACCACCGACACCCCGACATGCGGCGCGTTGACACGCAGATCCGTGATCAACGCCTCGCTGAATCCCTTGACGGCGAACTTCGCCGCCGAGTACGCGGTGTGGGGACGGTCGGGTCCGATGCTCGCCCAGAAACCGTTGACGCTCGAGGTGTTGATGATGTGGCCCTCCGACGACGCGACCAGCAGCGGCATGAATGCCCGAACTCCGAAGTACACGCCACCCCAGCACACCGCGAAGGTGCGGTCCCACGAGGCGCGCTCGTCGGTGATCACCGAACCGCCACCGCCGATACCCGCATTGTTGAAGAGGAGGTTGATGTGGTCGGTCTGGTGTTCGGCGACCACGGCGTCGCGAAACGCCAGCACCGACTCCTCGTCGGAGACGTCGCACGCATGAGTGGTCACGAGCGTGCCGCTCGGTGCTGCCGAGAGCGCGAGGCGCTGCGACTCGGCCATCTCCTCGACCGACATGTCGCACAGTGCGACGTGGCAGCCCTCGGTCGCAAGCTGAACCACCAACTCCCGCCCCATGCCGCTCGCCCCGCCGGTGACCACTGCGATCTTGCCCTCGAACTGCTGCATCGGGGCATGGTGGCACAGCGCCCACCGGGGCTGCTTCACTGGGGCGGTGCCCTACACCGGAGACATCCTCGACGACTTCGAGCAGGCCCGGCGCGGGCCCACGTACCCCGACGTGACGGTCGAGATGGGAATGCTGGTGGAAGACCGCTCCAGCCACTTCTGTGGTGACGTGGTCCGTTGGAGTGCTGAGGGCGTCACGCTCCAGGACCGCAATCACTACGTCCGACACTTCACGTGGAAGCCGGGTGGGTTTCTGATCGAGGGCACGCCGGTCACGCTCGTTCGCCCGGCGGCTGCGGCAGCGGCCACCCAACGGATCACCGCCTCGGGTTCGGTGGCCGGCGACGGTCGAGCGCGTGTGGCGGCCGCGAGCCGGATCTGGGTCGAGGGCAAGCACGACGCCGAACTCCTCGAGCACGTGTGGGGCGACGACCTGCGCGAGCTCGGCATCGTGGTCGAGCCGCTCCACGGTGCCGACGACCTTGCCGCTGCAGTTGCCGACTTCGGACCGTCAGCCGACCGACGTCTCGGCGTGCTGCTCGATCACCTGGTGCCCGGCTCGAAGGAGACTCGGATCGCGCAGACCGTCGACGACCCGAACGTGCTCATCACGGGTCATCCGTTCGTCGACGTGTGGGCCGGTATCCGGCCGAAGGTGATCGGGTTCGATGCGTGGCCCGACATCCCGAAGGGCGACCGTCCGTGGAAAGAAGCGATGTGTGCCGAACTCGGCGTGCAGTTCGAGGGCTTCTGGCCCAGGCTGCGCAACTGCGTGAACACGTTCGCCGACCTGCGCCCGGAACTCGTCGGCGCCGTCGAGCAGCTCATCGACTTCGTCGCCGACCAGCCCCAGTGAGCAAGCCGGTGGCGCGGCAGCCCGACCGACACTGAACAGCGAACGGGTGGCACGGGTGACGATGGGAACCGGCCGAAGGCCGCACGCCCCACCGTCACCGGTGACAGAACCCGTGAGCGGGGGTCAGGATCAAACGAAGGCGGAGGCGAACACCAGGCTGACGATCGTCATCACCTTCAGCAGGATGTTCATCGCCGGACCGGAGGTGTCCTTGAACGGGTCGCCCACGGTGTCGCCGACGACGGCGGCCTTGTGCGGTTCGGAACCCTTGCCGCCGTAGTTGCCGGCCTCGATGTACTTCTTGGCGTTGTCCCAGGCGCCGCCTGAGTTCGCCATGAAGATGGCGAGGGCGAAGCCGGTGACGAGTGCGCCGGCGAGCAGGCCGCCGAGCGCATCGACGCTGATGAAGCCGACGACCAGCGGGACGACGACGGCGAGCGAGCCGGGCACGATCATTTCGCGCAGTGAGGCCTCCGTGGAGATCTCGACGCACCTGGCCGAGTCGGGCACCACACCGGGTGCGCCCTCGCGGAGCCCCGGGATCTCGCGGAACTGGCGACGGACCTCTTCGATCATCTTCTGCGCGGCGCGACCGACGGCGTCGATCGTGAGCGCTGCGAAGAGGAACGGCAGTCCGGCGCCGATGAAGAGACCGATGAAGACCTCGACGTCGCCGACGTCGAGGTTGAGCACGGCGCCCTCGTCGAGGAGTGCGTACTCGAAGCTCTTGAACAGGGCCAGGGCGGTGAGGGCCGCCGAACCGACGGCGAAGCCTTTGGCGACCGCGGCCGTCGTGTTGCCGAGCGAGTCGAGGGCGTCGGTGACTTCACGCACCGACGGGTCGAGTTCGGCCATCTCGGCGATGCCACCGGCGTTGTCGGCGATCGGCCCGTACGCGTCGACCGACACGACCACGCCGAGCGTGGCCAGCATGCCGATCGCTGCGACCGCGATGCCGTAGATGCCGCCGAAGTCGTCGGCGGTGTCGATGAAGGTGATCTGGCCACCCCAGTAGGCGATGCCGACGCCGGCGATGATCAGGCCGACGGAGGCGAACACCGAGATCATGCCGGTGCTGATGCCACCGAGGATCGTCGTGGCCGGACCGGTCTGCGACTGGCCGGCGATCTTCTTGACCGGGCCGTAGTGATCGGAGGTGAAGTACTCGGCGCACTTGCCGAGACCCCAGCCGACGAGCAGGCCGCCGATCACGGACACTGCGAGGCCCCACGGCTGGTCGAACAGCGCCTCGTCACCGAACATGACGTACGCAACACCGACCGTGGCGACCACCGTGATCGCCATGGCCACGTTGGTGCCCATGTGGAGTGCCTTGCTGAGCGCCTTCGAGTCGGTGGAGTCGCCCGCGCGGACGAGGAACGAACCGATGATCGAGGCGATCATGCCGACGAAGGCGATCGCGATCGGGAACATGAGGAGTTCGACCGCGCCGTCCAGGCCTGCCTGATCGGCGGTCAGGCCGAGTGCGAACGCGGTCAGCGAGATCGGGGCGATGATCGAGCCGGCGTACGACTCGAAGAGGTCGGCACCCATGCCGGCGACGTCGCCCACGTTGTCGCCGACGTTGTCGGCGATCGTGGCCGGGTTGCGGGGGTCGTCTTCGGGAATACCGGCTTCGACCTTGCCGACGAGGTCAGCGCCGACGTCGGCGGCCTTGGTGTAGATGCCGCCGCCGACACGGGAGAACAGTGCGATCGTGGAGGCGCCGAGACCGTACGCCGTGACGATCTCGAAGGCGTTGTCGACCTCGAGCCAGGTGACGAAGGTGAGGTAGGTCAGCATCAGGCCGAGCAACGCGAGACCGGCCACCGAGAAGCCCATGACGGCGCCACCGCGGAACGCGACGGGCAGAGCTTTGGCCGGGCCTTCCTTGGCCGCCTCGGTGGTGCGGGCGTTGGCCATGGTCGCGACGGTCATGCCTGCGTATCCGGCGAGCGCCGACAGCACGGCGCCGAGCGCGTAGGTGACCGCGGCGAGTGGGGTGATCACGACCGCCAACAGGATCGCCAGGATGACGGCGAAGACGGCCACCCACTGGTACTCCTTCTTCAGAAAGGCGCGGGCGCCCTTCTGGATCTCTCCCATCAGGAAGATCATGCGCTCGTCACCCGGGGGCGCTTCTTCGACCTTCTTGTAATAGTAGAACGCAAGCACGAGCGCTGCGATGGCAGACGCTGCGGCAAGATAGGGAACGAGATCCACGGGATGTGCCTCCTGAGGGGCGGTACGTAGTTGTCCTGCCCGGTTCGTATCCGAGCAACCGAACCATGATGGTCGGGCGGGAGGCTAGGAACCAAGCCGACGAAACGCACCCTCGTCATGTGACCAACAAGACATTGACACGTCACGAGGTCGATTGAGTGTCGCGGCGCCTCGGCGGAGTAACTTCGCAGGAATGGCACAAACGTTGAACCGAGGACCCGTCTCGGGCACCGCCGTCACACCGCCGTCCAAGAAGAAGAAGCCGTTCATCGTCGACTTCTACTCGACGGCAGTTGGCAAGAAGTACGTGATGGCGATCACCGGCATCATCGGGATCGGCTTCGTGGTCGGTCACATGATCGGAAACCTGAAGATGTACCTCGGCGTCGTCACAGAGGGCAACGAGCAGATCTACGACATCGACGTCTACGGCGAGTTCCTCCGCGAGCTGCTCGTGCCGATCCTGCCGCACGGTGTGTTCCTCTGGATCATGCGCATCGTCCTGCTCGGTGCGGTCCTGCTGCACATCCATGCGGCGTACAGCCTGACGGTGCTCAACCGCCACGCCCGGCCCGTGAAGTACCAGAGCGCCCGCGATTACCAGGTCGCCAGCTTTGCGAGCCGCACGATGCGCTGGACGGGCATCATCGTCCTGCTCTTCATCATCTTCCATCTCGCCGACCTCACGTGGGGCTGGACGAACCCCGAATTCGTGAAGGGCGCCGTCTACTGGAACATCGACACCTCGCTGTCGCGGCTCCCGATTGCGGCGATCTACATCATTGCGAACATCGCCTTGGGCATTCACCTGTTCCACGGCACCTGGTCACTGTTCCAGTCGATGGGATGGAGCAGCCCCCGATTCAACAACTGGCGCCGCTACCTGGCGACCGGTGTCGCCACGATCGTCGTGGTCGGCAACGTGTCGTTCCCCGTCGCGGTCATGGCGGGCGTCATCGACTACGACCCCGACGCCGTCACCGTTCCCCTGGAGGAGTCAGCCGAATGAGCATCACTCTCGATCCCAAGGTCCCTGAGGGCCCACTTGCCGACAAGTGGCAGAACTACATCGCCAACCAGAAGCTGGTGAACCCCTCCAACAAACGCAAGTTCAAGATCATCGTGGTCGGCACGGGCCTGGCCGGTGCGTCCGCGGCGGCGACGTTGGGTGAACTCGGCTACCAGGTCGAAGCGTTCACGTTCCACGACTCGCCCCGACGCGCCCACTCGATCGCTGCCCAGGGTGGCATCAACGCGGCGAAGAACTACCAGGGTGACGGCGACTCGATCCATCGACTGTTCTACGACACGATCAAGGGTGGCGACTTCCGTGCCCGTGAGGCCAACGTCCACCGCCTCGCCGAGGTGTCGGTCGACATCATCGATCAGATGGTGGCCCAGGGTGTGCCGTTCGCACGCGAATACGGCGGGCTGCTCGACAACCGCAGCTTCGGTGGCGCCCAGGTCAGCCGCACGTTCTACGCCAGAGGTCAGACCGGTCAGCAGCTCCTGCTCGGTGCGTATCAGCAGCTCGCTCGCCAGATCGGCCTCGGCAACGTGAAGCTCTGGAATCGCATGGAGATGGTCGATGTGGTCAACGTCGAGGGTCGCTGCGCGGGCATCGTCACGCGTGACCTGCTGACCGGCGAGTTCTCGTCACACTCGGCCCACGCAGTCGTGCTCGCCACCGGTGGCTACGGCAACGCGTTCTTCCTGTCGACCAATGCCATGGCGTGCAACGTCACCGGCGCCTGGCGGGCCCACCGCCGCGGCGCAGCATTTGCGAACCCGTGCTACACACAGATCCACCCCACGTGCATCCCGCAGGCTGACGACTTCCAGTCGAAGCTCACCCTGATGTCGGAGTCACTCCGAAACGACGGGCGGATCTGGGTGCCGAAGAGCGCGGACGAGACCAGGCCCGCAGACCAGATCCCCGAAGCCGAACGCGACTACTACCTCGAGCGCATCTACCCGAGCTTCGGCAACCTCGCACCTCGCGACGTGTCGTCTCGTGCTGCCAAGCGCATGGTCGATGCCGGCCAGGGTGTCGGACCGCTCAAGAACGGTGTGTACCTCGACTTCGCCGAGGCGATCGGTCGGCTCGGCGAGGACACGATCCGTGAGCGCTACGGGAACCTGTTCGACATGTACGAGCGGATCACCGGCGAGAACCCGTACGAGGTGCCGATGCGCATCTACCCCGCCAGCCACTACACGATGGGCGGGCTGTGGGTCGACTACGAACTGCAGACCACGGTTCCCGGCCTGTTCGCAGCCGGCGAGGCCAACTTCTCCGACCACGGCGCCAACCGACTCGGCGCGTCGGCGCTGATGCAGGGTCTGTCCGACGGCTACTTCGTGCTCCCGTACACGATCGCGCCGTACCTGGCCGACCTGCTCAACAAGCCGGTCCCCGACACATCGCACCCGGAGTTCGCCAAGGTCCAGCAGGAAGCCACCGATCGCTTCAAGCAGTACATGGCGATCGGTGGCACGAAGACGCCCGATCACTTCCACCGCGAGCTCGGACAGATCATCTGGGATTACTGCGGCATGGATCGCAATGCCAATGGCCTCGAGAAGGCGCTGTCGGAGATCCCGGCGTTGCACGAGGAGTTCAAGAAGGACCTGCGAGTCACCGGCACCGACACGAGCGTCAACCAGACACTCGAGAAGGCCGGCCGCGTCGACGACTTCTTCGAACTCGGCATGCTGATGTGCAAGGACGCGCTCAACCGTGAGGAGAGCTGTGGCGGGCACTTCCGGTCCGAGTACCAGACCGAGGAGGGTGAAGCCGTCCGCAACGACGACGACTTCGCCTATGTCAGTGCGTGGGAGTGGACCGGTGACATGGCCAATCCGATCGAACACAAAGAGCAACTCGAGTACGAAGTCGTGAAGTTCCAGACACGGAGTTACAAGTGACGACCCTCACCAACCTCACCCTCAAGATCTGGCGCCAGGACGGCCCCGATGCGCAAGGCCGCTTCGAGTCCCACCAGATCCCCGAGATCAGCGACGAAGCGTCGTTCCTCGAATTGCTCGACATCCTCAACGAGCGCCTCATCGAGGAAGGCAACGAAGCCATCGTCTTCGACCACGACTGCCGCGAGGGCATCTGTGGCACGTGCTCGTTGATGATCGACGGTGTTGCGCACGGTCCGCAGAAGGGCGCGGCGACGTGCCAGTTGCACATGCGCACGTTCAGCAGCGGTGATGAGATCGTGATCGAACCGTGGCGGGCGGCGGCGTTCCCGATCATCAAGGACCTGATGGTCGACCGGTCGGCGTTCGACCGCATCGTCGAGGTCGGTGGCTACATCACCGCCCCGACCGGCGGTGCACCCGACGCGAACCTGATTCCGATTCCGAAGCCGGTGTCCGACGCGTCGATGGACGCAGCGGCGTGTATCGGTTGCGGAGCGTGTGTGGCTGCATGCCCGAACGGCGCGGCGAGCCTGTTCACCTCCGCCAAGCTGGCCCACCTCAACCTGCTGCCGCAAGGCCAGGCGGAGCGCTACAAGCGTGCCGAGGCGATGGTCGACAAGATGGACGAGCACTTCGGGTCGTGCACCAACCATGGCGAATGCCAGGCGGCGTGCCCGAAGGAGATCTCGATCGACAACATCGCCACGATGAACGTCGACTATCTCAAGTCGAAGTTCAAGAATCGCAAGTCGCTCGCGCGCTGATCGGCGCCGACCCGGCGAACCGTACGTTTGGTGTCTGACACCAAACGTTACGGCGCTGGGGTGAGTGTGGTGGTGTAGCGATTGTCGCTCGTGATCGGGCCGCTTGCCAGTGTGAACGACAGCGAGAGTTCTCCGAGCGCATCGGGCGCCTCGAAGTGCAGACGCCCGACCTTGACCACGTCGTCGGCGGGAACCGGTCCTCCGAATCGCCAGCGCTGCTCGTCCCCGGTCCACGACGCGACCGCATCGACCACGGCGAAGTCGAGCGGTTCGCGCAGGTCGTTCACCACGTGCACGTCGAGATCGACGGTCGAGCCGGCTGCGATCGCGACCGGAAGCGCATCGGCGACCACCAGCACGGGCCGACAGGCTCTGGCCACTGCGTCGTACGCCGGCTTCCGGCGCCGCTCGTGATCGAGGATGCTCGATGAGATCGCCGGAGCCGAGTCGTTGAGCGTCGAGAAGCAGAATCCGCCGGTGGGCCGGTACTTCAAGCGCCGAAGTGTCTCGATCTGCACGGCGAGCAGACGCGCTTGGTGGCGTTGCAGTGCGTTGCGCCACTCGTCGAATGTGTCGAACTCGACGGGTGGGAAACGCCGTTCGACGATCTCTCGTTGGTAGCCGAACTCCTCGGCGAGTCGGTCCCAGTCGAGCCCCGGCCAGGCGAGCGTGGCGAGCTGCTCGTCAACGAAGTCGGCGTTCGCCGGCGGTGAATCCGACCCGAACTCGCTGACGAAGCGGACCATGCGCGGCAGGCGACCTGCAAACGCGCCGAGGTCCTCGGGGTCGCCTCGTCGCCAACCGAACCAGAGGTGGCTGTCGGTGCCATCGAGTTGTGGAAAGTGGGGAACGACTCCGGAGTGGGCAACCACCTGCCGGGTGCCGTCGGCACGTTCGATCGCCCGCTTCACCCAGCGGTCGAGCACCGACTTGTTCCACGACGGCAGTTGCTGGGCAGCGGCGCGACGAACCTTGCCGCGCCACCCTGGATCGACCACGGCGGTGTCGGTCCCCGCAGGGTCGTCGTGGGCGGTCCAGAGCGCGATCGACGGATGGTGTCCCAATGTGTCGACCGCCGCACGGGCCTGATCGACGGCCTGTTGGCGGATCGAACGGGCATGGCCCCACTGCAGCGGGAAGTCCTGCAGCAGGAGGATGCCTGCCTCGTCGGCGGCGTCGTACAGAGGCCGGTCGGCGATGTGGCCGTGCACCCGCAACGCGTCGAGGCCGAGATCGACTGCCGCATCGACGTCGGCACGCATCTCGTCAGCGGTTGCGTCCGCCGGCAGCGCTCGGGTGGGCAGGAGGTTGGCGCCCTTCACGAACAGCTTCTCGCCGTTGACCGTGCAGACCCAGTCGTCCCAGGTGATCTGGCGCAGTCCGGTGCGTCGTCGTCGACGATCACTGACCTCGCCGTCGATGGTCACCTCGACTTCGACATTGATCAGCGGCTGGTCGCCCAGCGCCCGCGGCCACCACAGTGCCGGGTCGCGCACGTCGACCGTCCACTCGACGTCGTTGTCGCCGGCAGCGATCGAGGGTTGCTGTTCGTCGACGACGACGCCGTCGAGGCGCGTTCGCACCGCGATCTGGGTGAAACGGTCGCTGTCGAGGCGCGTGGCGATGCGCAGGTGCGCACGCTTGGCGTCGGCGTCCCGGCAGAGCACACGAAGCCGCTCGATGCGCACCGCTCCGGTGTCGTACAGCGACACCGGACGCCAGAGCCCGCCAGGATTGACGTCGGAACCCACGCCGGTCGGGGACTGGAACACGCCGGTGATGTTGCGACGCCCGGTCGAGCTGGATTGCGGTGAACAGGTGACCTCGACCGCAAGGACGTGGTCGTCGCCGAGCCTCGACAGCGACGTCACCTCGAAGGTGTGACTTGCGAAGTAGCCCTCCGGATCGCCGAGGTAGGCGCCATCGAGCCAGACGTCGCCCTGGTAGAAGATCCCGTCGACGGTCAACCACCGGCGTTTGCCGTCCGGTGGGGGTGGAGCGCTGAAGGCGTGGCGGTACATGATCGGGCCGTCGCTGTCGGCAAAGGCGGGGTGATGCTGCCAGTGGCCGGGTACCTCGATCGGGTGCCAGGTGCTGTCGTCGGTGTCGAGCCCGATGCCGTTGCGCCGAACATCGTCATCGGCTGCAGTGGCCAACCAGGCGCCCGACAGTTCCATCGCCACGAGCGTACGTTCCTCCGAGCGGCCTCACTCGTCTGCGACCCCGGTCCGGCCCCTGTTGGAGTGCCAGCTCGCATGCTCATGCGGCGACAGGTCGGAGTAGGTTCCGAGCATGGCTGACATGGATCGACCCGACGACCTGGCGCCCACCCTCGGAGCGCTCCGCGCCTCCGGTTGGGTGTCGCGTCCCGTGAAGCAGGAGGTTCGAGAGCATGCCATCGAGCGGGTCTCGGCGGGCGAGCCATTGTTCGCTGGGGTGTCGGGGTACGAGGACACGGTGATGCCGCAGCTCGAGAACGCGCTGCTGGCCGGCCACGACGTGATCTTCCTCGGCGAGCGCGGGCAGGCCAAGACTCGAATGATCCGTTCGCTCACCGGGCTCCTCGACGAGTGGATGCCGATCGTCGCCGGCAGCGAGATCAACGACGACCCCTACGAACCGGTGTCGAAACACGCCCGCGATCTCGTCGCGGAACTCGGTGACGACACACCCATCCACTGGGTGCATCGCAGCGAGCGCTTCGGCGAGAAGTTGGCGACGCCCGACACGTCGATCGCCGACCTGATCGGCGAGGTCGACCCGATCAAGGTGGCCGAGGGTCGGTACCTGTCCGACGAACTCACCCTGCACTACGGCCTGGTGCCGCGCACCAACCGTGGGATCTTCGCCATCAACGAACTGCCCGACCTCGCCGAGCGGATCCAGGTCGGCATGCTCAACGTGCTCGAAGAGCGAGACGTGCAGATTCGCGGCTACAAGATCCGCCTGCCGCTCGACGTGATGCTGCTCGCCTCGGCGAACCCGGAGGACTACACCAACCGCGGCCGCATCATCACGCCCCTCAAGGACCGCTTCGGCAGTCAGATCCGCACGCACTACCCGCTCGAGGTCCACACCGAGGTGGCCATCATGCGACAGGAGGCGGTGTCGCTGAGCATTGCGGCGGGCGACGGTCAGGTCGACGTCGACGTGCCCGACTATCTGGCCGACGTCGTTGCGACGTTCAGCCATCTCGCCCGTGCCAGCAACCACGTCAATCAGCGGTCGGGTGTGAGTGTTCGCCTCAGCGTGGCCAACTACGAAGCACTGGCGGCGAATGCACTTCGCCGGGGTCTGCGCGCCGGTGAGCGACACGTGGTGGCTCGCGTCGACGACCTCGATGCACTCGCCGCGAGTTCGATGGGCAAGATCGAGATCGAGTCGCTCGAGGAGGGCCGCGAGGGCGCGATCATGGAAAGCCTGATCAAGGGGGCGGTCCTCACGGTGTTCAAGGAGGTCGTCGCTCCGGAGCAGACCCGCGCGGTCGTCGATGCGTTCGAGGAGGGTGCGGTGGCCCACACCGGCGAAGGGGTGACCAGCGATGAACTCGCGCAGCTGGTCGACGACGTCGATGCACTGCGTGCACCGGTGACGGCGCTCACCGGCGGCGACGAGTCGCCGGCTGCCGTGGCCGCGGCGGTCGGGTTCGTCCTGGAGGGCCTACATCTCAGCAAGCGGCTGAACAAGGATGCGAGCGGCCCGAGTGCCACGTACCGCGGTCGCACCTGACCCTCGGCCCAAGAACTCGCCGCAGCGCGGCGCGTCAGCGGTCGGTGGCGTCGAGGTAGGCGCTGGTGGCTGGGGTGGTGGCACGGTCCTGGTCGAGCAGGCCCGGAAGCGATTCGGGACCGGCGATCGCCGGTTCGATGAAGGCCGCGTCGATGGCGACACCGTCCCGTTCGGCGTCGTCGAGCACTGCGCGTAGCTCGGTCACGACCTGTGCCGAGATGTCGGGGTCGCGGTGACCGGGGTTGAACCCGGTCACGATGACGTCGATGCCGACGAGTTCCGCGGCGTCGCGGAGTTCGTTGCCCCAACGCTCTCGCGTGTGCCCGAGCCGAGACTCGTCGACGGTGTCGTCGTGGTCCCAGTCGGTCGTCAAGACGACACCGAGACGGTCCATCTGCCCGAGACGGGGTTCGATCATCGCAGCATCGTCTCGGACGTCGACCGCCGCCACCACCGGTGGACCACCTCCGAGGATGCTCCATGTGTCGGCCCAGGGCTGGTCCGGTGCGTCACTCGGCATGCAGGCGAAGGGAAACCAGCCGTGCACTGCGTCACCGAATCGGTCAGCTGCTCGCTCCACCCAGCGCGGCCACCACGTGGTGAAGGTCTCGTCGTTGCCGAACCCGCCCTCGTTGTCGAACCATCGAGGGATCGATCCGTCGTGGAGGCAGGCCCACGCACGCAGGCCGATGGCATCGGTCGCGTGGAGGATCTGCTCGAAACGCTCGGCCCAGTCGAGATCGAGAGCCCCACCCGGCTTCGTCTGCAGCCTGGACCAGTCGAGCGTGATGCGCACATCGGTGAGGCCGATCTCCTGCAGCAGTGCCAGGTCGTCGGGCCATCTCGTGCGGAACCCGTTGCCGGCCGTGGGGCCGAGATCAGCGCTGTCGGCGTAGCCGAGCGTGGCCGCAGTGATGAGTGATGCGCCGTGGCGAAACGTCATGAGGAGTTGGCGTCGCTCGTCAGATGAACGGCGAGCGCGTCCAGAGGTCGGAGGCATCGAGGCTCGCCGAGTGCGGTGCGCCGGAGAGGCTCACCACGTCGACCGGGCCGGGGAACCCACGGAGCTCGACGTCGCCGTACGGCTCGGCCACCACGCCTTCGGGTAGTCGATCGAGTTGCATGGTCGGCATCAGCACTTGGACGCCGCGGGCGTAGTCGCAGAGGCGAGCAGCCATGTTGACAGCCGAGCCGATGTAGTCGTCGCCTTCGAAGAGCAGCGCGTGCCCGGTGGCGAGGCCGGCTCGGATGGTGAGCGGTGCGCACACGTCGGTGGCGCGCTGTTCGAGGTCGAGCACGAACTCGATCGCGTCGCGCTGTTCGACGGCGACGATCATGCAGCCGTCACCGAGCCACTTGGCGATTCGCACTCCACGTTCGGATGCCACCGTCCGCACGATGCCGCGAAACGTGCTGAGGATGCGTCCGGCGGCGTCGTCTCCGAACGCGGCCGTGTAGTTGGTGAAGCCAGACAGATCGACGAACACGAACGTGCGGGGGACACGCATGATCAAGAGGATACGGGTACGGGGCAGCGAAGCGGGGGAGCAGCAACTACATTCCGGTCATGGCGAAGCGATTCGAGTACTCACGCTGGGACGGCACCCAGACCGGTTTCGAATTCGATGCCGACGCTGCGTTCGACGAGTTGACCGATGAGTTGCTGTATCACGGCGATGTCAATGCAGCGCTGCGACGGATGATGCAGGAGGGACTGCAGGACCGCAACGGCGAGCAGATGCAGGGTCTCCGCGAGCTGCTGGAGCAGCTGCGGCAGGAGCGTCAGCAGCGTCTCGAGAACTCCGACCTCGGAGGGGTCTACGACGAGATCAAGGACCAGCTCGACGACATCATCGATGAGGAGCGTCACGCGATCGACAACGCCAGGCGCGATGCAGAGAACTCCGGCGACGAGCGCCGAGCGCAGAACGCGCAGGCGGCCGCTGACGAGCGCAACCTGCGCCTCGACCTGATGCCCGACGACCTCGCCGGCAGGGTACGTGAACTCGACGCCTACAACTTCGAGTCGAAGGAGGCCAAGCAGCGGTTCGACCAGTTGATGGAGCAGCTCAAGGAGCAGCTGATGTCGCAGATGGTCGATCAGATGTCGGGCGCCATGGAGAACATGACCCCCGAGGACATGGCTCGGATGAAGGACATGATGGCCTCGCTCAACGAGATGCTCGAGAAGCATCAGCGCGGCGAGGATCCCGGCTTCGAGCAGTTCATGGAGGAGTACGGCGACTTCTTCCCGGAGAACCCCGAGAGCGTCGAGGAACTGCTCGAGCAGATGGCCAAGCGAATGGCCGCCATGCAGGCGATGATGAACTCGATGACGCCCGAGCAGCGGGCGCAACTCCAACAGTTGTCCGATCAGCTGATGGACGACATGGATCTGCAGTGGCAGATGCAGCAGTTGTCGGGGAATCTGCAGCAGATGTTCCCGCAGCTCAACTGGAATCAGGGCTACGACTTCGAGGGCCAGGATCCAATGGGGTTCCAGCAGGCGATGCAGGCCATGCAGGACATGGGCGACCTGGACCAGCTCGAGAATCTGCTCCGCAATGCATCGAGTCCGGGCGCCCTTGCCGAAGCGGACATGGACCGCGTGCGCGACCTGATGGGCGACGATGCGGCCAAGTCGCTCGAGCGGCTGTCCGAGCTCACCAAGATGCTCGAGCAAGCGGGCTTGATCGAGCAGAAGGAGGGCCGTCTCGAACTCACGCCGAAGGGGTTGCGCAAGATCGGCTCGAATGCCCTACGCGACCTGTTCTCGAAGCTGGCCAAGGACAAGCTGGGCCAACACGAGACGTCCAACATGGGCCAGGGGCACGAGCGCACCTACGACACCAAGCCCTACGAATACGGCGACCCGTTCCAGCTCGACCTCAATCGGACCATCCGAAACGCATTGGGGCGCAGCGGCGGCGGCACGCCGGTCGACTTGGACCCATCCGATTTCGAGATCGAACGCACCGAGCACCTGACCCGTTCGTCGACGGTGCTGATGCTCGACCTCTCGCTGTCGATGCCAATGCGTGACAACTTCTTGCCCGCCAAGAAGGTGGCGATGGCACTGCATCACCTGATCAGCTCACAGTTTCCCCGCGACTACCTCGGCATCGTCGGGTTCTCCGAAACGGCGCGGGTCCTCACCGCCGAGCAGTTGCCCGAGGTGTCGTGGGACTTCGTGTACGGCACCAACATGCACCACGGCTTCACGCTGGCGCGCAAGCTGCTCGCTCGCGAGTCCGGCACCAAGCAGATCATCATGATCACCGACGGGGAGCCGACGGCGCACATCATGGACAACGGCATGCCGTTCTTCAACTACCCGCCGGTGCGCGAGACGGTCGAGGCGACGCTTCGCGAGGTGGTGCGGTGCACCAAGGAGCAGATCCGCATCAACACCTTCGGACTCGGTGCCGACGGCTCGCTGCGTCATTTCATCGAACAGATGACGCAGATCAACCGCGGACGCGCCTTCTTCACGACGCCCGAGAACCTCGGCGACTACGTGTTGGTGGACTTCATGGAGGGCAAACGGGCCCTCGCTCGCCGCGGTCGCCGCGCCGGTTGAGTCGGTTGCGCTGCGGGTTCGCGAACGTTCGGGTCAAATCCCCCCTTGCGAAACCTTCCTGTGCTATGGCAGAATGACGACACTGTAATTACGTTGCTGTCGCTCACTGATCTCGGGGGCGCGTGATTTCACCTCATTCGATGCCCACCGGGCCCGCAGGGAGATTCTCCACATGCAGTTCATCACCACCTCGAGCATCACGGTCAGCGCTGTTCCGGTCGAACCCGATCCGGACTGGCACGACTACGCCAACTGTCTCGGCGTCGACCCAGACCTGTTCTTCCCCGAGCGCGGTGCGTCCACCCGCGAGGCCAAAGAAGTGTGCCGCGGCTGCGAAGTCCGTCATGATTGCCTCGAGTTCGCGCTGCAGAACGGCGAGAAGTTCGGCATTTGGGGTGGCCTCTCGGAGCGAGAGCGGCGCCGGATCCGCCGCCAGCGCGCGCAGGTCGCCCGCAGTTCGATCACCGCCTGATCGCCCATCGAGCGAATTCCTGCCACGGTCGCGCAGTGGCTCGTTCCATTGATGGGGTAGCGTGATCGCATGCCAGCTGGTCCCGAGTTGATAATCATTCTGATCGTGGTGCTCGTCCTGTTCGGCGGTTCGCAGTTGCCCAAGCTCGCCAAGAATCTCGGCAAGGCGCAGAAGGAGTTCAAGGACGGGATCGCGGAGGGGAACAAGCCCGACGAGTCCACGGACTCGGCATCGAGCGCCGCCTCCGACGACTCGAAGTAAGCACGCCTGAAGCACGCCGGCTCGACGAACAGCCGAGCATTGCTGCAGTGCACCGGTGCACCGGTGCACCGGAATGGTCGGCGCTGGAGATCAGGCGGTGGCCTCGACCCGGCGACGCTTGAGGATGCGGCGACGCTCCCGTTCGCTGCACCCGCCCCACACACCGTGGTCGATGCGCTCCTCGAGTGCGAACTCCAAGCATGTGGCGGCGACGGGACAGCTCTTGCAGATCTTGCGGGCGCGATCGACGCCGACCCCATCGCTCGGAAAGAAGGTGGCCGGCGGGTGCAGGCGACAGTTGCCGTCCGCCATCCAGGCGGTGGGCGAGTCCGGATCGTGTGGGACGTGGCTCATCTCGGCCTCGATGGTCTCGATGGAGCGGGTGGAGCGTTTGTTGATCATCGCCGATGGGCCTTTCATGCGGGGGTGATGTTGTGACGTTCGAGCTGCTGGCGCTGGTTCCCGAAACGTCGCGAAAGATGCAATGACATCAGTGTGACGCGTCGAGGTAAGAGCTGGTTGGGGACGTATGGCAGCGCTTCTGACGCAAAACCGTAACACATCCGTAATGTGAAGGCGAGCACCATCACGCTCGACCAGGGCAAGTTCCCGCCGATAGAGTCGGCGGTCATGACCGACGTCGTCGAGCCCCAGGCCCCGCGGGCCCATGCCCGCATCGTGTACCACGGACCGGTGGCACCACACTGGGAGGTCTACGGCGACTGGGGCGATCGTCAGGCCCTCGACGAGTTCCGTGCCCGAGTGCTCGCACGCCTCGTGCTGCTGCCCCGCGACGACCCCCAGTTCCGGCGAAATCGCGAGCGGATCGTGCGCGACGCCGAGCGGGAATTGATCACCATCGAGTGGGACCTCGGCTACGCAGAGGACGACGTCTGAGCAGCGTCGCACTGCTGCAGCCGCACGACGTGGCGGTTCGGTCATGACCGACGAACGGTTCCTCAATCGGGAACTGAGTTGGCTGGCCTTCAACGATCGCGTCCTGGAACTGTCACGGGAGCCCGGCATTCCGCTCCTCGAACGAGCCAAGTTCTGCGCGATCGCAGCCACCAATCTCGATGAGTTCTTCCAGGTTCGAGTTGCCGCGCTGAAGGACCAACTGGTCGCGGGGATCGACCGGCCGTCGCCGGACGGGCGCACACCAGCACAGACGCTCGCCGAGATCGGGGTGCGCGTTCTCGACTTCGTCGATCGAGCGGACTCGTCCTACGTCGACCACCTCGTGCCCGAGTTGCGGGACGCCGGCATCGACATCATCTCGTGGGCCGACATCACGGACGCCGAGCTCGTCGAGCTCGACGTGTGGTTCGACGAGCGGGTCTTCCCGGTGCTCACCCCCCTCGCCGTCGATCCGGGTCATCCATTTCCGTACATCTCCGATCTCGCGCTCTCGCTTGCAGTCAACGTCGCCGATCCGGAGACCGGTGACCGTCGCTTCGCCCGATTGAAGGTGCCGCGGCTGTTTCCGCGACTCGTGATGGTCAGCCCCGGTCGGTACCTGCCGGTGGAACAACTCATCGCAGCCAAGCTCGACCGCCTGTTCGTCGGCATGATCGTCGAGGACTGGGCGCCGTTTCGCGTGAGTCGCAATGCCGACCTCACCCTCGAGGAGGACGAAGCCGACGACCTCCTCGAGGCGGTCGAGATGGAGCTGCGCCGTCGTCGCTTCAACAAGGCGGTGCGCCTCGAGGTGTCCCACGACATCGGCGCCGAGGTGCTCGAGCTGCTGGTGCGTGAACTCGACCTCACGATGGACGACGTCACGTTCCACCGCGCGCCGCTCGACCTGAGCTGCCTGTGGCAACTGCTCGAGCTCGAACGCCCCGACCTCAAAGACCCGCCGTGGCCGGCGGTCACCTCCGGGCGAATCATGGCCGCCGAGGAGACGGACCGGCCGATCTTCGACGTGATGCGACACCGCGCCGTCATGTTGCATCATCCGTATGAGAGCTTCGCCACCAGCGTCGAAGCGTTCATCTCCCAGGCGGCAATCGATCCGAAGGTGCAGTCGATCAAGATGACGCTGTACCGCGCCGGAGGCGACAGCGCGATCATCCGCAGCTTGATCCGAGCGGCCGAGAATGGTGTTCAGGTGGCCGTATTGGTGGAGCTGAAGGCCCGGTTCGACGAGGCGAACAACGTCCAGTGGGCGCGACAACTCGAACGGTCGGGCGTGCACGTCGTCTATGGCATGGTCGGGCTGAAGACCCACAGCAAGGTGGCGTTGGTGGTGCGAGACGACGGCGACGAGCTCCGCCGGTACGTGCACATCGGCACCGGCAACTACAACGCGAAGACCGCCAGGATCTACGAGGATCTGGGGGTGCTCACCTGCGCGCCGGACATCGGCGACGATGCCACCCAGCTGTTCAACCACCTCACCGGATACAGCCGTTCGGAGGACTACCGCAACCTGCTCGTGGCGCCCCGCGACCTCCGTCGTCAACTCGTGGATCTGATCGAGCACGAGGCGTCGTTCGGCGCCGATGGACACATCGTGCTCAAGTGCAACTCGATCGCCGACGACGAGCTGATCGAAACCCTGTACGCCGCCAGTGCGGCTGGCACCCGCATCGACATGCTCGTGCGTGGCATCTGCTGCCTGCGTGCCGGGGTCCCAGGGCTGTCGGAGACCATTCGGGTGCGCAGTGTTCTCGGCCGGTATCTCGAACACAGCCGCATCTACCGATTCGGGCACGGCAACGTGGTGCACGGCGAGCGATTGCCAACCGCCAGTTCCGATGCGGTGTACCTCATCGGGTCCGCCGACCTGATGCCGCGCAACCTCAACCGCCGCGTCGAGGTGATGGTGCCGATCGAGCATGCTCGCCACACTGCGTCGCTCGACCAGGCGCTCGACTTCGCGCTGGCCGACGACGTCGTCGGATGGGAGCTGCAACCCGACGACGACTGGGAGCGAGTCGGGCCGACGAACGCGTTCGAACCGCATTCGCAGGAGCGTCTGTACCGCTGGACCGTCGAGCAACAGCTCGCCGGTCGCGCCTGAGCCCGCCCCACCCGCGAAGCGATGAGCGTTCGCGTGACCTGTTCGCGCGAAGACTCATCGCTTCTGATGCCTGCCCTTCCGAGCGATGAGTTTCCGCGCGACCCGTACGCGCAGTCACTCATCGCTGTGAGGTGTTCACCTCGGGTTCACCTGGCCTCGGGGTCGAGTTCACCTGGTGCATCTACCGTGCCCGCCTGGCACCGACGTCCGTCGGCGTCTCGTGAACAGACGACACCCCCCTACGAACGGAGTTCGAAGCGTGAACACTCCCAAGCGCCGGATGATTGCCGGTGCGATTGCACTCACCCTCGTTGCCGCCGCCTGCGGCAGCGACGACGACAACACCGATGCGACACCCGAGGCGACCACCGCTCCGGACGGAACTGACGCCGACGCCACCGAAGGTGGTTCGGACGTGGTCGAGGTCTCCGGGACCTTGGTCGGCGCCGGTGCATCGTCGCAGGCTGCGGCGATGCAGGGCTGGCAGGCTGGCTTCCAGGGCCTCAACCCGGACTCGACCGTCGAGTACGACCCGATCGGCTCGGGTGGTGGTCGCGAGACGTTCCTCGCTGGCGGCACCGACTTCGCCGGCTCCGACGCCGCGCTGAAGGATGACGAGTTCGCACAGTCGATCGAGCGCTGCGCAGGCGACCAGGGCGCCATCAACCTGCCGCACTACATCTCGCCGATCGCCATCCCGTACAACCTCCCCCAGATCGAGGGGCAGACGCTCAACCTCAGCGCCGAGGTGATCGCCGGCATCTTCGCCAACACGATCACCAACTGGGACGACCCGGCGATCGCCGCCGACAACCCGGACCTCGAACTGCCCGACGTGGTGATCAACCCGGTGCACCGTTCGGACGAGTCCGGCACCACCGAGAACTTCACGGACTACATGGCACAGGCAGCGTCCGATGTGTGGACCTTCGGGGCGCTCGAGGTGTGGGACGAAGGCCCGGGTGGCGGCGAAGGCGCTCCCCAGACCTCTGGTGTGGTGGCTGCAGTCAACGCCGGTGAAGGATCGATCGGCTACGCCGATGCCAGCCAGATCGGCGACCTGCCTGCCGCAGCGGTCGGCGTGGCCGGCGAGTTCGTCGAGTTCTCGCCGGAAGCAGCTGGCCTCATCGTCGACTCATCCGAGCGCACCGGTGGCCAGAGCGAGTTCGACTTCGCCATCGAGGTCAACCGCACGCCCGACAGCGCCGACACCTACCCGATCGCACTGGTCTCCTACCACATCGTCTGCCTGCAGTACGACAGCCAGGAGACGGTGGATCTCGTCAAGGCGTTCATGAGCTACGTTGGCTCCGATGCTGGCCAGGCCGCATCTGCGGCATCCGCCGGTTCGGCACCGATTTCCGCGGAGGTGCAAGCAGAGATCCAGACCGCCATCGATCAGATCTCCGTGGCATCCTGACCATCGCGTCGTGACTCGACCGGTTTCGGGTCGGCCCACGGGTGGGCCCGAAACCGGATGTCGCCTCGTCGTTCCTGTTCGTTCCGACCACCGTGCCTGCGTTCGCAGGCCGAGGACAACTTCTTGACCATCACCGAAACACCACCCAATGGGTCCGCCGCCCCGCTCGACAGCCCCAGCAAGCTCGGCGACCGCATCTTCAGCGGCGTCTCGTTCGGGGCGGGGTTGCTGATTCTGGTCACCCTTGCAGCGGTTGCACTGTTTCTCTTCACCGAGGCATGGCCCACGTTCGGCGCCGACTCGTCCGAGTTCGACGGGTCCGACACCTTCGTGCAGTACGTCGGCCCGTTGCTCTTCGGCACGATCTGGGCGGCGTTCATTGCCCTCTTGATCGCACTGCCGATGTCGGTGGCGGTCGCTCTCTTCATCAGCCACTACGCGCCGAAGAAGCTGGCGCAGACGCTGGGCTACTTCATCGACCTCCTTGCGGCGATCCCGTCGGTGGTGTTCGGAATCTGGGGCATTGCGGTGCTTGCGCCGATCCTGTCGCGAAGTGTCTTCCCCTGGCTCGAGGACAACCTCGGCTTCCTGCCGTTCTTCGCCGGACCTGCGTCGACGAGCGGTCGCACGATGATGACCGCCGCCGTGGTCCTGGCGGTCATGATCCTGCCGATCATCACGGCGATCTCGCGCGAAGTGTTCCTGCAGACCCCCCGGTTGCACGAGGAAGCATCCCTTGCGCTCGGCGCCACCAAGTGGGAGATGATCCGACAGGCGGTCATTCCCTATGGCCGCTCCGGCGTGATCAGCGGCGCGATGCTCGGACTCGGCCGGGCGCTCGGCGAGACCATGGCCGTGGCGATCATCCTGTCGCCCGCCGACCTCTACACGTTCAACATCATCACGAACCAGAACCCGAACACGATTGCGTCGAACATCGCCCTGAAGTTCCCCGAGTCGTCCGGGCTCGAGGTGAACCGACTCATCGCCACCGGCCTCGTGTTGTTCTTCCTCACGTTTGTGGTCAATGCGCTCGCTCGACGAGTCGCCAGTTCCGGATTCTCGGGAGCAGCAGGATGACCGTCACCGATCAGCCTCAGGCACCCGTCGAGCAGCGGCCCGACCTCACCGCCGGTCAGCTCGGGCGGTCGCGACACATCGCCATCGGTCTCGCCGCGGTGGCACTCGGCGCTGCCACCTGGCTGCCATCCGGGGCGCCGAATTGGGCGCGCTGGATCGTGGTCACGATCGTGGCCTACTGCGTCGGCATCTACGTCGTGTCGCGCATCGTCGAGGGCCAGCGACAGGCGCTCGACCGGTTGATGTCGGCGGTGTTCACCAGCTGCTTTGCCCTCGTCCTGCTGCCGCTGATCTCGCTGATCTGGACGGTGCTCGAACGTGGCCTGCCGAGATTCGACACGGAGTTCTTCACTTCGACGATGCGCGGTGTCGTCGGTGAAGGTGGAGGCGCCTACCACGCCATCGTCGGCACGCTGATCATCACCGGCTTGGCCACATTGATGTCGGTGCCGTTCGGGCTGTTCACCGCGATCTATCTCGCTGAGTACGGACGCGGGACGAGGTTGGCAAAAGCCATTCAGGCAATGGTCGACGTGATGACCGGTATCCCGTCGATCGTGGCCGGTCTCTTTGCGTACGCCCTGTTCGAGCTGTTCTTCGGTCCGGGTACCCGGTCTGGCATCTCCGGTGCGGTGGCGCTGACAGTGCTGATGACGCCCGTGGTGGTCCGCTCGGCCGAGGAGATGCTGCGGCTGGTTCCCGACGAGTTGCGTGAGGCTTCCTACGCACTCGGCGTGCCAAAGTGGAAGACGATCGTCAAGGTGGTCATCCCGACCGCAATCGCAGGCGTGATCACGGGCGTCGTACTGGCCATCGCCCGCGTCATCGGCGAAACCGCACCTCTGCTCGTCACCGTCGGGCTTGCCCAAGGTGTCAACTGGAATCCGTTCGATGGTCGGATGACCACGCTGCCCGTCTACACCTACTACCAGTATGTCCAGCCGGGGCTGCCGCCCGAGGCCGGCCAGGACCGCTCATGGACAGCCGCGCTCACGCTGGTGCTGATCGTGATGATCCTGTTCTCGCTGGCACGTATCCTGTCGTCAGCCCTCAAGCCGAAAGGTCTGCGGTGACCCCGATGACCAATGTTCCGATCACCGGCCACCGCACCCACAAGGAGACCGACGCGATGACCGACCGCATCGATGCCACGCCGACCGATACTCGCCCCCTGTCCGGTGCGGCTGCACCGGCGGCAGCATTGCCGGGTCCGGACAACCGGATCGTGGTCGAGGACCTCAACATCTACTACGGCGACTTCCACGCCGTGCGAGATGTCGACATGGTGATCGAGCCGCGGTCGGTCACGGCACTGATCGGAGCGTCTGGCTGCGGCAAGTCAACCTTCATCCGTTCGCTCAACCGCATGCACGAGGTGATCGATGGCGCCCATGTCACGGGGTCGGTGTACGTCGATGGCGAGGATCTCTACGCTCCCGGCGTCGACCCGGTGGCCGTGCGTCGCAAGGTCGGGATGGTCTTCCAGCGGCCGAACCCGTTCCCGACGATGTCGATTGCCGACAACGTGCTTGCGGGCAAGCGACTCAACAGCAAGCGGATCAGCAAGGCCGACGGGGAAGAACAGGTGGAGCGAGCGCTGCGCGGGGCCAACCTGTGGGAGGAAGTGAAGGACCGCCTCGACAAGCCTGGCTCGGGATTGTCTGGTGGACAGCAGCAGCGCTTGTGCATCGCTCGTGCGATCGCGGTCGAGCCGGAGATCCTGCTGATGGACGAGCCGTGTTCGGCCCTCGACCCGATCTCGACGCTGGCGATCGAGCAGCTGATGAACGAGCTCAAGTCGACCTACACGATCGTCATTGTGACGCACAACATGCAGCAGGCGGCGCGCGTGTCGCAGCGAACTGCCTTCTTCACGATCGACGGAACCGGTCAGCCCGGCTACGTGGTGGAGATGGACGACACCGATGTGATGTTCTCCAACCCGAAGGAGCAGTCGACGATCGACTACATCACTGGACGGTTCGGCTGATGAACGAACTCCGATCCCAGTTCCACCAGCAGCTCGACGAGATCCGCACCGGGATCGCCCGGTTGTCGGCTGGGGTGACCGAGTTGGTGCCTCGCGCCACCGAGGTGCTGCTGTCGATGGACCTCGAAGCTGCCGAGTACATGATCCTCGGCGACGACGACTACGACCGCCGATCGCTGGAACTCGAGGAGCAGTGCTTCACCGTGATCGCGTTGCAGGCGCCCGTTGCGACGGACCTTCGTGCGGTGATCTCGTCGATCAAGATCATCGCCGACATCGAACGGTCGGCCGACCTGTGCGTCAACATCTGCAAGGCGGCCCGACGGATGTACGGTCACGAGCTCGACCCGCACCTGCGCGGTGTGATCCAGAAGATGGGTGACCAGGCCCAGGTGCTGTTCAAAGAGGCGACCGAGGCGTACCTGCACCTCGATGGCGTCCGAGCCGCTGCGTTGCACGACATGGACGCCTACCTCGACGACCTGCACCGCCAGTTCATCCAGGTGATCTTCGAGAGCCATGCCGCCGGCAACATCGATCTGCAGGTTGCTGTGCAGCTCGCTGTCGTCGCACGCTTCTACGAGCGAATCGGCGACCATGCGGTCAACGTCGGTGATCGCACCCGGTACATCGTCAACGGTTGGCTCCCCGAGAAGCCATACCCGGAGAGCGACAACGAGCCGCCGGCCGTCGTCGCGGTGCCCGAACCGAACGACGGGTGACGCCATGACCCTGCCCGTCGCGGTCGCCGCAGTGCTCGGCATCGTGGTGGGCTTCGCGGTGGCCAGGATGGTGAGCGCTCGTCGGCTGGGCGTCGATCCGATCGATCAGCGCGCTGCACGACCGCCGCGAGCAGATCACGGTGTGTCGGCATCGTTGACGGAGGCCGTCGAGCATCTCGAGATCGGGGTGGTGGTCGCTGATGCCGCCGGTGAGGTCCGGTACCGGAACGCGGCGGCAGAGATGTTCCGTGGCACCCACGTTGGCGTGCTCGTCGACGATCATCTGGCCGCAGCAGTTCGCGATGCCCACACCGGAACCGGTGCGGTCCAGCTCGTCGAGGTGCACGGTCCGCCCAAGATCTGGCTCGAGTTCTCCGCGCATGCGCTTCCGACCGGTGGCGTCGTCGTGACGATGCGCGACGTGAGCGAGCGGATCCGTACCGATGCGATTCGCACCGACTTCGTCACCAACATCTCCCACGAGCTCAAGACGCCGGTCGGTGCGGTGGCGGTGCTCGCCGAGGCGTTGATCGATGAGTCCGATCCTGCGATCGTGCACCGCCTCGCCGACCATCTGGTGGAGGAAGCACACCGTGCGGTGCGGACAATCGACGATCTGCTGAAGCTGTCACAGATCGAGTCGACGCGCCCGGGCACCGAGATCGTCGACTTGGCATCGGTGGTGCAGCTCGCGATCGGCCGCGGGCGCGCGGTCGACGTCGGCCGCGGCGTGGAGATCACCGTGCTCGAAGCAGCGGACGACGTCGCAGTACGCGGCGACGAACGTCAGCTCGTGTCGGCGGTTGGAAACCTCGTGGAGAACGCAGTCAAGTACAGCCACCCCGGCGGTGTGGTCCAGCTCCGGACGCGTGTGAACGACACCTGGGTCGAGGTGATGGTCGCCGATCAAGGCATCGGCATCCCCCGACGTGACCTCGACCGTGTGTTCGAGCGGTTCTACCGGGTCGACCGTGCTCGAAGCCGCGCCAAGGGTGGAACGGGGCTCGGGCTGTCGATCGTGCGTCACGTTGCAGGCAACCACGGCGGCGACGTGATCGTGTCGTCCGAGGAGGGCGCGGGGTCGACGTTCGTGCTCCGGTTGCCGGTCGCACTGCTCGTCGAGCGCGACGCAGACCCAGGCCCCGCGCCGTCGCTCCCACCCGGTGGTGCGGAGGTCGAGTCGTGAACGATCCACGGGTGTTGGTCGTCGAGGACGAGGCGGGGTTCGTCGAAGCGCTCACGGTCGGTCTGCGGCGCGAAGGATTCGACGTGGTGGTGGCAACCGACGGAGCCGAGGCACTCAGCATGTTCGACCGGGTGCAGCCCGACCTCGTCCTGCTCGACGTGATGCTGCCCAAGATCAGCGGAATCGACGTGTGTCGGCAGCTGCGCACGAAGACCAAGGTCCCGATCATCATGGTCACCGCCAAGGGAGCGGAGATCGACACGGTGGTCGGTCTCGAGGTGGGCGCTGACGACTACGTCTCCAAGCCCTATCGCCTGCGTGAGCTGGTGGCCCGAATGCGTGCGGTGCTCCGCCGCAGTGAGCTGAGCGCCGAGGCCGACGGCGCGTCGAGTGCGACGGGCGTGATCGAAGTCGGTGCTGTCGTGCTCGATCCCGACGAGCACCGCGTCGTTGTCGACGGCCAGCATGTCGTGCTCCCGCTCAAGGAGTTCGAGCTGCTGCACCTGTTGCTCGCCAACGCGGGCCGTGTGCTCCCGCGCGACACCTTGATCGACCGGGTGTGGGGAAGCGACTACGTCGGTGACACCAAGACGCTCGATGTCCACGTGAAGCGGTTGCGGAGCAAGGTGGAGCTCGATCCGGCGTCGCCGACGCGGATCGTCACGATTCGGGGCCTTGGCTACAAGTACGAGCGAGCCTGACCCTCGGTGAGGCGACCGGCGAGCGTGCGCCGCCAGGATCAGCACGTCCCGTAGGATCGGCGCGGTGGAACCCGAACACGCTGCGCGACGTCCGCAGCCGTCCAAGTTCCGCCGGCTGGCGATCACCCATGCCCTGATGATGGGCGGCGATGCCGCCATGGTGATCGCGCTCGCCGACTCGCTGTTCTTCGACATCGACCTCGATGCTGCGCGGTCGCGCGTGCTGCTCTTCCTGGTGTTGGGATTCGCGCCGTTCCTCGTCGTTGCACCGCTGATCGGCCCACTGATCGATCGCGTCGCCGGCGGTCGGAAACTCGTGATCCAAGTGGTGGCGCTCCTGCGTGTGGTGTTGACCCTGCTGATGGCGCAGTACCTCGACGCGCTCGCGCTGTTTCCGTTGGTGTTCGCGTCGCTGGTGTTGCAGAAGACCTACACGGTGTCCAAGTCGGCAATCGTGCCGTCGACGGTCCGCTCCGAGGACGAGCTCGTCGAGGCCAACTCGAAGCTGGGCCTGATCGCGGGGATCACGGGCGCCGTTGCGGTGATTCCCGCTGGCATCCTGTTGACGCTGATCGGAGCTCCCGCCACCCTCGTCTACGGAGCGGTCCTGTTCGTCGGTGCGTTCGTCGCCGCGACGCGGCTCAGCTCGGACGTCGTCGCTTCCACGGAGGCCGACGCTGCCGAGACGACCGAACTGCACTCGTCGAACGTCCAGCTCGGCGCCGTGGCGATGACCGTGCTCCGCGGCCTGGTGGGCTTCACGTTCTTCCACTTGGCGTTCTGGCTGCGCTCGCAGGACCAGGGCGCGCTGTGGTTCGGCGCGGTCGTCGGTGTCTCGGCCCTGGCCGCGATGCTCGGCAACTCGGTGGCGTCGCTCCTGCGCGAACGGGTTCGCGAGGAGACGATGCTGACGATCGCCCTGCTGGTCGCCGCCGGCGTCGGCCTGCTCACCGCTGCGCTGGGTGGTCCGTTCGGTGCGGTCGTCCTTGCTGGAGTGCTGAACCTGATGGCCGCGCTCGGCCGCCTCAACTTCGAGAGCATCGTGCAGCGCGACGCCCCAGGCGCCAACCGTGGACGAGCATTCGCAGTGTTCGAAACGCGGTTTCAGCTGTCGTGGGCACTCGGGGCGTTCGTCGCCGTGCTGATCCAGGTGCCGGGCCCGATCGGGTTCCTGGTCGTTGGCCTCGCTGCGGCCGCAACCACGGTGTATCTGCGACGCGGGACCGGAGGTCATCCGGGCAGCCGCAGGCGCAGTCTCAGTGATCGGCGACCCGGGCGAGCCAGAGGCCAGGCGCCTCGATCTCGTTCGGGGTGGGCACCGCCGCCGGATCGGTGAACAGCGGCTCGAGGCCGCGTTCGCCGGCGCGATCGACCACGCCCTGCACGAACGCCTTGCCACGCGCGGTCTGCTTGGCGCCGAGGCGGATGCCGAGCAGGCGCTCGACGAAGATCTCGTCCGGTGAGGCCTCGGCCCGTCGCCGACGAGCCGCCTCGGCGATCTGCAGGGCGTTGCCGCCGATGACGCGAACGGCCACGGCGTCGACCACCCAGTCGATCACCCCGATGGTGACCGCCACCGCAGCATCGAGCTCCGGTTCGAGGGCGAGCTGATCGGCCGACCTGACCGCGCCGAGGAGGACCTCGGGGTCGCCGAAGGCCTGTTGCATGGCGGCCATTGGGTCGCTCTGGTCGATGTCGAGCGACGACATCTTGTCGGTGAGCGCCGCAGGGTCGGGCTGGAAGCCGCCGACGTGACGTTGGACCAGTGATCGGAGATGGTCGGCGATGTGGTCGATCGAGAGCAGGGTGAGGCCGGCGAGTTCGTGAGCGAGCACCCAGAGCCGCATCTCGTCGAGCGGAATCTCCCACTGCTCTGCGAAGCGGTCGATGTTCGACGGCACGAGTACCAGTGCGGGCGTCGCACGTGGGACGGGCAGGTCGTACACGCCGAACGCTCGTCGAGCCAGGTTGCCGACCATCGAACCAACGCTCATGCCCATCATGGCGGGCGCCATCATCTTGCTCAGCCCCGCCATCATCTGCGCCATTGGATCGGACGCCATCTCGGCAGGGAGTTCGTCGTTCGATCCGAGCGAGGTGGCGAGATCGGTGAACAACGGCCGGTAGGCGTCGAGCGTCTGTTGTGCCCACTGTTCGGGCGTGGCGACGTCGGGTTCTGCTCCTGGCACCTCGAGTTGCATCACGTCGGCGACATGGAGGCGTGCGATGTTGGCGAGTTCGCGGTACTTGATGCGCACGCTCGGGTCGACGTTCGCCGAGGTCGACACCCCGGTCCCCGACAGCAGACCGCCACCGTTGGCGGCCAGCACGGCGAACTGCCGTGCGGCATCCCAGTTGAGTGGACCCTGCCCCGACAGCGCTCGTGAGAGATCGCCGAACAACGGCATCCCCGCGAACGGGTCGATGGACTCGCCGGGATCTTGGTCGTCGGCCATGCCACGATGCTACGGGCTGATCGGGTCGAGCACGTCGCGGGGCTCTCGTGGGATCGAGCTGGGTAACGTTGCGGCGATGACCGACCTGCCTGGCGCCGTGGTGCTCTCGGGAGCATCCGGGGTCCTCGGCAGCAAAGTCGCCGGGCTGGTCGAAGCCGCAGGCCACCGGGTGGTGCTCGCCGACTCGGTCGACGAGCTCCGAGCGCTCGGCGTTCCCGCATCGACCGGGGTGGTTGCAGTGGTCGATCTCGGCAGCAGCGACTACGACACGCGTGCCGAGCGACGAGAGAGCGCGACCGAGCCGGCAGCGGCCACCCTGGCGATTGCCGACCTGCTCGGCGCCACGCACGTGGTCTTCGTGTCGTCGGCAATGGTGTACGGCGCCGCTCCCAACAATCCGGTGCCGCTCACCGAGGAAGCCACACTGCGGCCAGGGGTCGAGTTCGTGTTCGCCCGCCAGTTGGCCTCGGCAGAGGAACTCGTCGAACAATGGCGTACGTCGTGTCGCGGACGAGCGACATGTGTGCTCCGGCCAGCGGTGGCGCTCTGCGAAGGAGGTGGCTCGCGTCTGGCCACCGCGTTGGTGTACGGGTTCGGTCGACGCCTGGCTGAAGCCGACCCACCCTCGCAGTTCCTCCATCTGGACGATCTCGCCGCCGCGGTGATGGTCGGGATCGAACGGCGACTCGATGGCGTCTTCAACGTGGCTCCCGATGGCTGGGTCCCCGGTGGGCACATTCGGGCGTTGTCGGGGGAACGCCCGCGCCTGCCGCTGCCCGAGCGCCTGGCTGAGTTGGTGTCCGGTCTGCGCTGGCGGTTCGCACGCGGGCCGATCCCTCCCGGGCTGCTGCCGTACACCCTGCAACCGTGGGTCGTGTCGAACGGGCGCCTCCGAGCCGAATCATGGGCGCCGACCGTCACCAACGAACAGACCTACGTCGAAGGAACCGAGGCGCCGTGGTGGACCATGGTGTCGCCGAAACGACGCCAGGAGTTGGCGCTGGGGTCAGGGGTGATCGCGTGCGTGCTCGGTGCGGTGGTGGCCGCGACGTTCGCCAGGCGCCGCTTCAGCCGCCGACGAGGCTGATCAACTCGCCCGCCGCCACGTGAGCGAGGAGTTCGCCGTCGTCGTTGAAGACCACCGATCCATCGGGTGCGAGCATCGATTGCGCCACGCGCCACTGCATCTCATAGGTGACCGCCTCGGTGCGGACCATGACGGTGTCGTCAGGAAGCGGAAGCTCGTCGGCGATCGCAGTGCCGTCGAGGTCGAGCTGCGGCGTCCGGGTCACGGAGTGCGGAAACGCGGAGAAGGAGGCGAGCATCAACTCGCTCGACCCCAATTGCATCGACGGCGTCCGTGGAGCCGCAGTGTCGAGTGCTGGGGCGTTCACGGTGGCGCGGGCGATGATCGGGGTGGTCGTGGCGCTCAGGGCGACCGGCCCCGACGAGGTGCGTGGGGTCATTGCCACCATCAGGACCGCCACGGCAATCACCGCTGCGGCCCCACCCGCCAACGCGGTTGCGGCGACGCGGCCGTTGCCGTCGGCGACGTCGGCGTCGACGCGAGTCGGTCCGAGTTCCGAGGGATGCCTCCACGATCGCTCATGAGGTGGCAGCGGGCCTGGTTCCACGAAGACGAAATCGTACAACTCGTGCCGAGCGTGCGTGCCGCGGCCACATGAGAGTGGCGCCGGCGTCGCTACGATGCGAAGGTGCTTCCGCCTGATGAACGTGATGATTGGTTCGCGCTCGGCGCGTCCGAGCTTCCCGTCGCGGACGCCTACCAATGGGCGATTCGGCCGAGCTGCGGAGCGGTCGTGTTGTTCAGCGGCACCATTCGCGACCACGCCGATGGGCGCGCCGGGGTGGAGCATCTCACCTACGAGGCGTACGAGGAGCAGGTGACGATCCGATTCGAGGAGATCGGCGCCGAGTTGCGTCGGCGTTGGCCGGACACGGGCCGCGTTGCACTGTTGCACCGTCTCGGTCGGCTCGGCATCGGCGAGTCGTCCGTGATCGCCGTCGTGTCGGCGCCGCATCGTGCCGAGGCGTTCGACGCGGCACGTTTCGCCATCGATGCGCTCAAGGAGTCGGCTCCGATTTGGAAGCACGAGGTATGGGCCGACGGCGCCGACTGGGGCACCGGGGCCAACGACGTGCGTGATCCTCGCTCGGTGGGACGGTCGTGACCGTCGCGGTGATCGCCGGTGTCGTGTCGGCCGTTGCGGTCGTTGCTGCGCTCCTGCGGGGGTCGCGCGGTCGCGGTCGGCGCTCGACCGACCACATCGATTCGTTCCGACGCCAGATCGACGCGCTCTCGCCCGAAGCCCGTCGCCAGACATCCGAGCGGATGAAACCATCCGAGCGCACCTCGACCAGCGATGATGGGGGCGATGATCTGTGACGACCCGTGTCGGCTGCTCGCTCGGCGAGGCGTGAGGCGACAGCATGGCGCGTGACCTCGCCATCGACCTCGGTACCGCGAACACCCTCGTGTACATGAAAGGGCGCGGGATCGTGCTCAACGAGCCCTCGGTCATCGCGCTCAACCGTCAAACCGGCGAAGTGCTCGCCACCGGCCGCGAGGCGTGGCAGATGATCGGGCGCACACCTGGGTACATCGTCGCCGTGCGGCCGCTGCGGGGCGGAGCGATCACCGACTTCGAGATCACCGAACGGATGATTCGGCTGCTGCTGCAGCGTGTGGGGGTGAGCAGATTCACCCGTCCGAAGGTGGTCATCTGCGTGCCGTCGGCGATCACCGAAGTCGAGCGTCGTGCCGTCACCGATGCGGCTCGGCGAGCGGGAGCCGCGGACGCGAACCTGATCGAGCAGCCGATGGCGGCAGCGATCGGTGCAGACCTGCCCATCGACGAGCCCGTCGGCAACATGGTGATCGACATCGGTGGCGGCACGAGCGAGACCGCAGTGATCAGCCTCGGTGGCATCGTCGCCCTGGAAGCGGTTCGCGTCGGATCGTTCGACATCGACGCCGCCATCCAGAACTACGTTCGCCGCGAGCATGGCATCGCGATCGGCGAACGAACGGCTGAGGAGATCAAGGTCGCCATCGGGTCCGCTGATCCCACCCCTGACGAGCATCAGGCCGAGGTGCGTGGCCGCGACATGATGACCGGCCTGCCCAAGACCGTGTTGCTCACTCCCGAGGAGGTGCGGTACGCCATCGAAGACGTGGTGTCGTCGATCGTCGCCTCGGTGATCCGGTGCTTGTCCAAGGCGCCGCCCGAGCTGTCACAGGATTTCCTGGTGCGGGGCATGTTCCTCGTCGGTGGCGGTGGGCTGCTGCGCGGCCTGGCCGAGCGGATCGAACGCGAGACAGAGGTGCCGGTGCGCATGTCGAACGTCCCCCTCGAAGCCGTGGTGCTCGGCGCAGGCCATGTGATCGAGCACTACGAGGCGCTCAAGGGCATGTTCATGGGCGCCCGACGCTGAGCCGGTCGTCGCACCGCTGAGCGCATGGTCCTGCTCGTCGACGACGCCGGAGTGTTCCAGGCCGGTCTCGATGCCATTCGCGAGCGGTTCGCTGTTCCTGAGGGCTTCACGCCCGAGGTCCTCGCCGAGGCCGACGAGGTGACACGAGAGCCCGCTCGGGCGGGTGACGGTCGCATCGATCGGACCGACGTCGACTTCATCACGCTCGACCCGGCCGGCAGCACCGACCTCGACCAAGCTTTCGCGATCGAGCGAACCGGCTCCGACATCGTGCTGCGCTACGCGATCGCCGACGTCGCCTGGTTCGTTCGTCCCGGCGGTGCCATCGACACCGAAGCCTGGCGCCGCGGCGTCACGCTCTACCTGCCGGACGGTCGAGCAGGGTTGCACCCGCCGCAGCTCGCCGAGGGCGCGGCCAGCCTGCTCGCCGGCGTCGATCGACCTGCGGTGGTGTTCGTGGTACGAGTGTCACCGGATGGCTCGGTCGTGCTCGACGGGGCAGAACGGGCGCTGGTGCGCAGCCGTCGGCAGCTGGCCTACGCCACCGTGCGGCCCGAGGAACTCCCGAATGAGTTCACGGAGTTGGCGCAACGCATCGAGGTGTCCGAACGCTCCCGTGGTGCTGACCGCATCGACTTCCCCGAGCAGGAGGTGCGCCGCATCGACGATTCCTACGCGTTGCGGTTCCGGCCGCGTCGGGAGGTCGAACGGCAAGGCGCGGCGATGTCGCTGGCAACGAACATGGCCGTCGCAGACGCCCTGCACGCCGCCGGCACCGGGCTGTTCCGCACCATGCCGGCGGTCGATGGTCGGGGCGAGCGCCGGTTGCGCCAGACCGCCCAGGCCTTCGGACTCGACTGGCCGACGGAGTCGTCGCTGGCCGAGTACGAGCCGACGCTCGTCCGCGACGACCCCAGAACCGCAGCGTTCCAACTCGCAGTTCGGCGAGCGAGTGGCCGAGCGTCGTACGAGCCCTACCGCACCGGTGAGGTGCCCTGGCATGCTGCGGTGGCCGCCACCTACACCCACGCGACCGCTCCGCTGCGTCGCCTCGTCGATCGGTACATCATCGAGGCCGCCGTCGCTGTGGTTGCAGGCGACCATGTGAACCCAGAGATCGAGACAGCGTTCGCCGCGCTGCCCGACACCATGGGCGCGGCGAGGTCGCGCGCCGCGCAGGTCGACCGTGCCGCGCTCGATCTCGCGGAGGCGGTCGTCCTGTCCGGCCGCGAAGGGGACCTCTTCGACGCCGTGGTCACCGATGAGGACGACCGCGGTGCGCGCATTCAGCTGCTCGAGCCGGCTGTGGTGGCGCGGGTGGATGCTCGGCGTGTCGACCCTGGCGACGAGGTCAGAGTTCGCCTGGTGAGTGCCGACACCACGCTGGGACGCGTGAGGTTCGAACGCGTAGCCTGACTGTTGTGGCCCACCCATCGATCAGCCCGAGTCCAGATCCGCTGTGACGACGCCTGCTGACATTCCGGCGCCGCCGCGCAAGCCGAGCGGTCGTCAGCTGACCGACATCGACCGGCTGATCGAGTCGTTCCGGTCGATGACGTCCGAGGAGATCGCGGCGCGAGGGTTCACCGTCGAGGGCACGTTCGACCAGGTCGATGATCCGATCCTGCTGGGTCCCAATGGGCTCCCGGTCGAAACCTGGCGCGAGAGCTATCCCTACGACGAACGAATGTCGCGCTCCGAGTACGAGGCGCTCAAGCGCGATCTCCAAGTGGAGCTGCTCAAGGCGCAGGACTGGCTGAAGTCGAGCGGACACAAGCTCGTGCTGGTGTTCGAGGGGCGCGACGCAGCGGGCAAGGGCGGCACCATCAAGCGGTTCCTCGAGCATCTCGATCCTCGTGGTGCCGAGGTGGTGGCGCTCGGGGTGCCCTCCGAGCGCGAGCAGGGTGAATGGTTCTTTCAGCGCTACGTCCGGCACCTGCCCACTCGTGGCGAGATCCGGTTCTTCGACCGGTCGTGGTACAACCGGGCGGGCGTCGAGCCGGTGATGGGGTACTGCACGCCGGAACAGCACGAGGAGTTCCTGCGGACGGTGCCGCAGTTCGAGGAGATGCTGATCAACTCGGGGACCACGCTGATCAAGCTGTGGTTCTCGGTGTCTCGTCGTGAGCAGATCGCCCGATTCACCATCCGGAGGATCGATCCGGTGCGGCAGTGGAAGCTGAGTGCCACCGACATCGCCTCATTGGATCGCTGGGACGACTACACCCAGGCGAAGTTGACCATGTTCGAGCGCACCTCGACCGAGCTCGCCCCGTGGAACATCGTGCGCAGCAACGACAAGAAGCGTGGGCGTATCAATGCGATGCGTCACGTACTCAACGTGTTGCCGTACGAGGGCAAGAACCCCGAGGTGGCGGTGGCGCCCGATCCGATGATCGTCGGGACCCCCGACGCGCTTCCCGATCACGGCGAAACCTGGTGACGTCACGTTTGGTGTCTGACACCAAACGTGACGCGAAACTCGTGCGACACGATCGTGCCGGTCGGCTACGTTGCTGACGTCCGCGATCGAAAGGAGGAGTTGCACATGACCGTTTCTGTGTGGTTCCCCACCGGTCGCGCCCAGCTGTCGAGCTGACTCCACGAGCCCCGAGGGCTGCGCCGACCGACGTTCGTCCATCGTCGTTCTTCCTCTGCGCCCGAGGTGCACCCAATGCCCGATCAACCGTCCTGGCTCGTCGACGAGCCCTACACCGATGTCGACCACGGCGTCATCAAGAGCGGGAAGGAGGCCCAGGTCGATCTCGTCGAGCGAATCGGCGATGACGGCCGACGATGCCTCATCGCCCGCAAGCGGTACCTGCCCCGCCACGTCACCCAGAAGGGTCAGCTCGAAGCCCTCGGCGTGCAGCGCTCCTCGGCCTTTCGGCACGACGTGCAGTACCGAGAGGGCCGGCAGTTCCGCAAGTCCCGCGACCGGCGGGCGATCGATCGCATGTCGACCTACGGCAAGAAGCTGCTACAGGACCGATGGACCGGGACCGAGCACGACGTGATGTCGACGCTGTGGTCGCACGGGGTGGCGGTGCCCTATCCGCTGGGCTTCGCCGACGACGTGTTCGACCTCGAGTACATCGGCAGTTGGGAGATGGCCGCGCCGCAGCTGTCGGCGGCCCGGCTGAGGCCGAACGAGCTGGCCGACGCATTCGATCAGTTCGTCGCCGGGCTGCGAGCGATCACCGCAGCAGGGATCGCACACGGTGACTTGTCCGCGTACAACCTGCTCTGGTGGGGGCAGCGGCTGTGGTTCATCGACTTTCCGCAGTCGGTCGACATCGCCGCCAACCTCCAAGGAATCGACTTCCTGCATCGAGACGTGCTCAACGTGTGCGACTGGTTCGGTCGGCGGGGAATCGACGTCGACGCCGAGGAGGTCTTCGCCGACATGCTCAGCTTCCTCTGATCGCGGCGCTTGGGTCAGAGCTCGACGGCTGATCTGCGTTGCGCACGACGATCTACAGTCGAGCTGTGGCCCGCACCGATGTCGACACGCTCGCGAAGTTCTACGAGACGATGCACTCGACGATCCCGATTCGCCGAGCCCTGACGGAGGACGTGTTGGCGTCTCGCCCTGCGGCACCGCAGGGGATCGAATCGCTGCGTGACGTGCTCGACCGCCTGGTCGCCATTCCGGAGGAAGCGGCAGGTCGGCGCCTGCTCCTCGAGGGCACGCGTCCGATCCATGTCGATCTCAGCTACGAGATCGGCGAGCTGACGACCGATCTGCGCTTTCTCGAACACGGTGAGGATGCCCTCCGTGAGGACTTCGAACGGCGCCACCAGGGGTTCGCCGACGAGGTCGAGGAGGGGCTCGACGCGCTGCAGGGATCGACGTTCCAGGCGTTGATCACCGATCGAGACGGGACGATCAACAACTACTGCGGACGGTATGCATCCTCGGTGCAGTCCGTGTACAACGCGGTCTACCTCTCCCGGTTCGCCCGCAGGGGCGCGCGCACGACCGTGGTGCTGACCTCGGCCCCGCTCGACGGGATCGGTCTCGTCGATCTCGCAGTCAGCCCTCCGGGCGCGGTGGTCATGGCGGGCTCCAAGGGTCGGGAGTACTTCGATCGCGCTGGCGTCCGCCGCACGTTCCCGATCGACGCGGGCAAGCAGCGTCAGCTCGATGTGCTCAACGATGGGATCGACGCGCTCCTCGCTCAGCCCGGCTACGACGTCTTCACGCAGGTCGGGTCGGGTCTGCAACACAAGTTCGGCCAGACGACGATCGCTCGCCAGGACATCACCGGATCGATCCCCGCCGAACACTCCGAAGGGTTCCGGGAGCAGGTGAGCGACCTCGTCCGTTCGATCGATCCCGACGGGTCGCTGTTCCGTATCGAGGACACCGGACTCGACCTGGAGCTGATCCTCACCATCGACGACCGCGACGATGGTGGCGCCCGCGACTTCGACAAAGGCGATGGTGTTCGGTTCCTGAACGACGATGTCGGGCTGGACTTGGCGAACGGTGTGAGCCTCATCTGTGGCGACACGGCGTCGGATCTGCCGATGCTCACCGCATCGCTCGAACTCGCTCCTGCGACCAAGAGCGTGTTCGTGACTCGCGATGCCGGCCTGCGCGATCGCGTTCGTGGCATTCATCCGGACGCGGTGTTCGTCAGCGAGCCGGATGTCCTCGTATCGATGCTCGACCGTCTGGGCGCCGACGAACCGGGCTGATCCGGGCGGAGGGTCAACCCGGGTCGAGGCGAGCGACCGTGCCGCTGTTCGAGACGGCATACAGGTTGCCGCTGGGGCCGGCTGCGATCGCGACGACCTGGTCGAGTTGGGCGATCTCGAACACCCGCGGGTCGCTCGGCGGGGCAGTTGGGTCGAGTGCCCAGATCTGGCCGGTGCAGTAGTCGCCGAACACGTACCACCCGCGGAGGTCGGTGACCGCGTCACCACGTGCGAGGGTGCCGCCGCTCACCGAGCACCGCCCGTCGGCATGGTCGTAGACGAACAGTGGGACGACGGCGCCAGGAGCCGACTGATCGGTGTTGAACGGTTCGAAGCCCTCGAATGCGCTCCAGCCGAAGTTGGCGCCCTTGGCGGCATCGCGGCCATCGACGGCCATCGAGCGGTTGATCTCCTCGAAGTCGACCTGGCCGACGTCGGCGATCCAGAGATCACCGGTGTCGTGGTCGAACGAGAATCGCCACGGGTTGCGCAGCCCGAGCGACCAGATCGCTGGGTCGGTGCCTGCATCGCCGACGAACGGGTTGTCTGCGGGAATCGTGAAGGGTTGGTCGCCCGCGGCGACCGGATCGATTCGCAGAATCTTGCCGAGGCGACTGCTGGGATCGAGGGCGAAGCGCTCGGGATCGCCGCCCGATCCGCCGTCGCCGAGCCCGATGTACAACAGCTCGTCGGGCCCGAACGCGAGTTGCCCACCGTTGTGGTTGGAGAAGGGCTGGGCGACCGTCAGTACCTCCCGATACGAGTCGCGATCGAATGCCGAGGATGCGGGATCCACTGCCAACTCGGCAACCACGGTGTCCCCACTCAGGTCGGTGTGGAACACGTACGCCAGATCGACGGTCGGGTGGAACGCCAGACCCAGCAAACCCTGCTCGCCGCTCGCGTTGGTGAGATCGGTGAGGTCGAGAACCTCCTGGCTCGATTGGTCGGTCACGGCGACCACTCGACCCGGCTGCTCGACGACGTAGATCTCGCCACGCTCTCGACGGTGCGCAACGTGCACGGGTCGGTCGAACACACCGACGTCCGTGACCGTCACGGTCGGCTGCGTCAGCGTCTCCTCCACCGCAGCGGTCGGGATCGACGCCGCAGGCTCGGTCGTCGTCGGCGGCACATCGGTCTCGGTCGGTGCGTCGGGGGTTGTCGTCGCCGCGCTCGCCGTGGGTTGCGCGACTCCGAATGAGTCGTCGGCGTTGCCGAACGAGTCGTCGGCGTCCCCCGATCCACACGCGGCCGCCACCAACGCCAACGTTGCCGCAGCGATCACGGCCGGTCGGGTTCGTCTCGGTGAGCGCAGAAGAGTCATCACCGCTCCATCTTGGTGGGGATCGGCCTGCGATGAGACGTCGCGCTCAGCCGGTCAGTCGAGTCAGGCCCTCTTGCACGACGCTGACAGCGAGGTGGCCGTCACGGGTGAAGAGCGAACCCCGTGCGAGTCCGCGAGCCGACGACGTCGACACGGCGCGCTGCGCGTACAGGAGCCAGTCGTCGGCACGGAACGGGCGGTGAAACCACATTGCATGGTCGACGCTGGCCATCTGCATCCCGGGTGTGTCCCAGTCGAGGCCGAACGGCAGCAGTGTGGTGTCGAGGAGCGTCATGTCGCTCGCGTAGGTGACCACGCAGGCGTGGAGCACCGGATCATCGGGGAGGACACCATCGGCGCGCAGCCACACGTGCTGCTCGTTGGTCGACTGACCGCGCCTGGTGGTGGGGTCGCCGCCGACGTAGCGAAGGTCGATCGGCCGGGGCCGGTGGTACCACTCGCCGATCTGTTCGGCGAATGGCGCCATGCGAGTGTGGAAGTCGGCGAGGTCCTGGGGGTCGCCCATGCCGGTGGGCATCGCCAGTTGATGATCGGGGCCCGGCTCGTCGTCGTGGAAGCTCGCCTGCAGGTTGAAGATCGCCTTGCCGTGCTGGATTGCAACGACTCGGCGCGTGGAGAAGCTTCGTCCGTCACGGATTCGATCGACCTCGTAGAGGATCGGGACCGTCGGATCGCCGGGTCGCAGAAAGTAGGCGTGCAACGAGTGCACGAGCCGGTTGGGTTCGTCGATGGTTCGAGCGGCTGCCACCAGCGCCTGGCCGGCAACCTGGCCACCGAACACCCGTTGGCGGTTCTCGTCGGGTGACCGGCCGCGGAAGATGTTGACCTCGATTGCCTCGAGGTCGAGCAGGGTGACCAGGTCGTCGAGCGCAGCCTGGTTGGCGCTGGGGCTCGGGCGGTTGGCGGCGGGGGTCTCCATGGCAGCTGCCATGTTGGCACGTCCTACAGTCGACCCATGACTCTGCTCGACCTGTCCGCTGACGACGTCCTGAACACCACCCGTGCGGTGCGCAAACGCCTCGACTTCTCCCGACCTGTCGACGATGACCTGATCCGCGACTGTGTGGCCACCGCGATGCAGGCACCGTCGGGCTCCAACAACATGACCATGCAGTTCGTGGTCGTCAAGGACGCCGGCAAACGGGCTGCCCTCGGCGAGATCTACGCCAAGTGCTGGGAGGTCTACCGGTCGCTGCCGGTGTTCGCTGGCGCCGTCGAGAAGGCTGGAGATGCCGAGCAGGCCCAGCAGGCCCGCGTCGTCGACTCGGCGACGTACCTGTCCGAGCACCTGTCCGAGGCGCCCGCCATCGTGATCGGCTGCACCGCGGGCCGTGTCGACGGGGCACCGGCGATGATGGCAGCGTCCTCGATGGGCAACATCCTGCCGGGGATGTGGAGCTTCATGCTCGCCGCCCACGCTCGCGGGCTGGGCACGGCGTGGACCACGATCTCGCTGATGATGGAGCAGGAGGTGGCCGAGGTGGTGGGCATCCCGTTCGACGAGGTCCAACAGGCATGCCTGAGCCCGCTCGCCCACACGATCGGCACCGACTTCAAGCGGGCGATGCGTCCGGACCCCGACACGATCATCCACTGGGACACCTGGTGACCCGACCGGTCGGGATCGAGCCCGAGCGCCGAGCGTTGGCGCTTGCGACCAAGGGCTTCATGCCTGCCGACGAAGGCGATGCGCTGTGGGTTGCGGCCATGGATGCGGCGGCGGCCGTGCCCAACGCACCGATGCTCGAACTCGGCTCCTACTGCGGGCGGTCGACGATCTGGCTGGGCGATGCTGCCGAGTCCGCCGGTCGCGTGGTGTTCGCAGTCGATCACCATCGCGGCTCCGAGGAGAACCAGGCGGGCTGGGATCATCACGACGCCGAGGTGGTCGACCAGCGAATCGGGCAGATGGACACGCTGCCGTTCTTCCGGGCAGCGATTCACGACGCCCACCTCGAAGCCACCGTGATCGCGGTCGTCGGCACCTCGCCGGCGGTGGCATCGACCTGGACCACGCCGCTGTCGATGGTGTTCATCGACGGCGGCCACGGTGAGGAGCCGGCACGCCTCGACTACGAGGGGTGGGCACCCCATGTCGCCGTCGGCGGCACGCTCGCCATCCACGACGTGTTCCCCGACCCGGCCGACGGCGGCCGTCCTCCGTACGAGCAGATCTTCCGGCCTGCGCTGGAGTCGGGCCGATTCCGGATGGTGTCGAGCACCGGGTCGCTACGTGTGTTGCGTCGCGTCGACTGACGCTCGCGTCGCCGCCCAGTTGCCGAACTGGCGGACCACCACGAACCGCTGTCGGTCGACGTAGAGCAGTACGAGCCCACCGAATGACATCACCGCAGCCGCAACCACACCGAGGGTGCCCTCGGACCCAGCGGCCAGCAACGCACCACCCATCACGGGTCCGAATACCCGGCCCAGTGCCATCATCGCTTGGGCATCACCTGCGCGCTCCTCTGGAAAGTTCGACCGCGCGGCGAGCAGATTGAACGCCGCCGGTACCCCCATGAAGAACACGAAGCCCCACCCGACGATCGCGACGGCGAACACTGCGCCGCTGCGCGATGCGGCGATCGCGAGCGCACACGCCGCGGTCGCGATGAACCACGCGCCCGCAGGTCCTCGACGACCGGTCCATCTCGCCGATGGAATGCTGGCGATGGCGTTGCCGCTGAAGAGCAGCGACACCGTGAGTGGCGAGAGGCCGTCGAGGTCTCGTCCGATCGCTGCGCCGTAGACGAACACCGACGATCCGCCGAGGGTGATCAGTGCGAGCGCGACGAGGATCGCTCGAGCGGCACGAGTCGGGTGGTGACGGCTGCGGTGCGGTCGGAGCCGGTCGACCGAGGCGACCTGACGCGCCCAGATCAGCGGTGTTGCGGTGACGACTGCGAGCCCGACGAACAGCCATCGCAGGCCGATCGACTCGAGCATCAGCACGATCAACGGTGCCACCACCATGCCGACGATGGGGCCGACCACGGCAACGTCGCCGGTCTTGGAGGAGTCGCCGAATGCGGCCTGCCAGGCAATCCACGCGGCCAGACCGAGCGACACACCGCTGGCGAACCTCGTGGCTGCCAGGAGTTCGAACGACGGAGCGGCCGCCGAGCACAGATTGGCCAGCACACCGATCACGGTCCCGATGACGAACACCGAACGGATGGGTCGGAGGAATCGACCGCCGACCCAGGACGCAACGACGAAGCCGGCGAGCTGCGTGGTGGACATCCAGCCGGCGGCACTGACGGAGACCCCGAACTCGTCGGAGACCGCGGGGAGCAGGAACGGGGTGGCGGCGAACACCGCGGTGCTCGACGCGATCGCGACCAGCAGCGCGGCGGGCACCGACGGCTTCGCCGCCGCGAGCAGGCGGACGGGTGCCTGAAAGGCCATGTCGGGTGAGTACCCGGGTCAGTCGTCGAACTCGCGACGAAGGTCGTCGCGCGCGTCGCTGATGATGGTGCGCACCTGTGCACGCAGCCCAGGCATGTCGTCCATGGTGAGACCTTCGGTGGGTACGGGGTCGAGCACTCGCACCTCTGCTTCGGCGTAGCCGAGCCGCCAGTCGTGCTTGCGCAGCGCGTCTCGTGTGCCGTAGACAGCCAGCGGAAGGATCGGCACCTGGTGTTCGATGGCGAGGCGGAACGCACCGGACTTGAACTCGCGCAGCTCGCCGGTCTTCGAGCGGGTGCCCTCCGGGAAGATCATCACCGACACGTTCGAGTCGAGTCGTTCACTCGAGGCTTCCAGTGCTTTCGCGGTCGAAGCTGCATCGCCACGTTCGAGGGGTATGTCGCGAGCAAGTCTCATCATCCAGCCGACCAGCGGGATGCGCAGGATCTCGATCTTCGACATCCATTTCATCTCGGTGGGAAGGTGCGAGATCAACAGGATGTCGACGAAACTCTCGTGGTTGGAGACCACGACGTACGGGCGACGCATGTCGTCGGGCAGGGTGCCGGAGGTGCGGAACTTCCACAACGGCGTGAGGCGTTCGTGCACGACGGTGAGCTTGCGGAACAGGTAGCCGGCTGCGTATGCACCCCTGTCGAATGGCATCGTGACCAGCCGCACGATGGCCACCATCGGTGTCCAAACGATCACCACCACCCCGAGCACGATCCAGCTCCAGACAGAGAACACCGTGCGTGCAAGCGTCGACTTCACAGCAGAGCAAGGTAACAGCCGACCCACCCCCGACCTCGAAGCGATGAGTCTTCGCGCGAACGGGTCGCACGGAAACTCATCGCGTGGTGGTCGGCCCTCGAAGCGATGAGTCTTCGCGCGAACGGGTCGCGCGGAGACTCATCGCGTGGGGGTGGGCGTGGTGCGTCGAGGCGACGTCAGAAGGGGAGGAAGACGTCGCTGGCCGGTGTCGCCCGAGTGATGGCATCGACCGCGAGGACGACCGCAGCGGCGGTGTACGACGTGTGCTCGTCGAACGGGAACAGCACCGGTTCGGGGTACACGATGCCGGTCCAGTACGAGCCGTCGTCCCGTCGGTGCGTGCGTGTCCAGGTGAGCAGGTCGGTGGCGGTCGACAGATCGCCGATCGCCGCGTACGCCAGAGCACACTCGGCGGTCTCTGATGCGGTGATCCACGGTTCGTCGCTCACACACCGGATACCGAGGCCTTCCATCGCGAAGGTGTCCCAACCCTCGGCAAGTCGAGCCTTGGCCGCTTCGCCCGTGAGCACCCCGGTGAGCACCGGGTAGTACCAGTCCATCGCCCAACGGGTCTTGGGTTCGAACGCCTCGGGGCGGTGGCGCGCCGCCTCGGCCATCACGTCGGCGGCTTCGATCCATCCCGGTCGAGCCTCTCCGACCCGCTCGCCGAGGCGAGCCCCGCAGCGCAGCGCGTGCTGGATACTGGACGTGCCGGTGAGGAGGGCGTAGTTCCAGGGCCGGCGATCGCTCTCCACCGCCCACAGCGGTAGCCCGTCGGAGCGGCGCTGTGCCAGCACGAACTCGAGCGCCCGCTCGACGGTCGGCCACAGATTCTCCGCGAAGCCACGATCCCACGTGAGCCGAAGATGATGGGTGACCCCGGTGGCGATGTAGGCACACACGTTGGTGTCGAGCTTGGCATCTTCGACCGTGCCGTCGCTGTGGTAGTACGCGTGCCAGGAGCCATCTGGTCGCTGGGTGTCGGCGAGCCACTCGTACGCATGCTCCGCCTCGTCGTGGAAGCCGGCAACATCGAGGGCCATTGCCGACTCGACGTGGTTCCACGGATCGCAGTGGCCACCGGGGAACCAGGGGATCATCCCCGTGTCGAGCTGCAGCGACACCAGGTGTTCGCCAGTGGTGTGCAACTCGTCGGCCGACAGCACACCCGGGAGGTGGGCGACGTGCTTCACGAACTGCGCTGCTCCTTCGACGCCTTGGTGCCGTAGAACACGATGCTCTTGCCGAGCACGGGGGAGAGCACTCTGTCGGCGACTCGGGTGACCGCAGGTTGCTCGGTGATGTCCCATTCGAGGAACTCGCGGTACTTCGTGACCGCCGCGTGGTCGTCGTTGCGGGGCCCGACGGCGCACTTGAGCCACCAGTACGGCGAGTGCAGTGCGTGCGCACGGTGGCGCCCACGCGTCGCGAGCCCAGCGGTGCGCAGCTTGGCGTCGAGTTCGGTAGCGCTGTAGATGCGGACGTGGCCACCTTCGCTCTTGGGGGCGTGGTACTCGTCGGACAGCATCCAGTTGATCTTCTCGGGGAGCCACGCCGGGACGGTCGCAGCGAACTGGCCGCCGGGCTTGAGCACCCGGACCATCTCGGCGATCGCCGCTACGTCGTCCTGGATGTGTTCGAGCACCTCGGAGGTGATCACCACGTCGAACGAATCGTCGGCGAACGGGAGATTGGTGGCATCACCGCGCAAGACGCCCTTGAAACGCTCGATGTCGACCTCACCGGCGTCGACCATTCCGCCGAGGGTGGCTCGGGTCTGGACCACTTCGTCCTCGGCGTAGTCGAGTGCCACCACGTCGGCACCCCGGCGTGCGCACTCGAAGATGTGGCGACCGAAGCCGGCGCCGACGTCGAGGACGCGGTCGCCGGGCGCGAGCCCGAGCTGGTCGAACCTGATCGTGAGCATCTCAGATCCGACCGTTGGCGCGGAGCTTGTCGACGTTCTGCGGCATCGCCAGGACCTCTCGGTACTGCTCGACCGTCTCCTGTGCGCACTTGGTCCACGTCCAGCGCTCGAGGACGCGTTGGCGTCCAGCGGCTCCGATTCGGGCCCGGAGTTCGGGGTCATCGAGGCCCCTGGCGATCGTCGTGGTGAGCGCATCGGCATCGCCGGCCGGGCACTGCAGCACGGTGTCACCGTCGGTGCCGGTGACCTCGGGGAGGGCACCGCCATCGGTCGCCACCAACGGCGTTGCGGTGCACATCGCCTCGATCGCGGGGAGGCTGAAGCCTTCGTACAGGCTCGGCACGACGGCCATCTCGGCTTCGGCGTACAACTCGACGATGCGCTCGTCGCTCACGCCCGACACGAACTCGATGTGTGGGGCGAGCCCGTAGGAGTCGATGAGGTCCATCGAGTGGCCGGGACGCGGTTTGCCGATGATGGTGAGGGTGACGTCGCGTTCGGTGCGCAGTTTTGCCATGGCGTGCAACAGGTACGACAGACCCTTGAGGGCGACGTCGGCCGACGCAGTGGTGATCAGGCGCCCCGGTCGTCGCGTGACGTGGTCGAGCGGCCTGAACAGGTCGGGATCGACGCCCACCGGCACCAGTCGCATCCGATCCTTGCTGACGCCCATGTCGGTGTGGATGTCGTCGATCGAATTCTGGCTGACCACCACGATGCGCGGCATCTTCGCAGCGACCTTGCCCTGCATCTTGACGAACGAATACCACCGACCGACAGACAGACGCTTCGGCAGGGTCTTGGCGTGGCTCATTTCGAGCTCGCGGTCCTTGGTGATCGGGTGGTGCAGCGTGACGATGGTCGGGATCGTCTTCTCGATCTTGGAGATGCCATACCCGAGGCACTGGTTGTCGTGCACCAGGTCGAATTCGCTCGCGCGGGGATGAGTTCACGGGCGGCGCGAGCGCTGAACGCGAGCGGCTCCGGGAACACTCCGGTCATGAAGGCAGCCATCTCGAGGAGGTCGTCACGGGTCTTCAGTTCCCAGAAGCCCGGGAAGCGGCCGGGGAAGTAGTCGTTGAACGTGTCGAGGCTTGGCAGCTTGGTGAGCGTGATGCGGTCGTCGAGGATCGGATAGGGCTGCCCGCCGAACACCTCGACGCTGTGACCGAGGTCGGCGAGTGCCTTGGTGAGATGGCGGGTGTAGACGCCTTGGCCACCGACGTGGGGCTTGCCGCGGTACGTCAGGTACGCGATCTTGAGCGGAGCATCAGGATCGGGACCGGCCGTCGACATCCGAGCGAGGTTATCGGCGGACGGTTACCACCGGGTAATGGTCGCGCGGGGTTCTATGCGGCACCATGCCGACATCGCCTTGCGGTGAGAGGTGAGTGCACCTGCCGCCAGGAGAACTCACCGCACGAAGTCAGTGCTGGCTCCAGTGGGCCGGTGGGCCTTGACGAGGACGTGCTCGTGGTAGCTGATGCCGTGCTCGACCGTGTGGACCTGACGGTCGGTGACCGTCCAGCCCATCGCTTCGTAGAACGCCACGGCGGTGTGGTTCTCGACCCGCGTGTGCAATTCGACGTCGGTGTACCCACCGTCGGCGAGCAGGGCCTCTCCTCGGGCCAGCAGTTGCCGACCGAGCCCGGTGCCGTGGTGGTTCGGCTCGACGAAGAGATGGATGAGATGGTGGCGGAACACGGTGACGTGGCCGATCGGGACGCCGTCGAGGTCGGCCACCAGCGTGACGAACTCGGAGCCGGGTGTGAACCAGCTGCGGAGTTGTTCTCTGGTCCCATCGCGGTCCGGCGCCTCGAACTCTCCGGCGAGCAGTTGAGCGGCGTAGGTGTTCCTGAAGCACTCGTCGTGATAGCGCTCGATTGCTTCGGCGTCGTCGGGCCGCGCCACCCGGATCTCGATCGGGTCCATCTGTCGATCCTGACACGCCCAGCGGTTGCGGCGTGGCTGGGTGACGGCACGATCGGGCTCCAGCCGGCGTCTCCGGGACGATTTCGTCCTGCACTATCCTCCACCGATGGAGTGCGGTCGGTGAGCATCGAACCAGTTGGGCCCGACGTCGAGGTGGTCGAACGCCGGCGCACGATCGTGACCGCACTCCCGCTGAAGAAGGCTGCACGGACACGGCTTGCGGAGTTGCTCGATGCGCGAGTCGTCGATGTTCGCGAGCCGGTCGATCATCCTGATCTGGTGCTCACCCCGGCGTGCAGCCCGCAGCTGATCGGGGCGCTCGGTCGCAAGTACCACGGCGCCCGTGTGGTGGTGGTCGAACTCGACGACTGGGAGTTCGGCATCGAGTTGCCCGGCCCGGTCAAGCGCATCTTGCGCGGCGGGGCGTCGGCGTACCTGCTGGCCGACAGCATCGAGGAGCTGGCGAGCAAGATCGCAGCCGGGCCGAACCACGAGCACGACGAGGAGCATCCTGCTCCGGCCCGCGAGCTGACGTCTGCGTCAACGGTGGACGAGGTGATCGCCGCCTTCCTGCGCGAATCGGTCGAGTATTCCACGCGGCGTCGAGCCGCCGAAACCGATCGCTGAGCATCGTCCGACGCGCCGCTAGCTTCGCGTGATGGCCCGTCCGGACTCCGCACGGTTGTCGGGCGAGTTCTGGCGGTTCTGGACCGCCTCGGCACTGTCGAATCTTGGCGACGGCATCCGGCTGACCGCACTGCCGCTGCTGGCGTTGACGCTGACCGACAGTGCGCTGGCGATCAGCGCGGTGACGGCGCTGATCGGACTGCCGTGGTTGATCGTCGGGCCACTTGGGGGCGTGATCGTCGATCGGTTCGACCGACGGCGCCTGATGATCGGTGGTCAGATCGTGCGGGGGTCCGCGGTGGGTGTGCTCGCCATCTGGGTCGCTGCCGCCACGCCACCACTGGCACTCGTGTACGTGGTGACCTTCATCGTGGGCGCCGGTGAGGTGATCGTCGACACGTCGTCGCAGGCGGCGATCCCGCACCTCGCACCCGCTGGCCCGGGCGGTCTGGAACTCGCCAACGGACGCCTGGTGGCGGCGCAGACGCTGCTCGACCAGGTGGTCGGCGCACCCGTCGGCGCCGCGCTGTTCGTCATCGGTACGGCGCTTCCGTTCGCCTTCGACACGGCCACGTTCATCGTGTCGGCGCTGTTGCTCACGCTCGTGAGTACCCCGTTGCAGCCGCCTCGCGCGATACCGACCGCGCCGTCGTCGGTTCGTGCCGAACTGGTGGAGGGATTCCATGTGGTCTGGACGACGCCACTCCTGCGTGGGCTTGCCATCGGCGTGGGTCTGATCAACGCAGTGCTCTCGTCGACGTTTGCCGTGCTCGTCATCTTCGTGATCGACGAACTCGACGGAACCGAGACGGGCTACGGGATCATGCTGGGTGTGGCGGCCGTCGGCGGGTTCCTCGGGGCACTGTCATCGAGCAGGATCGTCAAGCGCATCGGGCGACGCACAACGATCGTCGCGACCACCGTGATCGTGGGCGCGACGTCGGCGAGCATGGCGTTGGTCGTCAACATCGTGATGCTCGCAGTGTTGTTCTTCGTTGCGATGTCAGCGGTGGTGGTGTTCAACGTCGCCGGTCAAAGTCTCCGGCAGGCTGCCAGCCCGCCCGCGTTGCTCGGCCGGGTCGTCGCCAGTTTTCGCGTGATCGGTCTCGCCGGTGCTCCCGTCGGAGCCATCCTCGGTGGCGTCCTCGCGACCGCCGTGGGAATTCGTCCGACCTATGCGATCGCCGGAGCGTTCGCGGTGGTCCCCGTCGCCGTGATCATCACCGCGACCCGCCACATGCCGCCTGCCGATCCGTCGCTCGACTGACACCGCGGCTAGCGCAGTTGGCGGCGCCACGGACGGAGGTCGAGGCCCGGATAGCGCTGCGCGACGCCCGCCAGCGTGCGGTCGGTCCAATAGGGGTGCCCTGGCGGTGGAAACCCGAACAGACGCAACTGGTCGGGCGAGGCACAGCTCACGAAACGCTGCCAGTTGTCGGTGAGCGAGGCGTCGACCCACGATCGTCGTCCGGCCCAGTCGGCGGCCGCGGAGCGGAAGTTGACATGGATGGTGTAGCGGGCGCCCTCCGGTTCGGTGAGTTGGCGTCCGCGATGAAACGTCGAGGTCGTGTAGGCGATGATCGTGCCGGCGGGCCCGGCCGCGACGTGTTCTGACTCGTAGAGCTCGGGCGACCCTTCGGTCGCAGCCCAGGTGGGGTGTTCGGGGTCTGCCTCCCCGCCGGTGGCGGGGTACCAGTTCGGCAGTGCCGGCAGTTCGGCGGTTCGGGTTGTCGAGACGAGGCTGGTCGCTCCAAGGCCGTCGGGCACGTCGCTGAGGTAGATGAACATCTCGAGCTGCTCGAAGCGAGGGTCGCCACTGGGGACGAGCAGCGAGTGGTTGAGGTAGTCGCGGTGGAACGGCTGCTCGTAGTCGGCCGCACCCGTGTACTTGGCCCAGGCCTCGATCGAGTACACCCGGAGGTCGTCCACCTCGAGCAATGCGCGGGCGAGCGACACCACCTTTGGATGCACGCTCAGACAACTCAACTCGGTGCTGTCGAACGGAAAGTTGTCGATGCCCGCGAACTCGTCTCGGAACCGCTGGTTGCGTTCGGGGTCGACGTCGCCGTGGAAGTCCGACGCCGTCGGGAACATCACCTCGAGATCGTCGCCTGCAGCAGCCAGCTCGTCGCCGGACAGATACCCGGGAAGCACGACGAACCCGTGCTGCTTCCATGTTGTGATCGCTGTCTCGATGTCCACGTCGAGATCGTGTCAGCTGCAACGGGAGGGGACGAACGCGTCGTGTCGCGTCACCAGGCGATCGTCATCGTGCCGACGAGGTCAGCCCCGGGAGCGACCACGTGAGGGCTGAGGTTGAAGGCGTCGGGCGGGCCCGACTGCGGCTCGACGCAGGTGGCGTCGTCGAAGTGGTCGAACACCACCCAGTGATCGCAACCCGATGTCACCGTGACGGTCGGAGCGACTGCCCGGTCGTAGTGCATCACGACCGGCTCGGTGTTGATGAAGCAGTCGTCCCAGGGGCCAGTCGACACGTCCACGAGCGAACCCGTCGGGATGCCGACGGCGTCACGTTCGTACATGGCCGTCGGAGCGAAGTCGAGGCGATCGGGTGTGCGGAACCATGGGTGCCAGCCGACCTCGGCGGGAAACGCCCCCGCCGTCGCCTCCACGTGCAGCGTGCTCACCACTCGGTCGTCGAACAGCGCCACGGTCTGCGTGCAGAACCCGCCGAACTCCCAGTCGAAGACGTAGCGAGTCGTGCAGGCTGTTGGGCCCACGTCGAGCACCTCCCACGCACGCTCGAACCCGAGGCCATGGATCGCGTGGGCCCGTTCGGGGCTGGCGTCGGTCCCGTCGCGATGGTTGAGCACGAGCTGGTGGTCGACGCCCTCGAACTCGAACCTCCCCCGTGCGATGCGTCCCGCCCACGGCACCATCGGGAACGAACCCCACGACGTCGCCGTGCGCTCGTCGGTCGCGGGGACGTCGATCAACAGCGACTGACCGGCAACGGTGACCTGCCCCAGTCGCGCTCCCGCTGCGGGATGGACCGTCGTCTCCGCCTCGCCGGATCGCAGCGTCAGGATCGGTTCGGTGTCGCCCATCCGGCGATACTGCACCGATGCGAGCCCTCGTGCAACGTGTCATCTCCGCCAGCGTGACGTCGCGACCATCGGCTGACGACGACTGGGAGGTGGCAGGATCGATCGGTGTGGGCCTCTGTGTGCTCGTCGGCGTCACCCATGACGACACCACCGCTGGCGCCGACAAGCTCGCCGACAAGCTGTGGGGGCTTCGCATCTTCGACGACGATGTCGGCGTGATGAACCGCTCCGTTGCCGACGTCGGTGGCGCGCTGCTCGTGGTGAGTCAGTTCACGCTGTACGGCGACACGGCACGAGGCCGCCGACCGAGCTGGATCGCCGCGGCGCGTCCCGAGGTCGCTGAGCCATTGGTCGAGCGCGTCGTCGAGCAGTTGCGCTCGTTCGGCGCCGTGGTGGAGTCGGGCCGGTTCCGTACCGACATGCGCGTCGACCTGGTCAACGACGGCCCGGTCACGCTGATGTTGGAGCTCTGACGCTCGCCGCGGTCCCGGTGCGGTCGCGACGGGCCAGCCAGCGAGACGCCAGCAGCAGCACGACGAGCGCCACGATGAACGGACGCTCGCCGAGGCGGACGTACCAGGTGAGGCCGTCGCGCAACTCGACGCGGTCGTAGAGGACATTGCGCTCGCTCACCGACGTGCGTTGCAGCACGTTGCCGTCGGCATCGACGATCGCGGTGAACCCGGTCGGTGCCGCCTGGACCACCCACCTTCCGGTCTCGAGCGCTCGGAGCCGACTCGACGCGACCTGCTGTGTCTGCACGATCGTTCCCGTGTAGCTCGCCCCATTGGTTGGGTTGAGAATTGCTTCGCCGCCCGCCTTCACGCCCTCGCGTGCCCGACCTGCGAAGAACACCTCCCACGAGATCACCACCGCCAACCGGGTGCCGTCGGGCAGGTCGAGGTACGCAGGCCCGGTACCGGCGTTGGCGTCGCGGCCCACCTGGTCGATCGGCGCACCGAGTGCTTCGAGCAGTCCGCGAAGCGGCACGTACTCGCCGAACGGCACCCGCCTGACCTTGACGTACTGGTCGACGATGGCGCCGTCCGGGCCGACGACGATCTGCGAGTTGATGCGTGGCGCTTCGGTGACACCGACCGCGATGGGCGTGTCGAGCCTGGCGGCCTCGGCAGCGATGGCGAGATACACGTCGGAGCCATCGAACACCTCGGCTCTGACGGTGTTCTCGGGCCACAACACGAGATCGAGGTCGGCGTCGTCGGGGATCGATCTCGTGGCGTCGAGGTGGCGCTCGGTGACCAGGCTGGGCGGTACGTCGAGCGCGCTCGTCCCCTGCTCGCCGCCTCCCTGGACCGCCGCCACCTCGAGCGTCTCGCCCGTGTTCGACCCGCGAGGCGCCACCACGCTGGCCAGCACCACGAGCACGGCGGCCGCGAGCGCGGCGAGGTTCTGCGGCTCGCGCTCTCTGATCAGGCCAGCTGCTGCGAATCCGATCTGCAACACCAGCCAGGTCAACAGGATCACGCCGCCAACGCGCACCACACCGACCAACGGGCTCCCGACTTGTGACATGCCCAGTGTGGCCAGCGGGATACCGCCGAACGGGAAGGAGAACCGGACCGCCTCGGCGAGGGCGTGCGCAGCCGGTCGGCCGATCACGCGCCATGGTCCGGTCGGGGAGACGAGCGCTGCGACGGCGTGGAACACCGCGAACACGAAGCCGGCGACGACGTAGCCGGGCGCGGTGAGCTGGACCATCCAACCCATGCCGAGGTACATCCAGCCACTGCCGAACGCCAGCCCCAGGAGGAAGCGGGAGCGGCGTGTCGGTGACGTGCCGAGTGCCACCTCGAACAGTGCAACGCCGACGAACGCCAGCGGCCAGAAGCCCCATGGCGGCATCGCCAACGCCACCAGGGTTCCCCCGCCGAGCGCCAGGGCAGGGCGCGCCGCCCGGTCGAGCAGGCGCGCCCCACGTTCGAGGGTCGCCGAGCGCCCGGACGTGTCGGAGCTCAACTCGCCAAGGCCAGGCTGACGACGATTCGCTCTGCTGTCGAGCCGAGGGGATGGCAGGCGAACAGCGTGGCGGTCGGCGTGTCGGTCGGGTCGACGATCCACAGCGAATCGGGCGTGACGATCTGGGTCCCGGTGACCACGTAGCTGAAGTCACCGTCAGCGGTACTGAACTGCACCTCGTCGCCCGGCACCAGGGCATCGAGATGACGGAACTCGGCCCCGTGGCTGGTTCGGTGGCCAGCGATCACGACGTTGCCGATCTCGCCTGGCATCGCCGAGCCAGGCCAGTGTCCGGGGCCTCGGTCGAGGGTGGTCAGTCGGATGCCATCGTGGAGTTCGGCGTCGAGGCCGACCTTGGGAATGGCGATCCGGCCGAGCAGCGGGTTGTTCTCCGGCCCGCGAGCGTCGAGTGGTGGGGCGACGGGGAGGCCGGCCTGTCGAGGCAGGGTCGTCGTGGTGGTCGTCGTCGTCGTGGTGGTGGTCGTAGTGGTCGTGGTGGTGCTCGTGGTCGAGCTGGTCGTGGAGGTCGTGGGAGCGAGCGTCGTTGCCGATGCGTCGTTGAACGACGCAAGGGTCTCGGGCGATTCGCCGACATCGACGACGAACAACGCTCCGAGCCCGATGGTCGCCAAGAGTCCGGCGATCACGGGCACGGCGACACGCCGACGGCGCGGCCGTACGGCAGGGGTGTCGGCGGCGGACATCATCACGACAAGTCTGGCAGAACTCGTTCGTGCGTGCCCGCGCGGCCGGCAACGGCGAGCGCAGCTCGCACACAGGCTGGGATACCGATCCCCCGGTAGCCGGCGCCGACCACGTAGACGCCGTCGGGAAGCGCGGCCTCCACCCGATCGACCCACGCCGCATGGTGGGGTCGGTACTGCGCAAAGGCGTTCGGCCACCTCGTGATACGGGACTCGAGCGGGGTGAACCTCACGCCGAGATGGTGCTCGAGATCGTCGAGGACGGCGTCGAGCACCTGGGCGTCGTCGAGGTGCATCACCTCCAAACCGTCGCGTCCCAGCGAGACGCGCAGGATCTCGCCACCCGAAGGAGGTCGCCAATGGGCCCACTTCTGAGAACCGAACGACGCCGCGGTCACCCATCGCTGATCGGGCTTTGGCACGAGGTATCCACTCATCCCGCGCAGGCGGTCGGGCCACTGCTCGGGGCTCACGTGGAGCGTGACCATGATGACGTCTGCCGTCTCGGCGTCGTGCAGCAGCCGGGATGCGTCGGGTGCCACCGGTTCGATGAGGGTGGCTGCTGTCGCTGCCGGGGTGGCCAGCACGACGGCATCGAAGGCGCGGTCGTCGATCGACCAGCGACCCGCTGGGGTCGGTGTGAGGGTCGTGATGGGGGCCGACGTGATGATGGTGCCGCCTGCTGCCTCGACGGCGCCAGCCGTTGCGGTGGCGAGGGCACCGATGCCGGACCGCGGGGTGGCAAAGATCGGGCTCGACCCGGCGGTCGCTGTGCCGGCCTGTGTGCGTCGCTGACGACGGGCGGCAAGCAGCACGCTGCGATTTCCGGTGGCCAAGGCCGCCAGCTGCGGCACTTCGGCGAGGCTGAACCGATCGGTGTCCGCTGCGTAGATGCTGCCCACGAGCGAATCGACGAGCCGTTCGTGGACCTCGTCGCCGAACCGGGCGCGGACGAAGTCGCCGATCGAGTCGGACGCCGTCGAGGTGCGCGGCAGCAACGGTTCGATCGCAGCGCGAGCCTTGCCCCGCCACGACAGCAGCCCCGTCGTGGCCAGCGGCATGACTCGTCCTGGCAGCCCGAGCATCAAGCCCTCGGGGATGGGATGCAGGCCGTCGTGCCAGACGGCGGCACCGACCGCTTCGGGCGAGACCAGATCGTCACCGAGTCCCACTCGTCGGGCAAGTGCAACGGCCTCGGGGACGCGAGCGAGGAAGGCGTCCGCCCCTTCGTCGACGTGTTCGACGCCCGCGAAGCTCGACGAAGCGATCTTGCCACCGACGTGTTCGGCCGACTCGAACACCGTCACCTGCACACCCGGTGTCTCGGCGAGCTCCAGTGCGGTCGCCAGCCCGCTGATCCCTGCCCCGACAACGGCGATGTCGTTCATTGCGGCCTCACTGAGCGATCGCGCGCACCCGGTCGGCGAGCGCTGCCATCACTGCGTGATCGTCGTTGACACAGGCGGTCCGGTCGAAGTCGAGCCCGAGGGCTGCTGCACGATCCGATGCCTCGATGTCGAGATCGAACAGGACCTCCAAGTGGTCTGCCACGAATCCGCACGCACTCACGATGACCCCGGAGACCGCGCCCTCGTCGCCGCTCGCTCGCTCGGCACCGAGTTCGTCGATGACTTCGAGGATGTCGGGGCCGATCCATGGCTCAGGGGTGCGGCCAGCCGACTGCCACGCGATCTGCCAGTCGTCGCCTTCGACCAGCCCGACTCGTTCGGCGACCGCCTCGGCGGTGGAACGCAGTTGCTCGGGGTACGGGTCGCCGTCGTCGATGATCCGCTGCGGCAGCGAGTGGGCGGTGAACAGCACCCGCACCGTCCCACCGGTGCGTTCGCGCATCGCTCGCACCCGGGCGCCGAGGTCATTGGCCAGGAACTCGACGAACGCGGGCTCGGTGGCCCAGCTGTCGATTCCGGCGACGGGGATCTCGATTCCGGACTCGGCCACGCCGGCACGGGTGCGGTCGAGGTACTGGCCGATCGAGTACGACGAGTAGTGGGGAGCCAGCACGAGGCCGATCACGCTGCCCACCCCGGTCTCCGCTGCGGCCTTCGCGGCAACTTCGACCTTCGGCTCGGCATGCTTGAGGCCGAGCGTCACCTGGAATCTGCCGGGCTCCGCGACGTCGAGTGCTGCCTGCAGTGCGTCGCGCTGCGCCTCGGTGAGCTGTGCGAGCGGCGACACCCCGCCGATGGCGGCGTACCGAGCAACCAGATCGGCGAGCGCTTCGGGAGTCGGCGGCCGGCCGCGGCGGATGTCGGTGTAGTACGGCTCGATCTCCTCCGGTGTCCGTGGGGTCCCGTAGGCCATCAGGACCACGGCCACGGGGGCTCCAGCCGCCGTGTCGGTTGCCGTGTCGGTTGCAGGGTGGGTGTCGCTCATGGGGAGGTGCTGCTTTCGTTGGCCGCTTCGGAGGAGGTGGTTCGGGTGAGCTCGTGGACGAGATCGACCACGGCCTGCAGGACGCCGGGGTCGGTGTCGGGTTGGACGCCGTGGCCGAGGTTGAAGATGTGGCCGGGGTGGGCGGAACCGTCGCCGAGTTCGTTGTCGCGCAGCACCTGGCGGGTCCCAGCGAGTGCGGCTTGGGTGCCGGCGAGGACCAGTGCTGGGTCGAGGTTGCCCTGGACGACGAGGTCGTCGCCGAGTCGTCGACGGGCATCGCCGATCGGTGTGCGCCAATCGAGTCCCATCACCGTCGGCCCGGCGTCGAGCATCGAGGCGAGCAGGTGGTCGCAGCCGATCCCGAAATGGACCGCTGGCGCATCGGGGTGGCGGCGACGCAGCTCGCGGAACACGTGGCGAGAGTGCGGCAGCACGTACCGGTCGTAGTCGCGGCGGCTGAGCGACCCGGCCCACGAGTCGAACAGCTGGAACGCACGGGCACCGTGGCTGAGCTGGGCGTCGATGAAGGTGATCGCCGACTCGGCGAGGCGTTCCATCACGTCGTGCCAGAGCGGCTCGTCGGTGTGGATGAGCGCCTTGGTGTGGCGGTAGTCCTTGCTGGGGCGTCCCTCGATGAGATAGCTGGCCACGGTGAACGGTGCCCCGGCGAACGCCAGCAGCGGCACGTCGAGTTCGTCGACGAGCAGATCGACCGTGTCGATCACGTACGTGATGTCGTCGAGTTCCAGCGGCCGGAGGCGGTCGACGTCTGCGCGCGAGCGCAACGGGCGCTCCGCCACCGGTCCGGTACCAGGTGCCACGTCGACACCGAAGCCGACCGCATGGGGCGCAACCACGATGTCGCTGTACAGCACCGCGGCATCGACGCCGTAGCGGCGCACGGGTTGCAGTGTGATCTCGGCCGCCAGTTCCGGTTGCTTGATCGCGTCGAGAATCGACCCGGCTCCACGTACGGCCCGGTACTCGGGAAGCGAACGGCCCGCCTGGCGCATGAACCACACCGGAGTGCGGTGTCCCCGACGGCCGTTCGCAGCGTCGAGAAAGGCGTCGTCGAGTGATCCGGCAACGTCATCCATTGCGTCCAGACGCTATCGCCGGGTCTGGTGGCGGGTCTCGGCCGATAGCATTTCGTGACCCCGTTATGACCCAGCAGCACCCCGATCTCGCTGACGAACAGGCCTACATCGATCGCGCGGTACGAGTGTCTCGACACGAGCCGCGAGGCCGCCTGGCGCATGCGCAGCATGACCGAAGCCGATCTCGGCGGGACGTTTCAAGCCCGGTTCGAGCGCAACGCCTTCGACGAGAACCTGCTCAAGCGGCTGGCGGACCTCGATCTCGGCGGTTCGTCGCTGGTGTTCGGCAGGATCGATCGCTCCGCCGAGTCACCCGACTCCACCGAGAGCTTCCACATCGGTCGGCTCGCCGTCGCCGACGAGGACCGAGAGCCGGTGGTGGTCGACTGGCGGGCGCCGGTGGCCGAGCCGTTCTACCGTGCGACCGGTCGCAGCCCGATGGGGCTCGTCCGACGTCGTCACTTCGCCGTCGAAGGGCAGCGACTGCTCGGCATCGAGGACGAGCTCTTCGGCGCCAATCACCTGGGACTCGGCCACGACGACGGCCTCGACACCGTCGCTGGTGTGAGCGGACGATCGAACGGTGATGGCCCCGGTGGCAGTCTCCGTGGGTACTCGACGCTGTTGGCGGCGCTCGAGCGTGGTCGCACGGGCACGCTCGGCGACATCGTGGCCACCATCCAGGGCGAGCAGGACGAGATCATCCGTTCGCCACAGCACGGCGTGCTGGTGGTGCAGGGCGGCCCCGGCACCGGCAAGACCGTCGTCGCACTCCACCGAGCTGCGTATCTGCTCTACACGCACCGGTTCCCGCTCGAGGACCAGGGGGTGCTCGTGATCGGGCCCAACCGGGTGTTCCTGCGGTACATCGAGCGGGTGCTCCCGTCGCTCGGTGAGGCCGGGGTGCAGCAGGTGGTGCTGTCCGATCTGGTTCCCGGGGTCCAGTTCCTCCGCCCGGGCCAGCGCGACGGAGCCGACACCGAGTCCGCCGAGCGCCTGAAGGGCGACGTGCGGATGTCCGATGTGATCGACCAGGCCGTCAACAGCCGTGAGCGTGCCTTGCGAGACGACCTCGTGATTCCGTTCCGGACGGGCTACGTGCGCTTGCGGGTCGAGGAGTCCGCACGCATCGTCCGCAACGCCCGCCGACGATTCCGTCGTCACAACAGCGGTCGAAAGTTCGTCGAGAACGAGGTGTGGGCTGCGCTGTCGGCGTCCTATCACGATCCCGAGATCGGTCCGTACGAGGTGAAGGACACGCTCCGGGGCACGGTGGAGATGCGAGAAGCGCTCGACCGGATGTGGCCCTTGCTGACGCCGGCGCAACTGCTGCATGATCTGTTCGGGTCCAAGGCGCTGCTGAAGCTCGCCGCACAGGGGGTGCTCGACGAATCGGAGGCGTTGGCACTGTTCCGACCACGGTCCGTCTCGGTCGACGACGTGTGCTGGACCCCGGCCGACGTTGCGCTGCTCGACGACGCTCGCGACGTGCTCGGCCCCAAGCCCGGGCGCAACGGCAAGATCGACGACGCCGACGAGATCCGCACGTTCGGTCACATCGTGATCGACGAAGTGCAAGACCTCACGCCCATGCAACTCAAGATGGCCACGCGCCGTTCGCTCAACGGAGCGATGACGATCGTCGGCGATCTCGCCCAGGCGACCGGGCCGCTGGCGCCGTCCGATTGGGACGAGGTGCTCGACCACCTGCCCGACCGCAAGCCATCACGGGTGATCGGGCTGTCGGTCGGCTACCGCATCCCCGGTCAGATCATGGAACTCGCCAACCGGGTCATGGCCGTGGCGACGCCGTCGTTGCGTGCGCCCGAATCGGTGCGAATCGGTGATTCCCTGCCGTCGTTCGTCCGAGCGCCGTCTGCGACGGAACTCGGTGCGGCGATCGCTGCCGAGGTGCAGTCGGTGACGGCGGAGTTGCCTGCGGCGAGTCTCGGGGTGATCGCCCCGGATGCGATGATCGACGAGTTGTCCGAGCACCTGACTGCGGCGGGCATCAACCACGGCACGGCCACCCGTACCGGCCTCGATGAGGGGGTCACGATCGTGCCGGTGAGCGTGATCAAGGGCCTGGAACTCGACGCGGTGATCGTGGTCGAACCGTCCCGAATCGTCGCCGAACAAGAACACGGCATGCGGTCGTTGTACGTGGCCCTCACCCGCCCGACGCAACGGCTCAGCATCGTCCACGCCGACGAACTCCCCGCACCCCTGCGCTGACGTAACGTTTGGTGTCAGACACCAAACGTTACGCCGATCGCGGGGCGTCTCGGCGACCGCTCTACGCTGACGACGTGGCCGTCCCGACCTTCACCGCCATTCCTGAGATCGACCTCACCGAGTGGGTCGTGGACCCGGTCGCGTTGGCCGAGCAGGTTCGTGGTGTCTGCCACGAGATCGGGTTCTTCCAACTGGTCGGACACGGGGTCAGTGCCGAGTTCATCGACGAGCACATCGAGCAGCAACGCCGATTCTTCGCGCTGGACGAGCGGCACAAATTGGTGATCGACAAGGCCCTGTCACCCCACTTCCGCGGCTGGGAACGCGTCGGTGCCGAGCTGACCGGGGGCCTGCCCGACCTGCGGGAGCAGCTCGACCTGTCGACAGAGCATCCGGTGCGTGGACTCGATCTCGAACCGGCCTACCTGCGTCTGGATGGTCCCAACCAGTGGATTGCCGAGGAGGTGCTGCCGGGATTCCGGGCGCACATGGCCGAGTACTTCACCACGATGGCAGGGCTCGCCGACCGGCTGCTCCAAGTCTTCTCGGTGGCCCTCGGCCTCGAGCCCGATCACCTCCGCAACCGCTTCGGAGCGCTCCCGCTCTCATTCGTGAAGCTGATCGACTACCCCCCGACTCCGCCCGACGGGGCAGGGGTCAACCCGCACCACGACGCCGGCTTTCTCACACTGCTGCTGCAGCACGACGTCGGTGGGTTGCAGGTGTGCAACCCTGACGGCGAGTGGATCAGTGTGCCGCCGCGCCGCGACGCCTTCGTGGTCAACATCGGAGAAATGCTCCAAGAGATGACCGGCAACTATTTCGTTGCGACCACCCATCGGGTGATCGCCACCGAAGCGCGGCAATCGTCTGCTTGGTTCCATGGCCCGGACCTGACCACCCGTCTCGATGCGCTCGATCTCGATCCGAGGTTTGCCGAGGCGGTTGCGGCGAGTCCACACCACGCAGGTGCCGGGTTCATGGCCCGTCGCACCGAGATCGAGTCAGGTGTCGACGGTATCGAGAGCCGCGACGGCGCCGGCGTGTACGGCCAGCAGCTGTGGAACTACTACTGCCGCAGCTACCCGGCCAATGTGGCCCGCCATCATCCCGACGCGCTCAACTGATCTGGAGCGGATCCGCGATCGGATCCGGAACGCTTCAGCCGTCGCCGGTGTAGCGGTCGACGAGGTCGGTGAGGAGCTGCAGCGCCTTGTCGCCGTCGGCGGGCCGGATGCGTTCCACCGCCGTTCTCGACATGGCGACCGTGGTGTCGATGCCTCCGGCGAGTTCCGGGCGGTCGGACTCGATGTCCGAGCGGATCGTGTCCCAGATCTCTTCGATGCGGGTGAGGGTCGCACGCTCGTCGCCAGGGGCGGAGATCTCCGAGCTCAGACGGCTCATCTCGTTGGCCATCTCCACCAGCAGTTCGACGGTGGTGCCCGTGATCGGCAACGTCGTGGTGGGGACGGTCTCGAACACACCGTCGACGTTGACCTCGCCCGAGTCGGACTCGACCTGGACGACGGTGTCAGCGCACGACGTGGCGACCAGTCCGGCCACGACGAGTGCCGCAAGGCGAGGGATGATCACGCGAGAGCTCGAGCGATGGGGGGCTGTGCGGTGGGTCACGACGTGACCAGAATACGTTCGCTGGCGAACGATCCGACCCCGATGTGACGCCCGTCGATCTCGACGGTGAGCGTGCCGTCCGGCGATGCGGCAGTGACGGTGCCCCCGTTGCCGGGCTGGATTGCCGAGTCCTCGAGGTACTCGAGCAACCCGGGCTCGAATTCGAGTTCCTCGGTGATGCGACGAACCACGAACGTCGCACCGACCGCCACGTCGGACAGCGGGGATGAATCGGGTGCCTCGTAGGCCGAACCCGGAATCGGGTTGCCGTGGGGACACGTGGTCGGCGAGCCGAGCAGGTCGTTGAGAGCACGCTCGACCGAGTCGCTCATGATGTGCTCCCACTTGCCGGCCTCGTGATGAGCCTCGGCCCAACTGAGCTTCAGGACGTCGGTGAGGAACACCTCGGCGAGGCGGTGGCGTCGCACGACCCGTTCGCCGAGTTGCCGGCCGGCATCGGTGAGGCGAATGCCCCCGTCGGAGGTGATCAGACCCTCGGCCTCGAGTCGCTTCATCATTTCGCTGACCGCTGGTCGCGACACCTGCAACCGTTCAGCGATGCGCGCCTGGATCACGTCGACGTCGTCCTCGTGGAGTTCGAAGATGCACTCGCAGTACTCCTCGAAGGCGGGATGATGTTCGCCGCTCGCTGGCATGGCCCGATCCTACCGCCGACCGAGCGGGCGCTGCCCGGGCGGAGATGCCGATCGGGCGAACCTCGCGTGCGGCTCAGCGTTGCAGTTTCCGCAACCAGCTCTCGGCGTAACGGAGGCGCCGATCGAGTTGTTCGTTGGTCGCCGTTGCCACCCGAGTCACGCCGGCGAGGCGATTCATCTCGCCCTGCACTCTGGCATGGCCCCACCCGGTGATGTCCACCAGCCGTTTCGCTACGTGAGCGTTGCGCGTGCGGAGGTCGTCCTTGCGTTCGGCCACGCTCAGCGACCCCGACGGGACCAGGCCGGCAGCGGTCGGGATCTCGGGGAGGTCGATGCTCAGCAGCGGATCGGCAACGAACTGCGGCTCGGCGATCTCGATCTCATCGTCGTAGCGCGGCGCAGCGAGGTCGTCCGTGCCGAACAGCGGCTCGTAGCGCACGCCCTGCTCGGTCACCGTGTGCACGGTGACATCGGTGGCGGTGGCCGAGACCACGGCGAAGAGTGCGAGTTGCTCGGCGCCATCGTCCGGATGTGTCTGGGCGTCGAGGCCGCCGTCGACCTGGAAGTCGTCGCCGTCGTCGTCGCTGCCGGGCGGACGCAGCACATGTCGGCGGGCCTCGGCGATCTCGAACGCATGGGTACGCAACCGCGGGTCGTCCGGGATGTAGACGTAGGCCTTCTGACTCGGGCGTCCCGCCTGCCAGCGGACGAACCGCCCGACCGCCTGTCGAAAGAACAACTCGGTCGAGGTGGTCGTGGCGAACACGCCAACGCGTAGACGCGGGATGTCGACGCCTTCCGAGACCATCCGCACCGCCACCAGCCAGGGCCGGTCGTTGTGGCTGAACTCGGCGATCTTCTTCGAGGCGGTGGGATCGTCGCTGACCACCACGTCGGCTGGGGTCCCGAACCGGTCGCGCAGCAGGCGGGCGATTCCGTGTGCGTGGTCCTGGTCGATCGCGATGACCAACCCGCCTGCGTCGCGGTGGCTCTCGCGGATCGACCGCAGCTGGTCATGGGCCCGTGCGAGCACACTGGGCATCCATTCGCCCTCCAGACTCAACGCGGTTCGCAGACGCATCGACATCTGATCCTTGGTGAGCTCATCCTGGAAGTTGGCGTTGACCACATCACCGGCTGCGGTGGTCCACTCCATCTCGCCGTCGACGCGCGGAAAGTACACTGGGCGCACGACCCCGCCGTCACGCAGCGCGTCCGCGTACCCGTAGGTGAAGTCGGCGTGTGCCATGTCGCCCTCGCCGGTGGCGTCGTAGCGGACGAACGGAATCTGCACGGCATCGCTGCGAAACGGTGTGCCGGACAGCGACAGGCGCCGGGCGGCGTGTCCGAATGCCACCCGCACGCCATCGCCCCACGCTCGTTCGTGGCCGGCGTGATGGATTTCGTCGAGGATCACGAACCCGTCGGCCGACAGTCCGGCGAGCTTGGTGGCCGTGTTGCCGGTCGCGATCTGCTGATAGGTGGTGACGAGACCGTGAACGTCTCGGGCGAGGCCGTCGCCCGGGCTCCAATCGGGGTCGAGCTGCAGCCCCAACCGGTGTGCTGCCCGCGACCACTGCACCTTGAGGTGGCTGGTCGGCGCCACCACGACGAGCGTTCGGGGTTGGTCCGCCAGGCTGGCGCGGGCGCACGTGAGGGCGAACGTGGTCTTGCCGGCGCCGGGCGTCGCCACGGCGAGATAGTCCGGGTCGGCGCTCGCTTGAAATGCTTCGTACGCGGCACGCTGCCAAGGTCGGAGAGTCACGGTTGGCATCGGCGGGTCGAGTCTGGCGTCTCCGGCCGACGCCCACAACGTCGCCAGAACTCACGACTCCTCGCCGACATCTGCCTCCCCCCGAAATTGCCCCCGATCGTGATGCTCAGCGTCACGATCTCGCGCAATTTCGGGCGGGTGGCGTCGAAACCTGGGGTCGCGTCGGCGCCGTGGCGGCTACGGTTGGGTCCGATGACCGACCGGTGAGTTGCCCCCATGTCCGTTCGACCCGCGCCCGATCGGCGCGACCGACCCACAGGAGTGCCTCGTGCCTGCATCGCTCATCGCTCGTTCCCTCACGGTTGTTCGCGGCCCACTGGTGGTGCTCGACGACATCGATCTCACCCTCAGTCCCGGCCATCGGGTGGGACTCGTTGGCCCGAACGGTGTCGGCAAGTCGACGCTGCTCGGAGCGTTGGCCGGGCAGGTCGAGCTCGATTCGGGGTCGATCCAGGCAGCGCCACCGACAGCGAACGTCGGCTTCTTGCCACAGGAACCCGAGCGTTCGCCGATCGAGACGGTTCGTGGCTTCCTCGCTCGCCGAAGCGGGGTCGCCAGCGCCCAGGTCGACCTCGACGCAGCGACCGCAGGGCTGGCGGCCGGCGACACGGGGTCGGACGATCGCTACTCGGAAGCGCTCGATCGATGGCTGGCGCTCGGCGCTGCCGACTTCGATGCCAGAGTCGGCGAGGTCTGGCACGAACTCGGCCTCGACGAGCGCCTGCTCGAGCAACCCACGATGTCGCTGTCGGGAGGCGAGGCCGCACGGTCCTCGCTCGCATCGCTCTTGTTGTCCCGGTTCGACGTCTTTCTGCTCGATGAGCCGACCAACGACCTCGACCTCGACGGCCTCGACCGGCTCGAACGCTGGATCGTTGGCCTCGACGCGCCCGTGCTGCTCGTCAGCCATGACCGTTCGTTCTTGCGTCGCACCATCACCGATGTGATCGAGATCGATCATCACTCGCACCGAGCGAACTGGTTCTCGAGCGGATGGGAGTCGTTCCTTGCCGAGCGCGATCTGGCGCGTCAGCACGCTCGTGAGCGCTTCGAGGAGTTCGACAGCAAGCGCACTGCGCTGCAACAACGTGCCCAACGCGAACGCGAATGGGCAACGCAGGGCCAGTCGAAGGTGAAGAAGTCGGGCGAGACGGACAAATTCATCCGCCACTACAAGGTCAACCAGACCGAACAACTCGCCGGCAGAGCGGCCCGCACGCAGCAGGCTGTCGAGCGTCTGGACGTGGTGGAGGAACCGCGCGAGCCCTGGGAACTCCGGCTCACCATTCCGAGCGCTGGGCGCAGCGGCGACATCGTGGCGACCGCTCGCGGCGTAGTGGTCGAACGCGGTTCGTTTCGGCTTGGGCCAGTCGACCTCGACCTGCGAGTCGGCGACAGGGTGGCACTGGTGGGGCCGAACGGCAGCGGCAAGTCGACCCTGATTGGTGCGTTGCTCGGACGTGTCGAGCCGACGGAGGGAACGACGTCGCTCGGCGCGAGCGTGGTTGTCGGAGAGATCGAGCAGGCGCGTTCCGTGCTCCTGGGTGCCGAGTCGCTGCTCGACGCGGTCGTTGCCTCGACCGGGCTGTCGATCGCGGACGCTCGGACGTTGCTCGCGAAGTTCGGCCTCGTGTCGGAACACGTGCATCGCGCTGCCGGCACGCTGTCGCCTGGTGAGCGCACCCGTGCATCGCTGGCACTGCTGATGGCCAACGGCGCCAATCTTCTGGTGCTCGACGAACCGACCAACCACCTCGATCTCCCAGCGATCGAGCAACTCGAGCAGGCGCTCGACACGTTCAGCGGCACCGTGGTCCTCGTCACCCATGACCGTGACCTGCTCGGTCGAGTGCGATTGACTCGGACCTTCGACGTCGAGACCGGGCGCGTCGTCGAACGTCGCTGAACCGCACCGCCAGCGTCACTTTGTGGCGTTCGCACCCCGCAATCGTCCTCGATCGTGACGCTCAGCGTCAGAGAAACGGACAATTTTGGGTTTGGGGAACCAGAGCTGCTCGGGAGACGACTTGATCGCCGTGACCAAGAACCTGACCCACCGACTGTTCGCCCCGCTCGCCGCATCAGCCCTCGTGTTCTCGTTGGCCGCGTGTGGCAGCGATGACGACGCCAGCTCCGACGAAGCTGCCAGCACCACCATGGCGGAGGACATGGCGAGTGACGACACCGACGACATGACCGATGACATGGAGGAGATGTCGGGCGGCGAGGCGACCGTTGGTGACATCACCGTCACCGACGCCTGGGTGCGTCAGCCCGCCGAAGGCCAGACCCTGTCGGCCGCCTATGGCACGATCAGCAACAACGGCGACGCCGACATCACCCTCGTCGGCGGCTCGGCATCGGTCGACGCAACGGTCGAGATCCACGAGACGCTGATGGACGACGAGGGAGCAATGCAGATGCAGGAGCGCGAAGACGGCTTCGTGATCCCCGCTGGTGGCACCTTCACGCTCGAGCCCGGCGGCCCGCACATCATGATGATCGACATCGATCCCGCCGACTTCGTGGGTGAGATCGAGGTCACGATGATCTTCGACGACGGCACGGAACTCACCGTGACCGCTCCCGTGCGGGAAATCGGCGGCATGCATATGGGCGATGACATGGACAGCGACATGGACGGCGGCATGGAGATGGACGACGACATGACGGAGACCACCGACGGCTGAGCCGGGAACACCTCAGAGCGATGAGTTTCCGCGCGAACGGGTCGCGCGGAAACTCATCGCTCGGGCGGGCGAGGACCGAGCAGTGAATCTGGCAGCTGGGTAGCGTTGCGCGATCGCTGACCATCCGGTGCTCGAGGCGTTCTCGCCGGCCGTTCGAGAGTGGTTCGCGGCATCGTTCCCCGAGCCGACCTCACCGCAGGTGCAGGGGTGGCCGTACATCGCCGCAGGCGAGCACACGCTGATCTGTGCGCCGACGGGATCGGGCAAGACGCTCACGGCCTTCATGGCGTCGATCGATCGGCTGACGACCACGCCGCGCCCCGAGGAACGCTCGCACCGCACCAGGGTGCTCTACATCTCGCCGCTGCGGGCGCTGGCGTTCGACATCGAGAAGAACCTGCGCGCGCCGCTGAAGGGGATCGAACTCGCAGCGGAGCGACTCGGCGAATCGTTCGTCGCGCCCGACGTGGGCATGCGAACGGGTGACACCGCGGCCAACGACCGTCAGAAGCTGATCCGGCGCCCGCCGGACATGCTGATCACCACGCCCGAGTCGCTGTATCTGATGCTCACCTCGTCGGCGCGCGAGACGCTCGCCGGCGTCGAGACCGTGATCATCGACGAGATCCATGCGATGGCCACCACCAAGCGCGGGGCCCACCTGATGCTCACGCTGGAGCGTCTCGAGGAAGTCACCGATCGGCCGCCGCAGCGCATCGCGCTGTCGGCCACCCAGCGTCCGCTGACCGAGGTTGCGGACTTCCTCGGCGGGTTCTCGGCGCCGGGGGAGCGGCGCCCGATCCGCATCGTCGACGCCGGAATCCGCAAGACCCTCGAGATCGAGGTCGTGGTGCCGATCGAGGACATGTCGACGCTCGGCCAGGTCACGGCCGACACGTCGATGGGGCCGGCCGACTTCGCGCTCACCGAGCGGCGTACGTCGATCTGGCCGAGCATCTATCCGGAGATCCTCACCCGGATCCTCGCCAACCGGACCACGATCATCTTCTGCAACGCACGCCGCGCCGCTGAGCGTCTCGCCGCCAAGCTGAACGAGCTGTACGACGAGCAGCGCGCTGCGCCGGGCGAGGACGAGCTCCCACTGGTGATGGCGCATCACGGGTCGCTCGCACGCGAGCAGCGCGTCGTCATCGAAGACCAGTTGAAGCGAGGTGAGCTGCGGGCGATCGTGGCGACGTCGTCGTTGGAGCTCGGGATCGACATGGGTGCGGTCGACCTGGTGATTCAGGTCGAGTCGCCAGGGGCGGTGAGCCGCGGCCTGCAGCGCATCGGGCGCGCCGGGCACTCGGTGGGCGAGCCCTCCCGTGGGTCGATCTTTCCGAAGCACCGGGGCGACCTGCTCGAAGCAGCGGTGGTGACACGTCGCATGATCGACGGCGAGATCGAGTCCACCCGCTACCTGCGCAACCCACTCGACGTGCTGGCCCAGCAGATCGTCGCCCACGTCGCCATCGTCGAGGAGTGCTCGGTGGACGACGTGAGCGCCATGGTCCGGAGAAGTGCGAGCTTCGCTGAGATCTCCGACGACCTGCTCGGCAACGTGCTCGACCTGCTCTCGGGCCGGTACCCGAGCGAGGAGTTCTCCGAACTGCGGCCGCGAATCGTGTGGGATCGCATCAACGACCGGCTGCGGGCCCGCGACGGCTCGAAGCGTCTCGCCGTCACGTCCGGTGGCACGATCCCCGACCGTGGGCTGTTCGGGGTGTTCCTGCCCGACGGCACCCGCGTGGGTGAACTCGACGAGGAGATGGTCTACGAAAGCCGACCGGGCGAGACGTTCGTGCTCGGCGCGTCCACCTGGCGAATCGAGGACATCACGTTCGAACGGGTCACCGTCTCCCCGGCGCCCGGGCAGCCGGGAAAGATGCCGTTCTGGCACGGCGACCGACCGGGACGACCGTTGGAGCTGGGCCGAGCGCTCGGCGCCTTCGTTCGTGAGCTGCGCGATCTCGACGAGGCTGCAGCGGTCGCACGGCTGATGACTCACTACTCGCTCGACGCGTTTGCGGCCGGCAACCTGCGCCAGTACATCGACGAGCAGGTCGAGGCCACCGGCGCAGTACCCGACGATCGAACCGTGGTGATCGAACGGTTCCAGGACGAGATCGGCGACTGGCGCGTCTGCATCCTGAGCCCGTTCGGCACGCCGGTACACGCCCCATGGGCAATGGCGATCGAACGGCGCCTCATGGATCAGTTCGACATTCCTGTGGAATCGATGTGGGGCGACGATGGCATCGTGATTCGCCTCCCCGAGTCGGCGGTGGAACTCCCGATCGACGCACTCCTGATCGACCCCGAGGACATCGACGAACTCGTGGTGGAGACGTTGCCGCAGACGTCGCTGTTCTCGGCTCGGTTCCGAGAGTGCGCAGGACGTGCGCTCCTGTTGCCACGGCGTCGACCCGACCGGCGCACGCCACTGTGGCAACAGCGCCAACGGGCTGCCGATCTGCTGGCCGTGGCCTCGAAGTATCCGACGTTTCCGATCCTGCTCGAAACGTCCCGCGAGTGTCTGCAGGACGTGTTCGACGTGCCGGCGCTGCGTGAGGTGCTCGGGCAACTCCGGTCGCGTGCGGTCCGAGTGGTCAGCGTCGACACCGGCAAGGCGAGCCCGATGGCGTCGAGCCTGTTGTTCAACTGGATCGCGGCGTACATGTACGAAGGCGACGCGCCGCTCGCCGAGCGGCGTGCAGCGGCGCTGGCGCTCGACCGAGATCTGCTGCGCGACCTCCTCGGTGCCGAAGAGCTTCGCGACCTGCTCGATCCCGACGTGCTCGCCGACGTCGAGCTCGAACTGCAGTGTCTCGCCGAGGGGCGGCGCGCCCGATCGGCCGACGAACTGCACGACGTGTTCCGGCGAGTGGGTGACCTCACCCGCGACGAGATCGAGTTGCGCTGTGCAGCATCTGACCCCACGTCCTGGCTGGACCAACTGCTCGGTGAGAAACGTGTCATCGAGATCGCGCTGGCGGGCGAGACACGATTCGCTGCGGCGGAGGACGCCGCCAAGTATCGAGATGCGTTCGGCTGCTCACTGCCGCTCGGGCTGCCCATGGCGTTCACCGACCCCGTCGCGCGACCGCTGGAGGAGCTGGTCGGCCGCTACGCACGCACGCACGGCCCGTTCCTCACCGCCGAGGTGGCCGATCGCTTTGCCGCGCCGTCCGAGCGCATCGCCGGTGCGCTCGCTGCGCTGGAAGGCGAGGAACGCCTGGTGGTCGGTGAGTTCCGGCCGGGCGGAGTGTCGCGCGAGTTCTGTGATGTCGACGTCCTGCGACAACTCCGTCGCCGGTCGCTGGCAGCACTCCGCAGAGAAGTCGAACCCGTCGAACAGGACGCGTTCGCCCGCTTTCTGACCGGATGGCACGGCATCCCCGCGGACCGGCGTGGGATGGAGGCCCTGGTCGAGACCATCGGTGTGCTCTCGGGTGCCGCACTGGTGGCCTCCACGATCGAGCGCGACGTGTTCCCCGCACGGGTGGGGTCTTTTCGGTCGTCGATGCTCGACGAACTCTGCACCGCCGGCGAGGTGATCTGGGTGGGCGCCGGCGGGCTCGGCGCCAGAGACGGTCGGGTGCGTCTGTGCTTCGCCGATCAACTGCCGCTGCTCGCTCCGGGGTGGGAGGAGCGAGCCCCCGTGGAGGGGGCGCTCCACGACTCGATCCGAGTGCTCCTTGCCGAGCAGGGTGCGAGTTTCTGGGGTCAGATCCGCAGCGCTGCACCGGGTGCACACGACCAGGAGCTGCTCGCCGCGCTGTGGGATCTCGTGTGGGGCGGCGAGGTCACCAACGACTCGCTTGCGCCCCTACGCGCCGTGCTCGGTGGGGCCAAGGTGAAGGCGGGTGGCGGCGCATCCCGATCCCGCGGCAGGCCGCGACCCGGCCGCCTCACTCGCATCGGTCCCCCCGCCGGCCAGGGCCGTTGGAGTCTCGTCGCGCCGCTGCTGCTGCCAGCGCCGAGCGCTACGGAGGCCGCACATGCGCAGGCGCTGCAACTCGTGGAGCGCTACGGCGTCGTCACCCGCGAGGCCGTGATGGCCGAGGGGCTCGTCGGTGGGTTCAGCGCGGTGTACGGCGTGCTGAAGGTGCTCGAAGAACGCGGTCAGGTGCGACGCGGCTACTTCGTCGACGGTCTCGGTGCCGCACAGTTCGCCGTCCCCGGCGCCGTCGACCGGCTACGAGCCGCTCGCGACACCCCCGACCCGGTGATCTCACCGAGCGACGTTCCCGATCCGGTCGTCCTCGCATCCACCGACCCTGCGCAGCCCTACGGTGCCGCGCTCGACTGGCCCTCCACGGCGGGGCGACCTGCTCGCAGCGCGTCGTCGCTGGTGGTGTCGCATGCTGGCCGAGCACTCGTGTGGTTCGACCGGCGCAGCCACCACCTCGTCACGTTCCCTGATGCGCTCCTCGACGCGGCATGGGCCGGGGCACTCGTGGCGCTGGTGAAACACGATCGGCTGCGCTCGGTGGAAGTGCGCAAGGTCGATGGCAACGGTCTCACCGATGCACCCGAGGGCCTGCTGCAGATCCTGCGCACCGCTGGCTTCGTCGACGGCTATCGCGGTCTCCTCTACCGCGCCTGATGCTCCCGCCCGCCCCTGCTGCGTTCGTGTGCGTTGCGTTTTCGGTGACCGCGGGACCACCAAAATGCAACGCAAACGGTGACCGTGTGTTGCGCTGTGGACGTGATGGGGGTAGGGCTGGAGGTACGCAATCACATCTGAGGAGGATGTCCATGCTGACCGTCACCCACCCCGCCGCAACGTTGCTCACCGATGTTCGTGCGCAACAAGGCATTCCTGAGGAGGCGCTCCTGCGGGTCGCTCCGGCCACCGACGGCGAGCCCGGGATCTCGCTCGGGTTCGTGGACGCACCGATGGAGGGTGACCACACCGACGATGTGCACGGTCTCTCCTACTGCGTTGCCCCCGAGGTTGCCGACGCGTTGTCCAGCGCCAAGATCGACGTGCAGGAACCAGAGGGCGATGCAGTGACGCCCACGCACCTGGTGATCGTCCCCGTCGACGCCTGAGCGACCCGCAAGCGGGTGTTCAGCCCGGGTCGGGAACGGAGGTGTCCGACACCCAGTTGCCGTGGAAGCCGAACGGCACCCGCTGCGGTAGTGCGATACGGGCGACGTCGGGTCCGGTGATGTCGCCGGCGTCGAGGATGTGCAGCTCGCTCGAATCGGTCGACGCGTCGTAGACGACCGTGAGGATCCACGCGTCGTCCTCGGCGACGCCGTCCGCCTTCGGCACCACGATCGGCTCGGCGCCGCCACGGCCCGGGCCGAACTCGTGGGCGTCAGTGGTGCCTGCGTCGACATCGAGCTTGATGACCGCACCGTGCAGGTTCGGACCGTCGGTGGTCACCTCGGAGGTGTAGCCGTAGCGATGCCGCTGCAGCCCGACGCCGGGATGATGGCGGGGAAACTCCTGCGGTCGGTCGTCGATGCGCGTCTCGTGGACCTTCCGAGCGACCGGGTCGATCACCCAACGGTCGAAGGTGGGCAGCACGTCGTTGAAGGGCCCCCGACGGTCCCGGTCCATCATCCGGTCGTAGCGGCAGACATCGACCACCACGGTGCCGTCGTCGGCGTCGTAGGCGTTGAGGGGATGGAAGACGTAGCACGGATCGACATCGCACCACACGATGTCGTCGGCGGTGCCGGTTCTCGGCAGCAGGCCCACCCGAGCGGGACGGTCCGGCGCCCACGTGAACGGCCACGGAGAGCCATCGGCGACCACGTCGAGATCGACTGTCACCGGGAGGTCGTACACCACGGCGTAGGTGGGGGTGATCGACATGTCGTGGATCATCGGCATGTCGGACACCGGGATGTCGACCACCTTCGACACGAGACCGTCGCCGGCGACCACGACGTACTGCACGTGATCCCACAGGTCTGGCCACTGGTAGGCCATCGCGTGCAGTTCCCCGGTCGCGGGGTCGTACTTGGGGTGAGCGCTGAACCCGTTCGGCAAGGTGCCACCGAAGGCATTGACGCCGCGAGGTTCGAGGTCGTAGCCGAGTTCGACCGGAGGTGTCCCCGCCTCGACCATGGCCCAGGTGGTGCCGGCGAATCCGCCGACGTTGGTGTTCGGGCTGAGCCCGTCGGCACCGGCCACGTACCGGTTGCGATACCACTCGGCCCTGCCACCACGCAGACGCACTCCGTGCACCATGCCGGCGCCCATGAACCAGTGGTGGGTGGCGAGGTCGACATCGGGCGCCGGATTGGGCCCGTTGCGCAGCCAACGTCCCTCCAGCTCGGCTGGGATCCGGCCGACCACGGCGAGGTCGTACGCGGTCACTTCCTCGGCCACCGGTGCGTAGTTTCCCGCCAGGTACGGATTGTCGTTCGGGCGCATGGGACGACCGTAGTCCCCGTTCGACCACAGCCCTGACGCGGCAGGTGGCGGGCGTCAGTCCTTGGGCTGGACGGCGCGCAGGCCTGCCCAGGCGAGATCTGCGACGACGTGGGCGATCTCGTCGGGGTCGAATTCGTCGCCTCGCGCGACGAGCAGCCGACTCGCGCCTTCGGCCATGCCGACCAGTGAGTGGGCGATGGTCGTGCGGTGACGCTCGTCGATGTCGACCGCGATCAGCGGGGCGACCGCTTTGGCGGCTTCGGCCGTGATGCGAGTGACCGCAGCGTTGAATTCGTCGTCGCGACGCGTCCCCGAGCCAAAGAGGAACCGAAACCCGTCGTGGTCGTCGGAGACCCAGCGGAAGTAGGCGCGGAACCCGAGGTCGGTCTGGCTCTTGCCGTCGGTCGCCTCAGCGGCTGCCTTGGCGATGTTGGCGAGCAAGCGGTTGCCGACTTCGTCGATCAGGGCCTGGTAGAGGTCGCGCTTGGAGTCGAAGTGTTGGTAGAGCACCGGCTTGGTGACCCCGACGGCGTCGGCCACGTCGTTCATCGAGGCCCCGTGGAAGCCGTGGGTGGCGAACACGACGAGTGCAACGTCGAGTATCTGCTCTCGTCGAGCCGTGGCGGTGAGTCGTGTGGACATCAGTTACCCAATGGTAACCGGCGCTGCCGAGTGGACGAACGCGGGGACGTCACCGATGTGGTTTCGTCAGAAGCCACGTTCGCGGTCGTCGCGCTCGGCGGCCTTGACCGCGTAGCCCACGATGATCGATGGAGCGAGCAGGATGCAGCCGATCACGAACGAGATGATCACGAGGTTGGCCATCACCGCCGAGAATCCGACGGCGAAGGCGATCACGAACAACGCCATGGCCAATGCGACGAAGAGGTAGCCGATCCGGTTCGCCAGCAGGGTCCACTTGGCGACCCGTGCGCGCTTGGCCCGTATCGGGTCGGCTTCTTCGGGAATGGCGGATGGGTTCGACATACAGTCGCCTCATGCTACGAGCGGAACAGCAGGCCCGATGACGGTCGATCTCACCCACGACGCGTTGATTGCGGTGGTCACACTCGATCGACCGGAGCGACGCAACGCCGTCGATCATGCAACCCTGCTGGAGCTGCTCGATGTCCAGGCTGCGATCGCAGCTCGGTCCCCCGATGCAATTCGTGCCGTCGTGCTCGCCGGCAAGCCACCAGCGTTCAGCGCCGGGGCCGACCTCAACGGTGTGGAGGAAGGCCAGTTCAATGTCGATCTTGCAGCGGTGCTCCAGGGCTTCGGCGAGCTTCCGGTGCCGGTGATCGCGGCGATCGACGGCCCGGCATTGGGTGCCGGCGCGCAACTGGCGATCGCGACCGACCTTCGCGTCGCCACACCGTCCAGCGTGATCGGCATCCCGGCAGCGAGACTCGGTCTCGTCGTCGACCACTGGACGATCCGTCGGCTGGCATCGGAGTTCTCGCCGCCGATCGCCCGAGCGATGCTGCTCGCCGCGCAGACCTACAGCGGTGAGCAACTTCACGCCACCGGCGGGGTCCATCGGCTGGGCACCATCGACGACGCAGTGGCCTGGGCGCACGAACTGTCGCAACTCGCTCCGCTGACGATCGCCGGTCACAAGCTCGGCCTGGAGCGCGCCGCAACCGAGCCCGAGTTCGACGACGCCTTCGAAGCGGCTCGCAGCGCCGCATGGGCAAGCGCCGATGCCGAAGAGGGCCGTGCCGCATTCCTCGAGAAGCGGCGCGCAGCATTCACCGGTCGCTGATCGTCCACGTCGCGGCTGGGGTCTCACACCGAGGGCGACACCGAGGTGGCACCGACCCTCACAGCGATCGGGCTCAGAGGTTCGGTGGGAGCAGCCGGTTGACGTTCTGGAAGAAGAAGTACAGGGTGACGATGAACGGCGCAATGCCGACCAGCAAGCCCACCCAGTCGCGTCGGGTCTGCCGACTGATCAGGTACGACAGCGCGCCGATCAGCGCCAGCAGCGATCCCCACAGCGCCACCTGGCTGTTCGCCCCGGATCGCTGAACCACCCATCGGAGAACGCGTCGGCGATCCCGTCTTGAGCTGGACCTGGTCGAGTTGGCTGAGTTCGCCGGTGCCGTCGACGGCGCCATCCGCGGCAGCTTCGGTGGGGAGTTCTCCGCTGCCGTCGCCGGGGTCGGCGGCACCAGCGGTTGCCGGGTCGAGCACGGTGTTGGTGGGGTCGGGGTCGTCCGTGACACGCGATGTCGTCGAGCGGCCGGCCGTAGTTGAGCGTCGCCTCGCTCACGACTCCGTCGGTCGCCAACTGGTCGAGCTCGGCGTAGATGATGATCCGTTCGCGAGCCGTGTACTTCGGATGGCAGGAGGTGAGCACCAGGGTGGCCTTGGTCGGGTCGGTGGTGGCGATCACCTGGTAGTCGCTCGGCGTGACGATCTCCTGACCGGTGACCCGATACACGAAGCGGCCCGCCAACGTGGTGACGATGATCTCATCGCCGTTCTGCATCTTGTCGACGTCGAAGAACGGTTGACCGAATGTGGTGCGGTGCCCTGCGATCGCAGCGTTGCCGAGCTGGCCCGGCAGTGGCGTCTCGGGGTAGTGGCCCGGACCCTTCTTGAGATCGTTCTTGTCGACCCCGGCAACCACGATCTTGTCGACGCCGATTCGCGGAAGCTCGAGGTGTGCGATGCGTCGCCATCTTGCAGGTCGGGCGGGATCGGCGCCGCTGCGGTGGCCACCGGTTCGACGGCCACGTTCGGGTCGGGCTCGGTCGGGTCGGGCACGGTCGGGTCGGGCACGGTCGGGTCGGGCACGGTCGTCGTCGGGCTCGGTCGAGTCGGTGGACACCTCGGGGGCTGTCGCGACTGTGCCGGGCGTCTGCGCTGGGCCCGCCAGCAGCTCCTCGAACTCGTTCTCGAGCGAATTCTGGGCCCGGGCGGTTTCGATGCCGGTTCCCCACAGTTGGTACGCGACGAATCCGAACATGAGCAGTCCGGTGGCGATCAACACCTTGCCGACGCCGCCGACCCACCAGCGCCAGTCCTTCGGCGGTGGTGGCCGATCGAACTTGCGGACGCGGCGCGGCTTGGCTCCGCTCGACGCCGAACCCGTTTCGATCACTGCCACGGGCTCCGAAACTATCTGGTCGACACGGTCAGCGGATCGCGGTCGGTGTGGAGTTTGGCCGTAGCGTGATCGCCGATGTCCGAGCCGGTCGTGCACCTCGACGATGCCGTTGCCGTGCTTGGGCAGTTCCCGGTGTTGGCGGGGGCGAGCCTTCGAGTCGAGCGCGGAGAGATCCTGCTCCTGCGTGGCCCGAACGGTGCTGGCAAGACGAGCCTGTTGCGGGTGTGTGCAGGGTTGCTCCCGATCGTGCGTGGCGCTGGCAGCGTGCTCGGGCTCGATCTCACCCAGCAACGCGAGGCGATCCGACGGACCGTTGGATTGCTCGGACACCAGAACGGTCTCTACCTCGACCTGACGGTGGCCGAGAACGTCCGTTTCTGGGGCTCGACGGTGGGAGCGACCGACACCGAGACCGTTGCGGCCATGCAGCGGCTCGCCATCGCCGACCGACTCGCTGACGTCGAGGTGCGCAAGCTCTCTGCCGGCCAGAAGCGGCGGACCGCGCTCGCCTGTCTGATCGCCCGGCGCGCCGAGCTGTGGCTGCTCGACGAACCCCACGCAGGTCTCGACGCCTCGGCGCGCGACGAACTCGACCGCACCTTGCACGAGGCAGCGGCGTCCGGCGCAACGATCCTCGTCGCCAGTCACGAACTCGAGCGTGCCGGCGCGCTCGCGTCGCGTGCGGTCGACGTGATCGCTGGGCGGGTCCATGAGGTGCAGATGTGAACGCGCTGAGGGTGGCACGGCTCGTCGCAGCCAAGGACCTCCGAATCGAGTGGCACAGCAGGGTGTTCGTCAACCAGGTGCTGCCGTTCGCGGGGGTCACGATGGTGATCTTCGCGTTCGCCCTCGACGCCGACTCGGTACTCCAACGCGTCGCCCCTGGCCTGGTGTGGTTGGCCACGTTGTTCTCGATGTTGGTGCTGGTGCAGCGGTCGTTCGCTGTGGAGACCGACGACGGCGCCCTCGATGCGCTCCGGGTCGCCGGCGTCGACTCACGTGCGATCTACCTCGGCAAGGCCGTCGCCCTCGGTGTGCAGTTGTTGGTGCTCGAGGTGGTGTTGCTGTTCGCAGCGATCGTGCTCTACGGCCAGACGGTCCCCGCGGAAGGTGGTGTGCTTCTCGTCATAACCCTGATCTCCGCGACGTGCGGGCTCGCCGCGGTCGGTACCCTGTACGGAGGCCTTGCCGCAGGATTCTCAGGTCGGGAGACACTGCTCCCGCTCCTCACGTTCCCTGCGGTGGCGCCCGTCCTGATCGGAGCAACTCGAGCGGTCGAAGCAGCGCTCGGTACCGCAGGGGCGGTGGTGTCGGACGGCTGGCCCTGGGTGGGCCTGCTGGTCGTCTTCGCCGTTGCCTTCGGTGTCGGCGGAGCGATGGCCTTCGGGCCTCTGATCGACGAATGATCGACAAGCGAATCGCGACCCGAACAACGCCAACCATCCCCCATCAGCAGGAACGGACATGACCACGACGGATCCCACGCTCACCGGTGAACCGACCGACGCGAGCGACGTCCGAACGTCAGATGGGGTCGGAACCGCCACACGCGGCACCCGAATCATCGGCATCGCCACCATCGTCGCGATGGGGTGGTTGGTGGCCTTCGGCCTCGGTTTCTCGCCCGAAGACCGAGATCAGCGCGAGAGCGTGCGGCTGCTCTACGTGCACGTCCCGACGATCTGGATCGCCTACCTCGCGTTCATCGTCACCGCCGTTGCGTCGGGCCTGTACTTCTTCGGCAAGAAGAAGTCGCTTGGCTGGGATCGGCTCGCAGGCGCGAGCGCCGAGATCGGCACGGTGTTCGTCGCGGTGACGCTGGTGATCGGTGCGATGTGGGGACGCCTCACCTGGGGCGTGTTCTGGCAGTGGGACGCACGCCTCACCACCACTGCGCTGCTGTTCGTCACCTACATCGGCTACCTCGCCGTACGCCGACTCGGCGGCACGCACGATCAACGCGCTCGGCGCAGTGCTGTGATCGGCATGATCGCCGTGCTCGAGATCCCGCTGGTGCACTGGAGTGTGCGGCTCTGGCGCAGCCTGCATCAGGACGCCACCGTGCTCGATGCCGACGGTGACGTCAGCATGGACGGCCTGATGCTGTTCAGCCTCTTCGTCGGGGTGATCGCCTTCTCGCTGCTGTATCTCTGGCTCGTCATCCACCGAACTCGGGTGATGGCGATGGAGGACCTCCTCGACGACCAGGGCCTCGACGCCGCACTCGCAGCTCGACGCACCGAGGCCGACTTGGTCCAGACACCGCCGGCGGTGTCCACTCCGACCGCCCCCACTCAGGAGGAGACAGGCTGATGGAAGACGCAGGATTCATCATCGGTGGCTACGTGCTGACCTTCGCCACGGTGTCGTTGATGTCATGGCGGGTGCTGCGCGCTGGAAAACGACTCGGAAAACAGGTCCCCGACGTGGACAAGCCGTGGCTCTGAGCGAGCAGAATGGCAGTGAGATGAACAGCGACATGCATGAGACCAACGACGCCACCGACGACGCCATGGATCTCTCTCCGCGGTCGCCCGTCGGGCCCGCGTCGCCGGTTCGACGACGACGAAACTGGATGCCGATGCTGGTGCTCGCGCTCGTGGTGGTCGCCGGTGGCGTGATCGTCACCCAATTCCTCACCCAGGCGGTCGACTACTACTGCAACGTCGACGAGGTCGGGTCTCGCGACGGCTGCGACGAGGAACGGCGCATCCGGCTGCAGGGCACCGTCGACGAGGGCACCGTCGAGCGAGTGGCCAACACCACCGTGTTCACGATCTCCTTCAACGGCGAGACGATTCCGGTCAGCTACGACGGTGAGCCGGGCGGCATCTTCAAGGAGTGCATCCCCGTCGTGGTGCACGGCGTTGTCGAAGACGGCACGCTGCTCGGCGATCGCGTCGAGGTCAAGCACTCCGACGAGTACGTCGCGGTGAACGACGAACGGGTCACCGACGCCGAACTGGCCGGCTGCCCCGACGCCGTCACCACGTGATGAAGCGCCGTTCGATGGCCGACGAGGTGACGGGACGATGATGTTCGCGGCGAGCATCAACTCGGCGCTCGGCAGTGCCGGGCTGCTGCTGGCGTTGGCGTCGTCGGTGTTCGGAGCGCTGGCGGTGCTGTACGGCATCCGTCAGAACGATCGACGGCTGCTCAAGCAGGGCCCCTTCTATGCCTGGCTGGCCTTCGCGGGCATCGTGCTCAGCGTGGTGATGATGCAACGGGCGTTGATCACCCGCGACTTCTCACTGGCCTACGTGCAACAGGTGGGCTCAGCCGACACGCCGGCGCTCTACAACTTCGCGGCGATGTGGTCCGCACTCGAGGGGTCGATCCTGCTGTGGGTGCTGACCCTCGCAGGCTTCACCGCTGCGGTTGCGTGGCGATTCCGCCAACGGACCGACGACGTCCTCGTCGGGTGGGCCCTGATCGTGATGTTCGTGGTCTTGGCGTTCTTCGCCATGCTCAGCTTCGGCCCCGCCGACCCGTTCGCCGCCGGCGCGGTCGGGGTGACCTCGGGCCCCGGTCCGAACCCGCTCCTGCAGAACCACATCCTGGTGCTGTTCCACCCGCCGATTCTGTATCTCGGCTACGTCGGGTTCACCGTGCCGTTCGCCTTCGCAATCGCTGCGCTGGTCACCGGCCGACTCGGCGAGGGTTGGTTGATGGAGACTCGGCGCTGGGCGCTGTTCTCCTGGGCGTTCCTCACCATCGGCATCCTGCTCGGGGGATGGTGGAGCTACGAAGTGCTCGGCTGGTCCGGCGTGTGGGCGTGGGATCCCGTCGAGAACGCCTCGCTGCTGCCGTGGCTCACCGGCACGGCCTACATCCACTCGGTGCTGGTCCAAGAGCGCCGCGGCATGTTGCGTGTGTGGAACCTGAGCTTGTTGGTGGCCACCTTTGCGCTCACCATTCTCGGGACGTTCCTCACCCGTTCCGGCGTGATCAGTTCGGTCCACGCCTTCGGCGAGGGTCCCGTCGGCAACTGGTTGCTGGGGTTCTTCGGACTGATCGTGGTCGTGTCGCTCGGATTGATCGCCTGGCGCGGCGATCGGCTCCGTTCGCCGGGTTCGATCGACTCGCCGATCTCCAGAGAAGGATCGTTCCTCGCCAACAACGTGCTGTTCACGGTGTGGGCGTTCGTCATCCTGCTCGGCACGCTCTTCCCGTTGCTCGTCGAAGCGCTCGACGACCGCCAGACCCTGGTCGGCGCCCCCTATTTCGACCGTCTGTCGCAGCCGATCGGGCTGATGCTGCTGTTCCTGATGGGCGTCGCCCCGGTGCTGCCGTGGCGCAAGGCCTCCGGCGAACTATTGCGCACCCGACTGTTCTGGCCGGCGTGGGCGGGAGCACTCGGACTCGCCATCGCGGTCTTCGTCGGTGCCGATGGTTGGGCCCCGCTCATCGCCTTCACGCTCGCCGGGTTCGCGATGGGCTCGGCGGTGCGACAGCTCGCACTGGCCACTCGTCGTCAGGGTTGGCGTGGCTTCGTCGGCCGGGCCAACGGTGGCATGGTCGTGCACATCGGCGTGATCATCATCGCCGTTGCGCTGGCCTCGTCGAACAGCTTCACCCACTCGGCCACGCTCGACCTCGTCCAGGGCGAAGAGACGTCATGGGGTGGACACACCTTCGAACTCGTGTCGGTCGACGAACGCACGAACGACCGCGGGAGCGAGCGTCGTGTGGCCGCCAACGTGCTGCTCGACCGAGAGCAGGTCTACCGTCCAGCTGCCACCACCTATCTCAACATCGGCGCCGAGATCGGCACCCCGTCGGTGCGCACCGGGTGGAACGAGGACATCTACCTCACGCTCGGTCAGGGCGTGGCTCCCGGCGACACCGAGGCCACGATCCGGGTGTTCATCAAGCCGATGATCCTGTGGTTGTGGATCGGTGGCGGCATCATGGCTCTTGGCACGCTGCTCGCAGCATTCCCCGGCTCGCGCCGCCGGATCGCGATCGACCCGGTGTCGGCGCCCATCGCAGTCGACGGACCGCCACCAGACGACGATGTCGAGAGCGCCTCGACGCCCGGAACCACCGACGCTCACGACACGTCCGACGGGAAGGTCGAGGAGCCGGTGTGAGCGATCTGCTCGACAACGCTCCGGCGCCTGGAGCCGACGATCCCGCCGACGCTGTTGGCGCGGCGGATGCCGGGCGTGCCCGCCGCCTCGCTCCGATCGTGGTCGGGATGATCGCCGTGCTGATGGTGGGCTTGTTCGTCGTGCTCATCGGTGCGTCGCCCGACGATGGCGGTGCCAGCGCCGATTCGCCGCTGATCGGGCGGCCAGCCCCGGAGGCCACCGGCACTCTCTCCGACGGCACGTCGTTCGACCTCTCACGGCGCAAGGGCAGCTGGGTGGTGCTCAACTTCTTCGACCCCACCTGCGTTCCCTGCATCCGCGAACACCCAGAGCTGGTTGCGTTCTCCGAGGACCAGGCCACCTTGGGCCCCGAGGGGGCCGAGATGTACTCGGTGATCACACGCGGCGAGCAACCCGAGATCGAGGCGTTCTTCGCCGAGAACGGTGGCGACTGGCCGGCCATCTACTCCGAGGCAGACGAGTTCCCGGTGGCGTTCGGGGTCGCGCAGGTTCCCGAGACCTGGATCATCGACCCGAGCGGCGTGGTCCAGCTGCGCCTGATCTCCGAAGTCACCGCCGAGCAGCTCAACTCGATTCTGGTGAACTATCGCGAGCAGTACCGCTGATGGCGAACACCCTCAACACTCGTGCGAAGCGCTGGCCGGGCTGGCTGTTGCTCGTGTTCGTGCTCGCCGGATTCCTGGCGGTCGGCACCACTCGCGACACCGGACCGCAGAGCCAGGAAGACCGCATCGACGAACTCGCCAAGCGTGTGGCGTGTCCGATCTGCGATGGCGAGAGCGTGTTCGAGTCACAGAACAACGCCTCGGTGGCGTTGCGCAACCAACTCGCCGAACTCGTTGCCGACAACGACCTCAACGACACCGAGATCGTGGCCTTCATCGAAACGCGATACGGCGCCGAGGTGCTGCTGGTGCCCAAGGCGAGCGGTTTCGATGCGCTGGTCTGGGTGCTGCCCGCCGTGGCGTTCGCCTGCGGGCTCGCCGCGCTCGTGGTGGTCTTCCGCAAGTGGAAGCGTGAAGCGGGCGAACAGAACGAACCGTCGGACGACGACCGTGCACTCGTCGAAGCAGCGTTGGCTGCCGACAGCGAGGAGTCGGGTCGATGACGGCCAGTGGCGCCCAGATCGACCGCCTCGCCGCGCTCGAGGAGGAACGACGGTTCCTGCTGCGATCGCTCAACGACCTCGAACGCGAGCACGACGCAGGTGACGTCGACGACCTCGACTACCGGTCGCTCAAAGACGGCTACACGATGCGTGCCGCCACGGTGCTGCGACAGATCGATGAAGGCCAGGCGGCGCTTCCCACGGCGAAGCCGCGTCGTTGGAGTCGCACGATCGCCGTGGCTGCTGCGGTAGTCGTCGGCTCGGTCGGTGTCGGATTCGTGCTGGCGGGTGCCTGGGGTGAACGTTCCTCGGGGCAGGAGATGACCGGTCTCACACCGGGCGACGAGTCACGCATCGTGCTCACCAACGCTCGTGACGCCCAGAGTGCCGGCGACTTCGCCACCGCCAATGCCCTGTTTGCCGAAGTGATCGAGATGGAACGTGCCCGTGGTCGGGAAAACGCCGAGGCGGTGGCCTACTTCGGCTGGACACTGGCGCTCCTCACACGTCAGAACCCCGACCAGAGCAGGGCGGCCGAGCGCTACGACGCTGCGGTGCTGGCCCTTGGGCAGGCGGTCGAGCTGGAACCCGACTACGCCGATCCGCAGTGCTTCCTTGCGATCGTCGAATTTCAGTTCCGAGGTGACGCCGAGGCGGCACTCCCGCACATCGAGCGCTGCGAGGCGAGCAACCCTCCTGGCGAGGTCGCCTCGCTCGTGCAGAGCTTCGCCGCCGAGATCCGCGCCGAAGCCGGCTGACGCGTCGCCCGCCGGTACGCAGCACCGCCTCAGCTCGGAGGCGGCCAGACCTTGCCACGGGTGATGCGGTCGCCCTTGCGCTTGAGCACCCAGATCGTGGCCTTGCGCCAGTCGGGTGGCGACTGCACCTCCATGCCGCGGCGGTGCAGCGCTCCGATCACGTCGGGGACGATGTCGCCGTGGCTGCACAGCACCGCACCGGTGCCCACCTCACCGAGCAGGTCCAAGACAGGTTCGAACGGCTCGCCCTCGTAGAGGCGGTGTTCCGGCTGGACGTCGACACCGAGTCGCTTCGCAAGCGGTTCGAGCGTCTGGATGCAGCGGACGTAGGGGCTTGCGTACAGCGATGTCGCGTTTCGGGCGGCGAGTCGCTTGCCGATTGCCTCGGACTGCTTCCATCCGATCTTGCTGAGTGGGCGTTCCTCGTCGTTGCCCTCCCACAAGCGCCGTTCGCCCGCTTTGGCGTGACGGACGAGATAGATGAGGTCGGGCTTGCTCATGGTGGCGGCCGAGTGATCAGGACCCGTTGGTCAACTGACGGTGGCGGGCGGTGAGCTGGCGGAGGAAGACCACCCAGGCAATGGCGGCACCGAGTGTCACCAGCGGCGACAGCCAGTCGAGCGCATCGAAGTCGATCAGGCTCTCAGCGATGGTCGTGCGGTTGGGGCTGGTGGCGGCGCCCAGGTCGCCGGACGACAGATCCACGGCGAACAGCACGGCCGTCACGAGTCCGAACAGCGCGAACCACACCCACAGCACGACGTTGTCGCCCGACTGCCGCCACCGATCGCCGGTGGATGTCGGGGACGGATCGGAGGCCTTCCAGAGTTCGCGCAGCACGAGAAAGGGGATGACGTACAGCACGCCAGGCGGCAGCACCCAGCCGAAGATCGCGAAGAGCGGGCTCCAGGTGGTGGCCCGCCCGAACGCTCGGACGTTGGTGGCGATTCGGTACATCCAGATGATGGAGAGCACGGCGGTCGCGAGCGTCGCCACGGTGACGAGTACCTGGATCGAATTGGCCGGCGCCAACGCAGTGTCGAACTCGGCCTCGGAGATGCTGCCGGCAAGGAAGTCCTCGGCGTCGGTGCTCTGGCCCGAGGACAAGATCGCGGCGATCACACCTCCGATGCCGGCGATCAGGGTCGTCACCGTCGCAGCGGCGGCCAGTCCACCGATCCTGCGCCATCCCTGGGCAGGAGCCGGCTGATTGTCGTACCCCGCATAGCCCGGTGGCGGAACCAGCCCTGATGGAGGGGGAGGTGGAGGCGGAGGCGGTGGCGGTGGCGTCGGCGAGTGCTCGTTCGAATCCGGGGGAGGCACGTGGCTCACTGGTCATACCGTAGTGGAGGTTCCGATCGATGGCATCCGGCCTCCTGGATCACTTTGCGTCGGACCATCGAGCGATCACCGCGGTGTCGGCGACGAACCGAACGTCGGTGTGCCAGTCGAGCTGTTGCCAGCGTTCAGCGGTTTCGTCGAGAGCGTCGACGACGACCTGCGCCGCCGTCTCGGCACTGCGAGTCGGTGTATGCACGAGCAGTTCGTCGTGAAGACACAACACCACCCGGGCCTGCTCGGGAAGCCTCGCCCGCACGATCACGGCCCACATCTTGAAGAATTCCGCGGCAGCGCCCTGCACCATCGCATTGCGGCCGTAGCGGCCGCGAGCGGCGGCTCGTGATCGGAGGTCGCGGTCGTCGGCCGATGGCACCGCGTCCGCGGTCATGCGCACCAATCGCCCCCCACGTGTCCGCAGATCGCCGCCACCCTCGGCGGTGTGTGCCGCCTCGGTCAGGAACCGCATTGCGATCGGGTACGCCGAGTCGAGCCCACGCAACGCGGCGGCACCATGCCCGGTCGTTTGGCCGTACATCGCTCCGAGCACTGCGACCTTCGCCACCTCGCGGCTCACCCCGAGCCTGACGGCGACGGGTGCGTACATGTCGGCTTCGAACGTCGCAGCCGCCAATGCGTCGTCGCCGGACACCGCCGCCAGGATTCGCGGCTCGATCTGCCCGAGGTCGGCGCGTACGAACGCGTGGCCGTCACCAGCGACGATCGCTGGCCGGAGCTCGGCGGGCAGGTTGTGGAGTCCGGCGGTCGCGGTCATTCGCCCCGCAGCGCCGTCGGAGGCCGACCAGGTGCCGCGAAGCCGTCCGTCGACGCCCACGTGTTCGTCCAGCCATCGGTAGCCGAACGTGGTGGCGATGCGCTCGGCTTTGCGCCATGTCAGGAGCGCGTCGATCACCGGGTGCTCGTCGCGCAGTCGTTCGAGCCGCCAGGCCCGGGTGTCGTCGACCTCGATGCCGGCGCGCCGAAGCAGCGACTTGACGTTGGCCGGGTTGCGCAGGTCGACGCCGCTTCGGAGGCCGGCGCTGAGGTGAGCCAGGACACGCTCGTCGCGTTCGGCTGCCAGGCGCGCCTCGTCGGGCGCATCTCGTGGGCGCCGGCCGATCGATGTTGCGATGATGTGCTCGGCGACCGCGACATCGATTGGGAGGCCATCGTGTTCGAGCTCGGCAGCAAGCAGTGCTGCGACCGACTCCGACCGGGCCGTCGCCGGCGCCGCCGGCCGATCCTCGATCGCGGCGAGTTGTGCTGATTGGAGGCGGAACGCGTCGAGCGCCAGCGTGGCCCACGTCGCCATTCGATCGTCGGTGTCTCGCCACGCACCGTCGACCCAACGGGGATCGAGGTGGCCGTCCGACCGCAGCGGGTCGTTCGGATCGATCGGATGCTCGGCTGCGTCAGCTGCGCTGAACAGGTCGACCGGCGCAATCGTGGGCAGCGTGTCCATGTCGAGATCGTGGGCGGCCGCCCACGTTCGTGCCGGGCCAGCGCGCCAACCGCCGTGCACCAGGCGATGGACGGCATCGAGGTCCCAGCAACGTGCTGGTCGTACACCGACAGCGACCAGCAGGCGCGCGGTGTCGGCGGTCCACCAGACCCATCGAGGGCTGACCTCGCGCTCGATGCGCGCCACATTCGACGACCACTCGAGCGGCGTCCACGCTGCTGCTCCACCGTGCTCGCCGATGGCCGCGCCGCCCCGGTGCGTGTCGAGCACCAACGCAACCGCCTCGTTGGGGCCGAACTCGGCGTGCCCGTTCTCCACCCACCGGTGTCTACCATCACCCCCGATCTGCGCCGCATGCGTCCCACCGCACGATCTGCGCCGTCGACGTCCCGCACAGCGGGACGCAACTGGCACAGATCGGTGCAGATCAGGCCGTCGGGGTCAGGCCCAACCGAGTTCGTGGAGGCGATCGTCGTCGATGCCGGCGGCGTGGGCCACCTCGTGAATCACCGTCACGTAGACCTCCTCGGCGAGTTCGTCGATGTCGCTGCACATCTCGCACAGTGGCACCCGATAGATCGACACGATGTCCGGACCCTCGTGGCCGGTGCGCTCCGTGTGCGGCACTCCGTCGTACAGGCCGAGGATCGTCGGTTCGTCAGGGTTGCGGTCGACGACCTGCACCACCACGTTGTCGAGCACATGCTGTAGTTCGTCGGGGAGGTCGTCGAGCGCGGCCGCGACCATCGCGTCGAAGCGGTAGCGCGGCACGATCTCCATCGTTGGTCAGACCCGGCTCAGAGAATCTTGAGCTTGTCGGAGAAGACCTTCTTCGGCTTCATGTCGACAGCGATCTTCGACGCGATGTCCTGGAACATGAGCGCCGCCTCCGAGTCGGGGGCGACCGCCGTGATCGGCCGACCGTTGTCGCCGCCCTCTCGCAATTCGGGGACGAGCGGGAGCTTGCCGAGCAGCGGCACGTCGAGTTCGTCCGCCAGGAGTTGGCCGCCGCCCGAACCGAAGATCTCGTAGCGCGTGTCGTCGTCGCCGGTGAACCACGACATGTTCTCGATCACGCCGCGGACGGGGAGGTTGACCTTGGCCGCCATCGCTGCGGACAGCGACGCCACCTTCTGGGCCGCAGGTTGCGGGGTCGTCACCACGAACACCTCGCCGCGCGGGAGGTACTGGGCGAGCGAAAGTGCGATGTCGCCGGTGCCGGGCGGCATGTCGACGAGGAGGAAATCCGGCTCGTCCCAGAAGACGTCGGTGAGGAACTGCTCGAGGGCCTTGTGGAGCATCGGCCCACGCCAGATGACCGCTTGGCCCTGCGGCACGAAGTAGCCGATCGAAATGCAGCGAACGCCCCACATCTCGGGTGGGATCAGCATCTCGTCGATCACGGTGGGGTCGCGGTCGGTGCCGAGCATGCGCGGGATCGAGTAGCCGTAGATGTCGGCGTCGACGACGCCGACCTTGTAGCCCTGCGACGCGAGCGCCACCGCGAGGTTGGTGGTGACACTCGACTTGCCGACGCCGCCCTTGCCGGAGGAGATCAGCAGCGGGCGCGTCTTCGAGGTGTTCTTCGAGAACGGGATCTCTCGGCCCTCGGCGTGCCCGTGCGCCTGGTTGGAGCCGGCGGTGGCGCCGGCGTCGCCGTGGAGGGTGCGCCGGAGGTTTTCTCGATCCTCGTCGCTCATCACCGTGAACTCGAGATCGATCGACTCGACACCCTCCAGTTCGGTGGCGGCATCGGACACTCGACGGGTGATCTCACCCTTGAGCGGACATCCCGGCACGGTGAGTGCGATCAGCACCCCGACGACGCCGTTCTCACGCACGGACACGCCCCGGAGCATGCCGAGATCCACGATCGAGCGGTGGAGTTCGGGGTCCTCGACGGGACGGAGTGCCTCGATGATCTGTTCTTCGGTCACGACAGCCATGGGCCCATTGTGGCCACGGCCGATCGAATTTGCACGACGCTGACCGTGGAATCTCTCCACGGTCACCCGCTTGCCTGGTTCCCGGAGACCCGGGCTGGCGGAACCTTGGTGGTTCCGGGAGACCCGGGCTGGGGGAACCTTGGTCAGGGGGCGGTGATGGCTTTGATTTCCTCGGCGATGGTGTCGGTGAAGTCGTTGGACGGGATCGCCGTCTGCATCGCCATCATCTTCATCATGTCGCCCTGCACCTTGATCTTGCCGCCCATGAACGCCTGCATGGCAATGGTTTGATCCTGGTCGACGAACATCGCCTTCGCGGTGTCGTAGTCGGTGGTGATGGTGGCGTCGGGCTCGTCGAGTTCACCGAGCTCCATCATCAGGTGACCCGACGAGGTGTCGAGGTAGCTCTTCACTTCGCCGTCGCCGAACGGGACGTCGGTGATCACCTGGTTGATGCGAATCACGGTGGTGACGGGCGGGACCTGGTCGGCGTACTTCTCGCGGATTTCGTGAGCTGCGGCCATCCACGGGTCTGACAGGAACGGATGCGTCATAGTTCGGTGACTGTACCGCGCCGGTCGACCGCCAAGCGGCTCGTCGTGACCGAGTCGAGAAAGCTGCGGTCGAGTTCGAAGCCGAGCCCAGGGATCGTGGGCACCTCGACCTGGCCATTCGTGATCGTGATCGGGTCGGTGACGATGTCGCGTGCGTAGAACCGGGTCGAGGCGCTGATGTCCCCGGGGAGTGTGAACCCCGGCATGGCAGCAAGGGCTGCGTTGGCCGCCCGCCCGATACCGGTTTCGAGCATGCCGCCACACCACACCGGAACGTCGCGGGCCACGCACAGGTCGTGGATGCGGACCGCCTCGAGGTAGCCGCCCACCCGGCCGGGCTTGATGTTGGCGATCTCACAGGCGCCGAGCTCGATCGCGTCGGCGGTCCCAGCGGCCGACACCAGTGACTCGTCGAGACAGATCGGCGTCTCGACCTCGGCGGCAAGTCGGGCATGGCCGATGATGTCGTCCTCGGGGAGGGGCTGCTCGATCAGCAACAGCCCGAACTCGTCGAGGCGGGCGAGGTGTGCTCCGTCGGTGCGGCGATAGGCGGTGTTCGCGTCGACCTGGAACGGTGTCGTGGCTCCGATCAGCTCGCGGACCGCGGCCACCTGTTCGATGTCGGAGCCCGGCTCGATCTTGAGTTTGATCCGCACGTAGCCGTCGTCGACATAGCCCTGGACGGCGGCCAACAGCTCGTCGGTCGAGTCGTGGATGCCGACGCTGACGCCACTTGGGATGTGCGTGCGGTGGGCGCCGAGGAAGTCAGCGAACGACTGGCCGGCGGCCCGCAGTTGCGCGTCGAGCACGGCCATTTCGATGGCGGCCTTGGCCATCGGGTGGCCGTGGAGTTTGGCGAGCGCCGGTGCCACGTCGGCGGCATCGATCGGCCCGGCGGCCATCAGGCGGGGGAGCAGGTGGTGCACGATGACGTGCTGCGCGCCGCCGACGTATTCGGCCGAGTAGCTCGGCTCGCCGAGCGCCACGCATTCGCCCCAACCTTCGACCGTGTCGCCGCCACCGCCGGACGCATCGGCGAGTTCGACGCGTACCAACAGGATGTCGCGGTTCGTCTCACTGCCGAAGCTGGTGCGGAACGGTGCGACCAGTGGCATGGCGATCCGGCGCAGTTCGACGTGCTCGATCGTGAAGCTCATGAGCCTGATCCCATCACGTAGTCGCCGTCGGCGCTGAATCCGAGCACGTGCTGCCCGGCGCCGAGCGCGCCACGCAGGGCATCACGGGTTGCCCGACGCCACCGTGCCACCTCGGCGGGATCGCTTCGTCGAAGGGCCACCACGTCGATCGGCGTTGGTACGAGCTCGGCGTTGGCCACGTCGTTGCCGTTGCGTGGCTTCTCCAGTAGTGGAGCCCGCACGTTCCACGCCATGTGCAGGCGGTCGGATTCGTCGCCGGCGTTGATCGCGTCGCTCATCGCACCGTAGAAGTTCGGCAGATAGTCGTGGACGTCGGCGCCCAACACCGCGATGTTGAACCAGGCGTTGCGGCGCACGAGCGGGTCGAACGTCCACGTGATCCAGTCGATGTCGCGCTCGGCAGCCCATCGCCGCTGGTGCAGTTTCACGAGGCGTCCGATGCCGTGCCGGCGGGCATCGGGCAGCAACCCGGTGACGTGGCTGTGCAGCGCGGGACGGCCCTCGTGGCGTGCGAGGAGACCAACCGATGCGCCGACCATGCGCAGCGGCAGCTCGCCATCGGAGATGTATGCAGCAGCGAGATAGCCGCCGCTGTGTCCGATCGCTCGGGCCATCTCGAGATTGACGATCGGTGCATCGGTGCCCCAGACCTGCTGGAGCACCGCACCGAGTTCGATGAGCTCGTCGCCATCGGTGACCGTCCGGATCTCGACGGGAGCGGCCGCAGACGAACGCGAACCGGCGGTCATGGTGCACACGACGGATGCGTGCCGCACTCGAGGTGGTAGGCGCAACGGACCGCCAGGATCTGGCGGATCTCGGGGCCGACATCGCCGGCGAACGTGCTGCGATAGGTCTCGTCGGTCGTGAGCACCACCGTGAAGTACATGCCGGAGAAGGCACCGAGGAAGACCGACACCCGGATCAGCGCCTCGGTGAGTACGAGGCGACGATCGCCGAGGTTCGCGTCGGCCAGGACACGCACCGAGTCGAGCTGCGTCCAGGTGGTGGCGGCGTCGACGCCGATCGCCATGAAGCCGAAGAACACGAAGAACCCGATCAGCGCAATCACGACGAGTGAGATCTGCAGCGCTTGGCCGAACAGCACGATGAGGCCGATGTTGAGCCGTTGGCGTCGTCCGAGGGGGTCGAGCGTTGGTCCTGCCTTCGGAAGGGCGACATCGGCTGCCGGTGTGCCGTCGAGGCAGCCTCGGACGTCGCCCCAACTCGTGAAGCGGTTCTCGGTACGGATGAACGCGGGGATCTGGCTCATCGCGAAGGTTGCGCCGAGTAGGAAGAACGTGAGCACCACGATCACGAAGGCGGCGCCGTCGAGCGTGCCGGCCATCTGCCACACTTCGGCGTTGACGAACAGGAACGTGTTGAACACCAAGAGCAGCGGCAAGGCCTTGGCCACCAGGGGTCCGAGACCGTTGAGCTGGCCTCCGGATCGGCGAGCACCCCATCGCAGCAGGGGCCCGACGCCGTACGACGACCACAGATAGATCAACCAGAGCAACACCGCGGCGAGCACGACGGTCTCGACTGCATCGCCGAGCTGGCCGAACGCCAGCACCGGCAGCGCCGGTCCGAACAGGAACAGCAGCAGTTCCGGTGCGTCGATGTCGGTCGGCCGCGCAAACGATGCCGCCCCGCGCCAACGGTTCGACAGCACCCATGCCCCGATCAGCATCACGATGACAACCGCCGCAGTCGCCAGGTTCTCCGCCACGGACCACTCGGCCAGGTTCAACGCGTTCAGGCCGAGCAAGATGTATGCCACGACCAGCAATGGGAGCGCTCGCGTCCAGGTGTCGAGGATCGATGCGTCGTGGCGGGTGTCGACGAGGTGCGGGACGCCGCGCTCGACGAACCATCGTTCGATCTCGTTCACCCGCTCGGCCGAGGTCATCGACCAGAACGTACCGTGCGGCGGTGAACGCTTCGTCAAACCCCGTGGAACTCGGGCTGCTGGCCCGATAGGCATTGAGACCATGGCTCGCATCCTGGTCACCGAAGAGATCGCCGAAGGTGGTCTCGACCGCCTCCGCACCGAGGGACACGAGGTCGACGTGCGTCTCGGTCTGTCGCCTGAGGACCTGCTGTCGGTGGTGCCGGGTGCGCATGGACTCATCATCCGGTCGGCGACCGACGTCACCGACGAGGTACTCGCCGCAGGCACCGACCTGATGGTGGTCGGACGCGCCGGCATCGGGCTCGACAATGTCGACGTCGAGTCGGCGACTCGCCGTGGTGTGATGGTCGTCAACGCCCCGCAGAGCAACATCGTGTCCGCTGCCGAGCACACGATGGCGCTGCTGATGGCATCGGCTCGGAACGTGCCGCAGGCACACGCTGCGCTGGTACAGGGCCGCTGGGAGCGAAGCCGCTGGGAAGGCGTTGAACTCTGCGACAAGACGCTTGGCGTCGTCGGTCTCGGCCGCATCGGCAAGCTCGTGGCCGATCGCGCGAAGGGCTTCGGGATGCGCCTCGTCGCCTATGACCCGTTCGTCTCGGAGGAGCGGGCAAAGAAGATGGGGGTCGAACTCCTGGCGCTCGATCAGGTGGTCGCCGAATCCGACTTCCTCACGATCCACCTCCCGAAGACCCCGGAGACCGTCGGGCTGATCGATCGCGAACTGCTGCTCAAGGCGAAGCCGAGCATGCGGTTGATCAACGTGGCGCGCGGCGGCATCGTCCACGAGGCCGACCTCGCCGACTGCGTTCGCGAGGGCGTCATCGCCGGCGCCGCGCTCGATGTGTTCTCCACCGAGCCGATGACCGAGTCGCCGCTGTTCGAGCTGGACTCGATCATCGTCACGCCACACCTGGGCGCCAGCACGCGTGAGGCACAGGACAAGGCCGGCGACACGATTGCGTCGATGGTGCAGCTGGCGCTCGCCGGCGAGTTCGTGCCGTTCGCCGTCAACGTCAACGCTGCCGAAGCGAGCGAGACGATCCGTCCGTACCTGCCGCTGGCCGAGCGTCTTGGCAAGTTGTTCGTGGCGCTCGTCGGCTCACTGCCGAGCGAATTGGAGATCATCACCGAAGGTGAGATCGCCGGCTACGACACCCGGATCCTGGAGTTGGCCGTGCTGAAGGGGTTCTTCGGGGCGATCTCGGATGAACCGGTCACCTATGTCAACGCTCCGCAGCTCGCTCGGCAGCACGGGGTGGACGTACGCGACGTGAGTTCGTCGAGTTCCACCGACTTCGTGAATCTGCTGACGCTGCGCGGTGGCGGCCACACGATCAGCGGCACGCTGGCGGGGCCGAAGGCGGCGCAACGCATCGTCAACATCGACGACACGCCGTTCGACGTGCCGCCCGTCGACAACATGGTGGTCATCGAGAACGATGACCGCCCGGGTGTGATCGGCACGGTCGGCACGATGCTGGGTGATGCCGGCGTCAACATCTCCGACATGGACGTGAGCCGTGTCAACGGCTCTGCGACCGCCGTGATGCTGATCGCCCCGAGTGCGCCGGTGCCCGCTGACGTGCTCGATGCCCTGCGCGCCGCGCCGGGCATTCTCAAGGTCACCAGCCTGTCCAGCTGACGATCACCCCGTCTCAGGCGAGGCGGAGGGCCGCGGCGGTGCGTTCGGCCTCCGCTCGAGCTGCGTCGGCGAAGTCGTTGCCGCTGCTGGCGTAGAGCACTGCACGCGACGAGTTCACGATCAGGCCGCGGCCGGAGGCGGTTGCACCGTGCTCGACCACCGTGGCGGCATCGCCACCCTGCGCGCCGACACCCGGCACGAGGATCGGGAGTTCGGGAGCGATCGCACGGACGTCGGCGAGTTCGGCCGGATAGGTGGCGCCGACCACGAGGGCGCAGTCGCCCATCGTTGCCCATCGGTCGGCCACCATCGATGCCACGTGGCCGTAGATGGGGCGACCGTCGGCAACCAGGGACTGCACGTCGTCGCCGCCGGGATTGCTGGTGCGACAGAGGGCGATCACCCCGCCGCCGACCTCGAAGTACGGTGCCACTGAGTCGGTTCCGAGATAGGGGTTGACGGTGACCGCGTGCGCGCCGTAACGCCCGAAGGCCTCTTCGGCGTAGTGCTTGGCGGTGGAGCCGATGTCGCCCCGCTTGGCGTCGAGGATCAGGGTCACCCGCGGATACGTCTCTCGGACGTAGGCGCAGATCCGTTCGAGTGCGTCCTCTGCCCCCTGGCTCGCGAAGTACGCGATCTGGGGCTTGAACGCACACACCAGATCGGCCGTGGCGTCGATGATCTCGCGGCAGAACCGCTCGGTGGCGTCGTGGGCTCCGTCGAGTGGAAACGGCATTCGAGTTGGATCGGGGTCGAGGCCGACACAGAGCATCGATCTCGACGCGTCCCACGAATCGTCGAGTTGGCTGAAGAAGCTCACGTTCGGCGCTGCGCAGTCAGTCTTCGATGGTGATCGCCGCGGTGGGGCACATGTCGGCGGCCTGCCTCACCTTGTCGGCCACGTCTGCGCCGGGCTCTTCCTGCAGGATGTAGAGGTAGCCGTCGCTGCGGACCTCGAAGACCTCTGGCGCCACCTGCATACACGCTCCCGTGGATGCACAGATGTCGAAGTCGACGCTCACCTTCATGTTGTTCCCCTTTGCTCGTGGTGCGACTCCGGATCGGAGGGCCGCGTCTTCAGGACTTCGACCGACGGTAGCCGTCTGCTTCGGCGGCTGCCTCGGTGGCGTAGCAGCGTTCGGGCTTGGTGCGGCCGTAGAACCGGCCCGTCGGAACATGAAAGATCATCGACTGGCTGTTCGCCTTGACCGGGTAGCCGTCCGGCATCGTGCCGTCTGGGTTGATCGGCCTCCAGGCCGGCGCAGGCGGATCATCGTGGGGTATCGGGTCGTCGGACCCGCGACCGGTCCCGATCAGCGGCGCATCGACGGGTGCGATCGGTGGCCAACTCGGCGCCTCGAGGGCGATCCTGTTGGTGGTTCGCCCTCGCAACTTGATCGCAGCGGCTCCCGCAGCACTCAGCAGGATCAGCAGCAGCAAGAGGCGTCGCATCTCGCCTGACACTAGTCGTGCGCATGGTGTGCGCTGGGGACAGCGGCGATCAGCGTTGGTGACGTTCGAAGGCGCAGAGCACCGCGCGCAGCGATGCGGTGGTGATGTTGGGATCGACGCCGATGCCCCATCGAACCTGGCCGCCGTCGCTCACCGTCTCGACGTACGCCGCCGCCTGGGCGTTCGAGCCCTGACCGATCGCATGCTCGGCATAGTCGAGCACGTCGAAGTGGCCGTCGACCCGTTCGCCGAACTCGGTGACCAGGGCTGCCACGAACGCCTCGACGGGTCCGTCGCCCTTGCCGCTGATCGAGTGCGCGTTGCCGCCGACGTCGAGTTGCGCCTGGATCGTGGTGCCACCGGCACCGTCGTCGTCGGTGCGGGTGTACAGCTCATGGCTGCGCAGCCGGAACGTCGGATCCTCTGCGAGGTACTCGGCCTGGAACGAGTCCCACATCACGCCGGGTCCGATCTCGGTCCCGGTGTCCTCGGTGATGTGCTGGATGGTCTTGGAGAACTCGATCTGGAGGCGTCGCGGCAATTCGAAGCCGTACTCGGTCTTCATCACGTAGGCGACACCACCCTTGCCGGACTGGCTGTTGACCCGGATCACGGCTTCGTACGACCGCCCGACGTGGGCCGGATCGATCGGGAGATACGGCACGCCCCACTCGGGATACTCGCCGGACTCGTCGCGCTTCGCGTCGAGGGCTTCGAAGCCCTTCTTGATCGCGTCCTGGTGACTGCCCGAGAACGCGGTGTAGACCAGGTCGCCGGCGTACGGGTGACGTGGATGCACCGGCAAGCGGTTGCAGTACTCGGCCGTACGCCGCAGCTTGTCGATGTCGGAGATGTCGAGTTGCGGGTCGACACCGTTCATGAACAGGTTCATCGCCAGCGTGACGATGTCGACGTTGCCGGTGCGCTCGCCATTGCCGAAGAGCGTGCCCTCGACACGATCGGCACCGGCCATCACGCCGAACTCGGCAGCGGCCACGGCACAGCCACGGTCGTTGTGCGGGTGCAGTGAGACGACCACCGAGTCGCGTTGCTTGATCGTGCGGCCGAACCACTCGATCACGTCGCCGTACACGTTCGGTGAATAGCACTCGACGGTTGCGGGCAGGTTGAGCACGATCGGATTGTCGGGGGTGGGCTCCACGACGTCCATGACCGCTTCGCAGACTTCGATCGCGAACTCGGGCTCGGTGAGCGTGAAGCTCTCGGGCGAGTACTCGTAGCGGATCTTGGTATCTCCGGCGGCCTGCTCCAACTTGCGGCACAGCTTGGCGCCGTTGACCGCCACGTCGATGATGCCGGCCTTGTCGAGTCCGAACACGACCTCGCGCTGCAACGGGTTGGTCGAGTTGTAGAAGTGGACGATCGCCTGCCGTGCGCCTTCGATGCACTCGTAGGTCCGTTCGATCAGCTCTTGGCGACACTGCACGAGCACCTGGATGGTGACGTCGTCGGGAATGCGGTCCTCGTCGATCAGCTGGCGAACGAAATCGAAATCGGGCTGGCTTGCCGACGGGAAGCCGACCTCGATCTCCTTGAAGCCCATCTGCACCAGCTCCTCGAACATGCGCAGCTTGCGGGTGGGGTCCATCGGATCGATGAGTGCCTGGTTGCCGTCGCGGAGATCGACGGAACACCACAGTGGCGCCTTGGCGATCGTGACATTCGGCCACGTGCGGTCGGTGAGCACGATCGGCACGAACGGTGCGTACTTCTCGAACGGCATCGGTGTCGGGGTGATGTTCTGGGGAGGCATCGGGTTCTCCTGGTGTGCGTGAACGGTGATGAGGGTGAACAGGGGCGGAAAAAGCAAGAACCCCCCGGCCGGTGGGCGGGGGGTGCGGGCGAACGCGGGTATGTGGCGCTCGCCCTACAGAAGCAGAAGGAAACGGTGGCGCAACATCGACACGCATGGTAGCAGCTGCACAAGGCATCTCGCGCCGCGGTCCGCAGCCCCGGTACGCTGCTGTTCAACATGACTGAATCAACAGCGCGACGCGGAGCGCCCCGTCGCCAGCGTTCTCGACCCAAGACGTCCGATCGCCCCTATGACGGCGACCACGTCAACACCTCCAACCTCACCTCGATCAACGCGCTGCCGGCGGTGGAGGCACCGACCGGATTCTTCGCGCTCGGGGTGCCTGAACGGATCGATGATGGTCTCGCGGCGTGTGGGTTTGCCCAGCCATTCGCCATCCAGACCGAAGCCATCCCGGTGGCGGTCACCGGCAAGGACGTTTGCGGACGGGCCAAGACCGGCTCCGGCAAGACGCTGGCGTTCGGTGTGCCGATGCTCGCTCGGATCACCGACACAGCAGCGCCGTCGCGTCCGCTCGGCCTGGTGCTGGTTCCCACCCGAGAGCTCGCGGTGCAGGTCGCCGAGGTGCTCGAGCCCGTTGCGCATCACGCTGGGATGCGTGTCCTGCCGGTCTACGGCGGCGCTTCCCGTCATCACCAGGTCGACGAGCTCGCCAAGGGTGTCGAGATCGTCATCGCAACGCCGCTGCGGTTGATCGACCTGATCAAGTCGAACGAGGTGTCGCTCGACGACATGCAGATCGTCACCCTCGACGAGGCCGACCGGATGGCCGACGACGGCTTCACGCCGCAGGTCGAGTGGATCCTTCGTCACTGTGGCAGTCGCAACCAGACGATGCTGTTCTCGGCAACGCTCGACGGCGACGTCGGCCACCTGATCCGTCACTACCAGACCGACCCGGTGACGGTGGCGATCGACGAATCCACCGACACGGTCGGCACGATGCATCACCTGTTTCTGGCGGTGCACCACATGGACAAGGACAAGGTGATCGGATCGATCGCCACGTCGATTCCCAAGGTGCTGGTGTTCTGTCAGACCAAACGCAACTGCGACCGCGTCACTCGCAACCTCGACGAGCTCGGCGTCGACGCCGGAGCACTGCACGGCGACATGCAGCAGAGCAGCCGTGAGCGAGCACTGCGGAAGTTCGCCGAAGGCAAGCTGTCGATCCTGGTGGCCACCGACGTCGCTGCACGCGGGATCGACATCGATGACATCGGTGCCGTGATCCATTACGAACCCGCCAAGGACGTCAAGGACTACCTGCACCGATCCGGGCGGACCGCACGAGCGGGTCGCGACGGCTGGGCGGTGACGCTGGTCGAGTACAACCAGCAGACCCAGGTGCGAATCCTGCAGCGCGGGATGCGACTGCCGAACGAGAAGCCGTTCGAGGTGTTCTCGAACGACAAACGTCTGCTGAACCTTCCCGAATTCGAACTCGACTGAGTGGTCGCGTCCAGCGGCTGCGTGAGTGGCTACGTTGGTGCGAGGTACTGACCGAATCGACGACAGGAGCACGACATGATCACCGCAGATTCTGGGGGCCTCGGCGAACGCAGGGTGGTACTGCTGATCGCCAAGGCCGTGAGCTACCTGGTCTACGCCTACCTGATCGTGGTCGAGATCATCCTGCTGCTCGGATTCGTCCTGCTGCTCTTCGGAGCCAACCCCAGCGCGGGCTTCACCGAGTGGGTCTACCGGAACCTCGACCGCGTGATGTCGCCGTTCCGAGGCATCTTCTCGCCGATCGAACTCGGCGTCACGGGCAACGATGTGCCCGCGGTCTTCGAGACCTCGGTCGTGTTCGCAATGATCGTCTACGGGATCGTGGCACTGGCCTTCGGCGGGATCATCCAGTGGTTGTCACGTCGCTTGCACCAGGTCGAGGATGCCGAAGCCGAGCGCGAACGGCGCGACGAATACCAAGCACGCGTCGACGCGGTCGCCGCCCAACAGGCCGCGATGCAGGCCCAAGCTGCGCAGGCGGCGTACACCGCTGCACAGGCTGCCCAGAACGCCGGTGTCGGCGGCCAGTCGGCTCCGCCTGCAGGGGCCGTTCCTCCGTCACCGGGTCCGACCGGGACGTCCCCCGGGGTCCAGGCGTCGCCGTCATCGGAACTCTGAGGCCGGTCGGGCTCAGTCGACGGGGCGGGCGACGAACACCGGGATGATCCGGTCGGTCTTGGCTTCGTAGTCCGCGTAGGGAGCGAACACGTCGACGGCGCGTTGCCACCAGGCGGCTCGCTCGTCGCCCTGCGCGATGTGCGTGTGGAAGTCGTGCGGCTCGGGCCCGTCCTGGATCATCACCAGTGGCTCTGCAACCAGGTTGTGGTACCACGCGGGGTGGTTCGGGGCTCCGCCCATCGATGCGATCAACGCGTAGTCGCCGTCGTGCTCGACACGCATCAGCGCGAACTTGCGAAGCTTGCCGCTCGTCGCTCCGCGCGACGTCACGATGATCACCGGGATCCCGGTCTGGCGAAGGGTGTTGGCCTCGCGACCGTTCGTGGCCTCGTAGGTGTCGACCTGCTCGCGAACCCAGTCGGATGTGCTCGGCTCGTACTCCCCGATCAGTGGCATGCGACGAGAGGCTAGGCGAGCGCCCGTGTGAGCGCGTGCTGCGGCGCAAGAGATCGACCCCGGTCGACTTCGGCTGCGAAGTGATCCCCGAGATCCGAGACGGCGGCGTCGAGCGCTGGCGCCAGTCCCCGTTGCAGCAGCGGCCAATCAGGCGCCGAGGCTGCGCCGGCGCCGAGGAGCACGGCCGCGGTCGAGAAGTCGCCGCGGAGCGAGGCCAACGCGGCAAGCCCCTTCATCGGGATGCCGAATTGGACGAGGTTGCCGTCGTCGAGGGCCGCACGAGCCGCCCGGAGCAGCGTGATGTCGGCGCCGGCGTGGTCACCGGTGAGGAGCAGGCCGAAGCCTTCTGCGGTCAGGTTGATCTGTTTCCAGTATGAAATTCCCGCCAGGTCGGCGTGGTGTTGCCCCCGGCGCGCAGTGTCCAGGATCGTTGCCGGAGATCCTGTGCACCAGGCGAGCAGCGCCTGATCGAGGCACAAGTGGGAGCGGTGTCCGTCGTCGGGGTGCTCGTCGAGGATCGACTCGACCGTGGCGAGCATGTCGCTCACTCCCACGGGACGGTCCGAGAGCACGAGGGCCTGGGCGAGCCCCAACTGTGCAGCGACGCAGTCCAACGGTGCGCCGCTCGGAGGGCAGGCCGCGACTGCCCGTTCGTACAGCGGGAGGGCTGATTCGATGTCGCCGCTGACGAGGAAGAGTGAGTGAGCGCGAGCGGTGGCGGCAGCGGCGATCAGCCGCGCATCGTCGTGGCGGGCGGCAGCGGTCGCTGCCTCCTGCAGCTCGCGTGCAGCTCGTTCGGCCCTTCCCAGCAGGACCAGCGGCCAGACCAGTTGGAAGTGAGCCCATCCACGTCGGCGCCCCGACCTGGTCGGCAGCGTCAGTGCGGTGTCGAGTAGCCGAACCGAGCCCTCGAGGTCGCCGATTGCGTACCAAGCCGTGCCCAGTGTCAGTGCGAATTCGGCTGCCCGGTCGGGGTCATCGAGACGGCAGGAGGTGTCGAGCGCGAGCTGGAAGTTGGCGTCGTCGGAGCGAAACCTCACCCCGGCGCCTCGCACGAGCCGGTCTCCGTCCTCGGTCAGCGTCGACGCCAGGTCACGGTAGTACGCGGCGTGACGGGCAATGGCCCGTTCCCGGTTGCATTCGACGAGCTGGCCCGCTGCGTAGTCGCGGATCGGAGCGAGCAGGCAGAATCGCCTTGTCGCTCGGCTCGTCGGCAGGAGGTCGGTGCGGCGGTCGGTGGCATCGGACGTTTCGGGGCCGACGAGTGATGCGTCGACCAGATGGATGAGCACCTCGACGACGTCGTCCTCGTGCGTCTCGTTGCCGCACACCGCCGCGGCAGCAGCGAGGTCGAAGGTTCCCTCGAAGACCGACAGCTCCGCGAAGACCTGCTGCTCGAGCGGGGACAGCAGTTCATGGCTCCAGGCGATCGCGTCGTCGAGCGAGGTGTATCGGATGTCGTGCAACTCGGGTGCCTGACGCAGCGAGGTGATCCGATCTGCCAGCCGAGCAGCGAGGTCGCGAGGGGTGAAGGCGATGGTCTGCGACGCTGCGAGCTCCAGCGCCAACGGGACCCCATCCAAACGACGGCAGATCGCCGCTGCCGCCGCGAGGTCGTCCGGCCCGGTGGCCGCATCGTCGATGTCGTTCGCCCGATCGACGAAGAGGCGGACGGCGTCGTACTCGAGGAGTTCCTCCGGTCGCGCGTCGACGGGAGGTATCGACATCGGGCCGACCCGGTGGAGGGACTCGCCAGGCACACCGAGGCGTTGGCGAGATGTGGCGAGGATGTCCACGAGCGGCACGGCTTCGAGAAGCTGAGCGACCAACTCGACGACGGTCGAGCGCACGTGCTCACAGTTGTCGATCACGACGAGGGTTTCGGGGTGCCGTTCGACATGACGTACGACCCGCTCGACCGTGGAGTCGGCGCGGTCGGTCAGGCCGAGTCCAGCGGCCACTCGGGCGAGCACGGCGTCGGCGTGCCGAGCGGGAGCGAGATCGATCCACCACACACCATCCGGGTACCTCTCGAGCTGGCTGGCCGCCACTGCGGTCGCCAGACGGCTCTTGCCGATGCCTCCGGGTCCGACCAGCGTGACGACTCGGTGCTGGTCCAACGTCTTGGAAACCGAGCGGATGTCGGCGACGCGCCCCACGAACGAGCTCCCGGCGCCGGGAAGACTGTTCGGCGGGGGAGGTGGGACGAGGTCGAGTCGAGGATCCTGTCGCAGTATCTGGAGCTCGATGCGAGCAAGTGCCGGTGCAGGGTCGACACCGAGCTGCTCGCGCAGCGTTCGCCGGAGCCGCTCGTAGGCGCGCAGTGCATCGGCCTGGCGTGCGCTGCGGTAGAGGGCGGTCATCAGGTGCCCCCACAGCGGTTCGTGCAGCGGGTCGTCAGCGATCGCCGACTCGATCTCGCCCACCATCGATTCGTGGTGGCCGAGCGCGAGTTGCGCCGCGATCCATGTCTCGGTCGCTCGGCGCTGGAGTTCGGCGAGGCGGGTGGCCTCTGCTCGGCGGACGTGGCTGTCGGCCAGGTCGAGGAACGGTTCGCTCCGCCACAGCGAGCGTGCTTCATCGGCTCGACGGTCTGCCAGGTCGGGTCGGCCTGCGGCGAGTGCACCGGCTGCCTCATCGACCAACCCCTTCATCCTGATCGCGTCGACGTCGGCATCGTCGCTCAAGCGATGGCTCCCATGCTCGCTGAGCACGAACCCCGGCCCGATCGAGCGGCGGAGGCGCGAGATGTGGCTTGCGAGCGTTCGCTCGGCGGTCGCCGGTGGGTCGTCTCCCCACAGCGCGTCGACAAGGGTCGCCTGCGAGACCATCCGTGGAGCTCGTGCCCCGAGGACGGCGAGCAACGCCCGTTCCTTCGGCGTGTCGATCCGGATCGACAGCCCGTCGCTCGACACCGCGACCGGACCGAGGATGTCGACCTCCATACGCCCGACGGTATCGCGCCGGTGTTTCCGCGCCTGCTCCTGTGGCGCCGCGTTCCTGCAACAACGGTGCAACACGGTCGGAGGACGGTGATGGTGACGAAAGGAGCCCATGATGACCATTCCCCGATACCTCGTACTGACAGGTGTCGCCGGTCTCGCCCTCGCATCGTTGGTCGCATGCGGAAACGACGACGGTGTCTCGACCGTGCCATCGGACGCACCGTCGACCGAGACGACCGACGCGGTGGACGACGTCCCGGCGCCCACGAGCCCGCCTGCGACCAGCGCGCCTGCAACGACGGTGCCGACGAGTGGCGACGTCGAGCCGTCCGACACCCTGCTCGGTCCTGGACAACTCCAGCTCGATCTGGTCGAGTGCGTTCAGTTCGCGCTCGTCGCACCGGTCGACGCCGATGCAGCGCGGTCGCTCGTTCCCGACGACGTCGAGGTGCTCGTGGAAGCCGCCGGCATGGCGACGTTCACGCAGGTCTCCAAGACGTGCGACGACATGGTGGTCGATGCGACGGCGATGGGGCCGGGCCACTTCGACACGCAGTGGATCACGATCGTGGGGCCCGAGGAGCAACGCCAGTACCCGGACTTCCCCGAGCATGTGGCGTTGCCCACCGACTACCTCTATCCGGTCGGCTTCGCGACCGACAACGATGGCCATGCAGCAATCGGTCGCCGAGTTCGGGGTTCCGATGGAGGTCGCGACGCTGGAGATGGACCCAGTGGGTCCGGGTGTCTGGACCGGATCGGCCAGCGGACCCGACGGCGACTACGACTGGACCGTCGACAACGCCACACGCTGGTGGGCTCGACGTCTACTTCGTCCACGTGCTCGAGCGGGTCGACGACGACATGGTGTTCCGCTACGACATCGAGTGCCCCTCGACGTTGGCGTGGGGGCCCGGCGCAGCGTCGCTGACCCCGTCGCCAGGCTCCGCGCTGTACGACGCGTTCGGGCCGGAGATCGTCGGTGAGGGGTATGCCGTCGAGCTGACCTGTGATGTCACGATCGATCGGACGATGCAGGTCGCCGTCACCGAGGACATCGACTACACCGAGACCGATCAGCTCGACGTCTATGCACCGTCGACCGGTGCTGATTGGCCCACGGTTGTCTACTTCCACGGCGGTGTGCCCGACCCCAGTGTTCGCAAGACGGTGACCGAGGCGACGGAGCTCGCTGGTCAGGGTCTCGTCGTGTACGTCCCGTCATGGGAGTCCGCGGGCCCGGCCGGCGGTTCCGAGGACACGGTGTGTGCCGTCGCATTCGCCCAAGCCACAGCGGACGAGTACGGCGGTGACGCCAAACGCACCACGATCACCGGCTACTCCACCGGTGGGTTCACCGCCGCAATCCATGCGCTCGTCGGTGACGATCCACCGTTGCCCTCGCTCGACTGCCTCGTCGAGCCGGTGATGGCGGCGCCAGGGGCCGTCGTCCCTGGCGGTGCACCGCTCTTCGTCGTCGATGCGGCTCGAGTCGGGGCGCTCGATGGCAACCCGCAGTGGAGTGCCCTGTCACCGGAGCAGCTCGATGCGTTCGACCCGTACCTCGCGCTTGGGAGGAATCCCGACGTTCGTTTCGTGCTCGTCGTCGGTGAGGACGATCGCGGAGGTGGAGCCCTCGGTGACATCCCGATCAACGACTCGAATCTCCGCTATCACCAGGCTCTGGTCGACGCCGGCTACGACGCCGAACTCGTGCTGCTCGATGGTGGTCACGAGATGATCCCGGGCACCGAGAAGTACGAGGCCTGGGTGATGGCGATCGCCGAGGCAGCGAACGGCGTGGATGCGAGTTGACCGCCCTGGAACGTGGTCGTCGGTGCAGCCGACTCGGCAGGCGACGGCCGGGTCTGGAGTTCAGTCGTCGAGCACGGGCGCCGGCACTCGCGTTTGGCGAGGTTTGGCCTTGTCGTCGATCCAGGCGCGAACTTGCGGGAGCAGGGTGACGAGGCCGATCACGCCGGCGATCGACACCGAGATGCCGACCACCAAGAACGCTGGGAACAGCACCGCGCCAACGATGCCGCCCACGATCATCGACACACCGGACAGCGCCAGCGCCGCACGGCCCGTGTTGTTGTCGGTGACCTTGCTGGCAGCGCCGGCGGCCGTTGCGGTCGTGCGGTCGAGGACCCGTTCGGCCCAGGCGAACTCGGTGGCGAGGATCACGAGGCCGAGGATGATCACCAGCACGCCGGGACCGGGCATGACGAGCATCGCCGCGCCTGCGAGCAACACCGCAACCCCGAGAATGAACACCATGAGCCGTTTGGCGTTGCGGGCGATGACGCGCAGCCAGGCGCGTGGCGAGTGCAGATCGAGCATTCGTTCAGTATCGCCCGAGATCGCGCCGAGCGAACCCTTCGCGGACCATCGACGAGCGGCTGGGTCTCGACGGGGTCAGCCGAGCCAGGCCGGTCGGGCAGCTTCGTAGGTGTCGATGGCGTCGGCGTGGGTGAGGGTGATACCCACGTCATCGAGTCCGTTGAGGAAACGATGCTGCGTTTGGGGTCCCATCGGGAACGGCTCGTCGATCCCAGCGGCGGGCACCTCGACCTTGAGTTGCTCGACGTCGACCACGATCTGGGTGTTCGAATCGGCTTCGATGGCCGCCCAGATCGCCTCGACAGTGGACTCTGGCACCACGACGGGGACCAGCCCGTTCTTGGTGCAGTTGTTGCTGAAGATGTCGGAGAAACTCGGGGCGATCACGGCCTCGAAGCCGTACTGCTGGATGGCCCACACCGCGTGTTCTCGCGACGAACCGACGCCGAAGGCCGGGCCGGCCACGAGAATGGTGGCGGTCGCGTAGCGTTCGTCGTTGAGGACGAAGTCGCGATCGTCCCGCCAGGTCGAGAAGAGTCCCTTGTCGAATCCGGTGCGCTCGACGCGCTTGAGCCAATCGGCCGGGATGATCTGGTCGGTGTCGACATCGGATCGCTTCAGCGGCACACCGGTGCCGGTGATCACGTGTACGGCTTTCACGATGTTGCCCCTTCCAGGTCGGCAGGTGTACAGAACGTGCCCTTCACCGCCGTGGCCGCAGCGACACCGGGCGAGACGAGATGGGTGCGACCACCTCGGCCTTGACGTCCCTCGAAGTTGCGGTTGCTCGTGCTCGCAGCTCGCTCGCCCGGAGCGAGCTTGTCGGGGTTCATCGCCAGGCACATCGAACAGCCCGGCTCGCGCCAGTCGGCCCCGGCGGCGATGAACACCTGGTCGAGCCCTTCGGCGATTGCCTGCGCCTTCACCGCATGGCTGCCCGGGACGACCATCACGCGCGGCACGGTGACCGTGCGGCCCTTCATGACGTCGGCGGCAGCGCGGAGATCCTCGATGCGGCTGTTGGTGCACGATCCGATGAACACGGTGTCGACGGCGACATCGCGCATCGGCGTGCCGGGTTCGAGCCCCATGTACTCGAGTGCCCGTGCCACGGTCTCCTTGGTGGTCGGGTTGTCGTAGTCGTCGGGTGACGGCACGGCGGAGTCGATCGGAGCGACCTGGCCGGGGTTGGTGCCCCAGGTGACGTGCGGTCGGATCGTCGACGCGTCGAGCACGACCTCGGTGTCCCACCCGGCGTCGTCGTCGGAGTGCAACGTCGACCAGTCGGCGACCGCTGCATCCCAGTCGGCCCCGCTCGGTGCGTTGGCCCGTCCCCGGAGGTAGTCGAACGTCGTCTCGTCCGGGGCGATCATGCCCGCCTTGGCGCCCGCTTCGATCGACATGTTGCAGACCGTCATGCGGCCCTCCATCGACAGCGCCCGGATCGCCGAGCCGCGGTACTCGATCACGTGCCCGATGCCGCCGCCGGTGCCGATCTCCCCGAGGATCGCGAGGATCACGTCCTTGGCGGTGACCCCGGGCTGCAGGTCTCCTTCCACGGTGACCGACATCCACTTGGGGCGCTGCTGGGGCAGGGTCTGCGTGGCCAGCACGTGCTCGACCTCGCTGGTGCCGATGCCGAACGCCAGCGCCCCGAAGGCGCCGTGGGTGGCGGTGTGTGAGTCGCCGCACACGATGGTCATGCCTGGAAGTGTGCGTCCCTGCTCGGGGCCGATCACGTGCACGATGCCCTGGTTCGGGTCGCCCATCGGAAAGTTGGTGATGCCGTATTCGGCGGTGTTCGCCCGCAAGGTGTCGATCTGCTTCGCCGAGATCGGGTCGGCGATGGGCTGGTCGATGTCCTCGGTCGGGACGTTGTGGTCCTCGGTGGCGATGGTGAGGTCGGGTCGACGTACGCCGCGTCCGCTGAGACGCAACCCGTCGAAGGCCTGCGGGCTCGTCACCTCGTGGACGAGGTGGAGGTCGATGTACAGCAGGTCGGGCTCGTTCGGAGCCTCGTGCACCAGATGTCGTTCCCAGACCTTCTCCGGCAGGGTCTTGCCCATGTCATCGCTCCTCGTCGCTCGCGTCACGTTTGGTGTCAGACACCAAACGTGACATGTGGTCCCAACATGTGGGATATACTTCCTGCAATATGGAAAGCGTATCTGGTGTCGGCGTTCTCGACAAGGCGGTCGCGGTGCTGCACGCAGTCGCAGCGTCGCCAGCAGCGCTTGCCGAGTTGCAAGCGCGTCTCGACCTCCCACGTGCGACGGTGCATCGTCTCGCGGGTGCGCTCGAACAGCATGGGTTGGTTCGGCGCGACGACGCAGGTCGCTACGAACTCGGGCTCGGTCTCGTGTCGCTCGGGCAGGCCGCCGCCGAGCGGTTCCCGATGGTCGACGTCAGCCGGCCGGTGCTCCACGAGCTTCGCGACGAAACTGGCGAGAGCGTGCAGTTGTTCGTCCGCGAGGGCGCGCAGCGGCGCTGCCTGGTGTCGCTCGAGTCGCCTCACGGCTTGCGGTGGATCGTGCCGCAGGGCTCGTTGCTCCCTCTCGACGTGGGTTCCGCAGGTCGAGTGCTGGCGGGGGAGACGTCCAAGCACGGCTGGGTCCAGAGCGTCGGTGAACGCGAGGCGGGGGTCGCGTCGGTGAGTGCACCGATCGTCGCGCTCGACGGATCGGTACTCGCGGCGGTCTCGGTGAGCGGCCCGATCGAGCGACTCACCCGGCGGCCGGGGAGTCGTTTCGGCGGCGCCGTGGTGGCCGCAGCCGACCGCGTCTCCGCGTTGTTGAACTGATCGCCGGCTGCTGTTCCGATCGCTGCGAGGATGGAGGCGTGATCGCCGAACCCGTGCCCGACGACGCCGATCGCGAGGAACTGCTGCATGGTGGCATCGCCAACGCAGGTGCCGTCACCCGGTCGGGCGGTCACGTGTTGCGTCCCTCGAACCCGCACTCGCCGTCGATTCACCGATATCTCGCGGCGATCAGATTGCGTGGATTCGTCGGGGCGTCCGAGCCCGTTGCGATCGATCCCGACGGTCGCGAGCGCCTGCTGTTCGTACCGGGCGACGTTGCCCTCCCGCCGTTTCCTGCATGGGCACGCAGTGACTCGGCGCTTGCATCGGTTGCTCGACTCATGAGAGAACTGCACGACGCATCGGTAGGGCTCGCGCTCGACGGCGCGACGTGGAGCGGCGAGATGGCCGACCCCGACGGTGGTCCGGTGATGTGCCACAACGATGTCTGCCTGGAGAACGTGGTCTTCCGAGACGGAGCCGCCGTGGCGCTGCTCGACTTCGACTTCGCGGCGCCCGGTCGACGTGCGTTCGATGTCGCCGCATTCGCACGGATGTGCGTGCCGGTCGACGACGAGGTGAATGCCGCTCGGCTCGGATGGGAGCCCGACGACAAGGTCCGGCGCCTGCGGCTGGTGTGCGATGCCTACGGCTTCGACGCTGCCGGACGGGCCGAGGTGGTCGCCTGCATCGCCCATGCGATCGAGCAGGGTGGCGAATTCGTGCGGCGTCGGGTGGAGGCCAGCGAAGCGTCGTTCATCGACATGTGGAACGCGATGGGAGGCCAGGAACGATTCGATCGGCGCCGTCGCTGGTGGGCCGCGGCGCGAAGCGAGTTCGCATCAGCGGTCGCGTGAGCCGGTCGACCTCCGCAGCGCCGCAGCCGACCGCCGAATGGCGACGAGCGTCAGGGCCTGATCACACTGGCCTGAGGCTTGCCCGCGACTGTTCGACCAGCGCGTCACCGGGAGCACCCCACGACCACACGTAGTCGATGGTGCCATCGCCGAGTACCAACTCGATCTGCAGTTCGAAACCGTCGATGCCCTTGCCGTTGTTGAACGTCGCCTCACTCGTCTGCACCAACTGGCCCATCCCGTTCAGCTCGCTGCACAACACGAACAACGTCGGCTCACCCGACCACATGTCGAATGCCATGACGGTGTGTTCTCGGTGGAGTTCGGTGCCGTCGGGCCCGACGGCGCAGTAGTCGATCTCGACCCCCAACCCGTCGAGGATGACGGCGATGTCCATCGAGGCAGTGAATTGCCCACTTTCTGTACCGTCGCCGGTGCCCTCGAATCGGCCTGCCTGCGCTGCAAGGCGAGTGATGATCGTCTCCATCACCACCACGGTAGGACGTTGCGGTCGCGAGAAACGATCAGGCGGCGGCGGGCTGCTTCGATGCCTGGGCGATGCGCCACAACCACCAGGCAAGCGGGAGCTGCATCGGCAGGCGTACCCAGTTCTGTGGTCCGGTGGCGGTACCAGCGCTGCGGGCCATCTGGCCATTGATCGGCTTCACCTCGACCTTGTTCAGTGCCATGTCGACGTTCGCAGGGAAGACCGCCGCGGTCAACGCCAGCAGGCCGATCGCCGAGGCACGTCGGGTGGTGGGTATCAGCAGCCCCAGACCGAGTGCGATCTCGGCGGCGCCGCTCAGGCGGTTCGCCAACCTCGCGTCGGGAAACCAGTCGGGCACGATCGCCTCGAAGAAGTCCGGTTTGGCGAAGTGCATGAATCCAGCCGTGGCGAACAAGGCAGCAGCGGCGTGGGGCGACGAGAGCGACATCGACACAGTCAACCCTTCGGTGTGCGGCTGACCGCAGCTGGAGCCGCAACGCCTACGCTGGGATCGTGACCGATACGGCCGTCAACGTCGAGGTGTTGCCCAACGACTGGCAGGAGCAGGTGCTGTCGCTGGCGAAGGAACGCGATGCTGTGATCCTTGCCCACAACTATCAGGTTCCCGAGATTCAGGACATCGCCCACTACGTTGGCGACTCGCTCGGACTGTCCCGCGTTGCGGCGGACGTCGAGGCGTCCACCATCGTGTTCTGCGGCGTCCACTTCATGGCCGAGTCGGCCAAGATTCTCGCCTACGACAAGACGGTGTTGATCCCCGACGCGGCCGCTGGGTGCAGCCTCGCGGAGACGATCAACGGCGACCAGCTCCGAGCGTGGAAGGCCGAGCACCCCGGCGCGTTGGTGGTCAGCTACGTCAACACCACCGCTGAGGTGAAGGCGGAGACCGACATCTGCTGCACGTCGTCGAACGCCGTCGAAGTCGTCGATTCGATCCCGGCGGACACCGAGATCCTGTTCCTGCCCGACCAGTTTCTGGGCGCCCATGTGCAGCGCATGACCGGCCGCGCCAACATGCACATCTGGATGGGCGAATGCCACGTCCACGCAGGGATCAACGGCGCCGATCTCAAGGCGCAGGTCGCGGCCGAACCGGACGCCGAGCTGTTCGTGCATCCCGAATGTGGTTGCGCCACGAGCGCGCTGTATCTCGTGTCGTCCGGCGTGGTGCCCGAGACCCGCACGAAGATCCTGTCGACGGGCGGCATGGTCGACGCCGCACGCGAGACCAGCGCTGCCAAGGTGCTGGTGGCCACCGAGACCGGCATGATCCATCAGCTCGAGAAGGTCAACTCGGTCACGGAATTCGTGCCCGTGAACCGTGCTGCGGTGTGCAAGTACATGAAGATGATCACGCCGGCGAAGCTGCTCCGATCGCTGCGCGACGGCACCGACGAGGTGTTCGTCGACCGGGACATCGCCGATCGTGCGCGTCGCTCGGTGGAGCGCATGATCGCCATCGGCACCCCGTCCGCCACCGCCGAGTGATCGTGGTTCCCCCAGCCCGGGTCTCCGGGAACCTCGAGGGTGCACTGATCGATCGTGGTCCCGCGAGACCCGGGCTGGGGGAACCGTGAGGTTGCCGTTGAGGTTGGCGGCGCCACGGGCTTCGTGGGAGCTCGATGTCGACGTCGTGGTGCTCGGCTCCGGGGCAGCGGGGCTGTCGGCTGCGTTGGCGGTCCGCCCGGTTCGCAGTGTGCTGGTGGTCACCAAGGACGTGCTGTCGGCAGGGTCCACCCAGTGGGCGCAGGGCGGCCTCGCTGGGGTGCTCGACCCGAGTGACACGATCGAGGATCACGTGCGCGACACGCTCGACGCGGGTGCTGGTCTCTGTGACGAGGGGGTGGTCCGTGAGCTGGTGACCGAGGCCCCGAAGTCGATCCGCTACCTGATGCGCCTCGGCGCTGCGTTCGACCCCGAGCAGGGAGGCACCGACATCGCCCTCACCCGTGAAGGCGGCCACAGCCACAACCGCATCGTGCACTCCGGTGGTGATCGCTCCGGCGCCGAGGTGCAGCGAACGCTCGACGAAGGCGCGATCGGTGCCGGCGTCGAGGTGATGGGTCACGCATTCGCGCTCGATCTGGTGATGGGCACGGCCGCCGATGGCCAGCCTCAAGCGGTCGGCGTGCGCATCGGACAGACCGACGACACCGGAGCGCTCGTCTCGGTCGGCGTCGTGACCGCCCGGGCGGTGGTGATCGCGTCCGGCGGCTACGGGCAGGTGTTCGCCTCCACCTCGAACCCTCCGGCGGTCACCGGTGACGGGCTCGCGATGGCACTGCGAGCAGGTCTCTGCGTGACCGACCTCGAGTTCGTCCAGTTCCATCCCACTGTGATGTGGCGTGGCCCCGACGCACGGGGCCAGCAAGCCCTCGTGTCCGAGGCCGTGCGTGGCGAAGGGGCCATCCTGTTCGACGCCGCCGGCGAGCGGGTGATGGCCGGGGTGCACCCGCTCGAGGACCTCGCCCCACGCGATGTCGTCGCGGCAGCGATCAGTCGCCGGATGGCCGAAGGCGCCGGCGGCGTCGATGACCACGTGTACCTCGACGCCACGCACATGGGCGAGCGGTTTCATCAGCGGTTTCCCTCGATCACCGAGGCGTGTCGGGAGATCGGACTCGACCCCGCCGTCGATCGCATCCCGGTCGCACCCGCAGCGCACTATGCGTGCGGTGGCATACGCGCCGGACTCGACGGTCGCACCTCGCTGCGAGGTCTCTATGCGGTCGGCGAGGTGTCGGCCACGGGCGTGCACGGCGCGAATCGACTCGCGTCGAACAGCCTCACCGAGTCGATCGTCGCGGGCACCTGGGTCGGCCGCGACCTTGCCTGGGAGGTCCCCGATCGCGCACCGGCGGTTGTCGACGTCGACGACCCGCTGGGACATCTGCTGCTCGACGAGTCGCGTGTGGCCGACGTCCGAACCACGATGTCTCGGTATGTCGGTGTCCTCCGCGATGACGCGTCGCTCACCGCGGCTCGGGTGGCCCTCGATGCCCTCGCCGGTGAGATGAGCCGCACCCCGCAGCCGTCGCGGCGGACGTGGGAGGCCACCAACATCCTCACGGTCGCGACAGCGATGGTCGCTGCAGCGCAGGAGCGCACCGAGAGCCGAGGATGTCATCGCCGCTCCGATCACCCCGACCCCCGGCCCGAGTGGCTCCGCCACCTCGACGTCAGCCTCGACGTCGACGTCGACGGCGTCAGCGGGGCCACGATCACCTTGGAGGACCGACCATGACGATGACCTGTTCCACCTGCGGGTTCGATGCTGCGCGCTGGAGCGACGACGACATCGAACGGACGTTGGCCCACACCGATGACCTGATCGGCTACGTCCTCGACGGCGCGGATGCCACGACACGCGCCTCGATCGGCGGGCGGCAGCTGCCCGAGGGGGCAGGCGAGGTTCCGGCCGACCGGGTCGGGGCGGTGCACGAACTGATGCATCATCTCGACGACCTGGCAGCAGCACGCAGCGCGTTGGATCCGTTCGAGCCGATGGTCGGACACGTCGCCTCGCTGCATGCATCCGGTGGCGGCGTCCCCAAACCATCGATCCCGCGCGCCGACGTCGACGCCGCCGGGATCGTCGGCGACGCCCAAGGAAACCGCCGCAATCACGGCCGCCCGTGGCAGGCGCTGTGCCTCTACAGCAGCGAACAGCTCGGAGTGCTGGGCGACGAGGGGCATCCGATCACCCCGGGAGGAGCGGGGGAGAACCTCGTGATCTCGGGTGTCGACTGGTCGCGTCTGCGCGGCGGGCTCACGATCATGGTTGGCGATCGGGTTCGCGTGCGTACGAGCAGTCCGGCCGCGCCGTGCCACAAGATCGGCCACTGTTTCACCGATCGCCAGTGGGATCGCATCAACCACGACGAACGACCCGGGTGGGCGCGTTGGTACGCGTCGGTGCTGGCGGGCGGCTCGATCGAGCTCGGCGACGCGGTCATCATCACTGCCTGACGGTGGTGTGGGTCGTCTGCCGCTGCCCTACCCTCGCCGCATGTTCGAGTTCCACCCGCTCTCCGAGCCGACGCGCCGCCTCCTGCACGACGCCGGGCTCGACCCCGATGCCGTCGCAGCGCTGGTTCGGGCGGCGATCGACGAAGACCTGATGGGTGGTGTCGACGTCACCTCGACCGCCACGATTCCGGCGGACCATCGCAGTACCGCCACCTTCGGCTCACGCGGCACCGGCGTGGTTGCCGGGCTTGGCGTCGTGGCTGCGGTGATCGACATCGTGTGCGGTGACGCTGCGAGCGCGTTCAACGCCCAGGTCGTCGACGGCTCGCGTGTCGAGCCCGGCACCACGCTCGCCGACGTGACGGCACCGACCCGCTCGTTGCTCACCGCGGAACGAACGGCGCTGAACCTGCTCTGCCATCTGTCAGGTGTGGCATCGGCGACGCGCCGGTGGGCCGATGCACTCGATGGCACCTCGGCGGTGGTGCGAGACACACGAAAGACCACGCCAGGCCTGCGTTCGTTGGAGAAGTACGCCGTGCGTTGTGGCGGCGGTGCCAACCACCGAATGGGGTTGGCCGACATGGCGCTCGTGAAGGACAACCACGTCGCTGCAGCGGGCGGCGTGGCGGAGGCGTTTCGCCGCGTCAGGGAGCTTGCCGAGTCGATCCCGGTGGAGATCGAAGTGGACACGATCGATGGGCTGCGCCTGGCCATCGACGCAGGTGCCGACGAGGTGCTGATCGACAACTTCACGCCTGCCCAGATGCGTGAGGCCGTGGCGGTGCGCGACGAGATGAATCCGGCGGTGCGGCTCGAAGCAAGTGGTGGGCTCACGTTGGAGTCCGCACGTGAGGTCGGTGCCACCGGCGTCGACTACATCGCCGTCGGCGAACTCACCCACTCCGCTCGCATTCTCGACATCGGACTCGACCTCCAAGCGTCCTGACGTCCGAGCGACTGAGCGCCTCGGCCGCTTCCGTCAGCTCGCCGCGGGATCGTCGTAGAAGCCGACGAGGTCGACGACGATGATGACGTCGGTTTCAGCGGGAAGGCCCCCGGTCGGGTTGCCCTCGGGTCCGAACCCGAACTCCGGGTACTCCGGCGGGAAGATGATCGCGCGGCGGCCACCGACCTGCATGCCTTCGAGGCCCTCGGCGAGCGGCGGGAAGATGTCTCCACTGACCGGCAACGGCTGGAGCTGCTCTGCCCAGCTGCTCTGGAGGACCACCCCATTGTCGCCACGGAACAGCACGAATCGGATGAGTGCAAGTTGGCCTTCCTCCAGCGCGGGACCTTCGCCTTCGACGAGGTCGACGACGGTGATCTCGGTTGCGCCTTCGGAGGGATCGACGCCGGTCTCGGTCGGCTCCTCACCGGGAGGGACCACGGCGCGAACGTCGATCAGGAAGGTCAGCGCCTCGTTTGCCCCGATGAACTCGCCGCGAGGTTCGGCGCCGTAGGCGAGTTCGCTCGGAATGTCGAGCTGCACGCGCGAGCCTGCCTGCGTGCCGACGAGACCTTGATCCCAACCGACGATCACACCGCCGGATCCCAGCAGGACGTCGAGGGGCTGGAAGCGGTCGTAGCTGTTGTCGAACTCGACGCCATCGGTGGTGCGCACGCCGACATAGTCGACCACGACCGTGTCGCCGACCTGTGCCTCGGGCCCAGTCCCCTCCTGGAGCACGGTCACCTCGAGCTCGGTGGGGATCTCGGCAGGGATCTCCACCTCGGGCTTGGCCGGATTGGTCGGCGGAGGAGCAAGCGTGTCGGTGGCCGCCGCATCGGTGGTGTCGTCCGGCGAAGGCTCCGCGGTGTCATCGGCCGCCTCAGCGGTGGCCGAGGACGCAGCATCATCGAGCGAATTGTCGGTCGTGTCGTCGCTGCTCGAACATGCAGCAACGAGCAGCGTGGCGGTCAGCAGTAGGGGGATGGTCCGGCGCATTTCGGGCACGCTACTTGCGAACCCGGGCGGGCCCACGTCGCCCCGGATGTGCTCAGGGTCGGGGATGGGCCGCCAGCCAGGCGGCCTCGGCGCGACCCAGTTCGGTCGACGGTGGTCCGTCCACGAACGGCCACAGTTCCGAGGCGATCCGACGGTAGTTGCCCGCCGCCTCCAGTTCACCGAGCAGCGCGTACAGCCCGAGGTTGATCCGTTGGATGAACACGAAGGCCCGGGGCACCGTTGCGTACTGGCTGATGGGACTCGTGCGATCGAAGGTGTGTCGCACGATCGAGTTCGCGTAGTCGCGAGTCCAAGTCATCTCGGCATCGCTCCGAACGGTGTCGTAGAAGTGGGAGAAGTACTCGCCGACCGCCTCGGTCGAGACCGGTGCGTCGCGCCGCAGCATGCCTGCGTCTTCCACGATCCGGCGAAACTCGTCGTGATCGTGATCGACCGCTGCGGCCTGCACCATCGACCCGAACGTCGACATCTCCTCGGCGCTGAAGTGCTTGACCAACCCGAAATCGAGGAAGGTGACCGTGCCGTCGTCGTGGAACAGGTAGTTGCCCGGATGCGGGTCGCCATTGAACGCGCCCATGCGGTACAGGCTGCGGAACACGAACCGGAAGATCACCTCGCCGGCGCGATCACGTTCGGCCTGCGGTCGGTGCATCAGCTCGGACCAGCCGAAGCCCTCGGCCAGTTCCGTGGTCAGGACGCATGCCGTCGACAGCTCCGGGACCACGCCAGGAATCCGGATGAACGGGTGCCCCCGGTAGTACTCGGCAAAGGCCTGCTGGTTGCGTGCTTCCAGCTCGTAGTCGACTTCCTCGGCGATTCGCAGCTTGATCTCGTCGACCATCTCGGCCGGGTCGAGCCCGCCGAAACCCTGGCGGAGCACAGCGCCGAGCAGGTCGGCGTTCTTCAGATCGGCGACGATCGCCTCGCCCACACCTGGGTACTGGACCTTGACGGCCACGGCCTGCTCGTCACCGGTCGCCGGGTTGCGCCAGAGCGCACGATGGACCTGCCCGATCGACGCCGCAGCGATCGGGACCGGATCGAACTCGACGAACACCTCGTCCACGGGCCTTCCCAGCTCGCGCTCGACCGTCTCGAGCGACAAGGCGACCGACATCGGCGGAGCGTCGGACTGCAGCTGTGACAGTGCCATGCGCAACGGCTCGGGCAGACCGTCGTCGAGGTAGCTCGCCATCTGGCCGAGCTTCATCAACGCACCCTTCATGTGGCCGAGCTCATCAGCGACCTGCTGTGCCGATCGCAACTCCCGATTGCGGTCGAGTTCGTCCCGGCGCTCGGCCGATGCGAACGTCTTGCGCGCAGCAGTGGTGGCGTAGGTGGTGCCGACCTTGGCGCCCATGCGCGCGAGTTGGCCGTTGCGTCGAAGCCGTGATCGATGGAGCCCCGGTCGCGCTGCGCTCGTCGTCCCGGCGTTCGAGGCTCGCCAGACGGCGGCGGCTGCGGCGAGCGCGGCGGCTGCGCCCACGGTGACGGCCAGCTTGGCGGTGGCGGATCGGCTCATGAACGGCGCAGTACCGACTCGATGGCTCGAATCAAGGTGGGAGCGAATCGATCAGAGTTGGCCACCACTGCATCATGCATGCCATCGACGCGGAACACCTCGACGTCGGGGATCGATTCGAAGAGTTTCACTTGGCGGCGCACCGGCACGACCTGATCGCGCATCGTCACCACCGACGACACGGGGACGTCGACCTGTCCGATCCAGTCCGAGGAGGAGAACTTTCCGACTTCCTTGCCGGCCTCGATGACGGCTCGCCAGTCGTGGTCGGCGGTCTCGCGCATCGCCCACGGCTCCCACTTGGCGGTGCGCCGTTGCAGATAGAGCTGCTCGACCAGCCACGTCTTGGTCTGTTCCGGGGTCACTCGCGCCAATGCGGCGAGGCCGGTGAATCCGGCGACGCCGAGGCGCTTCTCCCGCCGTCCGGCGAAGTACGGCGCCGTCGCACACAGCACGAGTCCGGTCACTCGATCCGGATGCCGCCGCCACACGAGTTGCGCCACCGGTCCGCCCATCGAATACCCCACCGGAATGAACTGGTCGACACCGAGCGCATCGGCCATGTCGACGACGTCGTCGGCACAGTCCTCGAGGCGGAACGGCTTCTTGGTGCGCAGGCCGGTGCCGTGACCGCGATGGTCGAATGCGATCACCCGATAGCGCTCGCCGAGCGCCCCGTAACACCGGAACCAATTGAGGTCGGCGGTGGCGGTCCAACCGTGGAGGAGCGCGATCACCGGAGCACCGACCGGGCCACCGAAGTCGCGGACCATCACGGTGCCGCGATCGGCGAGCTCGACGAAGCGGGCCGGGGGCAGCACCGGCGAGAAGATGGCGAGTTCCTGGTGGCCGGCGTCGGGCGCGGTACCGGCGTCGGGGTCGCTGGTGCCGGAATCGTCCGTCTCGGAACGCAGCGTCGACTCAGAGTTGTTCGACACGGAGCACCGTCACGGTGAGAACGCCGTTGGGTGCCTCGTACGTGACCGTTGCTCCCGGCTCGGCCCCGTCGATCGCCTGACCGAGTGGCGACGATGCGCTGATCACGTCAGCGCCCTCGATCTGCTCCTCCATGTTGCCGATCACGTATCGCTCCGCATCGCTCTCGTCGTCACCTTCGTACACCACGGTGTAGACGTTCGATTCGCTGACGATCTCGGCGTTCTCGAGCAGGTGCTCGAGCTGGCGGATGCGTCCCTCCATGTGACCCTGCTCGTCCTTGGCGGCGTGATACCCGGCGTTTTCCTTGAGGTCACCTTCTTCGCGGGCGCGCTCGATCTTGTTGGCCACGTCGATGCGACCGCGGGTGGTGAGGTCATCGAACTCGGCCTGGAGTCGATCGAATGCCGACTTGGACAACTGCACTGCTGCCATGAGCACCCAAGGATACCGTTCGGGGGCGCAGCGATCAGCCCCAGTCCTTAGGATCACCGGTCATGACGCACAACATCGCACTGATCGGCGGCGACGGGATCGGACCCGATGTGACCGCCGAGGCCATCAAAGTGGTTCGCGCCGCCGGCATCGACGTCGCCACCACCGACTTCGATCTCGGTGGACAGCGCTACCTCCGTGATGGTGAAATCCTGTCCGATTCGGTCCTCGACGAACTGCGAAGGTTCGATTGCATTCTGCTCGGTGCCGTCGGCACGCCGGACGTACCGCCTGGGGTGATCGAGCGGGGGCTCCTGCTCAAGATGCGCTTCGATCTCGACCTGTACATCAACCAGCGCCCGTTCCTCGGTACGGCGCCCGGTGGCGACACGCCGCACGACTTCGTGGTGATTCGCGAGAACACCGAAGGTCCCTACGTGGGTGAAGGTGGGGCACTGCGCGTCGGCACGCCCAACGAAGTCGCCACGCAGGGTTCGGTGAACACGCGGCTCGGCGTCGAGCGGTGCATCCGTTACGCCTTCGAACTTGCCTCCACGCGTCCGAGGAAGCACCTCACGCTCGTGCACAAGACCAACGTCCTCACGTTCGCAGGTGGCCTCTGGGAACGCACGTTCAACGAGGTCGCCGTCGACTACCCCGACATCACCACGGCGTACAACCACGTCGATGCGGCGTGCATCTTCTTCGTCCAGGACCCGCACCGCTACGACGTGATCGTCACCGACAACTTGTTCGGCGACATCCTCACCGATCTCGGTGGCGCCGTCTCCGGTGGCATCGGTCTGGCATCATCGGCGAACCTCAACCCGGCGCGAACCGGGCCGTCGATGTTCGAGCCGGTCCACGGCTCCGCACCGGACATCGCTGGCCAGAACAAGGCGAACCCGACCGCAGCGATCCTGAGCGCGGCGTTGATGCTCGACTTCCTCGGCGAGGGGGCTGCCGCCGATCGGATCCGAGCTGCCTGTGCCGAGCCTGTCACCGGCAGCACCACCGACGTCGGTGACATCATCGCGGCACGCGTGGGAAACTGACCTCATGCCCATCACACCGACCCCGAAGATCTGGATGAACGGCGAGCTCGTCGACTGGGACAAGGCCCAAGTGCACGTGCTCACCCACACCCTCCACTACGGCACCGGTGTGTTCGAGGGCATCCGCGCCTACGAGACCGACGACGGTCCAGCGGTGTTCCGCCTCACCGATCACATCGAGCGACTGTTCAGTTCGGCGGCGATCATGGGGATGGAGATCCCGTACACGGTCGACGAACTGGTCGCGGCCACGAAGGAAACGGTCGCGTCGACCGGCCTCGACTCGTGCTACATCCGCCCGATCGCGTACTTCGGGTACGGGGAAATGGGTCTGAACACGCTGCCGTGCACGGTCGACGTGTCGATCGCCTGCTGGCCGTGGGGCGCCTATCTCGGCGACGATGCCGTCGAGAAGGGTGTGCGCATGAAGATCTCGTCGTGGACCCGTCACGACCACAACACGATGCCGCCTGCGTCGAAGACCACCGGCAACTACGTCAACTCGTCGCTGGCCAAGGTGGAGGCGCTTCGTGCCGGCTACGACGAGGCGATCATGCTCGCCCCGAACGGCCTGGTGGCCGAGTGCACTGGCGAGAACATCTTCGTGGCCCGCCACGGCAGGCTGCTCACGCCGCCGCTGTCGGCTGGCGCGCTCGAGGGCATCACGCAGAACTCCGTGGCGACGATTGCGGCCGACCTCGGCTACGAAGTGGTCGTCGACAACCTCGCCCGCAGTGATCTGTACATCGCCGAGGAGGCGTTCGTGTGTGGCACTGCGGCCGAAGTGAGTTCGATCAACTCGGTCGACGATCGTGCCCTGCCGTGCCCGGGTCCGATGACGTCGGCGATCGCCGAGGTGTACCACGAGGCCATCCGCGCCAAGGACGCCCGTTACGCCCACTGGTGCGAACACGTCACCTGACGTTCGATTCGGGCCGGTCTCCCTCTTCCCAAATCGCCCCCAATCGTGACGCCTACCGTCACGATTGGGGGCAGTTCGTGGGTGCGGTAGGTTCCGGCGATGAACGTGGGGATGTGTTTCGATCGGTCGCTGCCTGCGCCGTTCGTCGTCGAGGTCGCGGAGGCGCTCGAGGCGGCCCACGTCGACCAGCTGTGGGTGATCGAGGACTGCTTCTACACCGCTGGCGTCAGCCTGGCGGCAACGGCGCTCGCACGCACGAAGGAGTTGACCGTCGGCATCGGGATCCTGCCGGCCGTCGCACGGAATCCGGCGATCTCTGCCATGGAGATCGCGACCCTCGCGAACCTCGCACCCGGTCGGCTGCTCGCCGGCATTGGCCACGGGGTGCAGGAGTGGATGGATCAGATGGGAGCCCGCACCGCGTCGCCGCTCACGACGCTCGAGGAAGCGATCACGATCGTTCGTCGCCTGCTGCACGGCGAGACACTGGACGACCGCGGCATCGAGTACACGATGCGCAACGTCTCGCTCGAGGCGCCGCCGATGGAGGTGCCGCCGGTGCTCGCCGGAGTACGCGGCCCGAAATCGCTCGAGCTGGCAGGCCGAATCGCCGACGGCATCGTGCTGGCGGAGGGCGCCGGTCCGACATGTGTGCGCGAATCGGTCATCCGGGCCGGCTCGCCGGACCCCTTTCGAGTGTCGGTGTTCACGGCGCTGGCGATCTTCGATGACGCATCCGCCGCGCACCGCGCGATGGCGCCGTTCGTGGCGAGCCTGCTCGACGGGACCAATCCGGCGCCGCTCGCCCACCCCCACATCGATGAGATCCGTGAACGGCACGAGGCCCGCGGCGTCGACGGGATCGTCGACATGCCGGCGCAGTGGTGGATCGAACTCGGTGCGATTGGGACCTTCGACGATGCCGTGCAGCACGCCGAAGCCCTGTTCGATTCCGGCGCCGACGATGTTGCGTTCTTTCCTGGCCCGACGATCGAGCTGGTCAGGGAGGACCTCGATCACGTGACCCGATTGGCCGCCACGCTTGCCCGAAATCGCCCGGCATCGTGACGCCCACCGTCACGATGCCGGGCAATTTCGGATTGGGTGGGCTCAGGCAGGGCCGTAGGGGTCGTGCGGGTCCTGCGGGATACGCTCGAGCGCGACATCGGTGCCGACGTCGTGCTTGCGAGCGAGCTCGACAGCGAGTCGTAGCGCTACGTCGTCCTCGACGGCCCACCCAGTCGAGTCGAACACCGTCAGCTCGTCGCGGCGGCCGACGAACTCCTCGTGGCGCTGCATCACCTCGCTCAACGACGGCCCGATGCGGTCCGAGGACACCTGTTGGCACTCGCCCTCGAGCAGGCACTGGTCGAGGGTGTCGGGCACGACGAAGGCGCGATTGGCGAGCGACGCCGGGAGTTCGACCTTGCCTGGAAAGTCGGCGCCGACGGCATTGATGTGCAACCACGGGCGGGTCTCCCCGTCGCGGATCACCGCGCCGGCACCGATGTCAACGGAGGTGCATGTGCACAGCACGTCGACGTCGCCGACGATGGTCGAGGACCGGTCCGTGCCGGACACCTCGACATCCAGGCCGAGAAACCGGATGCGATCCTCGAACGTTGCAGCGGCTTCGGGATCGCTGTCGAAGCCGATCACCCGGTCGATCTCGCGGACACGGCTGATCGCATGGAGCTGCGTGACGGCCTGTGCTCCGAGTCCGGCGAGCCCGACCACCACAGGCCCTGTCTTGGCCAGCATCTCGGTCGCCAGGCCGGATGCCGCGCCCGTCCGAATCGCCGTGAGGAGGGTGGCGTCGGCGATCGCAACGAGGTGACCGGTGACGGTGTCCCACATCGAGGACGTGGCGATCACCGACGGCAGCCCGCGCTGCACGGGGTTGGCCGGGTGGTAGCCAACCATCTTCACCACCACCGGGCCACCCACCTCGTGCGTGGGCATCCACTCGATGAGGCCGAGGTTGGGCTTGTCGTACCGGAATCCGTCTCGCGCCCGGACTTCGACGGCATCGGCAGCGTGGTCGAGGAAGCGGGCGCGGAGCTGCTCGATCATGAGGTCCATCAACTCGTGGCGTCCAACGACCTCGAGGAGGTGGCTCAGGTCAGCCGCGGCGAGCAGTCTCGTCTTCATCCGCACGGACCATAGGGGCACCCTCCGGTGATGCGGGCACCGAGCGCCAGGTCCACCGACCGTCACCGCGGCCGTCGTGAGGTGCGCATGTGGCACCTCCTCGGTGGCCGTGACGATCACCGCACGACCTGCCGAGTCCGAGCTCGCGCCCCTCGATGAGCGTGAGGTTCGCTGGTGCTTCGAAAACGAAAGCGCCCCGGTCGGCGCTGCGGGCTCTCGCCTGCGCGCCTTCCGGGGCTGCTCGGATGGACAGGTCCACCACCGGTCGATGGTCGGGCGTTAGCCTTCGTGTCGACCTGTTCACATCGCCCGTCTCGCCGTTCGGCGCGGCGGGCGATGCCGCGTTCGGACTCGACACCGGTCTCCCGGTCTCGAACCCGTGGCACCGCTTCACGCTGACCCGGTTGCCCGAGCCCTCGGTCCTGGCGCCGGAACCGTTCTCGCTGAGTCCAGTTGGGGTGGCCCCAGTTCCTTCGGCTCCTTCCCACGGCTCCGTTGCCTGCTCGGCGCCCAGTGGCGCACCGAGGTGCGCCCGAAGGCGGCGAGCGTGCCCGGTTTGCCTCGCTGCACCACTCGCCGGCTGCGGGTTGCCCCGTGCCCTCCGAACGATCCAGCAGGTCTCCGTTTCCGCCGCCACCCGAAGGCGACGCCGGCTCGGTCTGACCCGACGCCCGCCCCGGTTTCCCGCGGCGTCCGCCGACTCGTCGTTGCCGCCGAGCTCCCGAAGGAGTCCGACAGTCCGGTCCGAGGTGGCCGTGAACACTGTCCGTCTTCCGATTCCGCTGCGCCTCGTGAGCGGTGTGGGCTGGGCCGAAGCCCCCTCCTCACCGCTCCGGTCGGCGTGCGCTCTTCGGAACAGGTTTCAGTGAATACCTTGGATACGGCCAGGTCAAGAGGTATTTCTGAAGTCACAGGGTTATCCACTGAACTTTTTCGTTACCCCCAGATTTGGTGAGTTCGTCCACCTGTTGCCCACCGTTCATGCACAACGACGGGCAGCGCCGCCCTCGCTGGAGATCGGTTGTTGGCGGCTGGTGATTGCATCCGGCGTAGGAACCGGGTTCAATGGCTGTCGATGACGAACCAATCAGTTGCCGCCATCATCATCATTCAGTAGAACACGTGGTCCCCCACGTGTTCGTCGAGCCGCCCATCGGGCGGCTCTTTCGGTTCTCGGGAGCTTTTCATGCGATACGTCGAAGTGTTCGACACCACACTGCGAGACGGCCTCCAGGTGGAGGGTGTCTCAGCGACCGTCGACGACAAGTTGCGAATCGCCGAGCAACTCGACCTGCTCGGGGTGCACTTCATCGAAGGCGGATGGCCGGGTGCCAATCCGAAGGACATCGAGTTCTTCGCTCGCGCCAAGCGCGAACTCGACCTCTCGACCTCGACGCTCGTGGCGTTCGGCTCCACCCGGCGCCCGCGGGGGAAGGTCGATGACGACGACACGTTGCGCAACCTGATCGAGGCCGACACGAGTGCCGTCTGCATCGTCGCGAAGAGTTCCGACTACCAGGTGACGCAGGCGTTGCAGACAACACTCGACGAAGGCGAAGCGATGATTGCCGACTCGGTCCAGTTCCTTCACGGCCAGGGCCGAATGGTGCTGGTCGACCTCGAGCACTTCTTCGACGGCTATCTCGCCAATCCGGAGTTCTCGCTGCGCGCCATCGAAGCGGCGGTCGTCAACGGCGCCACCCACCTCGTGCTGTGCGACACCAACGGCGGCACGCTGCCCGGTGAGATCGGTCGCATCGTCGCCGAGGTCAAGTCGCACATCGGCGACGACGCGGTGATCGGTATCCACTGCCACGACGACACCGGTTGCGCGGTCGCCAACTCGATCGCCGCCGTCGAGGCCGGAGCTGGCCATGTCCAGGGGACGCTCAACGGGCTCGGCGAACGCACCGGGAACACCAACCTCTCCACGGTGATCCCGAACCTGCAGCTCAAGCTGGGGTACACGTGCCTGCCCGATGGACGCATCGAGCGGCTGACCGCGGTGAGCCACCACGTGGCCGAGACGCTGAACCGCGCCGTGAACCCCCAGGCGCCGTACGTCGGGTCGTCGGCATTTGCGCACAAGGCCGGCCTGCACGTGTCGGCGATCGTGCGGGCGAAGGATGCCTACGAGCATGTCAACCCCGAAGTGGTCGGCAACGGGACGCGCTTCGTGGTGTCCGAGATGGCCGGGAGAGCAACGATCCAGATGAAGGCCGATGAGATCGGCATCGAGCTCGACGGCCCAGCGATCAACCAGGTCATCGACGACCTGAAGCGTCTCGAGCACGAGGGGTACCACTTCGAGGCGGCTGATGCATCGCTCGAGTTGCTGATGCGTCGTGCCGCCGGTCAGGTCCCCGAGTTCTTCCACGTCGAGTCGATGCGGGTGATCACCGACGAGCTCCCGGGCGGCGCATTCTCGACCGAGGCCACCGTCAAGGTGTGGGTTGGCGAGGGCGACAGCGCCGAGCGTCGGGTCTGGGTGGCCGAGGGCAACGGCCCGGTCAATGCCATCGACACCGCGCTCCGCAAGGCGGTGGGCACGATGTTGCCGGAGCTCGCTGACATCCACCTCACCGACTACAAGGTACGGATCCTCGACGGAACGAGTGCCACCGGTTCCACCACCAGGGTGCTGCTGTCGGCCACCGACGGCGTGCGCGACTGGACCACGATCGGTGTGAGTCCCAACATCATCGAGGCCTCCTGGCGCGCGCTGGAAGACAGCGTCGTGTACGGCCTCCTGCATCGGTCACTCCGACGCGCCGACTGATAGAAAGACATCGATGTCAGCGCCAAAGTTCACGCCGGTCTCACCGACCGACCACCCCAGGTACTACGAGTCGCCTGATCATGTTCCTTCGGCATGGGCGCCCGATCGACCTGGCGACATCGTCGGGTTTCAGCCCGAGGGTCCTCGACTCGGCAGTCCAGGCCCCGACCAGGGCTTCGCGCTCCGAATTGCCTCACGGCTGCGCCCGAAGGTGAAGCTGCAGCCGGGTGAGGACATCGACGACGCCATCCGTGGCTGCCTCGGCGTCGCGCTGCGCCGAGCATCGATGTTCTCCCGGGCACCGGTCGTGCACGACCTCACGATCGCGTTCACGATCTGGGGTTTCTACGACCCGACTCCGCCAGCCGAACTCGTCGAGCTGCGCACCTGGATGTTCGAGGGCCTCCGACTCGTTGGCTATCACTACATGGAGGCTCGGGCCGTGGCGGACATGCCCCCGGAGTCCACGCTGCGAATGACGCCGGCACAGGTCGCCGCCGCGTATCCCGCCGACTGGCGCACACTGGTCGGTGCCTGACCCCTCTCGAACCGACTGGGTGCAGGTCGGCTGACATGGTCGATGGCGCACGGCGCACGCTTGTCACCGGCGACATCGATCTGCGCTCCACGATGAAGCCGATCGGGATCTACTCCCGCGATCCCACCACCCGTTGGACGGCGAACAGTTTCGCGAAGGCGGTGTTGACTCCCGACGGGCCGGGGGTGATGCACCTGGTGTGGGACGGCAATGGCACGACGACCGCAACGGCGTGGGGGAGCGGTGCGGACTGGTTGCTCCATCGGGCGCCGTACTGGGTGGGGCTCCACGACGACCTGGATGGCTTCGATCCGTCGCTGCAGCCCACGATTGCGGAGTGGTGGCGTCGCCGCCCCGGCATCCGACTGCCTGCGGCCGGGGTGATCTGGCAGGAGCTCCTGCTCGTCCTGCTCGGCCAGCGGGTCACCACGGAGGAAGCGGTCAAGAGTTGGGCGCGCATGGTGTTCGAGTGGGGCGAACCAGCACCTGGCCCGTGTGAGCTCCGGCTGCCGCCCACGCCGGACGCGGTGGCGGCGCGGACGTACGTCGACCTGCACCGTTTCAACGTGGAGCGGCGTCGAGCAGACGCGATGCTCCTCGCCGCACGACGGGCGAATCGTCTCGAAGAGGCTGCTGTCATGACTCCGGCCGATGCCCGAGTCCGGCTGTCGGTACTTCCCGGCCTCGGCGACTGGACGGCAACGTCGGTGATCATCGCCTCCCACGGCGACCCCGACACCGTGGTGTTGCGCGACTACGGCCTTCCGACGATGGTCAACTACGCGTTCACTGGCGACGCACGGCGCCTGGATGCCGACCGGGGCGGCGACGAGATCATGTGCCGCCACCTGGCTCCCTGGACCGGGCACCGGCAGCGGATCATCCGGCTGCTCTCCACCGTCGGGGTCGCAGTGCCTCGGCGCGGACCACGGGCGTTCAATCCCGACATCCGCCGATTGTGACGTACGCTCCTCCCGTGGCGTTCGACCCGAACAGACACCCGCATCGCCGTCGCAATCCGCTGACGGGCGAATGGGTCGTGGTGTCGCCGCAGCGTACGCAGCGGCCATGGGATGGCAGCACCGGCATCGAGTCCGAGGTCGCACCGTCGTACGACCCGACCTGCTACCTGTGTCCCGGCAATGAACGCGCCGGTGGTGCGGTCAATCCAACGTACGACGGCACGTTCGTGTTCGTGAACGACTTCGCCGCACTCCTGCCCGACGCCCCGGCTCCGCCTCCGGAGCATCCTCGAGAGGACGGGTTCTTCGGCATCGACGCGGCGGTCGGGGAGTGCCGGGTGATGTGCTTCTCCCCCCGTCATGACCTGACGATCGCAGGCATGAGTCGTCGTGAGGTCGATGCGGTGATCGCGCGCTGGCAGGAGCAACTCGGTGAGCTGTACGAGCGCTCTGAGTGGGTGCAGGTCTTCGAGACACGTGGAGCGATCTCCGGGGCATCGAACCCACATCCGCACGGTCAGATCTGGGCATCGACGTTCCTCCCGAACGAAGCCGTGCTGGAACTCGACCATCAGCGCCGCCATCATGCGAAATCGGGCAGCGCACTGCTCGTCGACTACATCGAACGCGAGCTCGAACTCGATGAACGAGTGGTGCTGCACAACGAACACTGGGCGGTGGTGGTCCCGTGGTGGGCGTATTGGCCATTCGAGACACTGCTCGTCCCGCGCCGACGTGTCGCGTCGTTGACGTCGTTGTCGAAGGACGAGCGCGAGGCGCTGGCGGAGATCCTGCCGGCGATGCTCCGAGGGTTCGACCGCCTCTTCGACACGCCGTTTCCCTACTGCTCGGGCTGGCACGATGCCCCTCGGGGCCATCGCGACACGTGGCAACTGCACGGTCACTGGTATCCGCCGCTGCTGCGTTCGGCCGAGGTGGCGAAGATCCCGGCGAGCTACGAGCTGCTCGCCAACCTGCAGCGCGACCTCACGCCCGAGACCGCAGCGTGGCGGCTGCGCGAGGTCACCTGACGTCGCCCGGGATCAACCTTGCAGTTGGCTGGAAGGTTGGCGGTACGCTGTCGACCATGCGCATCGGAGCACTTGCAGATCGAAGCGGGCTCAGCACCCAGGCGATCCGGTACTACGAGTCGATCGAGTTGCTGCCCGAGCCGGAGCGAACGCCGTCGGGCTATCGCGACTACGGAGCGGATGCAGTCGAGCGGCTGAGATTCATCCGTGATTCGCAAGCGTCGGGGCTCAGCCTCGTCGAGGTGCAGTCGCTGCTCGACATGAAGGACGCCGGCGAGAGCACCTGCGCCCATACTCGTGCGTTCCTCGAGCGTCACCTCGCTGACATCGACGAGCAGATCTCGCGCCTCCAACACTCGCGTCGAGAAATGCTGGAACTCGTCGCTCGAGCCCGGCAGCTCGACCCGGCCGACTGCACCGACCCCAACCGCTGCCAGGTGGTCGAAGCGCGATGAGCGTCGACACGTCTGCGCGCGGTGGTCCGCCGGAGGCCCTGATCCGATCCGACATCGCCATCGAAGGAATGACATGCGCTGCGTGCTCGAACCGCATCCAGCGTGGCCTCACCAAGCTCGACGGTGTCGACGAAGTCCGAGTCAACTTCGCCAATGGTCGCGCCACCGTGCTGCACGGCGGCGTCGAGGATGCCGAGCTGCGCGCCGTGGTCGAACGCCTCGGCTACCTTGCGCCGGTCACGGCCGATCACGATGCAGCGGAACGTCGCCGCGAGGCCGATCTGCGTCGGCGTTGGGTCGTGGCGCTGGTCCTCGGCACGCCGGTGATGGTGCTGTCGATGGTGCCCGCCCTGCAGTTCGATGGATGGGAATGGGTGGTCGGGATCCTCGCCACGCCAATCGTGTTCTGGTGCGGGTGGGGATTCCATCGCGCAGCGTGGATGAACCTGCGCCACGGCACCACCACGATGGACACCCTGGTGTCGATGGGCACACTGTCCGCCTGGGTGTGGTCGACCGTGGTGCTCTTCGTCAGTATCGGCGACGAGTCGACCGGCATGGGCTCGATGAGCGGGATGTCGATGACCGGCGGCGACGGCCTCCACGTCTACTACGAGACGGGTGCCGTGATCATCGCGCTGATCCTGATCGGCAAGTGGCTGGAGATTCGTGCGAAGCGACGCTCGGGCGACGCCATTCGTGCCCTTGCGGATCTCGGTGTTCGATCCGCTCGACTGGAGGACGGTCGGGAGGTGTCGCTCGACGAACTCGCCGTGGGGACACGATTCGTGGTGCGACCCGGAGAGAAGGTCGCGACCGACGGCGTGGTCGTCTCCGGTGAGTCCGCCGTCGACGCCTCGATGATCACCGGCGAACCCGTCCCCGTCGAGGTCGGCCCAGGTGACGAGGTGATCGGCGCCACGGTGAACACCAACGGATCGCTTGTCGTGCGGGCCACCCGGGTGGGCGCCGACACGGCGCTCAGCCAGATCATTCGCCTGGTCGACGAGGCCCAAGGCAGTCGCGCCGAGGTGCAGCGCCTCGCTGACCGGGTCGCCTCCGTGTTCGTGCCGGTTGCGATCGCCATCTCGCTGGGCACGCTGGTCGCCTGGTTGGCGATCGCCGGCGATGCCGACGACGCGTTCACCGCGGCGGTGGCGGTGCTGATCATCGCGTGCCCGTGTGCGCTCGGGTTGGCCACGCCGCTCGGCATCATGGTCGGGACGGGCCGTGCAGCGCAGCTCGGCGTGATCATCAAGGGCGGCGAGGTGCTCGAAGACACGCGCCGCATCGACACGATCGTGCTCGACAAGACCGGAACGATCACCGAAGGGAAGATGTCGCTCGTCGATGTCATCGCCCCCGGTGGCGACGCCGACGACCTCCTGGCGCTGGCGGGAGCGGTCGAGGGGCGGTCGGAGCATCCCATCGCGCGTGCGATCGCCGACGCGGCCGAAGCCGTCGCACCGACGGTCGGCACCGTCGACGCGTTCGTGAACAAGCCTGGCGTCGGTGTCGTGGCCGCTGTCGACGCCGTCGAGGTGCGAGTCGGTCGCCGATCGCTGTTCGACACCGTGCCGGCCGCGGTGGAGCGCGCTGCGAGCAAGGCCGAGCGCGAGGGCAACACCGCAGTCTTCGCTGGGCGCGCTGGCACCGCCGAAGCGGTGTTCGTGGTCGCCGACACCGTGAAGGTCACCTCGGCTGAGGCGGTCGCGGCGTTCCACGACCTCGGCCTGTCGGTGACACTGCTCACCGGCGACAACGAACGCACCGCTCGCACCGTCGGCGCAGCAGTCGGTGTCGACAACGTCATCGCCGAGGTGCTGCCCGATGCAAAGGCCGCCGAGATCGTCCGACTGCAGGCCGAGGGTCGACGAGTGGCGATGGTGGGCGATGGCATCAACGATGCTCCTGCGCTCGCGCAGGCCGACCTCGGGATCGCACTCGGCACCGGCACCGACGTGGCGATCGAAGCGTCGGACCTCACCATCGTGTCGGGCGACCTTCGGGCTGCGGCGGACGCCGTGGCGCTCGCTCGTCGAACGCTCAGCACCATCAAGGGCAACCTGTTCTGGGCGTTCGCCTACAACGCGGCTGCGATTCCGCTGGCGGCGCTCGGCGTGCTCAACCCGATGATCGCAGCTGCAGCCATGGGCATGTCGTCACTCTTCGTGGTGTCCAACAGCTTGCGGTTGCGTCGCTTCGCTGGGTACCGCCCGTCGCGCCGCCACACGGCCAGGCCCATTCCGGATGCCCAAGCAACCACCACCACCAACCACCAGGAGCTCGTCGCATGACCGCCAACACCGCGTCCCATCGATATGAGGTCTCAGGGATCAGCTGCGACCATTGCAAGGCGGCCATCGAAGGCGAGGTCGGCGCCGTCGCCGGCGTCGAATCGGTGCACGTCGACGTTGCGGCGAAGACCGTTGCGGTCGAGGGGGGCGACGACTCGGCGGTTCGCGAGGCGATCGCCGACGCCGGTTACGACATCGACTGACCCGATCGGCCGCGACGGTGCATGATGTGCGCATGAGCAAAATGCAGACGCAGCTGTTGGTCGGGGGCGAATGGCGCGACGGGTCGTCGTCGGAGCGCTTCGACGTCGAGGACCCGGCCACCGAGTCGGTGATCGCTTCGGTGGCCGCAGGCAGCGTCGATGACGCCACCGCGGCATGCGAGGCGGCAGCGTCGGCGCAGCCGGGATGGGCAGCCACGCCGCCTCGTGAGCGAGGGGAGATCCTGCGTCGCGGCGTGGCAGCTGATGGTCGATCACACGGACGAACTGGCTCGGTTGATCACACTCGAACACGGCAAGCCGCTGGCCGACGCCCGAGGCGAGGTGGCCTATGCGGCCGAGTTCTTCCGATGGAACTCCGAGGAGGCGGTTCGGATCCAGGGTTCGCTGGGCATCGCTCCAGCAGGGGCCAACCGGATCGTGGTGCACCATCCACCGGTCGGTGTCGTCGTGATCGTCACGCCGTGGAACTTCCCGGCTGCGATGATCACGCGCAAGCTGGCGCCGGCGTTGGCCGCTGGGAACGCTGCCGTCATCAAACCGCCCCGCGACACCCCATTGACCGCGCTGCGTCTCGGCGAACTCCTGCATGAGGCCGGGGTGCCCGCAGGCGTGGTCAACATCGTGCCGACGTTGTCGTCGGGTGCCTGGTTCGACGCCGCGGTGGAGCACCCGGCGACGCGGATGGTGTCGTTCACCGGATCGACCGAGGTGGGCATCGTGCTGCTCAAGCGAGCCGCCGACCGTGTCCTCAAGACGGTGATGGAACTCGGTGGCAACGCACCGTTCGTGGTGTTCGACGACGCCGACCTCGACGCTGCGGTCGAGGGGGCGATGGTCGCGAAGATGCGCCACTCGGCCGAGACCTGCACCGCGGCGAACCGGTTCCTCGTCCACGAAGCGGTGGCCGAGGAGTTCACCGCCATGTTCGCCGCCGCGATGGCCGATGTCCGCATTGGCAGCGGCTTCGACGAGGGGGTCACCTGTGGGCCGATGATCAACGCCAAGGCGGTGGCGTCGATCAACGAGTTGGTCACCGCCGCTGCGGACCGCGGCGCGCAGATCGTCACCGGCGGGTCGGTCGGCGACGGACCGGGTCACTTCTACCAGCCGACGGTGCTGGGCAGGGTGCAACCAGACGACGACATCACCCGCCACGAGATCTTCGGGCCGGTCGCCCCCGTGATCACGTTCGACGACACCGATGCGATGATCGACATCGCCAACGACACCGAGATGGGTCTCACGGCGTACGTGTACACGAAGGATCTTCGGCGCGGCCTCTCGGTGAGCGAGCGCATCCAGGCGGGGATGGTCGGCCTGAACCGCGGCGCCGTCTCCGACCCGGCAGCGCCGTTCGGTGGGATGAAGCAGTCGGGTCTCGGACGCGAAGGCGCCGGCGAGGGCATCTACGAGTTCTGCGAGACGCAGTACATCGCCGCGGACTGGTAACCCGCTCAGTAGTTGCCGGCGAGGTCGCGTTTGCCCTGCTCGCTGGCCCTGGCGGCATGGCCGAGCAGATTGCGAGCCATCGACGAGGTGTGCTGCGCCGAGTGCGCGGCGTACACCTCGGCCCGGACGCTCCAGACCTCGGCGTTGTCGGGTTCGGCGAGCGCGGCGAACTCCACGAGGTGGCATGCGAGGCGTGCGTCGCCGGTGGCGAGGACCTCGGTGGTGCGGGCGAGCACCTTGTCGACCCCGCCGGCGAGTTCCACCCACTCGGCTGCTTGTTGCGCCCGTGGTGACGGCAGCAGGTTGTCGGGTTCGCCGTCCCACCAGCCGCCGTAGCGGCGCCACACGTTGCGAATCAGGAACTGCGGATGGTCGTACACCGCCTGGAGGTACGGCTTGTCGGCGAGGTGTGCGGGCACCGTGACCTCGTGCAGGCACGTGTCGAGATTCTTGCCCTGATTCATGATCGCCAGCGTCTGACTCTCGATCGACTCGAGCAGTTCGGCGGTGTCGGTGAGTGCTGCGACGATGCGGTCCGCGCCGAAGATCGGGAGCCCATGGCCGGCGAGCAGGATCTCGGGGCGGAGCGCCGCCATCTGGCGCAATGCGGCGCCCCAGTCGGAGAGGTAGCGCTGCACCTTCTGTGGGTTGCCGGCGTTGGGGAGCGCCCAGATGAACAGGTCGCCAGGGTGCAGCACCTTTCGTTCGGGCACCCAGGTCCATGTGGCGTCGTCGGTCTCGCCGCGAGCGTGGTGGAGTTCGAAGGTGAGGTCGCCGTGGTTGAAGGTGAGCTGTTTCGCGTAGGTGACGTCGGGGTCCCGGTACTCGCTCGGCCACGAGAACTGGGGGATGTCGATCGCGAACTGGCGGCGGTTGATCGCCGTGTTCCAGCCGCCGGTCTGCTCGTAGCGCCGGAAGTGGGCCGGGAGTTCCTCGTGGGCGTACACGACCGGGCGTTGCCAACCCTTGTCGGCGGCTTCGGCATCGAACAGGGCGGTGCCGAGGACGTGGTCGACGTGGTGGTGGGAGTAGATCGCGGCTCGAACCGGTTCGTCGGGCCGCCACTGCCGTACCGCGTCGTACACCGTGCGGCGATCGAACTGCCCCCCGGTGTCGAGCATCACCAGGCCGTCGCCGGTGTCGAGTGCGTTGACCGACGCGATCGACTTCAGTGTGAGGAGCCCGTGGTCGATCTCTTCGTTCGCGGTGCTGTGGGTGCCGTCGTCGTGATGGACGTGGATGGGCTGGACGGGATGGTGGGTGTGTACCAATTCCCCGCGGCCCTGCCAGTGCTCCTCAGCGAGTTCTCTGATCGACGTCATCCCATGACGCTACGCGATGCCACGACACGGTCTCCGAGCGCAGGCGTCCGTGGGCCGATTCAGCTCGTCGAGGGTGCGTTGACGCGTCGCCCGAGTCGGAGATCGCGCAGTGCCGCGCCGGTTCGTCGATCGATGTAGACCGGCTCGATCGGCTCGTCCGTCTCGAGGTCGACCAGGGTCACCGGGGGGTCACCGATGTCGGACCATTCGTCGCCCCACTGCATGAGCGCCACCATCACCGGGCTGAGCGCCCGTCCCTTCGCCGTCAGCGCATAGATCGGACGGCTCGGCGTGTCGCGTTCGGTTCGTCGCTCGAGGACGCCATGCTCGACGAGCGTCGCCAACCGGGCGGTCAGCGTCGCTCGTGGAATCCCGAGAGAGCGACGGAAGTCATCGAATCGGGCGGTGCCGAAGAACGCCTCGCGGACCACCAGCAGTGTCCACGGGTCGCCAACGACGTCGAGCGTTTGCGCGATCGAGCACTGCATCGTGTCGAATGACGTGCGTCGCATGGAAGGCCGATCTTACGAAGCGGGGACGATTGACGGTCGTCGGGTGACGAGCGGGAGAGAGAGCAGCGAGGTGAGGAGGCCGCCGATGATCAGCAACCACCACACGAGGTCGAAGTTCGACAGCGCCTCGGCCAGCGACGCGGGTGCGGCGACGAACGCGACGGTCATCGCTACGCCGAGCGTCCCACCGAACTGGCGGATGGCCTGGTTCGAGCCACCGCCGACGCCGAGCCGGTTCGGCGGCAACGACTGGGCGACCACGCTCGAGAGCTGTGGAAGACACATCGCCACGCCGATTCCGGTGAACAGCATCGATGGGAGGTACTCGCTGACGTAGTTCGGTGTGCCATCGAGGAACACGAGCCGCCACAGTCCGCCGACAGCGAATGCCACGCCACCGATGATCAGCAGTGGTCGTTGTCCGACTCGGCCGGCGAGATTGCCCATGTACGGCGCCAACACGGCGACGAGCGCTGGGCCGGGGGCGACAGCGAAGCCTGCGCGCAGGATCGAGTACTGCCACACCTCGGTGAGGAACAGGATCGACGAGAAGAACATCGCTGTGAACGCGGTACCGAAGACGAACGATGCGGCGTTGCCCCACGAGAAGTTGCCGATCGCGAACAGCTCCAGGTTCAGCGCAGGAGCCGACGTTGCGCGCTGATGGACGACGAACAATGCAAACACCGCGATGCCGCCGACGATCGATCCGATCGTGCGCGCGTCGGTCCATCCCCACGATTCGCTCTGCACGAGCCCGAGCGACACGAGCCCTGCGGCGGCCGCGATCAGGATCACGCCGGTCGGCGAGGGCAGCACCGCCGACTCGTCCTTGGACTCGCTGAGGATGCGACGCCCGGCGATCACGGTGAACAGCCCGATTGGCAGGTTGATGAAGAACACCCACCGCCAGCTCGCACCCTCGACCAGCAGTGCGCCGAGTGTCGGTCCCAGTGCCCCGGCCACCGCGCCGCTGGCGCCCCAGATCGCAACAGCGAACGGGACCTTGGCCGGAGGGAACGCACGAAGCAACAGCGCCAGCGACGACGGGATCAGTGTCGCAGCGCCCACCGCCTGCACGACCCGGAACGCGATCAGCATGCCGGCCGATGGTGCGAAGCCGCAGGCCATCGATGCCAGCGTGAACAGGATGGAACCGAACAGGAACGCCCGCCGGTGACCGAGCCGGTCGGCGAACTTGCCGGCGGGTACGAGCAGGGCGGCGAAGACGATCGTGTACGCGTTGAGCACCCACGACAGTTGCGCCGGTGCCACCGAGTCGAACGTGGCAACGATGTCCGGGAACGCGACGAACAGCACGGTCGTGTCGAGGAAGACCGCCAGCACGGCCAGCGATGCGACCGCCAGTGTGAGACGAGCCTCACGCGAGATCGCGTCCGTCGCGACCGGTGTGGGTTCGGGTGGGGCTGCCGCCGTCATCGCTGCACTGTGGCACGATGCGGAGAGAAAGTCCAATCATTGAACCAAAGCGTGATCACCCGAAGGAGTGGCGGTTCGACCGGCGCCGCCGTCAGGGGCCAGACTGCGGCGGTGAACGTCACCGATGCCGTCAATGCCCGCAAGTCCGTCCGAGCATTCCTGCCCGATCCCGTCTCGGACGACACGATCAGGCAGCTGCTGGCAACCTCGTCTCGGGCGCCGTCGGGAGGCAACGTGCAGCCGTGGCGGATCTACGTCGTCAACGGTGATTCGATGGCGCGCTTTCGCGAGTTCCTCTCCTCGCGGCCGATCGAGCCCGCCGCGTACGACATCTATCCGTCGCCCCTGAACGAGCCGTATCGCAGCTCGCGCTTCAAGGTCGGCGAAGACATGTACGCCACCCTCGGCATCGAACGCGAGGACAAGGCAGGACGCCTCGGTCAGTTCGCGAAGAACCTCGACTTCTTCGGCGCGCCAGCGGCGATCTTCTGCTTCATCGACCGAATCATGGGGCCGCCGCAGTGGTCGGACCTCGGGATGTTCCTCCAGACCTTCATGCTGCTCGCCCAGGAAGCTGGCCTCGACACGTGTCCGCAGGAGGCGTGGGCGGTCTACGAGAACGCCGTCAGCGAGTTCGTCGGTGCCCCCGAGGAGCAACGGATCTTCTGTGGTGTGGCGATCGGCCACGCCGACCCCGACGCACCGATCAATTCGCTGACGACCGAGCGTGAACCGCTCGAGGTGTTCGCCACCTTCGTCTGATCCCCTCGCCCCATCCCGCTCCGGTGAGATCTGTGGGGAGGGGTGCCGCTCACCTCTCACCGCAACCGGGTGGGTTTCGCCACCGGTGAGATCTGTGGGGAGGGGTGCCGCTCACCTCTCACCGCAACCGGGTGGGTTTCGCCACTGGTGAGATCTGTGGGGAGGGGTGCCGCTCACCTCTCACCGCAACCGGGTGGGTCGGGGATCGGGTGGGGGCATGTCGTCAGGCGGCGGCCACGGTGGGGTCGAGGCGGCCGAACAGGCGGTCGAACACGTTGACCCGGTCGAATTGCATCGCGTGCTCGCGGGCGGCGGCTGCGAGGACGGCGCGCTGCTCGGGTGACGTCCGCAGGATCGCGTCGTCCAACGCCTGGGCGATGCTCATCGGATCCCCGATCGGGACCACGGTGGCGTGATCGCCGATCGCCTCCGGAATCCCGCCGGTTGCCGTGCTGATCACCGGGCCGCCGCCGGCGAGCATCTTCTCGACCAACGCAATGCCGAACGTCTCGACGAACTCGGGGCGTGGCTTGCTCGGCAGGACGTAGGCAGCGCTTCCGGCCATCAGGAACGTCTTCTCGTCGTCGTCGACGTCGTCGAAGAACACGATGCGGTCGGCCGCCGAGGACGCTTCGGCCCGAGCCCGGAGCGCTGGCGCCTCGGGCCCGGTGCCGGCAATCACCAGCGGCACCCGGTCGCTCGCATGGCTCGCGGCGTAGCCGTCGATGAGATCGTCGACCCCTTTCGCCTTGGTGACCCGGGACAGGAACAGCACGTATCCGTCGTCGGCCAGGCCACGTCGAGCGAGGACGTCGTCCAGTCGGCCGCGGTCGAGTTCGGTGAACTGGCGGCTGTCGATCGCCGGATACGAGATGGCGACACGCTCGCGGCACTGCGCGGCGAACGTAGTGCCGTGGCGCGCATCGATCGCCTCGGCGGACTCGACGATGAGTTCCTTGGTGAACTCCGACACGGCGACGCAGTGGTCGTTGGCGAGGTAGGTCGTGAACACCTGTGCCGCGGCGCCGAACATCTGCTCCTCGACCGAGGTACGCACCACGTTGGTGATGTCGGATCCGACGGCTTCGGCGATCGTGGTGACGTCGACGGGGAGCCCGGTGGCGCGAGCCACAGCGACGGCATCGTTGACCGCGGTGGCGTGGGGCGTGAGGTACAACGACATCGCCACAGTCGGGACCCCGTCGGTGAACAGCTCGACGAGTCGGCCGACGATGCCTGCATAGAACCTGGCGTCGGGCACTTTGTAGTCGCCGACCGGGTCGGGGCGTTCGACCGTGATTCCGGGACTGTAGGGGAGCACGGCGTCGAGCGGTTTGAGCGGCAGGCCGGCAGCCTGCAGCGTGGGAATCGGCCAGGTGACGATGCGCACGTCGTCGAAGCCTCGCGTGAGTGCCACCTCGGCGAGATTTCGGGCCTCACCGGAGTGTCCGCAGATCACCGGGTCGGCGCGTACGACGATCACGAGACGTCGGTTCGGGTTCATGGGGTGCTCCGTTCGTCGAGTGGGGTATCGGTGGGGTGCGCCAGCGCAGTTGCGTGGGTGGTCGAGGCCGAAGGCGGGCGGATGGTGGTGCCCCACGCAGTCGGTGTCGGGCCGAGTTCGATGTGGAGCCGTCCGCCTCGGTGCAGCTCGGCCGTGCTGATCCAGCTTCGATCGAGCTCGCGATCGTCGAGGCGGACCGCCTGCACGTACTGCACCGGCCCGTCCGGTTCGGGTTCGACGAACCCGGTCGTCTCGATCACGAACGTGCCGCCGGGCACGGTGATGCGGATGTGCGCGAACGACGGTGCGTTGATGAACACGAGTTGCTGGCCGGCGACGGGAAAGAGCCCCATCGAGGCCCACACGTACCACGAGCTGAGGCCGCCGGAGTCGTCGTTTCCCGGCAGGCCGCCTCGACCGGGACCGAACTGGTTGTTGATCGCAGCATGGACGACCTCGGCGGTGCGGTCGGGTCGACCGACGTAGTGGTAGGCCCAGGGGGCTTCCATGTCGGGCTCGTTGTTCAACCCCTCGAACCGGTTCAGTGCGTAGCCCGCGGCGACCGAGTCGGCATCGGGTGCCTGACCGAGCTGCTTGACCGGTCCTGCGCCGAAGCCGAAGAACGCGTCCAGCAGGTCGATGAAGTTGGCCTCACCACCGGCCAACGCGATGCGACGGGCCATGTCGTGGGTGAGCCGAAACGAGTAGTTCCACTTACCGCCCTCGTAGAACGTCGAGTCGACGAGCAGCCCGGTCGTCGGATCGAAGGCGTCGACCCATCGGGTGGCCATCGCGTCGAGCTGGTCGGCGAGGTCGGTGTCGCCGATGTGGCGGGCGACCTGAGCGGTGCAGTGGTAGCCGAACGTGAGGTCGAGGGTGTGGGTGATCGGGTGGGCGACCCCGCGTTCGAGGAACTCCTCGCCGTAGTTGCGACGCAGGTCGGTGTGCATGTGGACCAGTGCCCACTCCCAATCGATGCCCTCCAGTTCGAGTGCACAGACGTCGGCGAGGAACGTGTGCGCCAGTGCGCTGCCCTGGCGGGAGAAACGGTCGGCGCCCCGAGCCATGCGATAGCCGATCGGCAGGTTGCCCTCCTCTTCACAGATCATGAGCAGCGCGGTCGCCAGTTCCACCGCTCGAGCCGGCGCCAGCAGCGTGATCAACGGCAGCTGGGTTCGGTAGATGTCCCACATCGTGGCGATGTCGAACACGAATGGGCCCGACGACGGCCAGAAGGGGCTCTCGTTCGGAGCAAAACTCGGCTTGATCAACGAGTGGTACAGGGCAGTGGCGAAGACCGTGCGACGCTCGCTGGACGCGGTCTCGACCCGGATCGTGTCGAGTCGGTTGGCCCAGTCGGTGCGGGTGGCCGCCCGGCGCCGCTCGAAGCTCCGGCGGCTCTCGCCACAGTCGGTGTGCAGATTGCGACGCGCCTGCTCCACGCCGCGCAGGGAGAAGCCGAACCGCAACTCCACGGACTGCCCGGGCTCGGTGGCGCCCATCAGGATGAGACCGAATGGTCGCAACGTCGTCGCCCGAATCGAATCGAACTCGAGCTGCGTGCCGCCGGGCATCAACCGCTGGTCGTACCAGAGCATCTGTCGCCACGACGGGGTGTCGCACTCGATGTGCACCGCCAACGGCGCCCCTTCGACCACGATCTCACCTTCGGCGACTCCGGGTTCGAGCGTGGAGAGGTGCGCACGGGTGGGCACGGTGCGACCGTGTTCGATCGCGAGCCCGCCGAGCGAGAAGTCGACCACCAGCCGCGCATCCGGCCGCGCTGGGAACGTGTAGCGATGCACTGCGGACTTGGGGCCCACCGTCAGCTCGGCTCGGATGCCGTTGTCGAGCGTCGACGAGTAGTAGCCGGGCTCGGCGATCTCGTCGCGAAGCGCCCACACGGCGCCGAGATCGTCCAGCGGGTCGAGCATGGGGGTGACGCGCAGGTAGTTGTAGTACTTGCGGATCGCGCCCGTTCCGGATTGCTGGAAGTGTGTGAACCCCGATGCCTTGAGCCGGTCGTGCAGCGACGACGGCACCCCTTCTGTCGAGAGTTCGTACATCCCGTATCCGGTTGGGTACGCACCGGAGTAGGCGCACGCCGACACCATGCCGAGCGGTGAGGTGGCGCCGGGGTGCGTGTTGCCGACTTGCGGTTTCGGCCACCACCAGCTCGCTGCGAGACCGGTCGACGGCGCGAGGTCGGTGGCCTCGGTGCCGATGAACGGATCGACCGCCTCGATCATCGTGCTCCTCGGTCGGCGACGAGAACTGGCGGCATCTGGCCACGCTACGAACTCGATGTTCCGCGATCGTTTCAGCGGTGTGAATGCGTGCGAGACTCGCGATCGTGTTGGACGACGAGCGGGCCGAACTCGACCGTCACGGCCAGGTGGTGGTGCGAGGGCTGCTGCCTCCGGCCGAGGTGGCGCGTTTTCGTCGGATCGTCAACGACGCGCTCGCGAGTGGGTTCAAGGTGGAACTCCCGCCGGGCAACGAGACGTATCGGGCGGCGTTCGACCAGTACATGAACCTGTGGCAGACCAGCGATGCGGTCTGCGAGCTCACGCTGCATTCCGAACTCGCTCGCACGGCCGCTGCGCTGCTCGGCGTCGAGGCGGTGCGGGTGTACCACGATCAAGCGTTGTTCAAGGTGGCGGGCGGCGGCCACACGCCGTGGCACCAGGACCAGTGGTACTGGCCGCTCGACACCGATCGCACCATCACCATGTGGCTGCCCCTCCACGATGTCGAGCCGGCGATGGGCGACCTCGAATTCGCCAGCGGTACCCACCACGGCCCGATCGGCGACCAGGCGATCTCCGCTCAAGCCGACGCGTTCTACGACGGCTACCTGGCGGACACCGACATCGAGCGCCGATCCACCGGGCCGATGCGTGCCGGCGATGCAAGCTTCCACCTCGGCTGGACCCTGCATCGGGCCAATCCGAACACCACCGACGTCGACCGTGAGGTGATGACCGTGATCTGGTTCGCCGACGGTGCCCGTGTGATCGAACCGACCAACGACGGTCAGAAACTCGACCGTCTCGTGTGGCTCCGGAACACCGAGCCCGGCCAATTCGCAGCAAGTGAACTCAACCCACTCGTCGGTGCTCCCGATGAGCGAGAGGTGACGAACCAATGAGCAATCAACCGATTCCGTGGTGGCGCGATGCCGTCGTCTATCAGATCTATCCGAGGTCGTTCGCCGACTCGAACGGTGACGGCGTCGGCGATCTCGCCGGGATCACCAGCAAGCTCGACTATCTCGCCGATCTCGGTGTGGACGCGCTGTGGCTGTCGCCGATCTTCACGTCTCCGATGCGTGACTTCGGCTACGACGTGGCCGACTACTGCGGCATCGATCCCGTGTTCGGCACAGACGCCGATTTCGACGAATTGATCGACGGCGTGCATCGGCGCGGCATGCGGTTGTTGCTCGATTGGGTCCCCAATCACACCTCCAGCGACCACCCGTGGTTCGTCGAATCGCGCTCGTCGCGCGACAACCCGAAGCGTGACTGGTATGTGTGGCGTGACCGTCACGCCGATGGCTCGCCACCGACCAACTGGATGGCGCAGTTCAAGGGGGTACCGGCGTGGACGCACGACGAGGGCACCGATCAGTCGTATCTCCACGTGTTCCTGTCCGAGCAGCCGGACCTCAACTGGGCCAATCCGGACGTCGAAGCCGCCATGCAGGACACGCTGCGGTACTGGCTCGATCGGGGGGTCGATGGGTTTCGAGCGGACGTGGTGAACCTGATCGGCAAGGGCATCGACGTCGAGGACCTCCCCGAACATCTCGTCACCATGCCCCTGCTCGTCACCGACCGCGAGTTCGGCCATGAACTGCTGCGGCGGATCCGTTCCTTGCTCGACGGGTACGACCACGACCCGATGATGGTGGGGGAGGTGTACCTGCTCCGCGATGGTGAGAGCGCGTCGTACCTCGGCGACCTCGACGGTGGGGCGCCGGAACTGCACCTGTCGTTCGACTTCCGTCCGCTCCACACGACGTGGGAACCCGACCGGATGCATTCGGCGCTGTCGAAGATGGAAGCCGACTTCGCCGAACCGCGATGGCCCACCTTCGTGCTCTCGAATCACGATCAGTCGCGGCATCGCAGTCGGTATGGCACCGAAGCGCGTGCGCGAGCGGCCGCGGTGCTCGCCCTCACCATGCGAGGTACGCCGTTCCTGTACGCCGGCGAAGAGTTGGGGCTCGAGGATGGCGCGGTGCCTCCCGAGCGTGTCGTCGACCCCGACGGCCGCGACGGATGCCGTGCGCCGATCCCGTGGACGAGCGACGGAGACGCCGAGGTCGGCCACGGCTGGCCGACTCGCCCGTGGCTCCCGTTCCCCGTCAATGCGTCCACCCACGCAGCGGATGTCCAGATCGGCGATCCTGCCTCGATGCACTCGCTCTACCGGCGGCTGCTCGCGCTGCGACGTGGTGAGGCTGCGCTGCGGTCCGGATCGATCGACTTCTCGGCGTTGGACGGCGAGGTGCTGCGTTTCGACCGCCGGTTGGGTGAGGATCATCTCGTGGTACTCGTGAACTTCGGCGAGCACTCGGCGTCGTGGCCCGACGATGTTGTTGCCGGCACGGTGCTGCTGTCGACCGACCAGGCGCGCACCGACACGGCCAATGCACTCGGCGCCGACGAAGCCGTCGTGGTGGGTGTCACTGCGACCGAGGCGTGACACGCACGTTTCGATCTCTGCGATGATCGGGCGATGACCATCGACTTCGTTCGTACTCCCGACGACCGCTTCGCGCACCTCGAGGACTTCGACTATCAGCCGCACTACGTCGATGTCGATGGCCTCCGGATGGCGTACATCGACGAGGGCTCCGGCGAGGCAGGCACGTTCCTACTGCTGCACGGTGAGCCGACGTGGAGCTATCTCTATCGCCGGATGATCCCACCGCTGGTCGGCGCCGGCTACCGCGTCGTGGCCCCCGATCTGATCGGGTTCGGGCGCTCCGACAAGCCCACGGAGCGCAACGCGTACACCTACGCGCAGCACGTTGCCTGGCTGAGCGAGTTCGTCGCCGGACTCGACCGCCCAGACGCCGGGCTGCATCTGTTCGTGCAGGACTGGGGCGGTCTCCTCGGCCTGCGGATGGCCGCGGAGCACCCCGACTGGTTCGATCGTGTGGTGATTGCCAACACCGCGCTCCCAGGTGGTGAGTCGATGGGTGACGGTTTCGCAATGTGGCAGGCGGTGTCGCAGACCCTGGACCCGATGGATTGCGGCGCACTGCTCGGCCGAGCATGTGTGGCACGAGCACTCACCGAGGCCGAGATGGACGCCTACCGGGCCCCGTTCCCCGACGAGACGTACCTGGCGGGAGCTCGCGAGTTCCCCATGCTGGTGCCGACGTCGCCGGATGATCCCGCCGTTCCGGCGAACCTCGCAGCATGGGAGGTCTGGGAAGGCTGGACCAAGCCGGTGCTGACGCTGTGGGCGCCGGGCGACATCGTGCTCGGCCATCTGCAGCAGGGGTTCATCGACCGAATTCCTGGTGCAGCGGCCCAACCGCATCAGACCTTCGAACCGGGGGGTCACTTCATCCAGGACGACTGCGGCGAGGACGTCGCTGCCGCGATCATCCGCTGGCTGACCTGACCGTCGGTTCGGTTCGGCCGGGGGTGATGCTGCCAAGCTGCCACGATGACCGACTCCGACGCCACCACCCCAGATCCGACGAGGGGAAGCGCCTCCGTTCACGTTGCAGCATCACCCGCTGCCGTATTCGCCTACCTCACCGATCTCGACCGGCTGCCCGGTCTGAGCCCCGAGAACCAGCGCTGCGAGTTCCTCGGCGGCTCGACACAGGTGGAGGTCGGTGCGCGGTTCCGTGGACACAACAGGGCGGGTGACTACGAGTGGCATGCCGACTGCGAGGTCACCGTGTACGAGCCCAATCGCGAGTTCGCCTATGTGGTACCGCCGGGATTCGACGCTGCCACGGTGTGGAGCTACACGATCACGCCCGCGGTCGACGGCGACGGGTGCACGGTGACCGAGGCGTTCCACGCCCCGCTGCTCGAGATGCCCGAGGTGTACCCCGGCAAGATCGAAGGGCGTCGCGACAACCTGCAACGTGGCTGTGAGACCACGATGGCGAACTTGCGCGACGCGTTCGCCGATTGACCGTGACGCTCGGCATCGCCCGATGGCAGACTGACCTCGTGGGTGTGCGACGCAGCCGGCTGCTCCTCGCGGGAGCGGCAACCGTGGCGCTGGGCTGGCTCGGAACTGCGTGTGGCGCCGACGGGCCCGGCACCGCGCTCGAGCGAGGCGAACGGATCTACGTCGCCAACTGCGCGCAGTGTCACGGCAGCGATCTGGCCGGAACCGACCGCGGTCCGTCACTGCTGTTGCCGGTGTACGGCCCGGACCAGTTGTCCGACGAGGAGATCGCCGATGCCGTCCGAAACGGCGCGTCGCAGCGGTTGTTCGATTTCGGACCGATGGCCGGCAACGGCGCGCTCAGCGACGAACAGATCGACTCGATCATCGCGTACGTTCGGTCACAGCAGGCGGGCGGCGAGCCGGCAGGCTGAGCCGACTCGATCGTCCACGCGCGGTGGCTCGCTCGTCAGCTGCTGTTGCGTGCCAGGCGTGCTGCTCGGAACGACTGCACGGCGAGCACGAGGAAGCCACCGCAGAGCACGATCGTTGCGACCTGCGCAAACAGCGCCCATCCCTCCGCGCCCCGTCCGATCGCCGATCCGAGGCTCGAGACCACGGCGAGCAGCGCCAGGGCTGCTGCGCCGTGCATCAGGTGGTGGTTGAGGTCGGGCTTGGCCCGAGCGATCAGCCCGAGCGCAAGAAACACGATGCCGATGAACGTCGGAATGAGCGACGTCGCGCTTCCTGAACTCGATGCGATCGTGACGATCAGCCCGAGGGCGATGAGCGCTGCTCCGAGGGAAATGGTCTTGGTTGCCACATCAGCAGTGTTGCGTGCGCCGAGCCCGAGCGCACCCCGCGTCGAGCGATACCGTCGATCGTCGGGTGTGATGGCGTCAGCCCACCGAGGTGAGCAGCTGGTCGACCGGGGCGAACTCGTCGGTGAGCACCGTGGCTCCGTCGATGAACGCCTCGATGTCGTCGACGACGGATCCACCGTCGGGGTCGAGTGCTGCCGCATCGAACGGGTGGTCGGACGCCACGATCACGGCGTTGCCCGTTCGGCCGTCGGCGGCGCCCGAGCTCAGCACCACCTCGACGTACGGCAGCACCGATGCGATCGTCGCCGTTTCGGCGCGTAGGAATGCCAGGTCACCGCCGTCGATCACGTTCAGCGCGTAGACGCCGCCTGGCCGCAACACCCGGGCGACGTCGTCGACGAACTCCTCCGTTGCGAGGTGCCAGGGCACGGCCCGGCTGCCGAAGGCGTCGCCGATCACCACGTCGACGGAGTCGTCGGTCACGTTGCGCAGCGACTGCCGGGCGTCCCCGGCCACGGCGACCAGGCCGGTTCCAGGCCCAATCGACCGGTCGAATTCGTCGACCACCACGTCGATGAGCTCCGGGTCGATCTCGAACACGGTCTGGCGGCTGTCGGGACGCACGGTCTGCAACCAGGTCGGCACCGTCAGTGCGCCGCCGCCGATGTGCACCACATCGACCGGTCCGGCGGGGCCGAGCTGCTCGATCACCTCGGCGAACCGGCGTGTGTACCAGAACCCGAGATGGGTGGGGTCGTCGACGTCGACGTAGCTGTGGCGAAGATCGTCGAGCACGAGCACCTCGCCGCTCGCCCGCTGGGGGTCGGGTTCGATCGACACGCAGTAGTAGGTGGTCTCGCTGTCGCATTGACTTCCGAGCGCCGTGGCAGCCAGGAGGGCCACACCCGCGAACGCCGACACCGAGGTGATCTCCGTGCGGGCGGAACGACGCGTCACCCTGGGCAACGCCATCCAGAGGGCGAGCCCACTGATCACCAGGACCACACCGACCGAGACGATGATCGTGGTCACCGCCGCCACCGCCACCAGCACGAAACCGGTCAGGAACGTGGCCACGATGGCGCCGGCGGTTCCATAGGCCGACAACCGGCCGACCGTGGCGCCGGTGGTGTGGAGATCTCGCAACTGCAGCTTCACGACCGCCGGTGGCACCGCGCTGAGCACCGTTGCCGACGGCAGGAACCCGACCGCGGTGAGCACGAGGATTCCGAAGCCGTCCGCCATCGCGCCGGTGGCGCCGAGCGCGCGCACCGTTGGCACCGTGGCGATCGCCAATGCGCCGCCGGTGACCAGCAGCACCGGGATCAGTCGCCGTGGATCGGTCCGGTCTGCCGCAACCCCACCGAGCCATGCGCCCACTGCGATGCCGGCGAGCACGGTGCCGATGATGCCGGTATAGGTCTCGAGGCTCACACCGACGTAGGGGGCGAGCAGCCGGCCCGCCAGGATCTCCAGCACCAACACGGCGCCGGACGTGCCGACGACGACCGCAACAGCGAGCCACCCCGGCAGCGGGGCGTACTGGTCGTCCGGTGGGTGTGTGCTGGCGTCGACCACGGAGTTGCGGTCAGCCGGCGATCGCGTGCGCTCGGAGGTCGTCGAGGTCGATGTACTCGAGTGTGGACACGTGCGTGGACTCGAGGATCACGCCGCACGCATGGCCGGCATCGAACGCCTCTTTCCAGCGCGTTGCGCAGACGCACCACTGGTCGCCGGCGGACAACCCGGCGAAGCCGTACTGCGGCATCGGCGTGGTGAGGTCGTTCCCCATCGATGCGGAGTACGCGAGGAAATCGTCGGTCAGGCGACAGCAGACCGTGTGCAGACCGGGGTCGTCGCCTCGGTTCTCGCAGCAACCCGTGCGGTAGTACCCGGTGAGCGGGTCGTACGAGCACGGCTGGAGTTCGGTGCCGAGGACGTTGGTCTGGAGCATGGCGCCAGTGTTGCGCTCAGACATTGACGCCCACCAGTTCGCCGATGCTGTAGGTGATCGCACAGGCAACCAACACGATCGTGACCTGCCGGATCATCGACTTGATGATCGACCGTTCGGCGAAGCGGCCGATGGCAGCACCCACGAACGCTGCAGCGATCACACCGATCCCGACCGAGACCGCAGCGGGCGCGAGCCCGCTGGCTCCCGTGAGCCACGGAATCAGGGGAAGGAGGGCACCGAACAGGAAGCAGATCAGTGAGATCGCCGCAGCTTTGAACGCCGAGGGAAGGTCGTCGGGATCCACGCCGAGTTCTTCGCGGGTGTGCACTCGCAACGCAGCGTCGGGCGACTGCATCACGTCCTCGGCGGCGGAGCGTGCGGTCGCCGGCGCGATCCCGTGGTCTTCGTACATCGCAGCCAGCTCGGCCGTCTCTGCACTGCGGTTGCGTTGCAACTCGCGCCGCTCGACCGCCACTTCCCGCTCGATCAACTCGTTCTGCGCGGAGACGCTGATCCATTCGCCGGCAGCCATCGAGATCCCGCCGGCGATCGCGCCGGCGAGTCCGGCCAGGCGAACCACGGACGAGTCGACTCCGGAGCCGGCGAAGCCGAGCATGAGCGACACGTTCGACACGAGCCCGTCGTTGATGCCGAAGACGGCTGCACGCGCGAGGCCGCCCGACACCGAACGGTGGCCGCCGTGCAACTGATCGATCGTCATCGAGCGCCACGTTACCCGCCGTGCGCAGCCCCAGGCCATGGACCGGGTACCTTGAGAGTCGATAGGCAGGTGGAGAGATGAACGCTCACAACGACGTGGCCGAAACCCTCAACAAGCTGGCGGATTTCGCAGCGACCAGACGTCCCGAGGACCCGTTGCTCGGGTCGTTCCTCGTGCGGTACTACCGCGAGCTCCCCGACGAGGACGTCGACGACCGGCGACTCGACGACGCCTACGCCGCTGCGGTGGCGCACCTCGATCTGGGACGACGGCGACGGCCCGGACAGACGCTCGTTCGTGCGCTGTCGCCGGATCTCGAACGCGACGGCTGGGAGTCGGACCGAACGATTCTCATGTTCGTCACCGACGACGTGCCGTTTCTCGTCGACACCGTCCGCATGGTGCTCGACCGGCACGGCCTGGGCATCCATCTCCTGGTGCACCCCATGCTCGGGGTCGAACGCGATGCGCAGCACCGGATCACCGCCTTCGGGAGAGGGCTCGGCACGGTCGAGGCGTGGACGCTGCTCGAGATCGATCGTTGCACTCGGGCCGTCGCCGAGCAGCTGGAGCGCGAAGTCGCCGAGGCGATCGACGGTGTGCAACTGGTGGTGGCCGACTTCGAGTCGATGCAGCAGCGGCTGCGCGACCTGGCCGGCGACGACGAGCTGGTGGCGTGGCTCGCTGACGATCGCTTCGTGTTCCTCGGTGCCGTCACCTACTGCGTCGAGGGCGACCGGCTCGAGCCGGTCGAGGGAACTGCGCTCGGCGAGTACCGCTCCGGTCGCCTCGACCCGGCGGAGCTCGATCCTCCCCACCTGGCCGGCGATCGCTCCGTGGTGATCGCCCGGACGGATGCGGTGTCCCCGGTGCATCGGCCGGTCAGGATGACCTCGATTGCGGTGCGCAGCGCCGATGGGCGTGAAGAGCATCGTTTCGTCGGGCTGTTGAGTGCGTCCGCGTACCGGCACAGCGTGTTCTCGATTCCGGTGCTCGGTGACCGGGCCAGGTCGGTGATCTCCAACGTCGGCGCATCGGTGGACAGCCACACGGGGCGAGCCGTACGCAACGTGATCGAGACGCTCCCACGAGACGTCGTGTTCGAGCTGGACGAATCGGACCTCACCGAGATCGTGCTCGACATCGTCGGCCTCCAGGAGCGCAGCATCGTGCGCCTGTTCGACGTGTCCGAACCGGTCGGACCGTGGACGACGGTGTTGGTCTATGTGCCGAGATCGCGATTCATGGCGACATTGCCCGACGAGGTCGAACGACTGGTGGGGGCCGCCTACGGGGGCGACACCCGTGACCTCGAGGTGCTGCTCGGTTCGAGTTCCCTGGCGCGCATCTCGATGACGGTTCGCGGGAAGCGCCTCGCCGACCCGGACCGCCTGGTGGCGGCGATCGATGCCGCGTCCACCACATGGGATGAACGGCTGGTCGAGGCGCTCATCGACGTGCTCGGCGAGGTGGAGGGGCAGCGGGTGTTCGCCGAGGTGCGCACAACCGTGCCCGACGACTACAAGGCGCGTGTCCGCCCTCCCGGTGCCGTTGGCGACTTGGTGCACGTCGCACGGATGCTGTCGGCCTCGCCGTCCGACGCAGAGGTCGGGAGTGCGAACAACGATGTCGCCACGTCGTTCGGTCGGTCGGTCGACTCGCTCAGGGGTGAGTGGCGATTCCGTGTGTTCCTTCGTGGACGCGATGTCTCGATCGCCCGGCTGGTGCCGATCCTCGAACAGCTCGGACTCCCGCCGCTCGACGAGCACCCGTCGGTGTTCCAGTCCGGTGACACGAAGGTGTTCCTCTACGACGTCGGGGTGGCCGTTGGTGCTCACACGATCACCGACCGTCAGCACAGCGAGATCCAGTTGGCGTTCGTCGACCTGCTGGCCGGAGCGGCCGAGCTCGACGGACTGAATCGGCTGATCCTTGCTGCCGGTCTGGACCGCCGTCAGGTGGCGGTGCTGCGGTTGTACACCCGATACCTGCGGCAGGTGGGGTTCCCGTTCAGTACGTCCTACGTCGAGCAGGCCCTCGTTCGCCATCCTGACATCGCACGATCGTTGGCGGAATTGTTCGACACCCGATTCGATCCGGCCCGGCACCCCGACGCCACCGATCGCCGTCGTCGGGTCGAGACCATCGACGCCGATCTCGACATGTTGCTCGACGCGATCCCGTCGCTCGACGACGACCGCATCTGTCGGGCACTGCGCACGTTGATCTCTGCCACCACCAGAACGAACGCGTTCCGTCGGCGCGACCAGACCGACCGCGTCGGTGACCTTGCCGTGAAGCTCCGGCCGAGCGACATTGCATTCCTGCCCGAGCCTCGACCGATGTTCGAGGTGTTCGTGTGTTCGCCGCTCGTCGAGGGTGTGCACCTGCGTGGGGGGCGGATCGCTCGGGGTGGCCTGCGTTGGAGCGATCGGCCGGAAGACTTTCGCACCGAGATCCTCGGACTCACCAAGGCACAACTCGTCAAGAACGCGGTGATCGTGCCGACGGGTGCCAAGGGAGGCTTCGTCATCAAGTCGCCACAGGCCGACCCGGCCGACCGCGACGCCGTTCGCGCCGAAGGCATCGACCGCTACCAACGGTTCGTCCGGTGCCTGCTCGACGTCACCGACAACGTGGTCAGCGACGACATCGTTGCCCCACCCGACACCATCATCTACGACGAGCCCGACCCCTATCTCGTCGTCGCTGCCGACAAGGGCACGGCCTCGTTCAGTGACATCGCCAACCAGGTTGCTGCCGACTACGACTTCTGGCTCGGTGACGCGTTCGCCTCCGGTGGGAGCAACGGCTACGACCACAAGTCGATGGGGATCACGGCCCGGGGGGCCTGGGAGAGCGTGCGACGCCATGCCCGGGTGATCGGCAAGGACGTCGACCATGACGAGCTGACCGTGGTGGGTGTCGGCGACATGTCGGGCGACGTGTTCGGCAACGGGATGCTGATCTCGCCGCATCTCCGACTGGTGGCAGCGTTCGATCACCGGCACATCTTTCTCGACCCCGATCCTGATCCCGCCGTGTCGCACGCGGAGCGAAGCCGCTTGTTCGAGCTGCCACGGTCGAGTTGGGCCGACTACGACCCGGCGTTGATCTCCGACGGTGGTGGTGTGCACGCACGCTCGGTCAAGTCGATCGACATCACCCCGGAGGTGCGAGCGGTGCTTGGGCTGCCGGGCGAGGTTGCGACACTGCGTCCCGACGACCTGATCTCGGGGATCCTGTGCGCGCCGGTCGACCTGTTGTGGAACGGTGGCATCGGCACCTACGTGAAGTCGGTCAGCGAGAGTGACGCGGACGTCGGCGACCGTACCAACGACTCGGTCCGAGTCAACGGTGTCGATCTGCGCTGCAAGATCGTGGGCGAGGGCGGCAACCTCGGCCTCACGCAGCTCGCGCGAGTCGAGTACGCGATCGCTGGTGGGCTGATCTACACCGACGCGATCGACAATTCGGCCGGTGTCGACGCGAGCGATCACGAGGTGAACCTCAAGATCGTGCTCGACCAACTGGTGCGAGACGGTGAACTCACCGTGAAGCAGCGCAACGAGGTGCTCGTCGAGATGACCGACGACGTCGCCCGACTCGTCCTCGACGACAACCGTGCGCAGACGCTGGCGTTGATGATCGCCCGCACGCAGTCGCTGTCGATGGTGAACGTCCATGCCCGGTACCTCGACGCGTTGGAGTCAGAGGGATACCTCGATCGTCGGCTCGAGTTCCTGCCGACCGACAAGCAGATCGCCGAGCGCCAGAGCAACGGCAGTGGGCTGCGCGCACCGGAGTTCGCGGTGATGATCGCCTACACGAAGAACGCCGACGTCAGCGAGATCCTCGACTCTGACCTGCCCGACGACCCGGCGCTCGTCGACGACCTGTTTGCCTATTTCCCACCAACGATGCGTGAGCGGTTTCCCGCTGCGATCAGCGCGCATCGGCTCCGGCGGGAGATCATCGCTACTGGCATCGTCAACAACATGGTCAATCTCGCGGGGATCTCGTTCGATCATCGAATGACCGAAGACTCCGGCGCCACTGTGTCCGACGTGGCGCGGGCGTTCCTCGCAGCGCGAGACATCTTCGGGTTCTCGGAGATCTGGCGGGAGATCGACGAACTGGGCAGCACCGTGTCGCTCGAGACACAGATCGGGCTCTTCCTCGATGCTCGACGCATGGCCGAACGAGGCGCCGTCTGGCTGCTTCGTCACCGGCATCCGCCGTTGGACATCATCGATGCGATCGACACGTTCTCTGCTGGGCTGGCCTTCCTGGCCGAGTCGCTCGACGCCGTCATCACGGGTCGACCCGCCGCGGAGGTCGCCGAGTTGGGTGCCAACCGGATTGCCGCTGGTGTTCCGGTTTCGTTGGCGCAACGCTCCGCTCGGTGGCGATGGCTGCACAGTGGCTTCGACATCGTCGAGGTCGCCCACAGCGAGCGCACCAACGTCGCGGATGCCGCGGTCGCGTATTGGGCTGTGTTCGACGCGTTCGACCTGAGCTGGTTGTGGGATGGCGTCGGCGCGCTCCCGCGTGCCGATCGTTGGCAGGAGCAGGCTCGCTCGGCACTACGTGACGACCTGATGACCGTGCTGGCGGAACTCACCCGCAACGTGATCCGATCGGCTGGCGGTTCCCCGTCGGCGTGGATCAACGCCAATGAACGTGCCGTCGGACGGGCGATCACGATGCACAACGAGATCCGGCGGGCCGAGAGCTTCGATCTCACGACGCTGTCGGTGGCGTTGCGCCAACTGCGCAATCTCACGCTGACTGCGGGGGCCCAGTCGACTGCGGCCGATGCCGACTGAGCGGTAGCGTCGGAGGTGTCATGACCGAGGGCCCCCGTTTCCGATTCGCACCGTCTCCGACCGGAATGTTCCATGTCGGGGAGCGCGCACGGCGCTGCAGAACTGGGCGCTCGCCCGCCGCCTCGGTGGCACGTTCGTGCTTCGGGTCGAGGACACCGACGAGGTCCGCAACCGGCCCGAGTGGACCCAGGGAATCATCGATGCGCTGGCGTGGATCGGCATCTCCGCCGACGACCCCCACTTCGAGGGGCCGCACTTCCAGAGCGACTATGCAGCCGCCCACGTCGAGGCGGCGAACCGGCTCTTCGAGCAGGGCGACGCCTACTACTGCGACTTGAACGGTGAGCAGATCCAGGAACGGGCCAAGGAACTCGGGCTCTCGGGCTACGACGGCTACTCGCGCGACCGGGGCCTCGGCCCCGGGCCGGGGCGCGTGCTGCGGTTCCGGGTCCCAGATGGCGTCACGGTGGTCGACGACCTCGTGCGAGGCGAGGTGCGCTTCGACAACTCGACCATCGAGGACTTCGTTCTGCTGCGCGGCAATGGCACGCCGGTGTTCATGATCGCGAACGTCGTCGACGACATCGAGATGGCGATCACCCACGTGGTGCGCGCCGAGGAGCACCTCCCGAACACGCCCAAGCAGCAGATGTTGTGGACCGCATTGGGCCATCAGCCGCCGGCGTGGGGTCACGTGCCCGTGCTGGTCAACGAGCAGCGCAAGAAGCTGTCGAAGCGTCGCGACAAGGTGGCGCTCGAGCAGTACCGCGACGAGGGGTACCTCGCCGATGCGATGGTCAACTACCTGATGACGCTTGGGTGGACGCCGCCGGGTGCCGAGGAGGCGGGCAGCGAGATCGTGTCGTGGGGCGAGATGGAAGCGGCGTTCCGCCTCGAGGACGTCACCCATTCACCGGCGTTCTTCGACGTGAAGAAACTCGCTGCGTTCAACGGCGACTACATCAGGGCGATGCCGCTCGACGAGTTCATCGAACGCGCTGGCGCCGAGTTGCCGGCCGAGTGGGATCGCGAGACGTTCGCCTCGATCGCGCCCCACATCCAGCAGCGGCTCACCGTGTTGTCAGACGTCCCCGGCGTCGTCGACTTCCTGTTCTGGCCTGCCGATTCGGCGATCGACTACGACGAGGCCAGCTGGAACAAGGCGTTCGGGCCCGACTGGGCGCCAGCGTTGCTCGACGATGTCACTGCGGCGTATCGAGGCGAGGGGCCGAACGCCGTCGACTCGTGGACGGCCGATGCGCTCAAGGGGTCACTCGAGTCGGTGATGGCGACCTACGAGATCAAGCTCGGCAAGGCACAGGCGCCTGTGCGCGTTGCCGTGACGGGCCGGTCGGTCGGTCCGCCGCTTTTCGAGTCGCTCGAGACACTTGGCCGCGACGAAACCCTCCGACGCCTCGACCTTGCCCGTGCGCGCCTCGGGAGCACCGCTTGACCCTGCTCGGATCGCATCAGGCGGCAGGCCCGCGATGTGATCCCGAGGCGGTTGGTGGTGGATGCTGATGGCGGTCGTCGAGTCGCCGCTCACCGCGCCAGCCCCGCCGCGACCAGGTTCCGGTCGGACCTTCGCTCGGCGGGCACTCCTTGCGCTGGTGATCGTCGGTGTGCTCGGCATCGGCTACCTGGCGATCTCGTTCTGGCAGGTGCGCTCGACGGGGGCTGAAGATCAGGCCCGTGCGGTTGACGCGATCGTGGTGATGGGCGCCGCCCAATACGACGGGCGACCGTCCCCGCAGCTGGCGGCGCGCCTCGACCACGTGGTGGATCTCTGGAACCAGGGCTACGCGCCGACCGTGTTGGTCACGGGCGGCAACCAGGAAGGTGATCGATTCACCGAGGCGTCGGCGTCGGCCGGTTATCTCGTCGAGCGCGGCGTGCCCGTCGACGCCATCGTGCAGGAGGATGCCGGCACCACCACCCATGAGTCCCTGACCGCCGCTCGATCGCTGCTCGGTGCCGACGTCGAGTCGATCCTGGTCGTCACCGATCCGTATCACGCGCTGCGCAGCCGACTGACCGCGCAGGAGGTTGGGTTCACCGCGTACACGTCGTCCACCCCCACGTCGGTGGTCACCGGGTCGCACGAGCTGCGCCGCGAGATCAGCGAGGCTGCCGGGGTCGCCATCGGTCGCATCATCGGGTTCGGGCGCCTGAGTGCGCTCACCGACTGAGGCCGCTACAATCCTGTGCCGCACCGGTCGTCGACTCGTCGTCGGCCATCACGCCATGGGGTGTGGTGTAATTGGTAACACAGCAGTTTCTGGTACTGTCGTTCGGGGTTCGAGTCCCTGCACCCCAGCTCTGATTGCACGCCGGCATCGCTTGTTTGCGAGGTCGGCGCCGTCGTTTTTCGCCCGTGTGGGAATCGACATGCGGCTGCTATCGTTGCGGATCGCTGCTTGGCCCGTTCGTCTAGTGGCCTAGGACACCACCCTCTCAAGGTGGCGGCACGGGTTCGAATCCCGTACGGGCTGCCAAGGAACTACCAGGCCAGAGCCGCTCTTCCGGTTTCAGGAAGGGTGGCTCTCCTGGTTTTCATGGGGCCCTTCTGTCGTTCACGAGAGCTGAACGCCAATGGCGGTGGCGGCGACGAGCGCGAAACCGAGGGCCATCTGGCGGAGTCCGAGGATCTTGGCGGGAGGGACCGGCGACCGGCGGACCCACACGAGGTGCAGGACCACGATCACCGCGACGGCGACCGACCCGAGCAACACGTCGGGTTCGACGATCGCAGCGGCAGCTGCCACGCCGAGCGCGAGGAGCTGGAAGAGGTCGCTGGAGCGGCTGCTGGCTGATCCGCGGTGGAGTCGGGCGATCTGGGTGCGAATGAACGGGATCGCCCCGATCGAACGAGCTGCGAGGACCAGCCATGCAGCTGCCGCGAGGCGGGCATCGCCATCACCGGCGATGACGATCGCTGCCGCGACTGCGCCCATGCCGACCGCACCGCAGAGTTCGGGCACGAGGCGCCGGCCGCGGCTGCGGATGTCGAACCACAGCTCGACGGCGAACAGTGGGAGCGCGATGGCGGCGGGGACGAGCCAGCTCCAACCGGCAGTGCCGAGTGCGACACCCCCGAGGATCACGATGGCAAACACCTCTGTGGCGCTGACGCGGCGGGCCAGGACGGTGCGTTCGAGTTCACGGTTGCGGCGACGATCGACGAGTGCGAGCTTGAGCGGTGTGCGAGCGAGGAACGCCAGCATTGCGGCGGCGCCGATGGCGACACCGGCCCACGAGAACGCGAGGAGGAGTCCGAGCACGATGGGCTCGCCGGTGAGCCCCCATCCGCCGTGCTCGGACGGGATCGCCACGGGCTTCCACGCGGCCCGCCGGTCGGCAGACGGAGCCGCCGACGCTGTCGGTGCGGTGCGCTGGGTGTTCATGCCGAGGCCACCTCTGCGAGGCGCAACCCACCGAGTGATGCTCGCAGCTCGGTGCGGGCCCGGCCCCAGGCGATGTGCAGCATGCACGGCTCGTCTGCGTCGCAGAGCCGTTCGGCGACCACGCACCGGCCGGTGTCGGTGGGGCCGTCGATCGTCTCGACGACCTCGAGCACGCTGAGTGTGCCGAGGTCGCATTGGGCCTGGTAGCCACCGGTCGGGCCTGGCAAGGAGCGCACCCAGCCGGCGCGCACGAGCGGGCCCATCACCTGGGGAATGAACCCCGCCGTGGTGCCGAGCGTGTCGGCGAGATCGGTGCTCTTCACCCGAGCCGGCGCCTCCTGGAGGGCGATCAGCGCTCTGACGGCGAGGTCGGCTCGTTGGGTGATCTCGAGCCTCATGGTCTCAGAGTGCCCGACTCATCGACCCGGGTCCAAGGGGCCGAGGTCCCATCACGGTTCGCCGTCGCCGGCCTGGAAGAGCCCGAGGGCGCCGCGGCCGGGGAAGTTGAAGGCGTGGGTGCTGCCGAAGCCGCGAATCTTCGGGCGATCGGGGATCACCGCCTCCCACTCGGCGGCGTAGACCGGGTCGTTGGTGAGCGGCACGTCGGCGTCGGGCGGATGGTGGAGCCAGACGAACACGTGGTCGGCGTCGTGGCCGGTCGTCGCCGTGGCCCCTTTCCGGGTCGATGCCGCGCTCGACGAAGTGCGTGTCCGACAGTTGCGCAACCCGAAGCACGTCTGCCATCGCGTGCAGTCTCGCACGCCCCCCACCGGCTACGCCCGGCCCGTCGTTGAGGCCGCACTACGCTCGGCGTGTGGTTCCAGAGGCGGTCGGGCCGGAGGGGGAGCGGAACAGTGGCAGTCGAGGTTGATGGATCGAGGACTGACCCTTCAGATCGAGTCAGCTACGTCGCTCACCATGGCGACACAGCGGAGATCATCGCGACGCGATTCTCGATCCCACTCGCCGCTGTCCGAGCGAACTGGTCGGGCGGCGCGGATTGGACAGAACCCGCGGAAGGGTCCGATGGCTACGTCTGTGACCTCGAGGGGGTCACGCAAGGCGATGTGATGGTCGAGAGCTTCGTTCGCGCGGAATACGAGCGAGCGGGGGAGGCCCTCGAGGACGTCGACGAGGAGGCGCTCGTTCACCGGTCGATCCTGCTTGGTCGCCGTTGGCCGGTGCGCAGAAAGTTTGAACGTCTCATCAGCGAGGGAGAGTTCGAGTGGACGTGGCGGGACAATGGGGAGGACTTCTCCAGGGCGGCGTCTGCGTTCGTGTTCGCCGGTCTGTCCATTGTCGGGGCGGTGTTGTTGGCGCAGGTCGTGCTGCGTCGCGTGGTCGACTCGTACCAGGGATGGTCGTGGGTGTGGCCGCTGTTCCTCGTTGTGGCGCTGCTCCAAGTCGGTGCACTGTTGCTGCTGGGCCTGTTCGTACTCCTGGTCAACCGCTACGACCAGCGTCACCAGGAGTTGGGCCCGTGGGCGGCTCGGTTGCGGGACTTCCATGAGGCCGTCCGGGACTACGCGATGGAACCAGCCGTCCGCGAGCTGACGATGGTCCACTTCTGTGATCCGCTCGAGGAGATTGTCGAGATCGACAGCGGGGCGCTGACGACGACACCGACGAGCGATCAAATCGTTCGCACCGAGACGTACCGGGAGGTCTCGATGCAGATCGCTCGTACCGATGGGGCGACGATCGGGATGCGAGGAAGTCGTGGTGCCGGCAAGACGGATCTGGTCCGGTCGTTCTGCGAGCCCCAGCAATCGGCGATCGAGGATGGCGAGACCGGGACGCGTGTGGTCGGCAAGTTCATCTCGGCGCCGACATCTCTCGACGAGTACGCCTTCTTGCGTCGTGTCGCTCTTGGAATCTGCGAGCGAACGATCGCATTGGATGGGACCGGCCGTGTGGCGAAACCGAACGAAGGCTTCGGCTGGTCGTTGCCGATGATCGGGGCGGTGGTTGCAGCGATCGGCCTGGTCATCGTCGCCAGACCAGATGCCGGCGTGAGTCTGTCAGACCTCGGTTGGGTGCTGGTCACCGTCGGCGGCGCGGTCGTGCTGGCGAGCGCAGTGAGAGAATTGGAGTCACGTCGCAGAGTGGGGTCTCGAGGTCACCGAGGTGGTGCGCTGCGCAAATCTGCACTGGTCGTCGAGGACAATGAGAGGAAGGGCGAGAAGGCGCGTCGGGTGCTCACGGCCGACGCAGTTTCGGAGGCGCGAGCGTTCGAGCGGCGCCTGCGATTCTCGGTCTCGACGACCGACAAGGCCGAAGGCGGCGTCAACCTCCACGGGTTGTCGTCGACGGTTGGCAGAACGGTCAGTAGCTCCAGCAAGGACTTGACGAAGGAGGACATCGTCGACGAACTCGGCAAGCTCGTCGGCCGTTTGGACGCTGCGGGCTACCGCGTCGTGGTGGGAATCGACGAACTCGACAAGTTGGAGGTCGATGAAGACACCGCAGACCTGCTGAACAGCATGAAATCGTTGTTCGCGATCCCGTCGTGCTCGTTCATCGTCACGATTTCGTCGAGCGCCTGGTCGACGTTCGAACAGCGTGGGATTCGAATGAGAACCGTCTTCGACAGCTCGCTCGATGAAGTCGTCGAGGCGAGCCCGTTGTCGTTCCTCGATGCGAGAAGTCTGATTCGCCGGCGGGGCGCACATGTGTCCGACACCCAGATTCTGTTTGCCTCCGCATCGTCGGGTGGGATCGCACGTGACCTCCTCAGGAATGCGCGACGCATTGCGCTGATCGGCGAGACGTCGATGTCGGATCTGTCGACGGCCGATGCCGTGTCGCAGTTCGTCGAGGACGAGGCATTGTCGAAGATCGCCGCCGCACTTCTCGACCTTCGAGGTGCCCCAGAATCGGCAGAAGTCGACCGACTCGCGGAGGACCTCGACGCACGTCGACGCGCACTGTCGGACCACGGACTGCGGCGCGGGGACGAGGACGACCCGCTCACGTCGATGTCCCAGTTCGAAGAGCTCATGGATCTTCTCGTGCGCTTGGCGGAAACGAGGGATCGGCTCCTGCGCGCAGCGGACCCGATGGCAGCATCAGACCTGCCATCGCAAGGCGGTGTCGATGAACTCCACCTGGTCGGGGTCGAGTTCCGACTGGTGTCATACCTCGCGTTTCTCCGCCTGCTGAAGACCGCATTCACGATCACCCCGATCCACGCGCTCACGACCGAGGACAAGGTGCTGTACGACGACCTGTCGAAGGCGACTCGAGATGCGTTCTCGGCGCTCGGCAGGGCGCGGGTGGGGCTCGGATCTGGATGCGCAACAGCAGTGAACGGGCTTCGAGAGGCGCGCGACGCCATCGAGGCGCCGCGATCGACCGAGGCCGGCCGAGAGGGGCAGGCCCTCGGTCACTCGTCGGCGACGGACATCCCCGTGAAGTAGATGAGCGCACCTGGGGTGCCGTTGCCGGGTGATCCGCTCGGCAGGGTCCAGGTGTCGACGCCTCGGATGTTGTCGTCCGCGGCGATCAGCGTTGCGGTGCCGCCCGAGTACCACACCGGTGCCTGCTCGTTGATCCTCATGTTGATCTTCGAGTAGAGCTCCTTGCGCTCCTCGAAGTCGTCGGTTTGGATCGCGGCCTCGGCCCACGCGAGTGCCTCCGGATCGAACCAGTTCGGGAAGTTCGAGATCGACTCGGCGGGGTCGGTCAGGAACGGGTTGAGCGACGTACTGGGGTCACCCTCGCCGCTCCAGCGCCAGCAGTGCGCTTTGTGTTCGTCGGCGATGGCGTTGTTGATGTGGGTGGCCTGATCGAACTGCGTCAGGGTCACGTCGACGAGATTCGAGCCGGACCAGACCTGTTCGAGCACCTGCATTGCTGCGATCAGTGTCGGATCGGGTGGGCACGACAACTCGACATCGATCTTCTCGCCGGGGGCCTTGCCATCGGATCGGGCCGGATCGTCGATGTACTCCTGCAACAGGCCGGTGCCCACTTCGAAGTCGAATGCCGGGTAGGTGTCGGCGGCTTCCTGTGTCCAGAACGGACTGTCGGCCGAGAACCATTGCGTGTTCTGCAGGGAGATGCCTTCTCCGCCGAGGGCTGCGATCACGGTTTGCTGATCGTTGAGGTGGTTCAGCCCTCGCCGCACCCGGAGGTCGTCGAACGGTGGGACCGCCGTGTTGAACATGCCGCCGCCGGTGTTGTTCCCCTGGAACTCGTACAGGTTGATCCCGCTCTCCTCTCGGGCATCACGGATCGTTCCCTGTCGACGGGTCTCCATCAAGTCGACGGTGCCCGACACCAGCGCGTCGATGCGGGTTCCTTCGTCGGGGATCGGCCGGAACACGACCGAGTCGAGGTATGGCAACTGATCGCCGTTGTCGGCGGTTCGCCAATAGTTCTCGTTGCGTACGACGATGGTCTCGTTGTCGAAGTCACGCTTGTCCATGACGAACGGACCGGTGCCGACCGGGTTGGCACTGAAACCGTCCGCGTTCGACACTGCCTCACCGGGTTCGAACACATAGCCGAGTGACACCAAGCTGAGGCTCGCCGGGAACGCCGAGTTCGGCGAGCCGAGCGTGTACGTCACCGTGAGGTCGTCAACGGCTTCGACGCTCAGCAGTTGGTTTGTCGCGATCTGGCCGGACGAGATCGCGCCCGTCTGCTGGATGGCGAACATGTCGACGATGGTCTGTGCGGTCAGCGGCACCCCGTTGTGGAAGGTGACGTCCGGCCGCAGCGTCATCGTCCAGACGGTGAAGTCCTCGTTCGGCTCGATCGACTCGGCGAGGTATCCCTCGTACACGCCGTCAGCGTTCTGCTGGACCAGGACGTCGTAGAAGGTTCGCGCCATGTTGACGCACGGTTCGGCGCAGCCGTCCTCCCAGGGTCGGAACCCGTTGGCCTCGGCTTCGAGGCCCATCGCGAGGGTGCCGCCGTAGACCGATGCGCCGGTCTCGGCGGCAACAGTGGTGTCGGCCTCGTCGGCGACCGGCGTCGTCCCCTCCGCCTGGTCGTCACCGGTCGTGCTGTCTGTCGTCGGTTCGGTTCCGCCCGGCGCGGTGGACTCGTCCGAGGAGCTGTCATCGCTCCCGCACGAGGCAACCGCAAAGGCGAGTACCAACGGAATGGCCAGAGAACTGACCAACGGTCGCTGTTGCATCGAAGACCCCCATCTTCTCTGAATTCACCGCCGACTGGCGTACGGCGGCGTTCCCCGATCGGCATCGTTGCACAACGCCAGCGCGCGGCTACGACCGGGCGTCACCCGGGCGCCGAGTGTCGCGGGCCATGAGAAACGCCAGCGGGTGCGCCGCCGGACTCGCAGTGCGCTACCAACCCTGCCTCCATCGTGATCGGCGAGAAGGCAGCCGAGACGATCGCACGGGATCACGATGTCACGCTGAAGGAGTTCGTCGGGCACCACTCCTGATGGCGACGACGAACAATTCTGTCGCGCGCAGCACTCCTCACGCCGCGAAGGCCCGGTGTTGGGGTCCGACGACGGCACCGGCTCACGACGATGTCGCAGGGTGATACGGTCCTCCAGGGGCACGGGGGATGGGACCGAATTGCGTTCTGGCGCTGCGGCGGCGAGGGAGACCTGTTGCGGTGCCCGGACCGGGAAGCTCGGCGTGAAGACACTCAGCGTGTTCTGCGTGGGCACCAGCCACTTCGCGAGCGAGCAGTGGACGCTGATGCGGGCGCTGTACGACCTCACCGTCGCGGAGCTGGAGCTCGTGCACCCTGATCCCGGCGAGTTGGCGAAGCGGCGTTCGTCCGAGCGCAACGCCAAGATCGTCTTCGACGGGCCCTACATCGGTCTGACATCGAACAAGTTCATGTCGGATCGCGCCAACGCGGTGGTGAGGTTCATCAAGAACAATCAGCCTGAGACGGTCTGCCTCTTCGGTCACAGCCGTGGAGCGGTACTCGCAACCATGATCGCCGCACGGCTGCACGAGGCGGCGCCGACGGTGACGGGGGCCAAGCTGTGGCTGCTCGACCTGGTCGGCAAGACCGACATCGGGATGTCGCCGTACTTGGACGATTCGGTGACGAGGACGGCCTATCCGAACGTCAGCGACATCGTGCGCATCGTGATGGAGGACGAACCGTCGACCGTGATGTTCCCCCTTCAGTCGTTCTCCGTGCAGCGTGCAGGTGCGCCCCGGGTCCTCGACCACGTGCACGCCGGATCGCAGCACCGGCCGCGGGTCAAACTGATGCGACTCCCCGGCTCGCACGGCACGGGAACCCAGGTCAACCCGATGACGCGGGACGGCGACCTCCTGCCGACGACCGACATCACCAAAACCGAGCCTGGCCAACTCTGGCCCATCGGAGAGGTGTGTCTGATCAGCGCACTCCATCACCTCGACAAGTGGGGCGTCGGGCTTCGCGACGAGGCGCACGCATGGATCGGCAGGCGCCGCGGGAGAAACCTCCTGCGGGCGTACGCAATGATCCGGCAGCGAAACCTGCGTGTGGCCGGCGGCAAGGGGATTCAGCTGAACAATGCCAGCGGCGATGGTTCGGCGCTGCTCGGCACCAGGAGCACGCAGTGGACGCAGACCATCAAGCCGAACGTGAAGGGAGAGCGTGCGGACGACGAACTGAACAAGTTCGGCACCGACCATCGTCAGAACCGCTTCGTGGTCAATGATCAGCATCTGCGGGTACTTCGATCCACGTATCCGAACCTTGCGGACAGACTCGAAACGCTCGGAACAGGGACCGGAACGGAGCTCATCGCCCGGTCGGTGAGCCGGAGCGATCTCGGGGCCGAGTTGGGCTCGGTACGCCGCCATCACGGGTCGATGTACTTCGGGCTTGTCGGGCTCACGCTTGACGGTCAATCAGTCCTCGGATTCGCCCGCAAGGGAACATCATCGCCCGACCCGACGCTCGTGATGGAGGAGATCGACTGATGACCGGCATCCTCGAGCTTCCGGGAATCGGCACGTTGCACACACTGGTTCCTGGATTGGAGTTCACGGTCGTCGACAGCCGGGTGCTCAGCGACGAGCCGCTCAACGGCGAGGTCAGCGGGAAATTGACGATCGATACCGCCGAACTCGATGTCTTCCTCAGCTGGCCGTCGAGGTCGTACAAGATCACGCCGCGCCGTCGAGAACCAGGCGTGGCCGCTCGGGCCGCTGCTGGAGGCGTTCGGACTCGCTGGCACCTTCGTCGATGACGTGGCGGTCTCGGACATGGACCTCCGCGGCGCGCTCGACATCGGCACCTTCAACGCGTCCGTCACGTTCGAGACGCCGCCGCCAGGGGCGACGAATGCGGAACTGGTTCCGGGGCTGGAGCTGACGTCGATCAGCGTCGACTTCGGAACGACCGGCGGAACCCGCGGCGCCTACCTGGCGCTCGGCGCTGTCGGCCAGCTCCGAGGTGTTCGGGTGGGCGTCACAGCGTCCTACTCCCCATCTGCGGGTTGGGATCTGTCGGCCGCCGCCGCCGATGTCGATCTGGCGGCGCTGGCCGAAGCACTCGAATGGCAGATCAGGCCGTCGCTGCCCGCAACGGCTGAGATCGAAGCGATCGAGGTGCGCTACCGGTCGATCGATTCATCGACGGAGATCTCGGTGCGAACGGCAGCTGGTGAGACGCTGCCCGCCCTCGATATCCACATCGGAGAGGACGAGTGGTCGGTGTCGGGTGATGCCAGCGAGCGCGGGGTGTCGGTGGGGGCGCTGTTCCAGGAACTCAGCGAGTTGGCGGAGGCGCTCGTGGGGTCGTCGGTGGCGCTCGGCGCGCCGCCCGACGCCTCGCACGACCTCCTGGTCACCGAGTTCTCGTTGCAGCACGCCGACGGGGCATTCGACGTGCGCTGCGGCGGCCTCATCGATCTCGGCGACCTTGCGGAGCGCCCGCTGTCGTTCACCGCCACCGCAACACAGGACGACGGCTGGGCACTGACGGGGGAGCTCGAGACATCCGGCTTCGACCTCGGAGCTGCCTTCACTGCGACGCTGGCCGACGGCGGTGTGCACGTCGATGCAGACCTGAGCGGCGCCGAACTCGACCGCGCCACGATCGAGCTCGGCTCGGAGGTGCACGTCTCGTTGGAGGGCAGTGCAGGCGCGGTGACCGCCCGGCTCGACCTGTGGCGCAGCGCCGGAAGCTGGCAGCCACTCATCCAGGTCGGTGCCGCCGAGCTTCCCGACGACCTGCCGGTTCCGGCCGAGATCACGTCGGCGTTCCGTGACACGTCGATCCGCTGGTCGCAACGCGCCCGTCCCGCCGCGCCGATCCTGGGAACGAGTGCAACCGCTGGCGGTGCCCCAGTGGTCGGGCCGGTGGCCGAAGGACTGAGCCTGTCGACGGTCCTGCTCTTCGACGAGACGCCGATCGGCAGACTCCTCGGACTCGCCCCCACACGCGTGCCGATCGAGGTCGCGGATGGGCAACTCAAGCTGTCGTTCCGCCAGGAGCTGCTCCCCGCCGGCCGCACGATCACGCTCGAACCACTCGCCGTCACGGGCATGTTCGCCGCCTACGAGTCGCCGGCATCGATCGAGCTTCGCCTCGACTGTGAGCTCGAGCTGCACATCGACGACGGAGAGTCCGACACGCTGCGGTTCGCCGGCATGGTGCGCGCCGACATGACCGAAGGCGACGTGATGCTCGCGGTCGGCTTCCTCGGGGTCGTCGAGGTCGAGACCGGCAACGTCGTCCCCTGGCGCGATCCGTTCGGGTTTCGCGGCCTCACCGTCGGGTTCCTGGAGGTGTGGTTCGGTGGCGGGATGCGGGCACTCCGCGGTGCGCTTGCGGTCGGCGACGCGTCGCTCGAGATCGAGGTACTCATGGACGGCGCGACGTGGGCCGTGCACTTCGACGCCGAGCAGCTGACGATCGGCGAGCTCGTCGACGGGTTCATCGGGCCCGACGCTTCGGGCCGCATGCCGCACCAGAGCCTGCCGGAGCCGATCGCAGTGTCTGGCTTCGAGGGCCTCGAGATCGACTTCGCCACCGAGGACCTCACCTTCGAGTGGCTCGGTGGTCCGAAGAGGTACAAGCAGGGTCTGAAGGGTTCGGCCGACCTCAACCTGCTGGGGCTCGAACTCTCGATCGGACTCGAGATGAACCGCGCCGAGAAGCGGTTCGCGATCGCTGGCAGCATGGAGAAGCTCGACCTGGGTGGCCTGCTGGTGTTGGAGAGCACTGACGTCACACCCGACGTCAACGACCGATTCGCCGCGTACACCGGTCGTGGCGGTCCCTGGGCCGAGTTCGAGCTCGGTGGCGAGCAGTTGACAGCTCAACTGCACGGCAAACTCACGCTGTTCGGACTCTTCGAGGAGACGATCGACGGCAGCTTCGACGAGAACGGTCTGCTCGTCTCGATCACCAGATCGATTCCGCCGAAGCCGGATGACGGCACGGTCGTCACGCCGCCCCCGCCGTTGACGTGGGAGAGCCACCTGCAGTTCCGGATCCAGCCCACGGGTCGGATCCCCAACTTCGAGATCGGTGGAGGAATCGACGCTGCGCTGCGCATCAACCTCCGAGAATTGCTCGGTGAGGCGTTCGGTGACGCCGAGGGCTTGCTCCCGGCCGGAAACCTGATCGACATCGGCATCTCGTTGTCGGCCGATGCGTACTACCGCGACGGCGTCGTCGGTGGATCACTCACCGGTGCGTTCGTGCTCTGGGAGGAGCGACTGTCCTTCTCGCTTCGCGTGTCGGTCGACCTGCATCTCGACAAGATTGCAGACATCGTGCTCGACGCAGTCAAGGATGCTGCTCTCGCGATCCTGCGATTCTTGAAGAAGGCACTCGAAGCAATCGGCGAGGTGGTGGAAGCTGCCATCCAGGCGATCGGGGAAGTCGTCGCAGAGATCGGCGAGGCGTTCGAGGCGATCGGCAAGGCGTTCGAGGACCTCGGCAAGGCGATCGCAGAACTCGGGCGAGTGATCGAGGAACTCGCCGAGCTCGTGGGGGCCGAGATCCTTGCGTTCTTTGGTGATGATCGAGCGAAGAGGGCGCTCGAACAGGCCAAACGTGCCAAGGAGGCCGAGGTCCGGGCCAAGCGGGCGCGCGAGGCCGCCGAACGCGCCCGATTGGCGAAGCTGCAGCAGGATCGCGAGCTGCTCGTCGTCGATCTTGCGGAGAACATGTCGGATGCGGCCGTCATCGACGGTGCGACGGCTACGGCGGTGCAGGGGCGGATCGACGCGTTCGATTCGAGCCGGGTGAACCCCTTCACCCAACGCGCCGAGGTCGACCCGCTCGCCAGTAGGGCGCGCTACCAGGCGATGTGGAGCGCGGCCGTCGGCCGTGCGAGGGGTCGAGCAGACCTGCGCACGGAGTATCAGGACATTCTCGATCACGGCGACGAACAGCTCCGCGCTGCTGAGGCCGAGGTCGATCGCCTCCGCGTGCGTCGCGACGATGCGGCGAAGACACACGGCGAGCTCGTCGAGGCGGTTCAGGATCTCAGTACGAAGGAGGAGGCGCTCCGAGCGGCGCAGACGGCGGCTGCTGAAGCGCTGCATGGTTCCGAAAAGCGACTCATGAAGGCCGAGATCGCGCTCGAGAGTGCAGAAGCGATCCTGGGGCAGGCCACCGCCGATCGAGAGCGCGCCGACTTCGTGATCGCTGCGGCAAAGGCCGACGAGTGCGCCGATGCTGCCGTCACACTCGAGCGTGAGCTGATCGAGGTCGGCACCTCGCTCGGGTTGGCCGAGTCGGCGCTGGCCACATCAGAGCACGCAGTGGCCGAGGCCGAGGCACTGCTCGCCGCGGCCGAAGCCCGAGCTGCGACGCTGCGCGGGGCACGACGCACCTTGACGCTGGCCCGGTTCGACATCGTTCGTCGAACGCTTGCCACATCGCTGTCATCGGCCGCCGTCTTCACGGCCTGGGCCAACGCATGCGAGGGCGCCGGTGACCCCTCCCTCGTCGGCACGACCACACTGCGCAGTTACGCCCTCGAGCTGCTCGAGGGCGTGTCCGAAGCGACCGACCAAGCGGCGTTCGCGGCGGTCGAGGCATCGAAAACCCTCGAGGTCGAGCTTGCAGCGACGTCGTGGGCGGCCCTCGACCTCGACGGCGTCTCGATCGCCTTGGGTGAGGTGCCAACCGAGTTGACAGGGCGCAGCAGCGCGCTGAGTGGGGTCTACCAACTCGTGGGTGGCTCAGGTGACCTGTCGCTCGACTCGGCGGAGCAGGCAGCGTGGCTCCCGTTCGCCACTCCCGGCGAGACCGTCTGGTCATCGGCCACGGTGGCTCGGCTGTTGATCGACGGGGCATCGTCGCCCGGCACCGAGTCGGTGGACAAGGCCGTTGCGAAGGTCGTGGAACGCGCACTCGCCGTCATCGAGGCCCGACGTCGACTGGGCGACGCCGAACGTCGCGACGAGGCAGACCGGAAGCTGATGGCGATGCGGACGGAGCTGCAGCGCCGGGCTCCGACGTCCGGGTCGAGGGCGACCACATTCTGGGAGAAAGCGGGCCGGGACCTGGAGAAGATCGGCAAGGACATCGAGGCTGCGTTGGCCGACTTCACCAGAGACGTCGAGAAGATGATGAGTGACTTCGTGGGATCGATGCAGTTCCTCGACAAGCTCGTCGTTCTCCCAGCGGTGGTCGACGCGCGCGGGGTTGGCGACGGCACGACGGCGCAGGCGAGCACCAACCTGTCGACGGCCATCGCGTCCCTCCGCTCGGCGTGGGAGGAACTGGTCCTCGTCCATGCCGACTGGGCGGCGGGCCGCCTCACCGGGCAGCGCCGGGCGCTCGCAGCGATCGATGCGATCGCAAACGCCGAACTCGACATCGGTCTCGTCCAAGATCCGAGCCCGCTCCGAAACGGCCGAGGGGTCACCCATGCCGCGGTCGCTGCGGTCACGGAGGCCGACGCCGACCTCGAGCTCGTCCAACGTTCCCGAGCGCCGCTCGCCCCGGCGGTCGAGGTCGACGCCACCGGAGTCGCCCGTCTGCGTCAGTGGTCGGAGGTGCTCGGCAGTCAGGCGGTCGCCGTCGGAAAGTTGACCGCCAAGCTCGACGGGTTCGACGGGGTGCTCGACGAGATCGGCCGCGACGTGGTGCTCGCTTGGCGACGCTCCGTGCTGGCCGTGCTCGTGTCGCAGCACGTCGCCACGACGGCGCATGCCGTCGAGCGCCTCACTGAACTCGTCGCCGGTCGACCGACCGCACCCCTCGGTGGTGCGGAGTTCGTCGATCTCAAGCATCAGATCCGGGAACACCGCAAGGCGCTCGTTGCAGTGGGCGGCAAGATCCGAGAGGAGATCGAAAAGGGCTGTCGAATTTCGCCACGCACTCGGGTAGCGACGTGAGCGAGATCCTCGCACAGGTCGCCCGGGTCCGCCGCGAACTCGACGAACTCCTCGTCGACCTCACGAGCATTGAGGTCACGCTGAACGATGTCGATGGGCGGATCGACACCATGAAGGTTCGGTCGCCGTACGGGGGTCGTGGTGTCACCGGGTATGAGGTGCCGGTTCTTCGCTCGACGTGCGACGTGGCGATGCTGACTGCGGCGGTGAGCGCAGCGCGGGCGCAGACTCGGGGAGCGGACGACGTGACGGCACAACTTGCCGGCATCAAGACGACGATCGCCAGCATCGAGGGCAAGATCGCGACGTTGGAGCGGCGGCTTCCGGAGCTGTCGACCGACATCGACAATGCAATCGCCGCGTTCGGCGAGGACAAGAGCAGGGCCGAGGCACTGACCGCTGAGATCGAGGAGCTCATCAAGAAGATCCATGCCGTGGTCGACGAGCTCAAGTCTCGACACGATGATGTGCACCGCTACCACCTCGATGCCGTTCGATGGGCCCTCGACGTGGCCCATGCCGCCGATCTCATGGCGTTCGACCGGGCACAGCTTCTCCAGATCAAGCGCCTTGCGAACCCGGCGAGTCCGGAGTCGGTGACCACGGTCGAGGCGGTCCTCGCCGACGTCAGCCCAGAGGTCGATCGGCTCGCAGTCGCCGACCTGCGTCGCGAACAGCTCACCGAGGACCTTCGCCACCGCATCCTGAGCGAGGCTGCCTCGCTCGTGGTCCTCGATGCCACGACCTGGCCGAACCTCGAGGTCGCGCGCACACGTGTCGAGGAACGGGTCGTGGAGGAGGTGTCCGGATCGCCGCGTGAGTTGCTCGCCGGGCCCGGACGCGATGTCGCCTGCCGACCTCCGGCGCCACGTCGCCGACGTGGCGGACCTGACGCAGCCCACCTCACGGGGCTGGACGGTGGCGCTCCGGGTTCGGCTGAGTGCCACCGCCGACACCGACGTCATCGACGCCGGTCCGGTGCGGTTGCGCGCTGAAAGCGGTGGCCTGACATTCGCGGTCGCGTCGGAGATCGGAGCAGGGACCGCACCGATGCGCGCGGAGGTGCCGCTCGGTGCGACCGTCGACGTGTGTCTCGCCTGCGACCCGGCCGGTTGGCTGGTGTGGTGGGTCGATGGAGTGCCGATTGGCCACCGGCGGGCGGCACCGGCATCCAACTGGTTGGAGGGACTGGCACTCGCTGACGACGGTGGGGTCACGGTCTCCGACCTGCGAGCGTGGGATCGGCGCCTCGCTGCCGACGAGATCCAGCATTCGCGCACACACGCCCCAGACCCACGCGATCTCGACCTCGTCGTCCACCTGCTCCCGAACCGATTGGGTGAACTCCAACCGGAGCCATCGCAGCGTCCTGGGGTTCCCGACGGGCACGCGCTCATCGTGACCGGCGATGGCGACCTCGTGACCCGGGATGTGGTCGTCGAACTCCCCGAGCACGCCGAGGCGGTGCTGCTCGGCCATGATGCCTGCATCACCGTGTTCAGTGGACCTGACGGCGCCGACCCGCTCGGCGAGTGGTACACGGACCTGTCAGCTGGCGACATCGACCGCCTCGGCGTGCGTGCGATCGCCGGGCGATCCGCTGCCGACACCTTCGGCGCTCACCGATGGATGCTCGATGTCCCTGTCGGCGACGACCATCGATCACTCGCGGTCGAGATCTCGCCGCGTGGCACGCTCGGGTTGACCGACGAACTCGGTCCGGACACCCACTTCCGGCTCGCGGTCCACACCTGGCCTGGCTGCGCCAGGGCCGGTCGGGTTGACGATCCGGTCGGCGCTGCTCGACACGGCGGCGAGGCTCGCTCCCGACGCCCGATGCGAAGTGATGACCGGATCGGGCGTCATCGAACGTGCGCCGAACGTCCCGCAGAGCGGGGCGGACCTCGCGTTCGACACCTACCCTGCGCCCCGCACGGTCGAGATCGACGTCATGTTCGAGGTCGTCGACCGAGCCCTCACGGTGATGCGATGGTCCCACCACGGTGTGCCGCATCAGCTTCAGCTCGTGCTCGGTCGCCTCCACCTGGTGGCCGACGATCGCCGGGTGATCGAGTCCGGGGAACCGCTCGAAGCGGAGACCTGGTATCGGGTACGGCTCGACAGCAGTGATGTCGCCGCGACCCTGGTGGTCGACGCGTTGCCGGTACCGGAACTCGACCAGTACGTCGAACTCGACAAGAAGCGCGGATGCCTCGGCGTCTTCGGCCGCCGCAAGACGACCAAGTCGCGCAGGTTCGACAAGCGCTGGAAGGGCACGCGCACACAGCCCGCGCCGGTCGAGATCGGTGCCCAGCTGATGGGCCCCGATGGGACACGCGTCGGTCGACTGGCGGTGCTGTCGGCGAGTTGGCAGGAACGTCATCAACACGCCGACGTCGAGCGTCGGTACCTCACGGCGGAGCACCTGCTGGTCCGTGGCGTCGTCGATCAACTCCACGACCACGGTCGGCCCCCGTCACCGAACCGGGTCGTTCGTGGCGCACGACCGGTCGTGCTCGGCGACGCCTGGACCGTGTCGACGTGGGTCGATGTTGCCGAGCCAGGAGGGTGGAGCGCACTCCGCGTGCTCGACGCTCACGATCGTGTGGCGGCCGAGGTCTCCAGCGCTGGCGCCGGGCAGCCCGTTCGTGTCGTCGTCGGCGGCAGCGTGATCGAGACCGACGATGCATTGACGTCAGGAAGGCATCACATCGCCGTCGTGGGGCACCGAACCGGGAAGGTGGCGGCCGTCGAAGTCATCGTCGACGGCGTGGCGAACGCGAGTGCCAGCGGGGTGTCTCCACCACAGGGATGGATGCAGTTCGAGACTGGGCACGCCCGGTGCCCGGTCGACCATCTGGCGGTGTTCGATCGGGCGTTGACGTCCGCGGAGATCTGGGGCGAGATCATCCGGCCGTCGTTCGACTCGTCGCCACCGGCGGTGTTGCGGTGGGGATCGCACCCCCAGGGTGTCGCCTACGACGGGCGGGGGGTGACGCCCGTCGTACTGGGGGCTGGGGAACCGGTGTCGCCCGCTCGGGGCGCGCTCGCCGACCACCTTCCGACGCGTGCGGTCATGGCCGGCGAGGTCGAGCTCATCGCCGAGCCTGCCGGCGAGCGCCACGGACGCCCCACGTTCCGGCTCGGCCAGCGCACCGGCGGCCAGACGTGGTGGTTGGCGCTCGATGGTGGTCAGCTCGCCACGTCGACAGATTCTGCCGCAGCGGTCGAGGTCGGGTTGCGAGCAGTGGTGATCGACGTCGAGCAGCCCGACGGTGACCAGCCATGGTTCTCCGTCCACGGTTCGCTCCACGAAGCCCCAGCCACCACTGCTGAGCGTCTCGGTGTTCGACCGATCACGAACCGTGTGCTCGAACTCCGGCGTGAATGGGAAAAGGCGCTGCGTGGTGCGACCGTCGAACGGGCCTCGGTCGACCTGGTGCGCTGGCGTGACGTCACCCAGGCGATCTCGACGGCCGCCAAGCTCCTGCGCGTCATCGAGGTCGAGGTCGCCCGGCGCGACGACGACCTCGACGGGTGGCGTGACGACGTCGACGCGTTGCTCGCCGTGGCTCGCAAGGATTACTCGGGTCTGTTGTTCGCGGGCGGAGAACCGGGGATCGACGTCACGTTCTCCGACCCCCCCGTTGACGCATTCACCGTGTCGTACTGGGTGCGGCGTCATCATCCGGCACCCGTCGGGCGGGTGATTGCCGGGCTCGACCGGGAACTCGTCGAACAGGCCCCGGACGGGGACCGGCAGACGTTGGACGATGCAGCGGCGGTGTGGTCGATCGAACACCGCGCCGGCGGCATCGTCGTTTCAATCGGCGCTGAACAGGCGAGCGTCGACCTCCCAGGGGCGAATGGGCGCGACTGGCAGCGCGTGGTCGTCACCTGGGCGTCGTCGAGCGGTGAGGTGCAGGTGATGCTGGACGGTGAGCGCCACGAGGCCGGTCCGATCGCGGTGGGTCATCGCTTGCCGCCCAGCGCGGTCGTTGGACGGGTCGGCGGTGGGGCCGCATCGGGATTCGTCGGTCATGTCGAGCAAGTCGCCATTGCGGCGCAAGCGATTGCCGTGGCCGCCACGATCTCGCACATCCCGACCGGCCGAATCGATGACGGCGCCTGGACGCTGGCCGAGCCATCGATCGCCTCCCTCGACGGCACGCCCTGGCGGCGTGCTGAGCGCGGCGGCGCGGTGGTCGACGTCGACAACCCGAGCCGCGAACACATCACCGACAGGTGGCGCGAGCGAACTGCCGATTGGCGCGAGCGTCTCGATGCGTGGAGCACCGCTGACGACCCGTTGGCGAGCGCCATCGACGCTGCGGGGGTCGCGGCGAACGCGACCACGGAGGATCGTTGGGTGCAAGCACTTGCGACCTTCGGTGCCCGGCCGACACGCAGCGCACTCGGTTGGGATCTGCATGTTTGGCGAAAGGCGCTGGCGAGCTGGGCGCCTGAGGAGCTGACCGTCGACGAACGCCGAACCGAGCTCGAACGAATCGGGATCGACGTCCACCGCTCCATCGGTGCATCAGCGACCGTGCTGGCGATTGCACTGGCGCGCCGGCGCCGGACAGCACGTGCTGACGTGGCGCAGCAGCACGGTTGGGACGTGCTCGGACCCACAGCACACGCGCTCGACGACGTGTCCACCGAGTCGCTCAAGCGACTTGGCAATCTCCGGCCACCCAATGCCGAGGTGGCGTTGCGCCGAGTCGGCCTGGAGCCACGCACCGCCCGACCCGGCGACCCAGCGGCCAGGATCTGGGCGCTCACCGAAGCGGCGAAAGCGTTGAACGAACCGCAACTCGGGGTGGTCGACGCCGACGCATTCCGCGGACGAATCGCCAACGATCGGTTGATGCTGCTTCCTCTGTTGCCGGGGGCTGACGGCGACTGGATCACCGAAGCGATGCGGCACGGCATCGAGCTCCCTCTCGGCGGGGGCCGGTGATGACGACCGGCAATCGCACTCGACGGAACCGGGCAGGCAAACGAGCTGCATGCAGCTCAGGAGAGAAGGAGAGTTGTCATGTTTGACGGAGCACTGCTCGACGTCGCGATCGGGATGCTGCTGATCTTCTTCGTGTCGTCATTGGTCGCGTCGGCGGTCGTGGAAGCGGTGGGTGGCTTCCTGCACCGCCGCTCCAAGCACTTGTGGGACACGCTCGACCTGCTGCTCGGCAACACCTCGACCGAGGACGGCGACGTCCGCTCGATCGTCGATGAGCTCTATCGGCAACCCTTCATCACCGGGTTGGTTCGCCCCACCGACCGTGCTCGTTTCGACCCTGCGGTGGACGCTGTCGAGCCGAAGCGGGTGCCACTTCGGGCCAAACCTCCCGCGGAGGCCATTCGTCGGCGGGCGGTCGTGGCAACCCGGGTCGCCGGCGACGATGAGCGGCTCCGGCGCTACTACGGCCCGATCCACGTGGCACCCCGTGAGTTCACGAACTCGCTGCTCGCCGTGCTCCGTCCGAGCGGAACGCTCGACGAGGCGCTCGTCACCCTCCGCGGAATTCGTGAGCAACTCGACGGGCTGACCGACACCGATGTCGCACTGGCCGACATCGACGCCTCGCTGTCCGACCTCCGTGCGGCGGCCGACGCGATGAGCGAGCGCAACATCACCGACGCGATCGACGACCTTCGCGCGATCGGTGAACGCGTCGACGTCGAACAGGTCCGGCGCATCGTGTCAGAAGCCGAATCGGCGTTCATCGGGCTGGTGACCGGCGACCCGACCCGTGAACAGCTCGTGACTGCATTGGGAGTCGTCCCCAAGGACCTGCGAACCAAGTTGCTCGCGGTGCTCAACGAGGCCGGCGAGGACATCGTACGGATCCGCTCCGGAATCGAGGAGTGGTACGAGCGGACGATGTCGGCCGCATCGTCGTGGTACCGAAAGCAGACGCGCTGGTTCCTGTTTCTCGCGGGCCTGGTGATGGCCATTTCGCTCAACGTCGACGCGGTGGGCGCCGCGACGACGCTGTATCGCGACGACGCCACGCGTGATGCCATCGTCGCACTCGCCGACGATGTCAGCTCGATCACCTGTGCCACCCCGGCGGACCCGGCCTCGGATGGAGCAGCGGGCGACGGCGAACAGGACGCAGCGTCCTCGCCGGACCTCGTCTGTGTCCGCAACGAGTTGGGAGGGTCGCTCGCGTTGCCGATCGGATGGGGAGGGATCGAGACCACATTCTGGGCGTGGGTGCTCCGCGTCCTCGGATGGATCACGGTCGCCGGGGCCGTGACGGTCGGCGCTCCATTCTGGTACGACCTGCTCGGGCGTGCGCTGCGTGTTCGGGGCAAGAACAACAACGAGGCGGGCTGACGTGGCCCGGGCCGCACGCGTGGCCGTTGCGCTCGCGCTCGTCGCTGCTGCCTGCTCAGCTGGCGACGAATCGACGGCACCGTCGACAACGGGTGACGCGCCGCCGACGAGCGAGGTGGAGCCGGTCGAGCCGACCGAACCCACCGAGCCGCCGGCTGCGACCACGACGGAGGCGTTGCCACCGCCCGGACCGGTCAGTCGTCAGCGTCTCGTGGTCACCGGTCCGGAGGAGGTGGTGTTCGACTGGACGACCGACCGGTGCGAGGACGCCCACATCCCTGACATCACCGCTCGTGCGTTCCGCAACGCCGACGGCGAGGTGAGCCTCACGATCGGGCACTGGAACAACTACCGAATGATCGGCCCGTCGCTCGACGACCTCGCCTCCGACTGCGCCACGATCCAGCTCGGTTCCGACTACGACCCCGATCCCGCCGCGTTCAACGACTCGGAGTGGATCGGCTCGGTGTACACCGACGACGGTGAGACGGTGTACGCCGTCGTGCACAACGAGTACCGAGGCGACACACACGACGCAGCCCGCCCGGGTCAGTGCCCGTCGGACCAGCGGCTGCCGTGCCTCGACACGTCGTTCACGATGGCGGTGTCCACCGACGGCGGCGACACCTTCGACCACATCGCCGAGCCGCCGAGCCACTTGATCGCAACGCTGCCGTACACGTACCGAGACGACACCGTGCCGTCGGGCATCCGCCAGCCGAGCAACATCGTGCAGGGCCCGGACGGCCTGTACTACCTGTTCGGCAACGTCAGCGATCAGCCCGACGAGGAGCAGTGGGTGTGCGCGATGCGAACCCCCGACCTGGCCGACCCGTCGGCGTGGCGGTACTGGACCGGCAGCGACTTCACCGGCGAGTGGAAGGACCCGTACCTCGAAGCGGTCACCGAGGACGACAAGTGTGCGCCGTTCGAGTTGGGCCCGCTCACCGGTTCGGTGCAGGAGTCGGTGGTGTTCGACGAAGCCCTCGGCCGGTACGTGATGGTCGGTGTGGCGTTCGATCCGGTTGCGCTCGAGCCCAACTGGGCGTTCTACACGTCGACGTCGGAAGACCTCATCGAGTGGACGATGCGCGAGCCGCTTGCTCACACTGCCGGTCGGACCCTCGATCGCCGACCCCGACAACGAGCTGTCGTACGCGTACCCGGCGATCATCGACCCGGACAGCAGTTCGCTCAGCTTTGGCACCAGCGACGGTGAGATGTATCTCTACGTCTCCCGGTTCAACTTCGGCGGGAACAGCCTCGACCGTGATCTCGTCAGGTTCCCGATCGCCGTCGAGGAGTACGAGGTCGCGCCACCCGAGTGGACGTTCGATGACGATGGCGATCTCGATGAACTGGCCGGCGGGTGGACATCGCGTTTCGACATGGAACCACTCACGGTCGCGGACGGGGCGTTGCAGTTCCAGACCACTGGCGAGGACCCTCACTTCCAGACCGGTTCGATTCTGGTGCCCGCCGACTTCGACCAGCTCACGATCTCGATGCGGGTGCCCGAGGGGGTCTCGACCACGGGCGAACTGTTCTTCGTGACCGACACCGACACCGAACTCGACGGGATCAAATACACCCAGTTCGACGTCGAGGGCTCCGGCGAGTTCACCGACATCGTGATCGATGTGGGCTCGCTTCCAGGCTGGGAGGGGACCATCCGGAGTATCCGCATCGACCCCGTGTACGGCGAGCCGGTGGCGGGCGAGATCGACCGGATCTGGTTCGAGCAGACCTCCTGACACCCGTCTGCGTTGCAGTTTCGGTGGGCCGGCCCACCGAAACTGCAACGCAAACGGGGTTGGTGGCGGGTGGGCGTCCATACTGGTTCCGTCATGGCTGCCACCGAACGACCTCCCGCCGCTGCGAACTTCGTTCGCGACCTCGTCGCTGCCGACAACGAGCAGGGCACCTTCGGCGGGCGGGTGCAGACGCGGTTCCCACCCGAACCCAACGGCTACCTGCACATCGGTCACGCCAAGGCGATCACCGTCGATTTCGGAATCGCCCGCGAGTTCGACGGCATCTGCAACCTGCGCTTCGACGACACGAATCCCGACACCGAGGACACGAGCTTCGTCGACGCGATCATCGAAGATCTTGCATGGCTCGGGTTCCCGATCGATGGCGAGGTGCTGTACGCCAGCGACTACTTCGAGCAGCTCTACGAGTGGGCCGAACTGCTGATCACCAAGGGCCTCGCGTACGTCGACGAGCAGGACGGCGACACGATCTCGGCGCAGCGGGGTGGCTACGGCAAGCCGGGGGTCGAGAGCCCGTTCCGCACCCGGTCGGTTGAGGAGAACCTCGATCTGTTCCGGCGGATGCGCGCCGGCGAGTTCGACGAAGGCTCGCGGGTGTTGCGCGCCAAGATCGACATGCAGCACGAGAACATGCAGCTGCGAGACCCGGTCATGTACCGCATCAGGGCGGTACACCACCACCGCACCGGGGCCGTGTGGAGCATCTACCCGACCTACGACTGGGCGCATGGTCAGAGCGACGCCATCGAGGGGGTCACCCACTCGCTGTGCACGCTGGAGTTCGACAGTCATCGCGCCCTCTACGACTGGTACCTCGCCCAGCTCCCGCTCCCGTTCGAACCACCGCGCCAGACCGAGTTCGCCCGCTTGGAGCTCACGCACACCGTCACGTCGAAGCGACGGCTCGCGAAGCTCGTCGAGGACGGCACGGTCGACGGGTGGGACGACCCGCGGATGCCGACCCTGCGCGGCCTTCGTCGCCGGGGCTACCCCGCATCGGCGATTCGCGAATTCTGCAACTTCATCGGCGTATCGCGCACCAACAGCCGCCACGAGATCGAGCTGCTGGAATCGTTCGTCCGCACCGAACTGAATCGGGTGGCGCAGCGTCGGATGGCCGTGCTGCGCCCGCTGAAGGTCGTCATCACCAACTGGCCGGTCGACGACGCGGGTGAACCGGTCGTCGAGTACGTGGAGCTCACCAACAACCCGGAGAATGCCGACGACGGCACCCGGACGGTGCCGTTCAGTGGTGTGCTGTACATCGAGCACGACGACTTCCGGGCCGAGCCGCCGCCCAAGTACTTCCGGCTGTCGCCGGGCAAGGAGGTTCGCCTGCGCGGCGCGTTCTTCGTGACCGCAACCGGGTTCGACACCGACGCCGACGGCAACGTGGTCGAGGTGCAGGTCACCTACGACCCCGAGACCCGCGGCGGCACCGCCCCGGATGGCCGCAAGGTGAAGTCGACGATGCACTGGGTCTCGGCGAGCCATGCGCTCGATGCGTCCGTTGCGCTCTACGAGCGGCTGTTCAGCGCGGCAGTGCCAGGCGAGGCGACGGGCGACGCATTCGACGACCTCAATGCCGACTCGCGGGAGTTGCTCGCCGGAGCGAAGGTGGAGCCGGCGTTGGCCGAGGTGGAGGCCGGCCAGGTGGTGCAGTTCGAACGCATCGGCTACTTCGCCGCCGACGCCGACCAGCCGATGCTGTTCCACCGCACGGTCGGCCTGCGTGACGAGTGGGCCAACATCCAGAAGCGCTCGTAACGTTTGGTGTCTGACACCAAACGTGACGTCAGCCGTACCAGTAGCAGTCGAACTCGTCAGGGTTGGCCCAGCTGACCGAGTCGCGTGGCTCCAGAGTCTGACGATCGGAGAACACGAGCTGATCGAGGCCGATCGTGACGAGCTCGTCGCCGATCACCATCGACCGTTGCATTGGATTCCAACAGTTGACGTCGCGCGCCGAGTGGTTCACAACGCCTCGGGCCGCGAGCTCGCGTCCGTCGAGCTCCGCCACCACGGCGCCGCCCGCTCCCGTGAGTTCCTTCGCCAGACAGTCGACCTCGTCACCGCACTCGTTCCAGCCCGGTGACACCGGCAACACGATCGTGCCGTCGGGCTGCCAGTACAGGAACGCCCGGTGGTCCCACTCGACCTCGCTGGCGCCGCCGATCGCCAACGTGCTGATCCGCTGGGGATCGTTCGGATCGGCCACGTCGAACAGACTGAGCTGAGTGCCGGTCGTTCGCCCCTCGTCGGTGGCGTCTTGGCCCACACCGAGCAGGAGGCCGTCGCCGACCGGGTGGAGGTAGGCCGAGTAGCCGGGGATCTTGAGTTCGCCGGCCGCCACCGGGCTCGTTGGATCCGTGAGGTCGATCACGTACAACGGATCGATCTGGCGGAACGTGACCACGTAGGCGAGATCACCCATGAACCTGACCGCGTAGATCTGTTCGTCGATACCGAGGTCGCCGATCGATCCGATCTGTTCCAGTGAGTCGCCGTTCGCCCGCAGCACGAACACCGTCGAACTGCTCTGCTCGCCGAATCCGCCTCGATCGTCGTTGGTGGTGGCGACGCGGAGGTCACCGTCGAACTCGCTCATCGCGAACTGGTTCAGCAGTCGACCCTCGACCTCACCGGAGGCGACGTAGGTGGCCTCGGTCCCCTCGTCGAGCGAGAACTGATGGATCAGCGTCGGCGGCGGGCCATCGTCGGGAGCATTCTCGCCGTCCCACTGCCACGACCAGTCACGAGTGCTCACGTACAGGTTGTCGGCCGAGGCGTAGACGACGTCTCCGGTGGACACGACGCCCGCCGAGCCGACCGGGGCGTCGGTGGCGAAGAGATCGAGCGAGGCGATCCACGTGAGCCCGAGCCCCGAGAAGGTCGGAGGGGCAGCGACGACCTCGCACGGGAGGATCTCGGTGATCGGCCCGAATGCTCCGTCGGTGTCCTCCTCGAACGATCGCGGCAACCAGTCGCCGACGGACGAGTCAGCGATGATCTCCTTGTTGCGCTCCAGTGCGGTCTCCTCGTCGAGGCCGAACTGGTCGGGGCGCACGAACGACAGGCGCTGGTCGAACGTGGTGGTGATCGCCAGTCGGGCGACGCCGTCGATCGAGCGGGTGGCCACGACCGCCCCTTCGAGGTGGGTGCGCCGGAGCAGATCGGGATCGGTCGGGTCAGCGACGTCGTACAACGACACGATCGTGTCGGGTGACCCGCCCCAACTGGAGGTGACCACGGCGAGGCGGTCGTCGTCGAGGAGCAACTGGTGCGACCCGTTCGGGAGCTCGGGCTCGGCCACGACCTCGGCCGACTCGACAGCAACGATACGGAGGCCGTCCGTGGAGGCGACGTACACGAAATCACCGTCCGTCTCGACGATGTCGCCTTCGTCGACGCCGATCTCTTGCACGTTCGTGCCGGAGAAGTCGGTGCCCTCGACCGGGGCGGAAGCTGCGATCGACGAGTCGGGGGCGCCATCACCGACGTCAGCACTCTCCGCGTCGTCGACGGTCGCCAGTCGCTCGTCGAACGGAGCGAAGCCGCCACCGAGGCCCCACGGCGTGACCCGTTCGGTGGCTTCGGTCTGCATGTAGGTGAGCAGCGCCGCGCAGTCGTCGAAGAACTCGAGATTGGCAGCGCCGAACCCCTGCGGCTGGTTCGCGGTGCCGGGCTCATCGGCGACCGGAACCTCGGATTCAGTCGGCGCGTCGCTTGTCGGTTCGTTTCCATCGGAGCTGCAGCCAGCCGCCACCAGCGCCACCGCAACGGTGAGCACCGCAGGGACGAGTCGTTTGCGCATCATGTGTGTTGGACGTCACACGGTGCCTCGTTGGTTCCCTCGGGTCTGTCGGGGCGCGCTACCGCTCGTCGAGCAGCAGGCTCTGGACACTGCGCCCGATGCGGCCGTCGGCGTCGTACAGCGCCGACTCGGCGAACCCGGCACCGGTCGAGGTGTCTGCTGTGCCGTAGTGCGATGCGGTGCGCATGCCGATCCAGTCGCCGACCGGCTCGCGCAGGAGGTGCACGGTGAGATCGGGATTGATGTACACGAAGCGCTCGAACGGAAGACCGCCGCTCACACCGTTGCCGAAGTCGGCAGCCGCCGCGGCGCGCTGTACACCCGAGGGCGCCTCGTCGGGGACGACGCACACGTTCAATCGGATCCACACCGCCACGGGCCCCGGGGCATCCCACGAGCCCTCGGTGAAGCGATGATCGCACGCGTCGCGGTGGAACGCGATCTGGCCGTCGTCGGCCCACACCACGCGTTGCGACGTGCCGTCGAGGGGTACTCCAGGCTGGTCGTCTGCGGGCTGCGCGGTGTCGGCAGGGAGGCCGAGCGAGCGAACCCTGAGACGCAGCGAGCGGGCACGGGCGACCTCGGTGTCGCCGTCGAGGAGCCGGGCCGCCACCAATGAGACCTTGCGTCCCGGTCGTTCGATGTGGGTGTTGAGCGTGAGCGGCCGGCCGACCGGCACCGGCCGCATGAGCTCGATGGACAGGCGGGAGATCTGCCAGTCGACCTGCGAGTCGGGCTCGGCGCCCTCGATGGCACGCGACAGCAACGCACTGACCGGGCCGCCGTGGCAGGCCGACGGGTCCCACGGACCTCGTGCGAACTCGGTCGGCGTGAAGGTGCCGTCGAGTCCCGGCTCGAACAGTGCGGCGTCGGCTGTCGGCTTCATGACGTCTCGAGCGGCAGGAGGACCTCGGCGGCCTCGGTGAGGTGTTCGACCCATCCGTCGGCGCCGTCGGGCTCAGCGAGCGGCAGCACCACGAACTTGGAGGTGCCGACGTCGATGAACTTCTTGATCATCGTGGTGAGGCCACCCCACGATGTCGGGACCAGTTCGCTGGGGTCGTCGAGGTCGGGTCGTCGCTTCGCGAGGAGCGCCTGGAGGCGGTCGGGGATCGGTCCGAACGAGTAGGGCAGCAGCACGCCGTAGTGATCGTCGTCGATCGAGCGGTCGTGCTCAGAGCACACCGTTTCGATCACGGTGCGACCGGCCTCGGCGTCAGCCGGTGTCACGAACGACGGCAACCAGCCCTGCCCCATCCTGCCGACACGACGCAGCTCCGACGGAGCGATGCCGCCGAGCCACACCTCCAGTCGTTCGGCTGCGGGCAGTACGCGGATGTCGTCGTAGTGGAACCGGTCGCCGTGGTGGCTGAACGTGTCGCCGGTCCAACAGTGGCGCATCACGGTGAGCATCTCGTCGAAGCGTTTGGCTCGTTCGCCGCGCTCGACGCCGAAGGCCTGCTGTTCGACCGGGTCGACGGCGCCCAGACCGAAGGCCGGAAGGAGCCGGCCGCCCGACATGTTCGCCAACGTGGCGAGCTCCTTGGCGAGCACCACGGGGTTGCGGCCGGGCAGAACCATCACCGACATGCCGAATTTGAGCCGGGTGGTCCGCCCGGCACCGTAGGCCATCGCCACGAGCGGGTCGGGGGCCGGTCCGCTGATGCGCTCGGAGACCCACAGCGAATCGAAGCCGAGTGACTCGAGCGCATCGACGACCGCACCGAACGACGGACCGTGCAACGGGGTCGAGGTGCCGAGGCCGAAGCCGATACGAACCTTTGGCGGTACGGACCCGTGGTCGCTCATGGGTCGATCGTGCCACAACCCCCGTGGCCGACGATCACCCGCACCGCAAGGTTCAGTTGGCGTGTGTTCGCGTGGCGTCGCAGCGGATCCGGCCGGTCTGGACCCAGCTCGCAGTGAACGCAATGACGATGATCGGGAGCACGATCGCTGCCTGCGGAACGCTGCTCGCCGACGACAGTGCGACCGCCGCAAGCGTGGACACGATCGAGATGACGATGGCGAGTTTCACTGCGGCGTTCCAGGTGTTTCGGCTGTCTTCCACGTCGCCCTTCCTACTCCGCGACGAGTCGGAGATCCAGAGGTGTCGACACCTCGATGCGGAGTTGACATGCAACCGCCACGTTCGACATCGAAACGCGCGACCGGGCATGACAGCGACGTCACGGCTCGGTGACGGGATGGGATCGAGCACCCTCCTAGGTTGGCGACCATGCCGCGCTCCACCCCGCCGATCTCCGCACCGTCCATCCCGACCGAGTCCATCTCCGCCGAGTCCATCTCCGCCGAGCCGGCCGTCACCCTCGGCCCGTTGGCCGCATTTCGGCTGGACGACCGCGTCGCACTGGTGACCGGGGCATCGTCGGGCCTCGGGGCGCACTTCGCCCGGGTGCTCCATGCTGTTGGCGCCACGGTGGTCGTGACCGCACGGCGCGTCGACCGCCTCGCGACGCTCGCGGAGCAACTCCCCGGTTCGATGGTGGTCACTGCGGACATGTCGCTCGACACCGACCGAGAACGGCTGGTCGCCGAAGTGCTCGAACGCCATGGCCGCGTCGACGTGCTCGTCAACAACGCCGGGGTCGGCGGCACGGTTGCGGTCGAACACGAGGAACTCGATCGCTTCCGGTCGTCGATGGAGATCAACGTGACGGCGCTGTGGCACCTGTCGAAGCTGTGTGCGCCGTCGATGATCGATGCTCGGTGGGGTGCGATCGTGAACGTCGCATCGATGCTCGGGCATGTCGGCTCGACACCGGTGAAGCAGGCCCACTACTGCGCGAGCAAGGGCGCGGTGGTCAATCTGACCCGGGAACTGGCGCTGCAGTGGGCGCGCAAGGGGATCCGGGTCAATGCGCTGTGTCCTGGCTGGTTCCCGTCGGAGATGACCGATGGGATGGACACCGACGAGGGCAGCCAGCGCTTCATCGCATCCAACTCGCCGATCCCACGGATGGGCGAGCTGAGCGAACTCGACGGAGCGCTGCTACTGCTCGCTTCCTCCGCCGGCACCTTCCTGACGGGCCAGAGCCTGATCGTCGACGGCGGTTGGACCGCCCGCTGAACGCCATGCGATCACGGCCTCACCCGGCAGCATCCCGAACGTGATAGACCACTCACGTCGTTCGCGCTGAACGACGATCTCGAAACGTCTGGAAAGGACCGTCATGAAAGACTTCGTCAACGAGTTCAAGGAGTTCGTCAATCGCGGCAACCTCGTCGAATTGGCGGTGGCATTCACGCTCACGCTCTTCTTCGTGCCGGTCGTCAACGCCATCGTCGATGGCATCATCATGCAGCTCATCGCCGGCATCTTCGGCCAGCCCAACTTCGACTCGATCGTGATCGGCGTTGGTGAGGCCGACCTCCTCGTCGGCACCGTCATCACCGCCCTCGTCACCTTCCTGATCGTGGCGTTCGTGTGCTTCCTGATCGTCAAGGCCTACAACAAGCTGAAGACCGACGAAGACGACGACAGCGGACCGACCGAGCTCGACCTGCTCACCGAAATCCGCGACGCGCTTCGGTCTCGCTGACGGTGCCGGCACCGGTGCGACACGTCCAGATCGGGGCTGACACCCGCCGCGTCGTTCCAGCGGCTTGAATGATGGCCATGTTCTGGCCCCGCCATGCGATCGGCAGCGTGCTGCTCTGCGCGCTCGTCGTCGGGTGCGGGGCGTCATCGGACGTCACCGATGAGGGGTCGACCACCATCGCTCCGGTCGCCACGATCGGTGGGGTGGGTTCGCTCCCGCCCGAGGAGTCCACCGTTGCCGTCTCGGTCGAGCCGCCGACGTCGGTCGAGGTCGATGCGGGGGTCCAGCTGCTCGGGGCCCTCGCAGATGGCAACCGGGTGTTGCTCCTCGGTGATTCGATCCTGGCATCGACATCACCCCGGTACGGCAATCAGATGTGCGAGACCCTGGTTCCGCTCGGATGGCAGGTCGCCGTCGAGGCCGAGCCGAGTCGGTTCGTCGAATTCGGCAACAACGTGCTCGACGCCGCGTTGCGTGCCGATGCCTCGCCGGTCGAGGACTGGAACGCAGCGGTCGTCTTTCTCGGGAGCAACTACCGGGGTGATGCGCTGGCCTACGAGGCGCAGCTCCGCGAGATGCTCACGCGTCTGGCCCCTCGGCCGACGCTGCTGCTCACGGTCACGGAGTACCGGCCTGAGTGGAGCGAGGTCAACGAGGTCGTGACGCGCGTGGCCGACGGCGACGACAACGTGATGCTGCTCGACTGGAAGACGATCGCCGAGGAGCCTGGTGTGCTCAGCGGTGACCGGCTGCATCCCACCGAGGCGGGTCGTCAGGTACTCGCCGACGCGGTCGCTGCATCGCTGGGCCCAGCATCGCCGAGTGTCGGGGAGTGCCTGCAATCGGTGTTCCGCGACGACTCCGGAGCGGGCAGCGATGCTCCGACCGTGCTGGGGCCGCCCGCCTCGACGTCGAGCGAAACAACGGGTTCCGGTTCGTCGGGTTCCACAGGTTCGTCGGGTTCCGGGTCGTCGGGTTCCGGGTCGTCGGGCTCCACAGGTTCGTCGGGCTCCGGGGGCGCCTCGCCGCCTGCGACCTCACCGCCTGCGACCTCACCGCCCGCAACGACACCGCCTGCGACCTCACCGCCTGCAACTGCGCCTCCTGCGACCTCGCCGCCTGCAACCTCACCGCCTGCAACCTCACCGCCTGCAACGACGCCGCTCTCCACACCGCCGCCTGCGACCGCTCCGTCCGAACCGGAGCCCGCTCCAACCAGCGGTGGCGATGGGGCGTCGGGTACGCCCAGCGCTTGATCGAAGGTGTTCCCGTAGCCTGGTCTGATGCTCCAGGCTCAGGCGATCTCGGTGGAAGTGGGTGGTCGACTCCTCGTCGACGCTGCCAGCTTCACCGTGATGCCCCGGGACAAGGTGGGCATCGTCGGACGCAACGGCGCCGGCAAGACCAGCCTGTTCAAGGTGCTCGGCGGCGCCAACGAACCAAAGGCCGGCCACGTGCTCCGCAAGGGCGGGTTCGGCTACCTCCCGCAGGACCCCAAGATCGACTCGGCCCTCGACGGTCGTACCTGCGTGACCCACGTGCTGTCGGGGCGAGGGATCGACGACGAGATCGTTCGCATCGAGAAGCTCCGCATCGCCATGGAGGAGAACCCCGACGAGCGAAACGTCAGCCGCTACGTCAACGCCGAGGAGGCCTTCCGTACCACGGGCGGGTACGCCGCTGAGAGTGAAGCCCGTGCGATGGCTGCGGGTCTCGGAATCCCCGATGCCCGGCTCGACCAGCCGATCAGCACGCTGTCGGGTGGTGAGCGGCGCCGGGTCGAGCTGGCCCGCATCCTGTTCGCCGGTTCCGACGTGTTGTGTCTCGACGAGCCGACCAACCACCTCGACGTCGACGCGAAGGCGTGGCTGCTTGGATTCCTTCGCCAGTACAAGGGTGCGCTGCTCGTGATCAGTCACGACCTCGAACTCCTCGACGAATCGATCACACGCGTCCTGCACCTCGATCGTGCCACCGAGCACGACGTCGGCGAGATCGTCGAGTACCGAGGCACGTACAGCCAGTACCAGCGCGCTCGTGCCGACGACGAGGCCCGGCTCGCCAAGAAGGCGGTGCTGCAGGCAAAGGAGATCGACCGACTGCAGACCGTGGTGGACCGCTTCGGTGCCAAGGCGACCAAAGCGGCGATGGCGCACAGCGTCGAGAAGCGCATTGCCCGTCTCGAAGGTCAGCGGGTCCGAGGGCCGCAGTCGACCAAGACGATGTCGGTGCGGTTTCCCGACCCACCGAAGTGCGGCGAGACGGTCATCCGCGCATCGGGAATGTGCAAGGCGTACGGCGGTCCCACGATCTTCGAAGACATCGATTTCGACCTCGGCCGTGGCGAACGGCTGCTCGTGCTGGGCCTCAACGGTGCCGGCAAGACCAGCCTGCTGCGGATCCTCGCCGGTGAGACCACCGCGGACCTCGGCGACTTCGAATTCGGCTATCAGGTCCACGCCGGCTACTACGCCCAGGAGCACGACAACCTGCGCACCGACGAATCCCTTCTGACCAACATCCGCGACGCAGTACCCGACGGCATGAACCTCGGTGAGACGCAATTGCGGGGTCTGCTCGGCATGTTCGGGCTCTCGGGCGACAAGGTCTTCCAGGATTCCGGAACGTTGTCGGGCGGCGAGAAGACCAAGCTCGCGTTGGCGATGCTGATGGTCGGCCGCAACAACTTGTTGTTGCTCGACGAGCCGACCAACAACCTCGACCCACCGTCACGTCAAGCGGTCGCGGACGCGCTGGTCGACTGGCCGGGGGCGATCATCCTGGTGAGCCACGATGAGGACTTCGTCCGCGAGCTCGACCCCACCAAGGTGCTGCTGATGCCCGACGGCGACGTCGATTACTTCTCCGACGACTGGCTCGACCTCGTCTCGATGTCCTGAACCGGTCGACCGTCGAGCGGGAGCACCATGACGCGCTCGTGGTCGTCGAGGCTCAGCGTCGAGAAGCCGTACCGTTCGTAGAAACGAATCGCGCGGGGATTGTTCGGGTCGACCCCGAGGTGCACCCCCGCCGAGTTCGAGTCGCGCAACGCAGCCATCATCGTGTCCATGAGCCCGACGCCGACCCCGCTGCCCTGCATCCGAGGGAGCAGGTCGATGTGGAGGTGGGAGGGAAAGGCATCGATGATGTCCGACGAACGGATCGGCGGGTGGTGGATGAAGCGGCGCAGCGCCGCATCGGGGCCCTGCTGGTCTGGCTCTGGATCGGCGTGACGGGCTCGAAGCGGCGGCCACCAGGTGCGTTCGCACTCGTGTTCGAATGCTCGCGTGTCGAGGGCGGCCAGGACGTAGCCGCCGGGACCCTGCTCGTCGACGGCGGTGAAGGCGATCGTGTCGCCGACCGACAGGTACGGTCCGACGAACACCGATCCGAGCAACGAGTGGTCGTCGTGCAGGCTGCTCGCATCGGCGCCGCGATCGCCGGTGCGAAGGCAGATGTCGTACAGCGCCGCTTCGTCGGCGGCCGTTGCCGGTCGGATCTCCATGGACTGGTACCTCGGTCTCGGTGTGGCGTGTCGGTCCAACGTAGACCACGCTGTTCGTCGTTCGTTGTTCGCTGTTCGCCGCTCGCTGTTCGCTGTTCGCTGTTCGCCGCTCGCTGTTCGCCGCTCGACGATTGGATACGATCGCCGGATGACGCCGGGCAGCGGGGCGGGCCACCCCGAGACCTCCCCAGCTGCGACTGCCTACCTCGACGGGTTGCTCAGGCTCCTCGGTGAGGTCGCAGCGCAGGAGTCTCGACACATCCGCGATGGTGCAACACTGCTCGCCGCCACGATCGCGGGAGGAGGGCTGGTCCATGTGTTCGGAACCGGACACTCACACATGCTGGCCGAGGAGATGTTCTACCGAGCCGGCGGGCTCGCCGCCGTGAACCCGATCCTGGACGATGCGCTGATGTTGCACCGTGGGGCGCTGCGGAGCACCGAACTCGAGCGCACCTCGGGTCGCGCTGACGGTCTCTTCGCTGATCTGACCGTCGCAGAGATCGACACGCTGATCGTCGCGTCCAACTCGGGCGGCAACGCCGTGTGTGTCGAGCTCGCCGAGCGCTTCCGCGATCCCGCCGCAGGCGTGATCGCCATCGTCGAGCCGCCGCCACGCCCGCAGTGTCGGCGTCGGCGACGACATGGCGCTCGAGGCGGTTGCCGACATCGTGATCGACAATCACGGCGTTCCGGGCGACGCATCGATCGAGCTCGACGCCCTCGGCACCATGGTCGGCGCAACCTCCACCGTCGCCGGTGCCGCGATCGTGAATGCGCTCGTCGCGGCGACGGCCGCCGAACTCGCCAGCGCCGGGCACGTCGACTCCGTACTGGCCAGCGCGAACACGCCGGGCGGCGATGCCCACAACCGTGCGATCCTCGAGCCGTTCCGGGATCGGGTCCGCGCCCTCTGAGCAGGTTCAGGACCTCCGAGCTCCGGTGGTGGTCCACCGTGGCGGTCGAGGCGTCGTTTGCTCGCCTGTGACACTCGATCAGCTCCGGCCACTGCTGTTCGGTCGGCGGTAGGTTCGACGCGGTGGCGACGTTCGAGCACTCCGGCAGCGGCGAATCCATGCCCGGCGCCGATGGCCAACCCGCGTCACTCGAGATCGCGGGCCCGGGCCGGCGGGTCGGTGCGGGCTTCGTCGATTCGTTGGCGGTCTCGCTGACCACGGTGCTGGCCTTCCGAGTCGCCGACGCGTTGGGAGTGTTGGCTCCCGGCTGGGTGGCCCTCGTCGTCGCCGAGTTCGTGATCGTGGTGGCACCGATCGCGGTCACCGGCCGCCCGCTCGGCGCCATGGTGGCCGGGACGACCGTGATCCGGTCGGCCGACCAGGCCGCGCCCGGTTGGTCGGCGAGTGTTCGTCGCTGGTTCGTCGCTCACCTGCCGGTCCTGGTCGTCGCGGCTGTCGCCGCGCTCGGCGTGCCCGACTCGGCAGCCATCGCGTTGGCCCTGCTTCAGGTCTTCGGACTCGCGGTGGTCTATGCGGGCGTGTTGGTCGATCCGAATCGACAGGGGCTGCACGATCGAGCAGCCGGGACGCTCGTGGTCCTCCACCGCCGAGACAGCGACGCCCCGCTCATCGAACACTCGAATGACGGCCAGATCGTGGCGCCATGGTCCGCCGCCCTGCAACGCAAGGGAGAACTGATGGCGATCGGTTCCGAGCGGTTGTTGGGGTTCGTGCAATCGGACGGATACGTCCACCGCTCGGAGGAACTCTCGTCGGTGGTCGGCGGAGACCATCTGGTGGTGCTGACGTATCGGCCAGTGCTCGACGGTGTCGACGACGTCCTCGTCGCAGTGACGATCGAGCGAAACGGTGCATTGGCGCTCGACGAGGCGATCGAGGCCTTTGCCATACGCACCGATGGTCGGATCAACGAGCTGACCGACGACGAATGGGCGCTCATCCGCTGACTCCTGGGCGCTGACCCGAGCAGCTACTCGCCGTAGGGGGTGATGCCCGCCGTAGCGCTCGCGGAACAGCGCCAGCACTTCGCCGGGCTCGGCGTGTCGGCCGGTTGCGTGTTTCGAGTAGAGCAGTTCGCCGTCGATCTCGACGTCGAAGATCCCCGCTCCGCCAGTGACGAGCGTCAACGACTCGATCACGTGCTGGTACGTCGACAACAGGTCACTCGCTGCGCTCACGGCGCGGCTCGAATAGTCTCAAGGTACGCAGTAGGCAATGGCGATCACATGCTTGCTCATGGCTGCGACGGTACCGCGGACAGCGACGCACAACCGTCGTGCAGGGCGGGCAGGGCCGAACGACACTGGCCATCCCGGCGAGGTGGTGCGCACGTGGGAAGTGGCCCGTGGACTGGCTGCGGGCCGGCAACGAGGAGGTCGTCATGCAGCTGCAAGCCCCGGCGGGCTGGTATCCCGACCCGGTGCATCGTCATGCACACCGATACTGGGAGGGAGACGGATGGTCGGACGCCGTTGCCGATGCTGGAACCGCCGCGACCGACCCCATCGAGGGTGATGCCCTCGAACCGGTTGCACCCCCCGACCCGACGGCGTCGGAGTTTCCCTGCGCGGAGAGCCCTGGCGGCTACCGGGTCGGCCCCTGCGATCCGGGCATCCCGCTGTTCACGATGCTTGCGCAGCCCTCGGGAACGCTCCAGTTGGCGTTCGGGCGCCTCCGGTTCACAACAACGGGTGGCCGCGTCGTCTTCGACCTTCCACTCGCCGAATTGCACAGCCTGGGCGTCGGTGAACTCGGCACTGCGATCGACGTGTGGCACGGCGACACACGCCACCGCGTGTCGCTTGCCGGACCACCCGAGTTCATGGTCCCGTCGGCAGCCGGCGCCGATCCGATCATCGGTGCCGTCGGTGTGACGAGCGGCGTGACGCAGACCCGTCGGGAGAAGGAGAAGGCACGTGCCTGGCGAGACCTGCTCGAACCGTACGTCGCCGCTGATCCGCCGCCCGGCGTGAAGGTGCGCCGACCGATGGGCAATGCGGCCTATGTGGTCAGCGCGTCCCTGCTCATTCTGCTCGCCACGGCGGCCATCTGTGCCGCGACGATCGCATTCGCACTCAGCTCGGGCTGAGCTCGCCCAACACGCTGCGCGACGACGGTCAGCTCACACCGAGCGACTCGGTGGCGTCCGACCGAAGGCGCTTGTAGTCGACCTTGCCGTTTGCCGCACGGCCGATCGTGTCGACGACCACCACGTGTTTCGGCGCCTTGTAGGAAGCGAGCGTCTGCTTGACATGCGCGATCAGTGACGCTGTATCGACCGTGTGTCCCGGCCGGGCCTCGACCATCCCGGTGACCGCTTCGCCGAACTTCTCGTCGGGGATGCCAACCGCCACTGCGTCGAGCACGTCGGGATGGGTCTTCATCGCCTCCTCGACCTCCTCAGGGAACACCTTTTCACCACCGGTGTTGATGCACTGCGAGCCGCGACCGAGCAGCGTGATGCGGCCGTCGGCGTCGATGGTGGCGAAGTCGCCGGGGCAGGAGTAGCGCTTCCCGTCGACCTCGAAGAACGTGCGGGCCGTCTTCTCCGCGTCCTTGTAGTAGCCGACCGGTTGGCGTCCGCCGACGGCGAGGCGTCCGATCTCGGGCGATCCGGGCTCCAGCGGTCGGTTGAGGTCGTCGATCACGATCGTGTCGGGACTCAACACGAACTTGGCGGTCTCGGAGGTCGCACCGGCAGCGGAGATCGACGACCCCATCCCCAAGGCCTCCGACGACGAGAACGCGTCCATCAAGACCATGCCGGCGTGATGCTCCAGCAGGCGTGTCTTCGACTCCTGGCTCCACATGACGCCGGACGACACGATGCCGACGAGTGAGGTGAGATCCCAGCGTCCAGGGTCGGCGTCGAGTGCGCGCAGGATCGGCTTGGCGAAGGCGTCGCCGACGATCGCCAGGGAGTTGACCCCGTCTCGCTCGATCGTGTCGAGCAGCTCCACCGGGTCGAAGTTGCGGCCCGAGAGGGTGACGACGCTCCCGCCGCTGCAGAGTGTGCCGAGACCGGGGAAGTTCCCGGTGCCATGCATCTGAGGGCAGGCGGGGAGGAATCGGGCACCGGGCTGAGTGAGCGTGGCACGGAGCTCGTCGTAGTTGGCGTCGTCTGGCAGGGGGGCGGCGCCCGTCGCCGTCAACTTGACGGCCAGGTCGTCCTGTCGCCACATGACCCCTTTGGGCATGCCGGTGGTGCCGCCCGTGTACAAGAAGTTGAGATCGTCGCCGCTGCGTCCCCACGCCGGCGCGACACGGCCGACGCCGCTGGTGGCAGCGACCTCGTAGGGCGTCGCCCACTCGGGGCACGGTCCGGCACCGTCGTCGACCCACAACCACACCTTCACCTTGGGGAGGCGGGCGCGAATGACGTCGATCGTGTCGGTGAACGAACCGTGGAACACGACGGCTCCGGCGTCGGCGTTGTCCCAGAGGTAGAGCAACTCATCGGCGGTGTAGCGATAGTTGGTGTTGACCGGAGCGAACGAGCCCTTGAACGCCGCGTACATCGACTCCATGTACTCGTTGCTGTTGTACAGGTACTGGGCGACCGCCTGTTGATGGTCGAGGCCAGCGTCCAGCAAGTGTTGGGCAACGCCGTCGGCGCGCTGGTCGACCTCCGCCCAGGTCCGTTGGTCGTCACCGTGGATCAGACACGGCGCGTCCGGCAGCTCCTCGGCGACCACTTCCCAGATGTCAGCAAAGTTCCAGTTCCCCATGGCCTGCGTTCGTACCACCCGGCGCCGAACGCGGACGAGCCCAAGCACTCCTGCGGTGAGAGGTGAGCGCCGGCGTTGCACACAGATCTCACCGGAGCGGGGAGTCAGGCTCGTGCGGTGAGAGGTGAGTGTCGGGGGTGCACACAGATCTCACCGGAGGTGGTTCGGTCGGCTGCTTGCCTGCGGGGGTGTGGTGGCTACCGTCGACGCCATGCGTATTGGATCATTCGGTGGAAGCATCAACGACGGCACGATCGACGACGTGGTCGCCGAGGCGAAGCAGGCGGAGGCCGACGGCTTCGCCTCCTTCTGGATCCCGAACATCTTCGGCCATGACGCGCTGACGGCGCTCGCAATCGTCGGCCGCGAGGTGCCCCGCATCGAGCTCGGCACCTCGGTGGTGCCCACGTATCCGCGGCACCCGTCGGCAATTGCGCAGCAGGCACTGACCGTCAATGCCGCCTGCGAGGGACGGTTGACGCTGGGTATCGGTCTCAGCCACAAGGTGGTCATCGAGAACATGCTCGGCATGAGCTACGACAAGCCGGTCCGGCACATGCGCGACTACCTGAGCATCCTCGGTCCGTTGTCGCGCAACGAACCCGTCGGCTATCGGGGCGAGGACTACTCGACCAACTTGGCGATCAACGCAAAGGGTGCGCCGCCGTTCGGGATCGTCGTCGCCGCCCTCGGCCCGCAGATGCTGAAGCTCACCGCCGAGTTGGCCGACGGCACGATCACCTGGTGCACGGGACCGAAGACGCTGGCCGAACACGTCATCCCGACCATCAATGCCGCTGCGGAGGCGGCCGAGCGTCCGATGCCTCGCATCGTGGTCGGCCTGCCGGTGTGCGTGACCGACGACATGGCCGGGGCGCGCGAGCGTGCGGCGAAGATCTTCGAGATCTATGGCCAGCTGCCCAGCTACCGAGCGATGCTCGACCGTGAAGGCGTTGCCGGGCCCGAGGGAATTGCCATCGTCGGCTCCGAGGAGGAGGTCGTTGACCGCATCGGGGCGCTCGCCGACCTCGGTGTCACCGAGTTCGCCGGAAGCGAGTTCGGTGGCAACGCCGACGAAGCCGCAGCGACCCGCGCAGCCATCAAGAAGGCGATGTCGTGACCTCGGTGCGGACGGACCTGGATGATCGCGGCGTTGCGACGATCACGTTCGATCATCCGCCGATCGACCTGATCACGTTCGAAGTCCTGATCGAATGGTCAGACCCCCGATGGTGAACGCCGCCTCGGCGCCCTCGCCGGCGAGCTCTGACTCCGTCGAGAGTCACGGATCGGACTGATCCGCTCAGCGGAGAGAGACCGGCATCGATGCAGCGGCGTTGACATCTGCGTAGAAGTCGTGGCCCTTGTCGTCGACGACGATGAACGCCGGGAAGTCCTCGACCTCGATCTTCCACACGGCCTCCATGCCGAGCTCGGGGTACTCGAGCACCTCGACCTTGCGGATGTTGTCGAGCGCAAGCCGGGCGGCCGGTCCACCGATCGAGCCGAGATAGAACCCGCCGTTCGTCGCGCACGAGTCGGTGACCTGCTTGGAGCGGTTGCCCTTCGCCAGCATGATCATCGATCCTCGGGAGGTCTGGAACTGCTCGACGTAGCTGTCCATGCGGCCGGCGGTCGTCGGCCCGAACGAACCCGATGCGTAGCCCTCCGGGGTCTTGGCCGGCCCGGCGTAGTACACCGCGTGATCCTTGAGGTACTGCGGCATCGCTTCGCCGGCGTCGAGACGCTCCTTGATCTTGGCGTGGGCGATGTCTCGGGCGACCACCATCGGGCCGGTCAACATCACACGGGTCGTCACGGGGTACTGCGACAGCTCGGCGAGGATGTCGTCCATCGGTCGGTTGAGGTCGATGTGGACCGACTCGGTGTCGTCGAGCTCCTCTTCGCCGACCTCGGGCAGGAAGCGGGCCGGGTCGGTCTCGAGCTGCTCGAGGAAGATGCCGTCCTTGGTGATCTTGCCGAGCGCCTGGCGGTCAGCGGAGCACGACACGGCGATGCCGACGGGGCACGAGGCGCCGTGTCGGGGGAGGCGGATGATCCGAACGTCGTGGCAGAAGTACTTGCCGCCGAACTGGGCACCGATCCCGGTGGTCTGACTGAGCTTCAGCACCTGCTGTTCGAGTTCGAGGTCGCGGAAGGCGTGACCGTCGGGCGAGCCGGAGGTTGGCAACGAGTCGAGGTACTTCGTCGAGGCCAGCTTGGCGGTCTCGACCGCGAACTCGGCCGACGTGCCGCCGATGACCACGGCGAGGTGATACGGCGGGCAGGCGGAGGTGCCGAGCGACTGCATCTTCTCGAAGATCCATGGCAGCAGCGTCGCCTCGTTCAGCAGCGCCTTGGTCTCCTGGTAGAGGTAGCTCTTGTTGGCAGAGCCGCCGCCCTTGGCCATGAACAGAAACTTGTAGGCGTCGCCGTCGATTGCCGACACCTTGATCTCCGCCGGCAGGTTCGTGCCGGTGTTCTTCTCGGTGTACATGTCGAGCGGTGCCATCTGCGAGTACCGCAGGTTCGACGTCTGGTAGGTGTCGTAGATCCCGTGGGCGATCGCTTCCTCGTCGCCGCCGCCGGTGAACACGAACTGGCCCTTCTTCGCTTTGACGATGGCGGTGCCCGTGTCCTGGCACATCGGCAGCACGCCCCCCGCTGCGATCGTTGCATTCTTCAGCAGGTCGAGCGCCACGAACCGGTCGTTGTCGGACGCTTCGGGATCGTCGAGGATGTTGCGCAGCTGTTGCAGGTGGTTCGAGCGCAGGAAGTGGGCGATGTCGTGCATCGCTTCGGCGGTGAGCTTGCGGATCGCTTCCGGCTCGACCTTGAGGAACGTGCCCTCGGGGGTGTCGAACGTCGAGACACCCTCAGTCGACACGAGCCGGTACTCGGTGTCGTCGGCGCCCAACGGGAGCAGTTCGGTGTACGAGAAATCGGGGACCTCAGCCATGTCATCGAGCCTACGACCACTGCCGCAAGCGCACGAAGTGTCGCCCCGGTGCGTTCTCGTGAACTCGTGTCGGAACAGTTCCGACACGAGTTCACGAGAACGGGTTGGTTGCGGTTACTTGGCCGTGAAGATGACGTCGTCGGGGATCGCCGTGTTGGCGTCCGTGATCAGCTCGGCGTTGCGGAACGTCGACTCGAGGAAGTTGATCGCGAAGGTGTTGGTGAGGTCCTTGGCGCGCTCGATCGGCATGTCGCCGGGCGAACAGCCCTCGGCGCCCTGGCCATCGATCGTGTCGATCACCGGTTGCGGGACCACGTCGCCGAGGGTCGGCAGGAACTCCTGGTAGTCGCAGACGTCGGTGAAGCTCTGGTGCTGGGCGTCGACGAGTTCGACGCGAACGAGCGGCTCGCTCCCGGCGAGATCCCAGATGCGGGTGACGTTGGGGTCGACCGGGGTGGTCTGGTCGTTGGTGCCCACCATCACCAGCATGGGGATCTGGATCGACTCGAGTCCAGCATCGGACATCAGGCGGGTGCCGTCGCCGGTGGCCGGGGCCAGCGGAATGATGGCGTCGACACGATCGTCGGCCACGAACGAGCCCAGGGGGTTCTCGTAGCCACCTGCGACGGCGAGCGTGCTGAAGCCGCCGAACGAGTGGCCGGTGACGGCGATACTCTCCGGATCGACACTGGTGACGAACGCTGCGGTCTCGGTGCTCGTGGGGTCGAGCATGGCGTTGATCACGGTCTCGACGTCGTTCGGACGGGCGAGTGCGGTGACGTCGAACTCGGCCTCGGCCCCGAGGAGGCGGTCCACCGCAGTGTTCCCGGTGTGGTCGGGAGCGGCCACCACGTAGCCGTAGCTGGCGATGGCCTCGGTGTAGTACGAGGCGATGTAGCGCAGGCCACCCGATCCGTGGGAGTAGACGACCAGCGGGAACGGGCCCCCGGTAGCGATCTGATCAGCGGTGGCGGTGACCGCCGAGGGCGACTCGTAGTACACCTCGGGGACCAACGTGTACTGGTGCAGGGGCGCGTCGCCGGCATCATCGATCGGGAACCACACATCGACGGTGAGTGGCCGATCGGAGTCGGCATTGATCGTGATCGTCTGCACACCCACGTCATACGGTCCGGGCTCGAACGACGTGAACTCGGCGAGTGCCGGCTCGGTGGTCTCCGGAGCGGCCTCGGTGGTCGGCGGGGTGGTCTCCGCCGGAGCGTCGGTGGTCTCCACCATGGCCTCGGTGGTGGCGGTGACCGCCTCGGTCGATGACGTGGAATCGGCAGTGTCGCTGTCGCTCCCGCAGGCAGCGAGGACAACAGCGGAGACCATGGCCAGGGTGATCAGTCGTGAACGCACGGCGGCAACGTAGTGCGCCAACGTCGTCGTGGCCCACCCGAGGGTCGAGACGATTCGTGTCGAGGGCCGGGTCGTTTCTCGTGAACTCGTGTCGGAACTATTCCGACACGAGTTCACGAGAACGCGGTGCCGGGCCGGTGCGGCGGGTGGGCGGGCGGTTGGGGGCGGGCTGGTCAGGCGAAGGTCTCGACGAGCAGGGCCACCGAGGCCACCGTGCAGATCACCAACACCGCTGGGCGGACCACCTCTGGGCGCAGCAGGTGCTTGACCCGCCGGGCGGTGACGATTCCGAGGATGACCCCCGGCATGATCAACGCAGCGAGCTGCAGTTGGCGGGCGCCGACCTCGCCGGCCAACCAGAGCGCGATGAGCGACATCACCGTGCCGATCGAGAAGAACGCGGAGATGGTGGCGCGCATCGTGGCGGGGTCGCTGTTCTGATACGTCAGCGCCATCGGTGGGCCACCGACCCCGGTCGTCGTGGCGGCAAACCCCGACGCCACCCCCGCGACCACCAGTGAGCGATCGGTGGGACGGAACAAGCGTCCGGTGATCGATGCCACCACCGCGAGCATCACGGATCCGGCCACCAGCACGGCCAGCACACGATCGGACAGCGATGCCACCACGAGCGCACCGGCGATCGTGCCGGGGACACGACCGGCGACTGCGAAGCCGACCTCGCGTGGCTCGATGCTGGCCCGGTCGATCCACGCGATCGTGAACGTCAACGGCAGCACCGCGAGGATGAGTGCGGCGGGGACGAAGTCCGGGTCGGCCAGCAACAACACGGGCGAGGCGATCATGCCGAGGCCAATGCCGATCGATGCCTGCACGACCGCGCCGACATAGACCACGGCGATGCATGCGATCACCATGGCGACCGACAAGCCGACCATCAACGATCCTTCATGCGTTTGGGGTCGGCGTTTGCAGGGTCGGCGGGCCACTGGTGTTTCGGGTACCGGCCGGCCATGTCCTTCTTGACCTCTGCCCACGAACCAGCCCAGAAGCCAGGTAGGTCGGCGGTGACTTGGATTGGACGGTCGGCGGGTGACAGCAGATGCAGCCGGATCGGCATCCCTGCTGCGATGGGGTGCGTCGTGACGCCGAAGAGGTCCTGGACACGCACGAACGCGTCGGGTTGGTCGCCTTCGTAGTCGATCGGGACCTCACGACCCGAGGGGAGGGCGAGCTCGGCGGGCGCGATCTCGTCGAGATCGGCGCCCTGTGGCCACGGGAGTTGGCTGCGCAGCACCATCGCGACGTCCAAGCGGTCGAGATCGGCGCGTCCGGTGGCCCCCGGCAGGTATGGCGCAAGCCAGTCGTCGACGGTGGCGGCCAACCGTTCGGTGGACCAGTCCGGCCACGGGTCGCCGATCGATCGGTGGAGAAACGCAACGCGATCGCGCAGTGATGTCGCGGCGGCTGACCAGCGGAGCGCACCGAGCTGCGTGGAGCGCACCCGGCTCATCAACGCGGCCGTGGTCTCGTCGCTCGGCTCAGGTCGACCGGTGTGTCGACCGAGCTGGATGGCGCCGAGCCGTCGCTCGACGATCTCCACGAGATCGTCGCGGTCGGTGTCCCACTCGATCGTTCGCCGCTCCACGATGTCGGCCCCGAACTCGGCGATCACCGTGTCGCTGTCGACCGTGGCAGCCAGGCGGATGCGGGCTCGGTCCCGGCGCCCATCGAGATCGGCGGCGACGAGAAACTCCTCGCCGGCGAGTGCGTCGTCGTCGGGCAGCCAGGCGCCGGTACCCGAACGCAGCTGGAACTGGCCCGGTCGGCGCCGAGCTGCGAGTCGGTCCGGGTAGCCGAGCAGGAGCACGGCACCGACTCGGTCGGGATCGACGTCGTGGAGTTCGAACCGGATGCTCGCTCGTCGGGCGAGGTCGGCAGCCCGATCGCGCAGGCGGGAGACGGCGCCGCGATCGGCGGCATCGTGACCGCGCCGGCCGGTCAGCGCGCCGACTCGAAGCGAGAGGTCGGCGGGAAGATCGTCGGGGCGACCTCTGAAGATGTCGCGCTCCTCCACGAGTGTGGCGACGACGCAGGCGAGGCTCGTCTTGTCGACGGCGACCATCCGAGCCAATCGGGGATGCACGGGAAGCCCGAGCATCGTGCGCCCCAGTGGAGTGATCGAGCCGTCGTCGTCGATCGCGTGCAGGTCGGCCAGCAGCTCGCGCGCCTGCGCAAGGGCTCCGGTCGGCGGCGCGTCGATGAAGCGGAGGTCGTCGCCGCCGCCCCACGCCGCGAGTTCGAGCGCGAATCCGGCGAGGTCGGCCTGCACGATCTCGGGCGAACGGTGTCGTGCCCGGGTTCCGTGCTCGAGCTTGCTCCACAGACGGTACGTTGCGCCCGGTTCGGTACGCCCTGCTCGCCCCGCTCGCTGCTCGGCCGAGGCGCGGCTGGTGGCGACGGTGGCGAGGCGGGTCATGGCGCTGCTCGGATCGAAGCGCGGCTCACGGGCGAGCCCGGCGTCGACCACGACGCGTACCCCGTCGACGGTCAACGAGGTCTCGGCGATGTCCGTCGACAACACCACTCGGCGTCGTCCGTGCCGGGACGGGGCGAGCGCCTCGTCCTGTTCGGCGAGTGACAACGCCCCGGCGAGGGCGAAGACATCGACGTCGGCGCCGACACGCTCGCGCAGCATCGACTCCGTGCGGCGGATCTCGCCGATTCCTGGCAGGAACACCAAGATGTCGCCGGCCTGCTCGCGAAGGGCGCGCAGCACCACCGCGGTGACGTCGGGTTCGATCCGGTTGCCGCCGCCACGAGCACTTCCCCGCCCGCCGGAGGACGTCGGCCGCTGCTGGCGCCCCGACCGACCACCCCCTCGTCCGCCCGCGCCCCTCGCGCCGGGCGCCCGCGGAACCCAGTGCATCTCGACGTCGAACATCCGGCCCTCGCTCGCGATGACGGGAGCATCGAGCAGTGCGATGAGCCCCTCGACGTCAGGCGTGGCCGACATCGCCAGCAGCCGAAGATCGGGACGGATCGTGGCGGCCACGTCGAGCGCGAGCGCCATGCCGAGATCGGTGGTCAGGTTGCGTTCGTGCACCTCGTCGAAGACCACCAGCCCCACGCCGGGGAGCTCCGGGTCGTTCTGGAGTCGCCGGGTGAGCACGCCCTCGGTGACCACTTCGATTCGAGTGGAGGCGCTGATCCGACGCTCGTCGCGGGTCTGGTACCCGACGAGTGCGCCGACGTCGGTGCCCGTGGTCTCGGCCATGCGTCGGGCTGCGGCACGGGTGGCAAGGCGCCGTGGCTCCAACACGACGATCCGCTGACCGTCGAGCCAGGTCTCGTCGAGCAGTGCGAGGGGCAGCACCGTCGTCTTGCCGGCACCGGGTGGGGCGATCAGGATGGCGCGGTGATGTTCGTCGAGTGCGGCACGAACGCCGTCGATGGCCTCGACGACGGGGAGGTCGGGAAGCGGAGCGCGCTCGGGAGGCCCTCCCGGCACGGGTCAGCCCAGCGCGGGCGAGCCGCGAAAGGCGCCGGGATCGCCGGGGCCGGGAACCGGAATCGACGTCCACCAGCAGACGTCGGCGATTGCGTCGGCGACTGCTTCCCATTCGGGCGGGTTCCAGCCCTGCGCTGCGGCGGCCACCACGCCATCGACGCGGATGAACGCGAATGCCGGCAACTCGCTGAGTCCAATGGCCTTGACCGCGGCTCGATCCGGGTCGCAGAACACGAGGAAGCGGTCGGCGTAGGGTCCGAGGAACGCGGCGGCCTCGGGAGCACTCGAGGTGACGATCAGGTTGATCCGAGCGTCGGAGCCGCGGAACTGTTCGAGGACGCGCGATGCCGCCTTGAGTACCCACGAACTCTCGTTGGTGTACGGATCGAGGACCACCGAGGCGAGATGGAACGTGGTGAGCCAGTCCATCACGGGGCGGCCCTGTCCCGCAGCACCGTCGACGACCGGTGTGAGCACGAGGTCGACCGGCACGGCCTGGCCGAGGCGTGACGGTGCAGTCGGTTCGATGTCGGAAGTCGTGTCGGCCACGGGCGTCGATCGTAGCCACTGGCAGCCACGATCGGAAGATCTCAACGGTCACATCCTGCCAACCCCGACGGGACCCTCGGGCACCGCACGGCGCGCCCACCGGTGGCGCGGTACGGTCGCGGCCGTGCATCCCATCGAGCATCTGCGCTACGTGGCCCGGGCCCAGGGTGCCGATCCCGCCTCGTTGGTGGAGGAGACCGCCCACGCGCTCGCCTCGCTGCACTTCGACCCGGCTGGACTGGTCGTGGCGTGTCGACGCATCGTCGAACGTCATCCCTTCGCCGGTCCGCTGTGGTGGCTCTGCGCCAACGTGGTCACCTCTGCCGAACCGTTCGAGGCGGTGTGGGAGATGGCCGACGCCATCCGCAGCGACCGCACGGGTGCCGAGCTCGCAGCCGTGATTCCCGATGATGCGACGGTGGTCACGATCGGCGACCCGGATGTTGTCGGCGACGGGTTGATCAGGCGGGGCGATGTCAGGGTGCTGGCCCTCGATGCTGGCCACACGGCGACCTCGTTCGTGCGTCGCATGGAGCGCTACGACGTGGAGGTCGACCCGGTGGATGCCGGCGTGGCCGGCGTTGCCGTGCGCCATGCGGACGTCGTGGTGGTGGAAGCGCTGGCGGTCGATTCGCAGCGTGCGATCCTGCCGGCGGGATCGTCGACCATCGTGGCGGCGGCGATGGCGTGGTCAACCGAGGTCTGGTTGGTCGCCGGGGTCGGCCGACGGCTTCCGTCCGGGTTCATCGATGCAATGGTCGCGAAGGTCGACGCGTTGGCCGTCGAGGTCGACCCGTGGGGGATCGACGTCGAGGTGGTGCCCACCTCGATGCTGACCCACGTGGTGGGCCCGAATGGCAAGGTGCCGATGGGTCCGCCTGCGATTGTGGCCGAGTGCCCCATGGCCCCTGAACTGCTCCGCCCCAGCCACATCTGACGCGCCCGCCATTCACGTTTGCGTTGCGCTTCGGGTGGGTCGGGTCACCCAATTCCGTGCCCAGACGAGTGTCGTGTGATGGGTCAGGCTGCGGTGATCGGGGTGAGGCGAACCCGGAGCGTGCGCCGCACCATGTCGGGTCGCTTGGTGACGTCGTCGAACGTGTACTCGAACACTCGGACCCCGAGATCCTGCAGCTCGTTGCGTCGCTGCGCGTCCCGAGCACGCTCGAAGGGGCTCGCATGGCCCTTCTGGCCGGACACCTCCACCACCACGTTGAAGGTCTCGAAGAAGAAGTCGACCCGGGCGACATGCCGATCGCCGGCTCGGAACACGACCTGCTTGCTCGGTGTCGGAAAGCCAGCGTCTCGTACGAGTTCGAGGAAGCGTCGCTCGAGGTGGGTGTGTCCGCCTGAGTCCACGATCATCTCTTCGACGAGTCGACACCCCCAGCGCCCCGATCCTCGGAGGCCGTCGAGGCGGCGGGCGAGCACCGCGGGAGATGAGAGCTGCAGGTGAACGGCGCTGTCGATCGCGGCCTCGATCCGACGAGGGTGGGCACGAGCGAGCGCGAGGTCGAACACGGTGCGGGTTGCAGACGTCACTCGGAATCCGTCGACGACAACATGATCGATCGGTTCGAGCCGCGTGGTCGTGTGAACAGGGAACGGCAGCACGGCTGGACGTCGGGATCGCTCGATCGTGAACTCGACGGCCTGCCCGTCGGACCGGTCGAGGCGGTGCAGTGATGCCGCCGACTCGAAGCTCACCCAGCTCCGCTCACCGAGACACAACAGTCCGCAGCGCAGGCGGCGACGATGGGTGTCGGGAGACCCGCGTAGTGCGTAGACGCGCGGCGCCAGCCGGAACATCCACCCCTCCGCCACGAGGCGGCGCTGGGTCCAGCTCGTCACTCCGTGCGCTCGGAGCTGGACGGAGGTGAGCAGCCCCTCCTGGTCGGCAGCAAGATCGGTGAGTGCGGTGCTGATGTTCATGCCCGGACAGTGGGCACCGTGACCGGAAGAGCGGAGCCCCGACGTTTGCGTGCAGATGCGGGCGGCCCGGCTCACCCGAAGTGCAACGCAAACGGGTTGGGTTCGCGCTCAGATGCGGCGCTGGGCAGGGGGATGGCCGAGGATGTCCTCCATCACCTCGCGGGCTTCCGCCTTGCGGTCCTCGGTGACGAACACCCTGGCCATCGGCTCGCGGCTGTTCATGTACGGATTGAGGTTGTAGTCGTCTGTCGTCACCGCAGGAATCCCCTGCGCGTTGAGTTCGTCGACGATCATCGGTGCCATCCACTGCGGCACCCAGCCCGCCTCGACGGTGCGGTCCGGGTTCGGCGGCTTCGGCTCGTGCTTGCCGAACACCCAGTGCCAGGCACTTCGAAACGTCGGCACCTATTGTCCGCCTCTCGGGGCATCAGTAGTGTCGGACCACCCACTCATGCGCTCAACCTAGGCGCCAAATCGACGAGGTGTCATGGCCAACATCATCACAGCGGCGCTTCTGCAGACCGATTGGACCGGCGACAAGGAGTCGATGATCGTCAAGCACGAGGAGGCCGCCCGCGCGGCCGCCGCCCAGGGTGCGCAGATCATGTGCTTCCAGGAGCTCTTCTACGGCCCCTACTTCTGCCAGGTGCAAGACGCTGAGTACTACGAATACACCGAGTACATTCCTGACGGTCCCACCACCGTGCGTTTCCAGGCGCTCGCGGCGGAACTGAACATGGTGATGGTGCTGCCGATGTACGAGATCGAGCAACCCGGCGTGTACTACAACACCGCCGCAGTGATCGACGCCGATGGCACCTACCTCGGCAAGTTCCGCAAGCAGCACATCCCGCAGGTCAAGGGCTTCTGGGAGAAGTTCTACTTCCGCCCGGGCAACGGCGGGTACCCGGTGTTCGACACCGCGGTCGGCAAGGTCGGCGTCTACATCTGCTACGACCGTCACTTCCCCGAGGGCTGGCGGGCGCTCGGCCTGAACGGCGCCGAGATCGTGTTCAACCCGTCCGCGACCCATCGGGGCCTCAGCGAGTACCTGTGGTCGATCGAGCAGCCCGCCGCGGCGGTGGCGAACATGTACTACGTCGGTGCGATCAACCGGGTCGGTGTCGAGCCGCTCGGCGACAACGACTTCTACGGGCAGAGCTACTTCGTCGACCCGCGGGGCCAATACGTCGGCGACAAGGGCGACCCGTACGAGCCCGAGCTGATCATCCGGGAGTTGGACATCGACCGCATCAAAGAGGTCCGCGACGGCTGGGCGTTCTACCGCGACCGTCGCCCGGACGCCTACGACGAGTTGGTGGAATCATGAGCACGATCCTGATCTCCGGGGGCACCGTCATCTCGGCGGTCGGTCGCCGCGAAGCTGACGTCCTGATCGATGGGGAGTCGATCGTCGCCGTCCTCGCTCCCGGCCAGGCCGCAGCGATGGGTGTCACGGCCGACCGCACGATCGACGCCACCGGCAAGTACGTCGTCCCCGGGGGTGTCGACGTCCACACGCACATGGAGCTGCCGTTCGGCGGCACCGAGGCATCCGACACGTTCGAAACCGGCACGATCGCTGCCGCGTGGGGAGGCGTCACCACGATCGTCGACTTCGCCGTGCAGAACACCGGTTTCAGTGTGCAGGAACGTCTCGCCGAGTGGCACGAGAAGGCCGCCGGCAACTGTGCGATCGACTACGGGTTCCACCAGATCATCGGTGGTGTCGACGACGAGTCACTGAAGGCGATGACCTACCTCGTCGACAACGAGGGCATCACCAGCTTCAAGCTGTTCATGGCCTACCCGGGCGTGCTCTACTCCGACGACGGTCAGATCCTGCGGGCGATGCAGAACGCATCCGAGTCCGGGGCGATGATCATGATGCACGCCGAGAACGGCATCGCCATCGACGTGCTGGTCGCCCAATCGATCGCCCGCGGCGACACCGACCCGAAGTTCCACTCGCTCACCCGCCCGGCCGAACTCGAGTCGGAGGCGACGCATCGGGCGATCCAGCTCGCCAAGGTGGCCGGCAACGTGCCGCTCTACGTCGTGCACATGTCCGCCTCTGGTGCCCTGGAAGAGGTCGCCGCGGCGCAGCATGCCGGGCTGAACGTGTTCGCTGAGACCTGTCCGCAGTACCTCTTTCTCACGCTCGAAGACCAGCTCGCCCAGCCGGGCTTCGAAGGAGCGAAGTGGGTGTGCTCCACGCCGTTGCGCACCAAGCATGAGCATCACCAGGCCGATCTCTGGAAAGGCCTGCGGATGAACGAGCTCGCCGTCGTGTCAACCGACCACTGCCCGTTCTGCTTCAAGGATCAGAAGGAACTGGGGCTCGGCGACTTCTCGAAGATCCCCAACGGCATCGGCGGCGTCGAGCACCGTATGGAGCTGCTGTACCAGGGTGTCGTGCTCGGCGAGATCAGCCTCGAGCGCTGGGTCGAGACGTGTTGCACCACCCCGGCGCGCATGTTCGGCCTCGAGCGCAAGGGCGTGATCGAGCCCGGTGCCGACGCCGACATCCTCGTGTGGGACCCGACGCGGAAGACCAAGATCGGGATCAACGACAAGCACCACATGAACATGGATCACTCGGCCTACGAGGGCTTCGAGATCGACGGCAAGGTCGACACGGTGCTCAGCCGTGGCACCGTCGTCGTCGAGAACGACACCTATGTCGGCCGCAAGGGCCACGGCAAGTACGTCAAGCGCGGCCTCAGCCGGTATCTCCACTGATCACGCCTGGGGTCTGACCCCTGGCGTGATCCGTTCAACGAATCGAGACGTCATGAATCGCATCAGCCATTGGATCGACGGCACGGTCGTCGAGTCGACCTCGGGCCGATCGTCCGCAGTGTTCAACCCGGCGACCGGCGAGCAGACATCCGCTGTCGACCTCGCGTCGGTCGCCGAGGTCGACGCTGCTGTTGCTGCGGCCAAGGCGGCGTTCCCGGCATGGCGGTCGGCGTCGCTGTCGAAGCGTGCGGAGGTGATGTTCCGACTGCGCGAACTGGTCGACGCGAACCGCAAGGAGATCGCGTCGCTCGTGACCGCCGAGCACGGCAAGGTGCTCTCCGACGCGATGGGCGAAGTCGCCCGCGGGCTGGAGAACGTGGAGTTCGCGTGCGGGATCCCGCAGCTGATCAAGGGCGACTACTCCGAGCAGGCCGCCGGTGGCGTCGACGTGTACTCGATCCGCCAGCCTCTCGGTGTCGTGGCAGGGATCACGCCGTTCAACTTCCCGGCGATGGTCCCGATGTGGATGTTCGCCAACGCGCTGGCGTGCGGCAACACGTTCGTCTTGAAGCCGTCGGAGAAGGACCCGTCGGTTGCGCTCTATCTCGCTGAGCTGCTCGCCCAGGCCGGGCTCCCGGCCGGCTGCTTCAACGTCGTGCAGGGCGACAAGGTCGCCGTCGATGCGATCCTCGGCCACGACGACATCGCCGCGGTGAGCTTCGTCGGCTCGACGCCGATCGCGAAGTACATCTACGAGACGGGCACGGCCAACGGCAAGCGGGTCCAGGCGCTCGGTGGCGCGAAGAACCACATGCTCGTCCTCGCCGACGCGGACGTCGACATGGCTGCTGATGCGGCGGTCGGTGCCGGATACGGCTCGGCGGGCGAGCGGTGCATGGCGATCAGCGTCGTGCTGGCGGCCGACTCGATCGCCGACGACCTCGTCGCGAAGATCGCCGAGCGGATCCCGTCGATCAAGGTCGGCCCCGGCAACGAGCCCGACAACGAGATGGGCCCGCTGATCACCGCCGAGCACCGAGACAGAGTCACGGGCTATGTCGACGGCGCGCCCGGCGATGGCGCAACGCTCGTGGTCGACGGCCGCGACGGTGTCCCGTCCGACGGCTACTTCCTCAACCCAACCCTGTTGGACAACGTCACGGCCGACATGGCCTGTTACCGCGACGAGATCTTCGGGCCAGTGCTCTCGGTGATGCGGGTGTCCGGCTACCAGGACGGCATCGACACGATCAACGCCAATCCGTATGCGAACGGCACGGCGATCTTCACCCGCGACGGTGGCGCGGCCCGCCAGTTCCAGTTCGACGTGCAGGTCGGGATGGTCGGCATCAATGTCCCGGTCCCGGTTCCGGTCAGCTACTACAGCTTCGGCGGGTGGAAGTCGAGCTTGTTCGGCGACACCCACATGTACGGCCCCGAGGGCGTCAACTTCTACACCCAGGCCAAGGTGGTCACGAGCCGGTGGCCCGACCCGTCGACCAGCACGCGTCGACCTCGGTTTTCCGGAGACCCGCTGATGGACATCGGATTGGTCCTGCAGGCCACGCCGCCCGCGGCTCGGGTGATCGATCTCGCGAAACGGGCCGAGACCTACGGGTTCAGCCACGTGTGGACGTTCGACTCGCACATCCTGTGGGAGGAGCCCTACGTCATCTACTCGAAGATCCTCGACGAGACCCGCAACGTCGTCGTCGGCCCGATGGTGACCAATCCGGCCACGCGCGACTGGACGGTCACCGCATCGACCTACGCCACGCTCAACGAGATGTACGGCAATCGCACGATCTGCGGCATCGGCCGTGGCGACTCGGCCGTGCGTGTCACCAACGGCAAGCCGACGACGCTCGCCACCATGGGTGAGTCGATCCACGTGATCCGCGAGCTCGCCAACGGTCGCAGCGTCGACTACAAGGACTCGACGATCACGCTGCCCTGGGCGTCGAAGAGCCGGCTCGAGGTCTGGGGTGCCGGGCTACGGCCCGAAGGCGTTGAAGCTGATCGGCGAGACGTGCGACGGGTTCATCCTCCAGCTCGCCGACCTCTCGATCGCCGAGTGGACGATCGGCGCCGTCCGGACCGCAGCGAGCGACGCCGGCCGCAATCCCGACGACCTCACGATCTGCGTCGCAGCCCCCGCCTACGTCGGTGACGACCTGGCCTACATGCGCGACCAGTGCCGTTGGTTCGGCGGGATGGTCGGCAACCACGTCGCCGACATCGTCGCCCGCTACGGCGAATCGGCCGCCGTGCCGAAGGCGCTCACCGACTACATCGCCGGCCGCGAGTCGTACGACTACAACCAGCACGGCCAAGCGGGCAACACCCACGCAGCGTTCGTGCCCGACGAGATCGTCGATCGGTTCTGCATCCTCGGCCCGGTCGAGGCCCAGCTCGAGCGGCTCCACGCGCTCGCGGACCTCGGCGTCGACCAGTTCGCGATCTACTTGCAGCACGACGGCAAGGATCACACCCTCACCCAGTACGGCGAGCACGTGATCCCTGCCCTCCGCGACCACACCCTCGCCAAGACCTGACCGTCTCGCGACCTCGTGCGGAATGTTCCGACACGCAGTTCACGAGAACCGGGTGCGGTGGCTGAACCGGTCAGCGCGCGGCCAGACCCCAGACGGTCCAACCACGGTCGGTGAAGCCGACGGCATCGGCGACCCGGGCGCTCGCGGTGTTGTCCTGCGCATGGAGATAGGTCGGCACCGTACATCGGCTGCGGTGTCCACCCACGGTGCCGGTGGAGCGTCCGGCCTCGCATCGGAGTGAGCCATGCACCGTTCTCGTGAACTCGTGTCGGAACAATTCCGACACGAGTTCACGAGAACCGGGGTGCAGCCGCAGAATCGGCCAGTGGTGTCAGGCGCAGGCGGCGTCGGCAACGCTGAGCGCAGCGTCGAGGATCGCGAGGCCCTCGCGTCGCGAGATCGTCGGGGGTGTTGCAGGGCGGCACCACGTGGATGCGGTTGCCGGCCGACAGTGGCCACATGCCGTTGCGCTTGCACTCGGCGACCACGGCGCCGACGGTCGCCGGCGGGTGCGGGCTCCCGGGTGGTGGGATCGGTCGACGAGCTCGACCGCCCAGAACACGCCGAGACCGCGGACCTCGCCGACCGATCGGTGCCGTGCGGCGATGTCGCGCAGTGCTGGTCCGATGATGTCGTCGCCGAGGTGGCGGGCATGCGCGAACACGCCCTCCTCCTCGAAGATGCCGATGCTCGCCACCGCGGTCGCGCACGCCAGCGGGTGCCCGGAGTACGTGAGCCCGCCGGGGAACATCTTGGCGTCGTAGGCGTGGGCGATCGCCGAGGAGATCACGACGCCGCCGAGTGGGACGTATCCGGAGTTGACGCCCTTGGCGAAGCAGATCAGGTCGGGCTGCGCGTCCCAGTTCTGCCAGGCGAACCACTGCCCGGTGCGGCCGAAGCCCGCCATGACCTCGTCGGCGATCCACACGATGCCGAACTCGTCGCACAGCGCCCGCAGCCCCTCGAGGTAGCCGGGTGGTGGCACCAGGATGCCGTTCGTCCCGACCACCGATTCGAGCACGATCGCGGCCACCTTGTCGGCGCCCTCCATGATGATCGTGTCGCGCAGGTGCGCGAGCGCCCGCTCGGTCTCCTCCTCGGGCGACGACGAGTGGAACGCCGACCGGTACGGGTACGGCCCCCAGAACTTGACGAGTCCGGGGACCGACGGCTCGTTCTCCAAGCGGCGTGGCTCGCCGGTCAACCCGACGGTGAGCGCGGTGCCGCCGTGGTAGCTGCGGTACGCCGACAGCACCTTCATCCGGCCCGTGTAGCCCTTGGCCAGGCGGACGGCGTTCTCGACGGCCTCGGCGCCGGCGTTGGTGAAGAACACCTTCTCGAAGTGTCCCGGCGCGACGCCGCCACCCCGGATTGGCCTTCTCGACGATCAGACGAGCGGCTTCGCTGCGCTGGTCGTTGGCGAATGGCGGCGCCACCATGCACAGCACGTCGGCCTGGTCCTTGATCGCCTGGATCATCTTCGGGTGCTGATGCCCGAGGTTCATGTTGACCAGCATCGAGGTGAAGTCGATCCACTCGTTGCCGTCGGGGTCCCAGAACTTCGATCCCGACGCACCTGCGATCACGGTCGGGTCGAGCGCGCCCTGCACCGACCAGGAGTGGAACACGCGCGAGCGGTCGTTGTCGTAGGCATCGCCGAGCAGTGCCGAGGGTGGGGAGTCGAGCTGGGTCACGTTGCGATCGTATGGCACGGCGGAGATCGGGTCTACGGTTGGTGCATGGGAGAAATCGTCACCTTCGCAAGCAATGGCAACGATGCGTCCGGCTACCTGGCGCTCCCCGAGGGCGGCAGCGGCCCGGGTGTGATCGTCATCCAGGAATGGTGGGGGCTCGACTCGGGCATCAAAGAGATGGCCGATCGACTCGCCGAGGCCGGATTCGTCGCCCTGGCCCCCGACCTGTATCACGGTGAGCTCGCCGGCCACACCGAGATGGACAAGGCGGGCGAGCTGATGGCACAGCTGCCCGCCGATCGAGCTGGCCGGGACATGAGCGGCGCTGTCGACTTCCTCGCCGATCACGACGCCACCACCGACAACGGCATCGGGGTGATGGGGTTCTGCATGGGCGGCATGCTCACGTTCGTGCTCGCGGCACTGCGTCCCGACAAGGTCAAGGCTGCGGTGCCGTTCTACGGCTTCCCGCAGGGCGACGACCAGCCCGACTACTCCAGGATCGAGGCGTCGATCCAAGGACACATGGCCGAGCACGACGACTTCTTCGGGCCGTCGGCAGCGATGCACCTCCAGGAGGAACTCACTGCGCTCGGCAAGGACGCCGAGATCACCGTGCATCTCGGCACCGGCCATGCATTCATGGCGCCGCACAACGCGCTCGGCACGCGAGAACGAGGACAAGTGGCCGAGATCTGGCCGAAGGCCACGTCGTTCCTGCACGACAAGCTCGCCTGAGCCGGCAGTTCATGACAACACGATTCGACGCCGTGCTGTTCGACGCGGGCGGTGTACTGGTCCTACCTGACCCCACCGTGTTGGCACCGCTGCTCGCGCGCTACGGCGGTTCGACCTCGATCGGTGCGCACCGGCGAGCCCACTACGCAGGGATGAAGGCCAAGTCCGATGCCGCCGATCGCTCGAGGCGAGTCCTGGGACGTGTACAACGAGCCTATGTGGGAGCCATCGATGTCGACGCAGCCGATCGCGGACGAAGCGGCGCGCGTGCTCGACCAGACACGCTCGCCCTGGCTCTGGCGGTGGATGATCCCCGAGACGCGATCCGCGCTCGACGCGTCTCGCGACGGCCGGCGTCCCGATGGGTGTGGTGTCGAACGCAAGCGGACAGATCGAGTCGATGCTGGCCCGCGAGATCTGCCAGGTCGGGCCAGGTGCACACGTCGAGATGCGTTGCATCGTCGACAGCCACGTCGTGGGCGTCGCGAAACCCGACCCGGCGATCTTCGACCACGCACTCCCTCACTTCGCCGAGTTCGACCGATCGCGTATCGCATACGTCGGCGACTCGGTCACGATGGACATCGGCGCCGCCACGGCGGCTGGTCTCCACCCGATCCTGCTCGACCCGTACGACGATCACGTCGGCGCCGATTTCGAGCGCATCGTCGACGTCGGTGAACTGCGCCTGATGGCCTCAGGGTGACCGCGACGGCCAGCCCGATCGGGCGACGCTGGTCCCTCGCCGCTGGAGAGACCGCTCGACTTCGACGACCATCGGCGTACGGAGAGCAGCAAACGATCAAGGTGATCGACAGTTCGATCGAACTGTCGGACCCCGACCCGACAGCGTTCGGTGGGGTCCCGCAGCTGTCGACCGGTGGTGCGGGTGGCGAGCCGAGGGTGAACGGCCGCATCGTCATCCGCGACAGCACGATCACGGCGGGGACGATCCAGGTCCAGACATCCTTCGACTGGCCAGGTGGAACGGTCGTGGCCAGGGATTCGACGTTGACGACGACGGTCGGCAACCTCGGTCTGGAAGCGTCGTCCGGACCGATCGAGGTCACCAGTGGGCAGGAAGGCCAGACGACGGTTCGACATCGAACTCACACCGCTCCCTCACGTCCGTGAAGTACAAGGATGTCGTGGCGTCCCGCAGAGCGTTCCTCACCGGCGCACTCGGGGCGGGTGCAGCGCTCGTCGCAGGATGTGCGTCCGAGTCGGCGTCGGTGGCACCGACGGGCACCTCGGCCCCATCACCGGCAGCGCCGCCGCCGGACACCGTTCTGCCGACCGTGACGTCGCCGGCCGAAACGTCGGCGGTCACGACCACGGCGGCCGACCGCCGCCGACTGCCGGGCCGGTGCCAGGGCCGGAGCTGACTTCGGTGAGCTCGACAGCTTCCTCGAGTCGGCGAACACCGACGCGTTCCGGATCGTGGAGGGCGGCGAGGTGATCCACGAGTGGTATCGAAACGACGAGACCTTCGTCCGTGACATCGCATCGGCACAGAAGAGCGTGCTGGCGCTGCTCGTCGGGCGAGCGATCGGCGACGGACTGGTCACACTCGACACCACGATCGACGACGTGCTCGGCGATCGATGGACACCGCACGGGCAGAGTGCCGGCATCACGGTCCGACACCTGCTGGCGATGACGAGCGGCCTCGACGACCAGCTCGCCGTCGTCGCCGAGCCCGTGTACCGAGTGGCAGTACAGCGGAGCGTTCTCGGCGCTGTTCGAGGTGGTGACGACGACGACCGGCCGGGAGCTGAATGGGCTGGCGGCCGACTGGCTGTTCGTTCCTGCCGGCGCCCGAACGGCGCAGTTCTACGAGCGTCGAACCGCCCAGTTCGCCCCGATTGGACTGCTCGCCCGAGCGAGCGACCTCACGGCGATCGGGCAGTCGGTGATCGACGTCTCGCAACCCGGCCTGCCGAGCGGTTGGATCGATCACTCGTTCGAGTCGAGCCAATCGATCAACGAGGCCTATGGCTACCTCTGGTGGCTCAACGGGCAGGAGAGCTTTCGACTGCCGAGGGATCGTGTGTCGCAGCCCGGAGCGCTGATCCCGAGTGCGCCCACCGACCTCGCCGCTGCGCTGGGCAAGGACGACCAGAAGCTCTACGTGTCACGCGAACTGGATCTCGTCGTCGCGCGAACTCGGCGTGAAGGCGACCCCGGCGGTGCTCCCCGCATTGTCGAGATTCGACGATCCGCTCTGGGGGCGGCTGATGATGCTCCGGTCTGGTTGACCACCGGACGCCCGCCGCTGCGGCCCATCGGCACTGCGGTGAGCGGTGCTGTGGCGCTCATCGCTCACCGGTGTGCCGGTTCGTGCCTTCGGTGAGAACTGCGCGCAGGTGCGCTCATCGCTCACCGGTGTGCCGGTTCGTCTTCGTTCGGTGAGAACTGAACGCAGGGGGTGCGCTCACCGCTCACCGCTGATCAGGTGGTGCTGGCGGAGATCAGCTGGCGGGCGATCACCTTGAGGCAGAGGGTCTCGTCGGCGCCCTCGAAGATCGACAGCACGCGAGCATCGACGTACAGGCGGCTCACCGGGAACTCCTCGGCGTAGCCCATGCCGCCGTGGATCTGCATGGCCTCGCGACTGACCCACTCGGCCGCCTTGCACACGTAGGCCTTCACCATCGACGCTTCCATCGCCCCTTCGCCCTTGGCCATCAACGTCGAGACGGCGTAGGAGAACTGCCGGCCGGCCTGCGTGAGCACGGCCATCCGCCCGAGCTTCGCGCGGGTGAGCTGGTAGTCGATGATCGCCTCGCCGAAGACCTTGCGGTTCTCGGCGTAGTCGAGCGCCGCTTCGTACGCGGCCTGCATCACGCCGACGGCGCGAGCAGCGGTCTGCAGACGACCGTTCTCGAATCCGGCCATCTGGTAGTAGAAGCCCTTGCCGAGGCCGTCTTCCATGCCGACCTGGTTCTCGGCGGGCACCCACCAGTTCTCGAGGGCCACTTCGTAGGAGTGCATGCCGCGGTAGCCGATCGTGTCGATGGGGCGGCCCTCCATCTTGCCGATGCGCGCTTCGCCATCGACGTCCACCGGGTCTTGGCTGAGTTGGAAGCCGTGGCTGTCGCCGCGCGGCTTGGGCACGATGAACAGCGTCAGCCCGCGGTGGGTCTTGGACCGATCGGGATCGGTGCGGGCCAGCAGTGTGAGCGCGTCGGCGCGGGCACCGAACGTGCACCACGTCTTGACGCCGTTGATCACCCAGCCAGCTGCACCGTCAGGACCCGGAGCCGGCGTGGCCGTGACGGTGATGCCTGCGACATCGCTGCCGTAGTCGGGTTCGGTGACCGCCACGGCGGGCATCACCTCTGCGGTGGCCAGCTTCGGCAACCACTTCTGCTTCTGCTCCTCGGTGCCACCCTTGACGAGCGCCCGGGTGAGGATCTCGGGCCGGGTGATCAGGGAGCCGCCGATGCCCAGACTCACCCGCGACAGTTCCTCGGTCGCGGCGACCATGGCGATGTACTCGGAGTCGCCGCCCTCGCTGTAGCCGCCGTATTCGACCGGCACGCTGAGTCCGAACGCCCCGAGCTCGGCGAGCCCGGTGATGATCTCCTCGGGGACGTCGCCGTTGGTCCGGTGCACGTGTTCGGCGTGGGGGCCGATCACGTTCTCAGCGAACGAGCGGAAGGTGTCGGCCACCATCTCCATGTCGTCGTCGAGATGGTTGGGACCGGCGGTGTCGGCGAGCGAGGCCAGGAACGCGGGTGCCCGGAACTGGGCGATGAACGCGTGCGCATTGGCCAGCGGATCCCGCTCGATGCCCCACTCGTCTTCCCGGCCGAGCACCTTGCCGGCGAGGTCGTGCAGCATGTCGGCGGCAAAGGCGCAGGTGATCTTCGCTTCGACCTCGCCCTTGGCGCCGTAGTCGAGCAGAGAACGGGCCGTTGCGACACCCGAGGCCGCGTGGGCGATGTCGTACGCGAGCACCTGGTGCACGTCGGGGCCTCCCGCAGCGGCGAGCTGGCGGACGGCCTTGCCGACGATCCGGTCGGCGAGATCGATGGCGTCGGCGGCGGCAGGCAGGTCGGGGGCGGCGATCTCAGTCATGTTCGTGACGTTACTGGGCGGTAATCGGACGAGCCATTCCAGCCCATGGGTCACACCGTTGCGTTTCTCACATGAGCACTGGACTGCTCGCCACGCGATGATGGCTTGGTGGCGGCCATCTGCGTGTTCTGTGGATCGAGTTCTGGCAACGATCCAGCATTCGACGGGGTGGCTCGTACGCTCGGCGCCGCGATCGCCGATGCCGGACACGAACTCGTCTACGGCGGCGGCCATGTCGGCTTGATGGGTGCGGTGGCCGATGCAGCGTTGGCCTCGGGTGGTTCGGTGGTCGGCGTGATGACCGAGCAACTCGTCGGCGCCGAGGTCGCCCACGCCGGACTGACGCGGCTCGAAGTGGTTGCAACGATGCACGAGCGCAAAGCTCGTATGGCCGAGCTCTCGAACGGCGTGGTCGTCCTGCCCGGTGGATTCGGGACACTCGACGAGACGTTCGAGATCATGACGTGGAACCAACTCGGGCTGGTTGCGGTTCCGGTGGTGTTCCTGGACGTACAGGGCTACTTCGACCCACTGTTCGAGTTCGTGTCGTCGAGCGTGCGATCCGGGTTCGTGAGCGACCGGCACGCAGCGTTCGCCCGCCGAGCCGCCGACGTCGCAGACGCGCTGGCCCAGTTGTCGCAGCCAGCCGATGCGTTCTCCCCGAAGTGGGTGGGGTAGGGGCGATGACCGAACAGGTTGTCCCTGGCGAACATGTCGAGGATCGTCGAGCACATCTCGCAACCGAGGCAGCCACCATGGCGCTGTATGTGGCGGTGTGTCTCCTTGCCGCGTTGATCGCCCTCGACGACCAGGCCGAGGAACACCACGTCCGGGCATTCGCACTCGTGTGGGGCACCACGCTCGGCTTGGCACTCGCTCACGTGTTCGCCTTCCGGTTGGCGGCCCGCTGGATCGCCGGCGGCACGCTTCGCGACGGCGATGCGGCGAGCGCGCTGGCCCAACTCGCCGGGGCCGCCATCGTCGCTGGGTTGGCGACCGTTCCGGTGGTCGTGTTCGGGGCAACGACCGAGTTCGATGTCACACGGCTCGTGCTCGCCGGCCTGATCGGCGGTGTCGGGTTCAGTGTTGCCCGGAGCGCCGGGGCCGGCAGGAGCCGTTCGCTCCTCGCCGGGCTCGGCGTGTTGGCGGTGGCGTTGGCCGTGGCTGCAGCGAAGAACTACCTCGCCGGGCATTGAACCGCTCGAACCGCCGACGCGACCGCGGCGACCGTCCGATGGCCGATACCGTCGCCTCGTGAGACGGATTGCCGTGTTCCTGGCCACCGCCCTGGTCGTGGCATCGTGTGGAGACGACCCTGGGGTGCAGAGCGTGGAGGCGAACCCGGCGTCGGCGATCGGCGCCCCGATTCCGCCCGACCCCGAATCACCTGACACGCGGCCCGAGGCCGAACCGTCGGCAGCCTCGGCGATCTCCTGGGGGCGATGTGCCGACGCCGGAGTCGCAGCCGTGGCACTGGACTGCGCAACGCTGGTGGTGCCACTCGATCACGCCGAGCCCACTGGCGCCATGATCGACATCGAATTGGTCAGGGTGTCGACCGCGAGCGCCGATGAACGCATCGGTTCGCTCCTGTTCAACCCCGGAGGACCTGGCGGGTCGGGGATCGACTTCCTCGCAGCAGCGGCGCCGCTGGTGCCGGCGGAGTTGGTCGACCGGTTCGACTTGGTGTCGTTCGATCCCAGGGGAGTCGGAGCCAGCTCAGCGATCGACTGCGACGTCGACTTCGACGACGATGTGGCACTGCTCGCCCCCGGTGACGACGACGGTTGGGATGCGCTCGTGGCCGATGCGCTCGCGCTCTCCGACGAGTGCTCTCCGGCGTCGCTCGACCTGGCCCCGTTCGTCGGGACCAACAACGCAGCACGAGACCTCGACCTGATCCGGGACGCGCTGGGCGACGACCAGCTGAACTACGTCGGCTTCTCCTACGGCACGCGCCTCGGTGCCACCTATGCCGAGCTGTTCCCAGAGCGAGTCCGTGCGCTCGTGCTCGACGGGGCGGTGAAGCCCACCGACGATCTCTCCCAGATCGGCCTCGAGCAGGGCCCGGGGTTCGATGCTGCGCTGGAACGGTTCGCTGCGGCGTGCGATGCGGACGCCGATTGTCCGCTCGGCAACGACGACATCGCGCCGACGCTGGACGTGTACACCAGCCTCGTCGACGAGATCGGCGAGGTTGGCTCCTTCGCAACCGACGACGACGGTCGCATGCTCACGCCTGGCGAACTCCAACTCGGAGTGGTTGCAGCGCTGTACAGCACGCAGCTGTGGCCGGTTCTGGCCGATGCGCTGTTCCTGGCCGAGACCGAACAGGACGGCTCGTTGCTGGCAGCGCTGAACGACTCCTATCTCGGTCGCCAGCTCGACGGTTCCTACGACAACAGCCAAGTTGCCGGTCTCGCGATCAACTGTGCCGACGATCCCGGGCGGCCGGAGGCCGACGACGTGCGCGTGCAGGGTGACATCGCTGGTGAGGCGTCGGTCTACTTCGGTGATTTCCTGCGTGCCGGCACCGGCTGCATCGGCACGTTCGACCCGATCGACCCCATTGAGATCGGCCCGGCGACCGGGGCGGCGCCGATTCTGGTCATCGGCACCACTGGCGATCCGGCCACGCCGTACGAGTGGTCGGTCGAGATGACCGACTTCCTGGACACGGCGACGCTCTACACGGTCGAGGGCGACGGCCACACGGCGTTCTTGTCGATCCCGTGTGTCGACGAGATCGTGATCGACTACCTGGTCGATCTCGAGCTCCCCGATGCCGGATCGAGTTGCACCGCTGAGACCGTCGACGCCGATGATGTGTTCCTCCCGATGGGTGAGGGCGAACTCGACCAGTTCGTGGCGCTCTTCGGCTGCCTCCGCGAGAATGGCATCGACGTCCCCGAGATCACGGTGGCGGACATCCTGGCCGACCCGAACGGCGAGGCGCTGTTCGAGGGGATCGACCCGTCGGATCCAGCGTTCGCTGCGGCGGCACTGGCCTGCCAGGAGTTCATTCCAGGCTTCTGATCCGGGGAGTGCCCACAGGCGCTGCACAGATCTGCGCACTTGTCCCCAGCCAACACCCGGAAATTCACATGCAATCGGGACTGACGCTCCACAGGGTGCGTCGTTCAAGATGGTGCCCATGATCGCCCGTGCCCTTCCGACGCCTCGGCAACGCCGTGCACGCCAGCGCCAGCATGGAGCAGTCCTGCAGCCCGAGGATCGTCGCGACCTCGAACGTTGCGGATGGCGCACCACGCTCGAGTTCCGGGAGAACAACGTGCGCGGGCGCGATGGTCGGCTCCTCCAGGTACACGACATCTGGCACGCCGAAGCCGAACGCAACACACCGCGGGGAGTGGCGGTGATCGAGGCGACTTCACCCTCGCTCGAGGAAGTGTGGTCGGCATTGCGTCGTCAAGCCGAGCTGGCAGAGCTTCGCCGACCTGAGGTGGGCGGGGCCCGGCCGCACGATCGGTCCACTGCGCAGGCACGTTGAACCTTTTCTCGACGAACGGTTGACAGCGCGGTAGTTCCACTGCTGTAATTACGAACCCATTGCCACGAGATGTGGTGGTCGCGGTGGGTGCAGCCACGACATCTGGTGGTGATATGGCTATTCATGTCACCAACCCAGACACTTCCAACCACGCAAGCACGCAACGAACGACGCAACGAACGAGCAGGAGACCGAACGGTGACATTGATCGACGACAACACAGCAGCCGCCAACGCAGACACCACTGCGCCGACCACTGCGCCGACGCTCACCGATACGGCCAAGGCGCCAACGGCAGCAGCGCCGCCGACCGCCGGCGGCATGCGGGTCAAGAAGCGCAGCGGCGCACTCGAGCCGGTCGATGTCAACAAGATCGTCAATGCGATCGCCCGGGCGTCGGAGGGCCTGCTCGGTGTCGATCCGATGCGAGTCGCCACCCGCACCATCTCGGCACTGGCCGACGGTGCGAGCACCCGGGAGCTCGACGACCTGTCGATTCGCACTGCGGCGGGGCTCATCGTCGAGGAGCCCAGCTACTCCAAGCTCGCCTCTCGCTTGCTCGCCACGGTCGTCGACAAAGAAGTCCGCAACCAGAACATCCCGTGGTTCTCCGAGTCGATCGCCGTCGGCCATGCGGAAGGGCTGGTGTCCGACGAGGTGCTGGCCTTCGTGAACGCCAACGCACCGGCGCTCAACGCTGCGATCGACTCCGACCGCGATCGCAGCTTCGAGTTCTTCGGGCTGCGCACCGTGTACGACCGGTACCTCCTGCGCCACCCCTCGCGCCGCGAGGTCATCGAAACCCCGCAGTACTTCTTCTTGCGCGTGGCATGCGGTCTCTGTACCGATGTCGACGAGGCGGTCAAGTTCTACGATCTGATGTCGTCGCTGGCGTACCTCCCCTCGAGTCCGACCTTGTTCAACTCGGGTACGGCCCACAGCCAGATGTCGAGCTGCTACCTGCTCGATTCGCCCGAGGACAGCCTCGAAGGCATCTACAAGCGCTACACCGACATCGCCAAGCTCTCGAAGTTCGCCGGTGGCATCGGCGTGGCGTGGCACCGGGTTCGTGCAAAGGGCAGCCTGATCCAGGGAACCAACGGATTGTCCAACGGCATCGTGCCGTGGCTGCGCACGCTCGACTCGTCGGTCGCTGCGGTCAACCAGGGCGGTCGTCGCAAGGGCGCTGCGTGCGTGTACCTCGAGTCGTGGCACGCCGACATCGAGGACTTCTTGGAGTTGCGCGACAACACCGGCGACCACGCCCGGCGAACCCACAATCTCAACATCGCGAACTGGATTCCCGACCTGTTCATGGAGCGCGTCGAGAAGGACTGGCAGTGGAGCCTGTTCGACCCCAAGAAGGCGCCGCACCTCACCGACCTGTTCGGCGACGACTTCGAGCGCGCCTACGTCGCTGCCGAAGAGGCCGGCCTCTACGAAAAGCAGGTGCCGGCACGCCAGCTCTACTCGAAGATGATGCGCACCCTCGCGCAGACCGGCAACGGCTGGGTCACCTTCAAGGACGCGTCGAACGAGAAGTGCAACCAGACCGGAGCGGCCAACGACGACGGCTCGCCCCGCGTCGTGCACCTGTCGAACCTGTGCACCGAGATCCTCGAGGTGACCGACCAGGACAACACTGCGGTCTGCAACCTCGGCTCACTCAACCTGGGCGCCTACGTCGACGCCGACGGCGCCTTCGACTACGCCAAGCTCGGCACCGTCGTGCGCCAGGTCGTGCCGCTGCTCGACCGGGTGATCGACATCAACTATTACCCGACCTCCGAAGCCGAGTTCTCCAACCACAAGTGGCGCCCGGTCGGCCTTGGCTTGATGGGGCTGCAGGATGTGTTCTTCAAGCAGGGCCTGGCGTTCGACTCCGCTGACGCCAAGCAGCTGAGCCGTTCGATCAGCGCCCACATCTACTTCCACGCCCTGTGGGCATCCACCGAGCTGGCCGAGGCCAACGGACCCCACGAAGCGTTCGACGGCACCCGCGCCGCGAAGGGCGACCTGCAGTTCGATCTCTGGGATCGCGCCAACGGTGGTGTCACCCCGCCGGCCGAACTCGACTGGGACGCCCTGCGCGAACGCATCGCCGCACATGGCCTTCGCAACAGCCTCCTGATCGCCATTGCGCCCACTGCCACGATCGCCTCGATCGTCGGCTGCTACGAGTGCATCGAGCCGCAGGTGTCGAATCTGTTCAAGCGCGAAACGCTCTCGGGCGAGTTCATGCAGATCAACCGGTACCTCGTCCGCGAGCTGCAGTCACGTGGCCTGTGGGACGACCAGATGATCAATGACATCAAGCGCTCTGAGGGTTCGGTGCAGGACGTCGATCGGATTCCCGAAGAGCTCAAGGAAGTGTTCCGGACGGCGTGGGAGATCCCGCAGCGTGCGCTGATCGACATGGCCGCGGAACGCGGTGCGTTCATCGACCAGAGTCAGTCGCTCAACCTGTTCATGGAGACCCCGACGATCGGCAAGTTGTCGTCGATGTACCTCCATGCGTGGAAGACCGGCCTGAAGACCACGTACTACTTGCGAAGCCGTCCGGCCACCCGCATCAACCAGAGCACCACGTCGGGTGCAGCCAAGACCGCACCGACCGCGCCGACCCCGCCCAGCGGCGGTGGCAAGCCGGCGGTCGCCGACACGCCGACCGCACCGCTCGTCGACGAGTCGGCCAAGAAGACATTCACCGATGAGGAAGCCATTGCGTGCAGCCTCGAGAACCCCGAAACCTGCGAGGCATGCGACTGATGGCCCTGATCGACCCGATTCACGACTACGACACCAACGCCGCGCCGGGCGAGACACTCGCCGACGAGTTCGACTCGGCACCACCGGTCGGCGCAGCGCGTCCGACCAACATCCTCGACCCCGGCTACGACCTCACGCTGCGTCCGATGCGGTACCCGCAGTTCTACGAGATGTACCGCGACGCCATCAAGAACACATGGACGGTCGAGGAGATCGACTTCTCCGACGACCTCGTCGACCTCGAGCGCAAGCTGATGCCCGCCGAGCGTCACCTCGTGTCGCGTCTCGTGGCGTTCTTCGCCACGGGCGACTCGATCGTGTCGAACAACCTGGTGCTCAACCTGTACCAGCACATCAACGCCCCCGAAGCCCGGATGTACCTGTCACGCCAGCTCTACGAAGAGGCGTTGCACGTGCAGTTCTACCTCACGCTGCTCGACAACTACATCCCTGACATGAAGGAGCGCGAGGCGGCGTTCTCGGCGGTCGAGAACATTCCGTCGATCCGGGCCAAGGCCGAGTTCTGCTTCAAGTGGATCGACTCGATCCAGAGCCTCGAGAAGATCGAGACCCCTGCAGAGCGCAAGCAGTTCCTGCTCAACCTGATCTGTTTCGCGACCTGCATCGAGGGACTGTTCTTCTTCGCAGCATTCGCCTATGTGTACTTCCTGCGGTCGAAGGGTCTGCTCAATGGCCTTGCCGACGGCACGAACTGGGTGTTCCGCGACGAGAGCTGCCACATGAACTTCGCGTTCGAGGTGGTCGATACCGTTCGCAAGGAGGAGCCCGAGCTGTTCGACGCCGACCTCGAAGCCGACATCCGTGCGATGCTCAACGAGGCGATCGACTGCGAAGCGTTGTTCGCCGCCGATGTGCTCGGCGAAGGCGTGTCGGGGATGAGCCTGGCAGACACCCGCACCTACCTCGAATTCGTGGCCGATCAGCGCTTGGCGCAGCTTGGTTACGCACCCGAGTTCGGCGCGAAGAACCCGTTCAGCTTCATGGAACTTCAAGACGTGCAGGGCCTGTCGAACTTCTTCGAGCGCACGGTCAGCAGCTACCAGGTCGGCGTCGCCGGCGACGTCTCCTTCGACGACGACTTCTGATCACGCCTGGGGTCAGACCCCACACGTGATCGATCACGCCTGGGGTCAGACCCCAGGCGTGATGTCAGCGGTAGTGCTCGGTGTGTTCGCCGAGCGTCGGGCCGACGTCGGCGATGCTGCCGGGGGTGCGGGAGAACTTGGGGACCACGCCGAGCATCGGCGTGTCGATGCCGGTGCGTGCGGTGCGCCGCTGCACCATCTCGCGTGCGGCGTAGTGCTCGTCGCTGAGCATGTCCGCTGCGGTGTACACCCGGCCCGCCGGAACGGTGTGCGCACGCAACCGTGCGAGCAGTTCGTCGGCGTCGATCGTGGCGGTCCAGGCCGACACCAGTGCGTCGAGCTCGCGCTCGTGCTTCCCTCGGGCGACGTGGGTGGCGTACCGATCGTCGACGGCCAGATCGGGACGTCCCATCGCGTCGCACAGCCGTGTGAACACTGTGTCGGCGTTGCCGGCGATCAGCACCTCCGAACCGTCGAGCGTGGGGTAGGCGTTCGCCGGCGCGACACCCGGCAGCGTGCCGCCCGAACGGTTGCGAATGACGTCGGCCACGTCGAAGTCGACCATGGACGACTCCATCAGCGCGGCGACGGCCTCGTAGATCGCGACGTCGACCTCCTGGCCACGTCCGCTCGCCGACCGTTCGTGCAACGCCGCGAGTGTGCCGATCACGGCGAACATCGCTGCGAGCGAGTCGCCCAGACTCACGCCGCATCGCGCCGGTGGTCTGTCGGGATCGCCGGTGGTGTGACGAATCCCGCCAACCGCTTCACCGATGGAGCCGAAGCCGGCTTCGGTGGCCCGCGGCCCGGTCTGGCCGAACCCCGACACGTGGGTGACGACGATGCCGGGGTTGCGTGCCGCCAGCGTCTCGTAGTCGAGACCGAACTTGGCGAGCACGCCGGGGCGGAAGTTCTCGAGCACCACGTCACTCTCGGCAGCGAGGCGCTGCACGAACGCCAGATCGTCGGGGTCCTTGAGATCGGCGACGACCGAGCGCTTGTTGCGGGCGATGATCGGCCACCACAGGCTGGAATCGTCGACGCTCACACCCCAGTGACGCATCGGGTCGCCGTCGGGTGCTTCGATCTTGATCACCTCGGCGCCGTAGTCGCCGAACAGCTGTCCTGCGAACGGCCCGGCGATGAAGTTGCCCAGCTCCAAGACCCGGACGCCGAGGAGGGGTCCGGTTCGTGCGGTCGTGTCGTCCGTGGCGGCGTGGTCCGCGGGATCGCCGTCGCTGTCGGTGCCGGGCTCGGTGCGCATGGTTGTTGTCTACCGAGTCGACGGTGCCGTCACGAAAGCGGGAGACTGGCCCGGTGCCGATCGACCATCGCCTGCCCGACGCGGTGACGCTGCGCGACGTGAGCTTGCGCGACGGTCTGCAGGACGAGCCACCCATCGACCTCGAGACGAAGCTGGCGCTGTTCGAAGCGTTGGTCGCCGCTGGTCTCCGCGACCTGGAGGTGACGAGCTTCGTTCGGCCCGACCGGGTGCCGGCGCTGGCCGATGCCGAGGCGTTCTGCGCTGCGACGGCCCGACTCGCCGACGACACCGGCGTCGTCCGCTGGGGGTTGGTGCTCAATCGGCGCGGGGCCGATCGGGCGTTGGCGGCGGGCCTGACCCATCTGCAGTTCGTCGTGTCGGTCAGCGACACCCACAGCCGCCACAATGCGGGTGCTGGAACCGACCAGGCGCTCGACCAATTCGCAGCGTCGGCGGCGTCGGCGATCGATGGTGGGGCGACGATCGAGATCACGCTCGCCACGGCGCTGGGGTGCCCGTTCGAACATCGGGTCGATCCGGCACGGGTCGCGGAGGTGGCTCGCCGCGCTGTCGATGCTGGTGCATCGTCGATCGGGCTCGCTGACACCATCGGCGTTGGGGTTCCCACCGACGTGGCACTGCTGATCGAGGCGGTCGCGGGCACCGTGGACGTTCCCATCGGGGTGCACCTCCACGACACGAGGGGTCTCGCAGTTGCCAACGCACTGGCGGCGATCGAGCACGGGGTGCGCCGCCTCGACGCCAGCGTCGGTGGTCTCGGCGGTTGCCCGTTCGCACCGAATGCCAGCGGGAACGTCGCGATCGAGGACCTCGCACATGCCTTGGAGGCAATGGGGGTCGACACCGGGCTGTCGGTCGATGGGCTCGTCGATGCCGCCCGGCTCGCCTGCGCGGCGGTTGGCCGTCCCGTCGCCAGCCACATCGGCCTCGCCGGCCCCCGGTTCAGCGAAACGGCTCGCCCCTGAGCGCGAGTGCCGAACGACACGCAGCGGTTCGTGGCGGCGATGCGCCGGTACCGTGAAGGGCGATGGCTTCACCCGACTGGTTGACCAGTACACGCGTGGCCGTCGTCGCCGGAAAGGGCGGCGTCGGCTCCTCGACGGTCGCGGCGGCATACGCGCTGGCAGCGGCACGAGACGGCGCCAACGTGCTCTACGTGGCCGTCGACGGGCGACCCGGAATGGGTCCGCTGCTCGGCGGACGTGAACTCGACTCGAACGACCGCATCCTGCGCCGGATCAAGGGTGCCGGCCAGGTCCGTGGACGTACCATCCCGGCCGACCAGGCCTTTGGCGACTACCTCGAACTCAAGGGGGTCGGTGGCATGTTGCGGCGGGCGGCGTCCGCAGCGTCGCTGCCGATGATCGCGGCGGCGACGCCCGGCCTCGAGCACCTCCTCGTGCTCGGCAAGATCAAGGAACTCGAACGCGAGCGTGCCGCCGACCTGATCATCGTCGATGCGCCTCCTGCCGGTCACGCAGCACCCTTCCTGCGTTCGGCGACGGGATTGTCCGACGTGGTCCAATCGGGCCCGGTGCGCGACCAGTCGGTCGAGGTCGACGCCATGCTGCGCGACCCTGCACGGTGCATGGCGATGATCGTCACGCTGCCAGAGGAGACCCCGGTGACCGAGGCGCTCGAACTCGCGGTCGAGCTGCAGGGCGACATCGGGCTCAGCCTGTTGCCGACGGTGGTCAACGCCTGCTGGCCCGATCGTGCAGGTCTGGACAAGACCCCGGCCATGGCGGCACGCTCACACAAGCTCAAGCTGTCCGATTCGGCGAAAGCGGCACTGGCGTCGTCCACGGACTTCGGCCGCGAACGACTGGCCAGACAACGTGAGCAAATCGATCGGTTGGCGTCGAACGTCGGGACCCCGATCGTCGGCCTCCCACGGCTGGCCACACCTCGTCTCACGCTGCACAACCTCGGAGAACTGGCCGATGCGCTGGTGTCGCCCCTGATCGAGGTGGAGTCGCCGTCATGAGCCCAGCCGATTCCAACACCCGTGCGAAGCCCGCCGACGAGCAGACGTTCGCCCACGAGATCGCCACCGCTGAACTGCTCGTCACCTGCGGCCCCGGAGGGGTCGGTAAGACCACCACCGCTGCTGCCCTCGGCGTTGCCGCTGCTCGTGCCGGACGTCGAGTGGTCGTCGTCACCGTCGATCCGGCCCGGCGCCTCGCCGATGCGCTCGGCCTCGAAATGGGTGCCGCCTCGGATGCGCCGCACCGGGTCACCGGCATTCCCGGCGTGGCCGACACGACGAAGAAGCAGGCCAAGGGCGGGAGCGGCGAACTGTGGGCGCTGATGCTCGACGCGGCATCCACCTTCGATCGACTGGTCCGCGAGCAGACGGCAAATCCGAAGCAGGCCGACGCGATCTTGGAGAACCCGGTGTATCGGGCCATCTCCGGTTCGTTGTCCGGCGCCCAGGAGTACATGGCGATCGAGCGGCTGCATCAGCTCTACACGAGCGGCGACTGGGATCTCGTGATCGTCGACACGCCGCCGTCCCGGCACGCCATCGATCTCCTCGAAGCGCCCGACCGACTGATCGGATTCCTGGGGCACCCCGTGTACCGGGCGCTCACGGTCGGCCAGCGAGCGTTCGCGAAGGTCACCAACGCTGCAGCATCGATGTTCCTGTGGGCGGTTCGCCGCCTGGCGGGCCCCCAGATCGTGGAGGACACCGTCGAGTTCTTCCGCTCGCTCGCCAACATCGAGCCCGGCCTGCGTCGCCGCGCCAAGGAGGTGTCCGAGCTGTTGCGCTCCGACGTGGCCGCGTTCGTGGTCGTGTCCAGCCCGCGCGCCGAAGCGATCGGCGAAGCCGAGCACCTGATCGGTGCGCTCCGCGACGGGTCGTTCCCGTTCGCCGGCGTGGTGGTCAACCTGATCCATCCGATGCCTGAGCCGTTCACTGCGGCCGATCGGGTTGCACTCGACGATCTCGACGATGGTCCGCTCGCCGACCAGGTCGCCTGGCACGACGAACTCACGGAACTGGCCACGTCCGAACGTGAAGAGATCGCCGGCCTCGCCGATCTCGCCGAAGACGTCGTGGTCGTCGAGTTGCCACTGCTCGCGGTCGACGTGCACGACGTCGACGGTCTCGTCGGCCTCGCCGAACGACTCTCCGCCGAGGACTGAGGTGCGCGCCGACTGGCGCCGTCGATGAGCGAACAGCCGAGTTGTTCGGGCCGTACTCACCGCTGATCGACGTCACGGCGTGGCGGCTGCGCTCGCCGATGTGGACTCGCCGGCGGCGTTCGACACCACGAGGGTTGCAACGGAACCTTCCTCGATGCAGATCGGGGTTGAGCCGGTTGGCGATGCGCCGATGTCAACGGTGCCGCCCGCCCATTGCACTTCGCCCGACGCCGCTCCCTCGGTGAGCCACGTTGCTGCTCTGGAGAGTGCCTTGGTGTTGCAACCATGCGTGGCGGGTCGCAGCACGAAGCGAACGATGGTCGGCGGCGCGAGTCGACTGGTGGTGGTGGTCGTGGTGTCGACCGTCGGTTCGATCGGGTCAGGCGTCGGTGGTGGTGCTGGCGGCACGGGAACCACTGGCTCGCGGCGCGGTGGTCTCGGCGTTGGGGCAGGCGGTGGTGCTGGTGGAGGCGTTGGTGGTGCTGGTGGAGGCGTTGGTGGTGGTGACGTTGTTGGTGGCGGTGCTGTGGTGGTGACGGCGACGCTGGTGGTCGGTGTGGCGACGGTGGTGGCTGGACGAGTGGTCGTGGTCACGCGGGCCGCATCGGCGAGGTCGGGTGCTGGTGCCCGTGCCTGATCGGCGAACAACACCGCCGAGGCCCCGAGCACGACGACGACCAGCGTGGCGACGAGCGCAACACGGGTGACCATCGAGGAACGCCGCCCACCGGTGTCGTTGCCTCCATTGGATTCGTCGTCCGAGGTCGACGTCGCGTCGACGGGTTCGAGGAGGTGACGTGGCATCGGCGCTCCTGCGGACTCCAGTGCCCATGCTGCCTTCGATCGGTAGGCGAGTGGGGCAATCGCCACCGGGAGCGCGGCGAAGAGCTTCACCGGGTCGGTGCGCTGGGCGCGGGCGTCGGCACAGTTGGTGCACGTGCGCGCATGCCGCGTGATCGTGGTGGCCGCAGCAGCGTCGAAGGCGCCCACGCCCCGGGCTGCGAGCACGTCGCAGTTCGGCGCACCACCGTTCCACAGCAGGAACGCGCCGACCGCGTCGCCCAAACGCTTGCGCAGCCGATGCACGAGTTGGTGAGCGTGGTTGGGTTCGACGCCCAGGTCGGCGGCGAGTTCGGCGGGCGTCAGCCCGTGCCGCACGTGGAGGTCGAGAATGGAGGCGTCGCGCTCGCCGAGTGCGGCAGCCGCAGCCCACAGCAGATCGGCCTGCGCGTGAGACTCGGCCGCTTCGGCCGGGCCGGCCACCTGTCGGGCCGCGACCGGACCGGGCAACCCCCGATCGTTGAGTGCGGTCAGGGTGTCGTCATCGGTGGCGGACGACCGCTGTTCGTGGCGCAGCGCGTCAAGGGCACGGTTGCGGGCGATGCGCAGCAACCATCCGCCGAATGCGTTCACGTCGTCCAACCGATCGATCTGCTGCCATGCCGCAATGAAGGCATCTTGCGCAACATCGCTGGCGAGATCGGGCCGTCGTACCACGCCCCGAGCGACGCCGTACACACGGTCGTACCAACGCTCGAAGAGCGGGCCGAAGGCCGCGGTGTCGCCGCGCTGGACCCGCTCGACCAGGCGTGCGTCAGCGGCATCGTCACCGATGTGCGTGACGTCCATCCGTCCAGGCTCCCACGTTTCACGTGATGTGGACAGGGGTGCCCACGGGGAGTCGGTCGATCAGGGCATCGATGACCTCGTTGGGAAGCCGGACGCACCCGCTCGACACGTTCTGGCCGATCGAGGTCGGATCGTTGGTGCCGTGGACCCCGATCTGCCCGATGCCACCGATGAACTCGTCGAGTACGTCGGAGTAGGCGGAGATCCCGAGGGCATGGGCACCCCACACACTCGAGGCGTCGCCGGTCGCCAGTTTGTCGGTGACGAAGAATCGACCGGTGGGCGTCGGGCGGTCGGGGCGACCCACGGCCACCGGCCACTCGCCGACGAGCACGTCCGACTCGATCAGCCGCAGTGTCCGAGCGGCGAGATCGATTCGGATCTCGGCATCGACCTCCTCGATCAGGACGTCCTCGGTTCGTACCCAGCCGGTGAGATCGTTCGGTCGCACCGGGACGAGGATCTGACTCCACCCCGGGGTCTGGTCGATGATGCCGACGACGGTGGGCGTGTCGAATGCGGTTCGCGGCGGCAACGTGGTCAGCTCGGTGCCGCCTGGTGCGTCGAACACCGCGAGTTGGTCGACGAGCGAGACGCCCCTGAGTGCGGAACCAGCCGTGGCCGGTTCGGCGGGAACCTGTGGTGAGGTGGTGGGCGCAGTGGTCTCGCCGGTCGTCGTCGCGGTCATCGTGGCGTGTGTGGTGTGCGTGGTCTGCGCAGTGGTCGCCGATGCGAGCCCGGCGGATGCCGAAGGAACCGGCTGGGCCGAGCCGCCGCCGCCCCCGCCGCAGCCGATGAGGGCGGCGGCGAGGACGGCAATGGCGACGATGCTGCGTGTCGGACGGATCGTTGCGGTGGTGGAAGGCATCGTCGATCAGCCCGTGAAGGTGGGGGTGCGGGTGCAGATGTCGTCGAGCTCGCACTCGCCGGGGTCGGGCGCCTCACCGGGATCGGGCGTCTCGCCGGGACCGGGGTCGCCGCACGGTCCCTCGGCCGGGTCGCACGGGTCGTCGGTGAAGTCACCTGGACCGTCGAACCCGCCGCCGGGATCGCCGCACGGTCCGTCACTCGGGTCGCATGGATCGTCGGTGAGGTCGCCGGGGCCCTCGAAGTCTGGATCCGGGATCGGAATCGGTCCGGGATCGCACGGACCCTCGGCCGGGTCGCATGGATCGTCGGTGAGGTCGAGCCACGGGATGGTCGGAAGCGGCACTGGGACGGTGGGAACCGGAACGTCGGGGAGTCCGATGATGCTGGAGCCCGGATCTCCGGGTGTCGGTGTTTCGGCAAACGCCGCCGATCCGGTACCGGCGAATGCGGCAACGGCGGTGATCGCCAGTGCGAGGTGGGAACGGTGCTTCATGGTGATGTCCTTTCGTCGTGCACCCGGCGCATCCGGGCGTCGACGGTCCTGACGCACGGCCATGGAGGTTCCTTACAGGGTGATCCAAGTTTCTTCGGGACGGCTCTCCCGACGCGGCGCCGAGCGCCAGCGGCACAAGCTCGGCCCCTGGTGGATGGGTGGCGGCTAACGTCGCATGAGTGCTCGAAGTGACCACACTCGTCGACGACCTGTGCGACCGCCCGGAGGACGAGGGCGTGACGTTGGCGATCGTGGTCCAGCAGGGCGGCGAGATCGTCGCCGAGCGCTATGGAACACAGCCGGCCAACGTGTTCCAGCCCGAGATCGAGATCACCGCCGAGACGACCTTGACATCGTGGAGCATGGCGAAATCCATTACGCACGCGGCTGTCGGCGTGCTGGTCGCCGACGGCCTTCTCGACCTCGACGCACCCGCACCCGTGCCGGAGTGGATGGGAACGCCGAAGGCCGACATCACGACGCTGCAGTTGCTGGAGATGCGATCGGGGCTGCGCTTCGTGGAGGACTACGTCGACGATGATGTCTCGCACTGCATCGAGATGCTGTTCGGCGAGAGCGGCCCGAGTCACGCCGCGTATGCAGCGGCGTTGCCCCTCGACCACCCGCCCGGCACCCACTACAGCTACTCGTCGGGCACGACCAACATCGTCGCTCGCATCGTCGGCGACATCGTGACGGGCACGACAGCTGGCAACGGCGACCTCGACCCTGGACGACGCCGAGCGGTGATCGAGGCATTCCTCCACGACCGGCTCTTCGATCCGATCGGCATGGCGTCCGCGCTCCCCAAATTCGATGGCGCCGGCGACTTCGTGGGCTCCTCGTACGTGTACGCAACCGCTCGCGACTTCGCGCGCTTCGGCGAGCTCTACCGTCACGACGGTGTCACGGAGTCGGGACAACGGATGCTTCCGGTTGGCTGGAGTGGCCACGCCGGTGTGCCGGTGTCCCACGACGACGAGAACGGCTGCGACTACGGCCGGCACTGGTGGGTGTGGCCCGAGTTCCCCGGAAGCTTGGCGTGCCATGGCCACGAGGGGCAGTACATCGTGGTCGTCCCCGACCGCGAGTTGGTGATCGTGCACCTCGGCAAGACCGACGCCGCCGTCGCCCCAGAGCTGCGTGCTCGACTCCGCACGATGATCGACGCGTGCTGATCGATGCGCGGGAGGACGACGAAGTGAGCGACGACGCCAGCGCCAACTCGGCGGGTGGCGCGACGGGCGACTCGACGCACGACTCGACGCACGACGCGACCCACGAGATGGATCGCGACGTCCTGCCCACCGGGGAGTTGCCGGTCCTCTCCCGAGACGCCAACGCCCAGAAGCCGCGCATCCGCCCGGTGCAGCTCACGATCAAGGCGCTGCTGCTGGTGATCATCGCGGTGTTTCTGTTGCCGCCGGTGGTCAGCGGGTTCCGCGACGCGTGGGACACGATCCGTGACGTCAACCCGGCGCTGCTTGCGCTCGGCTTCTTCTTGCAGCTGTTGGCACTGGTCGCCTACTCGCTGCTCACCCGCGCCACGCTCGGCAGTGCCGGTCGTCGCTTGTCGATCCCACGCATCTTCAGAATCCAACTGAGCACCAAGGCGCTGTCGAATGTGATGCCCGGCGGCAACGCCGCGAGCTCTGCGCTGGGGTACCGGCTCCTCACCCTCTCGGGCATCAGCGGTCCGGACGCCGGATTCGCGCTCGCCACCGCCGGGATTGGTTCTGCGGTGGTGCTGAACATCATCTTCTGGACAGCGTTGATCGTGTCGGTGCCGTTCCGTGGCGTGAACCCGCTGTACGGCACCGCCGCCGTGGCGGGCATCGTCATCATGGCGGTCGCTGCGCTGTTGGTGGTGGGGGTGATGGATGGATCGGGTCGGGCCGAACGATTCGTTCGCTGGATCGGTCGCAAGCTTCGCCTCGACGAGGACAAGTTCGCCGCCGTGCTGCATCAGGTCGCCGAGCGGCTCGAAGAGCTGATCAGCGACCGCCAGTTGCTGCGTCGCGTGGTGTTCTGGGCGACGGCCAATTGGTTGCTCGATGCTGCGTCGCTGTGGGTGTTCCTGCGCGCATACGGCGAGTCGTTGAGCCCTGACGCGTTGCTGGTGGCATTCGGTTTGGCCAACGTGCTCGCCGCGATCCCGATCCTGCCCGGTGGCCTCGGCATCGTCGAGGGCGCCTACACCGCGGCGTTCGCCGGTTTCGGCGTGCCCGCCCGAGTGTCGGTGCCGGCGATTGCCACCTATCGCTCGGCGCAGTATCTGATGCCGATCGCACTCGGCGGCCTGGCGTACGCGTCGCTGCGCGTCGGCCCGTGGAAGATCGAGAAGCGTGACCGCCTCGTACGCCTGCGCGACCTGGCCCGCTCCGAGACGGAGAAAGGGGAGTCGCGGATGGACTTCGCACTCCGCTTCGCTCCTCGTCGCGACATTCCCAACCCCGAACTGGATCCCGCCATCGTCGAAGCGCTCGCTGCATCGGCAGCTGCACCCGCCGAGACGGCCGCTGCCACCGGTGCCCGCGCCGACAGCGACGACGGCCACGACAGCAGCGATGGGGTCGCCGGGCAGGGCCCCGGCGACGATGTCCGCTGACGCTTTCGTCTGGGCGCCGGTGCAGCGATACCGTCTCGAACATGACAGTGCACGAACGCCCTTTCGGTCGCTACCTCGAGGACTTCGCCCCCGGTGACGTGCTTCGCCACTGGCCCGGCAAGACGATCACCGAGTACGACGATCATCTCTTCTGCATGATCACGATGAATCATCACCCGTTGCACACCAACGATTGGTTCGCCGCCGAGTCGGTGCAGGGACGAAACGTGGTGGTCGGCAACCTCGTGTACAGCCTCGTGCTCGGCATGAGCGTGCCCGACGTGAGCGGCGCAGCGATCGCCAACCTCGAGGTCGAGACCCTCCAGCACAAGTTCCCGACATTCCACGGCGACACGATTCACGCCGAGACGCGAGTGCTCGAGGTCAAGGAATCGAAGTCCAAGCCCGATCGCGGCATCGTCAAGGTGGAGACGAAGGGCTTCAACCAGGACGGCAAGGAAGTGTGCTATTTCGTGCGCAAGGTGCTGATCTGGAAGCGCGAGTTCGCCCCGGATCGCAAGCGCCCCTACGACGGCACCGACGTTTGGGCCGACTGAACACGCACGACATCGGAGTGTCGCTCGGTTGCGTGCCGGAACGGTGATCGATCCGGGTGCGGTGCTGGCGTGGGGCGTCCCTCGCCTGCGCGACCTGCCCTGGCGTCGCACACGCGACCCCTGGAGCATCCTCGTCGCAGAGGTGATGTTGCAGCAGACACAAGCGCTGCGCGTCGTACCCAAGTGGGAGGCCTTCATCGAGGCCTACCCGACGCCGCGGGCCTGCTCGGCCGCGTCGCTCGGCGACGTGTTGCGCTTGTGGCAGGGGCTCGGCTATCCGCGTCGTGCCCGGAATCTGCAGACCGCTGCCGGCGTGGTGGTCGATCGTCATGCCGGGATGCTCCCCAGCGATCTCGACGCGTTGCTCGCATTGCCCGGGATCGGTCCGTACACCGCTCGCGCCGTGCTCGCATTCGCGTTCGAGCGCGACGTTGCGGTGGTCGACACCAACATCGCTCGGATCCTGGCGCGCACGTCGGACGAGCGGCTGTCGCCGAGCCGAGCACAACGCACCGCCGACGCGCTGGTGCCGCAGAGGGAAGGATGGATGTGGAACCAGGTCCTGATGGACCTCGGCGCGACCGTGTGCCGACCGAAGCCGGACTGCGGGAACTGTCCGATCGCCTCCGACTGTCGCTGGCACCTGGCCGGCTGCGCGGAGCCCGACCCGGCGGTCGGGTCGGCCGGCGTCAGCACATCCCAGGCGCGGTTCGAGGGCAGCGACCGTCAGGCGCGAGGCATCGTCCTGCGCGAGCTCGGTTCGGGGCCGCGTCCGGCAGCAGGATTCGATCAGCGGATCATCGACGGGCTGGTCGCCGACGGATTGGTGCGCGCCGTCGGTGACGACGTGTGTCTGCCCGACTGACTCGTTGGCCGATCTCGATCGGTGTCTTTGGGCTCTGGCTCATCGCCGGGCCCGATCGCTACGGTGAATGAGAACGCAACGTCCGGGCGGAAGGTCCGGGGCGGTGATGCTCAAGGAGGCAGAGAACGGCGTGCAGCGACTCGAGGCAGTGATTTTCGACACCGATGGAGTGATCACCCAGACCGCGGCGGTGCACTTCACCGCCTGGAAGGCCGTGTTCGACGAGTTCCTCGACGCCCACGCGACCGGCGACGCTGCGGCTCCGTTCACCGACAACGACTACCGGGTCCATGTCGACGGCATCGGTCGCTACGACGGGGTCGATGCGTTCTTGCGTTCGCGTGGTTTCGAACTCCCGAGGGGGGAACCCGACGACGAGCCGGGTGACGCCACGGTGTGCGCCGTCGGCAACAAGAAGAACGACAGCTTTGCCGCCGCGATCGAACGCCACGGTGTGCGCCCCTACACCACCACCCGGCGCTTCATCGAGCAACTGCACGCCAAGGGCATCCGAACTGCGGTCATCTCGGCGAGCAAGAACTGTGAGCTCGTGCTTCGCGCCGCGGGGATGCTGGACCTGTTCGAGGTCAAAGTCGATGGCATCGATGCCGCCGAGATGGGCTTTCCCGGCAAGCCGGCCCCCGACGTGTTCCTCGAAGCTGCCCGGCGCCTCGGTGTCGAACCGGCGTCGGCGGCCGTCGTGGAAGACGCCATCTCGGGGGTGAACGCGGGGCGATCGGGCGGTTTCGGACTGGTCGTCGGTCTCGACCGCACCCGCAACCCGGAGCCGCTGGCCGAGTTCGCGGACATCGTGGTGCCCGACCTCGCCGACCTCGAGGTGGTCGCACTCGACCCGGCCGACCCCTCGGCTGGAGCAGGCGTCCGGCTTGTGGTGCCCGCACGCACATGGTTGCCCGACCTGTCCGATGCACTCACCGACCACGACCTCACCCGTCAGATCGCCGGCAAGACCGTGGCGGTGTTCTGCGACTACGACGGCGCCCTGACCCCGATCGTCGACCGCCCCGAGGATGCCGCCATCCCCGCCGCCACACTCGCCGCGCTCGAAGCGCTGGCGGACGTCACGGTGGTCGGCGTCGTCAGTGGACGTGACCTCGGTGACGTGATGGCGATGGTGCCGACCGAGCGGATCTGGTTCGCTGGGAGTCATGGCTTCGACGTCCGCAATCCCGACGGGACACGCGAGGAGTTCACCGAGGGCGCCGCGGCCCTGCCAGCGTTGGAGGCTGCCGAAACGCAACTCGCCGAGCGTCTCGAGGACATCGAAGGCGCCTGGGCCGAACGCAAGCGATACGCGATCGCCGTGCACTATCGGGCGACACCGGAGGATCAGATCGGTGCGCTGGAATCGATCGTCGGTGACATCGCCGCGTCGCACGACGCACTCCGGATGACCGGCGGCAAGAAGATCTTCGAACTCCGACCGGACGTCGACTGGCACAAGGGCAAGGCCGTGAGGTGGCTGATCGACGCCGCCGGGCTCGACCCCGCCACCACCTTGCCGATCTACATTGGCGACGACGTGACCGACGAAGACGGTTTCGTCGAAGTGCGCGCCGGCGGCGTTGGCATCGTGGTCGGCACCGAAGACCGATACACCGCAGCTCACCTCCGGGTCGACGACCCCGACGCCACGAGGCAGCTGCTCGACGACCTCTCGAGGAGGCTGAAGTCAACGTGAACGAATGGCTGTGGAGCTACGAAGGATACGACCCCGCCGATGCGGGCCAGCGCGAGGCGTTGTGCACCCTCGGCAACGGGTACGTCGCGACGCGCGGCGCGCTGTCGGAGATGTCGGCCGACGACGTCAACTCACCAGGGACCTACCTGGCCGGTGTGTTCAACCGGCTGACCACCGAGGTGGCCGGGCGCGACGTGGTCAACGAGAGCATCGTCAACGCACCGAACTGGCTGGTGCTTCGCATGAGGATCGACGGCGGCGAGTGGATCACTGCCGACAACAGCGAGGTGCTCGACCATCACATCGAGACCGACCTGCGGCGCGCAACGCTCACGCGTCGGACGCGTCTACGAGACAGTGAGGGCCGCACCCTGTCGATCACCGAGCGACGGTTCGTCAGCCTGGCCGATCCCCACATCCTCGCGCTCGAGACCACCTTCGTCGCCGAGGACTTCTCGGCGCCGATCGAGATCCTGTCGGCGCTCGACGGCACCGTCGAGAACCGCAACGTGGCCCGGTACAACTCCCTCGACACCGATCATCTCGAGCACGTCCGATCGGACGCGGTCGATGCCGAAACCGTGATGCTGGAAGTGCGAACGAGCGACTCCGAGATCGGCATCGCCGAAGCGGCACGCATCCGGTTGTGGCGCAACGACGAGGCGATCACGCCAGATCGTTCGGACCAGATCGAGCACCGTTGGGCCGGCCAGACGATCTCGCTCGACGTCGCGCCGGGTGACGATGTGCGTGTGGAGAAGATCGTTTCGATCTTCACCTCGCGCGACAACGGCATCTACTCGGCGCCCGAAGCTGCCGTCCGCACCGCCGTGGGGGCCAGTGGGTTCGACGAACTGCTCGCACCCCACGTCACTGCATGGAAGCACTCGTGGAACCGGAGCCGAATCACGCTCACCGGAGACCTGGGCCACACTGCGCGAATCCTCAACCTGCACATCTTCCACCTCCTTGCGACGGTGTCGAAGAACACCGCCGACCTCGACGTCGGCGTGCCCGCTCGGGGCCTGCACGGCGAGGCGTATCGAGGTCACATCTTCTGGGACGAGCTGTACATCTTCCCATTCCTCACACTGCGTGTCCCCGAGCTCACCCGCTCGCTCCTTCGCTACCGGGCGCGCCGGCTCGGGTTTGCCCGCCAGTTGGCCCGCGCAGAGGGATACCGGGGAGCGATGTATCCCTGGCAGAGCGGCAGCGACGGCCGCGAGGAGACGCAGGTCGTGCACCTCAACCCCGAGTCGGGTCGGTGGTTGCCCGACGCATCACGACTGCAACGCCACGTGAACGCGGCGATCGTGTTCAACATCTGGCAGTACTGGCAAGCCACGTCCGACCGTGAGTTCATGCGCTTCTGGGGAGCCGAGATGGTGCTGGAGATCGGCCGGTTCTGGGCGAGCACGACGTCTTACAACCACGCGCTCGACCGCTACGAGATCAAGGGCGTGATGGGCCCCGACGAATTCCACGAGGGATACCCCGACCGCGACATGCCGGGCCTCGACAACAACTCCTACACCAACGTGATGGCGGTGTGGTGCCTGTGTCGTGCGCTCGACGTGCTCGACAAGCTGCCCAGCAATCGGCGAGACGAGCTCATCGAGAAGCTCGAGATCAGCAACGAAGAGGTCGACCTGTGGGGCCAGATCAGCCGCAAGATGAGGCTGGTGTTCCACGCCGATGGGGTGCTCAGCCAGTTCGAGGGCTACGAGGACCTCGAAGAGCTCGACTGGGACGCATACCGGGCGAAGTACGGCAACATCGGTCGCCTCGACCGCATCCTCGAGAACGAAGGCGACAGCCCGAACCGGTACAAGCTCGCCAAGCAGGCCGACACGGTGATGCTCTTGCAGATGCTGTCGATGGATGAACTCGAGGAGCTGTGGGATCGCCTCGGCTACGACTTCGACCCGGAGATGATCCCCAAGACCGTGGACTACTACGAGCAGCGCACCTCGCACGGCTCGACCCTGTCGACGATGGTGCATGCGTGGCTCCACAGCAAGATCGATCGTGCGAAGTCGTGGGAGATGTTCCGATCGGCGCTCGCATCCGACATCAACGATGTGCAGGGTGGGACCACGCGGGAGGGCGTGCACCTCGGTGCGATGGCCGGCACCGTCGACCTGATCCAGCGCTGCTATGGCGGCATCGAGACCCGCAACGACGTGTTGTTCGTCAATCCATGCCTTCCCGACGAAGTGGAGACGATGAGCTTCTCGCTCAACTATCGGCGCCAGTACATCCAGCTGGAGATCAGCCACCAGTCGGTGCGGCTGATGCTGGCGCCGGACAGCGGTGAGGAACAGTCGATCACGGTCGACGTCGGCGGCGAACGCGTCGAACTGCGCCCTGGCGACTCGCTCGAACGATCGCTGCGATAGGTCGGTTGGTCGCAGCGCTCTCGCGCCTCTACGGTTGCATCGTGCGCCCAGCCAGAGACTTCTTCCGTCCGCTTGCCGTCGGGGCTCCCGAGCCCGTCCGCGAGATCCCGTTCCCGCCGAGTCGGATGATCCACTTCTTCCCGCCGTCGAACGACAAGATGCGCGCGAAGGTGCCCGACATCGCACCGACAGTCGACATTCTGCTCGCCAACCTCGAAGACGGCGTCCCCGCTGACCAGAAGGACGCTGCTCGTGCGGGCTTGATCGAGGTCGCCAACACCGTCGATTTCGGTGACACCCAGTTCTGGACCCGTGTCAACAGCCTCGATTCGCCGTGGGGACTCGACGATCTCACCGCCGCCGTCCTCGAAGCCGGGCACGCGCTCGACGTGATCATGATCCCGAAGGTCGAAGGCCCCGAGGACATCCACTACGTCGACCGCCTGCTGGCGCAACTCGAAGCCAAGGCCGGCCTCACCCAGCCGTTGCTGGTGCACGCCATCCTCGAGACCGCCCGCGGCGTCGCCAACGTCGAGGAGATCTGCGCGGCGTCACCACGCATGCAGGGTCTGTCGCTCGGCCCCGCTGACCTCGCCGCCAACCGCCGCATGAAGACCACCCGCGTCGGCGGTGGCCATCCCGGGTACCTGGTGCGCGCCGACCCCGAGGCCGACGCCGAGGGCAACACCGACATCGACGCGCCCCGCACCACCTACCAGCAGGATCTCTGGCACTACACGATCGCCCGCATGGTCGACGCGTGCGTCACCAACGGGATCCTGCCGTTCTATGGCCCCTTCGGCGACATCAAGGACACGGTGGCCTGCGAGGACCAGTTCCGCAACGCCTACCTGCTCGGATGCGTCGGCGCGTGGAGCCTGCATCCGGTGCAGATCGGTATCGCCAAGCAGGTGTTCAGCCCCGACCCCGCCGACGTGGCCCATGCCCAGCGGGTGATCGACGCGATGGGTGACGGCACGGGCGCACTGATGCTCGACGGCAAGATGGAGGACGACGCCTCGGTGAAACAGTGCCGCGTCGTCGTCGAACTGGCCCACGCACTGTCCGAACGCGATCCCGAACTCGCCGCCCAGTACGGCTTCTGACTCGACCCAACCCGCCGCCCCAATCCCGAAGCGATGAGTTTCCACGCGACCTGTCCGCGCGAAGACTCATCGCATTGCACACCCAACTCGAACCGATGAGTTTCCGTGCGACCCGTTCGCGCGAAGGCTCATCGCTGTGAAGGAGACACCGATGACCGACGACCTCCGCCCCCGCCGCTCCGTGCTGTACATGCCGGCGGCCAACGATCGGGCGCTCGAGAAGGCGCAGACGATCCCCGCCGACGCGATCATCTTCGATCTCGAAGATGCGGTCGCTCCCGATGCGAAGATCGAGGCCCGAGCCAAAGCCGTTGCCGCCGTTGTCTCGGGCAACTACGGCAACCGCGAACTGATGATCCGGTGCAATGGCCTGGACACGCAGTGGGGAAGTGACGACGTGATCGTGGCTGCGGGTGCTCGCCCGTCGGCGGTGGTGATCCCGAAAGTCGACTCGGTCGAGTACGTCGATCGTGTGAGTGCGCTGCTCGACGACGCCGGCGCGACCGACGTGATGATCTGGCCGATGATCGAAACACCGTCGGCGGTGTTCAACGTCCGCAGGATTGCCGCACACCCACGCGTGGCCGTGCTGGTGATGGGCACCAACGACCTCGCCAAGGAACTCCGCTCACCGCTGGTTCCCGGCCGTCACCCGCTGGTGCCGCACCTGGCGACGGCGCTGCTGGCCGCTCGTGAAGCCGACAAGGAGATCCTGGACGGTGTGTACAACGACGTCAAGAACCCCGAAGGCTTCGAGGCGGAGTGCCGTCAGGGCATGGAGATGGGATTCGACGGCAAGACCCTGATCCATCCCAGCCAGGTCGAGCCCGCGAACGAGATGTGGGCACCGTCAGCCGACGAGGTCGATCATGCCGAGCGTGTGATTGCGGCGTTCGACGATGCCGTGGCGGCGGGCAAGGGTGTGGTGACCGTCGACGGTCGCATGATCGAGAACCTGCACGTCGACAACGCCCGCCGCGTGCTCGCCACCGCAGCCGCGATCGCCGCCCTCGACTGACGAGTGGGGACCGCGGATCGCCTCGCCCGCCTGACCGCTGATCTCAGGCGCCGGCGGTGACGCTGGCGAGGATGTCGTCGAACGCGGCGTCGGCGTAGGCGATCATCTCGTCGTCGGTGCGGTCCTGGATCGGGTGCGGGGTGAACACCCGTGCCACCGACGGGAATCCGAGCGAGGCCGACTGGGCGATTGCTGCATCGACGAAACCATCGGACGCGACGAACACGCCGGGCAGGCCCCGGAGCTCCAAGTCACTGATGTCGTGCACACTGCACGACGTGCAACTGCCTCAATCGGCCAGGGCCTCGATCACGACCTGGCACTCGACGGAGATCTGGTGGCGCAGATCGACCGGTGCCGGCTTGGTGAACGTCGGCTTGCGGTAGCGCTTGACGTCGGCGCCGACCCCCACGAGGCGTTCCTCGAGCCGGTTCAAGAACACGTCGCCCCGCGGCTTGGAGATGTCGAGCAGGCCGACGGTGAGCCCGTCGAGCGTCGAGGGCCGAGCAACTCGCTGGCGCTCGGCGACCGTGCGTTCGCTCGTCGGGTCGAGAATCGTGCGGGCGCCAGTCATGATCGTCTCAGTATGTCACTGCCCGGGTGACGGGCTTCGACCCGACGTCACCGTTGGCCCAGCCACCGATCACCTCGGAGAACAGTCCGGTGCCATTGCCGGCGAAGGCGAGCATCAGGCCCCCGGGCCGGAACTTCGGGAGCGATGGCGCATCACCGAACGCCTCGGGCACTCCTTCGGCCATCCCTCCGGCACCGCGCACGAGCTCCGAACCCGGACGGTTCAGGTGGGCCGAGATGCCCGCGACGACATCGTCTCGTCCCCACCCTGCGTCGGAGAACACCCTGGCGTGCTCGGGGCCGATCACCAAGATGGCGTCGAAAGCGAGGATCAGCTTCGGGTGATGCATCGACTGCAATGCTGCGGCCATCGACCGCGCGAGCGAGTCGGGTTCGCGCGACAGCTGATCGACGACGCAGCGGGTCCCCTCGCCGGCGAAGAGCGTGATCGCATCGACGCCCGGATCGATGCCGTGCTCGCCGGCGAGGGTGCCGATCGGTGATTCGGCGTCGTTCTCGGCAAAGCAGAATCCGATCTTCCCGGGGCTGCCATGGGTGGCTCGATCGACTTCGCCCGGCCGCCCGCCCCCGACGTTGCGGACCACCAGCTGCAGTGCCCGCCCGATGGTCGAGTTGGCACGGTTGCCCTGGCCCAGCGCGTTGCCGCCGGAGTTCATCCCGATCGCCCGTGTGCCAGGGCCGCTGCAGACCATCACGGGGCCGGCCGGCATCGTGGTCGCGAGCAGGCCGTGGATGTTGAACTCGTCGGTGCACGCAGCTTCGACGGCGGTGAGCACCCACGGCAGGTACTCGGGTAGGCAGCCCGCCATCACCGCAGCGACGGCCACCTTCTCGACGGTGACCTGGACCAGGTCGGGTGGCACGGTCGCCACGATGTCCGACGGTGCTCGTCCGGTGCCGGTGAGCATCCGCATCACACGCGCCTCCGTGGGGGGCACCACGGGCAGCCCGTCGGTCCACCCCCGCGTGAACATCATCTCGATCTCGTCTTCGGCGTCGGCCACGTCCACCCGGCGCGACGCGAGGATCGTCGAACCGAAGCGGACGTTGAGTTCGTCGACGAGGTCGGGATCGACGCTCATGGAGCCGCACCCGGGACGCATCGGGGGAAGGTCGGGACCGAGCGCCGCCACGCCGGTCAGACGCTGCCATTCGTCTCGGTGCCAGCCGACCGTGCGGTCGACCTCGGCTCCGTCGACGACTCGGATCAGGGTCGGAACCGTCTCGATGTCGTGATGCCAGCTGATCGCGAGATCGTCGTCATGGAGTGGCGACGCGCCGTCCGGAAAACTCGGGTCGTCTTGTGTCACCACGGTCAGCTCGGTGACATTCATCAGTTGTTCGATCACCGGCACCACGGTCTGGCACGTCGCACAGTCGCGTTTGACCACCACCACGAAGCCGTCGGGCAGGTCGGGGCGCGTCGTGGTTGCGGGCATGCGCTGACCGTAGCAATCGGGTCGGTCGAGCGACGTCGTGGGCTGCGGTTGCATCTGGGTCCGAGAAACGACCTATCGTGATCCCATCGTGGGTTCAGCGCACTCACCTACCCGGGGGGACGGGATGGAGGTCACCTTTCACGGTGTCCGCGGTTCGACCCCATGCCACGGCGAGGAGATCGCACGCTACGGCGGCAACACGTCGTGCGTGTCGCTCGACATCGCCGGCGAGGACCCGATTCTGTTCGACCTCGGTACCGGGCTGCGGTACTTCGGCCAGAGCCAGCCGGCGGACCAACCCTTCAGCGGCACGTGCCTGCTCAGCCATCTGCATTGGGACCACATCCAGGGACTGCCGTTCTTCAAGCCGTTCCTGCGGCCCGGATCCAACGTCAGCCTGTACGCCCCCGCGCAGACGGATGGCACCACGGTGGCGCAGCTGTTCGCCGACACGATCAAGCCGCCGTTGTTCCCCGTGCACTTCTCGATGCTGCCCGGCATGCTCGACATCCACGAGGTCAGCGACGACGAGTTCATGGTGGGTGATGCGAAGGTGACCTCCCGGCTGATTCCGCACGTGGGAGCCACCCTGGGCTACCGGGTCGAGGCCTGCGGCCGCTCCGTGGTGTACATCAGCGATCATCAGATGCCTGCTGATGGTTCGTACTCTGCATGGCCTGGGGCGCTCGAACTCTGTGAGGGCGCCGACCTGTTGATCCACGACGCGCAATACACGCCCGAGGAGTTCGCCACGAAGAGCGACTGGGGCCACTGCACGCCGGAGTACGCGGTGTGGCTGGCGTCGACCGCCGGGGTGAAGCGGCTTGCGCTGTTCCACCACGACCCGGCGCACGTCGACGACGACCTCGACACGATCCTTGCTCCCGTGATCCAGTGCGCGGCGAAGCTCGGAGTCGACGCATTCGCCGCTCGCGAGCGCTGCACCATCACCGTCTGAGCGACGCTTCGGCTGCGAGTCTCGTCGGAGTCTGAGGTCTGGCTGGACCGACCGCGGGTGGTCCAGGTTGTCGGTTCAGCTCGTCGTTCGAACGACGAGGACGTCGTGGCCGTGAGCGTCGAACAGCAATCGCTCCGGCACGCTGCCCAGCACGTAGCGACCGGCGCCATCGAGGCCACTGCTGCCGATGACGATGAGTCCGGCGCCGATGGTGTCCGCCACCTGTGCGATCTGGGCTGCTGGTTCACCACGGCGCAGATGTTCGGTGATGTCGACACCGATCTCGCGGCTCAGCTCCACCGCCCGTGTCAGCGCCGTTGCACACATCAGGCGTTGCGCATCGACCTGTTTCGTCAGTGCCTCAGCACCGGCAGGACCCATCGCCGCCCCCACCACGAGATCCTGCACGACGCTGACCGCATGGAGCTCCGCGCCAACCGCGATCGCGAGGCGTGCCGCGCGCCCGACCACCTCGTCGGCCGCAGCGGAGTGGTGGGTGGCAACGAGGACGGGCGCTTCCATTGCCCCATCTTGCCCGATCGGTTCCCCGAGCCCGGGTCTCGGGGAACCTTGGTGGTTCCGCCAGACCCGGGCTCAGGGAACAGGGTCAGGTGGTGGCGAGGAGGAAGGCGAGCGTGCGGGCTTCGTCGCGCCAGGCGTCGTAGCGTCCGGTCGGGCCACCATGGCCTGCCCCGAGTTCGGTGCGCAGCACGATCGGAGCCGCACTGGTCGACACGTCGCGCAGGCGCGCCACCCACTTCGCCGGCTCGTGCACACTCACCCGAGGATCGTTGAGGCCCGCTGTTGCGTACACCGCCGGGTACTCCGCCGGCGTCGTGTTGTCGTACGGGGAGTACGCCAGCATGCACGATGCGAACGGCTCGGATCGCGGGTCGCCCCACTCTTCCCACTCGGTCACCGTCAGCGGCAGCGTCGGATCGCTCATCGTGTTGATGATGTCGACGAACGGAACCTCGGCCACCGCGCTACAGAACAGGTCGGGTCGCTGCGTCACGCAGGCACCGACGAGCAGTCCCCCAGCCGACCCACCCCGAATGGCGAGACGATCTGCTGCCACGAGTTGGTTGTCGGCGAGATGCTCCCCGCAGGTGATCGTGTCGCCGAACGTGTTCTGTTTCGACTCGAGCTTGCCGTCGAGATACCACTGCCGGCCGAGCTCGCCGCCGCCACGAGGATGGGCCAGCGCCCAGATCCACCCGCGGTCCAGCAGCGACAGCCGGGCGACGGAGAACCACGGTGGCAGTGACACTTCGTAGGCGCCGTAGCCGTAGAGCACGCCGGGCGCCGTGCCGTCGATCGGGGTGTCGACGTGGCGGACGATGTCGAGCGGCACCAGCGTGCCGTCGGCTGCGGTGGCCCACTGGCGTTCCGAGCAGTACGCATCGAGATCGACGTTCGGCGTCGGCAACTGGCGCAACAACGTTCGTTCGCCGGTGCGTACGTCTTCGTCGAACAACCTCGTCGGCCGGGTGAGCGATTGCACCACGAAGCGCACCACGTCGGTGGTCCACTGCGGGTTGGCGGTCGGCTCGACGTCGTGTGGTTCGGCGCCGAGGTCGATCACCCGTGCGGTGCCATCCCGAAACAGCAGCCGCAGGCGCGGTTGTGCTGAGGCCCACTCGTGGATCAGCAGATGGCCGGCGAACGCGTCGACGCCCATGATCCGGCGCCCGGGCTCGTGCGCCACGAGTTCCGACCAACTCGACGCCGTCGACCAGTCGGCATCGTCCGGTGACGCGAGCAGTCGGAAGTCGACCGCCCTGTCGTTGGTGTGCATCACCAGGGCGTCGCCCCAGTGGTCGATCCCGTACTCGACGCCGTCGCGCCGGGGCGCGACCGCCATCGGCTCGGCGGTCGGGTCGTCGGCGGCGATCAGCCGGGCGTCGGCGCTGGTGCGGCTGGCCGAACTGATGACGATCCAGGCATCCGATCTGGTCGACCCGATGCCGACGAAGAACCGTTCGTCGGTCTCGTCGAAGACGCACACGTCGTCGGCGCGCTCGGAGCCGATGCGATGTCGCCAGACCTTCGAGGGCCGCTCCTGGTCGTCGGCGGTCACATAGAACAACCATGCCCCATCGCTCGACCAGGCAACGCCCGCGTTGGCGGTGTCGTCGAGACGGTCGTCGAGATCGATGCCGGTCGTGAGGTCGCGGATGCGCAACGTGTAGTGCTCGTCGCCGTCGGTGTCCATCGACCACGCCGCGAATCGATGGTCGGACGACATGTCGAATGCGCCCAGGTCGAAGTACTCGTGGCCAGCGGCCTCGACGTTCTCGTCGAGGAGCACCTGATCGGTGGCGTGCGCGGCGTCGGGCCCTCGATGATGCACTGGATAGCTCGCACCTTCGGTGGTCGTGGTCACGTACCACCACGGGCCGAACTCGACCGGTGTGGAGATGTCGGTTTCCTGTACGCGCGAGCGGATCTCGCCGAACACCGCCTCGATCACGTCGTTGTGCGGAGCGAAGAACGCGTCGGCCGCGTCGTTCTCGGCGCGCAGATGCTCCAACAGCGCCGGATCGTCGAGATCACGCATCCATGCGTACGGGTCGTCGACAGCGCCGGTGGTTCGCTGCCACGTATGACTCCGGCGAGGTGCTCGCGGCGGCGCGGCGGATGTGTCGGATGTCTGCTCAGGTTGTTCGATCACAGTCGAGCCAATGTAGGCAGCCAGCGGTACGGTTCGACACCGATGCGAGTGTGGATCGACCAAGACTTGTGCACCGGTGACGGACTGTGCGTCGATCACTGCCCCGACGTGTTCACCTTGCTCGAGGACGGCATCGCCTACGTTGTCGAGGACGCTCAGGTGCTCAACGATCCCGGTGGATCGGGCAGCTTGGCGATGGTGAGCGAGCGTAATGTCGCCGACACGATCCACGCCGCCGAGCTCTGCCCGGGCGAGTGCATCTTCGTCGAGGTCGACGTCCCGGTTGGAGCGGGTGTCGGCGACGACGTTCCCGATCTGGCCGACATCGCCGACGACGCCGCCTGACACGATCACGCCTCGGCCACCGACGCGGCGGTGATGCCGTGGGCGTGCTGGCCACGTGAGCGGCCCGGTCGGTAGGATTGCTGCTGTGCCGATGAGGACCGAGTGCAAGAACTTCGAGAGCCGTTCGTATCCCAACGGTGACACGGTGCGAAAGTGCAACGTCGACATGGCACCTGACGCGCCGTGGCGCTGCCCGGAGAACTGCCCGAAGTACGAACGTCGACTCGCCGATGTCGCATGGACGCACGGCACGTTGATCGTGCCACCGACACCGCCCGAGCCCAGCGGGCTCGACGACGGGTCCGCTGCTGCACTGCTCGATGAGGCGGAGGAGATCCTCAACGCGGTCGGTGCCGACGTCCGTGCCGAGGTCGAAGCTGAGCGTGCCGCTGCCGAGCAGGGGTTCTTCAAGCGCATCTTCAAACGCAAACGCTGAGACGCGGTCGCTTCGTGACCGCACAGGACGTCGAACCCCAGACCGAGGAACACGGCACCTTCCCCGGCTGGCGGGTGGTCGCTGGCTGTTTCGTCGTGCTGACGGTGTCGTCGGGCCTCGGGTTCTACGGCCTGGCCGTGTACCTCAATGCATTCAGCAATGAGCAGGGCTGGCCGCTCGGCGCGATCTCGCTGGCGACGACGGTGTTCTTCGTGGTCGGCGGCTTCGTCGGCGTGTGGGCGGCGCGAGCGATCGCCCGCCACGACGTGCGGATCGTGATCGTGGTCGGCGGGGTGGTCGGCGGAGGCGCGCTGGCGCTGCTCGGCCAGGTACAGCAGCAGTGGCAACTCTTCGTCGTCTACGCCGTGTTCGCTGCCGGCTGGGCGGCGGCCGGGCTCGTGCCGGTCACCACCGTGGTCACTCGCTGGTTCCACACCCGGCGTTCCGTCGCGCTGTCGGTGGCGTCGACCGGGCTGTCGGCGGGCGGCATCCTGATCACACCGCTGGCGAAGCGGCTCCTCGACCAGCAGGGCCTCGCAGCGGGGACGCCGTGGTTGGGTGCGCTGTTCGTCGTGGGCATCGTGCCGGTCGCATGGTTCATCATCCGGCCCGATCCGGAAGTGGAGGGTTGGGCGCCCGACGGAGCCCGCCGGGCGGTCGGTGAGGTGGCGCCGGCTCCCACTGGGACGCCATTCGACGAGGCGGTGCGCACTCGGTTCTTCCTGTTCGCCACCATCGGCTTCGTGCTCGCGTTCGGCGCCCAGGTCGGCGGCATTCAGCAACTCGTCAAGCTGGTCGAGGACCGCACGGACCCCCAGACAGCGCAGTTTGCGATCACCGCCATCGCCGCGACCTCGGTGGTCGCCCGGCTGATCGGCGGCCGGGTGGTGCAGTACGTGCCGATGATGCGCCTCACGGTCGGCCTCGCCGCGGCGCAGGGTCTGGCGCTTGCCGTGCTCGGCGTGGCGGAGTCGACCTGGTTGATCTTCGCGGCGATCGTGCTGTTCGGGGCCACGATCGGCAACATCTTGATGTTGCAGCCGCTGCTGATCGCCGAACGGTTCGGGGTGCGCGACTATCCGCGCATCTTCAGCCGAACGCAGCTGTACGCCGTGGTGGGCACAGCCGGCGGACCGTTGCTGCTCGGGGCGCTGTACGACGTAGCCGGCTCGTATCGGATTCCGTACGGCATCGCTGCGGCCTGCTCGTGGGCGGGAGCGTTCGCGCTGTCGCTCGGGGGGCCAGCTACCGTCGACACCCATGACTGAACCGCTGCATCGCAACGCTGCACGGGTCGTGGAGGCCGGCGCACAGCTCGGGATCGAGGTGGTGCCGGTTCGTTTTCCCGATGGCACCAAGACCGCAGCCGACGCCGCTGCGGCGATCGGTTGCGACGTGGCGCAGATCGTCAAGAGCCTGATCTTCGCGGTGGACGGTGAGGTGGTGCTCGCCTACGTGAGCGGTGCCAATCAGCTCGACGAAGCCAAGCTCGCAGCGGCAGCCGACGGTGTGCGCTGTGCTCGGGTCGATGCCGAGGTCGTGCGCTCGACCACCGGGTTCCCGATCGGGGGTGTGCCGCCCTTCGGCCACGACACGCAGCTGCGGGTGTTCATCGACCCTGATCTGCTCGACCACGATGTGGTGTGGGCAGCGGCGGGGACGTGGCACGACGTGTTCTCGCTGTCACCGTCGCAGTTGGTTGCCTCGAGCGGTGGATCGGTCGTGGAACTCCGCTGCACCTGATCGGTTTCGTTTTCGCTCGATGCGAAAACGATGGGAAGATGGTCGCCATGACGACTGGTCCGTTGGAGTTGGGCGCTGCGTTTCCGGCCGCCACGCATGAGCAGTGGATGGACGGCGTTCGCAGCGTGGTCTTGAAGGGCACACCCGATGCCAGCGACGAGGACTTCGCTGCGGCATTCGCCCGCCAACTGGTGCACGTCACCGAAGATGGGATCGAGATCGCCCCGCTGTACAGCGCCGACGATGCCATGGCGCCTGCGGGACTGCCGGGATTCGCTCCGTTCGTTCGATCGGCGCACGCCGCACCGGTGCCCTGGGAGATTCGCCAGCGGGTGTGGCCCGACGTCGATGGATCGACCGGCGTCCGCGAACTCGAGTCGGGCGCCACCGGGCTGTTGATCGAGCTACCGCCCGACGCCGACGCCGCGCAGCTCGAACGCTCCCTCGAGGGGGTCTACGTCGACCTCGCACCAGTGTCGCTCGCTGCGCCGAGGGGAGACGATGGCGTCGCCGGGGCCCGACTGCTCTGCGACCTGTGGGACGCCCGTGACCTCGCTGCCGAAGACCGAACCGGCACCCTGGGCGTGGACCCGATCGGTGCATGGGCGCGCACGGGTGGAGCCACCGACCTGACGGCCGGTTTCGCCGGGACTGCGGCGCTCGTCGCCGAACTCGCCGTCAGCGCGCCGGCGGCCCACGTCGTCGTTGCCGACGGCACCCTCTGGCACGACGCCGGCGCCACGATCGGACAGGAACTCGCCTGGACGCTCGCCGCGGCAGCGCGAACGGTGCGCGAACTGGTCGCAGCCGGGGTGAGTGTCGAGCAGGCGTTCGCCACGATCGAATTCCGCTGGGCGGCCACCGCCGATCAGTTCGAGACGATCGCCAAGCTGCGTGCCGCCCGCCGGCTGTGGGCGCGGATCGCCGAGGTGAGCGACGTCTCACCGGCGGCACGGGCGATGTACCAGCACGCCGACGGTTCCAAGGCGATGATGGGTCGATACGACCCGTGGGTCAACTCGCTGCGCTCCACCGTGGCCTGCTTCGCCGCAGCGATGGGCGGAGCGGATGCGATCACGATCTGGCCCCACGACATCCTGACCCAACGCGGTGGGACCTCGCTCGGTCGCCGTGTCGCGCGCAACACCCAGAGTGTGCTGCAAGCCGAGTCGCACCTGTCGCGGGTCGTCGATCCGGCTGGGGGATCGTGGTACGTCGAGCACCTCACCGACGATCTCGCCCGCACCGCGTGGACGTTGCTGCAGCAGATCGAAGCGGCAGGCGGCATCGAGGTGGCGCTCGAACGCGGTGCCATCCACACCGATCTCCAGCAGGCACGCACTGCCCGCGCCCAGTTGCTCGCCACCCGCAAGCGTCCGCTGACCGGCATCACGGAGTTTCCGAACATCGACGAAGCATCGCCTCCGTTCCATGACCCGTGGCCGGTCCCGACACCGTCGCAGGCTGCTGCGACGCAACGCTTCGAGCCGCTCGGTGTGCAGCGACACGCCGAGGACGTCGAAGCCCAGCGCGCCCGTGCCGATCAGCACACCACCGCGACCGGTCAGCGACCCACGGTGTATCTCGCTGCACTCGGGAGCCAGGCCGCATCGACCGCCCGGGTCACGTTCGCCAGCAACCTGTTCGCTGTCGGTGGGATCGCCACGGTGACCGGACCGCCGGCGGAGTTCGCTGCGTCGGGATGTGCGCTGGCGTGTCTCTGCTCGTCCGACGCGATCTACCGCGCCGACGGCGAGTCGGCAGCCCGTGACCTGCGCGAGGCAGGCGCCTCCAGGATCTATCTCGCCGGGCGAGGCATCGACCTCGACGGCGTCGACGAAGAAGTCGGTCTTGGCACCAACGTGCTCGACGTGATCACCAGAGCACTCGATGAATTGGGGGTGGAGCGATGACGATTCCCGACCTGTCCAACGTTGCCCTGGGCGACGTCGAACGCACCGGGACCACAGCGCAATGGCGCGATGCGGTGCGAGCCGAGACCGGCCACGACCCCGACGAACTCGCGTGGGTCACGCCCGAAGGCATCGAGGTGCCGATCCTGCTCGACGAGGCGTCGATCGACGGACTCGACGTGCTCGATTCGTATCCCGGCATCGCCCCATACGTTCGTGGGCCGTATCCCACGATGTACGTGAACCAGCCGTGGACGATCCGTCAGTACGCCGGGTTCTCCACTGCTGACGCCTCCAACGCCTTCTACCGCCGCAACCTCGCAGCCGGTCAGAAGGGCCTGTCGGTGGCGTTCGACCTCGCCACCCACCGAGGCTACGACAGCGACCATCCGCGGGTCGCCGGCGACGTCGGGATGGCCGGCGTGGCGATCGACTCGATCCTCGACATGCGCCAACTGTTCGACGGCATCCCGCTCGACGAGATGAGCGTGTCGATGACGATGAACGGTGCCGTGCTCCCGGTGCTCGCGCTGTACATCGTGGCCGCCGAGGAGCAGGGCGTGAGCCCCAAACAGCTCGCCGGCACGATCCAGAACGATGTGCTCAAGGAGTTCATGGTTCGCAACACCTACATCTACCCACCCGAGCCGTCGATGCGGATCATCTCCGACATCTTCGCGTTCACCTCCGTCGAGATGCCCCGGTTCAACTCGATCTCGATCTCGGGTTACCACATGCAGGAGGCAGGAGCGACCGCCGACCTGGAACTCGGCTACACGCTCGCCGACGGCATCGAATACCTGCGTGCGGGGGTCGACACCGGACTCGACATCGACGCGTTCGCGCCGCGGTTGTCGTTCTTCTGGGCTGTCGGCATGAACTTCGCGATGGAAGTGGCGAAGATGCGAGCCGGACGCCTGCTGTGGGCCAAGCTCGTCAGGCAGTTCGACCCGAAGAGCCCCAAATCGCTGTCGTTGCGAACCCATTCGCAGACCTCGGGATGGTCACTCACCGCGCAGGACGTCTACAACAACGTGGTGCGCACGTGCGTGGAGGCCATGGCCGCCACCCAGGGGCACACCCAGTCGCTGCACACCAACGCGCTCGACGAGGCACTGGCGTTGCCGACGGACTTCAGCGCCCGAATCGCCCGCAACACCCAACTGTTCCTCCAGCAGGAGTCCGGCACCACCCGTGTGATCGACCCCTGGGGCGGTTCGTACTACATCGAACAGCTCACCGAGCAACTGGTGCAGTCGGCGTGGGCGCACATCCAGGAGATCGAGGAAGCCGGCGGCATGACCGCGGCGATCGAGGCCGGGATCCCCAAGCTGCGCATCGAGGAAGCCGCAGCACGCACACAGGCACGGATCGACTCCGGTCGCCAACCCGTGATCGGCGTCAACATGTTCCGTCCCGAGGAGGTCGAGCAGATCGATGTCCTCAAGGTCGACAACAGCTCGGTGCGTGCGCAGCAGCTGGCCAAGCTCGAACAACTCCGCGCCGAGCGAGACCCGGCCGCGGTCGACGCAGCGCTCGGCCGACTGACCGCTGCCGCGGCAGCTTCGGTCGACGGTGCGCGCGCCCCGGACTGGAGCAGAACTTCCTGAAACTGGCCGTCGACGCGGCCCGTGAGCGTGCCACCGTCGGGGAGATCAGCGCGGCGCTCGAGGAGGTGTTCGGCCGTCACACCGCGGCGATCCGTACGATCCAGGGTGTGTATCGCAGTGAACTGGGCGACTCCGCCAACGCACGGCTGGCCCGCGAGAAGGTCGAGCGCTTCGCCGACGACCATGGCCGTCAGCCGCGCATCCTGGTGGCGAAGATGGGCCAGGACGGCCACGACCGTGGCCAGAAGGTGATCGCCACGGCGTTCGCTGACCTCGGCTTCGACGTCGACGTCGGTCCGCTCTTCCAGACCCCGGCCGAAGTCGCGATGCAGGCGGTCGAAGCCGACGTGCACGTGATCGGCGCATCGTCGCTGGCTGCGGGCCACCTCACGCTCGTACCACAGTTGCGTGCGGAGCTCGCCGAGCTCGGTCGTCCCGACATCATGATCGTCGTCGGCGGTGTGATCCCACCACAGGACTTCGACGAGTTGCGCGCCGGTGGAGCAGCAGCGATCTTCCCGCCAGGCACCGTGATCGCCGACGCGGTCGTGGAGCTGCTCGACGAGCTCGACGCCAGCTTGCGCTGAGCCGATGCCTCGGGCGATCGATCTCGACGAGTACGAAGCCGGCGTGCTCGCCGGCGACCGCACGTCGCTCGGTCGCGCGATCACGCTCGTCGAATCGCGGCGGAGCGATCATCGCGAGTTGGCACAGGAGCTGCTGGTGCGGCTGCTGCCCAACGCCGGCAACAGCCATCGTGTCGGCATCACCGGGGTGCCAGGCGTCGGCAAGTCGACGTTCATCGATGCGCTCGGCACCCAGCTGACGGCGAGCGATCACCGGGTGGCGGTGCTCGCAGTGGACCCGTCGTCGTCTCGCACCGGAGGGAGCATCCTCGGCGACAAGACCCGCATGGCGCGCCTTGCCGTCGACCCGAACGCCTTCATTCGCCCCTCGCCCACCTCTGGAACGCTCGGCGGCGTCGCTGCTGCCACCCGTGAAGCCATGGTGATCCTCGAAGCCGCCGGCTACGACGTCGTGCTGGTCGAGACCGTCGGTGTCGGCCAGTCGGAGACGACGGTGGCGAACATGACCGACTGCTTCGTGGTGTTGATGCTGGCCCGCAGCGGCGACTCGTTGCAGGGCATCAAGAAGGGTGTGTTGGAGCTGGCGGACGTTTTGGCGGTCAACAAGGCCGACGGCAACCACGTGCTCGACGCCAAGACCGCCGCCCGGGAGCTGGCAACCGCGTTGCAGCTGCTGTACCCGCCGAGCGCCCGATGGGTGCCGCCGGTGCTCACCTGCAGTGCTGCCACGGGTGACGGCCTCGACGACGTGTGGTCACAGGTGCAGCAGCACCGTGCCGTGATGGAGCGCTCGGGGGCCTTTGCCGATCGTCGCGCTCGCCAACAGGTCGACTGGATGTGGGCCACCGTGCAGGAGCGGATCGTGTCGCGGTTCCGAGATCGTGACGACGTCGCCGAGATGGTCGACGATCTCGAACGTCGTCTCGCAGCAGGCGAGATCACGCCGACGCTCGCCGCGCAGCAACTGCTTGCGCTGTCCTGACGCTGCGACGAACGGGGCGGGCGATCAGGGGGTGGACTCGACGGCCGGCTCGTGGTCAGCGAGCGGCTCGACCTCCACGAATCGTGTCGCGATCAGATCGACCGCCACCACGATGACCACGCCGAGCAGCATGAGCAGGATCGGGACGACGACATCGTCGGCAGGCATGCTCAACGTGGTCGTGTTCGTCCCGTTCGGCCACGGCCACAGCACTCGGGTGGACCCGAGCATCAGGCCGATCATGGCGGCGAGCACCCAGCGGTGATAGTCCTCCAGGAGCCAGTTGAGCAGCGTCGAGAACAAGGCAAGACCCACCACGCAGCCCAGCACGAACATCGCCAACAGGAAGAAATCGCGGTCGTTCACCGCACCGAGCACCTCGGTGTACATCCCGAGCATCACCAGCAGGAACGACCCCGAGATGCCGGGCAGGATCATCGCGCAGATGGCGATCGCACCAGCGAGGAAGAACGCCCACCAAGCTCGCGTGACCACTTCGGCGGCGTCGTCGGCAGCGTGTGTGTCGGAGCGCAGGCCGAGCAAGAGGAAGAACGTGAGGCCGACGCCGGCCATCACGGCGACGACGGCACCGTCGATGCGGTCGAGCATGCGCAGTGCCACCCAGATGGCGCCGGCGACGAGGCCGAGGAACAGTGCGGACATCTTGACCGGTTCGTCGTCGAGCAGCTGTTCGAGGACCGACGAGAGCGCGAACACCGCAGCGAGCACGCCGAACAGCAACGAGAAGAGCCAGATCCATTCGATGCCTCGCACCGTCGCACGGAACCCATCCAGATCCCGGGTGAGCAGCTGCTTGAGCCCGTGAGCACCCTGGCTGATGTTGCGGATCAACCGGTCGTAGATCCCGAGTACGAGCGCAACGGTTCCTCCCGACACGCCCGGCACGATGTCGGCCGAACCCATCGCGAAACCGCGCGCGAGCTGGGCAACAGGTGTGGGAATTCGCACGGCGTGAGGCTATCGAGCGACGGGGGCGCCGGACGCTGGTACCGCGATGTTGGTCGTCAGTGGCCGAACCACTCAGCGAACGTCGGTACGTCGGTGATACCGGCGCACGCCATGGCGATCAGTGGCACCGCGGCCATGGCCCCAGAGCCTTCACCGAGTCGCATGTCGAGATCGAGCAGTGGTGCCTTGCCGAGCCGCTCGAGCAGTTTGCGATGGCCCGGTTCGGCCGAGCAGTGCCCGATGGTGCAGTGATCGAGGGAAGTGTCGTCGATCTCGTGGAGGGGGAGGACCGCCGCGGTCACCACGTACCCGTCGAGAACGACGGGGATCGACCGTCGCCGCGCCGCGACGGTCGCAGCCGTGATCGCCACGATCTCGGACCCGCCGACCTCGCGCAGGATCTCCAGCGGATCGGTCACGCCTGCGATTCGCCGCACGGATTGCTGCACCGCATGGCGCTTCCGGGCAAGACCGTCGTCGTCGACACCGGTGCCTCGGCCGACCCAGGCAGCGGTCTCTCCCCCTGCCAGCGACGCAGCGATCGCAGCCGAGGACGTCGTGTTCCCGATGCCCATTTCGCCGAGCACCAACAGGTCGCAGTCGAGCGCGTCGACTGCGTCGACGGCGATGTCGACCAGTTCGTCGAATCGCTGCGGCGACATCGCTGCGTCGTACCGGATGTCGTTCGTGGGGTGTCCGACACCGACGTCGACGGCGGACACGTCGGCGCCGGCGATTCGTGCGAAGGCGCTGATCGTCGAGCGGCCCTCCTCGTAGGCGGACAGCATTGCCTGGGTGACACCGGTGGGGTACGCCGACACCTTGGTGGCCGCGGCGATCCCGTGGTCGGCCGCGAAGATCAACCCGGCCGGGCGTTCGACCCGCGGCGTTGCGGTGCGCTGCCATGCAGCGACCCACGCAGCGATCTCGTCGAGCCAGGCGAGCGCCCCGCTGGGGCGCAGGATGTGCGCGGCGCGCTCGTGCACGGCATCACGCGCATCGGCATCCGGCGGCGGGAGGTCGGCGAGCAGCGCTCGCAGCGATGTCACGACGGCTCGCGCTGTCCGGCGTCGCTGCGTCCGGGCGACATCAGACTCGCGATCCGGGTGCCACGTCGAGGGCCATCGAGTCAGTAGTCGAGTCCGCGCATGGCGCGGATGCCCTGCTGGTAGGCGTGTTTCACTTCGACCATCTCGGTGACGGTGTCGGCGATCTCGATGAGCTCCGGCGCCGCGTCGCGCCCGGTGACGATCACGTTGACGTGCGACGGTCGTGCGCTGATCGCGTCGACGACCTCGCCGATCGGCAACCACCCGAAGCTCGACAGGTAGGTCAGTTCGTCGAACACGACGAGCTGGTGCTCGCCTGCGTTCATCAGCTCGACGGCTTTGGCCCAGCCATCGCGGGCGTGGGCGATGTCGTTCGACATGTCGTCGGAGTCCCACGTGAACCCCTCGCCGAACGCATGCCAGTCGACGCCGAGCTGGCGGCCGATCTTCTCCTCCCCAACCTTCCACTCGCCCGACTTGATGAACTGCACCACCGCGACGTTCCACCCGCGAGCGATGCCGCGGATCATCATGCCGAACGCCGACGACGACTTGCCCTTGCCGTTGCCGGTGTTGACGATCACGAGCGACGCTGCGCTCCGCAAGCCGTCGGGACGGGGGTCGTCGACGGGTGCGGTGCCGACAGCGTCGGTTGCGGGCTCGATCGTCGGCTCGGTGGTGGGGTCGCTGCTCATGGAGTGGGTCAGCGTACGCAGTGGGCGGTACGGTGTCGAACTGTCGACGACGCAGCGAAGTCCGGTGAGAACCCGGCGCTGTCCCGCAACGGTGATGTCGGCCGGTTGCCTTGCCACGGTGGTGGTGCACCCGGTCCGACCAGCCCGGTCGCCTGCCCGCCGACGCGACATCATCCCTCGAGGCAAGGGAAGGCTCGCCGGTCGACCCACGTCGATCCCGGACCCCAGCTTGTCCTCCGTTCACCTGGAGGCATCAACATCATGCGTACACCCCACCCGACGTCGTTGCGACGTCGTTCGATCATCGGCGCCGTTGCCGGTCTCAGCTTGTTCGCTGCAGCATGCGGATCGGATGACACCAGCTCATCAGTTGGGACAGACGGCGCGGACGTCACGAGCGCGACGACCACGCCGGACACCGTCGAGCCGGCGGCGACCACCGATGCAGTCGACGGCTCGGCGTCACCCGAGCGCATCATCTCGCTCAGCCCCACGGCGACGGAGATGATGTTCGCCCTCGGCGCCGGGGACCAGCTCGTCGCGGTCGACAACCAGTCGAACTTCCCTCCAGAGGCCGTGGAACTGCCGAACGAGCTGTCCGGTTTCGAACCGAACGTCGAGGCGATCGCCGCGCTCGATCCCGACCTCGTGCTGATCGGTGGCGACTTCACCGGCCTCGGCGATCAGCTCGACACGCTTGACATCGCGTGGTGGGATGGGCCGGCGGCGATGACCCTGGACGACTCGTATCGCCAGATCGAGGAGCTCGGCGCTGCGACCGGGAACGTCGACGGAGCTGACGCGTTGGTCAAGGAGATGCAGTCGAGCATCGAGGAGATCGTGCTCGCCACGCCGGAGCTCGACGCCCCGCTCTCGCTGTTCCACGAACTCGATCCGACACTCTTCAGTGCCGACTCGACCACGTTTGTCGGTGCGCTCTACTCGTTGCTCGGCTTGCAGAACATCGCCGACGGCGCCGAGGGTGAGTCGGGTGGATTCCCGCAGCTGAACGCCGAATTCATCGTGTCGGCCAACCCGGACCTCATCTTCCTGGCCGACACGAAGTGCTGTGCCGAGACCGCCGAGACCGTTGCTGATCGTCCCGGATGGGATGCGATCGCGGCAGTCCAGAACGGAGATGTGTTCGAGATGGACGACGACGTCGCGTCGCGCTCGGGGGCCGCGAGTGGTCGACTACCTCCAGGCGGTGTCCGAGGCAGTTCAACAGGCCGCTGGCTGAGCGACCGTTCCGATGCCCGCTGCTCCACGACGAACGAGAGGCTGGATCGTCGCCGGCCTGGCGTTCCTCGTGGGCGCGATGGTCGTTGGTGCTTCGATTGGACCTGCGGGCCCGCCCGCGTGGCGCATGCCGCTCGAGCTGCTTGACCGCCTGCCACTGATCGCCATCGACTCGGGTGTCTCCGACGCCGAGTGGAACATCGTGTGGCGGATCCGCATGCCGCGAGTGGTGCTTGGCGGCCTCGTCGGAGCGATGCTGTCGTCCGCTGGTGCGGCCTATCAGGGGGTGTTCCGCAACCCGCTCGTCGATCCGTTCCTGCTGGGCACTGCGGCCGGCGCCGGGCTGGGCGCCACGCTGGTGCTCACCACGGGCCGCGACATCACCGATGGATGGCCGATCGACCCGGTGCAGCTCGTCGCGTTCGCGTTCGCGCTCGGCACGGTCGGGGTGACGTACGCGGTCGGCGCATCGTTTGGCGCTCGTGGGAGCGGCGCAACGCTCGTTCTCGCCGGTGTTGCGGTCGTGTCGTTCGCAACGGCGATGCAGACGTTCGTGCTGCAGCGCAACCTCGACGTGGTTCGCGAGGTGTACCAGTGGATTCTCGGTCGGTTGTCGGGCGCCACCTGGTCGGACGTGTTCACCGTGGCCCCGTATGTGGCGGTGAGCGTGGTGGTGCTGATGCTGCATCGTCGGCACCTCGATGTGTTCCGGGTCGGCGACGACGAGGCGGCCACGCTCGGTGTGTCGGTGCGGCGGACGCGTCTCGTGATCGTGATCGCAGCGACGCTCGGCACCGCTGCAGCGGTGTCGGTCAGCGGGCTGATCGCCTTTGTCGGACTCGTGGTCCCGCACGTCGTCCGGCTGATGGCCGGAGCGAGCTATCGGCTCGTGATCCCGCTGTCGCTGCTGTTTGGCGGAGGATTCCTGATCCTCGCTGACGTGGTCGGTCGTGAGCTGATGAGTCCGGCGGAGACCCCGATCGGTGTGGTCACGGCCTTCATCGGTGCGCCGTTCTTCATCTATCTGCTCCGCACTCGGAAGTTGGCGGGATGAGCACCGTCGGGCTCGACTCGGTCGGGGTGCGCTATGGGCGTGACGTGGCGCTGGCGCCGTTCTCCGACACGGTCGGGTCGGGGGAATGGGTGGCGCTGATCGGCCCGAACGGTGCCGGCAAGTCGTCGCTGTTGAAGGCGGTGGCCGGGTTGGTGGCCTCCAGCGGGAGCGTCACGGTCGGCGGCGTGGCGTTGGGCAGTTCCGACCCCCGGCATCGTGCTCGTCACGTTGCGTACGTGGCGCAGGAGCCGCTGATTCCCGACGACATGAGCGTCTTCGACTACGTGCTGCTCGGGCGGACCCCCCACATCGGCTACTTCGGCGCCGAGTCTGCTCACGATCGCGAGGTCACCGGTGAGCGTGATCGACCAATTGCGACTCGGTGTGTTCGTCGACCGGATGCTGGGTTCGCTGAGCGGTGGCGAACGCCAGCGGGTGGTGCTCGCCCGGGCACTCGCGCAAGAGGCACCGGTCCTGCTGCTCGATGAGCCGACCTCGGCGCTCGACATCGGCCATCAGCAGCAGGCGCTCGAGCTGATCACCGAGTTGCGCGAGCAGCAGGCGATCACCGTGATCGCAGCGATGCACGATCTCACGCTGGCGGGCACCTACGCCGACCGTCTGGTGATGCTCGACGAGGGCCAGCGTGGTGGCGTCGGGCGGTCGCGGCCGACGTGCTGACCGCCGAGCGGTTGGGCGAGGTGTTCCATGTGTGCGTCAGCGTCGACATCGACCCCGACGACGGCACCGTGATCGTGGTCCCGCGCCGCGGCTTCCCCCTCTGACGCCCCGCCAACGCCTCGCCCCTGCTGGTCTGTGCGGATCGAGTTGCGGAACGTGCAAGCAGATCCGCACAGACTGGCAACGGGCCGGGTGGCGAGGGTGGTTTACGCTACGGAGCATGAGTGAGTCGCCGTATCCGACGTTCCCAGGGGTGGAGGCGTTCGACGCCGTGCGTTCGCCGGAGGCCGAGCGGGCGCATCGCAAGCGGATGTGTGCACTCGGCTACCGGATCTTCGGAGCGATGCGGTGGGGGCAACTCGGCGACGGACACGTCTCCGCCCGCGACCCGGTCCTGACCGACCACTTCTGGCTGCTCGACTGGGGCGTGCCGTTCCATCGGGCGACCGTCGACCAGCTGGTGCTCGTCGGGCCTGACGGCCGCGTGACCGACACCGACGGCAATCCGACCGGCGCCGTCAACACGGCGGGCTACAACATCCACGCGCCGGTGCTCGCCGCTCGCCCCGACGCAGTGAGTGCTGCACACACGCACACGCAGTTCGGTACGCCGTGGTCGGCGAACGTCCAGCCGTTCCGGGCGCTCAGCCAGGAGTCGTGCGCGTTCGTGACCGACCAGTCGCTGTTCGACGACGAAGAGGTCGAGGTGCTGTCCTACGACGGCGGCAAGCGCATCGCCACCGCGCTGGGCGACCACAAGCTCTGCGTCCTCCGCAACCACGGGCTCCTCACCGCCGGTGGATCGGTCGAGGAGGCGGTGGGCTGGTTCGTGATGGCCGAACGGGTCGCCGAGGTGCACGTGAAGGCACCGAACGGCATCGCCATCTCCGATGCTGCCGCGGCGGTCGCCGCCGAGACGCTTGGCCGTCCGTCAACCGGCTGGCGGCTGTTCCAGTGGCTGGTTTGCAGCACCATCGATGACCCCTCGGTCGTCGACTGAGGGATCCTCACCGGTCGAGCGCTCATCCGTTCGTTCGACGCGCAGCTGTTCCACCCCGAGCGCAATGACGAGGATCACGACCGTCGTCACGAGCAGTACGACCCCGCGCAACTCCGCTCCGACCACGTAGAGCAGCCCGAGCGCAACCACGGCGGCAACTCGTTCCATGGCGATCGCGCCGAACGCCCGGAACACGCCCAGGCCGATGCCGCCGAAGTACAGCAGCAGCCCGGCGACGGCCATCACGCGGAAGGCGGCGGGCAACGCATCGCCAGGATGAAGTGCCATCTCCTCCATCGCGACGGCGATCAGGATGATGCCGGCGACGATCGGCGCATGCATGTAGGTGTAGATGTCGCGAGCGACTCGACCACGCGCAACGCCCTCGGCTGACTCGGTTCGGTGTTCGAACGCCGGCTGGATGCGGTCGAAGTAGGCCCACCAGAGCACGCCGGCAAGCACGCCGGCGGCGAGGAGCGCAATCACGGAGTCGGCAGGGAAGCCGCCATCGTTGCGCAGGGGGATTGCGACGGAGTTGCCGAGGGCGACGATCACTTCGCCGAGGGCGACGATGACGATGAGGCCGTGCCGTTCGGCGAAGTGCCCGGCGCGCAGGATCCAGTTCCCGTTGCCCGCTTGCACGGTGCCGAACACGAAGACGACGATGCCGATGATCCAAGCGGCGACTCGGGCGTCGCCATCGAGGAACCCGCCGATGACGATCGCGATCATCGCCAATGTGCTCGGCGCGGCGTAGCGCACCGCTGCCCGGAACGCCTCGCTTGCGGTGTCGACACCGTTCAGCATCATCCCCAGCGCAGCGAGGAAGATCACCGCGAGCGGAATGGCGAACAGGGGGCCGCTGCCGTCGAAGGCCGTCTGGATCGACGCGGCCATCGGGACGCTCGCCGCGGTGGCGAGCAGGAACAACAGGCGCGCCGTGCGCGAGTTGCCGGCGACGGCATTCGCCGACCACGCAAACTGTGACCACGGCAGCCACAGCAGCAGGAAGATCAGTGCGGACTCGCCAACGGCGTCCCACGTCGGATGGTCGAGCAGGATCGCAACGATCTGGCTGAACGCGAAGACGTAGGCGAGGTCGAAGAACAGCTCGACCGGGTCGGCCGTGAAGTCCTCGGTTGGTTCGGGAACGACGAGGCCGCGCATGAACGCACGCTAGTGACCCGGCTGAACACGCCCCGACCGGTCGAGCATCGACGGGTCGGGTGTCGCGGCGAGGCGATCCGCAAGCCCCCGGAGATCCAGCGCCATCACCCAGCGGTCAGGAGGAGGTACCCGTCCTCGACCGTGGGGGCCACGGTCTCGGCGGTCGATGGGGGTGTGCCGAGACAGCGCAGACGACCATCGGGCTGACGCCACGACGCACGGACACCCGGGGGTGGGAGCTGGTCGGTCAGACCACACTCGGTTCGCGGCCCTCGCCGAGAGCGCGGCGGGCGATCCGGTGAAGATGATCCGCGTCTCGGCGAGGACCACGATGGTGTCGGCCGTCGATGCGTCATCGGTCTGGTGGGTCGACATCACGATCGTGCTCGTCCGGCGGCGATCATCGAGGATCTCCCGAAGCCGCAGGCGTTCGTCCGGGTCGAGCCCGGCGGTCGGCTCGTCGAGCACGAGCAGGCTCGGCGATCCGATGAGCGCGCCAGCGAGCCCGAGCCGCCTCAGCGATCCTCCTGAGAGGGTGTCCGCTCGATGGGTGGGCGCGGGTCGCGCAACCCGAACCGGTCGAGCTCGTCGAACACCAGGCGGTGGCGGCGCCGATCGTCGCGGTGTTCCTTCATCACGGCGAGCACGTCGAGGCTGTCGAAGACGGTCGCTCCCGGGCTCGTCCCGACGTGCTGGGGGAGGTAGCCGAGGCGACGCCGGATCTCGATGCGCTCGCCTTCGTGGTCGGGATCGAGCCCGTCGAGGCGGATGCGACCGGATCCGGGGCGCAGCACGGTGGCGAGGCAACGCAGCAGCGTGGTCTTGCCGGACCCGTTCGCACCGAGCACGGCGGTCAACCCACCCGTGCGAACGAGATCAACACCGGTGAGCACCGGTCGTCCGTCGAAGTCGACGGCGATGTCGGTGAGATCGATCGTGGTGCTCACGTCGTCATCTCGAGTCGGTCGAGATCGAGCGCGTCGCCGGACCGTGACCGCACAGGCGGCGACCGTCACGGCGATGGCGAGCGGCTGACCGATCGGTCCGAACGCAACGAGCGGGTCATTCGCCGCAGCCCGAGCGGCGAGCACGACGACGATCCAGACCACTGCGACGGTGAGCGCTGAGCGACGCGGGGTCGAAACGGTGAAGCCAGCCGCAGTTGTGGAGGTGACGGCAAGCGCCGGGAGGACCCAGGCGAGGGCCATCGATCGGGCGGTTTCCGACAGGAGTGTGAGCGGGGTGATCACGACGAGGCTGGTCAGCAGCACGGTGAGCGTCCGCACGACGAGGACCCGCAGGCCGGTCATCGGCGTGGTCAACATCAACTCGTGACTCGGGTCGGACGAAGGCCCGAACGCCGAGCGCGACCCCGACGAGCGGGACGAGCGGTGCCGCGATCAGGAACACGACCAGGCTCTCGCGTGGGTCGGCGCCATCGGTGGTGCCGAGACCGACGAGGACGACCACGGCGATCGCAATCCACCAGGACCGGCGCAGCGCCGGTGTCGCAACGATCAGGCGAGTGACGTGGTTCGGGAGGCGGAGCGCACGAAGCGAACGCTCGAGAAACCGCGGCCGCGGGCAGCGTCGAGGTCGGCGCTGATCGAGCGCCAGTTCTCTTCGAGGCGGGCCGGGTCGATCCCGAAGTCGGAGCTGCTGGACTGCAGATTCATGCGAGTGCCTCCTGGAGTTCGCGCCGTGCACGCATGAGTCGGGTCTTGACGGTGCCCTGGGGAACACCCAGGAGCCGGGCCGCTTCCTTGGTCGTCAACCCGTCGATCGCCGTGGCGACGATGACGGCTCGGAGCTCGGGTGTCAGCGCTCGGACGGCATCGTCGGCGGCGCCACCGACCCCGGCAAGGGCGACATCCTCTGCGCCCGGGATCGAGCGATCGTCGGCAAACGTCGTTGGGTCGATCGGCGTCACACGGCGGCGGCGGAGCTGGTCGATGAGGCGCCTGATACCGATTCCCCAGATCCAGGCGCCGACGTCACCGTCGTGGCGGTACTTCTTGGCCGACTTCCAGACGGCGAGGAAGGTGTCCTGGACGGCGGAGTCGGTGAGTTCTGGGTCGCCGCATCGGGACTGCAACCGTGCGGTGAGCCAGGGAGCATGACGCCGGTACAGCACTTCGAGCGCGGCGCGGTCGCCGGCGGCGACGCGAGCGAGCAGCGCTCGATCATCGCCGGGGTCCGATCGGGCTCCGCTCACCATGACCATCTTGTCGTGTAGGCCCGCTCGAACGGTTCATGTGCTGATCGACGCACCGGTGGCGTGAACCGATCTGGTGGTTCGTCACGACAGGGTGGACATGTCAGCAACAATGCGTGGTGGTCTCGGTGGTGCGCTCGTGGCGGTGGCGCTCGTGCTCGGCGGATGCGCCGGGGCCGACGACGGTGCCGATCCGGGTCCGAGCGCCGACATCACCGACCCGAACGGAACCAGCGACTCGGATTCGCGGGCGGACGGCGGCGAGGTCCACCCGATCCTCGTCCCCGACGAGCGCACGCATCTCGGCCTCACCTGGTTCAGCCCACCGGAACCGGACGCTGTCGAGGTGATCGACACGCGATGGGAGGAGGCACGAGACGCCGCCACCGTTGGTCGTGTGCTGACCGATTGGATCGATGTCGAGCCCGAGCGCGGCGACTATCGCACGGACGACCTCGACGAGGAACTCGGCGACCTCGTGGAAGCTGGACTCGCGCCGATGGTCACGGTGGCGGCCGTGGACGTGTCCGGCACACCGGTTCCCGAGTGGCTGGGCGACTTCGACCCGGTCGAGGCGGCAGCGGCCTACGTCGCGATGATCGAGGCGATCGAGCCGACACTGCGAGCCCACGACGTGTGGCTGCTCGCCATCGCCAACGAACCTCCGTTGGACGACGGGCTCGATCTCGCCGACTTCGCCACCTTCGTCGAGGAGGTCGTGACGGGTGCCCGGAGCGCTGCCCCTGGGCTCGCGGTCACGTTCACGTTCGCCGGCCCCGACCCGTTCGTCGACGACCCGGCGATCGATCGGATGATCGCCGCGGTCGACGTGTTCAGCGTCAATCACTACTGCCTGGCGCCCAGTCTCGAGGTGGAGCCGATCGATGTGGCGACCGAGCGGATCGACGCGCTCGTCGATCGCAGCGGCGACCTGCCGGTGGTGTTCCAGGAGTTCGGTTGCCCGGCGGGCGAGGCCAACGGGTCGTCCGATGCCGACCAGCGGGAGTGGTTCGAGACGGCGTTCGCCCATGTCGACTCGATCGAGCAGGTTCGTGCGGCGTTCGTCTTCGAGTTCTTGGACTGGTCGGAGTCCACGCTCGAACTCGCCTACGGGTCCGTGCTTCCCGTACTGGAGGACGAGGTCGGCGCCGACTTCGTCGAACGGTTCCGGAGTTGGCTGTTGACGTCCGGTCTCGTGCGGGCGGACGGAACGACTCGTCCGGCCTACGACCTCTTCCTCGAGGAGGCGGGGTCCTGAGTCGCACGACGTGGCGGTTGCTTCACCAAGACGATCGCTCCACGACCCGGGCCGGATGTGCGACGCTCGCTGCGTGGACCGGGTTGATGAGATCGTCGTCGTTGCCGCAGCGCTCGTGGGGTCACCGCTGGAGCTGGTTGTCGACCGGTCGTGGCCGCACGGTGTGTCGACAGTGGTCGAGGTGACCGATGAGACCGGACGGTCGATCATCGTGAAGTCACCGGTCGACGTAGCCAAGTTCGATGCGGAGGTTCATGCGTACCGCGTGTGGGCGCCGGCCTTGGGTGGGCATGTTCCCGATCTGCTCGCCGCCGATCGTGACCATCGGGTGCTGGTGGTCTCGAAGTTGCCCGGCGAGATCGGTGACGTGTCCGCGTCGACGTTCGAAGCGGCCGGCCGGTTGCTGCACCGGCTGCAAGGAGCAGAACCTGCGGCGACCGTCCGGGGATTCGCCGATCAGTTCCTCGAGCGCAGCGAGACGTGGATCAGTCGCGCTCGCCCGGGACTGCTCAGTGATGCCGAGGTCGAGTTCGTCAGGGCCGCCGTCGCCGGTCTTGCCGAGTTCGACGATCCGCTCGGTGTGCCGTGCCATCGCGACTGGCAGCCGCGCAACTGGCTGACGGCTGCCGACGGTTCGGTGGCCGTGATCGACTTCGGGAACTCGCGAGTCGGGTACTGGTGGCAGGACTTCGAACGGCTGTGGTGGTCGGAGTGGCGTGCGGATCCGGAGCTCGCTCGCGCCTTCTTCGCCGGCTACGGCACGCCGCTCGACGAGACCACACGGGCTGCAGCTTCGAGCGACGGCGACCCAGTGGCTGCTGAGCACGATCGTGTGGGCCGACGAAGTCGACGACGCATCCTTTGGCGACCATGCACGGACCCAACTCGCAGCGGCGATGGCCGGGGTCGACGACCCGATCTGACGGCGGGCGCCGCCAGCGCATCAACCGAAGACGATCACGCCGACGACGCCGAGGAGCACCAGCGCGCTCGCTGCGTACTCGGCGCGGGTGTGGCGCTCGTGCAGCACCCATGCCGAGATGGCGAACGCCATCACCAACTCGACCTGGCCGAGCGTGCGGACCTTGGCGGCGTTGGTCATCGTGACCGCAACGGCCCACCCGGCGGATCCGCACAGGCTGAGGATGCCCACCGGCAGCGCGGCACGCCAGGCGCGGCCGACGGCGACGAGCTCCGTTCGGTCGGTCGCCGCGAGCTGGGTTGCGTTGATCAGCGTCTGGATGCCGAGCATCACGGTGAGGGTGAGCAGCGCCCGGTCCCAAGTCGAGCCGCCCTCCAACGACGTCGAGGCGCCCCGGATGCCGACCGCCGCGATGGCGAAGCAGCCGCCGGCGGCGATCCCCATCAACGCCGCCGGGTCGCTCGCACTGCTGAGTACGTCGCGAATCCGGTCCGGCGCGGCGAGCCAGGCGACGCCCGCCATGCAGACGAGTGCGGCCACCCAGCCGAGCGGGGCGAGCGGCTCCCCGAGCGCAACGGCCGACACCACGGCGACGAGGATCACCTCGGTCTTGGCGTAGACGGTGCCGACGGCGAAGTCACGGAGATCGAACGCCCGCAGCAACGCCAGCGTCCCGAGGATCTGGGCGATGCCGGCGCCGGCGATGATCGGCCAGAAGCGGGCGGGGATCGACGGCAGTTCGTCGCCCACGATGACGAAGGTGACGACTGCGACCACGACGGCGAGCGGAAAGCCGTAGGCGTAGCGGACGAAGCCCGCGCCGTTGACCGACAGCACCGACCGCAGCTGATGCTGCCGCGACGTACGCAGGATCTGGAACGTCGCCGCTGCGAGCGTGATGGGAATCCACATGGTCGGATCGCCGTGTGACATCGGGACAACTGGGGTCAGACCCCTGTTGTCCCGGGTTGTCAGGAGGGGCTGGGTTCGAACCAGTGGTCGCCGTTGAGCAGGATGTCGTCGGCGTCGGCGGGGCCCCATGAGCCACGGAAGTAGGGGAGCACGTCGCCGGGATCGTCGAGCGCCGGCTGCACGATGCGCCACGTGCCCTCCACGATGTCCTGGCGGGCGAAGCGGCGCAGTGAACCGAGCAGGGCGTCGCCGAGCAACCGCTCGTAGGCGTCCTGGCGCTCACCGAGCGCGGCGGCGAAGTCGACGTCGACATCGACCTCCTGGCTGTCGAGTTCGGGTCCCGGTGTCTTCGCCTGAAGCGCGAACGTGACGCCGTCGTTGTTGCCGAGCCGCAACCGGATCAGATTGCGACCCGGCGGTGGGCGCCCGGCCTCGTCGAACAGCATCCTCGGTGGCTCACGCAACTCGATGACGGCCTCGGTCGCTCCCTGCGGGAGTGCCTTGCCGACCCGTACGTACCACGGAACACCGGCCCACCGCCACGAGTCGATCTCGAGGCGAACCGCAGCGAAGGTCTCGACGTTGGAGTTCGGGTCGACCCCCGGCTCGTCGCGGTAGCCGACGTACTGCCCGCGCACGAGCGCGTCGCACTCGATCGGGCGCATGGCAGCGATGACCTTGGCCTTCTCGTCTTGCAGGAAACCCGGATCAGCGCCCGCCGGTGGCTCCATGGCGAGCAATGAGACGACCTGGAGGAGGTGGTTCTGCAGGACGTCCCGGATCGCGCCGACACCCTCGTAGAACGAGCCGCGCCCTTCGACGTCGAGCGTCTCGGACATCGTGACCTGCACGCTGCGGACGTAGTTGCGGTTCCACACCGGCTCGATCAGCGTGTTGGCGAAGCGGAACACGAGCAGGTCCTCGACGGCCTCCTTGCCGAGGTAGTGATCGATGCGGAAGATGTGATCTTCGGGGAAGATCTCGTGAAGTGTCCTGTTGAGTTCGATGGCTGATTCGAGGTCGCGCCCGAACGGCTTCTCGACGACGATGCGGCCGCGATGGTGTAGGTGGACCGAGGCGAGCTTCGTGGCAACCATCGGGAACATGTTCGGTGGGATCGCCATGTAGAACACCGCGACCAGGGAGTTGTGGGCATCGAGGGTGGCTCGAAGTTCCTTCCACGTGTTCTCGTCGGCGTAGTCGCCCTGGACGAGGTCGAGGCGTGTGCAGAGCGAGTCGACGACGGCTGGGTCCGGGTCGTCGATGTGTTCGGCGATCGACTCGCGGGCGTGGCGGCGAAAGTCGTCGTCGCTCCACTCGCTGCGGGCCACGCCGATCACCGGCACGTGGAGACCGCCCGCCTTCTCGAGCCGGTAGAGCGCCGGGAACAGCTTGCGTACGGCGAGATCACCGGTCGCGCCGAAGAGCACGAGCGCGTCGGCGGCTGGCTGGCTGTTCTGCATGCTGGTCGTGTCGATGTGCGGGGGGCCGAGATCGCTCATCGGGTGGGGTCCGTTCGTTCGATGTGGCCCCCGAAGCCGGCGCGCATCGCCGACAACACCTGGTCGGCAACGTCGGATCGGCCGCGAGACGAGAACCGTTGGTAGAGCGCAGCGGAGAGGACGGGCACGGGAACGCCCTCGTCGATGGCGGCGTGCACGGTCCAGCGGCCCTCACCGGAATCGCTGACGACCCCGGAATAGGCACTGAGTTCGGGGTCGGCCTGGTAGGCCTCGGCGGTGAGGTCGAGCAACCAGGAACTGACGACCGAGCCGCGGCGCCAGACCTCGGTGACCTTGGGGAGGTCGAGGTCGTACCGGTAGTACGCGGCGTCGTCGAGTGGTGCGGTCTCCGCGTCGACCACATGCTCGAGCGCCCCGATGTCGGCCTTGGCGAGCACGTTGAGGCCTTCGGCGTAGGCCGCCATCATCCCGTACTCGATGCCGTTGTGGACCATCTTGACGAAGTGGCCGGCGCCGCTGGGGCCACAGTGCAGCCAGCCGTGTTCCTCTGGCGATTCGTCACCGGCTCGACCTGGCGTCCGTTCGGCGGCGGCGAGCCCGGGAGCCAGTGATTCGAAGATCGGGGTGAGTCGCCCGACGGCCACGTCGTCACCGCCGATCATCAGGCAGTAGCCACGTTCGAGGCCGAACACGCCGCCACTGGTGCCGACGTCGACGTAGTGGATGCGCGATGGTTCGAGTGCCGCCGAACGGTCGACGTCGTGGCGATACCACGAGTTCCCACCGTCGATGATCGTGTCGTCGGCGTCGAGCAGCGGAACCAGCGCGTCGACCGTTGCACCGACGAAGTCGGCAGGCACCATGATCCAGATCGATCGAGGCGGTTCCAGTGCCGCCACCACTTCGCTCAGCGAACGGGCGCCGGTGACGCCGAGTTCGTCTTCGAGTGCTGCCACCAGTGCCTCGTCGAGGTCGTGGACGACGCAGTCGTGGCCGTCGTGGTGGAGCCGACGCACCATGTTGGCGCCCATCCGGCCGAGTCCGATCATTGCGAGTTGCATGGCGACAGACTGCCACGGCAGCGGCCTGGCTACTCTCCCGTTCGTGATCGAACCCGAGCGACCCGCGATGTGGATCGAGTTGGCAACGGCTGCACACGGGCGCTTGCTGGGGGCACTGGACGCCCTGGTCGAGCGTGGTCGCTTCGACACTGCGGCGCCGTCGTGTCTGCCCGGCTGGACAATGGGGCACGTGATCACCCACGTCGCCCACAGCGCCGATGGGCACGTACGGATGCTCGACGCCGCGGCGAGAGGTGAGGTCGGCGTGCAGTACCCGGGCGGGGTCGAAGGTCGTGCGGCCGAGATCGAGCAGGGAGCCAGCCGTCCGGCTCCGACTCAGATCGCTGGGCTTCGATCCTCCTGCGCCGCGCTCGAGCAGCGTTGGTCGACGATGCCCGACTGGGCGGGGCGAGGCGGCACGCCTCGGTTCGAGGTGCTGGTGGTGGATCTGCCGTTCCTGCGTGTTCGTGAGACAGCGATTCATCACGTGGACCTGGGCATCGGGTTCGAGTTCGACGATCTCGCGCCACGGTACGTCCGAGAGGAGCTCACTCGGATGGAGATGCTCTGGGCGGCGCGGCAACCGATGGGGATGACCACGCTGCCGACCGCCGCACTGGTGGCGGCGCCGACCACACGTCTGGCCTGGCTGATGGGCCGGACCGTGATCGACGGCGTCGCCCCCGCCGACATCTTCTGACGTGTGCACCACAATGGTATGGCGTCACCAACGTTGGGGCCGGCGCGTCCGAGTGACCTGCTCGACGCGGTGATCAGCCCTCGGTCACGGGCCCCGGTTCAGGCGCGAGGCGGCAGCGTTGTTGGACACCAACTGCAGCGCTGGTGCGACGGCGGGAACGTGAGCCTGGATGTGGTCGGACATCCGGTTCACGAGGATCTCGCGTTGCTCTGCGTCGGACTCGGCGTCGATCGCAGCAAGATCGGCTTCGATCGTGCGTCGCTGCGACGACGTCAATCGCACGTCGTGGCCTTGGCCGTCCCGATCGAACAGGTGTGGAGCGCTCAGACTCATCGACACGGCGGTGACCACCATCTGCCGGTGGATCTCGGGCCCGATCGACCGTCCAGGCATCGTGTCCGGCTCCGTCTTCGAGAGCCACTCGAGAGCGTGCTCGCCGGTGTCCTTCAGCACGGTGGTCACCGGTCGAGGAATGCCTTTGGCCCTGGCGCCGAGCGCAGCAGCGGCCAGGAGCGCGCCGCCGATCGTTTGCGTTCGCGACTCGGTGTCGAGTGCCGCCTCGTTCGCTTGCTGCTGCTCGGCGACGCCGGCGTCGATGAGGAGCTGCGTGAAATCGGCAGCCTCCGTCAGCGCAGCATCGACGTCGTGTGGCGAGGTGGCGGCCTCCAGCCGGTCAACGGTCCAGGTGGACGTCACCGAACCGAACACCGCCCGGGCCTCTTGGTCTCGCAGCATCACACCAAACAGCGCAGCCACGTCGGGGTACCGACCGAGCTGCACGTCGACGCCAGTCGGTCGATCGCTGACGACGAAGAGACTGTCGTCGGTGGTGGAGTTCACCGCGACCGCCAGTGTGTCGATGTACGACGGCAGGGAGGTGGCCACACCGACAGCCACCCCCGGGTTGATCGCCTCGTCGAGCGCGCCGTTCGCGAGTCTGGTGAGGGTGTGCAGCGCCCGATAGCCGTCTGCGAGCCGGTCGGGCTCGTCGAGCACCGCTTGGTGGAGGCCGGTCACCACGACGTCGAGCACCACGTCTTGGTCGAGCGGCCGCCACGAGGCGAGCGTCTGGAGCACGGTTGGTTGGCGGGCCAGTAGATCGAGGCAGGCAGCGGGCTCGTCGAGCAGCGCCGTCAGCGCGCTGGCGAACGAGTCGGCGAACCGTTGGCGGTCGACGCCGTTGTCGGGCCCGTTCGGCTGGGCCATGTGGGTGATCACCGCTGACACGAACGACGGCTCGAAGCGGGCTCGGCCGAGCAGCTCACCAACCAGCATGGTCGTCGTCGACCGCTCGATCAGCCGTACCCGCAGGAGCTGATCGTGCTGCACCCACATCGCCAGGTGGTGTGCGAGCGCGTCGAGTTCGTCGTCGGTCGGCCCTCCTGGTGCACCAGCGCGGTCGTGCGGCAGGCGCGACGTGCGTTCGAGCGCGGCGAGCAGCGCCGCTTGATCGAGCGATGCGAGGAGACCGAGCAGCTCGTCGCGACGTTTGTCGGACATCGTCATGCCGTGCGGACGCAGATGGTCGGGGAGGTTGTCGTCGACCGTGCTCCGAGATCGTCGCAGGGCGAGTGGCTCGACACCGCTCGCCTGCCAGCGCGTCATGGCATCGCTGGCGTCGATGTCCCTCAGGGCGCGCATCCAGTGGTCTTCGAGATTTCGGCTGGTGAGTCGAATGGTCCGAAGGGCGTCGGCGGCAGCTGGATCATCCGATTTGAGTTCCATCAGCGCGTCGATCGATGCCGAGGTCCGAATCGCCAGTGCTCGGATGCGTCGGGCATCGTACGCGGCGTCCATGTCAGCCGGCGATCCCCATCTGGATGCGAGCGATGTCGTCGAGCTCCGCGGCCAGACGGTCGAAGTGCAGCGCATGGGTCAGGAGATCCTCGACGGCGCCGTGCAGCTGATGCTGGTTGGTCGCCAGAGTGGCTCTGCACAGATCGGGTCGGGGTCCACGCCATGTGTCGACGTCGCCGTAGCGGTCGAGCCGCATCACCGGTGACGCCTCGATCGCGGCAGCAAGGCGTCGGAGATGGGCGGCCCGTCGCCGCAGGTGGTTCGCTCGTGCAGTTTCGTTCACGGCCGGGCAGTGGGTGGCTCGGGCACGAAAGCGGAAGCTCAGAGGTCCGCGAGGTGCACCGTGCGGTGGGCGATGGTCGCCGCTTCGTCGTGGTCGTGGGTGACCAGCAGCGCGGTTGCCGATGCCGTGCGAAGCAGTGCGCCGAGGTCGACGGCGAGCCGGTCGTGGAGTTCGCGGTCGAGCCCGGTGAGCGGTTCGTCGAGCAGGACCACCGCCGGCCTGGCCGCCAGCGTGCGAGCGAGCGCGACCCGTTTCGCCTCTCCACCGGACAGCTCGGTGACGCGTCGCTGTTCGAAGCCACCGAGGCCCACTCGTTGGAGCCACCTCGAGGCTCGCTCGCCGCGTTCGCGCTTGGGGGTCTTGGACATCTTGAGCCCGAAGGTCACGTTGTCGAGCACGCTGAGATGCGGGAACAACTGGTTGTCCTGGAAGACCATGCCGACACCTCGCCGATGCGTCGGGGTGTCGGTGACATCGACCCCGCTCACCACGACTCGACCGGCGTCGGGAGCGATGATGCCGGCGATCACCCGCAGCAGCGTGCTCTTGCCGCTGCCCGACGGGCCGAGCAGCGCGACGATCTCTCCCGACGGAACCGCCAGCGACACGCCGTCGAGCACCTGCAGGCAACCATTGGATGAGCCAACGCCCCCGGAGACCCGGGCTCGGGGGGCGTTGAACGACACGGTGATGTCCTGGATGTCGAGGCCGGGCCGGTCGCTCACGTGCCGCTCCGAGCGCGCAGCGGTGTCTGGATCCGTTCGGCGGCGACGACGATCGCCACCGTGGTGGCAGCGAGCAGCGTGGCCAGTACGAACCCCTGGGCCTGCAGGATCGACCCGGTTCGGCCGAGCAGCAGTTCGATGGCCACCGGCATCGTCTCGTTGCCGGAACGAGACAGGAAGCTGGTGGCGCCGAACTCGCCGAGCGAGATCGCCATGGCCAAGGCTGCGCCGATGGCGAGCGGGCGCCACAGATATGGCACCAACGTCGCCCGCCACGCCCGAACCGGCGAGGCTCCGAGGGTTGCAGCGGCGTTCGCCATCGCAGGGTCCACCGACCGCAGCACACCGACGCAGGTGCGGACCACGAACGGCGTGGCGATCAACGCGTGTCCGACGGGAACGAGCCACCACGACGCTCGCCAGTCGACCGGGGCCCGGTCGAATGTGATCAGCATCCCGAATCCGATCGTGACCGCCGACGTGGCGAGCGGCAGCATCAGCCCGCCATCGAGCGCCCGCCCGGTGCGGCCGGCGGCGACGATGGCAAGGCTCGCGAGCGTGCCGATGACCACGGCGAACACCGTCGCCCAGATCGCGTTGCTGATCGAGTTGGTGATCGCGCCGACCGGGTCGACACCGATGCGGATCCCGGGGCGGATCTCCGCTCGCCCGAGCTGGGTCCACGCAGCCGCCGACCAACCGGTCGGGGTGGAGAACGATCGCACGACCAACGCCGCCAGCGGTGCGATCGCCACGAGCAGCGACACGCCGGCAACCGATCGAACGAATCGCTGCTCGCCGGGCGTGCGGGCGCGCCGTCGTGGCGCCGTCGAGCGCAGCTCGAGCGCACGGGCATGACGGCGCTGAGCGATCGTCGACCACGCCACCATCATCACCAGCGCCCCGAGTTGCAGCAGCGCGAGCACCGCGGCGCCGCTGATGTCGCCGAGTTGTGTTGCCCGACGCCAGACCTCGACTTCGATGGTGCGGGTACCGGTGGCACCGAGGATCCGGACGACCCCATAGGACGTGAACGTGAAGAGGAACACGATCGTCGCCGCAGCGGTGACCGCCGGTCGCACCAGTGGCAGCGAGATCTGTGTGACGACCCGCCACCTCGACGCGCCGAGGGTCGCGGCAGCGGCCTCCATGTCGGCGGGGAGTTGCTCCCACAGCGACCCGACCACCCGGACCACGACTGCGAGGTTGAACACCACGTGGGCACCGATCACCGCCCACACCGTCCGATCGAGCGCGTCGGGGAGCAGTGCGAGAAACGCCGCACCCATCACCACCGTCGGGAGCACGAACATCGCAGTGAGCAGGCCGATCAGCAGCGAGCGTCCGCGGAACTCGAACCTGGCGATCACATAGGCGGGTGCCAATCCGAGCAGGATCGTGAGTGCGGTCGACGCAACCGCCTGCCACGTGGTGAACCACACCACCTCCCACGTTGATGCACGCCTCAGCGTTGTCGACACGGCGTCGGTGCCGACGGCTTCGACGAGCAAGGTGGCGAAGGGCCAGACGTAGAAGACCATCAGCCCCACCGCTGGTGCGATCGCGAGCGCGACCACCAGTCGGCGGGGCAGTCGGTTCACCCCAGCACCAGGTCCGTCCATTCGTCGATCCACGTCGAGCGTTCCGCATCGATCACCCCAGGGTCGAGGGTGCGTGACACTTCGGGAACCACGGCGAAGTCCACGAACTCCTCGGGCAGTTCCACCGACTGGTTGGTCGGGTAGACGAACAAGTTGAGCGCCAGTTCGGTCTGGAACTGCTCCGAGACGACGAAGTCGACCAGGGCCTGGGCAGCATCGGGAGCGTCGGTGCCGCGCAGGACGCCGACGAATTCCACCTGTCGGAAGCAGGTGTCCTCGACCACGCCGGTGGGTGCATCGTCGCGTGGTGGGTCGGCGAAGATCACTTCAGCGGGTGGGCTCGAGCCGTAGCTGACCACCATCGGCGTCGGGCCGCCTCCGGCCCAGGTGAATCGCTCGTAGTAGGCCTGCGTCCAGCCCTCGACGACCTCGACCCCGTTCTGGCCGAGCTGTGTCCAGTAGTCCTCCCAGCCTTCGAGGCCGTACTCGTGGATCGTGGCGAGCAGGAACGCCAGCCCGGGCGACGAGGTGGCCGGATTCTGCACCACCAGCTGGCCTGCATACGCCGGATCGACGAGGTCGGCGAACGACGACGGCGGATCGAGCCCTCGCTCGGCGTACCACCCGATGTCGTAGTTGACGCAGACGTCGCCGAAGTCGACGGGGGTGGCTTCGCCGTTGGGTGCCAGCGCCAGGAACTCGGGGTCGATCTGCACCGAGCCGTCGGCGATTCCGGTGGCGACGTACGGGTCGAACACCTCGTCGGCGATCGCACGTGACAGCAGGGAGTTGTCGATGCCCCACATCACGTCGCCTTCGGGATTGCCCGCGGTCAGCGATGCCTTCGAGAGCATGGTGCCGGTGTCGCCGGCGACGAGGATGTCGACGGCGATGCCGGTCTCCGTGGTGAAGTCGGCCAGCGCGTCGTTGAGGGAGGTGTCGGCCTCGGGGAATGAGTCGTAGGTGACCAACGTGACCGACTGCGGCGCTGGCGTGGTGCTGTCAGCGCTGTCGGTGTCGCTCTCGCTGCCACAGGCCGCAGCCACCATGGTCGCCGCAAGCCCGATCGCCGCCAACCGGACCGTCGAGCGATGAGCGAACACACCGCTCGTGCGGGTGTGATGCATCACTGGTTGCTCCTGTCGGTGCGCGCGGGGTCGTTGAAGACCGTGAGGACCCCGGCCGACAGAGTGATCTCCACCTCGACGGGACCCTCGAGATCGTCAGGGACCTCATTGCTGACGCCGAGCCCCACCAGCGGTTCGAGGTCGAATCGGTCGAGCTCCCATCGGGTGCCCGAGAGCGTGATTCGAAGGCATGGACCGTGCAGGGCGAGCAACGACAAGCGCGACCCGGGGACCAGCTGCATCGTGACGGAGCCAGGCCCATGCACCACGAGGAAGTGTTGGGCATCCCACCATCCGTCGAGCACTGGAACACTGGTGAGCCCGAGCGCTCCGAGGGCGCCGATGCCGGCAATCGTGTGGTCGAGGCGGTCACCGCCGCCCACCAGCGTGATCCGCCCAGGGTCGAACTTCGTTGCGAGCTCGAGCGCGAGCTCGGTGTCGGTCCGGTCCTTGATGGCTGGATGACGAGAGATGTCTGCATGGCGAGCAGCCCAGGCGAGACCGGCCTCGGTGACCGAATCGAGATCACCCACGAGCTGGGTGGGTTCGAGGCCCGCTGCGAGGGCGTGATCGAGTCCGCCGTCGACGGCCATCCAGATGGTCTCGGGTGCCGCCTCCGACCGCAATCGGGTCACCAGGTCGGCATCGAGAGGCGATGCCCCGGTGATGATGACGATGTGATCGTGCACGTTTCCTCCGCCGGCATTATCCGGATCAGGTCAGTGGGTCGATGACGGCGGTCACCCTCTCAGCCCGCCGGTCCAGCGAGCTCCCCATGTGGTTGTTGTGGAGCTCACCATACTACGAGACGGTCTGCAACGTGAGCGCAAGTGCCGAGGCGATGAGGATGCCGATGATGGCCAGGTCGAAGCCGCGCACCGACACCGAGCGTCGCAGTCGTGTGCCGATCGGAATCGACGCAAGTACCGGGATGCACGCCAGCACCGTGGCGGTGACCCGACCTGACAATTCCCCCGATCCGATCAGCACCACGAGCTGCGCGAGGCCGGTGATGAAGAACAGCGAGGTGACCGAGAGGATGTGGGCGCTGCGCGGCAGGCGATAGCTGTGGATCCACGACCCGACGATCGGCCCGGAGATTCCGACCGCGCCTTGGAACATGCCGGCCACACCGCCCACTGCTGGTGCCAGTTGCCGTGAACGTCGAGGGCCGACGCGGAGTTCGGGGTGGGCGAAGAACAACACGACATAGCCGACGATCGCCACGATCACGGCGATCACCAGCGGTTCTTCGGGCACGCGGACCAACAGGAGTGTCCCGGCAACGGCGCCGATCACGCCGGCGACGGCGAGCGTCGGAAGGTCGCGGGTCTCGGACCAGCTGTGGCGCTCGCGACTCCCGAGCACTGCGTTGGCGAGCAGGTTGGGGAACGCGATCACCACCACGGCGTCCTCGACGTCGATGAACAGCGAGGCGATCGGAATGGCGATCAGCGGGAGGCCCATTCCGGTGACCGCCTTGACGACCGCGCCGATGACCACCGCGACCAGCACGATGGCCAGTTCGGTGCCACTCACCGGCTGGCACGCATGGGGTGGATCATGGGGTGGGTCGCGAGGCGGAGCATGTGGCGGGTCACGGGGTGTCACCCGTGGCGACCGGCCGCTCGGGGTCCGCGGTCCATCCGGACCACGAACCGACGTACACCCGGGGCAGACCGAAGCCTGCGTGTTCGAGCGCCAGCGCGTTGTGGCATGCCGTCACCCCGGACCCGCAGTAGACGATCGGCCGACCGGTGTCGCCGCCGACCACTGGCTCGAAGCGCAGGCGCAGGTCCTCGGTCGATCGGAATCGACCGTCGGTGTCGAGGTTGTCGGCGAACGAGAGGTTGACGGCTCCCGGGACGTGGCCGGCAACGCTGTCGATCGGTTCCACCAGGCCCGCGTACCTGGCTGGGTCCCGGCTGTCGATCACCACGCCGTCGTCGGCGAGATGCCGCTCGACGTCGAGCGCGTCCGCGAGGTCGTCGAGTGGCCAGTTGCGCACCATCCGCTCGGTGACGGGGAACAGCTCGGAGCCGGTGGGCTGGTCGCCGTCGTCGCTGGTCCAACCATCGAGCCCGCCATCGAGCAGCGCTGCTCGCTGGCCGACGATTCGGAGCATCCAGACGAGGCGTGAGGCGAACGCGCCACCTCGATCGTCATAGGCGACCACGGTGACGTCGTCGGCGATCCCCAGTTCGCCCAGGCGATGGGCGAAGTCGGCCGGCGACGGCAGCGGATGCCGGCCCGCGGTGCCCGATGGTGGATCGGCGAGCACGTCGTCGAGGTCGACGAACCGGGCCGACGGGAGGTGACGATGCTCGAAGTCGGTTCGGGGGTCGGGTCCGGCCATGGTCGAACCCACGTGGCAGATCGCCACGGGTCGACCGTCGGCGATGGTCGCTCGGAGCCAGGCGGCATCGACGATCGGCGCAAGCGGGTCGATGTCGGTGCCGGATCCGGTGTCGGATCCGACCGTCGACGGGGCATCGGCGCGGAGATCGCGGACCCTGGCGAGGAGGTCGGTGTCGTCGCACGCCGCCCGGAACGCCTCGATGCGCCTGGCGATGTCGCGCCCGAGATACCACGCACCGACGCGCTCCATGATCGGGGCCACGACGGCGGGCTTGCACGTGAAGTTGTAGCGGAAGGCCACATCGGTACGGCCGTCGTCGCGTTCGGTGAATCGCCAGCTTCCCGAGAAGGTCCGAAAGATCCGCGGGCCATCGATCATCTTCATTCCGACGAGCGTCGGGCGCCGGAACGTGAGGTACTCGGTGACCATGCGCAGACCGTGTCGCGACACGGTCTCGGTGTGGACGCCTGCGGCGGCGCGTTCGGCTCCCCGCAGGGGCCGTTGCGACTTCACGAAGGGATCCCAGTCGAGCCGGAGCTCGTACGACTGCGAGAGGTCGAACACGTCATCGATCGGTCCGTTGACGGTGGCGCTGTGCTCGACGATCGGCATGTCTCCAGCCTGCCATCGCCGACTCGGGAATCCCCGTGCCGACCCGCCGCCGACCGGCGTTCAGAATGTCCAGTGAACCCACGGCGTCTGCCACGATGAGGCGATGAGCGACACCTTCACCGCACTCGTGCTGCGCGAGACCGACGATGGACCCGTCGGCGCACTGGAGCAACTGACCGATGCCGACCTCCCCGACGGCGACGTCACCGTGGCGGTCGAGTACTCGTCACTGAACTACAAGGACGGGCTCGCGTTGGCGGGTAGGAATCGGATCGTGCGCAGCTACCCGATGGTCCCGGGCATCGACCTGACCGGCACGGTGATCGCCAGCGACTCACCGGAGTGGGCAGTGGGAGACGAGGTCATCTCGACCAGCTTCATGGTCGGCGAGCGGTACTGGGGTGGGTTCACCCAGCGTCAGCGCCTGCAGTCGTCGTGGCTGGTGCGTCGGCCGCCGGCGATGAGCGCTCGGTCAGCGATGGCGATCGGCACCGCCGGCCTCACCGCGATGCTGTGTGTGATCGAACTCGAGCGCGCTGGGGTCCAACCCGCCGACGGCCCGGTGGTGGTGACCGGGGCAGCAGGCGGTGTCGGCTCCTTCGCCGTTGCGCTGCTTGCCGGCCTCGGCTTCGAGGTCACCGCGGTCACCGGCCGCCCGGAAACCCAGGACTACCTACGCGAGCTCGGCGCCACTGGATTCCTCACGCGCGCCGAGATGAGCGAACCACCGCGGCCGCTCGAGTCGGAGACATGGGCCGGCGCCGTCGACACGGTCGGCTCGACGATGCTCGCCAAGGTGTTGGCGCAGATGAAGTTCCGCTCGACGGTGGCAGCGTGCGGTTTGGCCGGCGGCGCGGACTTGCCAACCACCGTGATGCCCTTCATCATTCGCGCCGTCCGTCTGCAGGGGGTGGAGGCGGTGATGGCGCCGATCCCGATTCGCGAGCAGGCGTGGGCACGGCTGGCCACCGATCTGCCATCCGACGTGGTCGACGCGATCATCGAGGTGGTGCCGCTGACCGAACTCCTCGATCGGGGGCAGACGATTCTCGACGGCCAGGTCCGCGGGCGTTGGGTGGTCGACACCAACGCCTGACGCCACCGACGGTCGATCCGTCGGCCAACTCATCACTCGACGGGTGCTCGGCCGTGGTAGTCCGCCCATTCCCATTCGCTGCCGTACTCGTCGAGCAGGTCGAGGAACGGCATCGGTGGGAGCGCCTCGGGACCGACGACCCCGGAACGGTGCCAGACGCCGGTGGACATCAGTTCGATCGCGACCGCTGGCATCACCGCCGTCTGCCAGACGACGGCCTGATGGCCGAATTCCTTCATCGACCATGCGTTGTCGACGATGTGGTACACGTAGACCTCTCGTGGCCGCCCGTCCTTGCCGAGGCCCGTCACCCAGGTGCCGGCACAGGTGCGGCCGTGCATCACCTCGCCGAGCGTGGCGGGGTCGGGCAGTGTGGCCGCAACCAGGTCGCGCGGCGACACCTGCATTCCCTTGACGTCGACGGTCTCGGTGGAGTGCAGATCGAGCTTGCGCAGTGTCTTGAGGACGCCGATGAACTCCTCGCCGAGGCCGTACTTGAACGTGACGCGCTGCGCGTCGATCCAGCGCGGCATCAGAATCACTTCCTCGTGCTCCACGTTGACGCACTGCAACTCGCCGATGCCCTCGGGGAAGGTGAACATCTCCGGCTCGGAGAACGGCTCGGACGTGAACCAGCCACGTTCCCGTTCGTAGATCACCGGTGGGTTCAGACACTCCTCGATCGTGGTCCAGATCGAGAAGGTCGGCGCAAAGTCGAAGCCGTCGACAACGAGATCAGCTCCGTCGCGGACACCGATCTCGTCGATCTCGCTGAACAGCTCATCGGCCGCGTATCGGGCGGCGACATCGGAGAAGCCCGGCTCGACGCCCATGCCGCACAGTGCCATGAGGCCGCGGCGCTTCCAGATCGGCGATTGTGCGAACTGGCCATCGCCGAGGCGGATGCCGGTCTTCTCGTAGGGCTGCGTCGGGTGTGGCACCGACAGGTTCATCGCCATGTCGACGTAGTTGCAGCCTGCGGCGAACGCTCCCTCGAAGATCGGCGGGTTGAACCGTGGGTCGCATGCGTTCAGCACCACGTCGGCGCGCATGCGCTGCGCCAAGGCCGACACCGAGTCCTCCGACGACGCATCGATGTGGGCGGCGACGATCCGGTCGTCGCCAGCGTCGGTCGCTGTCTCGACGGCGCGAGTCGCTTTGTCGACGTCGATGTCGGCAACGGTGATGTGCTGGTAGGCAGCCCGCTTCGACGCGATCGCCACGAACGCCGATCCGACACCACCTGCACCGACCACGAGCACTCTCATGGCGGAAATGTACTGGGCGCACGGTCTGGTGCGGGGTGGTCCGACGATGCACGGCGTTCTCGGGTGTCCGAGCGGTGGTTACGCTCGCGGCGTGAACGACGAGGAGGTACGTTCGAGGTCGCTCTGGCTCGACCAGTTGGACAGCCCGCTCGTCACACGTGCCTCGCTCGACGGCGACGCCGACGTCGATGTGGCGATCGTCGGAGCTGGCTACACCGGATTGTGGAGCGCCTACTCGTTGCTGCGCAACGACCCGTCGTTGCGCATCCTCATCGTCGAGCAGCACGTCGTCGGCTTCGGCGCATCGGGCCGCAACGGGGGGTGGTGCGTCGGTGAACTCGCCGGCGGGCTCGGTGGGGCGGTTGCCACCTGGGGGCCCGAACCCGGTGTCGCGCTGACCCGGGCCATCGTGGACACCGTTGCCGAGGTGGGGCGGGTGGTGGCCGACGAACGGATCGACTGCGGATTCGAACATGGTGGCGCGTTGCGACTCGCTCGTACGGCACCACAGCGCGCCCGGCAGATCGCCGAGGTCGCGGAGTACCGCCACCACGGACTCGGTGCCGACGTGCTGACATCGATCGGTGCCGACGAGGCAACGGCACAGCTCGCCGCCACCAACGTCGTGGGTGGGCTGCGATACGGCGCGTGCGCACGAGTGCAGCCCGCCCGACTGGTTCGCGGGCTGGCCGACGTGGTCGAGCGGCTCGGCGCAACGATCGTCGAGGGCACCGCAGCGACCGGCATGGTCGCCGGTTCGGCGACCAGTCGCCCGCGTGTCGTCACCGATCGGGGCACGATTCGCGCCGACATCGTGCTGCGCGCCACCGAGGGGTACACGAGCGCGTTGCCGGGTCTGCGTCGTTCCGTTGTGCCGCTGTACTCGTTGATGGTTGCGACCCAACCGCTCGACGCCGCGATGTGGGACACGATCGGCCTGCGCGCGATGGAGACGTTCGCCGATGATCGACGCATGGTGATCTACGGCCAGCGGACCTCCGACGGGCGGATCGCCTTCGGCGGGCGTGGAGCCCCGTACCACTTCGGTTCAGGACTCGACCCGGCCACGGAGGCCAACTCCGACGTCCATGGGCAGATCATCGACACGCTGGTCGATCTGCTCCCGCAGCTTCGCGATGTGGCGATCACGCATCGCTGGGGCGGCGTCCTCGGCGTCCCTCGCGACTGGCGGCCATCGGTCGGCCTCGACCGTGCCACCGGCATCGCGTGGGCCGGTGGGTACGTCGGTGAGGGCGTTGCGGCCGCGAATCTGGCCGGACGAACCGTTGCCGACCTCGTGCTCGCTCCCGACTCAGCGCTCGTTGCGTTGCCGTGGGTGCAGCATCGATCCCGGCGCTGGGAGCCCGAGCCCCTCCGGTGGGTCGCGATCAACGCAATGCGTCGACTCGCGGGGTGGATCGACGAGCAGGAATCGACGCGCGGCACGACCCCTCGCGGCGGTGTGATGCTCGACCGAATCGTGGGATGATGCACCGATGAGCATCGACCATCTGTCGCACGTGTGGTTCAAGGTCACCGACCTCGACGTCGCCTCGGGCGAGGGGTCGTGGGTGGTCACCACCTCCGGTGATCGCTACCTCGACTTCAGCGGTGGCATCGCCGTCACGTCGACGGGTCACAGCCATCCGACGGTCACCGCTGCGATCGCTGCCCAGGCGCGCCGATTCGTGCACGCTCAGGCCAACGTGTACACCCACGATTTGATGCAGCCCCTCGCAGCGCGGCTGGCCGAGATCACCCCTGACGGCATCGACACGTTCTTCTTCGCGAACTCGGGCGCCGAGATCACCGAGGCCGCGGTGAAGCTCGCCAAGCAGGCCACCGGTCGGCCGAACATCATCGTGTTCCAGGGCAGCTTCCACGGCCGAACACATCAGGCGATGGCGATGACCACCTCGAAGACGGTGTATCGAGCTGGCCATGCCCCATTGCCGTCGGGCATCTTCATCGCGCCGTACCCCAGCGTGCGCGCCGCCGACGTCCAGGCCGAGGTCGCCCGCTCGCTCGCTGCGTTCGACGACCTGCTTGCGAGCGTCACCGCTCCGAGCGAGACCGCAGCGGTGATCATCGAACCGGTGCTGGGTGAAGGGGGCTACATCGCGGCGCCGCCGAACTTCTTGGAGGGCATCGACCAGCGGTGCAAACAGCACGGCATGTTGTTCATCGCCGACGAGGTGCAGTCCGGCTTCGGGCGCACTGGCAAGATGTTCGCCATCGAGCACTACGACGTCGAGCCCGACGTCGTCTGCATGGCCAAGGGCATCGCATCGGGTTTTCCCTTCTCGGCGCTCGGCACCCGTCGCGAGCTCGACGATCGTTGGCCGACCGGTTCCCACGGTGGCACGTACGGCGGAAATCCCATGGGGTGTGCCGCAGCGCTGGCAACGATCGACGTCCTCACCGCTGACGGGTTCTCGAACTCGGTCGAGGAGCGGGGGGCGCAACTGGCCGACGGGCTCCGCCGGCTCCAGGAGCGGCACCCGGCGATCGTGCAGGTTCGTGCGCTCGGTCTGATGATCGCTGCCCAACTCGACACCGCGGCACGCGCCGCCGGAGTGGTGAGGCACTGCCTCGACGAGGGCAAGGTGATCTTGATGACCGCCGGAACAGCGGGGACGACCATTCGGTTCATGCCGCCGCTCACGGTGAGTGGGGAAGAGATCGAGGTTGCGCTGTCGGCGCTGGACAAGGCCCTGGTCGACGTCGTGTGACCCTGCCGGTCAGGTCGACGTGGCCGGACGCCCGTGGCGCGCGAGTGCAGCGTTCGTGTAGCGACCGTCGTCGGTGACCTCCCGCCCGAACCATGACGGCGGCGTGAACGCGGTCATCGCCGCAGCTGACGTGAATTCGACCTCGGCCAACACGAGGCCGTCGAGCGCGCCGCCGAACACATCGAGTTCGACGACGTGATCGCCGAACGGGATCCGGTGTCGGACCTTCTCGACCCGCCCGCCCTCGGTGTGGGGCCACGCAGCATCGAACTCTCGGCGTTCGATCGGCCACTCGAGCTCGGTTCGTTCGGCACCGCTGCCTGCTTTCACCGTGAGCGTGCAGCCGGCAGGTCCGGCGTCGCGCACCCGAACCGAGCGACGATCGTCGGCGGCGAGGTATCCCTGTCGCAGTTCGACAGCGTCGGATCGATTCATGTCGTCGGGCACGGTGTCGATCAGGAACTTGCGTTCGCGTTCCACGAGGGCGTGAGCGGGCTCTTCGTGTTCGGGCCGCTCGTTGGACGGTTCGGGGCCGGCAGCGACGGTGGTGTGCCAGTACCCCGCGATTCGGCGTGCGAATGCGTGCTTGGACTCGGTGTAGATCGTCGCCCCGGATCGGATCGCCGAGGCGCGCAGCCGGCCCTGGCGGCTTCGAGCCAGCGAGCAGACGTGCTCGACGTCACGTGCTGTCCCGTAGTCGTCAGGGTGGTCGCCGAGCAGTTCGACCATGACGGTGAGGTCGTGGTCGTCGCCGAGGTCCTCGGAGAGTCGATCGAGCTGATCGGCCATCGGGCCGATCACGCTGGGAGCGGCATCGTGCAGCAGCTGCATCTGGTACCAGAGGTACTTGACCGTCTTGCGCCACTCGTGCAGCCGCTTGTCGGTCGGGCGAGCTGCTACTCGGCGTAGCGACGATCGGCCCTGGGCGTAGGTGGCGGCAACGCCGGCTTCGATCGTGTCGAACCTGCGGGGGATCTTCCAGTGCTGTGATGCCTCGCGCGCCGCTGCCAACCGGTTCCGTGCCGCTTCGATCCGGCCGGCCTCGCTTGCTGCTCGGTTGGCACCGAGTGAGACGGCGGCGTGGCGGTCCCGCACCATCCGCAGGAGGTCGTCGTCGGGCTGGTCGGCGAGCATCGCGTCGAACGTTGCGAGGACAGCGTGCGCGTCGCGCAGCGTCGACAGCTCGTTCGCCGCCGCCCGCACCGTTCGGTCGAACGACTTGAATTCGTCGCCGAGCGCCGGCTTGACGAGTCGCGCCAGTCCGCGTGTCTCCTTGCACCGCTTGCGCACTGCATGCACGGTGACTTCGAGGTCGGCCGGCGGATCAACATCGAGCTGGTCGAGGTGGTCGATGGCGTCATCGAGTCGCTGCGCTGCGACGCCGCGTACCTCCCGCTGGAGGCGTCGGCCTGGTTCGAGGACGAAGGCCATACCTGCCAGTCAACTGTGGTGTGGCCTCAGGATCAAACGTGTCGAGCTCGAACTGGACACGTCGTGTGGGCGTCGGGACGATCGACTCTGGTGGTGCCTCCGAGACGGTCCGTAGGCTCGACCTCGTGGGGAATGTGGTGTCCTGTCCGTCCTGCGACGCAAAGAACCGGGTGCCGACGAGTGCGTCCGGGTCGCCTCGGTGTGCCAAGTGTGGGGCTGCGCTGGCCTGGCAGGTGGAGGCCGGTGACGGCGACTTCGCTGCTGCGGTCGACACGAAACGCCTGGTGCTCGTCGACCTGTGGGCGCCGTGGTGCGGGCCGTGTCGAATGGTGGCGCCGGTTCTGGATCGACTGTCGAAGGACTTCGCCGAGTCGTTGAAGGTGGTCAAGGTCAACGTCGACGAATCACCCCGCACGGCGCAGCGCTACGAGGCGCGCAGCATTCCGATGTTGTTGTTCATGCGGGACGGTGAACTCGTCGACACCGTCGTCGGCGCCCAGCCCGAGCACGTGCTGCGCGCCCGGATCGAGCAGCTGTCGTGACCGCTGCCCGCTTCGCCTACTCGGTGGTGGCGTCGCCGTTGCACGACGCCTCCACCGTCGACTCGCTGATGGCGTCGGTGCTGACACTGCTCGACGAACTCGGTGGCGAGTCCGCGGACGGGGGCAAGGCTGCGCAGCCGACCGGGCACGACGTGCATCTGATGGTGGTGGCCACGGGCGGCACCGAGCACCGGCTGTTCGATGCACTGGAGGAGCGGCGCCGGGCTGGAAGCGACGCACCGACGGTGCTGGTGGCGCATGGTGCGCACAACTCGTTGCCGGCCGCCATGGAGGCGCTCGCGGCGCTTCGCCAGCGGGGCGAACGCGGCCGCATCGTGGCGCTCACTGGTGATTCGTCGGTCGACCGACTCGTCCTGGGCGACGCCGTCCGCGACCTCGAGGCCATCGCAGCCTTGCGCAACACGCGGCTTGGTGTGGTGGGCGGTCCGTCTTCGTGGCTGATCGCGAGCAGCCCCGAGCCCGAGGTGGTGCGACGCCGCTGGGGTCCTCGGGTGGTCACGGTCGAACCGACACGAATGATCGAGTTGACCCGTGCACCCGTCACCCCGGTGGGTCCGCTGGCCGATCGCTTCACTTCGGTGGCCGACCCGGTGCGAACCACCGTGGAACGGCGGGCCGTCAACGATGCACTCGCGGTCCGACATGCGATCGACGACCTGCTCGAGACCGAGGAGCTCGATGCGGTGACCGTGCGCTGCTTCGATCTCTTGAGCGACCCTGGCACCTCCGGGTGCCTGGCCCTCGCCAGCCTCAACGACGATGGCGTCGTGGCGGGGTGTGAGGGCGATGTGCCCTCAGCGCTCGCCATGCTGTGGATACGGGTGCTGCTCGACCAACCGACGTGGATGGCCAACCCGGCCAGCATCGATGTCGACGCAAACAGCATCGTGCTGGCACATTGCACCGTGGCGCCATCGATGGTGGAGGGGTTCTCACTCGACACCCACTTCGAGTCCGGTATCGGCGTGGGGATCAGTGCCACCTTCGCCACGCAGCCGGTCACCCTCGTTCGCCTCGGCGGACGCGACCTCGACGAGTGTTGGATCGCCGAAGGCGACATCGTCGCCACCGGTGATCGACCCGACCTGTGCCGCACCCAGGTGACGGTGCAGCTTTCGGCGGGCGACGTCGATGACCTCCTGGAACGCCCACTCGGGAATCACCTCGTGCTCGTGGCCGGGCACCATCGGCAGCGGCTCCTGCGGTGGTGGCGGTTTGCCGTTGTCGGCTGAGCGGGCACGTACCGTGCCCGGTTCACATAGTGTGGAGACGATGTCTCGTCACGCCCTCGCCGTCTTCGATCTCGATCGGACCCTGATCACCTCGTCGTCGGCCACGGTGTTTCGTCATCACCTGGCGGCCCACGGGATCGGCGGTTCCCAGGAGATTCCGCTGGTCGACGTCTTCACGAAGTTCTACGAGCAGTTCGGCGAGACGTGGTTGATGATGCAGCCCGCTCGGCTGTCGAGCCGAGCGGCCAACGGGTGGAGTGTGGCGACCGTCACCGCGGCCATGGCCGACGCGGCGGAGGAACTCGCAACGATGCTGCTGCCGGGCGCGGCCAAGGCGATCGAGGAGCACCGGGCAGCGGGTCGCCGGTTGGTGATGGCCACCACGTCGCCGCTGGTGTTCGTGAAGCCGTTTGCCGATCTGCTCGGCTTCGACGACGTCGTGGCAACACAGTGGGAGCGCAGCGCCGACGGCGAGACGTTCACTGGACGGATGACCGGTGGATTCATCTGGGGTCGGTCGAAGGCCGACGCAGTGGCAGCGTGGGCGGCCGAACACGGCGCGGATCTTGCACAGTCCTGGGCCTACAGCGACAGCTACTTCGATGCGCCGTTGTTGGCGATGGTTGGTCACCCGGTCGCCGTGAACCCCGACCTCCAATTGCGCATCGTCGCCACGATCAGGGGCTGGCCGGTGACGCACTTCGATCGCTCGCAAGGGGTCTCGAAGATCCTCGGGCGAGAGCTGCAGGAATGGGGCCGCCCATTCATGCGCGAGGAGATCATCACACCGAACGCTCGTATCGAGTTCGAGGGCATCGATCACGTGCCGGCGTCGGGCGGCGCGGTCGTGGTGTTCAACCATCGTTCGTACTTCGACCCGATCGTGATGGGCCTCGTGCTGGCGAAGACCGGCCGCAATGTGCGTGGGCTCGGGAAGAAAGAAGTGTTCGACGTGCCGCTGATCGGGCGTCTGATGAAAGCCACCGGGGGCATCCGCGTCGACCGCGGTACCGGGTCCGATGAACCGCTCGACGCAGCGATCGCCGCCGTCGAGGCAGGCGAGTTGCTGATGATCGCACCCGAAGGAACGATCCCGCGCGGCCCCGCGTTCTTCGATCCGGTCCTGAAGGGGCGCTGGGGTGCTGCCCGCATCGCGGCGGCAACCGGTGCTCCGGTGATTCCGGTCGGGCTGTGGGGGACCGAGCGGGTGTGGCCGCGCAGTTCCCGGTTCCCCAAGGTGTCGCTCAGCGATCGACCGCTGGTGACCGCGACGGTCGGCCCCCCGGTCGAGCTCCGGTACCGCAGCCCCGACGCCGACACCAAGAAGATCATGAAGGCGCTGAGCGCGCTGTTGCCGCCCGAGGCACGCAAGCGCCGAACGCCGACGCCAGACGAGCTGGCGCTCACCTATCCGCCCGGCTACCGCGGTGATCCGGCAGGCGAGGCCGACCGCCGACCCGGCAACGACACCTGATCGACCGACCACACCGAGCATCTGCGCACGACCGACCGAGACGAGTGACCATGGCAGCAACCCGAGAACGTGAGATGCGGTTCGCCGACCGCATGACCGACCACGAAGCACTGATGTGGAACGTCGAGAAGGACCCCTGGCTCAACCCGAGCGGGGCCTCGCTGACGATCCTGGAGGGCAAGATCGACCCGGAGCACTTCCGTCGGACGATGCGCCGTGCCGTGTCGAAGATGCCCCGGCTGTACGAGCGTGTCGTGCCGGGCCTGGGCCGTCTGGCGCCGCCCGCGTGGGTGCCCGACCCCGAGTTCGACGTCGACTTCCACGTGCGCCGTCTCCGTCTTCCCAAACCCGGCACGGAACGCCAGCTCTTCGACCTCGCGGCGCAGCTCTACCAGGAGCCGCTCGATCGGACACGTCCGCTGTGGCGCTTCGTACTCATCGACGGGCTCAAGGGCGGGCGGAGTGCGCTGTGGGCGATCGTGCACCACGCGGTGAGCGACGGCATCGGGCAACTGCGCATGGCCGAGATGTACCAGCAGCTCGAGGCCGACACGCCGATGCCCGACGAGGTCGATCTCGAGACGATCGTGGCCGAGGCGGTCGAGGCGCATCATGCCAAGCAGCTCGGCGGCGACCTCACCGACGGGTTCCCGGCGGTGGTCGGGCAGTCGCTGGCGCACGTGGTGCGACGTCAACTCGGTGTGGCACGGCGAGTGGCCGGCGAAGTGGCGATCTGGCCGGCCGACCCGCAGCGAGCCAAGGACTCGATCGACGGCGCGGCGAGCATGGTGTCGTCGACACTTGGCGCACTCACCGGGTCCGGCAACGACGTCGAGGGTGGCTCGCCGCTGTGGAAGCAGCGATCGCGCCACCGCCATCTCGAGCACGTGGGAGTTCCGCTCGACGAACTGAAGGCGGCGGCCAAACGTGCGGGTGTGACGATCAACGACGTCTTCCTCGCCGGGATGATCGAAGGATGCACGAGATATCACGCCGCACGCGACGTCGAGGTCGATGCGTTCAACACCAGCTTCGTGCTGAGCACCCGCCACGACTCCGCCATCGGTGGCAACTCGTTCACCCCGGTGCCGGTGCAGGTCCCAGGTGTTGCGATGCCCCTTGCCGATCGCGTCGCCGACATCCATCGCCGCCTGGCTGAGAAACGCGAGGCAATGGCCTCGAGCGGGGGTGGCATGAGCGCGCTCTCGGGGGTGGCCAATTGGCTGCCGACGTCCGTGATCACGAGCGCTGCCCGTGCGACCGCTGCGAAGATCGACTTCGCTACGTCGAATCTTCGTGGCGCCCCGATCCCGCTGTACGTCTCCGGTGCGCGTGTGCAGTACATCGTGGCGCTCGGACCGGTTGCCGGCACGGCGTGCAACGCCACGGCGTTGAGCTACGAGAACGGGTTCGACATCGGTCTCTTCATCGACCCGGTGGCGATCGACTCGCCCGGCGACTTCCGCGATGCGGTCGACGCCGCATTCCGCGATCTGCTCGAGCTGTAGAGCGACGCGATGCAGGTCAGTCAACTGTGGCAGTACCCGGTGAAGTCGATGGTGGGAGTCACCACCGAGTCGGTGGCGCTCGACGGACTCGGCATCGTCGGCGACCGGACATGGGCGGTGAGAGATCTCGAACGAGGCGGTATCCGTGGCGCGAAGAAGATCGGCGGTCTGATGCGACTGACCGCTCGCGACGTCGAGGACGGACACGTCGCGATCACCTTGCCGGACGGCACCACCGTCCGCACCGACGAGTCCGATGTCGATGAACGCGTGAGCGAGGCACTCGACCATCGGGTGCGCCTCGAACGATTGGCACCTGCCGACGACCTCGATCACTACCGTCGGGGCGCACCCGACTCGGACGATCTGGTCACCGAACTGCGCGGTGTGTTCGGGCGCGACGAGGGCGAGCCGTTCCCCGACTTCGCCGTGTTTCCTCCGAGCATCGCCGAGTTCGAGTCACCGCCGGGCACGTACTACGACGCGTTTGCGCTCACGGTGATGACCGAGGCGGCGCTCGCCGCGCTCGCAGTTGCCCTTCCCGGCTCGAACGTGGACGTGCGCCGATTCCGTCCGTCGATCGTGGTCGACACCGGCAACGATGGGGCGGACGCGTCGACCCCCGGCCACCCGGAGTTCGATTGGTCCGGTCGGCGCGCCACGATCGGGGCGGCGACGATCGAGTTCCGTTCGCCGTGTCCGCGCTGCGTGATGGTCACTCGTGAGATCGACCGTTCGATCCCGGCTGATCGAGCGGTGTTGCGTCACATCGTGCGCGACCTCGATCAGAACCTGGCGGTCTACGCCGAGGTGGTCGTGCCGGGCGAGGTCCGAGTCGGCGACACGCTCACCCTCACCTGAGCCGAGGGGTGCGGCGCGAAAGGCGAAGCGCCCGGACGCTCACCGCTCCTCGAGTCTGACGAGCCTGTCAAGGGCTGGCGACGAACGTGGCGAAGATGCGGTCGGCGGCTTGGAGGTCGCGCGGCTCGACCACCTGGATCACCACTCGGGCCACGAGCGTTTCGGTCTCGTCGGTGACCGCCACGACGAACACCGAGGTGTCGCCGCCACTGCAGTTGACGTATTCGTCGATCAGGCCGGTGTACAGCGGGTCGCTGTACGGGCTGGTCCCGACGAACTCGCAGGCCATGCCGTATTCGAACTCCATCAACACCCCTTCCAGATCGGGAGGGCTCTCCACGCCGGTGGCCTCGACGATCACGCCCGGGGTTCCGAAGGTGTCAATGAACGCCCCGAGATCGGGAGACGCCCAGAGGCTCGGGCCGAAGTCGTTGTTGATGGTGCCGTCGATGTCGGTCCACTCCGCGGGAATGTCGACGGTGATCGATCCGCTGTCGTCGGACACGGAGATGTAGGAGTCGTAGTCGTCGATCGCGACTTCCGGATCACCCGCATCGACATCGTCGCCGACATCGTCGGTGAATTCCTGGGCGAACGAGAACGACAATTCGAGCGGTGTGCCGTTGAGCTGTCCCTCATAGACCTCCTCGGTGTCGAAGCGCAGCACCTCGATGCTCATCGTCGCGTCCGCGCCCTTGGTGCGCAGTACATCGCAGTAGTCGGCCATGGTGCCGTCGGTGGCCAGGTCGAGGTTTTCGAGCCGGGTGATGATGTCACCGGGCTGGATGCCGGCGTCGTCGGCGGCTGATCCGCTCTCGACGCTGGCGACCCAGACTCCACTCGTGCCGGCACCATCGGTGACCGCCTCACCGTTGATACCGATCGACTCGACGTTCTCGCCGGCGGTGAGACGTTCGATGATGCCCTCGGCATCTGCGATCGCAATCGCGTAGTTCTGATCGCTCTCGTCGATGCCGGCATAGTTGATTCCGACGATCCGGCCGGAGTCGTCGAGCAACGGGCCGCCAGAGTTGCCCCCTCTGATTCGTGCATCGTGCTCCACGACCTCGTCGACGGAGGCCCAGGAGGTTTCGCCATCGGCACTCGTGGAGCTGATGATGCCGCGGGTCAGGGTGTAGTCGACCTCATCGATCGTGTTGGCGTCGCTCGCGGGGTAGCCGGCGGCGTAGACGTCGAGGCCAGCGGCGACGTTGTCGGTGCGGTACTGGAGTGCCGAGTAGCCGTCACCTTCCATCTGGATCACGGCGAGGTCGGAACACTCGCTCACCCCGAGCACCCGTGCGTTCACCGGGTCCTCCAGGCCCGGCACCGTGACGCGCAGGAGCGCGGCCCCGGTCACGACATGGTTGTTGGTGATGACCAGGCCGTCGTCGGAGACGACGACGCCGCTGCCGACGCCCGCGGAGTTGCGCTGCTCGCCGACCTCCGGATCGATGAAGGTGCCCTCAGCGGCGATCTTGACCACCGACGGTTCGGCATCGGAGATGTCGAACACCGGCGGTGCAGTGGTGTCAGCGGTGGCGGCTGACTTGGGTTCAGTACCAACGCTGTCGGACGTCACGTCGGAGCCGCTCTGGCCACCACACGAGGCGAGCGCCAACAGCCCGACCGTGAGAGCGATGTCGAGGGTTCGCATGTCGTTCCTCCATCCATTTCAGGTGTGCTTTCGACGGTACGCCGCAGATACCCCGGGGGACATGGAAGAAGGTCACGTTCGGCCGCCGTTCGATCACGTCGGCCGGGCGGTCCCCCAGGACTGGAAGGACGCCACCTTGGGCCCCCCGACATACGCCGACTGGGTGTCGATCAGCTCGAACCCGGCTGCCTCGATCATCGGCAGGATCGGTCGCGTGATGTGACATCCACCGGCCAATCGAGTCCAGACTGGATCGATGCGACGTTGCCAGGTGCGTACCGATTCCTCGGGCGCCTCGCCGTGCTCGGCGAAGAGCAATCGTCCGTCGGGCTTCAGGACCCGGCGAATCTGGGCGAGCGCTGCCTCCGGATCTCGGATCGTGCACAGCGTGTAGGTGAGCACGACGCTGTCGACGCTGTGGTCGTCGAGCGGGATGTCCTCACCGCGGACGCCGATCCACCGAACGTCGACGTCACTCGCCTCGATCGCGGCTGCTGCCTTGCGCCGCATCGCCTCGGACGGTTCCAGCCCCCAGACCAACTCGACCGCCGATCGGTTGTAGAACGGCAGATTGAGTGCGGGACCGATCCCGACCTCGAGCACCCGACCGGTGGCGAGCGGAACCACTTTGCGTCGCTGCGCAGCGACGTCGTCGCTGCCGCACGCAAGACCGATCAGGTGGGGGAGCACGTAGGTGTCGTAGAGGCCCATCCGCTCATGCTCGCAGGGACGCGCCGTCAGGCGGCGAAGGGGTGGTCGCGCCGCATCACCAGCGGCCCGTCGCGCACCACGACGGAGCCCTCGGAGTAGGCCTCGCAGACCAGACGGATTGCGTGTACGTGCTCGTCGATGATCGATTCGATCGTGTCGTCGACGTCGTCGACACCCGGGTGCGCGTGCTGGTCACCGTGCTGGTCGCCGGCACCGTGCACGGAGCGTTCGGCGGCAGCGGATTCGAGCAGGTCGATCCAGCCGCCACGGTCGAGCCAATCGAAGACGGCGTCGCGGAGGTCGAACTCGGTGACCCCGGGGCGGTCGACGACCATTGCGGTGGTGGTGGCGAAGCCGCTTGCCAATCCGGGGAACCCGCGGGCGCACCCACAGCGGTCGCCGGATGCGCACTCGTTGGCAACCGGCGTGACCAGTTCGCCCTCGACGGTGAAGCTGTAGTCCTTCGGGTCTGCTCCCTGTTGTTCGTTGGTGGCGATCAAGACCAGCATGTCGTGCTCCTTGCGGGGTGTGTTGTTCGGGATGGTGATGACGAAGTGCCGTGAGGACCAGTGTGACGAAGGGGTGTGGCAGAGTTGGCCGAGTGACCTACCAACACACCCAGACGTCGACACCGATGTGGGTGCTGATGTCATTGGGCGTGGGCTGGTTGGTGATCGGCTTGGGATTCGACGGCGCGGATCGGTTCTGGTTGCTTCTCGCTGCGGTGCTGGTCACGGCGACGGGTGCCATCTTTCGTCGACTCAGCGTGTCGGTCGATGGTGTCCAGGTGCGCGCAGCGTTCGGCTGGGGCTGGCCGCGCCGCCGTGTCGCCATCGCTGAGGTCGTCGCGGCTCGACACGTGAGGACCAGCTGGTGGCAAGGTCTGGGCATTCGAAAGGTGCGCAACGGCTGGATGTTCAACAACTCCGGGCGCGACGCGATCGAGCTGCGGCTGCGGTCAGGCGCCGTGTTCCTGATTGGAACGGATCAGCCGACCGAGTTGCTCGGCTCGCTCGTGCGGGTGTTGCCGGCGCGGTGAAGCTCAGGGTGTCGAGCGGCGGGCCCACACGGCATACAGGGGGTCGCCGCGCACCCCTGGCGTGCGCACCTGTGCAACGGGCGCGTCGAACCCGGTGGTGCGTTCGAAGTAGGCGCTCACGATCGCACAGCGACCCTCGTCATCGGTCCCGAGCCAACCCCGAATCGCCTTGGTTGGAAAGCAGCGATTCGAGAAGGTGCACACGAATGGTGCGCCGGGGCGCAGGACCCGGGCCACCTCGGCGAACACCGCCAACGGTTCGGTGAGGTAGTCGACCGACACGCAGCAGGTGACGGCATCGAACGTGGCGTCGTCGAACGGCAGGACCGGATCGATGTTGAGGTCCTTCACGACCCAGTCGTGGGCCATCTCGTTCGAACGCAACTCGGCGGCGTTCATGCCCATCGCCACCAGGCGTGCTGGTCGCCGCCGAAAGTGAGACACCCACGACGAGCAGACGTCGAGTACGTGGCCGGTGAGCTCGAGTTCCTCGTAGAGCTCGCCGACGGCGGCGATCGCTCCGGTATCGATGTGGGTCACCAAGCGGTCGACGCGGTAGAAGTGAGCGTCGTCGGTCGCATCGGCTCGATCGAAGAAGCCGGGCGGGAACGCATCGCTGCTGGCCATCGTTCGATGATGGTCGCAGTCCAGCGTCGGAACGCTACCGAGGCCCGGATTCGTCAGGACGTCGGGAACGGCTCCTGCTTCGGCAGGTGGCTCCCGTGTGGATCAGTTGGCTGAGGCGTCCTTGGCAGCGTCGACGGCGTCTGCGGTTGTGTCTGCCGCGTCGGTGGCAGCGGCGCTCACATCGTCAGCGGCGTCGGCGGCAGCGTCAGCAGCCGGCTGGATCTTGTCCTTGGCCTGCTGCGCGGTCTTGCTGACCGTGCCGGATGCCTTCTTTGCGCCAGCCTTCACGTCATCGGGGCGCAGCGCTGTGACGGCGGCGGCGGCCGCACCGATGATGGCGAGCAGGAAAAGAATCTTCTTCATGATGTGACCTCGTTGATCGTTGGTTGCGTCGGGGCGACGAACCGCCCTCACCGTCGACCGTAGCGGTTCAGAGGACGAATCGCATCGCACCCACGAGGGCGCCGGGCAGTCGCGCGCTGTCGGTGGAGCGCTCTTCGTAGGTGCTCGCGTCGAGCAGTACTTCGGCGGTGTCGGTGAGGCCCTCGAGCCGGTCGCCGAGCAGGTGGTAGGCGGTGTCGTCGAAGCGCAGGACGTTGACGGGAGCGACGATGTCACCGTCGTCCATCCAGAAGGTCGCGAAACGGGTCATTCCCGTGGTGCGGCACGCTGCCTGGTCGGAGAAGTTCGTGTACCAGAGGTTGCCGACGAACAGCCCGCTGCCGAGCGCTTCGCCGACCGTGTCGGTCGGGATCGTGCCAGGGGCAACGGCGAGTGACTGGGGGTACTCGCCGTCGGTCGCGCCGTTGGTGGACACCCCGTACTCCTGCGCGGATCGAGGCGAGACGAGCGTCTGCGCGTAGGCGCCGTCGACGATCAGCGGCACCGCGGACGGACGGAGAAATCCTGCGGTCTGGAAATTGGCGGCCACGCCGTTGGCGGTGTCCTCGCTGATCGTCACGAGCGGCGACAGCGTGGCGTTCTCCACGAGCATCTTGAGCAGCGGGGTCTGCTTGGTCTCGTGTGCCCGCAAGCCGAACGCGCCGTAGTAGGACCACAGCTGCACCAATTCCTCGAGGGCCCGCGGAGCGAGGTAGGTGCGGTACTCGCCGGGTGAGAGGTTGATCGGCTCGCGCTCGAGCGCTTTCACCTGGCGTGCCGACCAGTCGACCTTGGCAGTGAACGCATCGTGATCCCACTCGAAGCCGGCGTAGAGGTTCTTGGCCGCTTTGTCGGCGCGGAGGTAGAAGCACCAATCGAGGTTGAAGGTCGACGACTGGAACCAATTGCGCTGGCCGAGGCTGTTGGCGAACCCTTGGAACGTGTCACCAGCGGCGTACACACCGACGAGGTCGCGGCCGCTTCCGGCCGCACGAATCTCCGCGAGCGCCGCATCGGGCTCGGGGATCGAGCCGCGTTCGACACGCTCGGTCGACGTCGGCTCGGTGTTGTAGAGCAGGAAGGGGTCGTCGGCGACGAGGGCGCGTTGCTCACGCAGTTGTGCCAACAGCGTCGCGACGCGGGCGTCGTCGGTGCTGCGCTCGCCTGACAGTCGGATGCTGCCAGCGGTGTGGCGTTGGCCTTCGACGAGATCGATCGACAGCGTCCGCTGGTCGATGCTTCCGGCCTGGCGGACGTCGGAGTTGTTGAGCCGAATGAAGTCGGTGCGCTCGCCCGACACGTTGGCGAGCAGCACCTCCTCGCCGGTCAGCCGCGTGGAGGCAGCCGTGACCAACTCGTCGAAGTAGGCCTGATCCTGGCCCCCCGAGCCCGGGTCTCCGGGGGCGTTGGCGGGGGCGTCGGCGTTGCTCATGCTTCGCCCCCGAAGACCTCGATGTCGGAGAAGCGACATGCCGGCGAGGCATGACCGGTGCCCACCATCTGGTTGAGTTCACCCTTGCCGCAATTGGGGGTGCCCATCACCGTGAAGCTGTCGCGGTCGGCAACACCGGTCAGGCTGCGCCAGAAGGTCGACGAGATGCCGCGATAGCCGGGGTTGCGCACGGCGCCCACGAGTTCACCGTTCTCGATGCGCTGGCCGTACTCGCAGCCGAACTGGAACTTGTTGCGGCTGTCGTCGATCGACCACGAATTGTTGGTGTGGAGGTACACGCCGTGTTCGATCGAGCCGATGAGCTCGTCGACGGTCGAGGTGCCCGGCTCGACGTTGAGGTTTGCCATCCGGTCGATCGGCGGGCGGTTCCAGTTCTGCGCTCGCGAGTTCGCCACGCCTGGCAGACCGCTGCGCTGCTGCGACACGGCGCCGCCCAGGCCGCGAACCAGCACACCGTTCTCGATCAGATGCTGGCGTTCGGCTGGGGTGCCGTCGTCGTCGAATCCGTACGACGCGAGTTGGCCGGGCACGGTCGGGTCGAAGGTGACGTTCAAGAGTTCCGAGCCGTACTGGTAGCTGCCGAACATGTCCGGCGTGACGAAGCTGGTGCCGGCGTAGTTGCGCTCGTCGCCGAGGATGCGGTCGAGCTCCAGGGGATGGCCGATCGATTCGTGGATCTGCAGGATCATCTGGTCCGGCGCGAGGAGCGCGTCCATGATGCCGGTCGGGCAGTTCGGCGCCGACAGCAGCTCGAGCGCCTGCTCGGCAATGCGGCTCGCAGCGTCGCCGAAGCCGTATCGGCCGAGCACCTCGGCGCCGCCCTGACCGCAGAATGCATGGCCGCCGAAGGTGCGCGTCTGGGTGTTGGTGCCCTCGTTGGCGGTGGCGTTCAGGCTCGGATACACGAAGCGGAATCGCTGCTCGATGCGGCCGCTGTCGCCGTTGCGTGATGCGGTGAGCAGGAGCTGATCCACATCGCGGCGTACGAGCGAGGCACCCCAGCTCACGATCCGATCGTCGATGCCGAGCAGTCGAGACTGTTGCTGCAGCAGCTCCAGGCGATCGTCGAGTGGCAGCGTGTCCCAGTCGACCTCGACCGGCGAGGTGTAGGTCCCGTCAGCGTGGCTGGTCGGCGCTGCCGTGCTCACCATCGCGCCGGCGGTGACCCCGGCCCAGTAGCGGGCTCGGTCGACAGCGGCTGCCAGCCCGGCGTCGCTGAGATCCGAGGTGGCCGCGTATCCGAGGCCGCCGCCGTTCCAGATCGTGATCATCGCACCGGTGTCGTACTGGGTGAAGATCGGCTCCAGTTGGTTGCGTCGCACGCTCAGGTGCTCCGCACGTTCGTCGACGAGCCGGGCAGAGGCGTAGTCGACGTCGTCGGGCAGCGCTGATCGGAGGCGATCTTCCAGCGCTGCCGATTCGATCATCAGGTCGGTCATCCGGTCAGGCTACGCCAGCACACCCGACCCGATCTGTGCCACATCCGTCCCACCGCCCGATCTGCGCCGGATATGCCCCGCATCACGGGACGAAACGGGCGCAGATCCCGCGCTTCGCAGCGCTGGTCACGCCCAACGAGCAACGGCGGCGGCGATCCGATCGGCGGTGTCCCTGGGGCGGCTGGTGATGGCGCGGTAGGTGAAGCGCAGCACGATCCAGCCCGCTGCGATCAGGTCTGCATCGCGCCGTCGGTCGCGTTCGAACGTCGATCGTTGGAGCCCGTGGTAGGTCCAGCCGTCGCATTCCAGGATCACTGGCGTGCCGAGGACGCGGAAGTCCACTTCGTGGCCGCAGATCGTCGGGTGGAACTCCACCGGCGGCAGTCGGTAGCGGCGGATCAACCGCAACATCGTCTGTTCGAGGACCGAGTCGGTTGGTTTTCGGTCGATCGACCACTCGGCCACCGCGGCGCGGCAAGGCGACCACCCCGGTGCGGCCGTGTTCGGAGTGCTGGATCACCGCAGCCTCGATCGCATCGAGGGTCGCCAACCGGTCGGAGAGCGCATGGCCAACGGCATCAGCAACGGCATCCGGATCGACGGCACCGAGGTCGAGCAACGTCCGCAGGATGTTGGTGCAGGAGATCCCGGACTTCCGCAGCGGTCGCAGCCGTTGGAGATCGCGCGGTCGGTGGATCACGACGCCGTCGTTCGCGGCCAGGCGTCGCCGTGCGCCCACCTTGATCACATCGACCGGGTCGTCGTCCGGCCGTGGGATGCCCCAGAGCGCGGCCGCAGAGCGGTGTGAAGCGATCGCTCCGGGCCCCACGGCGAACAGCGCCGCGGTGATGCGTTGCTCCCTCGTACGTGCCGTGCCGTGGAGCCGCGCAACGCCGGGGAACAGTTGCTCGAGTTGGCCGGCGGCAAGTGCCCGATACCAGCTCGAACGTGACAAGCCGCTGGTGCGCTGGCTGATGACGCCGTGGTTGGCGGTGGCGAGTTCGTCGATCGCGGAGGTCTTCATCACCTCGCAGTAGGTGGTAGGTCGCCCGATTCGGAACCGTGATGCCCGCTCACCGCCCAGTACGGCGAGATCTGCGCCAGATGCGTGCCGGTAGGCGGGACGTATGCGGCGCAGATCGGGCGCGGGGACGTATGTGGCGCAGATCGGGCGGCGCTGGCGTCGGCGACGTGCGAGCGAAGTACGGTTCGGACCATGAGTGACATTCTTGGGTACGGCGTGATCGGGAGCGGGATGATGGGGGGTGAGCACATCCTCGACCTGAACCACATCGACGGCGCCCAGGTGGTCGCGCTGGCCGATCCGGTGGCCACCAGCCTCGAGTGGGGCCTCGGTTGTGTCGCTGACGGGCCGGGCGGTGCAGCAGCGAGAGAGCACACCGCCACTTACAGCGACCACCGCGACCTTCTTGCCGATCCGAACGTGGACGTGGTGGTGATCACGTCGCCGAACTTCACCCATGCAGCGGTGCTCGCGGATGCGCTGGCCACCGACAAGCACATCCTGATCGAGAAGCCCCTGTGCACCACCGTCGACGACTGCCGACGGGTGGTCGACGCCGCTGCCGACCGCGACGCCATCACTTGGATGGGCCTCCAATACCGATACATGCCGACGCCCGCAGCCATGTTGGAGCAACTTGCAACCGGCGTGTGTGGAACCACCCGGATGGTGTCGATCCGCGAACACCGCAATCCGTTCCTGAAGAAGGTCGGCGACTGGAACCGCTTCACCCGAAACACCGGCGGCACGCTCGTGGAGAAGTGCTGCCACTTCTTCGACCTCATGCACCTGGTTGCCGGCGCGCATCCGGTGCGGGTGATGGCCAGCGGTGCGCAGGACGTCAACCACCTCGACGAGTACTACGAGGTCGACGGCCGACAGGAGCGGTCGGACATCCTCGACAACGCGTTCGTGATCGTCGAATTCTCGAACGGGGTTCGTGGAGCGCTGGATCTCTGCATGTTCGCCGAGGGTGGCCGCTATGAGCAGGAGATCACGATCACCGGTGACACCGCCAAGCTCGAAGGGACGGTCCCCGGCGACACCGTGTGGTTGGGGGAGCGCGCCGCTGCCGCCGGTCACACCCATCACATGGGGATGGGTGTTCGAGAGGTGCCGGCCCCGATGGACCCGCGCGTGCCGTATCCCGAGTTCCATGAGGGCGCGAGCTACATGGAGCACCTTCACCTGATCGACGCGATTCGCGCCGGGCGACCCGAAGCGGTCACGGTCACCGAGGGGATGTGGGCAGTGGCGATCGGCGCTGCCGCCCACCGCTCGATCGACGAACGCCGACCGGTGGAGCTCTCGGAGTTCGGCCTGAGCTGACGCCGGAGCGTCTCAGGCCTCGAGGCATGCCCTGAGCCGGGCGTCCGTCTCGATGGTCGCGCCGTCGCGTCGAGCCGATCGATCTGCGTCCATTCCGGGATGGCAGCGACGTCGACCGTCGAACGGTGGCCGACCGATTCGACCGAGCGGCTCGCACCGTCGGGTTCTTCACGATCACGGGGCATGGGGTGGCTCAGGAACTGATCGACGAGATGCTCGACGTCACCGCAGCGTTCTTCGACCGGCCGATCGAGGAGAAGATGGCGCTCTACGTCCAGGACCGTTCCGCCAACCGCGGCTACGCCCCGGAGGGGTCCGAAGCGCTTGCCTACTCGCTGGGTGAGACCGAGGTACCGACCGATTTGTTCGAAGCGTTCAATGCCGGCCTCGAACTGACCGGCGATCAACTCGCCGCGCCGTACTTCGCCAGTCGCCGTCACGATCTCTTCGCCGCGAAGGTGTGGCCGACGTTGCCGACCGGATTCCGCGACACCTGGCTGGCGTACGCCGCGGAGATCGACCGGGTGGCCAACAACGTGATGTCGGCTGCAGCGGTTGCGCTCGGGATGCCGGCAGACCATTTCGATGCGTACCTCGACAAGGGTCCAACGGTGATCCGCGCCAACAACTATCAACGTCGCACCGGCGCCCCCGACCCTGTCGCCGGGCAGATGCGTATGGGCGCTCACACCGACTACGGCAGCATCACCGTGCTGCTGGCCGACCCGGTACCAGGGCTGCAGATCCGCGACGATGCCGGCGGATGGCACGATGTGACGCCCGAGCGAGGGACGTTCCTCGTCAACCTCGGTGACCTCCTGGCGGAGTGGTCGAACGATCGGTGGCGCTCGACGCTGCATCGGGTGGTGCCGCCGCGTGCCTCGGCGGGCGGACCGGCTCGACGACGCTCGGTCGCATGGTTCCAGCAGCCGAACTGGGACGCGGTGATCCGATGCCTGCCGTCGTGCTCCGACGAGGCGAATCCACCGCGTTACGCACCGGTCACGTCCGGTGACCATTTGATGGCCAAGTTGATGGGGCCTCGACTGCTTCGCCCCTCGACGGCCGCCGGGCGGAACTGAACGCCTCCTGCCTGCTTGCACGCACGGCGTGCGTGCAGCTGCCCGGACGCTCGGCGCGATGAGCGACGTGGTGGTTCGCCGGCGTCGAGCCGTCGATCTCAGAGCAGCGGGGCGAGGTCGCGAGCGAGGTCGATGGGGATGTTGCCGTCGCCGGTGACCACGAGGAACGACATCGTGGTGGCATCGGTGCGGATGAGCACCGCTTGGGTGAAGTCGCTGTCGATGGTGTCGAGTTCCACGCCGAACACGTCGTCGGGGAGACCGTCGACCGGGCGTTGGTCGGCGTCGGAGCCGCTGCAGTTCATCATCTCCCATGTCGCGAGGACGGCGTCGGCAGTGCCGGGATCGCCGGCGAGCGCCACCACGGTGTGGTTGATGCCGAGCTGCCGCTCCTGATCGCCGAACTCGATGCTGTCGGCGGCGGCGAGGTCGACGTCGGGAATCGCGCCGTCGAAGGGGCACGGCGGCGCAATGGTTCCGGGGAGCAGGGCGACATCGCCCGGATCGCGAGCGATCCAGCCGGCTCCGAGTTGCTCGACCTCCAAGAGCGGTGGGAGGGCTGCGACGTCGCCACCGGAACCGTCACAGCCGGCGATGGCGATCGCCGCACCCAGCCCTGCGCCGAGCATCGCTGCGGTCGTGGTGCGACGTCGGCGTCGGCCGCCCGCACGCCGAGGCGCCGACATCGGAAATCGAGCGGCGCGAGGCTCGCTCACCGCGCACCCCGCCGTCGCTCGTTCGACCAGCCCTGAACGGCGCTGCCGCCGATCGCGACGCCGAGGCCGAGCACCGCTCCGGCACCGACGAGCAGCATCATCGACCCTGCGGCATCGCTCCACACCGTGTGGAGCATCTCGCCGAACAGGGTGTTCGCGACCAACCCGATGATCCAACCGGCGAGGAGCATGCTGACCAGCCAGATGCCGCACACGGTCACCGCGACGATGCCGAGACGTCGGAGTCCATGCGCTGACCGTGGATGGACGAGCACCGCCATCAACCCGAAGATCACCGTCACGATCGCGGCGATCACCCGGGTGGTTTCTGCGACCGGACGGAGTTCGAGGGCTGGGAGGTCGGTGGGCAGCAGCGATGCCAGACCCTCCTGCTCCGCCACCGCGTCGAGCGGGAGCGCCGTTGCGCTGTCGACGTCGATTCCGAACGAGGCCGGGTCGAAGCCTGCTGCTGCGGCGGAGTCGAGCACCGACGAGGCGATCTCGTTGCGGATCAGCGCGTTGCCGTCGGCGGCGATGACGTCACCTTCGACGATCTGGCGGTGGGTGAACATCAGCGATGAGCTCACCGCGTCGGTCACGCGGGGGTCGGCGCTTGCGGCCACCGCCAGCTGCGTCGCGACCTCGTCGCCGGCGACGGGGCTCACCGCCCGCACCACTGTCTGCTCGATCACCTCGGCGGTGAATCGAGACGTTGCGATCTGGTCGGCAGCGCGCTCGGCGCGGGCGGAGTCGAGCACCGACATCAGCGCGAGCTGCGAGCTGATCAGCGCGGCGAGTGCGATGGTGAACACCGCGACGCACAACCCGGCGAGCGCGAGCTGGGCGGAGGCGCCTCGCCGGTCGTTCATGGCCCCCATCGTGGCGTATCGAGTGTGCTGCTCCCCGATCTGCGCCACCGGTGTCCCGTTTTCCGGGACGGATGTGGCGCAGATCGTGCAGTGGGACTCATGTGGCGCAGATCGGGGAGCTGTCGCGGCGCGGTGTGTGGCCCAGCAGCGTCAGAGCAGGCGATCGAGCAGGGTCGCGGCATCGACCGCCGGGTCGGTGATCTGCATGGTCTGGAGGCCGGCGGCTTCGGCACCTGCGATGTTCCAGGGGAAGTCGTCGAGAAAGAGCGCACGCCGGGGGTCAATTCCGCCGAGCCGTTCCAGTGTGAGGTCGAAGACCGCCCGGTTCGGCTTGCGCACACCGACTTCACTCGAATCGATCACGACGTCGACGAGGTTGTCGGCGTCCCATGCGGTGCGCCACGAGCCCCATTCGCGCACGTTGTTGGTGAGAATGGCTGTGCCGTAGCCGGCCGAACGAACCGCTCGTGCTGCATCGACCATCTCGGGAACCGGACGAAGGGTGGCCATCAGGTCGCCGGAGAACGGCGTACGGAACGAGTCGAAACCGGCTGCTCGCCAGCGCACCTCGATCGCTTCGAGGTACTCCTCGACGGTCAGCACTCCTCGCTCGAGCTCGTGCCACGGGTGGTCGGTGTCCTCGTCGAGCGGGCCCATCACGATCGAGATGAACGTGGCGGGATCGACCTCGAACCCGTCCATCGCCGCTGCGATCGCTTCGCCTGGGCTCGAGCTCAGCACACCCGCGAAGTCGAAGATCACCGCATCGACGTCGCTCGAACTGCGATCGCTCGTCATCGCCGCGACGCTAGTGGTCGTGGCCGCGACCGATGTGCGGGTGCGCTCATCCCGCCACGAAGATCATGGCGATCGCTGCGGCGCCACGCACCGTCCACGCACCCGTTCGGATCCAGTTGGTTCGAACGAGTCGGCGATGGATCACCGGATCGAAGCCGGTTGCCAGCTTCATGTGCAGCGGCGCGTAGTAGAGCAGCGTCGACAGCCAGATCGCGAACAGCAGTGCGCCGGCTCCGAACGAGAGCCAGAAGGGCACTTCGTCGACGAACAACGCCACGCCGGCGGCGGCGATCACCTCGGTCGGTGCGAGCAGGCTCAACAGTGCCGTCACCCGGTTGCGGTGCATCAGTTCGTAGGCCACGAAGCCATCGGCGGGGACCGACTGCATCATCGGATAGGTCAGCACCTGGATGGTCCAGATGAAGCCCACCATCAGCGCAGTTCCCGCCAGGTTCGCGACCAGCCAGCCGTTCATCGCAGCACGCGCACCACACCTCGGCGACCGTCGACGCGGACGCGGTCGCCGGTGGTGATGTTGGCGGTGAGGCCCTTCGCGTTGGTCACCGACGCGAGGCCCAGCTCGCGCAGCACGATCGACCCGTGCGACAGGTCGCCGCCGAGTTCGATCGCCACGCCGTCGACCAGTCCGAAGGTGGCGATCCAACCCGGGTCGACGCTCGGAGCGACGAGGATGGTGTCGCTGGGCTCGAAGCCCGCAGGGAGCTCGTGGGACGGCTCGTCGAGCACCCAGGCCCGACCCTCGGCGGTCCGGGCCACCAATCCGATGCCGTGGAACTCCGATCGTGGTTCCCCGAGACCCGGGCTCGAGGAACCACGATCGGGTGCGGGCGGGTCGAACCGACGGATCACCTCGGGAATCGGGTTGGCACGACGACGATCGGCCTCGGCTCGTCGTCCGGCGAGCAGGGACTCGTCGGGTCGCCATCCGTCGTCGAGTCGGCGCACCTCGTCGGTGTCGAGCAGCCACAGGTCGGCGGGGTGCATGCCCGCTGCGGTGGCGTGTCGGAGGAGGTCGCGCCGCGCGGCCAGGAACGAGCGCATCGACTCACTGCGGAACTCCTCACGAGCGGTGATCGGACGGCGCGCCGCGAACCACAACGGCATCGTGATCAGTCCGAGCAGCGAGCGTCGCGGCGTCGGCCGCGACGACCACGCCGTTCCCAGACTGGCCAGTACCGGCGAGGGGTCCTCGACATAGCGAGGGCGCGCCAGGTCGGATTCGTAGATGCCTCGGTGCCCGTGTTCGTCGAGCCACCGCTGCCACGCACCTGCCGTCGACGGGCCGAAGGTGATCGGGTCGATCGGTCCGGTGCCGGCCGTGGAGGCGGCGGGCAGCGTGGCGCGGACGGTGTCGAGCTGGCGAAACATCCGCGTCGCTGCGGTCTCGTTCCGGGAAGCGTGCTGCTCCAGCACACCCAGCGAGCGCAACAACGACGTCGGCAGGCTCGACGCGGTGTTGAGCGCCGTCATCGTGTGGACGGTGGACACATAGGTCCTGCGGGCGCGATCGACCGCCTCGCTGGCCGTGGCAGTGGGGCCGGCGTTGTCGGCCCGCAGCGACGCGGCGACGGCGTTCGCATACGCGAGCGCTCGCACCTGGGCCCAACCGAGACGAGCCAACGCTGGAAGTCGACGCACGATGCGTCGGGGTCGCACGCCCGCACCATGCTCATCGCTGCCGCCGATCGAGTCGGTGACCAGCCGTGTCGGGAGTCCGAGCGACCGCATGAAGTCGACCATCAGCGACAGATTGAGCAGCGGACGCCCGTCGAACACCTCGATGAAGTGACGCTCGGCGGAGAGACCGCGATCGAAGCGGCGGTAGTAGTCGAACAGTTCAGGCGATCCCTCGGCGATCAAGGAGGTCATGAACACCGAGGGCGGGTCGGGGAGGATCTCGCGATGGTTGGCGATCGTGAACGTCTCGTTGCGCAACGGCGATGCGGTCACCGGACGGATCTGGAGCAGCCAGCATCGCTCGCCGTCGTCCGCCCACTCGAGGTCCCACCGTTCGTCGCCGAACGCCGCACGAACATCGTCGAGCAGCGCGGTCAGGCGGTCCTGCCACATCGGACGAGCGTCCGCTGGTCGCTCGCCGCCCACACGGCGTGGCAGCTCGATCAGGGTGCCCTCGCGCCTGCCTCCGACGAGTTCGTCGGCAAGCCCATCGACCCACTCGACGAGGTCGTCCTGCCAGCCGGCCTCACTGAATGCGACACCCGCCACGTGCGCAGGGACCATCTCCATCACCATCACGTCCGGCCGAGCGACCGAGCCGTCGGCGGAGGCCCGAACCTCGGCGACGGCGGATGCGAATGCGTCAGGGTCGTGGGCGGCGACGTCGAGCACGGTCGTGAATCGTCCGGCGTTCGACGTGGTGCTGCCGTCCTCCGACGAGAACGCGGAGCGAACCGCCACCCGTGCGGGCATCGCGTCCGTGGCTTCAGCGACGTCGTCGGACGCGAGTACCCAGGCCCGGGGCACAGGGAGCCCGTGCTCGACGGCTCGGTCGAGCAGTGCCGCTTTCGGGCCGACCCCTTCGGCTTCGAGGAGGCCCGAGCCGACACGCAGCGGCGCCGCTCGTCCTGCGACCAACCGCTCGGCCCAGTCGGCGATCACCGTGGCGTAGTTCGCAGGTCCCTCCACCATCGGGAAGTGCCCCCACCCGGGCACCACGTCGACCCATGACCGGGGGAGCACCGCTCGGTAGTCCGCGACCTGATCGGCGCCGAGGACGGCGTCGTCGGTTCCCCAGAGCATCAACGCCGGCATGTCGACCGGCTCGAGTGCGTTCCACCACTCGGGGGTGATGATGTCGAACATCTGGGAGAACGAATCGGCGCGGCCGTACTCGTCGAGGAACTCGTTGCGGTAGTCGACCGGCACGCTGCGGGAGAAGAAGCGCCGTCCGACCAGCGGCCGGGTGATCCGCGAGCTGATGCCCCACTTGATCAGCGATCGGACCGCCTCGGGCTTCATCAGGCGAGGAAACCAGCGGGTCTCCAACCGGGTGCCGACTGGCGCATGCAGCACGAGCGCGTCGATCTCGTGGCGCTGCACCATGTCGAGCGCGATCGATCCGCCGATGCCGTGCCCCAGCACCACCAGGGGGCGCGGAAGATGTTCGATCTCGCTCCACAGCGCTTCGGCATAGTCCGGCAGGGTGCGCAGCGCCGGGTCGCCGGGTCGCCCCCCGAATCCGGGCAGGGTGACCGCCTCGAAGCGAATCCCGTCGGGAACGTGGGGTTGCACGCGGGCGAAGCGGAAGCCGCCGCCGCCGTTGCCGTGTACTGCGACGAGTGTGATCATGTCGACCTCCGGGCCGTTCGTGGGATGTCGGCGAGGTCTGGTCGGTCGCCGGCGTGGGCGCCGACCCATCGCCAGGTCACGCGATCGCCGTCGATCACCGTCCAGACCGGCAGTGTCCAGCCGTCGCCCACCTTCGCGCCGATGAACTTTCCGCGCAGTGTGGCTCGCGCCCCGGCGATCCAGGGTCGCAGACCAAACATTTCTCGCCATCGGCCTCGCGGGACCTCGAACGCTCGATGCAACCGTTGGTCGGGGTCGGCGATTCCCATCACGTGGCCCCGGGCCTCATCGACGACATGGGCATCGAGAAAGGCCTCGCCCTGGAAGCTCGGGGCCATGAAGACGTAGATCGTGTCGGGCAGTCGTTCATCGTTGGGGGCTGTGGTCGCGTCGCGCACGGCGACGGCGCTGAGGTCGGCGAGGACCTCCTTCGGGAACAGTCAACCGAAGTGGCGCAGGAAAATCAGCAGGATCGGCCCGTTGGCCGAGAGTTCTCGCAACGTCGCGCCGCGGAGCCGGACGCCGTCGATCGGAAGGTCGAGTACGGAGGCTGCAAGTCGCATCACACGAGCATGCGCCGTGACGAGCGCGAGTGCCCACCCCTGCTCCGATCGGCGGTCGGTGCCCCGATCTGCGCCGGCGGTGTTCGCCGAGTGACTCGATCTGCGCCGGATACGTCCCGGTTCGCGGAACGTATGTGGCGCAGATCGCGGTGTGGGACACCGGCAGCGCAGATCGAGCGCTCAGGCCGCGGGTGCGTCGTCGGGGCGTTCCTCGCGCAGCCGGATTGGACCGAACTTGTTCGGGTGTCGTGCCATGGCCTTGGCCTCGGGGTATGCGGTGCGGATGGCATCCATGTCGACGTCGATGTCGCCCGTGAGGGAGATCGGCTCGAGCATGCCCGCTCGGCGCTTGCGATAGTCGAGATACGTCGGCGTCACCGGTACGCCCGCTTCGATCGCGATCCGGTAGAACCCGGATTTCCAGTGCTCGGTGAGGCTCCGCGTGCCCTCCGGTGGAACCAGGAGGTGGAACGGGCCGCCGCGGTCGAACCGCTCGACCATCTGCCCGACCATCCCGGTGGGCTTGCTCCGATCGACCGGGACCGCGCCGACACGCTTGGTCACCCAGCCGAACGGCGCCTTGAGCCAGAAGTCCTTGACCATCCAGTTGGCGTCGAGGCCGACCGAGCGGGTGACCAGGACCAACAGGATCCCGTCGAGGTTCGTGGTGTGGGGGACCGCCAGCATCACGGTTCGGTCCGGTGGGAAGCTGTCGGTGTCGAGCCGCCATCCCCCCAAGAGCTTGAGCAGCACGCGTGCCACTCTCGACCCGGTGGGGGTGGGATGGACAGGATGGCCGCTCACCAGCGGACCGTACCAGCACCTTCGTTGCGATCCGATCTGCGCCGATGGTGTTCCGGATTCCGGGACGTCGCTGGCGCAGATGGCGCGATGGGACGTATGTGGCGCAGATCGGGTGGGGGCGCGTCGGGCGGTCGGGGTCAGGCGGGTGGGCGAACGTGGGCCCAGGGTGCCGCCGCCTCGAGTTGGCTGGCGATGCGGATCAGCAGATCCTCGCGTCCGTAGGCGGCCACCAGTTGCACACCGATGGGTAGGCCGGCCTCGTTCCAGTGCAGCGGGAGGCTGATCGCCGGCTGTCCCGACGCGTTGAACTGCGGGGTGAAGGCCACGAACTTGCCGGCTCGCAGCATCGCTGCAGCCGGGTTGGCCGGGTCGATCTCGTCACCCTGATCGCCGAACAGTCCGCCGACGGGGAGTGGGGGAGCGGCAAGCGTGGGGGTGAGCAGCAGATCCCAACCGTCGGCCCACCATTGCTGCACGTGGCGTCGATACTGGCCGACGGCGGCGAGCGCCATGGCGTACTGCGAGGCAGTGAGCTGTGCGGCGTAGTCGCGCTGCGCCCAGTTGACTGCTTCGACGTCGTCCGACGTCAGCTCCCGGCCGAGTGACTGGCCGAGCGAGTCGATGCCAACCGCCATGAGCGCCGCCCACATCGCACTGAATCGGCGGGGGAACTCAGCGTCGTCGAGAATCGGGGGATGGCCGAGTGACACGTCGTGGCCCAGACCTTCGAGCAAGGCGGCCGCCGAACGCACTGCGGTGACGCAGTCGTCGTGGAGTTCGCCGCCGATCGGATGCCGGTCGAGGAGGCCGATCCTGAGCCGCCCCGGGTCGACGTCGAGTTCCTCGACGTACGGTCGACTCGGTGCGGGGGCGATCACGCTGTCGCCGATGCCGGGGCCGTGGACGGCATCGAGCATCCGTGCGGTGTCGCGCACGGACCGGCTCACGCACAGCTGGGTCGACAGCCCCGACTCGTCGCGCTCGGGCCCCATCGACACCCGTCCCTGCGATGGCTTCAAACCGACCAAGCCACAGCACGATGCGGGAATGCGAATCGATCCACCGCCGTCGCTCGCATGAGCGATCGGCACCATCCCGGCTGCGACTGCAGCAGCGGCACCACCGCTCGATCCGCCGGGTGTGTGCCCGGTGTTCCACGGGTTGCGAGTCGGGCCGTAGGCCTCGGGTTCGGTGACCGGGAGGCTGCCGAACTCGGGGCTGTTGGTCCGCCCGAGCGTGATCAGCCCGGCCTCGCGGAACCGGACCGTGAGATTGGAGTCATTTCGAGCGAGCGGCGGCGAGTCTCGGGCAGCTCGGTTGCCGGACGTGACCGGGAGGCCGGCGACGTTGCAGCCGAGGTCCTTGAGCAGGAACGCCACGCCGGCGAACGGTGTCGAGCGGTGCCCGGCACCCGACGGGAGCTCATCGAATGCGTTGGCCTGGTGGCGCGCCCGTTCGAACCAGCGCATGACGACAGCGTTGATCTCGGTGTCGTGGGCCTCGATCCGTTCGATCGAGGCCTCGACCAACTCGGTGGCCGTGGCCTCGCCTGACGCGATCAGTGCGGCGTGGGCGGTTGCGTCGAGCCAGCGTGTGTCATCAGCGATGTTCCCCATCCCGCCGTGCTAGCACGCCGGGTCGTGCGGGAACGTGCCCGGCCACTCCCAGCGACTCACCGAGATGCAATCGGGAGGACATCTTCACGACACATTCGACCCCTACCGTGCTGCGGGCAAGGTCCGGTGGGTGCCGGATGTGACCCCCCTCCACACGGCACCCACCCGGACCGCAAGGCCAGGATCACCCCGCACCCTGCCGTCGTGAATCGAGTGTTCGCGTCGAGTCGACGATCAGGTGTCGATGCGGCTGAAGAAGTCGGCCAGCATCTCGGCGTCGAATCGAGCGGTGAGGTGACCGGCCGGGTCGTGGCCGAGGTCGAGCGCTGGACAGAAGAAATCGTCTGCGCCCACGAAGAAGTGTGGCGAGCCCTGGACTCCCCTCGCCCGGCCGCGGTCGTAGTCGGCTTGAACTCGCGCCGAGGGTGACGTGGCGGGAACCGCCAGGTCGTGCTGGGCCGCGATGCGCTCCAAGACGAGGAGCTCACCGATGTTCTCGCCCCGTTCGAACAGCGCAGTGCGGACGTCGAGGCTGATCGCCAGCCCGGTGGCCGGGTCACGGTCGTACGCCGCTGCGACGAGGTTCAGCGCAGGGATCGTGCTGGTCGGCCAGGCATCTGCGCGCAAGCCTGCGAAGTCGTCGACGCCCAGCTGATCGGTGAGTGCCTGCGCCTTCACCAGCACGGGGTCGACCGCAAGCGGTTCGCCGTTCACCCACTCGAGTGGCCATGACCGCACCAGCACGTCCGCTGGCACGGACATCTCGTCGATGTGTTGCACGACCCGTTTGAGGCCCACATGGGCGAACGGGCAGGTGATGTCGGCGTAGACCTCGACCGTTGTCATGAGATGAGTATTGCGTGCCATGACGGTGGTGCGGGTGCGATCGGGCCCCGTCGACCCGATCGCACCGCGATGCAGTTCAGCTTCTCGATCAGCGAGGTGTGGCCGCTGTTCTCGACGAACATGCCGTTGCCCGCTTCTTCGACGATCGCGTGGTAGCCGCTGTCGGTCATCTGCCAGTCGGCGAAGGCGTCGACGTCGGATGCCGAGTCGAAGCCGCTGATCCAACTGACGTCGCCGAATCCGCCGTACGACGCCTTGGTGAACGCCGAGGGGATGCCCAGCGACGAGCCGATGTACTCGGCGGTCTTCGCCCCGAAGGCAATCGCATCCGCTTGGCGTCCGTTGGCCATCGCTGCCTGCGTGATCCCGTAGAACTTCGAGGTGGCCGCCTCGAGCGGCGTCGTGATGAAGCGTCCCAGGCGGTCCTCTGCTGGGGCCATGAACAGCCCGGTCATCGAGCCGACGATCTCGAGGTACTCGGCGTCGGCCATCAGGGCATCCGTCATCGTCACGACATCGGCAAAGGAGTCCACACGGGTACTCCACATGATCGCACCCTGTGGTGCGCCGTAGCGGGCCCTGAACACGCTCAGTTCCCGGCCGGTCACCTTGGTGACGTGCTCCGCGACTCCGATGGCGGCGGGGATGGCCTCGAGCTCGCGTCCGAGTGCGGCAACGGTGCTGCGGCTGAAGATGTACATGGCAGGTCTCCTCTGTGGTGGTGAATGTTGTGACCTCCAACCTGCCCATTTCCTCCGCTACTGTCTGTGTTCTGGATCACACAGGGCCGTCCCTGGGTCGCTCGAATGGGGGGCACCGAGTTTCGCGGTCGAAGGGGTGGCGTATGGGGACGTCTGGTCGTTCGAGGATGTGGGAGGTCGTGACCGCGCAGGGTCACCTCCGGAGCTATGAACCCGGTGATCTGCTGTTCGTCGAGGGTGATGGGTCCAAGCAGGTCTTCGCCTGCGTGGCCGGGCGGATCAGAATCTTTCTGACGACCCCGGCAGGTCGCGAACTACTCGTCGGGGTCAAGGAGCCGGGCGACGAGTTCGGCGAGCTGTCGGCCATCGACGGTCGGCCACGCTCGGCGAGCGCCGCGTCGATCGACGTGTCGTCGGTTGCGGTGCTGCCGGCCGACCGGTTGCTCCAAGCGATGCAGCGGGAGCCCGAGCTGTCGGTCGAGGTCTGCCAGAGCCTCAGCGCGGCCCTACGGCGTGCCAACGAACGGCTGGTCACACGCGAGTCGAACAGCGCCCGCGTCCGGACCGGGCGGATGCTGGTCGAACTCGCATCACTGCGTATGCGCCACAGTGGGGTCGCCGAGCGCTACGAGTTGGCGATCACCCAGGCAGACCTGGCCGCGTGGATCGGAGCGACCCGTGAGTCGACCGCGAGGGCGTTGGCCGACTTCCGCCGAGCCGGCTTGGTGTCGACATCTCGAGGACGCATCGTGGTGCACGACGCACCTGCGCTCAGCGCGACCGTCGCAGAGTGACGTCGAACTGCACCGCGGACGGCTGACCGAATCGCGTTTCGAGGATGTCACACTGGTCCGGTGCAGACTCCGCCAACTCGCAAGATCCGCGACATCGAATTCAGCGAGCTGCTCCAGTTGGAGCCGCATGGTCCCGACACGTTCGTCGGGATCGCAGCGCGATACCCCTGGGGTGAGCGCCTGTTCGGTGGCCAGGTGGTGGCCCAAGCCTTGCGAGCCGCCGCAGCCACGGTGCCCGATGACCGCGCCGCACACTCGCTGCACTCGTACTTCATCCGTCCCGGCGCAACGGCCGAGCCGATTCGATTCGAGGTCGAGCGTCTGCGCGATGGCCGCTCGTTCAGCACCCGGCAAGTGGTCGCTCGCCAGTCGGCTGGCGCGATCTTGAACCTGTCGGTGTCGTTCCATGTGGCCGAGGACCAAGCGGACGTGCCGATGGCGGTGCTGCCCGATGGTCTGCCCTCGCCCGAGGACCCGTCGCTGCCCGATCACTCCTGGGCGGGCCTGCTGCAACGCAAGGCGACCTTTCTGGACGACGGCACGATGGGGTACTGGATCCGTCTCGACACCGACATGGGCGCGAATCCGGTCGACCATCAGTGTGGGTTGGCGTTCATGTCCGACGCTGCTCCATCGCGCGCTGCTCGTTCTGCGCACCCTGACTTCACCGGCGACACTGGTGATCGCACGCTCTTCCAAGGTGCGAGCCTCGACCACTCGGTGTGGTTCGAACGCCCGACCGACCCGTCGCAGTGGCACTGGTTTCGCACGAACCCCCATGGCGTGAACCGCGGTCGTGGGCTGGTGACCGGCGACGTCGTTCGTATCGACGGTCTGCAGGTGGCCACGATGGCGCAGGAGGTGCTCGTCCGGCGTCGACGTGACGCCTGACTGTGACGCCTGACTGTGACACCGGGCGCTCCCGAGGGCCGCTGCTCGGCGCCTAACCTGGGCGGCCGTGCGCCGTACGACGATCACCCTGCTGGCCGCCTCGACGGTCGTGGCCGGAGTGATCGGCGCGGGCACCACCGCCACCGCTCGGCCGGAGCCGTCACCACCGGCCTCGCTCGATCGCGCGGCGTCCGTCGACGTCGTCGTCACGCTCGGCGACTCCTACAGCTCCGGCAGTGGCATCCATCGCAATGCGTCGAGCTATGACGATCACGGCCCGGAAGCACATTCGTTCGACCCGGTCACACGACTCGGTTCGAGCGCCTGTCAGCGTGAACTCGACGAGACCCCAGGGCCGCGGCTGGCCGAGCGGATCGGTGCCGAGTCGGTGTTCGTTGCGTGCGCTGGTGCGGTGATCGAGGAGATCCCTGCCCAGGTGCGCGCTGCCGGCATCGCTGGTGATGGTGCCGGAACCATCGCGACGATCACGATCGGGGGCAACGACCTGCGTACCGTGCGCGACGAGAACTGGCCGGATGCGCTCGTGCGCTGCATCACCTCGGTGCGTTGCCATCGTGCGGAGCAGAACCAGCTCGCCAATCTCGATGACATCGGTGGCGCACTCGTCGAGCTGTATTCCGCCATCGGCGAGCAGTACCCGCAGATCGCGCTGCGTGTGCTCGGCTACCCGCGGCTGATGCAGAGCGATGGCTGGTGTGACGGTGTCACCGGAGTCGGTGACGACGAAGCCGACTGGATCGACGCCCAGGTCGACGCGCTCAACGGCGAGATCGAGGCCGCGGTCGATCGGGCACGTGTGGCGACCGGTGCCGATCTCGCGTTCGTGTCGGTCGTCGGCGAGTTCTCGAACCACGGCGCGTGCCGGTTCTGGCAGCGCGATCGGTACGTCAACGATGCGGTCTTCGGCGACACGCTCCGTCGCAGCCAATCGGCCGATGGCACGGTGCGTGAGCACTGGACCGACGGCCCGCTGAATGTCTCGACGGCGTCGTTCCACCCGAGCTCGAAGGGCTACGACGCCTACCTCGTGGCGCTCGGCCGCAGCGTGGCCGATGTCCCCGGCGTGACGGCGTCGCGCTGACGAACGACGTTGCGCCTGCGGTGAGAGGTGAACGTCGGGGGTGCCCACAGCGCTCACCGGTGGGTCCGACCGTCGAAGTGCGGTGAGAGGTGAACGTCGGGGGTGCGCACAACGCTCACCGGTGAATGTTGGGCTCGACACGACTGAGTGAGCGCTCACTCAGTTATCGTCGGCGCAATGCCAGCAGCCGTCGCCCCCACACCGACACCTCCGGTGGCGGCCAAACGGGCATCGGCGATGCCGGCGGAGGAGCGTCGAGCGGCCATCATCGAGGCGGTCCGTCCGCTGCTCGCCGAGTTCGGCGAATCGATCACCACCAAACAGATCGCCGCGGCCGCTGGGATCGCCGAGGGCACGATCTTCCGGGTGTTCGCAGACAAGGACGAACTGATCGACGCCACCCTCGACGCTGCGCTCGATCAGCACCAGTTCGAGCTGGCACTCCGCGAGATCTCGGTCGACCAGTCGTTCGAGGAGCAACTGATCGAGGCGACAGCGTTGATCCAACGGCGCGTGGTCGACGTGTGGACACTGCTGTCGCACGTGAGCGTGAAACGCCACGACCAGGTCAAGCGTCCCATGACCGACAGTGCGGCGTTGGCCGAGCTCTTCGCCGCGAATTCGGATCGCATCCGCACCGACCCGGTCGGCGCGGCCCGGCTGCTGCGCGCCCTCACCATGTCACTCACCCATCCGATGATCGCCGCCGAAGCGTCGACTGCCGCCGAGATCGTCGACCTCGTCCTCCACGGCATCGGAACCCCGAACGGAGACGATCGCACCGCATGAAACTCTGGCAACTCCTCAAGAGCCACCTCGGCCCGTATCGCCGTCTGCTCACGCTCGTGGTCGTCCTGCAGGCGATCCAGACCTTCGCGGCGCTCACCCTGCCGACGATCAACGCGCTGCTGATCGACAACGGGGTACTGCAGGGAGACAACGACTACATCCTCAACATGGGTGCGATCATGCTCGGCTTCACCTTGGTGCAGATCGTGTTCGCTGCCGGAGCGGTCTGGTATGCGTCGCAGGCGGCGATGAGTTTCGGTCGCGACATCCGCCGCGATCTGTTCCACACGGTCACCGGGTTCTCGGCTCGCGAGATGGGTCAGTTCGGCGCCCCCTCCTTGATCACGCGCACCACCAACGACGTTCAGCAGATCCAGATGTTGGTCGTGATGGCGGTCACGATGATGATCACGGCGCCGCTCAACTTGGTGATCGGGATCTTCTTTGCCGTTCGCGAAGATCTCGGGTTGTCGGTGATCATCCTGGTGGCGATCCCTGCCGCGGTGATCTCGCTCGGTTCGATCGTGTATCGGATGATCCCGTCGTTCCAGGCGATGCAACTCCGTATCGACCGGGTGAACCTGGTGCTGCGTGAACAGATCACGGGTATGCGGGTGGTCAGGGCGTTCGTGCGTGAACCCCAGGAGGTGGCTCGTTTCTCTCAGGCCAACCAGGAACTGACCGACACTGCGCTGCGTGCGGGTCGTCTGATGGCAGCGTCGTTTCCGACGGTGATGCTGATCATCAACATCTCGAGCATCTCGGTCATCTGGATCGGCGGCAACCAGATCGGTGCCGGCGAGATGGAGATCGGGGCGATGGTCGCCTACCTGACCTACCTGATCCAGATCCTCTTCGCCGTGGTGATGGTGACCTTCATGGTCTCGATGATCCCTCGGGCCGCCGTCGCTGCGGAGCGCGTCGTCGACGTGCTCGACACGCCCTCCACCGTTCGCCAGCCCGCCGACCCGATCACCGAGGTCCACGAGCGTGGCACCCTCGAGTTCCGCGATGTCGGCTTTGCGTATCCCGGTGCTGATCGTCCCGTGCTGTGCAACCTCTCGTTCCGCGTCGAGATGGGCACCACCACGGCGATCATCGGGAGCACCGGTGCCGGCAAGACGACGCTGGTCAACCTCGTCTCGCGCCTCGCTGATGCAACAGAGGGCCAGGTGCTGGTCGACGGCGTCGATGTGCGTCAACTCGATCTCGACCTGCTGTGGAGCAAGGTCGGCTACGTTCCCCAGAAGCCGTTCCTGTTCTCTGGCACGGTGGCGTCGAACCTCAAGTACGGCCGTCCGGAAGCGAGCGACGGCGAACTCTGGGAGGCGCTCGAGGTGGCGCAGGCCAGCAGCTTCGTGCAGTCGATGCCCGACGGCCTCGAGAGTCCGATCACCCAGGGCGGCAGCAATGTGTCGGGCGGCCAGCGACAACGGCTGTGCATTGCCAGGGCGTTGGTGGTGAAGCCCGAGATCTACGTGTTCGACGATTCGTTCTCGGCGCTCGACCTCGCCACCGACGCCAGGCTCCGTGGGGCGCTGAAACCCCACACCTCCGACGCCGCGGTGCTGATCGTCGCGCAGCGGGTGTCCACCATCGTCGACGCCGACCAGATCCTCGTGCTCGAAGACGGCGAGATCATCGGCCGGGGTACCCACGACCAACTCCTCGAGTCGTGTCCGACCTACATCGAGATCGTCGAATCGCAGATCGGCCAGGGGGCGGTGGCATGAGCGCCAACGACACGAACGGCACGACGGGAGCGAACGGCACGACGGGAGCGAACGGCACGACGGGTGCGAACGGCACGACGGGTGCGAACGGCGCCAAGAAGTCGACCGAGGAAACCGCCGACGATCGCAAGTTGATCGCCACGGCCGGCACCGAGGCCCGGCGCGGCAGCTTCGGGCCGGGCGGAGCCGTCGGCATTCCGACCGAGCGCAGCGAGAACTTCGGCCAGACGCTCAAGCGGCTCGGCGAGATCCTGGGACGCGAGCGACCCTTGTTGGCCGGCGTCGTGGTGGCCACGGTGATCAGCGTGTGCCTCGTGGTGATCGGTCCTCGCCTGCTCGGCAACGCGACCAACATCATCGTCGACGGGTTCCAGCAACCCGAGGGCATCGACTTCGATGCGCTTCATCGCCAACTCTTCATCGTCGCCGGCGTGTATGTGGCCTCGTGGGTGCTGTCATACACGCAGGGCTACGTGCTCGCCGGGGTGGTACAGCGCTCGATGTTCGCTCTGCGCGAATCAGTCGAGCGCAAGCTCAACCACCTGCCGCTCAGCTACATCGATCGCCAGCAACGCGGCGACCTGCTCAGCCGGGTCACCAACGACATCGACAACCTGAGCCAGAGCCTCCAACAGACGATCAGCCAGATCCTCACGTCGCTGCTGACGTTGCTCGGTGTCGCGATCATGATGTTCACGATCTCGCCGCTGCTTGCGCTGGTCGCGCTGATCACGGTGCCGGCATCGGTGTTCCTGATGAAGCTGATCGGCGGCAAGGCGCGCCCACGGTTCATGGCGCAATGGCGGCACACCGGCGACCTCAATGCGCAGGCCGAGGAGGTGTTCACCGGTCACACGATCGTGAAGAGCTTCGGTCGCCAGCGCGAAGCCGAAGAGCGCTTCCGTTCCGACAACGACCAGCTCTACGAGGCGAGCTTCAGCGCCCAGTTCATGGCGAACCTGATCCAGCCGGCGATCTTGTTCATGGGCAACATCCAGTACATCTTGATCGCCGTGGTCGGCGGTCTGCAGATCTCGTCGGGTTCGCTGAGCATCGGTGACATGCAGGCGATGATCCAGTACGCCCGCCAGTTCTCGCAGCCGCTCACCCACCTCGCGTCGATGGCGGCCACCTTCCAGTCGGGGATCGCCTCGCTGGAGCGGGTGTTGGAACTCCTCGACGCCGAGGAGCAGTCACCCGAGCAGGCGCCGACCGAGCTCCCGCCGAAGGTGCGGGGACGTGTGGTCTTCGACGACGTCCATTTCTCCTACGATCCCGACAAGCAGCTGATCACCGGCTTGAACGTGGTGGCCGAGCCGGGCCAGACCGTGGCGATCGTCGGTCCCACCGGCGCCGGCAAGACGACGCTCGTGAACCTGATCATGCGGTTCTACGACCTCGACTCGGGGCAGATCACGCTCGACGGTCGCGACATCTCGAGCTTTCCCCGCCATGAGCTGCGATCGGAGATCGGCATGGTGCTGCAGGACACGTGGCTGTTCGGCGGCACGATTCGCGACAACCTGCGCTACGGCAACCCTGACGCCACCGACGAGCAGATCGTCGAGGCGGCCCGCGTCACGTATGTCGACCGGTTCGTGCACTCGTTGCCCGACGGGTACGACACGATGATCAACGACGAAGGCGACAACATCTCCACCGGCGAGAAGCAGTTGATGACGATCGCCCGTGCGTTCCTCGACGATCCGTCGATCCTGATTCTCGACGAGGCGACCAGTTCGGTCGACACCCGTACCGAGGTGCTGATCCAGGAAGCGATGAATGCGCTGCGGGCGAACCGCACCAGTTTCGTGATCGCCCACCGACTGTCGACGATCCGTGGCGCCGACGTGATCTTGGTGATGGAGGACGGACACATCGTCGAGCAGGGCAATCACGACTCGCTGCTCGAGGCGCACGGCCCGTACTGGCGCCTCTACAACGCGCAGTTCGCCGGCCAGTCGATCTGACGGCGGGTGATGTCAGCCGACTGACGCTCCGAGCAGCCTCGGCAGGTCGGCAAACGAATCGATGACGATGTCGGGCTGCTCGTCGCTCGCGGCGAGGAGTGGTTCGCGGAACTTGCCGGTGCGCACCAGCACGCCACGGAGTCCCGCGTGCTGGGCGCCGAGGACGTCGTTGTGGAGGTCGTCACCGACCATCGCCACCCGGTCGGGATCGAGTCCGAGTTCGGCGACGCCAGCGGCAAAGAAGTCGGCTGACGGCTTGCCGAGCACCGTCGGCTCGACACCGGTGGCCTCCTCCAATGCCCGGACGTACGCGCCGGTGTCGAGTTCGAGCCCGGCGCTCGTCCGCCAATAGACGTTGCGGTGCATCGCGACGAAGGATGCCCCGTCGAGGATCAACCGGAACGCTTCGTTGAGCTGCCGATGGGTGAAGTCCACGCCTGCCCCACCGATGACGACCACGTCGGCCGGGCCCGACTCGACGATGTCGATGCCCTCGAGGTCTGCGGACAGGTCGCCGGTGTTGAGCAGGAAGACGCGAGCATCGGGATGGTGTCGTCGCAGGTGCGCAGCGGTCGCAGCTGGCGCGGTGAGGATCTCATCGGCGTCGACGGTCATCGTGGCCTCGCCGAGGAGCGCACCGACCTCGGCCCGGGTTCGGGTGGTCGTGTTGGTGGCGAAGCGCAGAGGAATCCCCGCGGCGCGGATCGATGCCAGCGCCTCGGGTGCGCCGTCGATCGGCGTCCACGACACCGTGAGAACCCCATCGATGTCGATCAGCAGTCCGTTGATGTCCAGCGGGCCGGCCATGGTGTGCTCCTCGCGCATCAGCGTAGGCGAGTGGAGCCCTTGGGGGAACCATGTGCTCCGGTGATCGATGGGCACCGCGTGAGGGCCGTGATCAGAGGCCACCCCACACCGGAGGGCGCTTGTCGACGAAGGCGGCCCGCGCTTCGGCGATGTCGCCGACGCTGCTGCACATGATCTGGGTGCGGTTCTCGATGTCGAGGGCGTGACGCAGCGACGGCGCGTCGATCGTCTGCCACATCGTCTCCTTGGTCATCCACGTGCCGAACGGTGCGTTCGAGCGGATCAGGCGGGCGGTCTCGAGCGAGCGCTCGACCACGGCGCCGTCGTCGACCGTTTCGAGCACGAGACCCATGTCGAGCGCCTCGGCAGCATCGAAGATGCGGGCGGTCAGGAGCAACTCGGCGGAACGAGACGCACCGACCAGTCGCGGGAGGAAGTAGCTGGTGCCCATGTCGCAGTTCGACACGCCGATCTTGAGAAACACCGCGCCGAACGATGCGCTGGTGGTGGCGAAGCGGATGTCGCACGCCAGTGCCATGGCGAAGCCGCCACCGACCGCCACCCCGTTGACCGCGGCGATCCATGGCTTGCGCGACCGGTGAATCCGTTCGTGCAGCGTGGCCAGGTGGTCCTGCCACATGAACGAACCAACGGTGGGGTGCACTCCCTCGGCGCCCGGTGCCCGGCCTTGCGACTGCAGATCGAGGCCGGCACTGAAGCCCCGGCCTGACCCGGTGATGATCACCACGCGCGCCGCCGGGTCGAGGTCGACGGCGGTGACCACCTCGTCGAGCTCTTCGATCATCGTCGAGGTGATCGCATTGAGTCGATCCGGCCGGTCGAGCGTGACGAGGACGATGTCGTCGTCCGCCTCGGTGACGATGATGGTCTCGAAGTCGGGCAGGCCGTTCAGCATCCGTTCATTGTGGCCGCCGGCGCTTCGCGGATCGCTGGCCGGCGAGCACTGCGAACTCCTGCTCGATCGAGGCGGCGATGTCGGCGAGGTCAGTCATCACGTCGCGATCGGCGGTGATGCCGAAGTGGAGTTGGTCGTCGTACGACACGACCGCGATCGTGAGGCCTTCGTTGTCGATCACCTCGACGTATGGGAAGACGCGCAACAGACGCCCGCCGCGCAGGTACAGCGGGATCGGCGGGCCGGGAACGTTGGTGATCACCAGGTTCATCGGAATCGTGCGACTGACATAGCGCGTCAGCGGACCCGCAACCGGGGTGATCGCGTCCGCGATCTCGAGGATTCTGTGCGCACCGTCGACGAGGCTCGAGTCCTTCAAGTCACCGGTGATCGCGTGAATCCGGTGGAGCCGTTCGACGGGGTCGGCCTCGTCGACCGGAAGATCGACGACGATCAACGACACGAGGTTGCCGAGGGTGTCGCCGCGCTGATCTGTGCCTCGCAGCGACACCGGCACCATGGCTTTGATCACGCGATGCTCGATGTCGCCGTCGCCGTGGTCGAGCAGGAACGTGCGGAGTGCGCCGCTGCAGGCTGCCAAGACGACGTCGTTGATCGTCGCGTCGTGCTGCTTTCGCACCTTGCGGACGCCGGCGAGCGGCACCGATGCGCTCACCCATCGCCGGTGCGAGCCGACCGGAACGTTCCACGGGGCGGGCGCCGGCTTCGAGAGAAAGCTCGCCACGGTTCGCCCGACGTTGACAGCTGCCTCGATCGTCGGGCGCGGATCGCGCAGGGTGGCGGCAGCGGTGCGGGCGATGCGCGTCGGGCGCGTGATCTGTTCTCGTACGGCCTCGCCGAGCAGGTCGTTGGGTGACGGTGCGGGGCGAGGCGTCCAGGCGGGTGCCGGCTCGTCGGGCGCTGGATCGGCTTCGAGGTCGACCAGGGCCATGGCCAGGTCGACGTTGGCCATCCCGTCGCCCAGCGCATGGTGGACCTTGATGATCAGCCCGACGTTGCCGTTTTCGAGACCGTCGACGAACCACATCTCCCACAGCGGGCGGGAGCGATCCAACGGCAGCGCCTGCAGACGACCCATCAGCGTGGCGAGTTGATCGTCGTCGCCGGGGTGGGGGAGTGCAGTCAGGCGCACATGGTGCTCGATGTCGAAGTGGTCGTCGTCGATCCACACCGGTCGGGCCTGGTTGTACGGCACGTCCATCACGCGTTGGCGCATGCGCGGGACGCGATGCAGCCGTCGCTCGACGTGCTCCTGGAGTTCGTCGAATCGAACCCTGCCGTCGCCGTCGCGCAGCGGTGCGCCATCGATCACCGAGAGCGAGCCGACATGCTGAGGTTCGTGGGGTGTTTCGATTCGCAGGAACACCGCGTCCGCGGCGGTCAGTCGTTCGTAGTGCATCGGTGCCCGATCGTGTTGGGGGTGGCACCAGTGTCGTCCGTCACGGAATGGTTCGACCAGGGACGTTGGTCGGAGACGTCGCTCATTGCTCCGGTCGATCGTCGTCGTCGGGGCCAGGTTGTGATTCGAGGCGCTCGAGGCGTCGTGAGATCTCCTCGAGGGATGCTTCCAATCGGTCGAACGGATTTGGTTCTCGGGCGGCCGCTTCGGCCTGGAACTGTGCAGAGCGGACGCGTGCGGCCTCGATGAACGACGATGTGATTCGCGGCGGTCATCGACGGTGATGAGCGCGATTCCGGTGAGCATCACCACTGCCGCCACGGTTCGTCCGATCATGCTCGTCGGGGTCGTGTCGCCGTAGCCGACCGTGGTCACCGTCTGCAGGATGAACCAAATCGCCTCCGGGTAGGACGGGTAGCTGTCGTGGTCCAAGACCCACATCAGGAGGGCGCCGACCAGGACGACCGAGGCCGTCACGCTGACGATGACGGCAACAGCGGCCTCGCCGATGAGGGGTCGGCTTGGAACCGCCGGTAGGAGCTTCGGATGGCTCTCATCGGGTGGGGACCTCGGCACGCGGGGCCACATCGTGCTGCAGGCTTGCTCTCGACTGAGGTGCCCCCATCCCGTCGACCAGGTCGACGAGGGAGGTGTCGTCCGTTCTCGGTGCTGCGGTCCATATCGAACGCCTCACCCTAGGCGGTTGGAGTCCGCATGCCGTCACGGCCACATCGGAGCATTCAGCGGTGAGGAGAATCGCCCGGATCGGATGAGGCCAGGTCCGCTGCGCTCGGCGATGATGGCGAGGCGGGTCCGGATCGATCGGCCGGTCCGATCGCAACGACTGGAGAGGCTCACATGGCGTTCCGCAGACGACACCAGGACTCGACCGAGCGGTTCATGATGCGTCAGCGCCTCGTCGCCATCGGCGACGACTACTGGATCGAAGACGACAACGGCGATCGGCGATTCAAAGTCAACGGCAAGGTCGCTCGGGCGCGCGACACGTGGGTGCTCGAAGACGTCCACGGAAGTCGGGTGGCCACGATCCGGGAACGGGTGCTCTCCGTCCGTGACGCGATCAAGATCGACGTCGGCGGACGCGACGCAACCGTCAAGAAGGCACTCGTCGGACTTCGCGACCGGTTCCATGTCGAGGTCGATGACGGGCGCGACCTGAAGGTGCACGGCAACATCGTCGATCACGAGTACGAGATCGAGTGTCACGGTGACCGGGTCGCCACGATCTCCAAGAAGTGGTTCCGTGTGCGCGACACCTACGGCGTCGAGATGGACGAGGATGCGGACACCGTGCTGCTGCTCGCTGTCACCGTGGCCGTCGACTCGTTGGCGCACGATTGACGGCACGGCACGGCACGGCACGGTGCCCGATGACAGCGCAGGAGTGACGATAGGAAGGACCCATGGAAGGTTTCGTACACCCTGACTTCGCCCCGGTCACCGAGAAGGTGCAGCAGTTGATGTCGAAGAAGTCGGCCAAGGGAGGCATGGCGGTTGCCGTCTACCACCACGGTGAACTCGTGGTCGATGCTTGGACCGGCGTGCGTGACGCCATCGGCACGCCGTGGACCAGCGACACGATGTCGATGAGCTTCTCGACGACGAAGGGTGTGGTCGCCACGATCGTGCATCGGTTGGTCGATCGAGGGCTGCTCGAGTACGACGAACCGGTGGCCACGTACTGGCCCGAGTTCGCCACCGCCGGCAAGGAGTTGATCACCCTGCGTCAACTGCTCGACCACCAGGCAGCGCTGCACGACGTGCGCGCCCTGGTCGGGTCCACCGAGCAGTTGCTCGACTGGGAGCAGATGACCAGTCTGTTGGCCGACGCCACACCGGCGTGGGACATCGGGTCCCGGTCCGGCTACCACGCGCTCACGTATGGGTACCTCGTCGGTGAAGTGATCCGGCGGGTGACGGGGCTCACGGTGGATCAGAACCTGCAGCGTGAGATCGTCGAACCGCTCGGCGTCGCCGACATGCACATCGGGGCACCGCCGGACGTCCGCAGTCGGATCGCTCACCAACTCGTGGATCCAAAGGCACTTCAGCGTCTGTTCAAGACCGTGCAGTGGGTGTCCAGATTCGATCGGTATCGGCCGCTCTACAACGCACTCGTCGTCGACGACCTCGTCGACATCGCGCAGACCGAGCGGATTCACGACGGCGAGATCCCTGCTGCCAATGGTGTTTTCACCGCACGATCGCTCGCTCGGATGTACGCCGCACTCGCAACGCCCGACGACTTCGATGGTCCACCACTCGTGTCCGCCGACACGATGCGCGAGGCGACGCGCATCCAGACGACCGGCGATGGACTCACGGGCGACAAGGTCGGCCGTGACGCAGCGGTGCTGTTCAACATGCGCTGGCGCCTCGGCTACCACGTCATCGGCACCACCAAGGGGCTGTTGCCGAAGGCGTTCGGACACTTCGGGTTCGGCGGCTCGGGTGCCTGGGGCGACCCCGAGTCGGGCCTGGCGATGGCGATGACGCTCAATCAGGTGGGCGGTACGCCGTTCGGCGACACCAAGATGCTCCGCCTCGGTGGGGCCGCCGTACGTGCTGCCACACGCCGAGCCTGCTGACCGCAATCTGCGCCGAGGAGGTCCCTCCGCTCGATCTGCGCCGGATACGTCGCGCACTGCGGGACGCCCGTGGCGCAGATGCCGCTCAGCGGCAGGGCGGTGTCAGGTCGAGGCGCGCTGTGCCTGCGTCGACGTCACCTGCGCCAGTCCCCGGGTCTCGGCGACGTCGTCGTCGTCGATGAACCACGCGACGAAGATCGCTGGCACCATGATCAGCCCGACAGCGAGGAAGCCGCCCTGGTACGCGCTGAGCCGGTCGGCGGCGGCTGCGGCGTCGCCGCCGGCGGGCAGGATCGCCGCAATCACGGTGGCCGCCAGCGCCACGCCTGTTGCGTATGACACCTGGCGTTGGGTGTTGAACAGACTCGTCGCCCGGCCGGTGTCGGCCATCGACGTCGTGGCGTACGCAGCGGTCTGGATCGACACGAACACCATCCCCACCGACAGCCCCCTGATGAACGCGAAGGTCGCGATCGTCGACAGCGGCGTGGACAGGTCGGCGGTGGCGAACAGGCAGGTCGCGCCGGCGGTCAGGGCGGTGCCGACCACCATCAGGCGGCGCGGCCCGACCAATCGGTAGAGCCGTTTGCCGAGCAGGTTCGACACGAGGAACACCCCGACTGCCTGCGGCGACTGGGCGAGGCCGCTCTCGAACGCGCTGTAGCCCCGCAGACTCTGCAGGTAGAGCGGGAGCACGAAGATCATGCCGAAGAACCCGGCGTACACCATCGAGGCCGACACGTTGATCGTGCGGAACAGCCGGTCCTTGAACAGCCGCAGGGTGAGGATCGGCTCGGGGATCCGCAACTCGATCACGACGAGTGCCGTGGCCATGGCGATGCCGACGGCAGCGAACGTGATCGTGTACGGCGAGAACCATCCTCGCTCGGGGCCGATCGAGAGCGTGTAGAGGAGGATGCCGACCGCTCCGCCGGACAGGATGAACCCGGCGACGTCGAAGCGGCCGGGTGTCTCGTGCTTGGTCTCCTCGAGCCACGTCGCGGCCAGCAGAATGGCGACTGCGCCGATCGGGCCGTTGATGAGGAAGATCCAGTGCCACGAGACCGTGTCGACGAGGATCCCGCCGAGCATCGGCCCGATCGCCGGTGCGATCACCGCAACGCTGAGCACACCGATCGCAGCCTTGGCACGGTCCGCCATCGGAAACGCCCGGTAGAGCATCGCGCCGCCGATCGGGGTGACCAGTCCGGCGCCGAGGCCCTGCAGGAGGCGGAAAACGATCAACTGATCGAGGGTCTGCGCCATACCGCAGAGCAGCGACGTGGCGACGAACGCGATCAACGCGGTCACGAAGACCCGCTTGGTTCCGAACCGGTCGCCGAGCCAGCCGGCCGCGGGGATCACCGCGGCGTAGGTGAGGAGGTAGCCGACGGCGACCCATTCGATGTCGGTCGTCGGGACGTCGAAGTCATCCGCCATCGTCGGCAGTGCGACGTTGACCATCGTGCCGTCGATGATCGTCATGAACAGCCCGAGGATGTAGACGGTCATCACCTTGGACTGGTACGTCACAGGCTCCGAACCTACGCGCGCCGCCCACCGGCCGAGCACCCGAGCGCGCGATGCGAGGATCGCGGTGCCAGGCTGATCGGTCGAAGCCGCCATGTCAGCCACCACGACCGACCCCCGACGCGCCGCTGCGGACGCGATCGTCAGCGGTGGTCGGCTGACGTACCCGGAGACGCTGCCGATCACGGAGCGTCGCGACGAGTTGCTGGCGGCGATCCGCGATCACCAGGTGGTGATCGTCGCCGGCGAGACCGGGTCGGGCAAGAGCACGCAGCTTCCCAAGCTCTGCCTCGAGGCGGGTCGCGGCGTGGACGGGATGATCGGTCACACCCAGCCCCGTCGTGTCGCCGCTCGCACGATCGCCGAGCGGGTGGCCGATGAACTCGGCTCGCAGCTGGGTGACGATGTCGGCTACACCGTGCGATTCACCGACCAGGTGAGCGATTCCACCCTGATCAAGGTGATGACCGATGGCATTCTGCTCGCCGAGATCCAACGCGACCGGATGCTGCGTCGCTACGACACCCTCATCATCGACGAGGCGCACGAGCGCAGCCTCAACATCGACTTCATCCTCGGGTACCTCAAGCAGTTGCTGGTGAAGCGGCCGGACCTGAAGGTGATCGTCACGAGCGCCACGATCGACACCGGCCGGTTTGCCGAACACTTTGCCGACGGTGAGGTCGAGGTTCCGGTGATCGAGGTCACCGGGCGGACGTTCCCGGTGGAGATGCGGTACCGGCCGTTGGTGGACGACGATCCGGAGGTGGCCGATCGCGATCAGGTCCAGGGCATCGTCGACGCCGTCGAGGAGCTGTCGCACGAGGGGCCAGGGGACGTGCTGGTGTTCCTGTCGGGCGAGCGGGAGATCCACGACACCGCGGACGCACTGCGACGCCTCGAGCTGCGCAACACCGAGGTGCTCCCGCTGTATGCCCGTCTGGCGGCACCCGAGCAACACAGGATCTTCGAGCGGCCCGCGATGGGTGGACCTGGGCGGCGGATCGTGCTCGCAACCAACGTTGCGGAGACGTCGCTGACCGTGCCTGGTGTGCGGTACGTGGTGGACACCGGCACCGCCCGGATCTCCCGGTACAGCCGACGACTCAAGGTGCAGCGTCTGCCGATCGAGGCGATCTCGCAGGCCTCGGCCAACCAGCGGGCGGGTCGATGCGGTCGTGTGGCGCCGGGCATCTGCATCCGGCTGTACGACGAGGAGGACTTCGACGCCCGGCCCGAGTTCACCGACCCAGAAATCCTGCGGACGAACCTGGCCTCGGTGATCCTGCAGATGACGGCGATCGGGCTGGGCGACGTCGCCCGGTTTCCGTTCGTCGAGCCGCCCGACCGACACGCCATCCGCGACGGCTACGGCCTCCTCGACGAACTCGCCGCGCTGCACATGCCGATCGATGGCATCAAGGATGGACCGCGCACACTGACGAAGGTCGGCCGGTCACTGGCGCGTCTCCCGGTCGATCCGCGCCTCGGCCGGATGGTGCTCGAAGCCGATCGCCTCGGCTGCGTGCGAGAGGTGCTGGTGATCGCATCGGCGTTGTCGATCCAGGACCCGCGAGAGCGGCCACGTGACAAGCCCGAGCAGGCCAACGAGTTCCACAATCGCTTCAAGGTCGACGGTTCCGATCTGCTGTCGATCGTTGCGCTCTGGGATCATCTGCGCGCCAAGCAGCGCGAGCTGTCGGGCAATCAGTTTCGGCGGATGTGCCGCAAGGAGTACCTCAACTACCTGCGGGTTCGCGAGTGGATGGATCTCTTCAGCCAGCTCCGTCGCATCGCTGGGCAGCTGAAGATTCGTCCGACCACCGAGCAGTCGCACCCCGACCACATCCACCAGGCGGTGCTCGCCGGACTGCTGTCGCACATCGGGATGCGCGATCGCGAGAGCCGGGCGTACATCGGCGCACGACAATCCCGGTTCGTGATCGCCCCCGGCTCCGCGCTCACTCGGAAGCCGGTGCCGTGGGTGATGGCGGCGGAGTTGGTGGAGACCAACCAGCTCTATGCCCGTCGCGTGGCCAAGATCGAACCCACGTGGGCTGAACGGGCTGGGGCGCATCTCGTCAAGCGCTCCTACGAGAACCTGCGCTGGGACCCGAAGGGTGGCCGTGCGGTCGCGACCGAGCAGGTCACGCTGTACGGCCTCCCGATCGTCAGTGACCGTACGATCGGCTACGACCGGGTCGACGCCGACGTCGCACGGGCTTGGTTCATCACCAAGGCGCTCGTCGAGTGTGACATCGCCGACACGGCGTGGATCGGGCGGCAGACGTTCCTCGGCCGAAACGCTGAGTTCCTCGAACGGCTCCGGCGGATGGCGGCACGGGTGCGACGGGTGGAGTTGATCGACGACGAGACGCTGTTCGAGTTCTACGACGACCGCGTCGGCGCGGATGTCACATCGGTTCGCCATTTCGACACGTGGTGGAAGACCGAGCGCCGAATGCGGCCGGACCTGTTCGATCTCACCGACGACGTGCTCTCGGGCGGCAGCCATGGCGTGCGTCTCGCCGACTACCCCGACACCTGGCGGCAGCAGCGAGGCGCCAGCGTGATCGAGTTGCCGCTGACGTACAAGTACGGGCCCGGTGAACCGTTGGACGGCGTGACCGTCCACGTCCCGCTCGCCGGGCTCAACCAGGTGACGCCCGATGGATTCGACTGGCAGATCCCCGGACATCGCGCCGCGGTGGTCGGCGCGCTGATCCGCTCGCTGCCGAAAGATGTCCGCCGTCGGCTCACTCCGATCGGCGACACGATCGACGAGGTGCTCGCCCGGCTGCCGAATGCGGCGCCGGGCGAAGATCCGGTGAGCGGAACCGCTCCGGCATCTCGGCTGGTCGACTGGCTGGTGGACGCGCTCCTGTCCGTCGCTGGTGTGCGCGTCGACGCGTCTGCGTTCGATCCCTCGGTGCTGGCCGACCATCTCCGTGTGCACTTCGTGGTGTCGGATGACACCGGCGAGGTGCACGGGGTCGGCACCGATCTCGCGGCGATCCGGTCGTCGCTTGCGGGCGTCGCCCGGGAGTCGATCGCAGCCGCTGCGCCGATCGAGGAACGTCGCGGGATCGTCGACTGGGATGTCGGCGACCTTCCCCAGGTGATCGAGTCGGGCGATCGGGACCTCGACGTGCAGGCGTACCCGGCGCTGCTGGATGTCGGCGACAGCGTGGCCCTGCGGGTGGTCACCACGCCGGAGCTCCAAGCGCGGGTGATGCGCGGTGGGGTGCGGCGGTTGCTGATTCTCACCGCAGCGCCAACCCGGTCGTCGATCGTGCGGAAGGTGTCGAACGACGACCGTCTGGCGATCGCCGCGGGACCGATCGAACTCGGAGCGTTGGCCGCTGACTGCGTTGCCGCCGCGGTCGATCGCGTGATGACCGATCACGGCGCGCTGCCGTGGACTGCTGACGACTTCGCCGCATTGCAGCGGGAGGTTCGCAACGCCGCGCCGGGCCTGGCGGCGAACGCGCTGCACCAGGCTGCCCGGGTGGTGGCGGCGTCGAGTGTTGTCGCGGATCGGCTCGCCGCCCTGCGCGCCGACGCGCTGCGTCCCTCGGTCGAGGATGCGAACCGGCACCTGGGTCGGCTCGTTCATTCGGGCTTCGTATTGGGGGCCGGGGCGGAACGGCTCGATGACCTCGAGCGGTACGTGCGAGCGATCTCCTATCGTCTCGATCACCTGGCCGGCGCTCAGGTCGCAGATCAGCGCCGGATGGCGGAGGTGACACCGCTCGAGCGACGCTTCGAGGAGATCGTCGACGCTGCCGGCACGGCGCAGCTCTCGCCGGCGCTCGTCGAGCTGCGGTGGCAGCTCGAGGATCTGCGAGTCGCGACGTTCGCGCAACCGCTCGTGGTCAAGCGTCCCGGCCAGCCGTCAGCGAGCGTGAAGCGGATCGCTGCCGCCCTCGCCGCCTTGAGCTGACGGCACCTCCGATCCCCATCCCGTTTGCGTTGCGGTTTGGGTGACCCGTCCCACCGGATCTGCAGCACAAACGTGAGAGGCTGGGGCGATGACACCGCGCCTCGATGATCCGGAACTCGACGGGCTGACCAATGAGACGGTCGAGCTGCTCCAGGTGCTGATCCGCAACCGGTGCGTCAACGACGGCACGGCCGAGTCGGGCGGGGAGGTCCGCAACGCCGATGTGCTCCAGCAGGTGATCGAAGGTGCTGGTGTCGACGTCGAGCGGTTCGACGCCGCGCCGGGACGAACGTCGATCGTCGCACGCATCGCCGGCTCCGACCCCGACGCGCCGAGCCTGTGCTTGATGGGCCACACCGATGTCGTGCCGGTCAACGAATCGGGCTGGAGCGAGGACCCCTTCGGCGGCGAGCTCATCGATGGGCCCGATGGCCCCGAAGTGTGGGGGCGGGGAGCGGTCGACATGCTCAACCTCACCGCGTCGATGGCCGTGGCGTTCCGTCACCTCGCAGCGAGCGGATTCCGACCGACGGGCGATCTGATCTACTTCGGCGTTGCCGACGAGGAGGCGGGCAGCGCATACGGTGCACGCTGGATGGCGGACCACCATCGCGACGCGATCATCGCCGATTATGTGTTGACCGAGAGCGGTGGGCTCCACTCCGGGCCGGCCGAGGCGCCGTACATCGGCGTGAACGTGGCCGAGAAGGGCGTTGCGTGGCGGCGGTTGAGAGTGACGGGCACACCCGGCCACGGCTCGGCACCGTTCCGCCGCAACAACGCGCTCGTCAAGGCAGCCGCCGTGATCCAGCGACTGCACGACTACCGCCCCGCGCCGCGCTTCCACGAGCTGTGGGGACAGAAGGTCGAGTCGCTCGGCCTGCCCGGCGAGATGACGGACGCGCTGCTCGACCCGACCGCCATCGAGGAACTGCTCGACGCGTTGCCGTCGGCCGCCGCAGCGTCGCACTTCCACGCCTGCACGCACACGACGTTCTCGCCGAACCTGGTCGACGGCAGCGAGTCCGGTGGCGGGCGGATGAAGGTCAACGTGATCCCCGACACCGTCGTGATCGACGTCGACATCCGGACGGTGCCTGGTGAGGGCCCCGCCGAGGTCGCAGCCCATCTGCGAGCCGCGCTCGGCGATCTCGCCGACGAGGTCGAGGTCGAACCGCTGATGAACGATGCTGCGACGATCAGTCGCACGGACACGCCGTTGTGGGACAGCCTGCAGCGGTCGATCAACGCTCCGTTTCCGACGGCGCAGTTGACGCCGCAGTTCGTCGTCGGCTTCACCGATGCCCGGATCTACCGCGAGATGGGCGCGGTGGCCTATGGCGCCGGGCTGTTCAGTCCCTCGCTCGATGCAAGCGAGTACGGCTCACGTTTCCACGGCAACAACGAGCGCATCGACATCGACTCGCTCGGACTGAGCACTCGCCTGTTCCACGACGTCGCCACGGACCTGCTCGGCTGAACCTCAGCGCCCGCGGGTTGGTGAACGGGGCCGGGGCTCAGGCCTGGTTTCGGGACGCGAGGTAGGCGCGGGCAGCCTGACGGGCCTCGGGGTCGCGCATCGCAGCGCCGAGCTGGTCGGCGTCCGCCCACGACCCGGCTGGTCGACGCAACGTCCTCCAGTGCTTCATTGACCTGCCGCTTCGTCGTGCGCACCACGCTCGGAGCTTTGCGTGCGAGTTGCCCGGCAAGTTCGTCGACGGCGGACTCGAGCTCGGCGCGAGGCACGATCCGGTTGATGAAACCGATCTGAAGCGCTTCGTCCGGCGAGAAGGGTCGGCACGTCAGCACCAACTCGCGCGTCAACGCCGGACCGATCTCACGCACCAGCCGCGGAATGCCGCCCCATGCGAGCGGGATGCCGAGGTCGACCTCGGGGATCGAGAAGACGGTGTCGTCGGCGGCGATCCGCAGGTCGCAGACGCCGGCGAGCACCACGCCACCGCCGACACACGGTCCCTTGATGGCGGCGATGGTGAGCGCGCTCATCCGATCCATCGCCTCCGCCATCAGGCGGCCGAGGTCGGCCTGGTCGCGGCTCGACGCCGTGTTCGGATCGTCTCGGTCCCCGCCGGCGAACTCCCGCAGGTCGAAGCCGGAGGAGAAGCCACGGCCTTCCCCGGTGACGATCACCACGTGCGCTGACGTGGTGTCGAACCATCGCGCCGCTTCGGCGATCTCGCGCAGCGGCACCGTGCCGAGTGGGTTGAGCTTGTCGCCCTGGGTGAGCGTCATCCGGCCGATCGGGCCGTCGACGTCGACGCGCAACGTGGTGAAGTCGGGAGCATCCATCATCTCCGCATCGTGCCACGTGGTTCCCCGAGCCCGGGTCTCCGGGGGCGTTGGTGGTTCCGCGAGACCCGGGCTCGGGGGGCGTTGGTGGGGTCAGGCGGCCCGGTAGTGGCCGGGGACGACCTCGACCGCTTCGCCTCGCCGGAGCATGCGCTGCACGTGGAGTTCGGCGCTGCGCTGCTCGACCGACTCGACGAAGGCCATCTCCACATGGGGTCGATAGATGAACCGGTGGGAGCGCATCTCGTCGATCGTGTGGGGCTCGCGCAGGAACTCGAGCATCGCCTCGTGGCGCCGGCCGATCACGGACGTGAAGGCGTCGACCATCTGTACGAACGTGTCTCGCCCTTCGATCACGCCCTTGTGATGGAACGTCACATAGAACTCGGCGTCCTCATCGCGCACCTTGGCGAGGCTCGCCTCGAAGTCCTCCAGGTCGCTCCACACGTCGCCGTAGTACGGGCCGAAGCCGGTGAGGTCGATGTCCGACAGGAAGAAGACGTCGTCGATTCGGAAGCCGCTGTGGCCCTTGGTGTGGCCGGGGAGGTGCACCGCTTCGACGGTGACGCCGCCACCGAGGTCGAACACGTGACCGTCGCCGAAGCCCTCGGCATCCGGGCGAGGGGTGTAGTGGAACTCGTCGAGGATCGTCTGCTCGAACTCGACGCGGATGTGCTCGGGGAGGCCATACACCTCCATCAGCCCGTCGAGCGACTGCGCTCCCAGCAGGTCGTGGTGGTGGATGTGGAGTCGAGCATCGGGGAACGTGCCGTTGCCGGCCATGTGGTCCTCGTGACTGTGGCTGTTGATGACGGCGTCGACGCCGACGGGCGCGCCGCCTCGTGCGACCACGGTGACCGACGGGTCGATCAACACCGACTCCCCAGCGCCACGAACCAGCAGCGTGTTTCCGGACGGGTAGGCCCCGTTGGAATCGCCGACGAGCACACTCACCGAATCGGTCAGCCGTCGCTCGTCGTCGCCCCAGTCGATCATCTGCCCGACCGTAGCGATCGCGGACATCGCGGGTCTGACCCGTGTTGTCCGTGTTGTGATTCGATCAGTCGGCCGGCTTGAGGTCGAGGCTGGCCGAGTTCATGCAGAAGCGCTCGCCCGTCGGGCCGGGACCATCAGGGAACACGTGGCCGAGGTGGGCGCCGCAGGTGGCGCACTCGGCCTCGGTGCGCACCATGCCGTGCGAGCGGTCCTCCTTCAGGGTGACCTTTGCCGGATCGATCGCCTCGGTGAAACTGGGCCAACCGGAGTGCGAGTCGTACTTGGTCTCGGAGGAGAAGAGCTCCTCGTCGCACACGATGCAGTGGTACGTGCCGGGATCCTTCACGTCCCAGTAGGTGCCGCTGAACGCTCGTTCGGTGCCGGCGCGCTGCGTCACGTCGTACTGCAGCGGGGTGAGCCGCTCCTTCAACTCGTCGTCGGTGGGGATCGCTCGTTCGGCCATCCACCAAGGATGCCCGAAACTGCGACCGTCATCGGTACCGATCGAGGAGTTTCGAACGTGTTCCGCAGGAGGTTCGATCGTCGAAATCACCTCGTTCCTACGCTGACGGCATGTCGAGCACCGCACTACGGACCCCCCGGATGATCACACTGCTGGTCGCCGGTGGGATGTTGATGGCGTCGTGCTCGACCGGCGCCGACAGCACGGCCGACTCCGATTCCGATGGATCGTCCGCGTCGTCCGCTGAGGCATCCGGTTCGGACGACCGAGGAGCGCCGTTCCGCTACCCGGCGGCACCGGACGCTCCCGACGCCGGTACCGCTGATGCTCCCGAGGTGCGGTCGGCGATGGCCGACCTGGCAACACAGCTCCAGGTGGGGGAGATCGACGAGGCGGCCCTCGAAGCACTCGTTGCATCCGGCGATCCCCGACATGCCTGGTACGTCGCTGACCTGATGCGCTTCTTCGGCCCTGGCGAGTCGGGCAACGAGCTCGTCGATGCCTTCGAATCGCTCACCGGGACCTCGCTCTCGGACGACCCGGAGCGCGATCGCAGCGTGTGGCTGAGCTCGACCAATCATCTGATCGCCTGGGACACCCCGGACTACCCCGACTTCCGCACTGACAAGGCGCAGCTCTTTCTGCTGGTCGAGCCGCGCTGGCAACCGTTCTTCGACGACGCCGACTCCGACATCGATTGGCGGTATCTCAACTGGGGCGGTGTGCTGATCGACGACCGCGAGCTCGGCGACGCCGATTCCTGCCCGCAAGGTTGCATCCCGGCGCTCGACGATCCGGAGGTCACCGACGCGGACGGCGGCGACTGGTACCCGGACGACGCCATCGTGTTCGGCATCGTGGAAGGTGACGAAGCGTTGGCGATCCCGAAGAACATCGCGGAGATCCATGAGATGTTCAACCTCACTCTCGGCGATCGTCGCCTCGGGATCCCCTACTGCACGCTCTGTGGCGCAGCGCAGGCGTATCGCACCGACGATGCGGTGTCGGTCGGTGGTGCCGAGGAGGTGCCGGTGCTCCGCACGTCTGGGCTGCTGTCGCGGTCGAACAAGGTGATGTACGACCTTCGGACCGGCTCGGTGTTCGACACGTTCACGGGCGCAGCGGTGTCGGGCCCACTCCAGGATCAGGAGATCGTGCTCGAGGAGACCACGGTGCTGCGCACGACATGGGGCGAGTGGAAGGTCGCACACCCCGACACCACGATCATCGCGGAGGACGGTGGGATCGGGAGGAGCTATTCGCTCGATCCGCTCCAGGGTCGAGACGACGATGGTCCGATCTTTCCGATCGGTCCCGCCGATGATCGGCTGGGGGTGCAGGAGCTGGTGGTCGGCGTCATCACCGACGACGGGACGCCGGTGGCGTTCCACGCAGACGACGCGCGCGACGCGCTCGCGGCCGGCGAGACCGTGGAGGCGGCCGGCGTGACGCTCGCCGATGATGGTGGCGGTCTTCGAGCCGTCGACGCTGCCACCGGCGACCCGGTGTCGTCACACGAGGCGTTCTGGTTCGCGTGGAGCCAGTTCCACCCGACGACCGACCTCTGGGAGCGCTGAGGCAGCGTTCCGATCAGGATTCGCCGTCGGTGTCGCCCTGAGCGCCGGCGTTGCCGGCGAGCCGCTCGGACTCGAGCGCCTTGGTGAGCGCTCCGCCGGCCAGCAGGATCTGCGCCTCGACGTAGATGAACAGGATCGTGACGAACACGCCGGCCGTGGCTCCCTGGAGCGAGCGCCCGCCGATCCTGTCCATGTAGACGCCGAAGCCGAATGCACCGATCCCCAGGCACACCGCCGTGATCGACTGGGCGACGAGCGCGGACCGCCAATGGATGGGTTCGTACACGAGTGTCCGCACGAGGATGGTCAGCAGCAACGCGCCGAGCGCAGCCGATGCGACGAGTCCCAGCGACCCGACGACGACGTCGGACCCCTCGATCAGACTCGGCAGCAGGGCGTTGATCAGTCCGATCAGGGCTTGGGCCACGAGCATCGTCACGATCACCGTCCCGGTCAGCAACACCACGAGTGACGCCCGGAGTCGCCGCCGGAAGCTGAACTTGAGGCCCGATCGGGGTGGTTGGCGGAAGATGACGTTGAGCGCGTCCTGATAGGCGAGGAAGAAGACCGAACCACCGAGGAGTAGCGACATCAGCCCGACCAGGCCGAAGCCGAACTGCGTCGAGCCGTCGTCGACGAAGTCGGCCGCCTGGTCGACCACCGCGGCGGAGTCGACCTCTTGGCCGAGCAACTCGGCGAGGCGAGCGGTGAGTGCCTCGCTGACCTGCGCATTCTCGAACACCAATCCGGCGATGGCGATCGCGATGGCGAGCAACGGCACCAGGGCGAACAGCCCGTAGTACGCGAGGCCCGCACCGAGACGTGGGACGCGTTCGGCACGGAGCGTGGCCACGGTCTCGTCGGCGACGCGCCACGGCAGCGTCCGGGTGAGGCGCCCCACCCGCTCGGTGATCGCTGTGGTCTTGTTGGTCATCGGGGTGCGGCCAGTCGCATCAGGCCCGAAGTATGTCGCCGCTCGAACGATCGGGGCCACATCACCCGTCCGCGACCGCCCTGCCCGGGAGCTCGGGCATCGGGGACCATTGGCCGTTGCGCCGCCATGTGTCGTTCTCTACCGTGGAGAGACATATGACTCAGGGCCTTGTTTCACCGGGAATCTGCTCATGACCGCCACCGTCGACGATGCGGGAGTGGTCAGCCACGTCGGGGGCGCTGGCCTCGACACCGACACGCTGGAGATGATGATCGGTGGCCTCGGCGACTTCGTCGACCACCACCTCACGCCGCAGCGCCAGCTCGACCTCGACCGCGACGATGTCTGTCCGGAAGACATCGTGCGGGCGATGAGCGACCCCGAGCAACTCGGTGTGCAGCTCGTGTTCGTCCCCGAGGAGTACGGCGGCATGGACGGCAATGCGTTCGATTCGTATCGCATCTGCGAAGAGATGGCCCGCCACGACATCGGCCTCGCCACCGCCGTGTTCGCCACGTTCCTCGGCAGCGACCCGATCCTGGTCGGTGCCACCGAGGACCAGCGACATCGCTGGCTCGGCGCGATCGCCAACGATGGCATCGTGTTCGCCTACGGGGCGACCGAGCCCGACGCCGGCAGCGACCTGGCGTCGATGAAGACCACCGCGGAACGAATCCTCGACGACGACGGCGCGGTCACCGGCTACCGAATCAACGGTCGCAAGCAGTGGATCTCCAACGGGTCGATCGCCGACATGACCACGGTGCTCGCGCTCTGCCCCGACGGCCCGTCGTGGTTCGTGGTTCCGAAGGGGGCTGACGGCTTCGAGGCCGCACATCCCGAGGACAAGCACGGTCTGCGCCTGTCGAACACCGCTGCGCTCTTCCTCGACGACGTCGAGGTGCCCGCCGACCATCTGATCGGTGGCGTTGAGGGCAAGGGGCTCCAGCAGGCTCAGCAGGTGTTCGGCTACACCCGGATCATGGTGGCCGCGTTCGGCCTCGGTGGCGGATGGGAAGCCCTCGACCGGGCGATCGCCTACTCCATCGAGCGCCAGCAGGGCGGTGGCCCGCTGTCGGAGAAGCAGGGGTTCACCCACAAGCTGATCGTTCCGCACGCCGTGCGGCTCGAGGCGGCTCGCAGCTACATCGAAGCGAGCGCCGACAAGATCGATCGTGGCCTGGGCGAGAACGGCGCGATGAACACCGAGGGAGCCATCGCGAAGTTGATGGCCACCGAGGCCGGCAACGATGCCGCCGATTCGGCCATCCAGGCCCTCGGTGGCTACGGCTACACGCGCGAATACGTGGTCGAGAAGATCAAGCGCGACGTGCGCATCACCACGATTTACGAGGGGACCTCGGAGATCATGGAGATGACGATCGCCCGCGACCGTTGGCAGCATCACCTCAAGACCAAGGGCGCCTACTACCGCGACCGTGCCACGGCGATGCTGTCGCTCCACGAGCGCCAGCCGATGGTTGGTGCCGACCACGCAGCCCTCGCGTTGCACACGCTGTCGATCCTGATGGAGTCGTGCCGGCTCGCGCGCCTCACCCGGAACCAACACGTGCTGTTCCGCCTCGGCGACCTGATCACTCAGGCCGAGTGTGCCGAGGCGTTCGCACTGCGAGCAGCCGAGACGTTGGCGGGCGAGCGCCACCCGAAGAGCCCTGACCGTTTCGACGGCGACGCACTCGCTGCGATGAGTCGAGTGTTCGCTCGCGACGCCGCACAGCACGTCGGCCAGACCGGCCTGCGCTGGGTTGCCGGCTCCGTCGAAGTGGGCCAGGCCGACGTCAGCGCGCTGCTGGCGACGATTCCGCACGATGCCCTCCGGGCCTCGCAGGCGGGGCTGCTCGCCGACATGAATCGGGTTGCCGACATTCTCTACGACCGCACCAGCTGAACCTGGAACTCGAACACCTCCATCCCGAAGGGACCCTGAAGAAACATGCCCGAGGCCGCCGCCATCTCCAGTTCACCGATCGCCATCGTCGGTCTTGGAGCGATCATGCCCGATGCCGTCGACGCCGACGCGTTCTGGTCGAACATCACCACCGGTCGGTACTCGATCACCGAGACACCTGTTGATCGATGGGACCCGTCGCTGTACTACTCCGCGGACCATGCCGTCCCGGACAAGACCTACTCGAAGATCGGTGGCTGGGTCCGCGACTACCCGTGGGATCCAATCCGCTGGAAGCTGCCGGTGCCGCCGAAGGTCGCCGACCAGATGGACGACGGGCAGCGCTGGGCGATCAGCGCGGCTCGATCTGCACTGATCGATGCCGGGTGGCCCGACTGGAACGTCGACTCCGACAAGGTGGCCGTGATCATCGGCAACGCGATCGGTGGCGAGAAGCACTACCAGACGAACCTGCGCATCGAGCTGCCCGAACTGCTGCGCGACCTGGAGAGCTCCGAGTCGTTCGCCGCCTTGAGCGACGAACAACGCGAGCACATCCTCTCGGAGACCCGGAGTCACTTCTTGGCTCACTTCGGGGAGATCAACGAAGACACGATGCCAGGCGAACTCGCCAACGTGATGGCCGGGCGCATCGCCAACCTGTTCAACTTCCGCGGTCCCAACTTCACCACGGACGCGGCCTGTGCCTCGGGCCTGGCCGCCATGGGTGTCGCGGTCGAGGGCCTGGTCGACCATCGCTACGACGCGGTGGTCACCGGTGGCGTCGACCACAACATGGGCGTCGCGGCGTTCGTCAAGTTCTGCAAGATCGGCGCGCTCTCGGCCACGGGCACGCGCCCGTTCGACGCCAACGCCGACGGGTTCGTGATGGGGGAGGGCGCCGCGTTGTTCGTGCTCAAACGGCTCGAAGACGCCGAGCGCGACGGTGACCGCGTCTACGCCGTGATCCTCGGAATCGGTGGGGCGAGTGACGGCAAAGGCAAGGGCATCACCGCGCCGAACCCGGTCGGCCAACGCCTGGCGGTGGAGCGCGCCTGGGAGATCGCCGGCGAAGACCCTGGCACCGTGAGTTCGATCGAGGCGCACGGCACGTCGACGAGCGTTGGCGACGCCACTGAACTCCAGAGCCTCACCGACGTGTTCGGCCCGTCCGGTGCGCGTCACGTGGCACTCGGATCGGTGAAGTCGAACATCGGGCACCTGAAGGCGGCAGCGGGAGCGGCCGGCATGTTCAAGATGGTGAAGAGCCTGCACCACAAGGTGCTCGCCCCGAGCCTGCACTTCGAGACACCCAACCCCAAAGTCGACTGGGACACCTCGCCGTTCGTGGTCAACACGGAACTGCAGGACTGGGCCACCCCGCCCGCCGGCGTGCGTCGGGCCGGCGTGAGCGCATTCGGTTTCGGCGGCACGAATTTCCATGTTGTGCTCGAAGAGCACATCCCGGGTCGCCGCAAGCCGAAGGCGCGCTCATTCGCAGGCGCGAGCGTCGACCAATCGACCCCATCGGTGCCGTCGGGCCAGCCCACGGCAGCAGCGGGCGTCCCCGCCGACCCGTCCAAGCCACCGCTTCGAGGAGCCCTCGTGCTGGGCGCCAGCGACGACGCCGACCTGCTCGCTCAGGTCAACGTCGCCCTCGCGGCTGCCCAAGCCGGAAAGGCACCCGCCCCGACGCGCCCCGACCCCTCGATCGGTCGCGCAGCGGTGCGCCTCGCCGTCGACTTCGCCGACGCGGCCGACCTGGCATCCAAGCTCGACAAGGTCGTCAAGGCGATCACCAGCGGCAACCCGGCGATCTATCGCATGCTGCGCCAGCAGGGGGTGTTCATCGGTCGGGGGCCCGCGCCCAAGGTGGCGTTCCTGTACACCGGACAGGGCTCGCAGTACGTCAACATGCTCGACGAGCTGCAAGCCACCGAACCCGTGGTGGCCGACACGTTCGCGCAGGCGGATGCGGTGATGACCCCGTTGCTCGGCCGTTCGTTGTCGTCGTACATCTTCATCGATGGCAACGACGCTGGTGCGGTCGAGGCGTTGCAGCAGGAGCTGCTCCAGACCGAGATCACCCAGCCGGCGATGCTGGCGGTCGACACGAGCATCGACCGTCTGCTCGGCGTCTACGGGATGCGACCGGACATGGTGATGGGCCACAGCCTGGGCGAGTACGGCGCTCTGATCGCCGCAGGTTCGCTGACGTTCGACGCAGCGCTGGAAGCGGTGAGCGCACGCGGTCGCGAGATGGCGGCACTCTCGGTGGATGACAACGGAGCGATGGCGGCGGTGTTCGGTCCCCTGACCGAGATCGAGCGCATCGTCGACGCGACCCCCGGCTACGTCGTGGTCGCGAACATCAACTCGAACAATCAAGCGGTCGTCGGGGGAGCAACCGATGCCGTGCTGACGGCGGTCGAGTCGTTCACCGCGGCCGGTATGCAGGCGATCCGCATCCCGGTGAGCCACGCATTCCACACGTCGATCGTGGCTCCTGCGTCGGTGCCCTTGGTGGCGACCCTGCGGCGCCTGGATGTCCAACCTCCGACGCTGCCGCTGGTGGCCAACGTCACGGGCGACTTCTATCCGGCCGACGCCACGAGCGACACGATGCTCGACTACCTCGGTCGGCAGGTTGCGTCACCGGTGCAGTTCGTCCAAGGGCTTCGCACGCTGTACGAGGCCGGAGCCCGGGTGTTCGTCGAGGTCGGACCGAAGCGGGCGCTGCATGGTTTCGTCGATGACGTGCTCGGCGAACACGACGATGTCCTGGCGCTGTACACCAACCATCCCAAGCTCGGCGACGCAGCGTCGTTGAATCAGGCGCTCTGCGGGCTGTGGGCCTCCGGCGTCGGCTTCGACGCACCTGCTCCTGCTCCAGTCGCCGCCTCGGCGCCGACGGCTGCATCGGTGGCTCCCGCCGCCTCTGCAGCGGTCGCTCCAATGGCCGACGGGTCAGCGCCCGACGATCGAATCATGCAGCTCGGTCAACTGTTCGCCGGCGTGATCGAAGAGGGGCTACGGATCTACGGCGAGCCGAGCGAGCTGCCCGGCGATGCGACCGCACCAGCCGTCGAACCGGCCGCCGCATCCGACGACGGTGGCCGCCTCGATGCGGAACCCGTGGTGATCACCGGCGCCGCGCTCGGCCTGCCGGGGGTGGACCAGGTCTTCGACGACGCCAACATCGCACGGATCCTGGCAGGGCAGCAGTTCATCACCGCGCTGCCGGAGTCCGCACGCCAGCGGATGGTCGACATGCGTATCACCCGCCTCGTCAAGAGCGAGTCGGGTGGGGCGAGCTTCGAGACGCTCGATGATCCGGCCGAGGTGATCAAGCTGGCCGGACAGCACGCGCCGCTCGACATCGTCGAGCAGTTCGCGGTCGAAACCGCCCGAGACGAGGCGTTCGACAATGCCACGCGCCTGGCCGTCGGCGCCGGCTTCGACGCGATGCGTGACGCCGGCATCCCGCTGGTGATGCGGTACAAGACGACCACGCTCGGCACTCAGCTGCCCGACCGCTGGGGCCTGCCCGACGGGCTACGTGACGACACCGGTGTGATCTTCGCCAGTGCGTTCCCGGGCTACGACCGTCTCACCGCTGAAGTCGAGGCCTATTCGGCCGACCGCGCCCGACGTGAACACCTGTTGGCACTGGAAGGCGTTCGGGCGCAACTCGGCGACACCGGGTCGAGCGTGGCCGAGATCGACGCATTGATTGCGCAACTGCGCGCCGAGCTCGAGGCGAACCCCTATGCGTTCGATCGTCGTTTCCTGTTCCGAATTCTGTCGATGGGTCATTCGCAGTTCGCCGAACTGATCGGCGCCCGCGGACCGAACACGCAGGTCAACGCCGCATGCGCATCGACCACGCAGGCGTTGTCGCTGGCCGAGGACTGGATTCGCGCCGGCCGCTGTCGTCGGGTGGTCGTGATCTCCGCTGACGACGCGAGCGGCGACTCGATCCAGCCATGGATCAGCGTGGGCTTTCTCGCCAGCGGCGCTGCGGCAACCGACGAGAAGGTCGAGGATGCAGCAACGCCGTTCGACAAGCGTCGCCACGGCATGATCGTCGGGATGGGAGCGGCGGCGTTCGTCGTCGAATCGGCTGAGGCCAGCCGCGAGCGTGGCCTGCAGCCGATCTGCGAGGTGCTGGGCGCGGTGACGGCGAACTCGGCGTTCCACGGCACTCGCCTCGACGTCGAGCACATCCGCGCCGTGATGGACGCGGTGATCACGCAGGCCGAGCACACCGGTGTGACGCGTGAGGAGATCGCGGCGTCCGCGATGTTCATGTCGCACGAGACGTACACGCCCGCACGAGGCGGATCTGCAGCGGCGGAGATCAACGCGCTCCGTCATGTGTTCGGCGCGGCTGCCGACCGCGTGGTCATCACCAACACCAAGGGATTCACCGGCCACGCCATGGGCGCAGGCATCGAGGACGTGGTGGCGATCAAGGCGCTGGAGACCGGCATCATCCCGCCCGTTCCCAACTATCGGGTTCCGGACCCGGACCTCGGCAACCTGAACCTGTCGAAGGGCGGTCAGCAGCCCGTCACGTACGCTCTCCGGCTCGCTGCCGGCTTCGGATCGCAGATCGCGATGGCGCTGTTGCGCTGGACCCCGATGCCCGACGGTCAGCGCCGAGCCCCCGATGCGCTCGGCTACGGGTATCGCATCGTCGACCCCGTCGCCTGGCAGCGCTGGCTCGATGTCGGCGCCGGCCATGACGCCGCGCAGGTCGAGGTCGATCACCGACGTCTTCGTGTCGTCGATCAGGGCGCCCCGACCGCAACCGGCCACGAGTCGGCGGTGCCGGTGCCCTACGCCGGGCAACTCGCATCGACCGCGACTCGAACGCAAATGGCAGCAGCACCTCCGGCCCCGATCGCGGCCGCAGCCCCGACGGTGGCAGCGACGCCGTCGGCCCCGCCGTTCGTGCCGGCTGCTCCGGCTTCAGTGCCCGTCGCTCCGGTTGCTGTACCCGAAGCGCCCTCAGCCGACGACGTGTTGGCCGCGGTCACCGCTGTCGTGTCCGAGATGACGGGGTATCCGGCGGAGTTGTTGGAGCCTGATCTGGATTTGGAGGCGGATCTGGGTGTGGACACGGTGAAGCAGGCGGAGGTGTTTGCTGCGGTTCGTGAGCAGTACGGGGTGGAGCGTGACGAGAGTTTGCAGTTGCGTGATTTCCCGACGCTGAACCATGTGGCGGCGTGGGTTCGCGACCGTGCCGGCATCGAGGCGCCCACTCCTGCTGCTGTGGCGGAAGCGGTAGCTGCCCCCGCCGCTGGTGCTGGCGTCGACAGTGTGTTGGCGGCGGTGACCGAGGTGGTTGCGGAGATGACGGGGTATCCGGCGGATCTGTTGGAGCCTGATCTGGATCTGGAGGCGGATCTGGGTGTGGACACGGTGAAGCAGGCGGAGGTGTTTGCTGCGGTTCGTGAGCAGTACGGGGTGGAGCGTGACGAGAGTTTGCAGTTGCGTGATTTCCCGACGCTGAACCATGTCGCGGCGTGGGTGCGTGATCGTGCGGGCATCGAAGTACCGGTTGTCGCCGCTGCTCCGGCAGCGTTCGTCGCCGCTCCGGCTGCAGAGCCCGGCGTCGACAGCGTGTTGGCGGCGGTGACCGAGGTGGTTGCGGAGATGACGGGGTATCCGGCGGAGTTGTTGGAGCCTGATCTGGATCTGGAGGCGGATCTGGGTGTGGACACGGTGAAGCAGGCGGAGGTGTTTGCTGCGGTTCGTGAGCAGTACGGGGTGGAGCGTGACGAGAGTTTGCAGTTGCGTGATTTCCCGACGCTGAACCATGTCGCGGCGTGGGTTCGCGACCGCGCCGGCATCGAGGCGCCTGCTGCGCTTCCGACGGCGCCCGCTGCCGCTCCGGCTGCCGTTGCCGCTGCACCAGCGGCGTTCCCGACCGCTCCGGCGGCTCCCGCTCCGTCGGCCGCGGTCGATGAGGTACTTGCGGCGGTGACCGAGGTGGTTGCGGAGATGACGGGGTATCCGGCGGAGTTGTTGGAGCCTGATCTGGATCTGGAGGCGGATCTGGGTGTGGACACGGTGAAGCAGGCGGAGGTGTTTGCTGCGGTTCGTGAGCAGTACGGGGTGGAGCGTGACGAGAGTTTGCAGTTGCGTGATTTCCCGACGCTGAACCATGTCGCGGCGTGGGTTCGCGACCGTGCCGGCATCGCAGCACCCGAGCCCGCCGCGGACGCGGTCCACCGCTCCGGCGACGGCCCCGGCCGCTGACGAGGTGTTGGCGGCGGTGACCGAGGTGGTTGCGGAGATGACGGGGTATCCGGCGGAGTTGTTGGAGCCTGATCTGGATCTGGAGGCGGATCTGGGTGTGGACACGGTGAAGCAGGCGGAGGTGTTTGCTGCGGTTCGTGAGCAGTACGGGGTGGAGCGTGACGAGAGTTTGCAGTTGCGTGATTTCCCGACGCTGAACCATGTGGCGGCGTGGGTTCGCGACCGCGCCGGCATCGCAGCACCGGCTTCCGGCACGACGTCGAACGACATGGCCACAGCAGTGCCGACGCCGGCGCCGGACGTGGTGCACGGCGATCTCGACGCCGTCGATGCGTTGCCGCGTCGCGTGCCGGTGCCATCGCTGCGTCCCGGTGCTGACGTGTGCCTGCCGACCGGTGTCGATCTCGACGGAGCTCGCGTGGTGGTCATGCTCGACGAGGGAGGCGTCGGCGACGCCCTCGTCAAGCAACTGGACAAAGCAGGTGCCACAGCGCTCACCCTCGATCCGGGCATGCCGACCGACGAGTTGCTCGTCGCGCTCGGCGAGTGGCACGACGAGGCTCCGATCACCGGGGTCTACTGGCTGCCCGCACTCGATGCCGACGGCGACCTTGCCGACTACGACCTCGAACGCTGGCGTGAAGCACTCCGTCGGCGGGTCAAGGCGCTCTACGCCACGATGCGCCACCTGTACGACGCGAGTCCGTTCCTCATCGCGGCCACCCGGCTCGGCGGCTACCACGGCTACGACCAAGCTGGCGCCACCAACCCGCTCGGCGGCCCCGTGGTCGGATTCACCAAGTCGTACAAGAAGGAGCGCCCCGAGGCCACCGTCAAGGCAGTCGACCTGGCCGAGAGCCGCAAGACCAAGGCGATCGCCGAGCAACTGATCGAGGAGACGCTGATCGACCCGGGTTGCGTGGAGATCGGACGCGTCGACGACCGTCGCTTCGGTATTGCATTCGTCGAGTCGCCGTTCCCCGAGCGCGGCGACGATGCACCTGGTGACGGCGATGCCGGCCTGCCGACGCTCGACGCCGACTCGGTGGTCGTGGTCACCGGCGCTGCCGGCAGCATCGTGTCGGCGATCACCGCCGACCTCGCAGCTGCCTCGGCCGGCACGTTCCACCTGCTCGACCTCACACCGACCCCCGACCGCGACGATCCGGATCTGGTCGCGTTCCGCACCGATCGGAACGGGCTCAAGTCCACGATCGCCGGAAGGATGAAGGCCGCAGGCGAACACGCGACGCCCGTCGCGATCGAACGTGAACTCGCCCGGATCGAACGTCTCGCAGCGGCACTCACCGCAGTGCAGGCGGTCGAGGCCGCCGGGGGCACCGTGCACTATCACTCCGTCGATCTCACCGACGCAGATGGCGTTGCTGCGGTGATGGACGACGTGCGCGAGCGCAGCGGCCGCATCGATGTGCTGCTCCACGCGGCGGGGCTCGAGATCAGTCGAAACCTGCCGGAGAAGGAACCGCGCGAGTACGACCTCGTCTTCGACGTCAAGAGCGACGGCTGGTTCAACGTGTTCCATGCAGCCCAGGACATGCCGATCGGCACCGCGGTTGTCTTCTCCTCGGTCGCCGGCCGCTTCGGCAACCAGGGCCAGACCGACTACTCCGCGGCCAACGACCTGCTCTGCAAGATCACGAGCAGCTTCCGGCGGACCCGACCCGACACCCGCGGGCTGGCGCTCGACTGGACTGCGTGGGGTGGCATCGGCATGGCCACGCGCGGCTCGATCCCCAAGATCATGGAGATGGCCGGCGTGCAGATGCTGCCGCCGGAAGCCGGTGTTGCGTGGATCCGGCGAGAGCTCACCTCGGGCACCGTCGATTCGGAAGTGATCGTCGCCGGCGTGCTCGGCATGATGGCAGCCGAGTACGACGATCAGGGTGGAGTCGACACCTCGACGCTGACCGGCGATGCCCACGGGCCGATGGTCGGCACGGCGTCGATGAGCGTGCACCATGGCATCGTCGTCGAGACCACGCTCGACCCGATCGAGCAGCCGTTCCTCAACGACCATCGCATCGATGGCACCGCCGTGCTGCCAGGTGTCATGGGAATGGAGGCGTTCGCCGAAACCGCGTCGCTCCTCGTGCCCGGCGCACGGGTCAGCGCCGTCGACGACGTCACCTTCGCGGCGCCGCTGAAGTTCTTCCGCAACGAACCCCGCACGATCACCGTCCAGGCCGTTGTGCATCCCGACGGAGCCGGCCTCGTCGCCGAGTGTCAACTCCTCGCCGAACGTCTGCTGCCCGGGAGCGACACGCCGCAGCGCACCGTCCACTTCACCGGACGGGTCCGCTTCGACACCGACGAGGTCGAGATCACCGACGGGTCGGTGCAGTCCGAGTTCGGCGCGGTGTCCGAGCCGAGCGGCCCGACGCTCAGCGCCGAGACGGTGTATTCGTTCTACTTCCACGGGCCCGCCTACCAGGTGGTCGACTCGGCGTGGCGCAGCGAGAGCACCGCGGTTGCAGCGCTCGTCGATCCGCTGCCCGACAACCACGTGCCGGCCGAGCTGCCGCTGGTCACGGCGCCTCGCCTCGTGGAGCTGTGTTTCCAGGCAGCGGGGCTCTGGCAGGCGGGGCGAGAAGACCGGCTCGCGTTGCCGATGCAGGTCGGCAGGGCCCAGGTCGTCGGAGATGTCGACGCCGCCGAGGGGCCACTGCGTGCGATCGCCACCGAGCGAGCGCCCGGTGTCTACGAGTGTGTCGTGGTCGACGCCGCGGGTGCGGTCCTCGTTCGGCTCGACGAGTATCGAACCGTGCCGCTCCCCGCGCCGATCCCGGACGACGTGGCAGCCGAACTCCACGCCGCATACCAGGAGGACTGAGACGCCGATGTCGAACGTCAGCGCCGATCTCGCCAGCATCCGACGTCTCGGCGTGCTCGACCGCGGTGAGTCCGCCGTCCGCGTCCTGCGTTCGGTGGCCGAACTGAAGGACGACGAGGACGCGGCGCCGATCACGACGGTGCTGTTCCACCTCGACCCGCCGGACCCCACGCCGTGGGACGGTCGCGAAGCTGACGAGGTCCGATCACTCGCAGCGACCGAACCGAGCCTCGATGTGCTGGGAGCGCTGCTCGATGCGCAGATCGACACGTTGTGGGTGGGTGCGTGGCCGTCTCGCATCGAGCTGATCGAGGCGTGTGAGGAGGCTGGCATCTCGGTGGTGGGGCCAGGGTCGGCGCTGATCCGTCGTCTTGCAGATCCGGAGGTTCGCAGCGCGTTGCCCGCCGGCGACGTGACCCTCGAGGCCGATCGAGCGACTCGACGTGTCGATGTCGATGTGCTCGCCGACGCCCATGGCACCGTGTGGGTGTTGGACACCCGAGACGTGAGTGTGCAGCGCGCCGGCCGGGCGTTGATCGCCGAGGCGCCGTGCACACCGTTGGGCACCGACGTCTGCCAGAAGCTGCGTGCTGCTGCGGCCGAACTGATCACTGCGGTCGGCTACGTGGGTGCCGCCACCGTGATGTACGTCACCGACGGCACCGACATCGCGCTCGTCGACGTCGACTGCGTGGCCTCGCCCGAGCATGCGACCACCGAGGAACGCACGGGGGTGAGCGTCATCGGTTGGCGCCTGCGGATCCACCGCCGCGAGGCGCTGCCCGCCGATGCGCCGGCCGAGGACGGCGTGTGCGTCGAGGCCCGTCTGATGGCCGAAGATCCCGATCGCGGCTTCGCAGTGGAGTCTGGCCGTTTGATGCTGCTGTCGTTTCCCGTCGGTACTGGCGTGCGCATCGATGCCAACCGGCGTGTTGGCGACCCCGTCGACGGCGCCGATCCACTGATTGCGGTGTTCACGGCGTGGGGCGTCGATCGAGCGGTGGCCATCGATCGGCTTCGTCGGGCGCTGGCGCGCACCTCCGTGGTGATCGACGGAGGCGCCACCAACCGCACGCTGTTACTCGGTGTGCTCGGCCACGACACGGTCGTGCGGGGCGAGGCCGACGACGCTTGGCTCGAACGCCTGCTCGCCGACCGTCCGCCGCCGATGCCGAGCCCGATCGCGCTGCTCGCAGCGGCGGTGCAGGCGTACGAGGACGATCGCGGACATGCGCAACGTGCCTTCTACGCCTCAGCCGAGCGGGGTCGCCCGCAACAGCCGGTCGAGGTGGGCGACGGCATCGAACTCGACTACGCCGGCGCCAGGTATCGCTTCGACGTCGATCGGGTCGGCCCGCGCCGGTACTCGATCCGCTGTGGCCGCGACGTCGCTGATGTCGCAGTCGACGAACTCGACGGCTACGAGCGGCGGATCACGTGCGGTGGTCGCCGCCATCGCCTCGTGGTTGCACCGATCGAAGACGGCTTCCGCGTCGAGGTGGGTGCGGGAACGCACACGATCACCCGAGAGGACGGAGTTGCAGTGCGCGCTGGGTGGCCGGCGCTCGTCGTCGGTGCGCAGGTGCAGCCGGGTGACGTGGTCTCCGTCGGTGATCCCCTCGTGGTGTTGGAGTCGATGAAGATGGAGACCACCGTCACCGCTCCGGTGGCCGGTGTGGTCGTTGCCGTGGCGGTGATGGCAAACACCCAGGTCGAGCGCGGCGCCCCGCTGATCTGGCTTCGCTCGCACCACGAGCGCACCGTCGACGACGCCGACGATCCGTCGCGCCGCGTCGACCTGTCCGGTCTCAGGGCCCAGATCGACCCGACCGAGAAGCCCTGCGATCGGGTCTATGGGCCGCTGGGCGACTACCTCCTGGGCTACGACCTGCCCCACGGGGAACTCCAGAAACTGCTCACCAAACAGCGCCGCCTCGCGGAGATCGCCGACCCGGACGACCCGTCGTTGCTCGCCTGCGAGGGCGGGCTCCTCGACATCTTCGCCGAGCTCGGCGTGCTCTATCGGCCGCAGACCGAGGCCGAACTCGACGCAGACGCACCGACGGAACACACCCAGGAGTTCCTGCTCGCGTTCATGCAGTGGCTCGACCCCGAACTCGCCGGATTGACCGCGACCTATCGCGAACGGCTCCAGCGAGCGCTGGGCCGGTACGGGGTCGAAGGGTTCGATCGGAGCCCAGCACTCGAATCGGCGATGCTCTGGCTCTTCCGATCGTTCGGACGACTGAGCGAGTTGAGCCCGGTGGTGACGGCGATCCTCGAGCGTCGTCTGCTGCATCGCAAGGCATTGGCTCGCATGGCGACCACCACGATGGGAGCGCGTCTCGATCGGCTGGCGTTGGCAACGCAGGGGAGGCAACAGTCGATCGCCGACCTCGCCCGCGATGTCCGATTCCACTACTTCGACGAGCCTTCGATGGAGGAGGCCTCCGCCGAGCTCACGGATGAGATGGCTCGCCACATCGGGCACCTCGCCGCTGAACCGGACGCTGACGACCGCGACGAACGCATGGACCGGATCGTGTGGTGTCCAGTTCCGCTGCGTTCGCTCGTGCTCGATTCGTGGGGCGGCGACGATCCGGTGCGATCGACCACGATGCGTCGGCTCGTGTTGGAGATCCACATCCGCCGCTTCTACCGAGTGAGTGACATCGGCGAGATCGTGTTCCACGACGCCGACGGCCACCTGTTCGCGACCACCACGCTCACGACCGCGGAGACACACTCCGAGTCGCTGCTCGTCGTCGGCTATCTGCCGCTCGGTGCACTGCCAGCGTGGTCGGCAGCCGTTGCGCCGTACCTCGCATCGTCGCATGAGGATCAGCAGGTGGTCGTCGATGTCACCGCATGGCGCGACGTCGACCCGGCTCCGATCGCGGAGGTGGTCGAGGGGGTCACCGAACTTGCGCAGCACTGCAGTTTCGGGCGAACGGTGCATCGGCTCGACGTCACGGTCAGCAGCACGATCGGCTCGGCGGAGACGCGGTCGAGGTCGCAGCACGTCGCCCTCGAGCAGCAGCCAGACGGGTCGTTCGTCGAACTCAGGCTCTATCGGAACCTCCATCCCATGCTCGCTGAGCGTCTCGAGCTGTGGCGGCTCTCGAACTTCGAGCTCGAACGGCGGCCGTCTCCGGAGGACGTCTACGTGTTCGACGGAGTGGCACGGACGAACCCGAGAGACCACCGCATGTTTGCCGTCGGCGAGGTGCGCGATCTTCTGCCAGCGCACGACTCGGTCACCGGCGAGCAGACCTATCCCCGTCTGGAGCGGATCGCGATGCTCGCGTTCGCGGCGATGCGCTCCGAGCTGGCTCGCTATGCCCCTCGCGACCGGCCGGTCGCGAACCGGCTGGTGCTCGACGTGCGAGCACCGTGGACGTTGACGCAGGAGGAGACCCTGCGGCTGGCCCACCGGTTCGCTCCGATGGCCGATCGGGTCGGTCTCGAGAAGGTCGTGCTCAAGGTGCGCCTCCCCGACGGAGACGGAGAACGTCTGGCAGTGCTGCACATCGAACAGGCCGGCGGCCAATTGCTGGTGCGTGAGGACCGCGCCGGCGACCAACCGGTGCGGCCGTTGAGCGTGCTGCAACAGAAGATTCTGACTGCCGCCCGCTTCGGTTCGCCATATCCGTACCAGATCGTCCGGCTGTTCACCGAACGCCCACCGGCGGAGGGGTTGGCCGCCGACTCGTTCGTCGAACTCGAACTCGAACCCGCCGACGACGACCAGCACGACCGACTCGTGCCCATCGAACGCGAACCTGGCACGAACACCGCCCACCTGGTGGTCGGGCTGCTGACCAACCACAGCCAGGTCGTGCCCGAGGGAATGACCCGGGTGGCCATCCTGTCCGACCCGACCCAGGGCCTCGGCAACCTGGCCGAGCCCGAGTGCCGACGGGTGAACGCCGCCCTGTCGTACGCGCTCGAACACCGCCTGCCGGTGGAGTGGTTTGCCGTGTCGAGCGGCGCACTGATCGCAATGGATTCCGGCACCGAGAACATGGACTGGATCGCGCTCACCCTGCGTCGTCTGATCGAGTTCACCCAAGCCGGCGGCGAGGTCAACATCGTGGTCACCGGCATCAACGTCGGCGGACAGCCCTACTGGAACGCCGAAGCCACGATGCTCACCCACACCAAGGGCATTCTGGTGATGACGCCGGCCTCGGCGATGGTGCTCACCGGCAAGCAGGCGCTCGACTTCTCCGGTGCGGTGAGTGCCGACGACAACTTCGGCATCGGCGGCTACCACCGGGTGATGGGCCCCAACGGTCAAGCGCAGTACTGGGCCGCGTCGTTCCCGCAAGCATGTGAGCTGCTGCTGCGTCACTATGAGCTCACCTACGTGGTGCCCGGCGAACGATTCCCGCGGCGGCGACCCACGTCCGACCCCATCGATCGCGACGTGCGAGCCAGCGAGCATGCCCGCTTGTCGTCGTCGCCGTTCACCACGGTTGGTGACGTGTTCTCCGCCGAGTTGAACCCTGAGCGCAAGCAACCGTTCGACATGCGCTCGGTGATGCGCGCCGTCGCCGACACCGACGCCGAGCCGCTCGAGCGGTGGAAGGACCTCGAGGACGGCGACACCTCGATCGTCTGGGACACCACGATCGGCGGTCTCCCGGTCTGCCTGCTCGGTCTCGAGTCGCATACGGTCGCCCGCCAGGGGTACGTGCCGGCCGACGGCCCACCGGCATGGACCTCCGGCACCCTGTTCCCGCACTCGTCTCGCAAGACCACCAGAGCGATCAACGCTGCCAGCGGCAATCGCCCGCTCGTGGTGCTTGCCAACCTGTCGGGATTCGATGGCTCACCCGAATCGATGCGTCGCCGCCAACTCGAATTCGGCGCCGAGATCGGGCGAGCGGTCACCAACTTCGACGGTCCCATCGTCTTCGTGGTCGTGTCCCGCTATCACGGTGGCGCCTTCGTGGTGTTCTCCAAAGCCTTGAACGAGGAGATGGAGATCGCTGCGGTCGAGGGATCGTACGCCTCGGTGATCGGTGGCGCTCCGGCGGCCGCGACGGTATTCGCCCGGGAGGTCAAGACGCGCACGGAATCGGATGACCGTGTTCGTGACGCCCGTGCCGCTGCTGCCGAAGCGTCCGGCACCGAGGCGACTCGGCTCCGCAACGCGTTGACCACGACCACCGACGAGGTCCGCTCGGAGAAGCTCGGTGAAGTTGCCGACGAATTCGATGCGATCCACACGATCGACCGGGCGCTCCACGTTGGCTCGGTCGACCGGATCATCGCGGCAGCGGAGATCCGGCCCTACGTGGTCGACGCACTCGAACGTGGCATGGCGCGCGCTGTCTCGACCTGATCGTGACCGTGCTGCGTCAGCAGGTGGGGGAGGCGACCCACGTGTGTAGGGGTGTGGCCGCGTCGAGGTCGTTGCCATGCGGCAGCAACGCGGGTGGTTCCGTCAGCTCGGCGAAGGCAACCGTGAGGAGGAAGTCGCCGAAGCGACGCCACCATCCCGGCATCGCGCCGTCGGCGCCCCACACGGTCATCGCGGTCCAGCCGTTTGCCGTGCGCTCGCCGTGCAGGTCGACCTCGACGGTACGTGTGTCGACTCGCAAGCCCACCTGGCGGACCTTCAGCGCGGCTTCCTTCGCCGACCAGATCAGGTTCGCTGCCTCGTCGAACCGGCTCGTGGGGAGTGCGGCCATGAACGTTCGCTCGACAGACGTGAAGTAGTCGGTGACGAAGCGGGCACTGCGGGGCTCGACGACCTCGAGGTCGATACCGACCGTGCCCGGTGTGGTGGTGCCCAGGGAACCCACCACGCACACCGCCCACCCGGCGCGATCGGTCAACGACACATCGATGTCGGGCCGTGTGTCGTCGACCTGCACATAGGGGGCGCCGCTGTCGCGGTGGCGGATCTCGATCCGGCGGAGGTCGGCGGGCGAGTGACCGAGGTCGAGCACGGTCGCGACCGACTGCTTGGCGGTCCACCGCCGTGTGAGGTACTCGTCGCGACGTTTCGTGAATCGGATGCTGTCGACGTGCGCTTGTTCGTGTGCCGACAGCCAGTCACGGTGGCTCGGTGTGTCATGTTGTCCGTGCGCGAGCCACCACATCTGATCAGTCTGGCGCCAGTTGCCCCGTCTGGCGGAGGAACGTGAGCGAATCCCACAGGTCGGTGCGCTTCGAGATCGAACCGTCGCGGACGCTGAACCACATCACGCCGGGGATGTCGATGTCGGTGCCGTCATGGGTGGCCTCGAAGCGGTACCGGACGACCACCTCGCTGATGTCGTCCTCGGCTCGCTCTGCGCGAGTGGCAAGCGCCACGATCGAGTAGCGGGCGCCGGCGAACGTCGACAGGAAGCCGGGGAGTCGACGGCGGTACTCCTCACGCCCCACACAGCCAGAGCCGAGTTCGCTCAGGTGCTCGTTGATGAAGTCGTCGGTGACACAACCTGCGATGGCGTCGGCGTCGCCAGCGGCGAACGCGCACAGGTACCCGGACACGCGCTGAGCAGCAGTCGTCACCTGCGCGACGATATCGGTACCGACATGTGGTCGAATGAACCGGTGGCTGACGAGGGCGAGGGCGTTTCACCGTGGGAGCGCGACGACTGGATTCCGGACCGCGCCGTTCCCGACGCCGGCACGTTCGGCCGGAGTCCGCAGCCGGGCACGGCGGGCTCCGCACCGCCCCTCGGAGGTCCCGGTGTGTTCCGCGAACCGGCGGCGGAGGACTTCGAGCGTGACCACACCGGCGACTCGGCCCGCCCGGGGGCGACTGCGCGCAAGGTGGTCGCGGCCGCCATCGTGGCGGCACTGGTGATCGGCTCCGCCGGTGCGCTCCTCAGCCGCAGCGACGACCCAACGGACCCGGGAGCGCCCGTGCGCCCATCGACGACGAACGGCGGCCCCACCCCGTCGACGACGCAGGCGCCGAGAGCGACGGTCCCCGTGGACGACGAGCAACTGGAAGCTGCGAGACCCGCAGTCGCCACCGAGACGATCACGCCGAATCGGGATGGCTCCGTCACCGTCCAGATGACCGAGCTCGGCGACATCGAGCACGGCGAGGTACCCACGTGGACCGAGGTGCAGGTGGCCGTGCCCGAAACGTTGACTTCGATCGCCCCGACCGATCTGATCACGTTGTCGCAGACCGACGTGCTGTCGATCACCGAGTTGCCATCGGGTCGGAGCCATCAGGTCGATGTGTCGTCGTTCGGGCCGGGTCTGCAACTCGTCGCGGGCGACCAGGCGCTTGCGCTCTTCAGCCCCCGGCTCGTCGCGCAGCTTCGACCCGACGAGCCGGTCGTCGTGACGTCGGTGCCGGAGGGCATCATCTTCGTGGAGTCGTGGACCGGGACCGGCAACTTCATCGTCACCACCCCTCCGGCCGGCCCGGACACCACTGAGCGCGAGCTGGTGCTTCGGCCCGACGGCAGCATCGCGCAGCTCGATGGCCGCCTCACCGACGAGATCCGATTCTGGTCGCGCACGTTCTCGCCTGCTGGTGATGTGCTGGTCACCCGACCCGGCGGGGTCTATGCGCTCGCTCCTGAGGGCGACGCGCGCCGCATCGGCGTCGGCGACCTGTTGGCGACCGGCGACGCCCATTGGGCCACGGAGGAGTGCGACGAGCAGCTGCGATGTACCGCGTCGGTCACGGCCTGGGACACCGGTGAACAGACGGTTGGGTCGCTCGACGCCATCGAGTCGTTCGGGTTCATCGATCCCGCCACCCGCATCTCGCCGGACGGTCGTTCGATCGCGTACCGCGACGACAACGACGGCACGGGCCGTCGCAAGATCCTCGATGTGGCGAGCGGATCGTCCATCGATGCCGGCAGGCTCAGCCAGCTCGCATACTCGGACTCGTGGGCGGCAGACTCGTCCGGAATCTTCGTTCGCGACCTCGAGGTCGAGTTCGTCGACCGAGCCTCGGGCGCGGTCACGGTCATCGAGGGTCTCGGACGGGTTCGTGACGTCGCGACCGGTCCCTTCACCATTGCCGATTGACCTGGTGCCGTGTCAGGAGATGTGTTGCCCTGTTGCAGGGTGCGCACGCATGCGGCAGCTCGATCGCTCTCAACGCCTCGTCGTGGACTTCCTCGTCCGCGAGCTGGCGCAGCTCGCGGTGAGCCGCGGGTCGAAGCGTGATGTCCTGTCGGCCTACCCGACACTCGACGAGGCGAAGGTGCACGTCGTCCACAACGGCATCGACACCGACTGCTACCGGCCCGATCCCGACACGGATGTCCTCGAGCGGTTGGGTGTCGACCCCTGCGCGGCCGTCGGCCGTGTTCGTCGGCCGCACCACGCGTCAGAAGGGCGTTCCCCACCTACTACGTGCTGCGCTGGGCTTCGATGAGTCGGTCCAGCTCGTGCTGTTGGCCGGCGCAGCCGACACCCCCGAGCGATTGCCGACCAACGCCTCTTGCCTCGCTGAGTGTCCGGTCGGACGCTGTGGGCATGAGCCTCGCACACCTGACACACGTGCCGTTTCGCCTCCCGGACCTCCCCCAACCACCCGAGCGCACGACGCTGATCGAGATACCTGGACACGGGATGGCATCCTTCGAAGAGATCGCCTACCTCAAACGCCTGCAAGCAGCGGGTGTCACGGAACTCACCCCCGAGATGAAGCACGACTTGGCACAACTCGGGCTGAGCACCCGTGCAGGGATCCAGATCGAGGAGCACCCGCACGGACATCGCTTCAGCGAAGAAGGCAGCTCCCGTGGTCGCCTCGTGATGACCATCGCGAAGTGGGGAGGGATCTCGTTCCTGGGTCTGACCATCCTCCTGGCACTTGTCTATCTCGTCTTCGGCCGGTCCCCCGACGGCGCATCGGACAGCGGTGAACCCGGTGCTGATGTGCTCGTGACCCAACCTTCGGATGCTCCGGACGAGGCCGTGGCGGACGGTGAGGAGATCACCGATCCGAGGGACGACACCGCGACGAGCTCCCGGGATGGGACTTACACCTTCGGTCCGCTGTTCGACCTCGACGGGATCGGCGCTCATCTCGACGGAGGCACCCTCGTCATCAGCACGGGCGCCGACGGCGTCGAGCGGTTCGAAGGAACGGTGACCTACGGTGATTCGCTCTTCCGGAGCAGCGAGACCGAGTGGGCCGACTGCGTGTACACGGCGACGGTTTCCTTCGCGGGGGAGATCGACCCCGCATACCCGCTGGCCGTCGGTATGGCGAGCGAGTTCACCGATGCCAGCCATGAGGGGCCGGACTGTCTGTTCAGTCCCCCCGATGCCCCGGACATCACGTTCGAACGTGGTGAGGAGGATCTCGAGGAACTGCGTGCTGGGTTCCTGGACGGCACCTCCTCCTACCTCTTCCTGAGAACCGACGTCGACCCGCTCGTCGTCGACTTCCCACAGGCGAGTTCAGAACTCACGCTGGCGAACTGAACCGAGGCTCACCCTCGAGCCGTACGGCGCTGGTTCTCGGCGGCGAGCAGACGGAGTCCAACGCGTCGAGCGTTCGATCGTCCGCCGTGGATCTCGGCCCTTCGGCGTCCGCGCGCCCGTCGCCGTATCCTCGCCGTATGAGGCTGCGCCACGGACGTCCCCACGTCGCCATTCCCGGCCCGTCGATCATCCCCGATCGGGTGCTCGCCGCAATGCAGCGTCCGATGCCGAACATCTACGACGGCCCGCTACTTGACGTGTCGAACAGCCTGTTCACCGACCTGCCATCGATGGCGCGGACGTCAGGCGAGGTGTTCATCGTGATCGGCAACGGCCATGCCGCGTGGCAGATGGCGGTGTCGAACACGATGCGGCGAGGCGAGCGGGTCCTCGTGCTCGAATCGGGGACGTTCGCCGTGGTGTGGGGCGAACAGGCCGCGCTCAGCGGCGCCGACGTGGAGGTGCTGCCAGGAGCGAGCGACGGGCCCGTCGATCCGGACGCCGTGGAAGCACGGTTGCAGGCGGACACCGAACACAGCATCAAGAGCATCCTCGTCGTACTCGCCGATACTGCAACCGGCGTTCGCAACGACATCGCGGCGATTCGGCGTGCGATCGACGCCGCCGGCCATCCCGCGCTCCTGATGGTCGACGCGATCGCGTCGCTCGGATGCGATCGCTACGAGATGGACGAGTGGGGTGTCGACATCACGGTGGCGGCCAGCCAGAAGGGTCTGATGACGCCACCGGGACTCGGATTCGTCTGGGCCAACGAGAAGGCCCTGGCGGCGCACGAGCACGCCGACATGCGGGTCGGCTATTTCGATTGGGCGTCTCGTCGCAACGTCGACGCGCACTATCAGCTGTACAACGGCACACCACCGATCCCGCTGCTCTACGGGCTGCGCGAGGCGCTCGACATCATCTTCGACGAAGGCCTGGACAACGTGTGGTCGCGCCACGAGACCCTCGCCCGCTCGGTCTGGGCCGCGGTCGACGCGTGGCACACCGACGGCGGACTGTCGTGCAACATCACCGACCCGACCGCACGCTCGCACGCGGTCACGACGATCTCGACGGGCTCGGTCGACGCCGACGAATTGCGGCGGATCTGTGAGGACCGAGCGGGTCTGACCCTGGGACTCGGCATCGGCCTGGACGAGCCGTGTTTCCGGATCGGGCACATGGGCCACCTCAATCCGCCGATGCTGCTCGGCACGCTCGGCACCGTCGAGTCCGGGCTGCACGCGCTCGGCGCGCCGATCGGCGGTTCCGGCGTGGCTGCCGCTGCCCGTCTCCTCGGCGACGCGATCACCACCCCGTAGGCATCTGCGCGTCACGCCAGGGGTCAGACCCTTTGCCACATCCGATTGCGAGATCCTGGTCAGCACGCGGCTGCAAGGACCTCTTCGATGATCGCCTGGAAGGCGCGGAGGTCGCGGAACCGTCCGGATGAGGTTCGGTAGCCGGACATCCGGTGCCGCTGGCGCGGCGCATACGGCTCCACCGACGGGACAGCCGATTCACCGCGTGGTACGCGCGAGAGGAATGCGGGAGTTCGGCACGCGATCAACCAGGTGTGGCGCGGGCGTCCTCGGGGACCTTGTGCCCTATCCCGGCTCACCGGCCGGGCGCTACAAAGGAGCCGGTTCACGCGATCGGCCTTCGAATGTCGCGCTGGCTCAGCTATTCGTCAAAGGAGAGCGGGATGAAGTACGCGCACACGTTGTCAGTTGCGATTGCGCTGATGATTGGGGCAGTCGCGATTGCACCGTCGGCGGTTCACGCCGATGTCTTCGATTTCTATGGATCCGTGGTCGACCTCAACGGTGGCGGCCCGTTGGCGGGGGTCGAGGTGACCGCGACCGAGCCCGGGGTGAACAGCACGGCGTGGTCGACCACCACCGACGCCAACGGCGACTGGTCGTTCGCTGCCGACGCCGAGGAGTACCACCTCTTCTTCGACGTTGGAGCCGACTACCAAAGCGGCTACCGGTCCTGCTCCGGGTATCTGGTTCCGGATACAGAGTCTGCCTGCACCGTAGGACCCGGCTCCGAGATCACCACGACGATGATCGCCACGTACGCCAGCGGAAGAATCCTCGACGGCACCACCACCGCTCCGGTCGCCGGGGCCGTCGTGACGGCCTTCCGGGAGGACGGCACCACGATGATCAGCTCGGACACCACCGCCGCGGACGGCACCTATCGGATCACCGGCATCGACGGCGACGAGATCGGCCTGTACGTCGACGGGTCGCTGGTCGAGTACGGCAATGGCTGGTTCGCGTGTCCGGCTGGCGTGGTCGTCCCGACCTTCGGCGAGGCCTGCACCCACGCGCCCGGCGCTGACGGCGACCGCTACATCGACGCGATTCCCGTCGATCCACCGACGTTCCGGCTGCGATCCTACTTCCGTCGATCGATCACCTTGATCGTGCGCGACCCGGGGACCGACCGTGAGATCCTCGGCTACGAGCTCACGTGCCGAAGCCGCCGAACAGGCGAAATGACCACGATCACCTACGACGCGAACTACCAGACCAAGTTCGGGTTCGACCGCGGTCTGAACCGTTGCACGCTGCGCGTGGACGGACCACTCGGCCTCGGCCCGGACGGCGGCCCTCGCCGGGTCTGGGTCCGCTGACACCCCCAAGGAACGTCGGCGGCTGCTCTGACCCTCCCACTATCCGCCGAGGACATGCACGACGAATGGCAAGCCACTGATCGTTGCTACCTCTCGGAGGGCTCGATGGCCAAGCTCTACCCGACGCGCGAGACTGACAACATCGCCGAACTCAACACCGGCAACTGACACCGAGGATCAACCTCGAGACCCCACCACCCAGCGGGGCGCTGCCCGACGCTCAGCCGACTGCCGCGAAGCGCTCAGGTTCATCTGGCGATTGCGGACCAACCATTGGGGCAGGACGAGGTTCGGCGGGAAACCCTGAGCTGGTGGGCTGGGTACCGAGACAGCGCCTCACATCACTGTTAGCCGATCTTGCGGATCACGGCGAGCGCAGTGTCGTGGAGCAGCTTGGAGACGTTCGACAGCGTCTGAATCGTCTGTTGCTGCTTCTGAAGCAGGTCTTGTAGGTCGATGTTGGCGAGCTGGGCGTCGTCGCCGATCGTGGCCAGCTTCTGGTCCATTTGGTCAATCCAGCGCTCAAGGTCAAGTCCTGTTGCGCTCGCCGGATCCGGCGGAATCGGAATGTCCGATCGCTGAGCGCGGATGGCCGCAAGGAGTTCGGGGGGATTCGTGTCGATCTTCATACGGCGCGTTGATCGGGCTGCCACGCGAAACGCAGTCGCCGAGCGAAGGTCGGCAGCCGGCGACACGACGTTCGCAACTGCACCGGTGCCCAACGAGCGCGAGACGAGCAGCCGGGCCGCGACAGCAGAGTCGCACGGTTCGAGAAACCCGAGCACCTTGCCATCGTCGGCGATGACGAACGTGCGGGCGGATCCGAGATCGTCTCCGGTGTGCGTCTCGTCGACCCGGCCCTTGCTGACTGTGTGGACCTTGTACTTCTGCCCCGGCTCCCTCGTGATGAGCGTCGTGGTCGGGTATGGCACGGGGATCGGCGGGGCGGGTTCCGCGGGCGTCTTGCAGACGTCCGGAAAGGCCAGAGCCATCGAACCGCCCTTCGAGTTGACAAATATCGAACCCATGATGTCCCCTTCCGATCTCCACGATGCCGGGGCTGGCGACGCGTCGACCAGGGCCCAATGTCAAGTCGTCACACCTCGTTGCGACCGAGTCGTGCGGGCGAGATGATGGTCCCGTCCCCGATCAAACTTGGAAGGTGACCCGGTCACGAAGCCAGTCTGCGAGCCAGTTCTCGTCGACCTCCCGGGCTGCCACCGCAAGCATCGCTTCAACGGCGTCATCGACGTCGGGTTGCTCGTCGTTCCATGACCCGTCGTTGAGGTCGATGAACAGCACGAGACATGCCCATGCTGCGCGCTTGTTGCCATCGGGCAACGGGTGATTCCACGCGATCCGACATGCGAGCACGGCGGCCTTGTCGTACGCGTCGGGTAGAAGTCGGTGTCGCCGAAGCCGGCCTGGGGTGCGTGCAGTGCGGAATCGGCGAGCTCGACCCGGCTGGCCTTGATGAGCGTTGCGGCGTTGATGCCGGTGACGTGCTCGGCGAGGTACCAGAACTCGGCGAGGCTGAGATAGCGGGTCACTTGGCGAGGCGGTCGAGGATCTCTCGGTCGCGCTCGAGCAGCTTCTTGGCGCGGGCGGTGAAGTCGTCGTCGGAGCGGACTCGTTCGATCTCGGCGGCAAGTGCGTCGATGATGAGTTGGTTGACGCTGTCGCCTCGGACTCGTGCGACGGCTTCGGCGTCGTCGGCGAGGTCGTCGGGCAACCGGACGGTGGTCTGCTTTGCCATGACATCATGACATCACGATGCACTTGGGCGAACTGTTGCAGTTCGAGGGCGCATATCGCCGGTACCCGAGTGGCCGGTTGCTCGAGATGAGGTGGGAAAGTGCGGCGGGCATCTGTACATATCGCTACTCATCGTTGTGTACAGTTGCTGCATGGACGTCGCAGTCACGGAACTCAGAGCTCACCTCGGCCGGTGGATCGACGCGGCACGCGAAGGCAACGACATCGTGATCACCGATCGCGGAACCCCGGTTGCTCGAATCGTCGCTCTCGACTCGGCTCCGGTCATCGAACGTTTGACTGCGCAGGGCGTCGTCAGTCGCCCAACGCACGCGAGCCGGCCGGTCGCTGGTGACCGGCAACGACCGACCCCGAAGCGACCCGTTGCGGACATCGTCAGCGAGCAGCGTCGCTGAACGTGGCCCTCGTCTATTTCGATTCGAGCGCCCTCGTCAAGCTCGTGCTCGACGAAGTCGGGTGCGACATCGCTGCGGCGCTATGGAACGCGTGCGATGTCGCGCTGTCGAGTCGACTGGCGTATCCCGAAGTCTGCGCAGCACTCGCGGCCGCCGAGCGCAACCACGACCTCACCGAGGCAGAGGCGTCGGCGGCTGCGTCTGACTGGGAGCTGTTCTGGGGATCGATGCGTCCCGTCGAGTTGTCCGCCGACGTCGAGCGAGTTGCCGGTTCGCTCGCAGTACGTCACCAGCTTCGCGGGGCTGACGCGGTGCATCTCGCCAGTGCGCTGGCGCTCGGCTCGACAGATCTCGCTGTCGCGGTGTGGGACAAGCGTCTTCACGCCGGCGCCGCTGCGGTCGGCCTCGCTGTCGCTCCGGCCAGCCTCACCTGAATCCGGATCCTCGAACCGAGGGACATCGAGCACTCAGCGCACACACCTCGCCGGCAGTTCAGCACTCAAGGCGTCGTGTCGGCTCGGGATGACGACCGGGGTTGAACAAGATGCCCGGAGGCGACGGTCATCGCCTCGTGCCAGCCTTCACGCAGCGTCAGTGCGTTGGGCGAGATCGATTGCTCCGTTGGAACGTCCTCCCGGCGGTGAACGTCGAATCGACATGAACGTCATGGCTGTTCGAGCCGCTGGATTGTTCCTGGCGGCTGCCGTCGTGCTGGTTTCGATCAGTTGCCGTGGCGACGATCGCGTCGGACCTTCTTCGACCGTGCCGGGTACTTCTGCTCCGGTCTCTTCGGTGGGTGGAGTGGACGCATCGCTACCTGTTCGGGATCCAGACGCGATCGGTGTCGTCGGGGCGGGCGTGGGCGACTCTCAGCCAACGGGATTCCTTGCCCAGTCATCGGACAGCTACTACGAGGGGATGGGTCTCGGGCGGAGTGACAGCGAGCCGCTCGTTGTTGGACCCGATGGCGATGTGCTGTCGGTGACCGACCTGAACAATGGCGGGTTTCGGGACCAACGCTTGATGCGGCTGATCCGATCGCGCTGGCCGAGTTCTACGAACGGGGAATCAAACGCTCGTCTCGTCAGCCGGATGTGACGACGTTTCCGGCGACGAACGATTCGTCCTGGACCACGCAGGCCGATACGACCTCAAGGGCGTTGCCGGGGCTCACGAACTGTTTGCGCTCGTCTGAACGCTACGACAACCGCCGCAACGCCCTTCCATCATCAATCAGGCCCATGTCGGGCACTCCATGATCCCAGCCGGACTGTCCGATAGGGGCACGACCACCGGACACCCGGTCTCACACACCGAACCGTCACTGCCTCTGAGCGGGGGGTGTCTCAGATGACCGGTACGGAAGGATTCTCAATGAGGAAGGGCTCTTCGTAGGCCACAGGCGTTGCTGTCGGCGTCACGACGCGCCGATCACTGACAGCTCGAACACCCCCTGATACGGCGCAGGCAACGGTTCGCGATCGATCTGCCGCTGGTCATCAGGCGAGGAGTGCGTCGAGCGACGCGGCGACCGCGTCGAGGTCGTCGCGATCGTGGTGGGCGAGTCGGGTGAGGTAGGTGATGGCGACGTCGTTGCGCTCGATGATGCCGCCGTCGGTGTCGGGCGACAGCGGCTGCGGATCACCCCAGCCCATTTCGACGGTGAAGGCGTCCTGGTGCCCCGCGATCGGCTTCAGGGTGGCGGCGGCCATCGAACGAGGCGGCTGGTCGCCGACCTGGGCGTAGCGCCAGGTACCGAACTCCTCGATCGGCAGGTCGGGTACGTTGATGTTGACCACGACGGGGTCGGCGGGCATTTGGTCGACGAGCGCCTGCGCCACCTTGGCGGCGACGGTGGCAGCGCTGTGCCAGTGTTGGGAGGCCACGGCATCGTCCCAGCCCTGGCCCTCGACGCCGAATCCGGTGACCGACTGGCTGATCGCGATGCCCGAGATGTGGCCGTTGCGTCCGGTGAGTGCAGCCCCGACCGTGCCGGAGTGGTACACCGAGCGACCGACGTTGGCGCCGGGATTGATCCCCGACACCACCAGGTCGAACGGGCCACCGAAGGCCCCGAGTCGAGCAAAGAACACGCAGAGTGCCGGTGGCCCGCTCACCTTCCAGACCGCCGCGGCCGGGCAGTCGTCGATGTGCGCGCGTCGCACCTCGGGCTGAATCAGGTGCAGCGCGCCGATCGCGGCCCCGGCACCTGAGTATTCCTGATCGGGTGCGATCACGTGCACCTCGTGATCGCCGTCGAGCTCGCAGATCGCCCGAGCCAGCACGTGCAGGCCGATCGAGTCGATGCCGTCGTCATTGGTCACCAAGATGCGCATCGCGCCATCATCGCAGGCGGTTGGCTCGTTCGACTGAACGGGCGATGAACGTCTGCTCGGCAAGCGTTTCGAGAAGTGGCGAGGTGCCGCAAAGCGGTCGTCGACGGCCTTCCACCTGCCGTTCGTCGCGCGGTCGAACACGTCCGACGAGTCAGGTCGGTCAGACCGCCTCGACTGGCGTTGCTGGTGTCGAGATCGAGGCCGAGCGGGAACTCGCGAGGGTGAACAGCGCCAACCCGGTGACCACCAGCGCCATACCCACCACCTGCGGCGGCCGCACCTCCTCGCCGAGGATCACGAATGCGAAGCACACCGCGAGTGCAGGCTGTGCGGTCTGCATGATGCCGATGGTGGCCACCGGGAGGTGCTGCTGGGCGAACACGATGCACCCGTGGCTGAGCATGCCGGTGAGCAACGTGAGGATCACCACCACCAGCCAACCCTTCGCGCTCAGTCCGAAGACGCCGGACCCGGCGATGATCGCTGCGATCGGACCGGCTGCGAGCACGCCGATCGGCATCATGCAGGCCATGAAGTCGAGGGTGGCGACGCCAGCCGCTCGGGCCCGTTTGGACGTGAGGAGGTAGGTGGTCCACAACGTGATCACGCCGATCATCATCAGGTCGCCCTCGATCGACGACGCGCCCTGTTCGGGGCCGAAGAACAACACCAATGTCACGCCGACGATCGAGATCGCACCCCAGCGCAACGCATTCCAGTTCGGTCGTTCAGCGAACAGCAACGCACCGGCAGGAAGCAGGACGAGCGGCGTGAGTGCGGTGATGAACTCAGCGTGAGCGATGCTGGTCTTGTTGATCGCCGTGAAGAACAGTGCAATGTTCGCTCCGAACGCGAGTCCGGGCGGCAGCGCCAACCGCCACGTCGAGGCGCTCGGTGCCGGCCGCCCCGAGCGCACGCGGGTGAACGCGATCACCGTCCACCAGCCGATCACGGCGCCGATCATCCGCCAGAACGCCACCACCGAGCCGGTCGACTCCGACCACTTGATCAATGCCGAACTGGTCGAGAAGCTCACGACGGCGACGACCATCGCCAGCAATGCGAGCGCTCGGCCGCTGAACCGGTCGGCCATCAGCGCGCCCCTGGACCGATGGGAGAATCTGTGCTCACCCCACCGCAGGATGCGGTTCCGCTGGCGTCGCTCACCGGTCGAGCGTACGTCGCCGCCGGCCGATGCTCATCAGCGGATCGGGCCTCGACGGTCCTTCCGTTGACGGCGCGCCGGTAGCCTCGACGTCATGAGTCCCCTCGAAGCAACAGCCGCGGAGACAGGCGACGTCGATGTGAGCGAACCGATCATCACGGTGACGCCCGAAGCGCTCGAACAACTCCGAGAACTGCGCGACGACGAAGTCGACGGCGACAAGCTGGGCTTACGCTTGGCGATTGCGTCCGATCCAGGACAGGAGTTCCGCTACGACCTGTCGTTCGAGGAGTTCCTCACCGCAGCGTTCACCGACCAGGTGCGCACTCACGACGGCATGAAGGTGATCATCCCCGGCGACGATGTCGCGCTGCTCACCGGGGCCACGCTCGACTACACCAGCACGCAGGGCCTCGTCATCCGGAATCCGAACCGGCCGTTGGCCCCGTCGGTCGAGGGGTTGACCAGCGACGACCAGCTCTCCGCCGAAATCGACGGGCTGATCGCCAGCGAGGTCAACCCGGCCCTGGCCGCGCACGGCGGGTTCGTCACCTACGTCGGCCACGATGGCGAAGGTGTCGCCTACCTGACCATGGGCGGTGGTTGCCACGGTTGCTCGATGAGCAAGCAGACGATGCTCGACGGCGTCCAGACCATGCTCGTCGACGCCATCGAAGCGGTCGAGGCCGTTCGCGACCTCACCGATCATTCCACCGGCGAGAACCCCTTCTACTCCTGACCGCCACGTCACATCGTCCCGGCTGAGCCCCAGCGGTCGGCGCCTGCGTCGGATGGTCGACGAGGTGAGGCCCGGGACGTCGATTGTTCCCCGTGGGCTACCTTGGTGGGAGCACGATGGGGCGCGACGAGGGATCGACCGACGAGATCGAACGGGCACTGGATGCCCGCGACCACGCCTCGCTCGCCGCGGCCGTCGACGCATTCGTGCGCAGCGATGCCCCGCTCGAGCAGGCTGACGTCGAGCGCGTGTGCACCAGATTGCGTCAAGAACGCGTGCTCGACCATCTCGTTCGGGTGGCCGACGCGGGCCTGCAACGCGGTCTCGGGGGACAGCTCTGGAGCGATCTGACCCAGTGCATGATCGAGCAGGGTGCCTACACCGCGGCGTCGGCAATCTCCGAGCGGGCGCTCAGCGAGGAACCGCTCGATGCCGAACATCGCATCGACCTGCTCGGCCTCACCGGGCGAGTCTCCAAGGACCTCTACCTGTCGACGGGTCGCCCCGACGACCTGCGCCGCGCGCTGCGCAGCTACGCCGACGGCTTCGCCGAAGGAGATGAGCAGCAGCAGCTGTGGCTCGGCATCAACGTCCACTCGTTGGCCAGGCTGGCCGAGCGGCGTGGCATCGTGGTCGACCCGCCCCAGATCGACAGCGAGGCCGAGTTCTTCGTGCGGGCCCGCAAGGCTGCGGCGACCGGTGACCCATGGGCGATCGCCACTGAGATCGAGGCCAATCTCCTCCTTGGGATACCGGTCGATGCCGACGAGGTGGTCGAACGTCTCGGCGATGCAACGACGTTCGTGCACAGCAGTCTGCTGCGTCAGCTGCAGCAGGTCTGGGAACTCCCCGGGACCGATCCCGCGGTCGCAGCGCTGGCGGAGATGCTGCTGAGCAGAGGCGGCGCCGGTGAGGTCGTCGTGGCGTCGGATGGCTACGAGAAGATGTTCGACGGGGTCTCGCCGATTCCGCTCGACACCTACCAGCGGGGCATCGCCGTGGCCCGGAGTGTCTGCCGACTCCGCACGAGCGATCGCCCGACGCTCGGCACCGGGTTCGTCATGTCGGGGGACGACCTTCACCCAGGATTTCGTGGACGGCAGGTGGTGATCACGAACGAACACGTCATCCAGATGCCCGAACGCGACGGGATCCGGGCCAGCGAAGTCGTCGCGCACTTCGAAGCGGCCGACCACCACGGGATCGGCGGGTTTCGGACGGTCTGGTGGAGTGATCGAGCGGAACTCGACATTGCGATCCTGGTGTCCGATGCGCTCGCAGATGCCCCGATCGAGCCGCTGACCCCGAGCCCTGAGCTGCCCGTGGTCCGCAAGGGGGCCTACGTGTACGTCGTCGGTCACGCGAGCGGCGACGGACTCCAGCTCTCGATTCGCGGCAACGAGTTGCTCGATCACGACGGTCGACTGGTGCACTATCTGGCGGCGACCGACCGTGGCAGCTCGGGCAGCCCGGTCTTCGATCACTCCTGGAGGGTGATCGGAACCCATCACCGGGGTTCACCCAGACTGCCGGCGCTCAACGACAAGCCCGGGACCTACAAGGGAAACGAGGGCACGTCCCTGCTCGCGCTGAAGGCGCTCCTCGCCGAGCGAAAGCCGGTGCTGTGAGCTACGAGTGCGAGGTGGTCTCGCCCCTCGGCGACTCGGCCGCCAGGGCGAGAGCCCGAGCAGACCACCCGACGCTGGCGCCGATCATCGACGACCTCGAGCAGGTGATCACCCCGCCGTTCCACGCCGCCGACCGTCTTGCAATCGTCACCCAACGAGCGGTCAAACGTACCCGTCTCGTCGAGATGGCCGGTGCCGCGGCCGTGGCCGTTCTCGCGATCACGCAGATCGCACTGCGCGGCGACGAGTGGCCGGGATGGATCCAGGCGCTGGGGATCGCCGCCGCGGTGATCGCCGCGATCACCGCACTCGCGGCCGGACGCGGGCGCAGTCAGAACCTCGAGGACTGGCTCGATCAGCGTCGTATCGCCGAGGACTTGCGCTCCCTCTACTTTCTCGCGCTCACGTCGACCGAACTCGCCGACCATCCGAATCGCAAGCGGCTGGTGCGTGCACAGGTGCAACAGGTGCTCAAACCCAAACGCAACTTGCCCGACTTCGAGCCAGACGTGGACATCGATCCCAAGATGGACCGGCTCGGCAATGCCGCATGGCAGCTCTACCGTGAAGCGCGTCTCGACGACCAGCTGGCGTGGCTGCGTCGCAAGAGCGAAACGGTCAAGGCTCGTACGGACCTGCTCGGTGGGGTGCAGACCGGTTTGATCGTGACGGCGTCGATCTGCGCTGCGATCACCGTGGCGCGTCCGGGCTGGTGGTGGTTCGCGATCCCCGTGGCTGCGAGTGGCGGTCTCGTGAGCTTCCTCGCCGCGGTGGACAGCGTCGTGGCCAGCGAGCGACTCGCCCAGCACTACGGGCGGACGGTGGCACGTCTGGAGCTGATCGAACGCTCCCTCGATGACACCGGCTCACGCGGCGACGTCGAGGAGGTCGAACTGGTCCTCACGGCGGAACATCGTGAGTGGCGGCGGATTGCGGAAGGGAACCAACAATGACCAGTACCGGAATGACCAGCACCGGAACCGACCGCGGCGAACACTGGTCGGGACCTGAGCTCGGGCCGTTGACCTCCGGGGAGGTCAGCCGCCGCCGGGTCGAGGCGATCGTCTTCGGCCCGATGGACGACGCACTTCGCAATCACCTCGTCACGCTGGCCTACGTCGACTTCTCGAATGCGATGGCCGACCTCCTCGGCCGGGACGATGCGAACTGGTGCTGCCTCGCCGTCTGGCCGTCCTACACCGTTGGCGCCACCATCCGGTCAGGGGCCGAGGATCGGGTCGAGAAGCTGACCGCCCGCCTTCCGCTGCCGAGCACGTGGCGAACTCGGTTGACCGCACGGATGCTGCGCGGCAAGCCGACGGGACCAGGTGCATTGAATCGAAGCCTCGCCGCTGGGAACCGAGGGGTCTTCTACGAGATCGGTCTGGCCTGGGCCGACTTCATCGAGACGTTCGGTGAGCGTCGTCTCGATGATCGAGCCGAGCCGGATTGGGACGAGTTCGACCGTTTCTCGGCGAGGCTGATGGCGATCCCACTCCCACCAGGACGGGTCTGGCCCGACGGGTCGCGCGAACAGCTTCGTGACGGCTTCCGGGCCTATCTCGACGCAATGCACACCGATGATCCGATCCGCCGGTCGCAGCTGATCCTGCTCGGAAACCTCCGCATGGGCGATCACGAGCAACGTCGCCTGCAGGGATGGCTCGACCTCTCGATGATGGTCATGATCAAGGGCGCCACGTCGCGATTCGATGACACGACCACTCGGAATCGGGGGATCGCGCTGTTCGAGCGCTGGTGGGTTCGCCTGCTCACCAAGCGGTTGTACGTGGTGGAGATGGCCGGTGAGACCATCCGGGTCGGCCACCCGGTTCCGCCGCACGAGCGATCCGGCGGCGTGCTGTTCCCGCCTCCGCTCGACGAACTCGCTCCGGACATCGCCGCTGAGTTCAACCGGATCGACCAGGCCGCGCCAGGCGCTGACGGTGCGGAACGCTGGAACGACATCGATTCGAGAATGGCCTTCATCGCAACCCTCTTCAGGGCACGTCGAGCGCGCCGGACTGGTCGGCGTCAACCCGTACTCCGATGCCGAGGTCACATCGATCATGGCGCAGGCGGCCGAGATCGACCGGGCGGACGGGCGATACGAACTGGAGGGGCCACTGCTCTTCGCCGACGTCGAGTCGATGGCGACGCCCTGGTCCGACGACGTCACCAGCGAGGTGAAGCAGCGGTTGCGGGCGGCTCGGCAGTGGGGCGACGTCGAAGCCGACGCTGCGATCGATGCGTTCTACTCCACGAGCGATCGGCCGCCGGAGGAACGGTTCTACACCGATGCGCTGGCTGCGATCCATCGAACGGACGAAGCCGGCACTGGGCCCCTCAACCGGTTCCTCCTGGAGCCGCCGGTGCTCCCCGCGTGGGCGGACATCGACAAGATCCAGCGAGCGCAGGCGTTCTACGCCGACTTCCGTGCCGCTGCGTTCCTCGGGCTCTTCTACGGATCGATGCCGGTGAGCTATGCAGCGAGCGAGGGCTGCCAGGTCCTCGGTCTCGTCTCGTCACTGTCGGGCGACACGCTGCGACGGTTCTGGGAGTCGGCACGGTTTCTCGAAGACGTCTTCACCACACCGTTCTGGGAGGCGGACTCGGAGGGGTACCACACCATCCGCGGGGTCCGGCTGTTCCACGCTGCGGTACGCAACACCGTCGAGTCGGGGAGCCGTCACATCTCCGATCGGCCCCCGGAGTTGGGCGGAGCGCTCTGGAACGCCGACTGGGGTCGCCCGATCAACCAGGAAGACCTGCTCGGTGGGGCGATCGACTGGTCGGTGATGGCGATCCAGACGATGGATCGCTTCGGCGTCGCAATGGACCCGGATGATGCGGAGGCGTACTACCACGTGTGGATGGTGGTCGGCGCCATGCTCGGCGTGGATCCGGACTTGATGACGAGCCCGGAGCGCCCCACGGAACTGATGAGCTACGAAGAGGCCCAGTTCACCTCCAAGCTCATCTTCTTTCGCCAGTTCGGGCCGTCGACCGCCGGTCGGCGGTTGATGGACGGCCTCATGGGCACGATTGCCGAGGCGCTGCCGGGTCCGATGCAGCGGATTGCGGTGTCGCTGATGTACACCGCGCTGAACGACGAGGTCGCGCGTGTGCTCGGGCTTCCCCCTCAGGGGCGCACCGAGCGAATGATGACGCAGCTGGCGAGCTGGGGTCGCACCTGGCGAGGCAACGAGACGTACCGGCGCGGGTTCCGCAGTGGTGTCCGCTGGGTCGGAGACCGGTTCATCGAGTGGTGGGAGCAGGAGTACACCGAGGTGCCGCCGTATCGACGCGGCGGGGTCGAGGCCACGGAGATCCGGATGCCCGTCTCGCTCCGGTTGACCATCGAGTCGTACGGCGAGATCGACGACGTTGCGGTGATCCTCGCTGCGATCGAGGACCTGGACGTGGTGAGCGCCCCCGCCGACGACGACATGGGCTACGAGTCGTTCGGGTTCTCGACGGTGGTCACCGCGACGTCTGCGGCCGCGTCGAGCCTCCGAGCTGCGGTCCGGACGATGCGTGACAACGTCAACGCGGTCACCGACATCCAGCGTGCCGAATTGCTCATCGACGGTCGATCGGTGCCGGTCGGTCAACTCACCGACGACGAGATCGACGCACTCTTTCCGAGCTGATCAGGTCGTCGCTGCCGCAGGGAGATGGCCGAGGAGCGCATCGCGTGTGAGGGCGGCAGCGGTGTCGGTGGTCCATGTCGCAGTGAGCATCTCCATGCGCTCCATCCACGGCTCGCCACGCTCGGACCGGATTCGATCCATCTGTGTGCGCTCTGCTTCCTCGTCGGCCGGGAACGCCGGCATGGCCAGCTTCGCGGCATGCACCCACGTGCTGAGCTGGACACAGAGTCCATCGTCGCCGAGATCGCCGAGCGTCAACGCGCACAGGCCCAACGTGCGCCACAGATGCGATCGGTGGCCGGCCCGGGACAGCACTTCGAGGAGTTCGAGCAGGATCGGCACCGCATCGATTGCGCCGCTCGTGCGCCGCCGCATCGATGCCAGCGACATCTGGGCGAGCGCGCCGATCCAGCGACTGTCGCACTCGCGAGCGAGCGCGACGGCGTCGCCGAGTTGTGCCTCGGCTTGGAGGGGATCGTCGACCTCCAGCGCCGACCCCAATGCCCACAGCGCAAAGGCCAGCGACGACGGGTTCGACGACTCGCGGGCGAGACGAACGGCACGGATCCCGTGCTGGAGCGCGACCTTGTCGCGGCCGAGCCACGCCGCCGCGATCGACTGCTTGACCTCGACATCGACCTCGAAGTACCGCTCCCCGAGCGATCGCTCGTACTCGACGGTCTGGGCCCACACGTCGGACGGCGGGGTGCCACCGCCGGAATAGACCGCGACGTTCATCAGCGTCAGGCGTGCGGGAAGGTCGAACGCCAGACCGTGCTGCTGTTCGCATCGCAACGCATGCTCGGCCCACTCGACCGCCGGGCCGACATCGTCCCGGAACCACGCCCCGAGTGCGGCGACGCCGTACACGGGTCCGAGACGGTCGTCAGCTCCGCCGTCGTGGAGGTCGATCAGTCGCTCAGCCCAACGGAAGTATTCGTTGTTCAGACGCGTGAACGCGTAGTCCCAGAGTTCGGTACAGATCCGGACGGCTGCATCGAGATCGTCCGCCTCCACCGACCGATCGAACGCCGCCCGGATGTTGTCGAATTGCCGGTTGAGGACACGGTTCCAGATCAGTTCATCCGGTCCCCGCAGACCCGCTGCGGCGTCGCTGGTCAGCTCGAGTGCCCAGGTGCCGAAGCGTTGTTGCGCAGCGCGCAGTTCTTCACGTGTTCCCTGCGCCACCACGAAGTCCCAGACACCGTGCAGGAGCCGGAACTGCGTGCGTGCGCCGTCAGCGGGTTCGACGGTGACCAGCGATCGGTTGACGAGATCGGTGAGAACGGCGGTCGCTTGTGCATCGGACAGTTCCGGCGCGCACACCTGCTGGAAGCCGAGACGATCGAAGCTCCCCGCGAACGCCGAGGCAGCGATCAGTGCCCGTTGCAGCCCGGCGGGTAGGGCCTCGAATCCGATCGTGAGCGCCTCGTCGAGCGAGCGCAGTGCTGCGTTGGGGCCCGTGCCCTCGGGGTGTTCCCCGGTGCCGAGCATGCCGGTGAGCTCCTGCACCGAGTGAAGCGCCGCGTGGGCAGCGGCGACTTCGATCGAGAATGGCAGCCGATCCAATTGTTCGCAGAGCGTTCGCAGCGCCGGCGAGTCGCTGTGTGACCGGGTCGCGCTGGATGCGCGGTCGATGAAGAGCTCGACGGCCGCGTCGAGGGCGAGCGGAGGAAGACGAGAGATGTACTCGCCAGTGACACCCAGTGGCCGGTGACTGGTGCAGATCACGCTGATCGAGGGCGTCGATTCGACGATCGAGCGAACGATCTCGCTGATGCGTACGCCACCACGTTCGCAGTCGTCGAAGACCAGCAACAGGTCCTGGCCACCGAGCCACTCGGTCAACGACTGTTCGACGGTACGACCTGGGCGCGGGCTGATGCCGAGCGTCGTCACCACGGCATCGAGCACTCGGTCGCTGTCGACCCCTGCCAGATTGCAGAGGCGCACGCCGTTCGTGTACGAGTCGAGTCGATCGTTCGCGACCTCGGCAACGATGCGACTCTTGCCGACACCCGGTGGACCGACGACCGTGACCAGTCGGTCCGTGTCGAGACGTTCTCCGAGCCGCCGGACCTCGTCGTCGCGACCGATCAGCCGATTCGGTGCGGTCGGGAGCGGCTGATGCCGGAACGTGTCGCGAATCGGTGAGAACTCGGACTCGAGACCGTCGGCCAGCAGTTGGTACACAACCGCTGGCTGGGCGATGTCTCGCAGGCGGACGGTTCCCAGGTGGTGGATCGAGAAGCGCTCCATCGCTCCACCTCCGAGTGCGTCGACCGCCGACTCGGACACCAGGATTTGGCCACCCTGGCCCAGGGCACTGAATCGGGCACCGAAGTTCAGCGCCCAGCCGTACGGTTCGCCGTGACGGAGTACGACGACGCCGTGGTGCACGCCGATGCGGACGCGCAGGTCAGCGGCAGGCGACCAGTCGGTGTCCGCCAGCCCGTGCTGAATTGCCACCGCAGCGTCGAGCGCGGACGGGACATCGTCGAACGATGCGATGACACCATCGCCAGCGTGGTGGAACACCGAACCCTGGTGGGTGCTGACGACGGAGGCGATCAATTCGTCGTGGCGCCTGACGATGTCGGGCATCGCATCGGGGTAGCGCTCCCACATCCGGGTGCTGCCCTCGACGTCGGTGAACAGGAACGTCATCGGGACCCGGTCGCCGTGCGACTCGGGCGGGGTCACCATCTCGGTCATGGTAGTCCCGCCCCGGTCGAAGGTGTCCGTCCGCTGGGCTTCGCCGATTCGCACATCGTGCCGATCACCCTCCCGCGGGGAATGCTGGACAACTCACTCGAGCAGGCTCGTCGGTGAAGAACCGATCCCACTCCTCGGCGCTGAGATTCCGACCGGCCTGTGTGCACACGACGTTCTCGAGGTCGTCCGGGGCCAGCGTCCACGTCGCAGTCTCGACGAACGTGGAACCGTTGCTGGTCGAGTGGGCGATGCCGATCTCCGACGCATCGTCGTAGGTGATCCCGCCGACGACCGACCCGACGGCGACGTCGAGACGGATTGGCGCGAAGCCGGCACCGAGGCCGTCGACGGTCGCGAGTCCGGTCGCCGTGTCGATGACTCGAACGCGCTGGTCGACGACCACCGCGAGCGTCGACCCGTCCGGGCTGAACGCGAACAGCCGAGCGCCGTCGACGTCGAGAGGGATGGGCTCGCCTCCTCCCGCTGCGTCCACGATCCCCGGCCGGCCCGGGAGCGCGATCGCCAGCCGCGTGCCGGATGCGTCGAACGCGAGCGGAGCGGTGGCATCGGCGAACGTCGTGACCAGCTCGCCGGTGTCGAGTTCGTAGACCTCCACGCGATCGCCCAACTCGATGGCGAAGCGGGTCTCGGTCGGGTCGACCACGATGTCGAACAGCGCAAACGGGAGAAATGCGTTCGGTCCGAGTACGAGGTTGCCGATCTCGAAGGGATCTGGATTGCCGGAGTACGCCGTGCGGATCTCATCGCCGGTGGCCGTGCCGTCGGTGATCGAACGCCGCTCGATCACCACCTCGCCGGTCGTCGGGTCGACCGCTGGGATGACGATCACGCCACGGTCGGGGGCGAGCGCCGAGCCGACGCCGCCAGGGGGCAGGTCGGGGCTGATCGGCGACAGATCGGGGGTCATGACGACCGTTCGCGAGACCGAGGTGGCAACGATCGACCCGTCGCTTGCGAACCCTGCAACGGGCGGATCGGTCAGACCGCCATCGATCTGCGTCGACACGACGCCACCACCGGGATCGACGACGAAGACCGATCCATCGACCCCTCCCGCCACCACGCTGCCGTCGGGAGCGAGTGCACTGGTGGCGCCCGAGAGCGAGACCGTCGTCGGGAACTCGTGGCGCTCGACCGCGCCGGAGCCGAGGCGCTTGGCGACTTCCCACACGCGTGCTCGCCCGAAGAAGTCGACCGTCGCCAGCTGTGACCCGTCCGCCGAGAACGTCCCGTTTGCGAACGCGTCGGGGCTGAGCGTGGCGGATGCGTCGTAGTCGTTGGGATACAGCTCGGCGTTGACCACGTTGCCGTCGATGTCGGCCAACTGCCGGCCATCGCCTGTCGAGGCGATCAGCATGCCGAGACCCTCGAGCTGAAGGTTGAAGATGGGCTGCGCGCCCGGAGTCCAGGTTCCGAACCACGGTTCCGGCGCGCGGAAGTCGTCGCCGAGCAGTGCGTTCTGGCCCAGCAGGTGCAGCGTGATGTCGTCGTCGGCGAACACGATCTCGCGGAGTTCCTCCTCCTCGACCAGTCGCTGCTGCGGCTCGAACACGTCGCGCAGGTTCAGTGTTGCGACCACCTCGTTCTGCGGCCATCGGACGATCGAGATCTGGCCGTCGGACTCGACTGCGACGAGGCTGCCGTCGCTGTTCAGCGCAGCGCTCGACACGAACCCGCCCGAACCGATGCGCCCGTTGGCGCCGGACGTGGACGTGACACTCACCTCACCGAATTGTCCCTCGGGGACGGTCACGATCGTGGAGCCGTCGTCGCTCACGGCGAGCAACTGCCCGTCGGCGACGAGGGGAGTCTCGTCGCGGTCGCCGCTCGCGAGTTGGTAGCGGGAGGACGAAACTCCGTCGTACCAACGAAGCTCGTCACCGGTCGGGTCGAAGCCGATCTCCGCGACGCGACCGGTGTCCGCGATCTCCGTCGGCGCCGACCCGTCGAAACGGTGGATTTCGATCGTTCCTCCTCGGCGGGCCACGGCCACGCGGTCGCCGGCAGGCCCGATCGCGATCATGGCGGCGTCGTCGACGTCGGGAATCTCGCGGACCAATGCCGGCAGTCGGCTCGCCGCTCGAAGCAGTGCGGCGTCCGCCGCGGCCGGGATCGTGTCGAGATCCGGCACTCGACGGGACTCGACAGCGAGCAAGCCGCCGAGTACGTGCCCGGTGTCGAGTTGGTCTCCCGACTGGGAGGCGAGCGCCTGCGACGTGGCGACGGCAGCCCGCTCGATCGCTTCCTGTTCGCTGGCGATGGCGGCCTGTTCGCTGGCGATGGCGGCCTGTTCGCTGGCGATGGCGGCCTGTTCGCTGGCGATCCGCCTCGCTCGCTCCTGGCGGCCCGATTCTGCAGCACCAGTGCAACGACCGCCAGCGCGGCGACGGCCACTGCGAAGGCTGCCAGTGAGGCCACCGCAGCACGGCGCAGGCGCACGGTGCGACGGTGGATGCGGATGTCATCGCTCTCGAGGTCGTCCTTGGGAATCCCGTGCATCGGCGCAGCCAGATCAGCGATCGCCGAGCGGAACTCGGCGCGTCGGAGGTCGAGGTGCTCGTCGTCACGCGCCCAGCTGAGGTCGAGGTGCCGCGGCTCGGAGTGGAACGCTTCCCTGATCGCCGGCGGGACCGCGGTCGAGTCGCTGCTGAACCCGTTCGATGCCTCGTCCCAGCGCCAGATTCCTCCGGTCACGACCGGCAGCAAACGTTCCCGCGCATCGGGCGATGAAGCGAGCCAGTGTTCGATTTCGCGGTTCACCCACACTGACGCGGCCGAGTCGGGCGAGGCCAACACGACGAACCATTTGGCGCCATCGAGCCCCGCAACGATCGAGTCCCAGAGATCGGGGCTCGCGGACAGGCCCGTGTCGTCACGGAACACCCGGAGCGCTCGCCGTTTCGACCAGGGCTTTGCGAGCTGCTCGAGACCCCGCTGGAGTTGTGGGGCCAACTCGCCGTCAGCGGCGTGGCTGTAGGAGATGAACGCGTCGTAGTCGGCTGCTCTCGTCATCTGGTCTCTCGCGATGACAGTAGCTCGGCTCGGCACGGGTCGGCCAGGTGAGTGGGCCGGTGCACCAGTCAGATCCGAGCGCGTCGACGCAGTGGAGGCTCCTGCTTGGGTGGTGACCTGCGAGGCGGGAGCTCGGCGAGCAGGCGAGTCGTGATCGATGCGATCTCGGCCACGGCGCGCTCCACCGCGTCGTCGGTTGCGGCGGAGGTCTGCTGGACGCCGCTGATCTTTCGGACGTACTGACGTGATCCGGCCTCGATCTCCTCGGCAGTGGCCGCCGGTTCGAGCCCGCGCAACGTGGTGATGTTGCGACACATCGTCAGCTCACCAGCAACTCGGCTGCATGCTTGCTGATGTGAGCACGCGCCACCGAGCACGTGGCTCGGACCTGCACCCCGCGTGACCGAAGGTCGTCGATCACGCCGTCCATGAGCATCGACGAGTAGCCGTTGCCCCGGTGTTGCGGGTCGGTCTCGATGTACGGAATGGTGATCAGACCACCGTGGTCGGTGAACTCGGCGAAGGCCACCAGCTGGCCGTCGACGTCGAGTTCGTAACGATCGCGGTCGTCGATTCGATTCACCACACCCGCAGGAGTTGCATCGCTGTCCATCGGAGCAGTGTCGCGCACGCGTGAATCCGATCGCGACGCGCACGAACCCGAATTCGTCGTCGCAGCCGGAGTCAGCAGCAGCGTCGATCCCTGGGACACGTCAGACCTCGGCCAGGGTCAGCGATGCTCAGCCCGATGTCTCGAGCGCGTGCATGAAGTCGGCAACGATGTCGCCTGGGTCCTCCAGACCGATCGACACCCGAAGTAGTCCCTCGCTGACCCCGGTGGCGGACTTCTCGTCCGGGGTCAGGCTGGCGTGCGTCGACGTCGCTGGATGGCACACGAGGGTCTCGGGGCCACCGAGGGACGTCGCGCACCGTGCAACCCGCAGGCGATCCATCACCGCTGCCGCATCGACGCGGCTCGCCACCTCGAACGACAGCACCGATCCGTACAGGCGGAGCTGCTGCGTCGCGAGCGAGTGCTGGGGATGCTCGCTCAGACCGGGATAGTGCACGACGGCGACGTCCGGGTGTTCGGCCAAGGTGATCGCGAGCGAGCGTGCGGTCTGGTTCTGGTGACGCGTCCGAACCCCCAGGGTTCGCAGGCCCCGCAGTGCGTTCAGCGCGTCGAACGGCGACGGCGTTGCGCCGTGGAGCACTGAATATGCCCAGATCTCGCCGAGCAGATCTGCGTCGCCCGAGACCACGCCGAGCGTCGCGTCGTTGTGGCCGGCGATGCCCTTGGTCGCAGAGTGCAAGGAGAGGTCGACGCCGTGCTCGAGCGGTCGCTGGCCGAGCGGCGTGGCGAACGTGGAGTCGACCACGGTGAACGGGCCTCGAATCGCTCCCAGCTCGTCGAGATCGGCCAATTCGAGGAGTGGGTTGGATGGGGTCTCCGCAAGGACGAGCATGGTGCGGCCGGGCTCGATCGCGGCGGCGAAGGCGCCCCGGGCGGCGACGTCGACGTAGGTGACATCGATGCCCATGCGCTGGCACGGGCCCTGGAGGAAGGCCAGGGTGCCGGCGTACAACTGCCGCTGCGCAACGATGTGGCTACCGGTCGAACACAGTGCGAACACCGTGGATGCGATCGCTCCCATCCCCGATGCGAACGCCAGCGACTCCTCGGCGCCTTCGAGCTCGGACATGGCCTGCTCGAACGAGCGCACGGTGGGATTGGAGTACCTCGAGTAGAAGCCGTCGTGACGCAGCGCGGTGGCGTGCCGGTGGGCGTCGTCGAGGCCGTCGGACTCCCAGGTGCTCGACGCCCACAGCGCCGGCGCCAACGATGCGCCGCTCGCCGCGCGCGACCAGCCGTGATCGCCAAGGTTTCGGCGGCCAGATCGGGCGGCGTCGCGGTGTCGTCTGGCATGAAGCGCAACGGTACCGGCGATCAGCGGCGCAGTTCGGCGATCACGGCGTCGTGCAGCACACGGTTGCTGCTGATCGCCGTGTCGTGTTCGTGGGTGGGCTCGCCGAAGCGATCGGTGAGGCTGCCACCCGCTGCCTCGACGATCGGCTTGACGGCAGCGATGTCGTAGGGCGCCACCCCGACCGCATCGACGGCAACGTCCATCGCTCCCTCGGCCACCAGCATGTGTTGCCAGAAGTCGCCGATGCCGCGCGAGCGACGCGCCTGCTGTTGCAGCCGGATGAGGGCGCCGGTGAGTCCGAGCGAGTCCCATCCGTCGTTGTGGGTGATGCTGACCTGGGCCTCGCTGAGGTCGTCCACCGTCGACACCACGATCGGGCGCTCGTCGCCGAAGACGCTCATCGACGCGCCGAGGCCCAAGCCGCCCCACCAGCGGCGGCCGAGCGCCGGTGCCGACACCACGCCCATCACTGCGCCCCGCTCGATGTGGGTGAGCGCGATCAACGTCGCCCAGATCGGGACACCGCGGACGAATCCCGAGGTGCCGTCGATCGGATCGATCACCCACCGCCACGGTGAGCGTTGATCGCCGGCAGGGCCGTGTTCCTCACCGAACGCACCGTGGGTGGGTCGATCCCGGACGAGATGATCGACGATCATCTGCTCCGCCCGCCGGTCGACCTCGGTGACCTCGGTTCTGTTCGCCTTCCAGTCGATCGAGAAGTCGGCCTCGTGGAAGTGCGGCAGTGTGAATGCGTCGACCGCATCGGCGACATCGAGGGCCAGCGCGAGGTCGTGGGACAGGTCGAGATCGTCCAGATGCTTCACGGCGTCACTGCAGCCGGTGGGGCGTCGGCCGGCGCACCGGAAGCTCCGTGGAAGTCCGGGCGTCGCTTCTCCTGCAGCGCTGCGAGCCCCTCGGCGGCATCGGGCCCGAGGAAGTTGAGCATCTCGTAGGCGAGCGAGGCCTCGAAGTTCGGTAGCGCCTGACGCAGCCAGTGGTTGAGGGCCCGTTTGGTCATGCGGGTGGCATCGATCGGTCCCGCAGCGAGCTTGTCCGCGACGCCCATCGCCGTCGCCAGGACCTCGTCGGCCGGCACCGCTTTCGACACCAGGCCGATCCGTTCGGCCTCGCGGCCGTCCAGGAAGTCCGCCGTGAGCAGGTAGTACTTCGCCTTCGCCATACCGCACAGCAATGGCCAGATCGCCACTGCATGGTCGCCGCCCGCGACACCCAATCGGATGTGACCATCGGTGAGGCGAGCGGCTTCGTCGATGATGCTGACGTCGGCCATCAGCGCCACTGCCAGGCCGGCTCCGACGGCCACGCCGTTGATCGCCGACACGATCGGGGTGTCGCAGTCGATCATCGTGCGGACGATGTCGCCGGCTTCACGCATCACCCGGATGGTCTGGGCGTAGTCGCCGACCTGCTCGGCGATCCAGCCGAGGTCGCCGCCGGCGGAGAATGCCGAGCCGGCGCCGGTGACGACGACCGCCCGCACGCTCGGGTCGTCGTCGATGGTGCGGAACACGCGCGAGAGCTGCAGGTGCATGTCGGCGCCCGTCGCGTTCAAGCGTTCGGGGTCGTCGAGCGTGATCAACAAGACGCCGTCGCTCGGTCGCTCGAAGCGCAGATGGGTGTAGGCGGCGTACGGATCGGGACCTGACGACTCGTTCACGACGACAACCCTACGAGCGCGACCCCGATCGTGGTTCCCCGAGCCCCGGGCTCGCGGGACCTTGGTGGTTCCCGGAGACCCGGGCTCGCGGGACCTTGGTGGTTCCCGGAGACCCGGGCTCGGGGGACCAGGATCGCTCAGAAGGTGCGGGCGAGGGCGACGACGCTGTCGGTGTCGAGGCCGAATCGGGCAAGGATCGCATCCGACTTCGGATCGTGTGGAATGAACTTGGTGGGCAGACCGAGCACGTCGACGTGTGTCGACTGATCGATCGCACACACGCTGTCGGCGATCGCCATTCCGATCCCGCCGTCGCGGATGCCGTCCTCGATCGTGATCACCCGGTCGTGCGCAGCGGCGTCGGCGATCATGTCCGGATCGAGCGGGGCGCAGCAGCGGGCGTCCCACACGGTCGCCTCGATGCCGTCGGCGGCCAACGTCGCAGCGGCCTTCTCGGCGGTCTCGAGCATCTTGCCGACGGCGACGATGCACACGCCTCCGGCGCCGGCTCGGGCCTTGCGGGCGGTGAGCCCGGTGCCGACTTCCTGCTCACTCACCTGGCGGGCGGCGCCGCGGGGGTAGCGGATCGCGATCGGCCCGGCGTCGACGAGCGTCGTGGCGTCGTGGAGCATCTGGGCGAGTTCTTGGGCGCTCGACGGTGCGAGCACTCGCATGCCCGGCACCTTCGACAACAGCGCCATGTCGTACACGCCGTGGTGGCTGGCACCGTCGGGCCCAGTGACACCAGCGCGGTCGAGGCAGAAGATCACCGGGAGACGATGGAGTGCCACGTCGTACACGACCTGATCCCAGGCCCGGTTGAGGAACGTCGAGTAGATGGCCACCACCGGACGGAGCCCACCCATCGCCATCCCAGCGGCGCCGGTGACGGCATGCTGCTCGGCGATGCCGACGTCGAACAGGCGGTCGGGAAATCGATCTTGGAACGGCAGCAGTCCGGTCGGGCCGGGCATCGCTGCGGTGATGGCGACGATTCGCTCGTCGGCATCGGCCTCCTTGATCAGGGCTTCCGCGAACGCCTGCGTGTATCCGGTCGACACCGCCTTGGGCGGGCCGACGATCGGATCGAACACGGGGGCGTCGTGGAGGTTCTTCTCGTCGTCGTCCTCGGCCGGGGAGTAACCGCGACCCTTCTGCGTGAGCACGTGCACGAGGATCGGGCCCTCGGCGGACAGCTCGACGGCGTTGTGCAGCGCGTGTTCCATCTCCTCGACGTTGTGGCCGTCGAACGGTCCGACGTAGCGAACACCGAGGGCTTCGAAGAACGACGGTGGCTGGAGGAACTCGCGCACGCCTGCCTTGAACGCGTCCATCGCCGACCCCGCTGGTTGGCCGACCACCGGCAGGTGCTGCAGGAACTCCTCCAAGCGTCGCTGGCGACGGACATACACCGGGTTGGTGCGAATGTCGGTGAGCGCATGCGACAGCTTGTCGGTGACCCGGTCGTGAACGCTGGGGTGGCCGGCTTGGACGTCGCGGCCCTGGGCGCTTGCGGAGAGCATCGACACCGTGGGGGCATAGGAGCGGCCGTTGTCGTTGAGCACGATGATCACTTGCTTGTCGCCGTGACCGATGTTGTTGATCGCCTCGTAGGCCATGCCACCGGTCAGTGAGCCGTCTCCGATCACCGCGACGATGTGTCGGTGGGGGTCGGTGCCGAGTTCGCGTGCGACCGCCATGCCGTAGGCATACGACAACACCGTGGAGGCATGGCTGTTCTCGATGTAGTCGTGCTCGGACTCTTCGCGGCTCGGGTAACCGGACAGGCCGCCCTGCTGACGCAACTGCTCGAATTGTGACTGGCGTCCGGTGACGATCTTGTGGATGTATGCCTGGTGCCCGGTGTCCCACAGGATCGCGTCGGTCGGAGAGTCGAACACCCGGTGCAGCGCCAAGGTGAGTTCGACCGCACCGAGGTTCGAGCCGAGGTGCCCGCCGGTGTCGGACACTGCGGACACCACGAAGTCGCGGATCTCTCCAGCGAGGTCGCGGAGTTCGTCGTAGGACAGGTCCCGCAGATCGGCGGGTTGACGGACACGCTCCAGGTACATGCGCCTTCGACGCTATCTCGGCTGCTGCGTGAGCGCGTGGTGCGCCCTACCGTCGGTGCCATGACCATCCCCGCAGCTTCCCCGTTCGATCTCTCCGGCCACGTTGCGCTGGTCACCGGCGGCAACGGTGGCATCGGTCTCGGCATGGCCGACGCACTGGCTGCTCACGGCGCCGATGTGGCGATCTGGGGAACCAACCCCGACAAGAACGACGCAGCTGTCGAGCAGTTGGGTCGCCATGATGGCGAGCTGTTGTCGATCGTGTGCGATGTCGGCGACGAGGATGCCGTCATCGCCGCCATGGCCGACACGGTGGCCGAACTCGGTCGGATCGATTCCTGCTTCGTGAATGCCGGCGTGGGTGGCCAGGCGCCGAGCTTCGTGGGAATGTCCTCGGACGAGTGGCGCCGGGTGATGCGAGTGAATCTCGATGGAGCGTTCTTCACCGCCCGTGAAGCGGCCAAGCACATGGTGGAGCGGCACGAAGGCGGTGACGAAGCCGGCGGCTCGATCGTGTTCACCACCTCGGGTTCGGCGTTCTTCGGACAGCAGTCCGGCCAGCACTACGGCGCGTCGAAGGCAGGTGTGAACTCGATGATGAAGGCGATCGCGGTGCAGCACGCTCGTCACGGCATCCGCTGCAACTCGGTGCTCCCCGGATGGATCGAGACCGACATGACCGCAGGAGCATTCGGCTGGGACAAATTCGTCGACAACGTGCTGCCACGGGTCCCGATGCGGCGTTGGGGCACCGCCGACGATTTCGGTGGCCTCGCGGTGTACCTCGCGAGCCGTGCCTCGAGCTACCACACCGGCGATGTGCTCACCATCGACGGCGGCTACCACTCCTTCTGACGCACGGCGCTCCCCGCCCCGATCTGCGCCACATGCGTTCCAGCGCACGATCTGCGCCGATGGTGTTCCGGTTGCCGTGACGATCGGGGCGCGGATCGAGTGGATTCAGGCGGGCGGGCCGGCATGGACGCGATCGAGATGCTGCTCGAAGGGGATGGTCGGATCGTCGAGGGAATCGACCCACCACGTCATGTGACCCGCGACGAGGCGTCCGATCTTGGCGCTGGTCTCCTCGCTGCCACCGGCCGGGCTGCGATCGATGAAGCATGCGTCGAAACCGTCGGCGCCACCGGCCGCCATGGCATCTCGCCCGAGCAACGTTCGCTCGCGGCGCACGAAGGCGACACAGTCGATGAAGTCGTCCACCGACAGGTACCCACCCGCTGCTGCCACCGGCCACACCCCGTCGAATCGGGCCGCGCGGCGAAACGGTCGCCCGCCCGGCCAACCGCCGGCGACCCAGATCGGTACCCGGCCGCTGACGGGTCGGGGCAGGAAGTGGACGTCGTCGACGACCACGTGGTCGCCTGCGAACGAAACGTGCTCGCCCGACCACAGCAGCTCGAGGGCGTCGAGCGACTCGTCGAGGATGCGTGCGCGGCGCTTGGGGTCGGCGTCCTCACCGAACCGCGTGAACTCGTCGTCGGGGGCCCCGAGACCGACACCGAATCGGAGTCGACCGTTCGTCAACAGGTCGAGGGTGGCCGTCTGCCGTGCCACCACCGACACCCGGCGTCGCGCCAGCGGCGTGACCATCGGGCCAAGGACCAGTCGCTCGGTCGCCGCAGCGACGGCGGCCAAGGTCACCCATGGATCGATCATCGGTTGCCAGGGTCGCCGTCGGATCACGTGATCCCACAGGAACAGGCCGTCCCAGCGGGCACCTTCGGCGGCCTCGGCCAGCTCGACGATGCGGCAGGGATCGGCGAAGTCACCGCCGTTCGGGACGCCGAGCCCGAACCACGGGCGCGTCATGTCGCTTCCGCCCGGCGATAGATCGACACGTGTTCCGTGCTGTTGGCACCGAACGGGGTGCCGGCCATGTCGGCCAACCGCTGGTCGAGGCGAAGCCCGGCAGCGGTCGCCATCGCATCGAGCTGTGCAGGAGTGGCCCAGCGGATCGACCACGGCCGCAGCCGGACCCCGCCGTCGTTGGAGAACTGCACGAACTGGCCCTCGGCGAGCTGCTCGCCTGGAAGCTGCATCGACACCGACAGCACCACCTGATCGACCGTCATCGATCGCACCTGCACCTCGGTCGTCGATGTTGCCGACGCGTCGGCCGCAAATGCGTCGTTGGGCACGAACGCCTCCACCACGAAGGCGCCGCTGGCGGACAATCGCTCGGCGGCCCGTTCGAACAGGCGCCGCTGCCCGGCTTCGTCGAGCACGTTGAAGATGGTGTTGTACGCCACGAGCACGACGTCGAACGGGCCGGCCGGCAGATCATCGATCATGTCGCCATGCACGAGCGTGACGAGGCATCGCACATCACGGTCGGTCAGTCGGGCGAGCATCGCCTCGCTGCTGTCGACACCGACCACCTCGAGGCCTGCCCGCGCCATCGGTACCGCCAAGCGTCCGGTACCCACACCCAACTCCAGCACCCGTCCTGATGGGCCCGCCAGCTCGACCACTCGCGCCACGGTGGCGCCGACGTCGGTGACGTCGGCATACCAGTCGTCGTAGACGTCGGCGAATCCGTCGCCGTACGAACGATGGTCATAGCCCCGCATCGTTGCGAGACTACGGCCCCGCATCATCGGTATCGTGATCTGGGTGAGCACGTCGGCCATCACCTATCTCGACCATGCGGCGTCCACGCCCATGCGGGCCGAGGCGGTCGAGGCGATGCTGCCGTACTTCTCCGAGTTGTATGCCAACCCGTCCGGCTCGCATCGGTTCGCCCGTCAGGCCCGACAAGCGGTCGACGAGGCCCGCGATGTCGTCGCTGGCGTCGTCGGCTGCCACCCCAACGAGGTCGTGTTCACCGGTTGCGGAACCGAAAGCGACAACATGGCGGTGCTCGGGGCAGTCGCCCGGCATCCAGGTGTTGCGGTGTGCCCTGCCGTCGAGCACCACGCCGTGCTGCATGTGGTGGAGCACCTCGGCGAACGTGGACGAGTGGTCGGTGTCGACTCGTTCGGGCGCGTCGATCTCGACGAACTGACCGCCGTGCTCGACGATCTGCCCGACGTGGCCGTGGTGAGTGTGATGGCCGTCAACAACGAGGTGGGCACGATCACCGACCTCGCCGACGTTGCCCGCATCGTGCGTCGGCACGCGCCGTACGCCCTGTTGCACACCGACGCGGTGCAAGCCGCGAGCTGGCTGGATCTGCGAGACGTGAGCGCTCACGTCGACCTGCTCTCGCTCAGCGCCCACAAGTTCGGCGGGCCCAAGGGTGTCGGCGTGTTGATCGAGCGTGGTGGACCGAAAGTCGATCCGTTGATCATCGGTGGCGGCCAGGAACGAGCGCGGCGCAGCGGCACCCACAACACGGCGGGCATCGTGGCAACGGCCGTTGCGCTCGAACTCACCGACCGTGACCGTGGTGAGGAGAACGCTCGGCTCGCCACCATGCGCGACTCGCTCGTCGCCGCGTTGCAGTCGCGAATCGGCGACGTCGTCGAGACGGTGCCGCCCGCGCACAAGGTGGCGGGATCTGCGCACGTCTGCATCGCTGGTCTCGAATCAGAGGCGCTGCTCTACCTCCTCGACGAGGCGGGCGTGTGTGCGTCGGCGGCGTCCGCATGCGCGAGCGGTGCGATGGAACCCTCGCATGTGCTCGCAGCCATGGGAGTCGAGCGCAACATGGCGCTGGGCGCGCTGCGCCTCAGCCTCGGCCACACCACCACCGAGGCCGATCTCGACCGAGCGGTCGATGTGATCGGTGCCGCCGTCGATCAGCTTCGACGTCGACCGGTCGCCGTGTCATCGCCGCGGACTGGGAGTGCGTCGTGAAGGTGATGTGCGCCATGTCGGGCGGCGTCGACTCGTCGGTGGCTGCGCTGCTGCTCCGACAGGCTGGCCATGAAGTGGTCGGCGTGACGATGAAGCTGTGGGGCGGCGACAGCGACACGGGGTGCTGCTCCGTGTCCGACGTCGACGACGCCCGGCGTGTTGCGCAGCAACTCGGTATCGATCACCTGGTGTTCAACTTCGGCGACGACTTCGACGAGCACGTCGTGACGCCATATGTCGATGCCCACGCCCAGGGCGTCACGCCCAATCCGTGTATCGAGTGCAACCGCTCGGTGAAGTTCGCCCGCCTGGCCGAACGAGCAGATCTGCTCGGCTTCGATGCCGTTGCGACCGGTCATCACGTCAACATCGGCCGGACGGCTGATGGTCGCTACACACTCGAACGCGGTCACGACGCTGCGAAGGATCAGAGCTACGTGGTCCACATGCTCGACCAGGCACAGCTCGCCCGCACGGTGTTCCCGGTGGGGCACATGCAGAAGTCGGAGCTCCGCGAGCTCGCGGCCTCGATCGATCTCCGCACGGCCACCAAGCCCGACAGCCAGGATGTCTGCTTCATCACGTCCACGGGGGGACGCACCGCGTTTCTCGGCGACCGGATTCCGTTTCGTTCGGGCACGGTGGTCGACACCGAGGGAAACCGTCTCGGCGAGGTCGAGTCGGTCGAGTTGGTCACGATCGGTCAGCGCAAGGGCATCGGGCTGCCGGGCGGCGGTCCCAAACGGTACGTCGTCGATCTCGACGCCGAGTCGGCCGTCGTCACCGTGGGGAGCGACGCCGATCTCCGTCGCGGCGAGATCACCGTCGATCGGATGACCTGGGTCGACGATCCGATCGAGGGGCCCGTGCTCGTGCAATGCAGTGCCCATGGTCGAGCGCTGCCCGGCACGATCACCGACGTCGGCGGCGACTCGATCGTGGTGCGATGGGACGAACCCCAGCGCCGGATCGCCCCGGGCCAGAGCGTGGTCGCGTACGACCTCTCCGACACCCGGGTGCTCGGCGGCGGCATCTGCCGCTGACCTCCTTCGCTTGCGCAGGAGCAGGTCAGAACACGAGATCAGAACGCGAGCGGTCAGGACACGGGCAGCCCGCGTGCCTGCGCCGCACGGAGCGCTCGACCGGGCCGGCTCGGTGCGATCAGGAACGACCGGAGGTGGATGGCTCGGCCATTCGGTTCCGAGGGGGTGAACGCGAACACGACGGTCACCGACTCGGTCGTCGAGACCTCGACGGCATAGCCGCTGGCCGGGCCGGTCAGGTCGGCGGCTTCCGTGTCGGCGCCTGCGAGGCCGATACCGGCCACCTGGCGACGGGGCAGTGCGAACGTGTCGGCCAGCACGACGGGGTCGTGGACGACGAGCCCGGCGGGCACCAACACGAACCAGCGCTGGGAGAGGCGCTGCCAGCGGGGGATGAGCAGCACAGTGCCAGCGATCGCAAGGATGCACACGACGGCGCCGGCGATCCACGCCTGTGCGGCGACCAGCAGCGGCCCGGCGATGATCGCAGGTGCCCAGAGCACCCACGACACGATGGCTGCCGTTCCAGCGCCGACCGGGAGGCGAAGCGGGAATCGCTCTTCGTCGCCGTACGCCGAGGCTTGCACGTAGTTGCGTCCGAACTCTGCGGTCATCACTCCGGCCAACGCCAGGACCGACGGCGCTGCGAGCGCGAGGAGATCGACCGACGGTGCGCCACCCAGTCCGGCAGCTGCGGTGGCAACGAGCGCGAGGGGTGCGACGACACGTACGATCGTGAGCGACCACACCGAGGCGAGTGCCAGACCGAGCGCGGCCACGGCCCACAGGCCCCATCCGCCGATGGCTGCGGTCCATGCGACCGCTTCGCTGCGACCGTCGACCGCGGACTCGACGGCTCGTCCGCCCACGACCGCCACCAGGATCCATGCGACTCGGGCGATCCATGGGGCAGACCGGCCGAGCGCGTCGATGAGGCGTTCAGAGCGTTCGACGGGTTCGTCGGCAACGGTCGACATCGTGACAGCGTGCCGCGAAATCTCGTGTTTGCGGCCGCTGGACCGGCGACGATCCACTTGCTTGCGATGCGCAGAGCAGTGATGGGTTCATCTTGGAGTGACCACTGCCACGTTCGCCGGACCCACAATCGATTCGGTCTGGTCGTGGGCGGCGTGGAACGATACGTCAGTCGTTGACCGATCGCGGTCGAAGCGGCGAGATCGAGGGGGAGCTACCGATGGGAGGTGTGTCGTGAACGAAGTCGATGGAAGCGCTGCTGTCTCGACCGCCGCCCGAACCTCCTTCGCCGAAGGCGCCACAGCGGGCGTCGGCAGCTTGCCGCACGTCGACCCGGCAGCGGCAGCCGCGTTCGCGATCGGCGAATTCGACATCGCAACGATCCCCAGCCTGCCGCGACGTTCTCCCTGCGAGACCATGCTCGGCCAGGCGGTCTCCGACATCCAGGGAGTGAGCGCGGATGCCGACGGCAACCTCGTGGTCGACATCGACGAGGTCGACGCAGACGCGCCGATCGTGACCGACTTCGCCGGCGCCCCGTTCACCGGTATGCAGGCGTTTCTCGACGTGGCCGACCGGGTGCATCTCGACGGGGCTCCGATCAAGTGGCAGTTCGTCGGCCCCGTGACGCTCGGCGTCGCACTGCATCGTGCCGGCCTCGACCGAATGACGGCGTTCGATCTCGCGCTCCGCTCGGTGCGCAGCCGGCTCACCGACATCTCGGCTCACGTTGCGCAGACCCTGCCCAACTCGGAGCAGATCGTGGTCCTCGACGAACCGTGGTTCTCCGAGCTGATGCAACCGGGTTTTCCCATTCCGCCCGACGAGGCCATCGATCGAATCTCGAGTGCGATGGCAGCCCTTCCGGCCACCACGCTCACCGGCGTGCACTGTTGTGCCCCGTTCGACGTGGCCACGCTGCTCGCGTCGGGACCCAACGTGGTGTCGCTTCCGGTGTCGTCCGAGCTCGTCGATTGGGTCGGCTACCTCACCAGGTTCCTGGCAGATGGCGGCATCATCGCCTGGGGTGTGATGCCCACCGATGGCCCGGTTCCGTCGTCGTCCGAGCGCCAATGGCGAGCGCTCAGCGATCTCTGGTGCAGCCTGGTCCGGCTGGGCTGCGACCCCGTGCTGCTTCGACGCCAGAGCATCGTCACGCCGCACTGCGGGTTGGTGAAGCATTCGGCGTCGGTGGCTCGCCACATCGCCCGCCTCACCGCCGAGGTGGGCAAGCGGGTCCAGGACCAGTCGTCGGCCACCCGCTTCGCCCTCGGTGCCTGACGCAGCGCCGTAGCCTCGGCCGACGATGAGCTCGCACGCCGCCCACGTCTCCGACCCGGCACTCCGAGTCGACGAGCTTCGGGCTCAGGTCGCCTACCACAACGAGCGGTACCACGCGCTCGATGATCCGGAGATCAGCGACGCCGACTACGACGCGATGGTGCGCGAGTTGCGCCAGCTCGAGACGGATCACCCTGACCTCGTCGTCGATGACTCGCCGTCGCAGCAGGTCGGTTCAGCGATCAGCACGGCCTTCTCGCCGGTGACGCATCGGGTGCCCATGATGAGTCTCGACAACGCGATGGACGCCGACGAGTTGCGGGCGTGGGCCGAGCGGGTGGTCAAGGGCCTCGACGGTCAGGTGCCCACGTTCGTCTGCGAGCTGAAGTTCGATGGCCTGGCGATCAGCCTGCGCTACGAGGAGGGCCGTTTCGTTCAGGCGGCGACCCGAGGCGACGGCCGAGTGGGCGAGGACGTCACCGCCAACGTCGCCACCATCGAGGATGTTCCGGCGCAACTGCCTGCGGGCGCTCCTTCGGTGTTGGAGGTGCGCGGCGAGGTGTACATGAGCCGGTCGAGCTTCGAGCAGCTCAACGCACGTGCCGTGGCAGCGGGGGAGAAGACCTTCGTCAACCCCCGCAATTCCGCTGCCGGCAGCCTGCGCCAGAAGGATCCGGCGATCACGGCGAGCCGGAATCTGTCGTTCTTCGGCTACCAACTCGGTGAGGTGGTCGGGGCTCCTGAGTTCGTGAGTCATGTGGCGATGCTCGACTACGCAAGCAGCCTCGGGTTCGCGATCAACGACCATCTCCGAACGTTCGAGTCGATCGACGACGTGGCCGCCCACTGCCTGCGTTGGCAGGAGGGCCGTCACGACCTCGACTACGACATCGATGGCGTCGTGATCAAGGTCGACGACGTCGCGCAGCGCGAGCGCCTCGGGTTCACGTCGCGGGCGCCGCGCTGGGCGATCGCGTACAAGTTCCCGCCCGAGGAGCGAACGACGTTGCTGCGAGACATCATGGTGTCGGTGGGGCGCACCGGTCGTGCGACGCCGTTCGCCGTCCTCGAGCCGGTGTTCGTCGGCGGCTCGACCGTTGCGATGGCCACCCTGCACAATCAGGACCAGGTGGCGGTGAAGGACGTGCGACCCGGCGACACCGTGGTGGTGCGCAAGGCCGGTGACGTGATCCCCGAAGTTGTTGGTCCCGTGCTGTCGCTGCGGCCGGAGCACAGCGAGCCCTGGGTGTTCCCGACGCACTGCCCGCGGTGTGCCAATGCGCTGGTTCGCCCCGAGGGAGAATCCGACACCCGCTGCGTCGCTCCCGACTGCCCCGCCCAGCGCGACCAGAAGATCGCGTACTTCGCGTCCCGCGGAGGGATGGACATCGAGGGGCTCGGCGAACAGATGGTCGAGAAGCTGACCGCTGCCGGGTTGGTTCGCGATCCTGCCGACCTCTACGCGTTGACGGTCGAGCAGCTCATGGAGCTCGAGCGGGTTGGCGCGACCAGCGCTCGAAATCTGGTCGACGAGATCGAGAAGTCGAAACAACGTCCGCTGCCGAAGCTGCTGACAGCGCTCGGCGTGCGACATCTCGGACCGGCGGCATCGTTGGCGCTCACCGAGGCATTTCACACGCTCGACGAGATCCTTGCGAAGTCGCCGGCGGAGCTCGCTGCGGTCGATGGCGTGGGCGAGGTGATCGCGACCACGGTCACCAACTGGTTCGCCCAGGAGGCGAACGCGGCCTACATCGAACGCCTACGGGATGCGGGCGTGAACTTCGGCGACGCTGCAGCTGGCGAAGCAGCTGCCGCAGCGCGAGCCGCAACACCCCAGACGCTGGAGGGCCGGACGGTGGTGGTCACCGGAACCCTCGCGGGCTACAACCGCGAGGAGGCCGAGGAGGCGATCACCATGCGGGGCGGCAAGAGCCCTGGCAGCGTGAGCAAGAAGACCTTTGCGCTGGTGGTCGGGGAATCGGCGGGAGCGAGCAAACTCACCAAGGCGGAGACGCTCGGTGTGCCGATCCTCGACGAGCGCGGCTTCGAACACCTGCTCGCCACCGGTGAGCTTCCACCCACCTGACGATCTCAGATGACGTTGAACTCCCAGCGGTAGCTGAGGGCCTGCTCAGGGCCGTCTTCGATGCGCCAGAAGATGATGCGAACTTCATGGATCCCCTCGGTCCACGACTCGATCAACGCGCCTTCCACGGGCTGGAACGAGATCACCGCGTTGCCTGGATCGAAGACCGCCGTGGTCGGCAAGTCGACCTGTTGGCCGGGATCCGGCTGGCTGGCAGGGTCGACGTCCGTCTGCCCGATGATCGTGGTCGGCAACTCGATGCCGTCGATCACCAGGCGAGCTTCGTAGCCCGACTGGAGGTTGACCACGACACGTTCCTGCTGCAGCACCTGCACGGCGTTCTCGACCGGTTGCAACGACTCGATCGCCTCGGGCCGATCGATGCCATCGTTGCCCGTGAGCGCCGTGGTCAGCCCGAAGACGACCAGAATCACCCCGCAGGCGATCACCAGACTGGCCACGAGGAGCCCGCGGTCGAGTCGACGACGTGGGCCAGCGGCCACCGGAATCCCAGGACCGGCGACTGCGTCGTCGGAGGACTCGATGGGCATCGGGTCGGCAGCGCTGGTGGCAGGCACATCGTGTTCGGTGGCGAAGGCGTCCTGATCGGTCACCCCACCATGATGCCGGGGGAGACGCCTGCCATCCACGCGGGCCGCGCAGGCGGTAGCGTTTCCTCGCTGTGGACAACGACGCATCAGACACATCGCGAAGCGACGTGAATGGACTTGAAGGTCGTCTCGTCGACGGCCGATATCGGGTCGAGTATGTGGTGTCCGCCGGCGCGAACACGGTGATCACCGAGGCCATCGACACCGCCGAGGATCGGCCGGTCACATTGAAGATCGTGCGCCCGGAACTCGCGGTGACCACGGCGTTCCGCCAGGCGTTCCGGCGACGGGCGGAAGTGGCCATGGCGCTCAGGCACCCCAACATCGTCGCCGTGCTCGGGTGGGGCGAGATCGAGTTCGACGGCGAGCCCACGGTCTACTGGGTCGTGGAGTACCTCGGCGGAGGCAGCCTGCGTGATCTGTTCGACCGAGGGCGGCTGCTGCAACCGTCGCAGGCGCTGGTGGTCGGCCTCGAAGCAACTCGGGCACTGGAGGCGGCGCATGCGCGCGGCGTGATACACACCGAGATCACCCCGTCGAAGCTCGTGTTCGGCGAGGACGCACGCTTGCGCGTCGTCGACATGGCGATGGCGCAGCTGCTCGGTGCTGAGGCGTGGACTGAGCCGGCGACCGTCGCCACCCATGTCGCTCGCTACGCGTCGCCCGAGCAAGCGCTCGGCGCCGACGTCGACGCAACGACCGACATCTATTCGCTGTCGCTGTGTCTGATCGAGGCGATCACGGGCACCGTGCCGTTCGCTGGTGAGTCCACGGTGTCGACGCTCGCTGCCAGGGTTGGCAAGCTCATGCCGGTGACGGCCGACATGGGGTCGTTGGCGTCGGTGCTCGAACGTGGCGGCCGGCCCGATCCCGAGGATCGCTGGACGGCGTCGGAATTCGGCGCTGCGCTGGTGCAGGCAGCGGGAGCGCTGCCGCGCCCCGAGCCGATTCCGGTGTTGGCGGCAAGCTTGTTCGCAACATCGCTTGCACAGCGCGCCGCCTCGGAACCAGCGTCCGAGCCGGAGCCCGAACCCGACCCGGAGCCTGAGCCGGCCGTCGAACCCGAGCCAGAGCCTGAGCCCGACCCGGCGCCCGTCGTCGACCCGGAGCCGGTCGTCGAGCCCGAGGTCGAGCCCGAGCCCGAGGTCGAGCCCGAGCCCGAGGTCGAGCCGGCGCCCGTGGTCGAGCCGGAGCCGGTCGTCGAGCCGGAGCCGGTCGTCGAGCCGGGTCGAGCCCGTGGTCGAGCCGGAGCCCGTGGTCGAGCCGGAGCCGGGTCGAGCCCGGAGCCCGTGGTCGAGCCGGAGCCGGCCGCCGAACCCACTCCTGCGGCGGAACCCGACGACGACCAGCGTGGCGTTGCGGCGTTGGCGGCTGCGCCGTTGGTGGTGATGGTCGATGCTCCCGACGGGCCAGGAGCGGTGTCGACGGTGACCGCGCCGCCGGCCACGACCGAGCTGCCATCGATGGACGCTCGCCCAGTGCCCGATCCCCTGCCGTCGTCGGGGGTGCTCTACGACGAGGAGGAGCCGCGGCGCCCCTGGGGCAAGTACCTGGCGTTCGGACTGGTCGCGCTGGTCGGCATCGGCTTGCTGAGCTGGGCAGGTTGGTTGCTGCTGCGCACGAAATCGTACGAGGTGCCCGACCTCACCGGCGTCGACGAAGCCGTCGCGTTGAACGAGATCGCCGGCAACGGATGGACGATCGAGACCGAGCGCGAGCGGAGCGACGAGGTTCCCGAGGTCAACCACGTGATCCGCACCGATCCCCAGCCGGGGGAGATGCTCGACGAGGGCGCCACCATCGTGCTCGTCCTCAGCGATGGTTTCGAGTTCCGGACGCTGCCCGAACTGGTCGGCGAACCGCTCGAAACGGCTCGGGAGACCCTGACCGACCTGCGGCTGGTCGCAGTGGACGAGGCTGCGGAGTTCTCCGAGGACATCGCCGAAGGAAGCGTCATCAGATGGCAGGTGCAAGGCGACGCTGCGCTGACAGCCGGCGCTCAGGTCCTGCCCGACACGGTGATCGTGCTCGTCCCGTCGCTCGGCCCCGAGCCGCGGCCTGCGCCCGATCTCGCCAATCAGACCGCCGATGAGGTGACAGCGGCACTCGACGCGCTGCAGCTGGTCGGTGAGCGCGGCGACGACGTGTTCAGCAACGACATCGAGGCAGGACGCGTCGTCAGCCAGTCTCCTGCGCCGACGACCCCCGTCGAGCGAGGTGGCACCGTGGCCTTCCAGTTGTCGAAGGGGCCAGATCTGGTGCCGATGCCGGATCTCGCAGGGCTCGATTTCCCGTCAGCGGAAACCGCACTGATCGACGCCGGGTTCACCGTGAACAGCCTGCTCGGCACCACCGAGGGCACGTTCGTTGCCGTGTCGGTCGACGGAACAGCGGCATCACCAGGCGACATGTTCGTGCGGGGAACGGGCGTCGATCTCATCTTCCTCTGACGACGAGCCCCGTACGGCAATCGTTCGGTGCGGAACGCCGCACGTCGGCAGGGGAATCGACTCGAACGTGGTCGGGTCACTACGGTGCCTGAATTGTGCCTGGCATCCGCCCGGCCGACGTCGACAAGGAGCCTTCATGACCTCACTCGATGGAAGAGTCGCAATCATCACCGGTGCTGGGCGGGGCATCGGGCGAGAGCATGCGCTCTTCTTCGCGAACGAGGGTGCCAGGTTGGTGATCAACGACCTGGGTGGAGCGAACGACGGCGCGGGCAGCGACAGCACGCCGGCTGAGGAAGTGGCAGCTGAGATCCGAGCCCACGGGGGTGCGGCGATCGCGAACACCGATGACGTGTGCGAGTGGGAGGGTGCGCAGCGTTTGGTCAACGCGGCGATCTCCGAGTTCGGCGACCTCGACATCCTCGTCAACAACGCCGGCATCCTGCGCGATCGGGTGATCGTCAACATGACCGAGCAGGAGTGGGACTCGGTGATTGCCGTGCATCTCAAGGGACACTTCGCCCCCACCCGATGGGCTGCGGCCTACTGGCGTGAGCAGCACAAGTCGGGGCATCAGAAGCGTCGGAACCTGGTCCACACCTCCAGCACCTCCGGACTGTTCTCGAATCCCGGCCAAGCCAACTACGGAGCTGCCAAATCCGGCATCGCCACCTTCAGCCAGATCGCGGCGAAGGAACTGGCGCGCTACGACGTGCAGAGCAACTGTGTGGCACCCGGAGCGAGGACACGGCTCACGTTGGCCACACCCGGGCTCGAGGAGATCATGTCCCCCAAGGAGGGCGTGTTCGACGAGTGGGACCCAGCGAACATCTCACCGCTGGTTGCCTATCTGAGCAGCACCGACTGCCAGTTCACCGGTGAGACCTTCTTCGCGCAGGGTGCGGTGGTCAAGCGGGTGCGTACCTGGGAAATGGGTGACACCGTCGAGCAGTACGAGAAGTGGACGGTCGGATCGCTCGCCGAGGCGCTCGCCCCGCTCGCCGACCAGGCCTGAACGCTCACTCGAACGGCAGCACCGTCACGTTTGGTGTCAGACACCAAACGTGACGTCAGTGGCGGGATTGGGCGTACTCGATCACTCGCTCGACGACCTCGCTGCTGGCCTTGCCGGTCGAGCCGGCGTCGAACGGTGGCTGCGGGTCGTACTCGATCATCAATTGGGCGGCCTCCGCAGCCGTGCGATCGACGAGCAACTCGACCAAGCGCAACGCCATGTCGATCCCGCTCGACACGCCCGCAGCGGTGATGATTCGTCGGTCGAGGTGCTCGACCACGCGCTCGCCCGTCGGGATCGCCCCGTGCTCGCGGAGGGTGTCGAGCGCACCCCAGTGCGTGGTCGCCGTGAGCCCGTCGAGCAGACCGGCGGCTGCCAACACCAGCGAGCCGGTGCACACCGAGGTGGTGAAGATGCTGGTGGCGTGCGCGGTGCGGACCCAGTCGAGCACCCGCTCGTCGGTCTGCAGCGCCCGGGTACCGAAGCCGCCGGGGAACACCACGATGTCCGGCGCGGCGAGTTCCTCGAACGTGGCATCGATCTCGATGCCGAGCATGGCGTTGTCCGATCGAACCACGCCGCGTGCGTGACCGATGAACGTCACGTCGAACTGGGGAATTCGCTGCAGCACTTCGTAGGGGCCGATGCCGTCGAGCGCGGTGAAGTGGGGGAACAGCGGTAGTGCGATACTCGTCACTCGATCACCGTAGCGAGCCGTGGCGGAGGCCCCGGTAGCGTGACAGCGTGGACGTACGCATCGGAGTGACCCAGGCCCCCCGCGAGCTGAACATCGAACTCGCCGAAGACGCAGATCGTGATGATCTGAAGTCGCGTGTCGAGGCGGCACTCGCTGGGGCGAGCGACGTGCTCTGGATCACCGACAAGCGTGGCAAGGACGTCGCCATCCCCTCGGCCAAGATCGCCTACATCGAACTCGGCTCCGCCGACGGCGACCGTCGAATCGGCTTCGGGGGCTGAGTCTGGCCCCCGCCGGTCGGCCTGGTCTCCTCGACCTCGACCTGCTCTGGGTCACGGGGAAAGGCGGCGTCGGCAAGACCACGATCGCGGCAGCGATCGCCGAGGTCGCAGCACGCCACGGTCGACGCACCCTGGTGTGCGAGATGGACGCGAAGGGTGCGCTGGCGTCGGCCTTCGACGTCGGCGAGCTCACGTTCGAACCAACCGAGATCGCGCCGAATCTCGAGCGCGATGGCGATGAACACGGAAGATTCCCTGCGCGAGTACCTCCGGCTGTTCGTTCGGATTCCGTTGCTCGGGCGGATCGGCCCGCTTGCGTCGACGTTCGACTTCGTCGCCGATGCGGCACCGGGGGTCAAGGAGATCCTCGGTGTGGGCAAGCTCTGCTGGGAAGTGCGTGAGCGGCACTACGACCTGATCGTGGTCGATGCCGAGGCGAGCGGGCACATCGTGAGCCAGATCGGGGCGCCGAAGGTGATCGCCGACCTCGTGCAGGTCGGGCTGGTGCGGGATCAGACCCAGTGGATGCTCGACATCCTCGACGATCCGATGCGAACCGGCGTCGCCGTGGTCACCACTCCCGAGGAGATGCCGGTCACCGAAACGATCGAACTCCTCGATCGGTTGCGCGCCGAGACCGGAGCACAGCCCGCTGCGGTGATCGCCAATCGGGTACTGCCGGCGAGCTTCAATCGACGCGAGCAGGCGGTCGTCGACCGGCTCGACGAGGCCATGGCGCTCCTCGTCGACGCAGTCGGTCCCGGGGCGCAGACGGTCGTCGACGCGGCCAAGCTCACCGAGAACAGGCGCGCCACCGGTGCTGCCCACCTGGATCGTCTGCGCTCCTGGATCACGGGGTCGCCGGTGGTCGCCGACGACCTGCCGGTCATCACCCTGCCCGAGTTGTTCGCACGAGCGTCCGGGCCCAGGGTCGTTTCACTGGTGGCGGAAGCGCTGACCGCCGAACTGGATCCGGACCCGGTGGTGCACCGAGCCCTCGAGCCGGGAGCAGGGTCCCCGCGATGAGCGACCTCGACAATCTGCTCGCAAGTCGGGAGATGGTGCTCGTCGCAGGGTCGGGTGGTGTCGGCAAGACCACCATCGCCGCCGCGATGGGAATTGCTGCTGCGACCCGCCAGCGCGGCAAGGTGCTCGTGCTCACGGTCGATCCAGCACGTCGGCTCGCCACCGCGCTGGGACTCGAACAGTTCGGCAACACGCCGACCCAGATCCCTCCCGAGGCGTTCGGACCGGGGGTGGCGCCCTTGCGCGGCGAACTGTGGGTGGCGATGCTCGACACCAAGGCAGGGTGGGACGAGCTGATCATCCGACATGCCCCGGATGCCGAGACCCGCGACGCCGTGCTCGCCAACCCGCTCTACGAGAACATCACGAGCCGATTCGTGCACAGTCACGAGTACCTGGCGATGGAGCAACTGCACGACCTCCATGCCCGCGGCGACTTCGACCTGGTGATCGTCGACACGCCGCCATCGCGGAACGCGCTGTCGATCCTCGACGCTCCCGGTCGGATGGTGGAGTTCTTCGGGAGTCGGTTGCTCCGGTGGCTGACCGTTCCGTACCGATCTCGCCTGTTCACGATGGCGTCGAAGCCGTTCTACCAGGTCGCCGACCGGGTGCTCGGCTCTCGGTTCCTGCAGGACATCGCCGACTTCTTCGTGCTCTTCCAGGCGATGGAGAGCGGGTTCGTGCGCCGCGCCCGAGAGGTCGAGGCGCTGCTGGTCGATCCACGGACGGCATTCGTCGTGGTCACCACGCTGGAGACCGCTCCGAGTCATGAAGCCCGGTTCCTGGCGCGGGAACTGCTCGACCGTGAGATGAGTCTCGGCGCCATCGTGGCCAATCGGGTGCTGCCCGCCGCGCTCGCCGCTGCGCCTGCCGCCGATGCGGCAGCGGCGTTGCTCGAGTGTGTCGACGGCCGAGACGCCGACAGTTCGCTCGTCGATGACGTCGCTGCAGCCCTCGATGAGCCGGCGAAACGGGTGCGCTCCGTGCTGCGGCAAGCGGCGATCGGCTTCGACGACGTCGCGCTGGTGGCCGCTCGTGAGTCCGATCGGCGTGCGGAACTCGCCACGCTGGCGCCCATGCTGCTGTCGGTGCCGTGGCTCGCCGGGGACATTCACGACCTCGCCGGACTGAGCGACTTGGCGGGTCACCTCCGCAACGGCTGACGATCAGGCAGAATCAACGGTGATGACCTCTCTCGCCGAACTGACCCGCGAGCACTCCACCCTGCATCGCGACGACATCGACCACCTGCACCGGCTCACCGCCGAGTGGGCGTTTCTCGCTGACCTGTGCTTCGCCGACCTGCTCCTCTACGTTCGATCGGGTCCAGGCAAGTGGCTGATCGTCGATCAGGTGCGGCCGGCGACCAACCAGACGATGTACGTCACGGACTACGTCGGGACCTGGGCCGATGGCGACGAGGCGGATCTGATCGACCAGGCTGCGCAGGGTGGTCAGCGCACCGAGGGGGCGATCGAGGTCGACGGTGGCGGCGACGAGGTCAACAACGCACGGATGCTGGCGATCCCCGTTCGGCGCGGCGGCGAGGTGATCGCTGTTCTGTCGAAGGAATGGAAGGTGCGAGCGGGTCGACCGCTCGGCGAACTCGAGCGCAACTACTCCTTCATCTTCGAGGAATTCGTGCGGATGATCGAGGCCGGGTCGTTCCCGTTCGCCGGTCGAGTCGCCGACTCGAGCGCGGCCCCGCGCGTCGGCGATGGCGTGCTCACCCTCGATGCCACTGGCGCGGTCACCTACGTGTCGCCGAACGCGAACTCGGCGTTGCACCGCGTCGGCATCCAGGCCAATCCGGTGGGCATGCGTCTCGCGGAGCTCGGCTTCCACGACGGCACGGTGCGCCAGGCCTTCGAGCGTTTCGAGCCGATCGTGGAGGAATTCGAGCAGGGGGCCGACGTGACGCTGCTCTGCCGCTGCGTGCCGATCATCAACGCCACCGACGTCGGGCAGGAGATCGCTGGTGGGCTCCTGCTCGTTCGGGACGTCACCGAACTGCGCAAGCGCGATCGCCTGTTGCTGAGCAAGGACGCGACGATCCGTGAGATCCACCATCGGGTCAAGAACAATCTGCAGACCATCTCGTCGCTGCTTCGTTTGCAGTCGCGTCGCCTCACCAACCCGGAAGCGAAGGCTGCAGTGCAGGAGTCGGTGCGACGCATTCGAACCATTGCGTTGGTCCACGAGTCATTGTCTCGTGAGCCGGGTGAGGACATCGCCTTTCTCGAGATCGTGCGACCGCTGCTGCGCCTTGCCGAGGAGGGCTTGCAGTCGCCCGATCGTCCCGTACGGTTCACCGTCAGCGGCGACGGAGGCCGAATTCCGGCCAACACGGCGACCCCGCTGTCGGTGGTGCTGACCGAATTGCTGCAAAACGCCGTCGACCACGGATTCCCGGAAGGGAGCGGGGGCGGCGACGTTGCCGTCAGGCTGTCGCAGGTCGACCGCGAACTCGTGGTGCGTGTCGTCGACAACGGCCGTGGGGTCGACCCGTCATTCGACCTGGATCATGCCAAGGGGTTGGGTCTCTCGATCGTGCGCACGCTGGTCACCACGGAGTTGAACGGCACGATCGACATTCGGCCCGCTGCCGACGACGACCTGGCCAGCGCCGGTCTGTCGGACGGTGTCGTGCGCGGTCGCGGCACGGTGATCGAACTCAGCGTGCCGACGCACGACTGAGTACGTCAGCGGCGTTCAGCCGGCGATTCGTGCGGCGCGTGCAGCGGCGACACGACGCCGCCTGATCACTCGGCGCTCTTCCTCGGTGAGGCCACCCCAGATTCCCGAGTCCTGGTTGGTGTCGAGGGCGAAATCGAGACACTGCTGTGAGACGGTGCACTCACCACACACTTCCTTGGCTCGATCGATCTGGACCAGCGCGTGTCCGGTGGTACCGACCGGAAAGAACAATTCCGGGTCGGTGTCGCGGCAGATGGCGTCATCTCGCCACTCGTAGTCTGCTGCTCCAAGGGTGAGGCTGGACGCAAGGATCGACACGTTGGTGCTCCTCGAAGTGACGGTGGCGGTGTTCGCCAGGGGGTGTTGGGACTTCGCCGAAGGGCGATTGGCCCGCTTGGGCCGGGACGCACTGTAGGCGTGAACGTGCGTCGCCGCAAGGGTCGATTGGCCCTGGTGGCCGCGATTGTCGACGCGACTGTTCGAGCAGGGGAGTCGCGTGTGGGCAATGATGGCGACATGCTCGTGCTTGCCCATCGGGGTGCCTCTGCAGCTGCGGCGGAGAACACGCCCGCTGCCTTCCAACTCGCTGACGAGATGGGGGCCGACGGCGTGGAACTCGACGTCCGTCGGGGTGCAGACGGCCGTCTCCTCGTGGCCCATGACCCACTGCCCGACGACCTCGATGCACTCGACGCCATGGGGCTCGCCACGCTCGAGGAGGCGCTCGATGCCTGTGGTCCGCGCATGCTGGTCAATGTCGAGATCAAGAACTGGAAGGACGACGCCGGCTATGACCCGACGATGGGCGTGGTGCAGCAGGTCGTCGAGGTCCTTCGCGGACGCGGTCCGAGCGAGCAGCATCGGTGGTTGATCTCGTCGTTCTCGTGGAGCACGCTCCGCAGGTGCCGTGAGGTGGCCGGCGAGTTCTCGACGGCCTGCTTGACGATGAGTCGACCGGACGCAGCAACGATCCATCGCCTCGCCGAGGAGGGCCACGCGGCGTTGCACCCCTGGGACCCACTCGTCGATGCCGAGTTGCTCGACGACTGCCATCGCTCCGGTCTGGCAGTCACCACCTGGACGTGCAACGACCCGGCTCGCCTCGGTCAGCTCGCAGACCTCGGCGCGGATGGGGTCTGTACCGATGTCCCCGACGTCGCGCTCGACGGCCCTCGGTCGGTTCGCAGGATCCGAGCCCGTGAGCTGGCCGAGCCTCCCGCAACGATCGTGATCCGTCGGGACCGGCGCACTGGGATGGAGTCGGCGCCGGCTCACTGCGACGTCGGAAAGACGAGTGGCACTGCGTCGGGCACGTGGGTGAACTCCAGCCGCTTCGTGGAGCCGAGCGCATCTCCGTCGACCTGATACGGAAACGGTGTCTCGTGCTCGATGACGAAGTGCTCGAGGTCGATCCGAATGTCGAGGTGCGTTGCTGGTTGCACGCCACCGCCGCGCAACGCTCCGGCCAGCGAGGTGAGAATCGCAGCTGCGTTCATCGTCGTGAAGGTGATCGCCACCAGACCGCGGTCGAGCGTCGCCGCAGGAGACAGGTCGAGTGGGCGATTGCCGAGGTAGGTGTAGGGGTTCGTGTTGAGCACGATCGTGAAGTACCCCTGGTCGACGTCGATGTCGCCGTCGCTGTGCAGTCGAAAGTGGGGAGTGTGTCGGTCGTAGCCGCGCAACCACGTCGAGACGCCCGCCCCGATGAACAACGGGTGGCCGAGCCACCGCTTCATCGAACCTCGCGCTTCCACCCGTTCCACGACCGCGGCATCGAACCCGACGCCAGTGTGGAAACAGAAGTAGCGGCCGTTCACCTGGCCGAGGCCGATCGGGCGGAAGTCGCCGGCGTCGATGCCGTTCGACAACTCCTCGACCGCCGCAACCGGGTCGTTGGGCAGGCCGAGCGTGCGGGCGAACACGTTCGTCGAACCGCCGGGCAGCACGCCGAGTGCCGTGTTCGTGCCAGCGATGCCGGTGGCCACCTCGTTGAGCGTGCCGTCACCACCGAAGCCGATCACCACGTCGACCCCGCGCCGGGCAGCGTCGTGAGCGAACCTCGTGGCGTGCCCGCGACGGTTGGTCTCGACCAGCTCCACCTCGTGCCCGCGGCTCAATCGGCGATGCACGATCACGGTGTTGCGCGCGGTCACCGACGACGCAAAGGAGTTGACCACGAGCAGGATCCGCAAGGTGCCGACGGTAGCGAACTGGCAGCATGCCTGCGACCCGACGGCACAAAGCGCGGTTGCGATGTCCGCAGGGTTTGGGTCGAAGTTGACGCACCGGTAACTTGGGCGGCATATGAACGTCATCGTCTGTGTGAAACAGATCCCCGATCCGGCGTTGCCCGGCGAACTGGATCCCTCCACCAACACGCTCAAGCGTGATGGCAAGCTCATCCTCGACGAGTCCGACAGCTACGGCGTCGAAATGGCTCTGCAGCTCGTCACGGCTGCCGGCGGCGGCGAGGTCAGCCTCGTGTCGATGGCTCCCAACGGCGAAGTGTCCGGCTTGCGTACTGCGCTGGCGATGGGAGCGGCCAAGGCCGTACTCGTGAGCGACGCGTCGCTCGCTGGTGCGGATGCCCTCACCACCGCCAAGGTGCTCGCCGGTGCCACGAAGCAGCTCGGTGATGCCGATCTGATCATCGCTGGGACCGAGTCGTCCGACGGCTACACCGGCACGGTGCCGGAGCAGCTCGCCGAAGTGCTCGGGCTCCCGTCGGTCACCTTCGCGAAGAGCATCGAGATCACCGATGGCACCCTCAAGGTCGACCGTCAGACCGAGAACGGCTACGACGAGGTCACCTGCCCGTTGCCAGCGGTCGTGTCGGTCACGGCCGGCGTCGTCGAGCCTCGTTACCCGAGCTTCAAGGGCATCATGGCCGCGAAGTCCAAGCCCGTCGAGACCGTCACCGCTGCCGATCTCGGCATCGAGTCCGTGTCGTGGGCCCAGCAGATCAGCTCCGTCGAGGATGCGCCCGAGCGTGAAGCCGGCGAAGTCATCGAGGACGACGGCGAAACCTTCAACAAGATCGTCGAGTACCTCGACAACCTGAAAGTCATCTGAGGAGACCAACGATGGGTATCGACAACATCTGGGTGTTCGCACAGGGCGCCGACGGCGTCCCGACCAGCGGCACGCTCGAATTGCTCACGAAGGCTCGCAGCCTCGGCGGCACCGTTTCGGCGTTCATCGCCGGCGACGGTGCGGCGGTTGCGGCAGCGCTCGCCGACCACGGCGCAGCGAAGGTCTTCGCCACCGGCGACCTGTCCGGTGCGCTGCCGGGCGTGGCGGTCGCGGCATCGATGCAGGCAGTGATCGAGGGTGGCGAGAGCCCCGACCTGATCATGTTCCCGCAGAGCTACGAGGGCCGTGACGTCATGTCACGACTGTCGGTGAAGCTCGACCGGACGGTGCTCACCAACTCGACGTCGGTCACCGTCGACGGCGACTCGGTCACCGTGCAGACGCCGATCTTCGGTGGGACCAAATTGGTGAACTCCACCTTCACCGGTGAGCGTCCGTTCCTGGCGGCGTTCCGTCCCAAGAGCTTCGTCGCCGAAGGTGGAGCCGGTGCAGCGGGCGAGGTCGTCGCTGCGCCCGTTCCCGAGCTGGGAACCACCGGCGGCGCAACCGTCACCGCAGTGCACGTCGAGGAGACATCCGGTCCCAAGCTCGACGAGGCCGCAATCGTGGTCGCCGGCGGACGCGGTCTCGGCGACGCCGAGAAGTTCGACATGATCGAGTCGCTGGCGAAGCAACTCAAGGGTGCGCCCGGAGCCACCCGCGCCATCGTCGACGCTGGCTGGGTGCCATACAGCTACCAGGTCGGACAGACCGGCAAAGTCGTCAAGCCGACCGTGTACATCGCTGCTGGTGTCTCGGGCGCCACGCAGCACATGGTCGGGATGAAGGGCTCGAAGAACATCATCGCGATCAACAAGGACAAGGAGGCACCGATCTTCGGTGTCGCCGACCTCGGCATCGTTGGTGACGTTCACAAGGTGCTCCCGCAGCTCCTTGCGGCCCTCGAAGCCCGCTGAGGACGAATCAACGGACAACGGCGCGTTCGAGCGAACGCCTCACCGTTCGAGAACTGCCCGGGAACGTTCGACCAACGAACGCTCCCGGGCAGTTCCGCGTGGTGGGATCACATCGCGGCCGGTTGCACGGTGGTCAGTGCTACAGGGTGGCGATGAAGGTCGACGGTCGTTCCTCGGTGTCGGCCGTCTCGAGTGGCGAGCAGCTGGTGCAGCATTGGTCTGACGCGGCAGGTCCAGGGGTCCGCCGGTCGAAGTCCGACATCGTGCTGTGTCGGTCAGCTCTGTTCTGCTGCTGCGCAGGCGTCCGCAGCGCTGGGGCTGAGAGTGCTGGGAAGCTGGCAGAGCTCGGACAGGAACCCGACGACGAAGCCTTGTGACTCGACCGATCGCGTCGAGCCCTCGTCGGAGGTGAAGGTGATCAGTCGAGAGACGGCCCCGTCCTGGACGTCGCCGCAGCTTCCGCCGACGGCCTCCCCGACAGCTCCGAAGGCGGTGCTGACCTCGTCGGGATCCACCGGCTCGGAGGCATCGAGGGTGTCCATCACCCCGGTGATCAGTGCCTCGGCCTCGCCAAGTGCGTTCTCGCAGTCGGGCGACAACGACGGATCGCTCGACGCCGGAGCAGTCGTCGGATCGGGTGCAGCGGTGGCCGGAGCCGTCGTGTCGGCCGACGGTGACTCCGACGCCGAGTCGCCGTCGGATCCGCAGGCGGTGAGCAGCACGAACAGGGCAGGGAGGATGGCAACCTTGAGCATCGTTGCAGGGTACGCGATCGCCATCAACCGCCCGTCAACCGTCCGCCCGTCCGACACTGGTTCGCGATGAGTTTCCGTGCGGGCCGTCCGCACGGAAACGCATCGCTCCGAGGTGGGGCCGACGTCAGGCGGCGTCGCGAGCCAGGATGGCCCAGGCGGTCGACTCGGCCGGATCCTCGACCGCCAGCTGGAACTGCCAACCCAGCGCTGGCTCGTGTGCATCCCAGCGATACCAGCGAAGTTCCGTCGCCAGCTGTCCGAGTTCGCCAGGCGCCACCGGCCACTCGTCGAGCAGGTCCCCGAGTGCGGCCAGCGTCCACCAGGCTCCGAAGCGGCCGGAGGCGGCGCCGCGTCGCCGACCGTGGGCTCCTCCGCTTGCGCCAGCCCACGCAAGCCAGGCGAGTGCGCTGGCGGCGTCGAGCTCCGCGATCCTGGCACGGCGAAGCCCGAGGGCTCCGAGCGCCCCGCTGACGTCGCCGTCGACGCACACGACGTCGGCCTGGCCGTTCGAGCCGGTGAGCCATGGCTCCACCAGTTGACGGATGGCGAGGTCGACGTCGTCGTCGAGACGTTCCGCGGGCATCGGGTCGATGTCGGTCCAGTCCGTCGACAGCTCGGGCATCGGGAACTCACCGCCCGCGTCGGTGTAGGTGGCAAGCGGGTAGTCGGGTTCCCACGCCTGGAGCGTGAGTGGCAGGTCGAGTACGGCTGGGAGGTCCGGAGCATCGATGCGATCGCCTCGGAGCACCCGTTCGTGCGCTACGAACGCGGCGCGAGGCCCGAGATCGAGCTCCGGCTGCAGGTCGGCCCAGGTGTGGTGCTGCGCCGCCACCTCGGTGAGCGGACCGACGGTGAATCGACCGGAGAGCCCATCGGTTTCGTCGAGGACGGCAGCGACGTGTTCGGGGGTGCCGAGGAGTGCCAGACGGTACTCGGCCAGCGTGGCAGCCGGCCAGAGCTGCCGACCGGTCGCCACCGCGTGACGCGAGCGATCGCGGACGCGCAGCAGGCCGGCCCAGTCGCGTTCGGTGCAGCGATCGTCGATCATCCGAACCAGACCATCGAGATCACCGCGGTGGATCAACTCGTCGAGACGCTCGTCGGCGACGTGGTGTCCGTCGCTACTCATCGCCGCATCAGACCAGCGGCCACGGGTAGCGGCGACCTGACGGGTCGGTCGGGAAGCGTCGATTCGTGACGCACCATCGTGCACGACCCTGCAGCGCCTCGACCTCGTCGTCGGAGAGCAGCGTGGAGATCTCCAATGGCACCCGCTCGCACAGCAGCCCGACACGTTCGAGCCAGTCGTCCGCGATCGGTTCGTCGCCGAACTCCCAGATCACGGTGCGGAGTTTGTACTCGGCGGCGAAGCACAGACCGTTGTCGATGCCCCACACCGTGGCTGCCGCTCTGTCGCGTTCGGGAATCAGTAGCACGTGGCCGCTCTTGCGGTCGGTGTTGTTGGCGAGCACGTCGAGCAGCGCCATCGCACGCAGACGGTCGTGCAGTTCGGGGTGGGCCTCGTGGATGGTGAAGTAGTGCTGGCTGTGATCGGCGGCCACGAACCACTGCACCGAACCCTCTCCGAGTGGTCCGTCGCGGAGCACCGTCGGTGGAATCACCCCGAGGCGCAGATGTTCGCTGAGCAGATAGGTGGCGACCTCTCGGCGATGCAGTCCCGGCTCGAAGTCCCACAGCGGCCGCTCACCTCTGGTGGGTTTGTAGATGGCCGGATGCGAGGCGCCGTTGCTCGTGACGTGGACGAGGAATGTGGCATTGCTCGAATACGGCATGCGGCCCTCGATCTCGATGTCGCCACGCAGCAGGTGCTGGACTGGGTCGCCAACGTCGTCGATGCGCAGCTCGACGCCGCGCTCATCGCCGTCATCGTCGTCGAACTCGTCGTCGAACTGGCTGGGATCGTCTGATGCCGCGCCCGCCACGGTCAGTTCATCCGCGGACAGTCGTGGCCGTCGGGGTCGATCGGCAGCGCACACCACTGGCATGGGGGCCGACCGGCAGCAACCACGCCATCCGCGTGCTCGCAGAATGCCGCCGCCTGTCCCCGGCTGAGGTACAGCCGGAGGTGGCCTCGATCGGCGTCGTCGTCCACCGGCTCGCCTTCTTCGTCGACCTCACCGACCTCGTCCAGTTGGATCAGCACGCGGTCGTTCGATCGGTCATAGCCGAGTCCGATCGGACCGAGCACGAACACTGCGTCGGTCGGCTCTCGGAGCTCCAGGGCGCCGCTCATCGGACGGTCCTCCGCCGGCGGGAGATCGGCGAGCACTCTGCGCAGGTACTGGACGATCGCTGCGGCTTGCTGCTTTTCGCACTTCACCGTCACCTTGTGACCGTCGGCGCGCGCCTGCAGGAAGAACGTCCGGTCGCCGGGACGCCCGACGGTGCCGACGGTGAAGGCCGAGACCTCGTCGAACTCGAAGAACACACTCATCGCTGCGACCTCACGATGGCTGGAGATCGGTGAGGGGGCGACCGGTGGAGTTGACGGCCAAGACGGTCGGTCCGCCCGCACCCCAGCCGATCGCAGTGATGGAGGCCGGACTGATCACGATCCGTTGGAACAGGTCGATGTGGGTGCCGAGGGCGTGGGCGACGGCGGCCTTGATCGTGTCGGCGTGCGACACGCACACGATCGTGCCGCCGGGGTGCGCGAGGCGGAGGCGGTCGAGGGCCGACACCATGCGTGTCTGCATCTCGGTGAAGCTTTCACCGTTGGGGAATCGGAACGTGGATGGAGCTCGTTGCACGGTCTGCCACTCCGGAAGCTTCATCAGCTTCTTGAGCTCGGCGCCGGTCCAGTCGCCGAAGTCGCACTCGAAGAGCCCGCGGTCGATCTTGGTCTTCAGTCCGCGGGCCGCGGAGATCGGTGCAGCGGTCTCCTTCGCGCGCTCGAGCGGCGAGGAGTAGACCGCGTCGACGCGCGTCAGCTCGGCGATCCGATCTGCTGCAATCTGCGCCTGGCGACGTCCCTCGTCGGCCAGGTGGAGGCCCTTGGCCCGCCCCGGCAACACCTTGCCGGTGGTGGGAGTCTGGCCGTGGCGAACGAGCAGCACGGTGGTGAATGGGGGAGGGGGAGTCTTCTTCGCTGTGGCCATGGAGTGCATCCAACCTACTGTCGAGGGCGATGTCTCCGCTCGCCAGGCTCGAACGTGACGTGATCGGGTGTACCGCATGCCCTCGATTGGTGGCGTGGCGTGAGCAGGTGGCGATCGAGAAGCGGGCCGCGTATCGCCACGAGGAGTACTGGGGCCGGCCGATCCCGGGCTTCGGTGATCCGTCGGCACGCATTGTGGTGCTCGGGCTCGCGCCGGCAGCGCACGGCGCCAACCGCACCGGTCGCGTGTTCACCGGTGACCGCAGTGGCGACTGGCTGTTTCGAACGATGCACCGTGCAGGGCTGGCCAACCAACCGGAGTCGACTGCGGTGGATGACGGACTGGAGCTGCGCGACGCATGGGTGACAGCCGCGGTCAAATGCGCCCCGCCGGCCAACAAGCCGCTCCCCGAGGAACGCGATGCGTGCGCGCCGTTCTTGCAACGTGAGTTCGGCGCGTTGGACCGCACGGTCGTCGTGGTGTGCCTCGGCCAGTTCGGCTACCAGGCGGCGTGCGCTCACTTCGGTGTCCGACCGCGTCCCCGCTTCGGGCACGGTGTCGAAGTGCCCATCGAGGATGGCCCGATGTTGATCTGCTCGTTTCATCCGAGCCAGCAGAACACGTTCACCAAACGACTGACCGAGCCGATGCTCGATGCGGTGTTCGCCCGTGCCGTCGAGGTGGCTGCCGGCGACGAACCCACCGGTCCGGGAGCGGCGGGTGCGGGTCCGGCGGGCGGCCAGTAACCTCGGGACGCTGTGACGACCTCTCGACGCTCCATCACCAACGCGCTTGCCATCGGCCTCGTCGCGGTGCTCGGCGTCTCCGCCTGCACCTCGGACCCCAGCGCCGTTCGAGTGGCCGAAGACCTGGTCAAGACCGTTGCTCAGGACTTCCCAGACATCGAGGCGTGCATGCTCGACGTCATCGACGACTACGACGACGAGTTCGGGCTCAACACGCTCGGCAGCGACGCGCGGAGCGGCAACGAGGAAGTGTCGGCCCCGGCGATTGCCATCCTCGACGATTTCGAATCGGATCTGGCTGCCTGCGACCCCGAAGGCGTCACCCGCACCTCGACCCCCTGACGTCACGTTTGGTGTCAGACACCAAACGTGACATCAGCAACGCCGTCAGTCGGTCTTGGGGGCGGCATCCGCTGCAGGCGCCGCCGCCTTCTTCTTCTTCGGCGGCGGGACGCCGATCGCCGGCGCCGGGTCGGCCTCCTTGGGCCAGCGCCGGCGACTGACGATCGACAACAGGCGCAGCAGGCGCATCGCAGTCTCGTCGGTCTGGGCCGGCTTCGCTTCGATCGAGCCGTCGGCGATCATGCGCTCGATGACCTGCTCGCCGAGTTCGGTGCGCACGATCGTGAGCGTCCAGTCGTTGTCCTCGCCGATGCCGCCGGTCGACACGTCGGCGTGCTCGGCGGCGAAGTCGGGGCAGCTCTTGCACCCCTCGCGGGTCCAGGCGTGGCATTCCTTCAGGTCGATCTCGTGGTACGAGCCGTCCTTCATCCAGATCTGGAACACGCCTTTGATGTTCATCTTCACCATGTCCTGCTTCTTCAGGCCGTACTTGGCCTCGAACAGTTCGGTGAAGATGGCGTCGTCGAACGTCTTGGAGCACAGCAGGCCGATGTTGAACAGGAAGGGCTTGGAGACCTTGCCGGCCTTGCGGTCCCACATCGTTGGCGGTGACGAGGTCTGGCAGCCCATCCCGACCAGCGCGAGCCGCTCGTAGCCCTTCTCCTTGGCTTCTGGGAGCGCCAGCGGGTTGGCGCAGTACGTGTAGCGACTACCGGCAGTGGCGAGGATCTCATCCTTGGTGGCCACGACCGCCGGCTTTGCCTTCCACGCATCGTCGTCCTCGACGCCCGAGACGAGGGCTGCGTCGATGTAGTCGTGTTCACGCAGCCAGATCAGCATCGCCGAGACGAGCCCGCCGTCCTGTCCCATCTCGTGGACCATCTTGTCGCTCGCCCGGGTGAGGTAGAGCTGGCGCCAGATGCCCGCCATCTCGTCGGGCTCGCGAACCCGACCGAACAGGTGCATGTCGGCGGCGGGTTCCCACGCCTGGAAGCGAGGGCACGCTCGGGTGCAGGTGGTGCAGCCGCCCCCTTCGCCGAAGCCGTGGATGCAGTTGTCGAGGCCGAGCTCCTCCTCGAGGTGAAACGGGATGTACTTGCCCTCTTCGTGCTCGTAGCCGATCACGTCGTGCGGGCAGGTGACCACGCAACCTGCGCAGCCCGTGCACAGCCCGGTCGTGATGACCTCGGCGTACAGCTCCTTCCACTGGGCGGTCCATCGCCCCGCCTTCGCTGGCGTGGTGGGAGCGGAGTCGGACTCGACCGTTGTCATGTCCCCGACTGTACGCGACCGGAACCGCTCGGGGCTCAACGAACGGCACGTCACGATACCGCGCACGCGAAGACCCCCGAGCCTGCCCCTTTGAGGACGCAAAGGGAGGCTCGGGGGTCAACGGGCGGGTCGCGACGATGCGGCCCGATCGGGTTGGGTGGCGTGGCCGGCTAGATGGCGTCGGCCCCTTCTTCACCGGTGCGGATACGCACGAGGCGGTCCACATCGGTGACCCAGATCTTGCCGTCGCCGATCTTGCCGGTGGCAGCCGCCGACACGATGGTGTCGACCACTGCGTCCACGGTCTCGTCGGCCACGACGATGCCGAGGCTCACCTTGGGAACGAAGTCGATCTTGTACTCCGCTCCTCGGTAGGTCTCGGTGTGGCCGCCCTGACGGCCGAAGCCGCGGACTTCCTCGACGGTGATCCCGGCGACGCCGATTGCCTTGAGGGCATCCTTGACATCGTCGAGCTTGAACGGCTTGATGACTGCTGTCACGAGTTTCATGTGATGGTTCCTTGTCTGGCTCGATACCTAGAAGTGTGTCAGCTCGTGTGAGCCAGGTCGGGGGCGTAGCCCTGGAGGCCGTGCTCGAGGACGTCGAGGCCCTCGATCTCTTCTTCGGCGCTGACCCGCAGGCCGACCGTGGCCTTGATGCCGCCGAAGACGATCGCCGTGGTGATGCCCACCCAGGCGAGGATGATCAGCAACATGACGACCTGCACGGCGAGCTGGTCGAAGCCGCCGCCGTAGAACAGGCCGGCATCTTCGCGGCCGAGGAAGGCGTCGTCGTACGTCGAGAACAGCCCGATGGAGAGCAGGCCCCACGCACCGACCACGCCGTGCACGCTGATGGCACCGACCGGGTCGTCGATCTTGACCTTGTCGAAGAACAACACGGAGAAGACCACGAGGATGCCGCCGACTGCGCCAATGACCACGGACATCAGCGGGGTCACCGCACCACACGGAGCGGTGATGGCGACGAGTCCGGCGAGCACGCCGTTGCCGATCATGGCGACGTCCGGTTTGCCGGCGACGATCCAGATCGTGATGGTGCAGAACAGGCCACCGGCAGCGGCGGCGAGCATCGTGTTGACGGCGATCGTCGACACGAATTCGTCGGCGAGCAGCTCGGAGCCGGGGTTGAACCCGAACCAGCCGAACCACAGGATGAACACACCGAGGATGGCAAACGGGATGCTGTGACCGGGGATCGCTCGCGGGTTGCCGTCGGCGTCGTACTTGCCGATGCGGGGTCCGAGGAAGAGCGCACCCATGAAGGCGGCGATACCACCGGTCATGTGGACGATGCCGGAGCCGGCGAAGTCGGAGAAGACCGCATCACCGATCTGGATGTCGGCGATCAGGCCGCCGCCCCAGGTCCAGTGGACCACGACCGGGTAGATGAACGCACACATGATCGCCGAGAAGATCAGGTAGGCGCTGAACTTCGTCCGTTCGGCCATGGCACCGGAGGCGATGGTGACCGCCGTCGCTGCGAAGACTGCCTGGAAGAAGAACGTGGTTGCCGGGCTCAGGCCTCCCTCGGGGATGGCCGCCATGTCGACGCCATCGAGGAAGAAGCCGCTGGTTCCCATGAACCAGCCGTCTCCGCCAAATGCCAGGGCGTATCCCGAGGCGAAGAAGGCCAGGATGCCGACGATTGCGTCGGCCATGTTCTTGGCGAAGATGTTGACGACGTTCTTCGCTCGGGTCAGGCCGGCTTCGACGAGCGCAAAGCCCGCCTGCATGAAGAAGACCAGTACGCCGGCAATGAACACCCAGATGTTGTTCAGATAGTCCTGCGCGGTTGGTACGTAGTCCTGGGCGAAGCCGACGGATGGGGTGATGGCCAAGACGGCGACAACGCCGCCCAGACCGGAAACGATTCGAAGCGCTCTATTGCGCACGGGTCCTCCAAGAGGGGTAGGGAACAGGGATGGAGAATCCAGTGGCTTCGTTGCCGGCCGGATTGGGAGCGCAACCTAAAGGTGTGGCATTTCTTGCTTGTCGCCGAAGTGTTTCCTGCGTGTGAAAGCGCAAGACTTGACCAGCGGGTCAAGTGGAGGGGCAGAATGGGGGAATGGATCTCTCCTATCCCCCCGAAGCCGAGGAATTCCGCGCCGAAATCAAGACCTGGTTGCACGACAACCTGCCCGATGGCTGGTTCGACGACGGGTTCGAGATGACCGACGAGCAGCGCCAGCAGTTCAACGAGGAGTGGCCGCAGAAGCTCTTCGAGGGCGGCTGGATCTGCGCGACCTGGCCGGCGGAGTACGGCGGCAAGGGTCTCACCACGATGCAGGGCGTCGTGCTCTCCGAGGAGTTCGCCAGTGCCAAGGCGCCGATGCGCGGCGACTTCTTCGGCGACACGCTCGTCGGTCCCACGATTCTGCAGTGGGGCACCGAGGAGCAGAAGAAGGAGTTCCTGCCCGGCATCCTCTCGGGCACCACCCGCTGGTGCCAGGGCTTCTCCGAGCCCAACTCCGGCTCCGACCTCGCCTCGCTGAAGACCAGCGCCGTGCTCGACGGCGAGGAGTGGGTCATCAACGGCCAGAAGGTCTGGACGACGCAGGGCCACCATGCCGACTACTGCTTCCTGCTCACCCGGACCGACCCGGACACCAAGCACGCAGGCATCTCGTACATGTTGGTGCCGATGCGCCAGGAAGGTGTCGAGGTCCGCGGGATCACCCAGCCGGACGGCACCGCCGAGTTCTGCGAGGTGTTCTTCGACAACGCTCGCTGCGCCAAGGACGCCGTCGTGGGCGGCGTCAACAACGGCTGGAAGGTCGCCAACTCCACCCTCGCGTTCGAGCGAGGCCAGTCGGCCACCACCGGCTACCGGCGCTTCGCCGAGGAGTACCGCTTGCTGGTCGAGGCCGCCACCGAGAAGGGCCTCATCGACGACGAACTGATTCGTCAGCGGCTGATGACGTACTACACCAAGATCCAGATCCTTCGGATCAACGGTCTGCGCAACTTGTCGGCGACGCTCTCGGGCGGCGGCGACATGGGCACGATCGCGCTCGGTGCCACCAACAAGATGTTCTGGTCGGAGATGCACAAGGCAGCCATGGAGTTGGCTGTCGACATCTTCGGCGCCGAGGGCATGCTGATCGACGCTGGCCCCGAGTCCGGCGGCTGGCCCGGCGCCGCTCGTGACAAGCAGCGCGACGGCTATCCGGTCAGTCCGATGATGTCGTCGTTCTTCTTCTCCCGCTCGGAGACGATCTGGGGCGGCACGAGCCAGATCCAGCGCAACATCGTCGGCGAACGCGTCCTCGGCCTCCCCAAGGAGCCCAAGCCCCCGACTGAGTGACCCCACCCCACCCAACTGCACCCCACCCAATCCGGCGCCACCCCAGATCCGTTCTCGTGAACTCGTGTCGGAACTATTCCGACACGAGCTCACGAGAAGCTGGCGGGAGAAGCTGGCGGGGTCAGGCGGCAGCGAAGGTCAGGCGGCGGTGGAGGTAGATGTCGGCGAGTTCACCGATCGCTGCGTCGAAGTCGTCGTCGAGTTCGTAGTCGGTGACTCGGTCGACCTGCCAGCCGATGCGTCGCAGCCCGCGGTCGCGCACCTTGTCGCGTTGCGACTCCTGCCTGCCAGCGTGCCAGCTCGAGTGGTCGACCTCGAGCGCCCACTTGATCGCTGGGTCGGCGCCGTCGGGGTGGATGGTCTGCCCGTTTGGAAGCGTGATCGCCATCTGACGGACGAGTTCGATGCCCCGACGTTCGAGGGCCTGCAGGACTCGCAGTTCCAGGCCAGATCCTGCGGGCTTCTGCCAGTCGGCTCGGTGAGACATCACCCGATTGATGCGACCAAGGCCAGGACGCCCCTTGGCTTGCAGGCGCCGGGTCAACCTCCACAGCGTTTGCAGACTCGAGTGGTTGTCGAGCACCCATTCGGTGAGGCGCTCGAAGCGGTCGTCGTCGATGTCTCGGGCGCAGTCGAACCAGGCGCGTGGCGGGCTGGCGACGGTGATCCCGTCCGGACGTTGTACCGCATCGGTGGCGTCGATGACGTTCGAGCGTCGGAGCACCACACCGTTCGTGATCGGCGTGCGATCGTGGCCGACAAGCACGTACGGCAGCTCGGGTCGCCAAACATGGCGAAAGTGCCAGAGTCGGGCGGCCGCAACGCCGGTGACGATCGCCGATGGATCGGCCAGGCAGGCCGCAACGCAGCGACTCTCGAAGGTGTCGGGGGAGGTGGCGATGCGGAAGACCCCACGATGTACCGGGACCCAGACCTCGTTGTCGAGTTGCCATCGCACGGTGTTTCGCGTGTAGCCGTCAGCGACCAACTCGAGCCGCGTGACGATGCCGTGGCGCTGGGCCACCTGCTGGGCGAGTGAGGGGGAGAGCGTGGCCATCGGGGCTCCTTCAGTCCGGTTCCTGCCGTGGGCCGATCTGGGCCGAGCGGGATGCCCCGTCTGCGCAACCTACCGGTGCGACGTGCATCCCGGCGCTGACCCGTCGTTCTCGTGAACTCGTGTCGGAATAGTTCCGACACGAGTTCACGAGAACGAAATGGCTGTGGGGGGTTTCGTGAGGTGCTCCACGGGGTACGGTCGGCAGTCGTGGACGAACTGCTCGAGCACGATGGGAGCCCGCGACCGATCGCAGGTGACCTGATCGAACTGCTGCACCGCATCGGGATCGACGAAGTGCGCGAACGACAGCGGGTGTCCGATCTCGAGATCCTGACGATGGGGATCTCGTTCACCGTGTACTCGGACGGAGAGAACATCGACCGGGCCTGGCCGTTCGACATCATCCCTCGCTTGATCGATGGAGCCGAATGGACGGTGGTCGAGCAGGGACTCGCCCAGCGCCTACGGGCCTTGAACCACTTCATCGACGACATCTACAACGATCGGCGCATCATCGCCGACGGGGTGTTCCCAGCCGATCTGCTCGACGACTCGGCCAACTACCGTCCCGAGTGCCAAGGCATCCGGCCGAAGTTCGGTGTCTGGGCGCACATCTCCGGTTCGGATCTCGTCCGCGCCGGCGATGGCCAGCTCTACGTGTTGGAGGACAACCTGCGCGTTCCCTCCGGGGTGAGCTACGTGCTCGAGAACCGAGGGATCGCGAAACGGGCGTTCCCCGAGCTGTTCGAGCGCCACCGCATTCGCCCGGTCGATGCGTACACCGACGAGCTGAACCGGCTGCTGTCGTCGTTGGCGCCCGAGGGCCGCCACGACCCGTGCATCGCCGTGCTGACGCCCGGCATCTTCAACTCGGCCTACTTCGAGCATTCGTTCCTGGCGCAGCGCATCGGCGCCGAACTCGTCGAAGGTCAAGACCTCGTCGTCGGCGACGACGACTGCGTCTACATGAAGACGATCCAGGGGTTGGAACGTGTCGACGTGATCTATCGGCGCATCGACGACCTGTTCCTCGACCCCGAGGTGTTCCGGGAGGACTCGGCGCTCGGTGTCGCAGGGTTGATGCGGGCGTGGAAGGCGGGCAACGTCGGCATCGCCAACGCCCCGGGTGCCGGCGTCGCCGACGACAAGGTGGTCTACGCCTGGGTGCCCGACATGGTGCGCTACTACCTCGGCGAGGAGCCGCTCATCCCCAACGTGCCGACCTACCGGTGCATGTACGACGACGAGCGGTCCTACGTGCTTGCGAACCTGCACGAACTCGTGCTCAAGCCGGCAAACGAGAGCGGTGGGTACGGCATCGTGATCGGGAGCCGAGCGAGCCCCGAGGAACTCGCGAGCGTGGCCGAGTCGATTCGCGACGACCCCCGAAACTGGGTTGCCCAACCGATCCTCGATCTCTCGACCGCACCCACGTTGGTCGACGACGGCATCGAGCCCCGCCACCTCGACCTCCGGCCGTTCATCCTCACCGGCCAGTACAGCTACGTCACCGCAGGGGGCCTCACGCGGGTGGCGCTCACCAAGGGCTCACTGGTGGTCAACTCGTCGCAGGGGGGCGGCAGCAAGGACACCTGGATCGTCGACAACAACCACCCGGAGCAGGGCTCTCCGATCGATACCGGGGTCGCTTCGTCGATGCAGCAGTCGCAGTCGGGGAGCAGCTGATGTCGTTGCTCTCACGTGTGGCCGATCGGATGTACTGGGCGGCGCGCTACGTCGAACGAGCCGAGGACTCCGCGCGAGTGTTGCGCTCGTACGGCGAGGTGCTCGCCGACCTGCCAACGTCGTCGTCCCGGTGGAGCCCGCTCGTGTCGATCTCCGGCAGCGACGTCACGTTGCCGTCGGTCGCAGGGTCGGACGAGGGCCAGGTCGCCCAGTTCCTGATCGCTGACCGCGAGCACCCGAACAGCATCGTCAACGCCGTCGAGCAGAGCCGTGAGAACCTGCGAACCTGCCGCGAGGTGCTCCCACGGGAAGCGTGGCAGACGATCAACGACCTCTCGATCTACGTGCGAGGTGCCGCGATCACGTCGGTCGAGCGGCGTCGACGAGATCGCTTTCTCACACGCGTGATCGACGAGAGTCGTCGCCTCGACGGTGTGCTGCAGTCGACGATCACCCGCGACGAGGTCTTCGAGATGTGGCGGCTCGGCCGGTACATCGAACGAGCCGACATGACCACCCGTGTGTTGGGCGTGCGCGCCGCCAGCCTGCTGTCGCTGCCCCCGGGTGCCGTCGACGAGTTCGCCGAGGTGCAATGGATGGGCGTGCTGCGATCGCTCTCCGCGCTGCAGATGTATCAGCGGGCCACCCGAGGCCACATCGAGGGCCCTGCGGTCGTGCGCTTCTTGCTCTTCGACCATCGGTTCCCGCGCTCGGTCGCAGGTTGCCTGGCAGAGATGCGCACGTCGATTCTGCGACTGCCCGAATACTCCACGGTGCTCGGTGCGCTCGAGGCCGCAGACCGACAGTTGCGCCGGAGTCGACCTGCCGCCGACGATGGCGTGGCGCTCGACGCCGCCATGGATGACGTCCAGAACGCCTTGGCTCGGCTCAACCGGGTGATGCACGAACAGTACGTTGTGCACTGAACGTGCACGACCGACGATCGACCTCACCATGACCGACCACAACGGTCCCCGCACCGGGACGCCCCCCTCCGCGACGGCAAGTCTCGGAGGTATCGATGCGTTCTCCTTGATGGACTCGATCGCCTCGCTCGCCGACCTGCCGACGCGGCAACTCGATCACGACCGACTGCTGGCCGCGGAGGGTTCGGGGCACATCGTGCACGATCTGCCGCTGCGCGCCGACGGACGGATGGTGCTGCTCGAATCGCGACCGTGGCGGCTCGACCCGATCCCGCTGGTCATCGATGGGGACGAATTCGTCGCGCTGGCCGACGGAGCGATCGCTCGAATGCAGATGCTCGAGGCGATTCTCGACGACGTGTACGGCGAACGGACGCTGCTCCGTGATGCAGCGGTCGATCCCAAGACGCTGTGGGGAAGCCCGAACTACCGGCTCGCGGCGTTCGGCCGACGGCCCAATCGTCGATGGCTCACCAACTATGCCGTCGACATCGTTCGCGACGTCGACGGTCGTTGGCGCGTCGTGCGCGACCTCACCGACGCTCCGGCCGGCGTCGGCTACGCCCTGCTGGGTCGGTCGGTTGCGAGCCGCGTGCATCGCGACACGATCTCGCGCCTTCCAGCAGGACGCGCCCTGCGGTCGCTCGACCCGTTCGCAGACCGGCTGCGCGACGGCCTCGCCGACGTCGCCGTCAACCGCAATCCGCGCATCGTCGTGCTGTCTGGTGGGGTGGACCACCCGTCCTTCGTCGAGCAGTCGTATCTTGCAACGCGACTCGGGCTCAACCTCGCCGAGGGAGCCGACCTCGTCGTCCGGCAGCGTCGCGTGTGGCTGCGGTCGTTGGCCGGACTCGAACCGGTCGATGTGGTCTTTCGCCGGCTGGAGGACGATCGGGTCGATCCGATGGAGGTCAATGCGGAGGGAAGCGCCGGGGTGCCGGGGCTGCTGTTGGCCGCCCGTTCGAACGGTGTCAGCCTGGCGAACGCGCACGGCAGTGGGGTGATCGAAGACCCTGCGCTCGCAGAACAGTGGGACAGCGCTGGGGCATGGCTCACCGGTCGGACATCCGACTATCAGGGTGTCTGGCCACTGCCGTTCATGCCGGCAGCCGAACGGAGTCAGCGGGCGTGGAGTGTGTGGCCGAGCTACGACGGTCGCCAGCTCGTCGAGCGCGCGATCACGCTGCGGTTGCATCTCGTCGCGAGCGACAAGGGCGTGGATGTTCTCCAGGGAGGCAGCGCACGAGTACTGCTGCCCGGTGACGATCCAATCCGTCCGACCGCAGCGACGGCGAAGGACGTCTGGGTGGTCGGAGGAACGGTCGCCCCACCGATGCTGCGCCGCCGGGACCCCCTGCCGCAGGTGGACCTGATCGCGTCGGTGCCGACCCGCGCCGCCGAGGCGCTGTTCTGGGCGGGGCGAGCGATGGAACGAGCGGAGGTCCTGGCGCGGGCGATGGAGGTGGTGCTCGATCGAACGAGCGGACTCGTGGCCGCCGAGGTGGCCGAGCCGTGGGTGGATCATGGTCTCGACATGCTCGCCTCGATCTCCGGCACGTGGCCTGATGCCGGTGTCGGACCTCGATCGGGCGCGGTCTTCGCCTCGGGGGTGGAGGCGCTCGCCCATCAACTCGGTTCGTTCCTCGCGGAGGCGTCGTCCGTGCGCGACTTCTTCTCGGCGACGGCGGGGCGGATGCTGGCTCGGCTCGCCGACTCCCGAGCACAGTTGCGCTGGATGGTCACCGAGGACGGGTCCCCGAACCCGTCGGTGGTCGACATCGCACGCATCGACGGGCGAGCGCTCGAGTCGATCCTCGTCGACCTCGCCTCGCTCGTCGGGCTCTGGAACGAGAGCGTGCTGCACGGGCCGGCGTGGCGATTCGGCGAGGTCGGCCGCCGGCTCGAGCGCGCCTTCGGGGTGATCGACGGCGTGCGTGGGGCGTTCGGGCTGGGTCGTCAGACTCGGCTGTTCGAACATGGCTGGGCCGGCCCCGGTGACGACCATCGTCTGGACTTCCAACGACAACGCGTGGTCGAACTGGTCCTCGCCACGAACGAGAGCCTTGTCGCCTACCGTCGTCGGCACCGCAGCGATGTCGAGTTCGCCACCGCCGTTCATCTCGTCGTCGCCGACGTCCACAATCCACGAGCCGCCGCGTCGGCGATTCTCGAAGTCCGTCATCAGGCCGATCGGCTCGGTTGGGTGCGCGGTGTGGACGAGTCGTCCCGTCTGCTCGGGCTGCTCTCGGCTGCGTCGTTCGACACGATCGAGTCGACTGCTGCGGTGCTGATCGAGGTCTTCGACGGTTGCGACCGACTGGCACGCGACGTGGTCGGGTCGTACCTGGCCGCGCCGGTGGACCCGCGAATGATGGGACGGGATTGACATGCCGGGCCAGCGCTATCGGGTGGTGCATCGCACCGAGTACGAGTACGGCGCAACGATGCTCGATGGCTACAGCGTGGCGTGTGTGCTCGCCCGGCCGACACCGGCGCAGACGGTGGCATCGTCGGTGGTCACCACGTTCCCCGAGGCCGATGAGTACGACGAGCGAATCGACGTCTTCGGCAACCGGATCGTGCAGTTCGGATTGCACCGGCCACACGACGGGCTTGTCGTGGAAGCGATCACCGAAGCGCGGATCTGGGAGCAGGAACTGCCTCGTGACGACAGGGCGTGGGAGCGGGCGAGCGCGTCACTCGCGGGGATGCGTGGGCCTGCGGCGCTCGACGTCACCCCGTTTGCGGCACCGTCGCGTTTCGTCACGATCGATTCGAACCGCCTCGATCTGTACAACCTGGCGGCGGCGTCGTTCACGCCGGGTCGGGGCATCGTCGACGCAACGACGGCGCTCTGTTCGAGCATCTTCGAGCAGTACGTGTTCGACCCGTCGTTCACCGTCGTGAGTTCACCGCTCGATCTGGTGCTGGCGGAGCGGCGTGGTGTGTGCCAGGACTTCGCGCACCTTGCAGTTGGCGCGTTGCGGACGATCGGCCTCGCGGCACGCTACGTGAGCGGCTACATCGAAACCGACCCTCCGCCGGGCGAGCCGAAGACGATCGGGGCGGACGCGTCCCACGCCTGGTGTTCGGTGTGGATTCCCGAACATGGGTGGCTGGACTTCGATCCGACGAACGGCATCGTGGCCCCGAGCCGGCACGTCACCATCGGCTGGGGACGTGACTATGCCGACGTCGCTCCGGTTCGTGGGGTCGTGGTCGGGCCGTCGTCACCGCAGTCGCTGTCGGTGTCGGTCGACGTCGCTCGATGCTGACCATGTGACATCGGGCGGCAGCAGCATCCGCTTGCGGCGCCGAGGGTTCGAGTCGGCAAGATGGCGGGATGTCGACACCGATGCCGGGAGGGGAACCGTCCAACGACCGCCTCCTGACGGCACCGTTCCTCGTGGTCACTGCGTGTGCGCTGGTCTTCTTCATGTACATCGGGATGCTGATCCCGATCGTGCCGTTGTTCATCGAAGGGCCGCTCGGGCGGGGCGAGTTCGGTATTGGACTGACCATTGCCGTGTTCGCCGGTGCGGCGATCGTGGCCCGACCGTTTCTCGGGCGGCTCGCGGACCGCTACGGCCGTCGAGTGCTGTTGGTCGGCGGATCGTTGCTCGCCGGTGTCACCGGGCTCGGACTGAGCCAGGTCACCGAGTTCTGGCAGCTCTTGCTGTTGCGAGGGGTGATGGGAATCGGCGAGGCGGCCGTCTTCGTCGGTGCTGCAACCCTGATCGCCGACCTGTCGCCTGCGCATCGACGGGCCGAGGGGGCGAGCTACTTCTCGGTGGCGGTCTTCGGTGGGATCGGTTTCGGTCCGATCGTCGGCGAGCTCGTCCTCGACGACACGCGATTCGAGCAGGCGTTCCTCGTCGCCGGGTCGTTTGCCGTTGCCGCGGCCGTGGTGGCGCTGTTTGCCCCGGCCCGAGTCGAATCCACCGCGCCGGCAGGCAACGGCATTGCGTCAGCCGCTCCGGAGACGGGGCGGCGGCGCATCATGCACCCTGCTGCGGTGATGCCAGGCATCGTGCTGGCGGCGGGTGTCGCTGCATTCTCCACGTTCGGCGCGTTCATCCCCGACTACTCGCGTGAAGTCGGCCTTGCGACTTCGGGCGGGCTGTTCGCCGCGTACTCGGTGACATCGCTCATCGTGCGAATCTTCGGCGCGACGTTGCCGGAACGACTGGGACCGCGGCTGGCGGTGACGATTGCGCTCGGCTCGCTCGGTGTCGGGCTCTCGGTCCTGGCGATCGTGCCCACGGTGCAGGCGCTGTGGGTTGCATCGATCTTCGTCGGCTTCGGGATGGCGTTCAACTACCCGTCGCTGCTCGCACTCACCGTGAACCGTGCCAGCGACAGCGATCGTGCGTGGGCGATCAGCTCGTTCACGATGTTCTTCGAGGTCGGCTCGGTGTTCGGCGGGCTCGTGATCGGCAGCTTCGCCCAGATCGTGGGCAAGCAGACCGGCTTCTTCGGCGGCGTCGCCTGTTGCGTGGTCGGGCTCTTCCTGCTGCGATTCAAGCTCGTGCCCGCCGGGTCACCCGACGCCGGGCCCACCTCGGTTCGTCCTGCCGAGTTCAGCCCTGTCTCGACCGACTGAACGCGGCCACCCACACCCCGACGCCGGCCGATGCGATGGCCGATTTCCGCCAGGAGGGCGGCAGGTGTTCGGGCATGATGGTGCCCGTGCCTCCACTCGACCCCGACCACTGCTACCTGGCAGTGCACAGCCGCGACCACCGCTTCGATGGTTGGTTCGTGACGGCGGTGCGGACCACCGGCATCTACTGCCGACCCAGCTGCCCCGCGATCACGCCGAAGCGTGCGAACGTCGACTTCTATGCCACTGCGGCAGCCGCGCAGCAGCGGGGGTTCCGCGCGTGCAAGCGCTGTCGCCCCGACGCCACGCCTGGTTCGCCCGAGTGGAACGCCCGCCAGGACGTCGTGGCCCGAGCGATGCGACTGATCGCTGATGGTGTGGTCGAACGCGACGGTGTGGCTGGCCTCTCCAGGCGGCTGGGGTACAGCACGCGCCACCTCACTCGGGTGGTCACCGCCGAGCTGGGCGCCGGCCCGCTTGCGATCGCCAGAGCGCAGCGTGCGCAGACTGCTCGCGTGTTGGTGGAGACGACCACGATGCCGTTGACCGATGTGGCATTTGCGGCTGGTTTCGGCAGCGTTCGCCAGTTCAACGACACGATTCGCGATGTCTTCGCGACGTCACCGAGTGCGTTGCGGGCCGCACGCCAACGGTCGCAGGGATCGGCCTCCACGCGCTCCGGCGCGACGGAGGTCACATCGATCGGCGGCGCTCCCGCATTCGTCGATGTTTCCGTGCGGCTTCCGACCCGAGCGCCCTTTGCCCGACGTGAGCTCGTGGGATTCATCGGCGAGCGAGCGATCCCCGGCATCGAGTCGTGGGACGGTGACGAGTACACCCGCACGCTGTCGTTGCCATCGGGTGTCGGCGTGGTCGGTGTCGTCGCACACGACGATCATGTCGCAGCGCGGCTTCGGCTCTCGTCGTGGTCGGACGTCGGGGCCGCGGTGCAGCGTGTTCGTCGCCTGCTCGATCTCGACAACGATCCGGTCGCCGTCGACGAGGCGTTGCGTGGCGACCGGGCGCTGGCCGAGTTGGTCGCCGCGACCCCTGGTCGGCGTGCACCCGCGAGTGTCGACCCGTACGAGACCGCAGTCCGAGCGGTGGTCGGGCAACAAGTCTCGGTGGCGGGCGCCCGCACGGTCGCCGCACGGATCGTTGCGGCCGTGGGACGTCCACTCGTGGAACCGATCGGCGCACTGACGCACGTGTTCCCCGACCCGACCAGCCTGGCGTTGGCCCCCGATGAGGCATTCTCGATGCCGGCCGCACGGCGCGACACGATCCGACGGCTCGCCGCGGCGGTTGCCGCCGGTGAACTCGAACTGCATGTCGGAGTGGAACCCGACGTGGCTCACCGGCAACTCCGTGCGCTGCGGGGCATCGGCCCCTGGACCGCGGACTACGTCGTGATGCGCGGGCTCGGCAACCCGGACATGTTTCTCACCAACGACCTCGGCGTGCAACATGCGCTCGAACGTCTCGGCCGTGCTGCCAGCGACTCCAGCCGCTGGGCACCGTGGCGGTCGTACGCCGTGCACCATCTCTGGGCGAGTCTCGCTCGTCCGGTCCCTCCCGTCGCTCACCAGGAAGCAGCATCATGATCGAATCGTTGTCCAGCACCGTCATCGACAGCCCCGTGGGCGAGCTCACGTTGGTTGCGAGCGACGTCGGACTCCGAGCGGTGCTCTGGCCTGGAGACCGCCCACAGCGGGTCGCGCACGCCGACACGGTCGCGAACCCGTCGCACCCCATGCTCGTGATGGCAACGACGCAACTCGCCGAGTACTTCGCCGGCACTCGCTCGAGCTTCGACGTGCCGCTCGATCCGGTCGGCACCGACTTCCAACAGGCGGCGTGGACCGCACTTCGTGCGATTCCGTACGCCCACACCGAGAGCTACGGCGAGCAAGCGGAGCGGATGGGTGATCGTCGCAAGGCACGCGCCGTCGGCGCAGCGAACGGTCGGAATCCGATCTCGATCATCGTTCCATGTCACCGGGTGGTGGGGGCGAACGGCGCCCTCACCGGGTTCGCCGGCGGCGTCGACACCAAGGCATGGCTGCTCGACCACGAGCGTCAGCACGTACTCACCGCCGAGTGACCACGCTGCCGGCAGGTCGACCCCGGTGCGATGGTTCAGGCTCGCTTGCGATCGGCGGCCGACTGGGCGCGGCGCGGCGCGGTCGGCCTGCTTCTTCGCGGCCTTGGCCTCGGCGCGCTTGGCCTTGATCGCTGCCTGGTCCTCCGGGGAACGCTTCGCCGTGTCGATCAGCGGAGCGATCGTGACCTCTTCGGCCTTCGGCAGCGCCACCAGCTCATCGGACTTCAGGAGGTCGCGGATGATCGCCGACGCCGGCGCCTCGCCGGCAACCGTCGCCGCGAGCATCAGCCGTGTCACGGCAGCACTGTGGCGATCGACGAGGCCGGGCAGCACGTCGGTGAGTTGATCGGTCGTCGGGTTGTCCGCGTGGTCGCCGAGCTCCTTGATGCAATCGGCCAAGCACGCGTCGGACACGATCGCAGCGATCGCCTCCATGTCACCGTTGATGCGGCCTGCTTTGACCGCAGCGCGCACGCCATCGGGTGTGAGCGCCTCGACGAACGACTCGAGCCCCTCGCGGTGGTCGTCGTCGAGGGCCTCGATCGCCGCGGTCAGCTCGGCATCCGTGGTGGCCTTGAACGCGCGGTCCAGCAATCCGAGGGCCTGCATCCGGTTCTTCGTCTGATTCACGTCACTCGACGCTATCTGGGTCCGCAAGCGACGACGTAGGCCCCCGGTGCTCCTGGCAGCGTGATGCTGCCCGGTGTGTCGCCCTCGGACGGTTGGAACTCGATCAGTTCGGGGTCGCCGAACTGCACGGAGCAACGATCGGGGGCTCCAGCGTTGTCGAACGAACCGATCTCGGTCGCCAGGAATCGCGGACGCTCGCAGGGAGACCGAACGAGGTGGACGAGCACGCTCGACCCGGCGGTCTCACGGATGTAGGTGATGCTGTGTTCGGTCGCATCGATCCACCGCATCGAGCCGTACCGCAGCGCTTCGCTGCGCCGCCGGATCGCGATCAGCTGCTGCACGCTGTCCGTGAAGGAGTGCCCGGGCGAGTCCGCTGCGTCGTGCTCCGACGCCAGGCGGTCCCATGGAAACGGCACACGGGCGGTGTCCATCGAGTCGCCCTCGCAGCCGAGCTCGGAGCCCGCGAACAACGTGGGGACACCGGGCATGGTGAACAGGGCGGTCAACCCGACCACGTGGCGGGTGACATCGCCGCCGACCACCGTGCGGAAGCGGGCGGTGTCGTGCGAGTCGATCATCGTCATCGACGCCTGGCGAGCATTCCACGAGACGTTCGCGGCCAGGTGTCGCATCGACTCGACCAGGCCGTGGCCATCGAGATCGATCAACTCGACCGCCGACATGAGCGCGATCGGTCCGGGTGCCTTGAGCCAGGCCCACAGGGGGCGCGTGAACCACTGGTAGGCCATCACACCGTGCCAGCCCGTGCCGTCGAGGTCGTCGGCAGCGTCGTAGCAGTGCTCGGCGACGAGCCAACGCGTATCACGGTCGGTGGAACGTCCGATCCGATCCATCGTGGCCCGCGTGCGGCGGGCGACGTGGTGGTTGTCGTCGTGGTCGCGAAAGCGAGCGGTCGTGTTCGCACAGTCGATCCGCCAGCCGTCGAGTGCGAACGGCTCCTCGAGATACCGCGCCACCACCGAACCGTCGCCGTCGTAGAACCGCTGCTGGAGCGCGCTGCTTCGATGGTCGAGTTTCGGCAGTGTTGGGACACCGTGCCAGGCGACGTATCCGTCGGGCTCGGTGTCGTCGAAGAAGTAGTAGCTGCGTTCGGCGGCGTCGGGGTCGGCCATGGCCGTGGTGAACCACTCGTGGCGGACGCCGGTGTGGTTCAACGTGAGGTCGCCGATCACCCGGAGGCCACGAGCGTGCGCCGCAGCAACGAGCGACTCGAGTGCGCCATCCCCGCCGAGGGCCGGGTCGACGTGGTCGAACGTCGACGCGTCGTATCGGTGCATCGACCCTGCGGGGAAGAACGGCGTGAGATAGATCAGGGTCACACCGAGCGTGGCCAGGTGGTCGAGGTGCGCCTCGATGCCCGCCAGATCGCCGCCGTACCAGTGGCGCGATCGGAGACCCGGCGTGTTCTCCACCGGTTCGTGCCATGCCCGAGGGAGCGCCCAGTGCGGGGTGTTCCGGTCGGTGCCCGAGTCGGCGAACCGGTCGATGAAGATCTGGTAGCCGACGGTGTCCGCCAACCATGCCGGCGCAGCATCAGCCAACGCCCCCGGAGACCCGGGCTCGGGGGGCGTTGCGGTGAGGCGGAAGTCGGCGTCGTCGGTGACGTCGCGGTGGAACACGCCGGCGCCGTTGACCCAGCAGCGGCCGAGCTCACCACCGTCGAGCAGCCACCGATAGGCGGTCACGGGATTGTGCAGCAGGAGGTCGGCCTGCCACCACGTGATCCCGTTGGCACGTCGCTGGATGCTCGCTTCGATCACCGCTGGCTCGGCGTCGGGCGTCGAGCGGAGTCGGACTCGCTCGGTGCCACAGGTGTCGGGCACTCGGAGTCGCACGCGGACCGTGGCGCCGAGCGTCCGCGGTGACGGGTCGACGCACAGGGGTGCGCCGTCGTGGTGCGGTTGGTCGACGAGCCGGAGCGGGAGGGCCGGGGTCACTCCTTGACGGCGCCGGCGGTGAGACCGGACACGATGTAGCGCTGCAGGAACAAGAAGAGCAGCACCACCGGGATCGCCCCGATCAGCGAGCCGGCAGCGAACGGTCCCCAGCGGTTGTCGAAGCCGGCTCGGACGTATCCCGAGAGTCCGACTGCCAGGGTCTTGTTGTCCTCGCTGAGCATGACGCTCGCCACGAGGAACTCGGCCTGCGAGGTGATGAACGAGAGCAGGCCGATCACGGCGAGCACCGGAGCGGCGAGCGGCATGATGATCTTGTAGAAGATCTGGAAGTGGGTGCAGCCGTCGATCTTCGCTGCTTCGTCGAGTGTGAACGGGATGGTGTCGAAGAAGCCCTTGATCAGGTAGGTGTTCACGCCGAGTGCGCCGCCGAGGTAGATGAAGATCAATCCCCATGACGATCCGAGTCCGATTGCCGGGAACAGGCCCTTGATGCGGGTCATGAACAAGAAGAGCGCGACGACGGCGAGCAGGTTCGGGAACATCTGGATCAGCAGCAACGACAGCAGTCCTGGCCGGCGCCCCTTGAAACGCAGCCGACTGAACGCGAACGATGCGAGCGACGCCATGATGACGGTGCCGACGGCGGTGGTGACGCCGATGAACATCGAGTTGCGGAACCAGGACCAGAACGGTGGGTGGCCCGGGTCGGTCATCAACGCCCGGAAGTTGTCGAGCGACGGGTCCCGCGGGATCAGGCTCTGTGAGCTGAGGTTGCCGTCGGTGAACGCGGCCGAGATCACCCAGAACACCGGGAACAGCGCGAAGGCCAGCGCCACCCAGGCAACCACGTGGCGCCACCCGGTGGTGCGGAACGCCTTGCCCATCGACGGGCGGTTGCGCTCGAACGCGGGCGCTTCTGGTTCGTAGGCCTGCGTGACGGCGTTCATCGCATCTCCTCGAGTGATCGGGTGGCACGGAAGCTGAAGGCGGAGATCGTGGCGACGATCAGGAAGATCACGAGCGACACGGCAGCGGCGAACCCGTAGTCGACACCGCCACCGCCGGCGAAGGCGATCTTGTACACGTAGGAGATCAGAATGTCGGTTCGGCCGGCATCACTGCCCGGCACCGGGGGTCGACCCTCGGTGAGCAGGTAGATGATGTTGAAGTTGTTGAAGTTGAAGGCGAAACTGGCCACGAGCAGCGGTCCGACTGCGACGAGCAGGAGCGGGAACGTGATCAGGCGGAATGCCTTGAACCCCCCGGCGCCGTCGACCGCAGCGGCCTCGGTGAGGTCGGACGGGATGCTCTGCAGGGCGCCGGTGCAGACGAGGAACATGTACGGGAACCCGAGCCAGGTGTTGACGAGCAGGATCGAGACGTAGGGGAGCCACTGTCCGTCGAGCCACGGGAGGTCGGTGCCGAGCCAGCGGTTGATCACGCCGAACTGCTGGTTGAGCATGCCGCGCCACACCAGCGCAGTCATGAAGCTCGGGATGGCGTACGGGATGATGATCAGGCTGCGGTACCAGCGTCGTCCGAACATCCGCTCGTCGTTGAACACGAGCGCGAGCAGTAGCCCGAGCGCGAACGACAACATCACCGAGAACAACGAGAACAGCACGGTCCAGACGAGGACCCGGAGGAAGACGTTGCGGGTGTCGTCGTCGCTGAAGAGCCGTTCGTAGTTCTCCGTGCCGATGTTGGCGCGCCAGCCGGGGACGAGCGCGTCGCCGTCCTCGCTGACGAACTGCCCGTTCTCGATGGCGTAGGTCGTGTTGGTCGACGAGTCGAAGATCGTGTCGGTCTCGGGGTCGTAGATCGCGTGTCTGGGTCTTCGCGAACGCTGCGCCGAATCCGTCGTTGGCGATCTCGCCGCTCGGGCCTGGCACGATCAGGGCGTTCACCTCGCCGACGCGGTCGTTGGCCTGTCCGGTGTTGAGCGCAACGAAGCCGTCGACGGTCTCGCGACGACCGTCTTCGATGATGTCGGCGTCGTCGATCGGCGTGAGGCCGTCGGCGGTTCCGAGGAACCGCTCGCCGTCGGGGTTGGTCAGCAGGAAGACGAGCTCTCCCTGGATGTCGCCCTCGGCAAGAATCTGGAGGTCGTAGCGGATCGACTCGGCGCCGGCGCTGATCGAGTTGGCCTCGATCCGCTCGATCGCGGTCTCCTTGTTCAGGTTGTTGCCGGTGCCGTAGTTCGTCGTGGAGATGTAGATGAGGTAGAAGATCGGGTAGACGGCGAAGACCAGCAGGAACAGGGTCCCCGGCAGCAGGTACTTGGCCGGGATGAAGCGCCGCTTGGAGAGGTAGACGATGTCGATGACGACCAGCGCGACGATCGCAGAGATCGCGAGCCCGTAGTCGGGCTTGTCGAACATCGTCGGCAGCGACGCGAGCACGACGGCATTGAGCAGGCCGAGCAGGAGGTACTTGGCGATCGTGCCGGCCGACGCGCCGTACCGCGGTCCGGTCGGCATCTGCAACGGGGGCATCCCGTCGTAGTAGCTGTCGCGCTCCGGCAGCGTCGTCGTGCCGCCGTCGGACGCGCCGCCCCGAGAGGAGGACGCCCCGCCTGTGGGGGAGTGCTCCTCTCGGGGATCGGCGGTGTTCATCTCAGTGTCAGCCTTCGGCGATCTTCTCGCGGATCTGGACGGCAGCGTCGGTGAACGCCTGGGCCGGATCCGAGCCGGTGAAGATCAGTGAGTAGGCGTCGGTCCAGCTCTCCCACACCGACGACATGGCGGGGATGGCGGGCTGCGGGGTGCCCTGTTGGCCGGCGAGGCCGAAGCCCTGGATGATCGGGTCGTCCGACACCTGGTCGTAGGCGCTGGTCATGGCCGGCGGGCGATCGCCGGCCTCGTAGAGCGCGAGCTGCACGTCTTCGGTGTTGAGGTAGTCGACCATGAACGTCGTCGCCAGGTCGGGGTTCTCGCTGAACGCCGACTGCATGAAGCCCTGGACGCCGACGAACACCTCGGGGGTGCCACCCTCGACTGTCGGGATCGGCTCGACGACGAAGTTGATGCCGGCGTCGGTGAAGCCACCGACGGCCCACGGGCCGGTGATCGCGAACGGCGCTGCGCCGGTCGAGAACGACTCGTTCATGATGTCGTAGCTGACGTCCTTCGAGATCAGTCCGGAGTTGCTCCAGTCGGCGAACTTCTGGGCGGCGGCGAGGCCACCTTCGGAGTCGATGCCCACGTCGTCGGCGTTGTAGGTGCCGTCGTCGTTCTGGCCGAACACGTAGCCACCGGCAGCGCTGAACAGCGGGTAGTTGTGGTACGGGTCACCCGGGTCCTGCTGGACGGCGAGCGGCACGTCGATGGTGCCGTCGGCCTGGAGTGCCAGCGCCGTTGCTTCGAGGTCCTCGAACGTGGCCGGTGCCTCGGGAACGAGATCGACGTTGCGGATCAGGGCGATGTTCTCGATGGCGTACGGGACGCCGTAGAGGGCGCCGTCGTAGGTGAACGCCTCGATGGCGACGTCGGCGTAGAGGTCGGTGTCGGCGCCGAGGTCGATCGGAGCGATCACGCCGTTGGAGACGAGTTCGCCGAGCCAGTCGTGGGCACCGGTGACGATGTCGGGGCCTTCGCCGGCGGGTCCGGCGATGCTGAGCTGGTCGCGGATCTGGTCGAACGGCACCTCGACGACCTGGACGGAGATGCCCTCGGCGCTCGGCGAACTCGTCGGCGATCGGCTCGAGCACGGGGGCCCGGGTGTCGTCGGCCCAGATCACGAGGTCGGCGTCACCACGGGCGGGCGCCTCGTACACGGTGGTCTCGGTCGTCGCCTCGTCTTCGGCCTCGGTGGTCTCGGTTGCCTCGGTGGTGTCCGGGGCGTCGGTGGTCTCGGTCTCGGCAGCAGTGGTGTCACTGGCCGAGGAATCGCTGTCGCTGTCGCTTCCGCAAGCGGCGCCCACCAGGGCGGCTACGGCAGCGAAGGCGACCAAGCGGCGTGATGCGCGCATTGGGTCTCCCCCTCAGGAGCTGTGTCGCTGACGGGTGCCAGCGAGGTGGATGTGGGTTCACGGTGTTCGGGCGAACGTCGTGGCGACCTGCAGGTCGCGCCGGATGTTGCGCCGGTTCATACATTACGGAAGTGGTGCCGGTTCTGCAAGAAATTTGCAGCTTTTCTTCCATTTCTTGCAAAGGTCGCGTACAGTCCGTTTTCGTGCGGATCCGACTCCAAGACGTCGCAGCGCTCGCCGGCGTCAGCGAGGCCACGGTGAGCCGTGTGATGAACGCCAAAGCAGGGGTTCGCCCGTCGACTCGGGATCGGGTCCTGCGGGTGCTCAGCGAACTGGGGTACACCCCCGAGGCGCTGCATCAGCGACCGAACGCAGGTGTGGTCGGGCTGATCGTGCCCGAACTCGACAATCCGATCTTCCCGAAGTTCGTCCAGGCCATCGAGGAGCGGCTGCTCTCGAGTGGCTACCTGTGCGTGCTGTGTTGCGCCACCCGTGTCGGCGCAACCGAAGACGACTACCTCGACTCGTTGATCGAGCGCCGAGTCGCCGGCGTGATCGTCGTGTCGGGACGCCACGCCGACACCCGTGCCGACCACTCGATCTACGACGAGATCACCAGTCGAGGCATCGGCCTGGTCACGATCAACGGAGCGATGGCACCCGATGACGCCGGCACGCCGCCGATTCCCAGCGTGTCCACCGACGACCATGCCGCCACCGCCGCTGCCTACCGACACCTGCGCGAACAGGGTCATCGGCGCATCGGACTGCTGATCGGTCCCACGTGCTACACGCCGGTGCTGCGCAAACTGGCCGGGTTTCGTGCAGCAGCCCACGCCGACGGGCTCGACGGCGATCTCGACGATCGCGTCATCGAGACGATCTTCACGCTCGACGGCGGCTACACCGGAGCGCAGCGTCTGCTCGACAACGGCATCACCGGCATCGTGGCGGCCAGCGACATGATGGCGCTCGGCGCGATCAGGGCCGTCCGCCAGCGCGGCTTGGCCGTCCCCGCCGACGTGTCGGTGGTGGGGTTCGACGACACCGAGCTGATGCGGTTCACCGACCCACCGCTCACCACACTGCACCAGCCGGTCACGCGCATCGTCGACCACGCCGTCGACATGCTCTTCGCCCAGATCGAGAACCAGCCCTTCGGACGCGAGGAGCGCCTGCTTCCCGCAGAACTGATTGTTCGCGGCACGACCGCCCGTGTCGCTTCGACGATGCTGTCGCAGGAGTTGGGCGCCAGACCGGCCCGGTGAGCTATCGTCTCTCTCGACGAGGTCGAGGGGGATCACGTCATACGAACGCTCCGAAACGGGGCCACAGGAGGAACACGACATGGCAACAGTCCAGCTCGACGGCATCAACAAGGTCTACGAGAACGGCTATCACGCAATTCACGACCTCGACCTGGAGATTGCCGACAAGGAATTCCTCGTACTCGTCGGACCGTCGGGCTGCGGCAAGTCGACGGCGCTTCGGATGATCGCCGGGCTCGAGACGATCACCGGTGGCTCGATGATGATCGGTGACAAGGTCGTCAACGAAGTCGAGCCGAAGGATCGCGACATCGCGATGGTGTTCCAGAACTATGCGCTGTATCCGCACATGAGCGTGTACGACAACATCGGCTTCGCGCTCAAACTCGCCAAGGTCCCCAAGGAGGAGATCGACACCCGAGTCCGCAAGGCCGCCGCGATCCTCGAGTTGGAAGAGAACCTCGACCGCAAGCCGGGGCAACTCTCGGGTGGCCAGCGCCAGCGTGTGGCCATGGGCCGCGCGATCGTGCGCCAGCCGGCTGCCTTCCTGATGGACGAACCGCTGTCGAACCTCGACGCCAAACTCCGTGTACAGATGCGTGCCGAAATCGCCGCGCTGCAGCGTGAGCTCGCCGTCACCACCGTGTACGTCACGCACGACCAGATCGAAGCCATGACGATGGGCGATCGGGTGGCCGTGCTCAAGGACGGCTACCTCCAGCAGGTCGACACCCCCCAGAACCTCTACGACCACCCGGTCAACGTGTTCGTCGCAGCCTTCATCGGCTCGCCGTCGATGAACCTGTTCGAGGCCCAGGTGGACCTCTCCGGCGACACCGGCACCATCCGGCTCGGCTCTCACGTGCTCGGTCTGTCGCCCGAGTGCCTCGTGAAGCATCCGAAGCTCCGCGACTACGACGGTCGACCGGTGATCGTCGGTATCCGCCCGGAGGACTACGAGGACGCAGCGATGGCTCCCGAGGTGCCCGAGTCGCAGCGACTCACGTCGAAGGTGACGCTGCTCGAGGCGCTCGGCTCCGAGATCATGGCCCACTTCTATGTCGACGCTCCGACGGTCGACTCGGGTGATCCCGACGCCGTCGAAGACAAGGGCCATGCCGGCCAGGCGAACGCCGTCGGCCGTTTCAACCCCCGGTCGCAGGCTCGGATGGGACAGGAGATCGAGATCGCTGTCTCCACCGAGAACATGCACTTCTTCGACGCTGACACTCGCGACACGATCGAGGCCTGAGCCGCCGCCGAGGCGGTTGCACCTTCCAGCTGCTCAGGCCCGCAGGATGCCTGCGGTCGCTGCGCACGCCACGATCCACACTGCTGCGCTCGTCACCGCCGGTCGGGGGCCGATCTGCCGGAGCGTCGGCAGGTGGACGGCCACGCCGATGGCGAACAGCGCCGCGGTGAACAGCACCCGCTCGACCTCGGATGCGAAGTCGGCCAGCCGATCGGGGATCACGCCGGTGGAGCTGATGATGCTGGCGACCAGGAACAGTGCGACGAATCCTGGCACGAGACCAATCGTCCGTCGGAGGCGACCCGGCTGACCGGCAGGGTCCGCCTCGGTGACGTCGGCGGAGACGGGCTTCCTGGCGAGGCTGCTGCCGGCGAGGATCGCCAGCACTGGCACCAGCAGCAGCACCCGCATCAGCTTCACCGGAATCGCTGCGGTGAGCGCTTCGTCGCCGACCGTGGTGGAGGCAGCGACGACTTGGCCGACGTCGTGCACCATCATGCCGATCCAGATGCCGAGATCACGATCGTCGAGCCCGATCCATGCGCCGATCGCGGGCAGTGTGAACGTCGCGAAGGTGCCGATCAGGGTGACGGTCGCGATCGCGTAGGCGGTGTCCTCCTCGCCGGCTTCGATGGTGGTGCCTGCAGCAGCCACTGCCGATGCGCCGCAGATCGCCGAGCCGACGCCGAGCAGCGTGGCGAGTCGACGCCCGATCTGCGTTCGACGCCCGATCCAGATCGTGGTCATCAGCACGGCGACTGACACGACCACCGCCATCACGAGCATCACGACGCCGAGGCCGGCGATGTCGTCGAGCGTGATGCGAAAGCCGAGCAGGACGACGCCGGCACGAAGTGCGAACTTGCCGATCGACGGCACTGGACTGGCGTCGCCGAGGTGGACGAACGGAGACGCCACGAGACCGAGCACGAGCGCAACGGCGATCGCCGACGGTGCGAACTCGAGTTCGCCGATGAGCGTGGCTGCGATGGTGCCGACCGCGATCAGACCAAGCGCGCGAACGACGCGCAGGTTCACGGGGTTCAGCCCCGGCTCTGCGGTGGGGTCAGCGGCAACTCAGGGTGTCCAGCGCGGCTTGAGCGGTGCGTGATCGATGTTCGCCAGCACGTGTTCGGCGAACAGGTCACACTCGGCGATGTGGGGGTAGCCCGACAGGATGAACGCCCCGATCCCGGCCTCCTGGTATGCCCGGATCTTGGCGGCGACCTGGTCGGGGTCGCCAACGATCGCAGCTCCGGCGCCGCTGCGGGCTCGCCCGACACCGGTCCAGAGCGCCTCCTCGACGAAGCCGTCGTCGGCTGCTGCCTCGCGCAGCGACGCCTGACGCTGGACGCCCACCGACGCCGCATCGAGCGACTTGTTGCGGATCGCGTCACCGGTGTCCGCATCGAGCTGCGACACCAGCCGCTGCGCGGCTGCCTTCGCTTCTGCTTCGGTCTCTCGGACGATCACGTGTGCCCGCAGCCCGTACAGCAGGCTGCGGTCGTAGCGCTCGCGTGCCAGCGCGGTCATCTCCTCGACCGTCTCGCCGACCGAGGCCACGGTGTCGGGCCAGGTGAGGAACACGTCGGCCTCTCCGGCCGCGACGTCCTTGGCAGCGGGGGAGAAGCCACCGAAGTACATCGGCGGACAGGTGCCGCTCACCGTTGCGGCGCGTGGCGGTTCGAGGGTGAGGTCGACGAACTCTCCGTGGAAGTCGATCGACTCGCGGTTGAGCAGTTTGCGGAGTACCTGCATCCATTCGCGGGTCCGCTGGTAGCGAGGCGCCGACTCGAGCGCTTCGCCAGGGATGTCGGAGGAGATGATGTTGATGCACATCCGGCCGCCGGCGAACTGGTCGATCGACGCGAGCTGGCGGGCCAACTGCGGCAGCCACATCTCACCCATGCGAACGGCCAGCAGCAGGTTGATCTGCTCGGTGTGGGTGGCGACGGCAGCGGCGAACGCGGTCGAGTCGATGCCGAGCGTGTAGCCCGATGGCAGCAGGACATTGTCGAAGCCGTTGCGGTCGGCTGTTCCGACGATGTCGGAGCAGTGCTCCCACGAACTGGCGAGCGCCGGGTCGGGGACGCCGAGATACTCGTAGTCGTCGTCGCAGAGCGCACTGAACCACGAGATCTCGGGGATGTCGGGGCGGTCGATCGAGCTCATGGCAGTGGGACTCCTTCGGAGGCTTGAATGATGTCGTAGACGTCCGTGCGTGACAGCTCGACGTCGAGCGCTGCGGTGCTCGCAGCGATTCGTTCGGGGGTCTGCGAGCCGATGATGGCGATGGGAGCGGCCGGGTGCGCAAGCACGAAGGCCAGTGCGATCGCGGCCCGATCGACCTGCTCTCGAGCGGCGAGCGTGTCGATCACCTGGAGCAGTTCGGGACGGACGCCCTCGCCGGTGGCCAGGCGACCGCCGCCGAGCGGACTCCACACCATCGGCACGGTGCCGGTGCGCATGCAGGCGTCGAACGTGCCGTCGCGCAGCGGGTCGAGGTGCACTGCTGAGTATTCGGGCTGGTTGGTGGCGATCGGGAACGGCAGGTGGGCGGCCAGTGCGTCGACCTGGGCAGGGGTGTGGTTGGAGACGCCGACCTCGCGGATCTTGCCCTCGTCGCGCAGTGCGGTCAGCGTCGCTGCGACCTCGCCGGGATGCGTGAGCATGTCGGGCCGATGGATCTGGTACAGGTCGATCACGTCGACGCCCATGCGTTGCATCGACGCTTCGCATGCTGCTCGAAGGTACGTCGGCGACGAGTCGTAGGGGATCGGCGGCATGATCCCACCCTTGGTGGCCAGCACCATCCGGTCGCGCAGGTGCGGGGCCACAGCGAGCACGGAGCCGAGGATCTCCTCGACACGTCCGAAGCCGGTACCGCCCCAGTCGAAGCCGTACACGTCGGCGTTGTCGACGAGGTTCATCCCCGCGTCGAGTGCCGCCTCCAGCACCTGCTGCGCCGTGCCCACGTCGTCGTTCGTGTAGCGCCACAACCCGAACGACAGGGCGCCAACTGGAGGCAGTTGGCCGATGTGGCGAGGAGCGGACGAGACGAGGGTCATGGAGCCCAACCTAGGTGTCGCGGCCGCGTGCGGTCGAAACGCTCGGCGTTGATCAGCCCTTGACCGAGCCGGCGAGCAGACCGCGCACGAAGTACCGCTGCAGGGCGAAGAACACGACCAACGGCACGAACGCTTGCACGAAGGCGCCAGCGGGCAGGATGAACTCGTTTCGCCCGAAGTCACCCGCCAGGTTGGCGATCAGCACGGTCGTCGGTTGCTGGCTCGCGTTGGCCCCGATCATCGTGTTGGCGATCAGGTAGTCGTTCCATGTCCACAGGAACTGGAAGATCGCGAACGCTGCGAGCACCGGAATCGACAACGGGAGCACGAGTCTCCAGAAGATCGTGAAGTGGTCGGCACCGTCGATGCGCGCCGCTTCGAAGAGGTCCTTCGGGAGCGAACTGATGTAGTTGTGCAGGAGGAAGATCGCGAAGGGCATCGCGAACCCGGTGTGGGTGAGCCACGCCGACGTCGTGGTGCCGACCAGGTCGAAGTCCGGGATGAGGACCACGGTCTTGCTGATGAGCGGCAGGGTGACGCTTGCGCCGCCGACGAACATCTGCAACAGCGGGATCAGTGCGACCTGCAAGGGGATCGCCAGCAGTGCAACCGTGCCGATGAACAGCGGCTTGCGGCCCTTGAACGGGATCCAGGCGAATCCGTACGCAGCAAATGCTGCGATGGCGATCGGGATGATCGTCGCCGGGATGGAGATCGCCGCAGAGTTGAGCAGCGAACGACCCAACCCGGCGCGGGCCGCGAAGATCGTGTCGTAGTTGTCGATCGTCAGTTCGCTCGGCGTGACCTTCCACCAACCGGTGGCCCGTTGGGCGTCGCGGTCGCGGAACGAGTTGATGAACAGCCCGAGTGTCGGAATGCTCCAGATGACGACGATCAGCCACAGCATTCCGGCCGGGATCGAGCGGAGGAATCCGTAGAACCGGTCGATCGGACCGCTGGGCTTGCCGTCGGCCGCCGATCCCGATGCTGGTGCACCGGGGAGGTTGGTTGTGGTGGTGGCCATCGCTCAGTTCTCCCTCTGCATACGGCGGATGTTGTAGATCATCACGGGAAGCACAGCGACGAAGATCAAGATGGCGAGTGCAGCCCCCTTGCCCCTGTTGTTGAACTGGAACGCTTCCTGGAACATCTGGTTGGCGAGCACCTGCGACCCGAAGAGGCCGTTGGTGGTGACCTTGACGATGTCGAAGACCTTCATCACTCCGACGATCAGGGTCGTGACCACGACGCCGATGGTGGTGGCAATCTGCGGCAGCGTCACCCTCCAGAACACCTGGCTGTTGGTGGCTCCGTCGATCTTGGCTGCTTCGATGAGTTCGGTCGGCACGGCCTTGATCGCCGCGGACAGGATCACCATCGAGAAGCCGGTCTGGATCCAGATCATGATGATCATCAGCCAGAAGTTGTTGTAGGGGGTCTCCTGCAGGAAGAAGACGGTCTCGCCCTGGATGGCGCCATCGGCGGTGGTCTGGAACCCGCCGACGCCCCCGCCGACGATGCCGGTGAAGCGGATGAAGAACCATCCGACCAGGAGCAGCCCGATACCGGGCGCGACCGCCTTGGCGTACGTCTGGCGAACGAGCGCCCGAGCGATCATCATGAACAGGATCAGCGTCACGAGCCCCAGCGCCGCAGCGGTGAGGATGGTCGGGATGCCGGAACCGGTCGACAGCCTGCCGAGGCCGACCCACAGTGCGTTCATCACGCCGGTCTGTTCGATCGACGGGTCGCGGGCGGTGTAGACGAAGCGCCAGATGACCGACGCGCCGACGAGCGAGATCGCCATCGGCATGAAGATGATCGACTTGGCGATGCGCTCACCCTTGCGTTGGTCGGCGAGCACGGCGATCGCGAGGCCCATGGCGGTCGAGACGAACGTGACGACCACGACCCACCAGAGGTTGTTGATCAGGGTGCCTCGCATGGCCGTGAAGGCGCCGAAGCTGACGAGCAGGGCACCAGCGACGAGCGGTGCACCCGTCGGGTTGCCGACCTCGACGGCTCGTCCGGTTCGCCGCTTCATCATGATGCCGACGGCGAGCGCGATGGCGAGCAGGATCATCCCGATGATGAACGGGACGCTCGTGAACATGTTCGTCCAGTTGTCGAGGTCGAGGCTGTTCGGGTCGCTGAAGACGTCGGTGTAGTTCTCGATGCCGACGAAGTCGATCGAGTCGGCATCGAGCAGCGACAAGTACATGGTTCGGATCGCCGGGATGACCAGCATGACGGCGATGAACAGCAGTGCCGGGCCGAGGAAGATGATCGCTCGTGACCGGTCGTCGATCGCAACACGGGCCTCGGTAGTCGGGGTTCGTGCCCATGCCGAGACGGAGCCCGAGCAGCACGGCGGGGACCACTGCGGCGATGATCGACGTGATCGGCGAGCCGTCGCCGAGGTCGGCGCCGCCCCAGGCTCCGAAGATCCAGCCGAGTGCCCCGCCGATCAGTGCTCCCTGGACGGGCGGGCGCTTGCGGAGGAAGCCGAGTCCGGCGCCGAGCGCGACGCCGCCGAGCGTGTACGCGATGATCGCCACGGGATCGAGGCCGGGCTGATAGGCGTCGCGGATGACCGCACCGATCACCAGGCCGATCGCCGTGCTTCCACCGAGTGCGATCAGGCGTCGCTGGCTGGCGTCGTCGGTGCGTGAGAGCGCGAAGCCCATCGCACCGAACGAGGCAGCGCCGGCCAGTGGCCCGACGACCCAGGTGAGGAAGCCGTCGCCCGAGCCGATCGTGACGAGGTTGCCGTGCAGCAGGATGCCGACGACGGCGCCGACGGTGGCGAATGCGACGGTGTTGAAGAACTGCCAGCGACTGCGGACCTGGTTGAAGAGCAGGTTCGCACCGATCCAGAGGCCGGCGCTCGCGCCGACGGCGATGATCACGGTGATGATCGTGCCGCGGACCTTCTCCTCGACGAACGCCCAGTAGATCAGCCCGAGGACGATGATGAGTCCTCCGGCAAGCTGCAGGTACTGCTTGTTGGTGCGGCCCGTTCCGGAGCCGGAACCATCACCGTCATCGGTCGTGGCCGGTGGATCCGGCGCGCCTTCGTCGGCACCTGTGCGTTCAAGCGTTTCCACGCTGTGACCCCCTCTGCTCGTTCTTCCCCATGAAGTTCTAGTCCATCGGGACCGTCTCCGGAAAACACAGCGGGGCACCGACACCTAGGTGCCGGTGCCCCGCTGCGGTGTTCTCCGACCCGCTGGTGCGGGTCAGGTGTTCGGAATCAGCTCGGCCACGAGGCCTGGATCGTTGCTGCAGCTTCTTCAGCGGTGGCGTTGCCGTTGACCAGCTTCACGCCTTCCGACCAGAAGGTGCCGGCGCCGACATCGGCGGGCATCAGGTCAGAGCCGTCGAAGCGGGCGATCTCCGCTGCGTTGAGGATCTCCAGGAAGCTCTGCTCGAGCGGCTGGTAGACCGACGGATCCTGATTCTGCGCTGCCGACAGGTAGCCCGACAGTGCGCCGTCGAGTTCTGCGGTCTGCAGACGCTGGCGGTTCTCCGCGTAGTCGGCCGTGGCGATGTAGTCCATCACGGCCATCGTGGCGGGGTCTTCGTTGAACGCTGCGGCGAAGATACCGGCGGTCAGCACCGGCGTGTCGCCGTTGATGTCCGGGAAGTAGAACACGTCGACTGCGTCCGGGTTCTCCGGATCAGCGAACGCGGTGCCTTCGGGGAAGAGCCCGGCGAAGAAGTTCGCCTGACGGTGCATGAAGCACTGTCCGTCGACGAGCGGCTGGCCGTTGTCGGCGAAGTTGGTGGCCGAAATGGAGCCACCAGCTGCGAAGACGTTCTCGTCGGTCCAGATGTCAACGACGGTCTGCATCGCCTCGACGATCTGCGGATCGTCGAACGGGATCTCGTTGTTGACCCACTGGTCGTACACGTCGGGGCCGGCTTGGCGAAGCACCATGTCTTCGACCCAGTCGGTGTACGCCCAGCCGGTTGCCTGGCCGGACTCGATGCCGACGCAGAGCGGCTTGGCGACGCCGTCGGCGGCCATCTGGTCGACCAGTGCGGTGAACTCGTCGAACGTGGTCGGCACTTCGTAGCCGTTCTCTTCGAAGGCGGCGGGCTGGTACCAGACGAGCGACTTGAGGTCGGTCTTGGCCGGGACGCCGTACTGCACGTCGTCGACGTTGCCGTAGAGCTGGTAGCCGTCGGCCCAGTACTCGTCGACCGTTGCGTTGACGTCGTCGGTCAGCGCGACGACGGCGCCGTCGCGGGCGAAGTCGGCGAGCTTGCCAGGCTGGGGGAAGAACGAGATGTCGGGTGGGTTACCGCCCTCGACCTGGGTGTTGATGTTCGCTTCCCAGTCGGCGTCGCCGGTGTACTCGATGTTCAGGTTGACCGTCTCACCGAATGCGGCGAGCGTGTCGTTGATCGCAGCGATCGACGGGTCGTCACGCTCGGGTCCGGTCAGGGTGACGGTTGCGCCGTCGAAGTCCAGGCCGGAGTCTCCGCCGGATGCTGAGGTGTTGTCGCTGCCCGAACCGCTGTCGTCGTCGCTACCGCACGCTGCGGCAACGAATGACAGGGCGATCGGGACCGCGGCTAGCTTGAGCCAGCGCTTGTTCATGTGGGTCCTCCCCCTCATTTTGATATGTCGCCGAACTATTTCGGCAATGTAAACGCTTACAGACGCGACGGGTCAGCGTCAAGGCCAAAGGTCCGAACTTCTGGGCATTCAGCCCGCGTCGGCCTCGGCCGGTGTGTTCGGTGGCGGGCCGGTGGTGGCCCGGATCACCAACTCGAACGCCGAGACCACCGGCTCGGTGGTGATCGCCACACCCGTCATCGCGGCGATCAGGGAGCGAGCTGCGGCGGCACCCTGCTCGGCGACGTGCTGGCGGATCGTGCTCAGCGCCACCACCCGGGAGAACTCGTGATCGTCGACACCGAGGACCGAGACGTCACGCCCTGCGACGAGACCACGCTCGTCGAGCTCCATCAGCGCCCCGAACGCCATCTCGTCGGACATCGCGAACACGGCGGTGGGCGGGTCGGGCTGGTCGAGGAGCGCGCCCATTGCCTCCTTGCCGCCGTCGAGGCCGAAGTTGCCGCCGACGTCGAGGGTGGCCTCGAACGGCACGTCCCGCTCGGCGAGCCCGGCCAGGAATCCGGCGGTGCGTCGTTTCGGGACGGCGAAGTTGAGCGGATCGACGCCGAGGCCGCTGATGAGGCCGATGCGTCGGTGGCCCAGGTCGGCCAGGGTGGTGGCGCCGAGGTGTCCGACGGCGGTGTCGTCGACGACGACCGACGGAGCACCGGCGGCGCGGGTCCCGATCGTCGCCATCGACACCCCGCGATCGCTCAGCGACCAGGTCTGCTCGTCGGTCGCGGGGATGTTGACGAGCACGACGCCGTCGGCCCGTCGCTCCAGGTGCGATCGGTCGCTCAGCAGCCGGTCACATTCGGCCTGGCTGCCGACACCGACCACGAGGAACTCGTAGCCGGACTCATTGCACACCGCTTCTGCGCCGGCGATCACGGTCGAGAAGTACCAGCTGGCGAGGTGCGGGACGAGCACGATCACGGTGCGTGTGCGCCCAGCCGCCAGCCGCGCGGCGGCCGGATCTGGCTGGTACTGGAGCCGTTGTGCCATGTCGACGACTCGGGCTCGCGTGGAGTCAGCGACGTTCGGGAGTCCTCGCAGTGCCCGGCTGACGGTGGCGACCGAGACCTCGGCGGCGAGGGCGACGTCCTCGATGCGCGCTCGCGGCCCGCGCGTCGATGCTGGCCTGGTCCCCATGCAGCACAGCGTAAGCGCGTCGACGGTTGCGAACGCCGTGCCGGGCGTCGGGTGACACCCCCGTCGCACTCGTCGCATCGTCGCCGATTCGGTGCGCTACGTTCGGATCCCTTGACCCCAGCGCTTCACCCCCGACGCCCCGACGACCTCACCTCGGTCCGAACACCGGACGGATCTCGCGACACCGAACAGTGGTGGCGGCAGGCGGTGTTCTACCAGGTGTACGTGCGGTCGTTCGCCGATGGCAACGGCGATGGCGTCGGCGACATCGCGGGCATCCGCAGTCGCCTCGGCTACCTCGAGCGGCTCGGGGTCGATGCGGTCTGGGTCAACCCGTGGTACCGCTCCCCGCTGAACGACGGCGGGTACGACGTCGCGGACTACCGGGAGATCGACGAGCGTTTCGGCACCACCGCGGAGGCGGAGGCGTTCATCGCTGAGGCGGCGGACCACGGCATACGCGTGCTCGTCGATCTCGTGCCGAACCACACCTCGTCGGAGCATGCGTGGTTCGTCGAGGCACTCGCGGCTCCACGCGGATCGCAGGCTCGTGCTCGCTACCACTTCCTCGATGGGCGGGGGTCGTCCGGGGAGTTGCCGCCGAACGATTGGCAGTCGGTCTTCGGCGGTCCGGCATGGACTCGGGTGGAAGACGGACAGTGGTACCTGCATCTGTTCGACAGCACGCAGCCCGACGTGAACTGGGGTCACGCCGACGTGGTCGAGGAGTTCGAGGCCGTCATGCGGTTCTGGCTCGATCGCGGCGCGGCCGGATTTCGCATCGACGTTGCGCATGCGTTGACCAAAGCACCTGGGTATCCGGACGCCGGGGTTGGGGCCAACGACGGCAAGGGTCGGCTCGAGTCGGCGCCGTACTTCGATCGCGACGATCTGCACCCGATCGTTCGGCGTTGGCGTCGTCTCCTCGACGAGTACGGCGACCGCATGATGGTTGCCGAGGCGTGGGTGGCTGCCGAGCGACGCCCGCTGTACCTGCGGCCCGACGAGTACCACCAGGCGTTCGACTTCGACCTGCTGTCCGCGCCGTGGGACGCCGATCAATTCAGGGCGATCATCGATGCCAGTCTGCGGGCAGCGGCCGATGTCGGCTCGAACGCAACCTGGGTGCTGTCCAACCACGACGTGGTCCGCCACGCCACGCGGTACGGCCTCCCCGCCGATGTCGACCCCGGGTCCTGGCTGCTCGACGGGCCACACGCTGCGCTCGACGCCGAGCGCGGCGCGCAGCGGGCGCGTGCTGCTGCGATGCTCACGATGGCCCTCCCCGGATCGGTCTACGTCTATCAGGGTGACGAACTCGGGCTCCCCGAGGCGTGGGAGTTGCCACCGGAAGTGCTGCAGGACCCGGTGTGGCACGACTCGGGCCACACCGTGAAGGGACGAGACGGATGTCGAGTTCCGTTGCCCTGGTCTCCGACGGGGCCCTCGCTCGGCTTCGGTGACGCCGGCACCGCGTGGCTGCCGCAGCCGCCGGTCTTTGCGACCTTGGCGGCGTCGACTCAAGAAGATGATCCGACGTCGATGCTGCACCTGTATCGGGCTGCGGTGGCGATCCGTCGGACGCGGCTGCGCCCCGGCCTCGAAGCGACGTGGATCGACCTCGGTTCCGACGTGGTTGCGTTCGAACGCAGCGATGGCATGCGTTGCATCGTGAACATGGGGGAGCGGTCGATCCCGATGCCGTCGGGCTCGGTACTGCTCTCCTCCTCACCGCTGGTCGATGATCAGCTCCACCCGGACACCGCCGTCTGGCTCACCGAATCGGACTGACACATGCAGATCGTGACCAAGCAGGGACATCCGGACTTTCTCGATCTCCCGTGGGACGTGCCGCTGGCGGAGTGGAAGGACCCGCGCCTGGTCAAGATGGCGCACGGCATCAGTCGTCACGTGGTGCGGTTCGTCCGGTTCGGCGACAAGGTCTACGCACTGAAGGCGACCGGCATCGTCGCCGCACAGCGCGAGTACCGCGTGTTGCGCGACCTCCGAGAGGGTCACCTTCCGGTCGTCGAGCCCGTCGGGGTGGTGGCCGACGCGCCGAACCCCGGCGACGCAGTGTTGATCACGAGATATCTCGACTACTCCCTGCCGTACTGGTATCTGCTCGGACGGGGTGACTCGTCGCTGGCCGATCGGCTGCTGGACGCCGGTGTCGTCCTGCTCGTCCGGCTGCATCTCGAAGGTGTCTTCTGGGGCGACTGCTCGCTGTCGAACATCCTGTGGCGGCGCGACGCCGGTGAGATGATGGCGTACCTCGTCGATGCCGAGACGACGGAGAACAACGAGACCATCAGCGACCGGATGCGTGCGTACGACCTCGACATCGCGGTGGAGAACATCGCGGGTGGCCTGTTCGAGTTGCTCGCCAGTGGTCGAATCACCGAGGACATCGACCCGGTGTCGATCGCCGAGAATCTGCGGAGCCGCTACGAGGAGCTGTGGAGCGAGCTCACCCGAGTGGACGAATTCGACCTCGACGAACGGTGGAAGATCGAGCAGCGGGTTCGCCGCATCAACGAGCTGGGCTTCGACGTCGAAGAGCTGTCGATCAACCGTGACGGCCGGACGCTGAGAATCAAACCGGTGCTGATCGAGGAGGGCCACCATGCTCGCGACCTCCGCAACCGCACCGGCCTCGACGTGCAGGAGAACCAAGCCCGGCGGCTGCTCTCGGACATCGATCAGCACCGCGCCTGGCTCGAGCGCCAGGAGGATCAGTCGATCCCCCGCGCGGTGGCGACGGCGCGCTGGCTGGCCGAGGTGTACCAGCCGGCGATCGACGCGATCCCCGACGATCTTCGTTCGCACCTCGAACCGGCGGAGATCTTCCACCAACTACTCGAGCATCGATACCTGCTGGCCGAGCGGCGAGGTGGCGAAGTGCGGACGAAGGACGCCCTGGAGGACTATCTGGCCGGGGTGCTGTCGTCGACCCCCGAGGAGCGGCAGTTGCGTCTCGACACCGGCAGTGTGCCGCGGATCGAACTCGGCGCCGGGCTCGGATCGGTCGATTCGGATACCGTCGAGTCATGACCAGTGCACGTGCCGACCGCGCCGCGACTGCCCGCCGTGCGATCGGCCTGATCGACCTGACGGATCTCTCGGACGATCATGCTCCCGACGGCATCGACGACCTGTGTCGACGGGCCGACGCGCACGGCACCGCAGCGGTGTGCGTGTGGCCGGAATTCGTGGGGCGGTGCGTGGAATTGCTGTCCGACTCCGAGGTCCGCGTCGCCACGGTGGTCAACTTTCCCACCGGCGACCAACCGGTCGACGACGTGGTCTCGCTCGCGCAGGCAGCGTTGTCGGCCGGTGCCGACGACATCGACCTGGTGCTGCCGTACCACGCGTTCCTCGACGGCGACCGAGACCGGGCGGCCGACATGGTTGCCGCAGTGGCTGGCCTGGTCGAGCCGCCAGCTCTGCTGAAAGTCATCCTCGAGTCGGGCGCGTACCACGACGTCGATTCGGTCGCCGCTGCGGCACGTCTCGCAATCGACAACGGCGCAGACTTCGTCAAGACGTCGACCGGCAAGATCGCCGCCGGGGCGTCACTCGAGGCCGCGGGCGTCATGCTCGGCGAGATCGCAGCCGCTGCCGACCGAGGTGTCACCGTCGGGTTCAAGCCGTCGGGCGGCGTTCGGACGTTCGACGACGCGATCGCCTACCTCGAACTGGCCGACGACGTGATGGGGGAGGGCTGGGCGACCGCAGCAACGTTCCGCTATGGCGCCAGCGGGGTGCTCGATGCGTTGCTCGCCGAACTCGACGGTTCCGCCCCGCCGCCACCCACCTCGACCTACTGATGTAACGATTGGTGTCAGACACCAATCGTTACACCGGTAGTCTTCGAGATCCCTGCCCTCGTAGCTCAGGGGATAGAGCATCGGCCTCCGGAGCCGTGTGCGGAGGTTCGAATCCTCCCGAGGGCGCCACTGGTTTTCGAGCGTGAGCTGGTGAAACGACCGGCGCAAGGCGTTGCGGAGCCGCGCCAGTCAGCCGTCGAGCATCGAACGCAGCGTTGCTGCCGGGACCGATCGCCTCACTCGGCGTCGGGCTCATCGTGGCGAGTGTGATCGCCACGATCGTCGCCACCACCGGTGCGTTGTCGTTCGGGTTCGTGGGCGGTCCGATGTCTCCGCTGCTCCTCGTCGTTGGCGGCATGGGCGCAGTGATGCATCTGGTGGCCTGACGATTGGAGCCATCATCGGTGTGCCGAGCACCTGGTGCCGTTGCTGATGTCTCGGCGCAGCAGGGCAGACTGGCGCCGCCATGGCGAACGCATCGACCCGCTCCCTCGTCGACCAACTTCCGCAACCGGTCGGTTTCGTGCTCGGTGGAGGCGGCAGTCTCGGCGCGGCTCAGGTCGGCATGCTGCAGGCGCTCAACGATCATCGGATCCACGCCGACCTGGTGGCGGGCACCTCGATCGGGTCGCTGAATGGAGCGGTCGTCGCGGCCGATCCCATGGGTGCGGCGAGCCGCCTCTCGCACGTCTGGCACAACCTCGACGTCGAGATGGTCCTACCCGGTGGTGTCCTGCGTCGGATCTGGACCCTGTGGCGGTCGAAGACGTCGATCTACGAGACTCCCCAGCTCGCCAAGCTGATGATCGACGAGATCGGCGACCTCTCGATCGAAGACCTTGCGATTCCCTATGCCGCGATGGCACTCGACGTCGAGACGAGCCGAGCCGTCCGACTCTCCTCCGGTGCGCTCACCACCGCAGTCCTCGCGAGTTCTGCGATTCCCGGAGTGTTTCCAGCGGTGCATCGCGAGGGTCGCAATCTGTACGACGGCGGGTTGGTCACCAACGTGCCGGTGCTCGAAGCGCTCGACATGGGGGCGAAGTCGCTCGTGGTGCTCGACTGTGCGTTCCCCGACCAAAGGATCACACCGCCCACCAACATGATCTCGACGATCAACTACTCCATGATGGTGCAGATGCGCCAGCAGGTACTACGAGAGTTGCCGGTCGCGGCACGATCGGTGCCGGTGCTGTACCTGCCGGGACCGGCGCCGGTGATGATGTCGCCACTCGACTTCACCCACACGGCCGCGCTGGTCAAGGACGCCTATGGTGCAGCACGCGGCTTCCTCGACACCGTTGAGGTCGTCGGACCTGGCCTGTATCGCGCCCAGCACGCCGTCCCCGGCGTGCTGCCATCCAACTGACGGCACCCACATTCGGAGACGACATGAACGCGACACCTGACCCAGCGACGTTGTTGCGGAGCCCGAGCTACATCGGGTTGTTGGTGCTCGGTGCGATCACCGGGGTTCCGGTCGCGGTGGTCGCGTACTTCTTCCTCCAGGGGGTCGCGGAGGCGCAGCAGTACGTGTTCTCGACGCTGCCGAGCGATCTCGGTTTCGGTGACCAACCGGCGTGGTGGCCGATCCTGCCGCTGGCGCTCAGCGGCCTGTTGGTTGCGCTCACGATCAAGCACCTGCCAGGCGAGGCCGGCCACAAGCCTGCCGAGGGATTCAAGACCGGGGGCTCGGTCGCTCCGATCGAATTGCCCGGCATCGCCCTCGCCGCATTCTTCACCCTGAGTCTCGGCGTGGTGCTCGGGCCCGAGGCTCCGCTGATCGCGATCGGCAGCGGGCTGGGTGTCCTTGCGATCCGGCTGCTCAAGCGTGACGCACCGGCCATGGCGATCATGGTGATCGGTGGTGCAGGCAGCTTTGCGGCGATCGCAACTCTGCTCGGCTCTCCGCTCGCCGGCGCGTTCTTGTTGATGGAGGCGGCCGGCCTCGGTGGGTCGACGATGGGCGTCGTGCTGGTGCCCGGATTGCTGGCGGCCGGCGTCGGGTCGCTCATCTATGTCGGCTTGGACAACTGGACCGGATTCGGCACGTTCTCGCTGGCGATCACCGACCTTCCCCCGGTTGGCTCGCCGACCGTCGCACAGTTCCTGTGGGCGATCGTGATCGGTGTGCTCGCCGCTGTGCTCGGCACTGCGATCACCAGATCTGCACTGTTCTTCCAACCGATCGTCGAACGGCGAATGGTGCTCCTGATGCCCGTGGTCGGCGCCTTCATCGGGGTCGTCACGCTCGTCTTCGTGACCGCCACCGATCGGACACCGGCCGATGTGTTGTTCTCGGGGCAGGACCAACTGGCCCCGCTGCTCGACAACGCGTCGACCTGGTCCGTCGGTGCGCTCGTGCTCCTGGTCGCCTGCAAGTCGTTGGCCTACGGCGCCGCGCTCACCAGCTTTCGCGGCGGGCCGGTCTTCCCCGGCATGTTCATCGGTGCTGCGCTGGGGGTGCTGATGTCGCAGCTGCCTGGCTTGCCGATGATCGCGGGTGCCGCGATGGGTATTGGAGCAATGACGGTGGCGATGCTCGGCCTCCCGCTGGTGTCCGTGCTGCTCGTCGTGCTGTTTCTCCAAGCCGATGGACTGCAGCTGACGCCGGTCGTGATCGTGGCGGTCGTCGTGTCGTACGTGGTGTCCGCCCGACTCAAGCCACCACCGACTGCCGAACCGACTGCCGAACCGGTCGCCGAACCGGTCTCCTGACGCGCAGACGCCGGCCTCCCCCTCGAAGGCCGGCGTCTGCGTCACCCCCCGGGTCGAGCAGGTCTGCTGCGGCTACTTGGCCCAGCTCATGAACGGGAAGGTCTTCACCATCCAGTGCTGCAGCGAGAACTTGCCGGCGCCGACGGTGAAGATGCCGAGCAGCACGACCATCTCGACCACGTGGCTCGAGTTGACCGGGTTGTTCTCCGGCCACACATCGCCAGCGAGGAACATGAACAGCATCATCAATGCGCCGCCGATCGCGGCGATTCGAGTGGCAACACCCAACATCAGTGCGACGCCCAACAGCAGCAGCGCCACCATGAAGCCGATGTCGGCGAAGTTGATCGCGTCGGGGGCCGACGGTGCCATCCAGTCGAACAGGAACCCGGTGTGGCTTCCCTGCGTGGCGAAGTTGAGATAGCCGAAGGTCGGCGAGCCACCCTGGATCATCGACGCATCACACAAGTAGTCGATGCTCGAGGCCGCCGTTCCCTCAGGCCCGAAGCCGCGACACGTGGAGAACCCCAACCCGAACATCTTGTCGAGAAAGGCCCACAGAAAGGACCACCCGATCAGGAGTCGCAAGACGGTCCACGCCCACATGCCCTTGGTCTGGCCGTCGTCGCTGAGGCGCGAGTCGAGTTGTTCGAGTGTTGCGGTCATTCATGTCCTCCAGGAGGTGGTTGTGTCGTCGCCAGTCTCTTGATTTGCGTGCGCAAACAACAGGGCAGGAAGTCCTGACCGGCGGGAGCGCCGCGGCGACCTGCGTCCGTGAGCGGAACGGCTGGTGGGGCGGATGTTGCGATCGGGCAGACTGGCACCGCCATGTCGGACCCCATCGCCACGATCAACTCGCTGCTCGACCCCGTCTTCGCGGAGCTCAACGCAGGCGCACCCAGCGATCCAACGGTGCGACCCTCCGACCGTGCCGACGCCCAGATCAACGGTGCGCTCCCGCTCGCGAAGCGCCTGGGCGCGAACCCGCGCGAGGTGGCGCAACGCGTCATCGACTCCGGCGCCCTCGATGGCGTGGCCAGCGAACTGGAGGTGGCCGGGCCGGGCTTCATCAACGTCACCTTCTCGGCCGAGTTCCTCGCCGGGCAGCTCGGCGCGGTGGCCGTCGACGAACGCCTGGGGGTGCCCATCGCGACGCCCGCCAAGACCGTCGTGGTCGACTACTCGGCGCCGAACGTGGCCAAGGAGATGCACGTCGGGCACCTCCGGTCGACCGTCATCGGCGACTCGCTGGTGCGGATGCTCGACTTCCTCGGCCATCGGGTGATTCGCGAGAACCACATCGGAGATTGGGGTCGACCGTTCGGCATGCTGATCGAACACCTACTCGACCTCGGCGAGGACGTCGCGGCGGTCGGCCTCACGCAGGGTGACCTCGACGGCTTCTACAAGCAGGCAAATGCCAAGTTCGCCGAGTCCGAAGCATTCCAGGAACGATCGCGTGAGCGTGTGGTGTTGCTGCAAGGCGGCGACGACGAGACCACACGGCTCTGGCAGCGCCTGGTCGAGATGTCGACGGCCTACTTCAACGAGGTCTACGCCAAGCTCGGGGTACTCCTCACCGACGATGACCTCGCCGGTGAGAGCATGTACCAGCCGATCATGCAACGCACCGTCGAGCGCCTCGACGAGGCAGGGCTGTTGGTCGAGGACGACGGCGCGAAGGTCGTGTTCCCGCCCGGCTTCGAGAATCGAGACGGCGACCCGTTGCCGCTGATCATCCAGGCCCGTACCGGCGGGTTCAACTACGCCACGAGCGATCTGACCTGCGTCATCGACCGCGTCGAACGTCTCGGCGCGGATCTGCTGCTGTACGTGATCGGGTCCCCGCAGGCGCAGCACCTCCAGATGGTGTTCGCCGTGTCCGAGATGGCTGGGTGGCTGGCGCCGCCGACCGAGGCGGTCCATGTCGGGTTCGGCAACGTGCTGGGTGCCGACCGCAAGATGCTGCGCAGTCGTACGGGCGACTCGGTGAAGCTCGTCGACCTCCTCGACGAGGCGATCGAGCGCGCCGACGATGCAATCGCCGAGAAGAACGCCGACCTGGTCGGCGACGAACGCGCCAGCGCGGCGCGAATGATCGGCATCGGCGCCGTCAAGTACGCCGACCTCTCGACCGACCGCGTGAAGGACTACGTGTTCGACCTCGACCGGATGGTGTCGTTCGACGGGAACACGGGTCCGTACCTGCAATATGCGCACGCTCGCATCTGTTCGATCTTCCGGCGTGCCGACGTGGACCGGGCGTCCGTGCGCGGTCTGCCGATCGTGCTCGACACACCCCAGGAGCGTGCGCTCTCCCTGCGGCTGCTCGCGTATCCGACCGCGATCGACGCCACGCTCGACACCTACAGTCCGCACAAGCTGTGCACGTACGTGTACGAGCTGGCAACGGACTTCACCTCGTTCTACGAGCACTGTCCGGTGTTGAAAGCAGACGAGCCGCTGCGTTCCAGCCGCCTCGCACTCGCTGACCTCACGGCGCGCACGCTGGCCCACGCGCTCGGCCTCCTCGGGATCGACGCCCCGGAGCAGATGTGAGCGCGATCCCGCGCCGGTTGCTGCCGGACACGGCGGCGGTCGGACATGACGGATGGCTCGAGGTCGGCGGCGTGTCGATCGAGGCGTTGGCGGAGGAGTACGGCACCCCGCTGTTCGTCTACGACGAGACCCACCTCCGCGCTCGATGCCGCGAGGCCGTCGAGGCGTTCGGTCACGAGCGCGTGATCTACGCGACCAAGGCGTTCCTCTGCCGCGCGATGGCCAAGCTCGCCTACGACGAGGGGCTGTTGCTCGACGTGGCCACCGGCGGAGAGCTCCACGTCGCGATGGCCGCCGGCGTGCCCGCGAGCGCATGCACGCTGCACGGCAACAACAAGTCGGGCACCGAGCTCCGCCACGCGATTCAGGCGGAGGTTCGATACATCGTGGTCGACTCCTTCGACGAGCTCGATCGGCTCGACGTGCTGGCCGCAACTGGTGCCGGGCCGATCCCGAGGGTGGTGCTGCGGGTCACTCCCGGCGTCCACGCACACACTCACGAATTCATCGCCACCGGGCAGGACGACTCGAAATTCGGTTTCAACCTCGCCAATGGCGACGCGCTTCGCGCCGTCGACCATGCGCGTCGATCGTCGGCCATGGAATTGGTGGGGTTGCACTGCCACATCGGCTCGAACGTGTTCGAGGCGTCGTCGTTCGCAAAGGCAGCCGAGGTGATGGCCGACTTCGCCGTGCCGCTCGACCTGCCCGAGCTGATTCTCGGCGGTGGCCTCGGGGTTGCCTACGTGGACGGGGAGGAGGCGCCGAGCATCGGGCACTGGGGCAGCGTCCTGCTCGACGCGTGCGATGCGCTCGGCGTTCGCTCACGCGTGAGCGTCGAGCCAGGTCGTGCGATCGTCGCTTCGTCGGCGATGACGGTGTACACGGTCGGCACGGTCAAGGACATCCCGGACGTGCGGACGTACGTGGCGGTCGACGGCGGCATGAGCGACAATCCTCGGCCGGTGCTCTACGGCTCCGGCTACGAGTCGTTCCTTCCCCGATCGGTCGATGCCGATCGTGACCTCACGGTGCGGCTCGTCGGCAAGCACTGTGAGTCGGGCGATGTGCTCGCGTTCGCAGCGCAGGTGCCATCGGACCTCGCCGTCGGTGACCTGCTCGCGATGCCGGTCACCGGTGCCTACGGCCATTCGATGGGCTCCAACTACAACAAGATCACCCGGCCACCGGTGGTGTTCGTCGCCGATGGCGCCGCACGCCTGGTCGTCCGGCGCGAGACGTACGACGACCTCCTCGTCACCGACGTCGGCTGAGGGTCGCCCGGTGGTTCACTGGGTTGGTCGTCGGCGGCGTGCGTACGCTCGGCCCGATGTCGAACAACCGTCGCCTGATCGCTGGACTCGTCACCGCCGCGTTCGCCCTCTTCAAGGAGCGTGATCGCCTTGCGGGCAAGACCCGCAAACGGTCCGAGCCGACCACCCGTCGTGTGCCGACCGGTACCCGGGTGGAGTACTCGCCGGACATCGATGGCGATGCCGACCCGGGCGAGGTCGTCTGGGCCTGGGTGCCCTACGAAGACGACCCGTCCAAGGGCAAGGATCGTCCCGTGGTGATCATCGGTCGTTGCTCAGGCGGGTTGGCTGGCGTGCCGCTGACGTCGAAGAACAAGGGACGCGACGCGGTGGCCGTCGGCACGGGCGGGTGGGACCGCAGCGGTCGTCCGAGCTGGGCGAAGGTCGACCAGCTGATCGTCGTCGAGGCCCAGAGTGTGCGACGCGAGGGGTCGATCCTCCCGCGTGATCGCTTCGATGCCGTGGTGGCCGGCGCCGCCTCGCATCACGACCTCCAGCGCGGCTGATCAGGGGCGTCGGCCCATTGCGTCGAGCAGTCGGATCTGGACCGGGGCGTCATCGGCGACCTCTCCGGACGGGCCGGCACCGAAGACCCCGCTTGCCGCCATCATCGGGATCATCGGGCCGATCGAATCGAACACGTCCTGTGCAAGTTCGATGTCGAGTGACTCGTCGGCACCGATCGCCCGCGCGAGGTCCCACTGGTGCACGAGGAGGTCCCCAACTCTGAATCGCAACACCTGTGCGCCCGGCAGATCGCCGACGGGGTGTTGGAGGACGTGGTCGGCCACCTCGGGACGCCGGAAGGCATCGAGCTGGGCGGCCAGGGCGGCGTCGATCGAGCCCTTCGGGTCGCTGCCGAGATGGTCCACACCGAGGATCGAGATCGCGTCATTGCGCGTTCCGCCATCCGCGAGGGCCGCCGCCATGCGGCTGCCTGCGGCGACGTGGCCGACGAGGGCTCGGACGGTCCAGCCGTCGCAGGGCGTGGGCTGGTCCCACTGGTCATCGGCGATGAGCTCGACGATGGACGCAAAGCCGTTGCCGGCCCGCTCGAGGCTGAGGGGAGTGATCATGGCTCGGGAACGTACCGGAGTCGGGGTGATGCTGCCCGACCCTCCCCGGACGCTTCATCGACTGTTCACGCTGTCGATCGTGCCGAACACGAACGAGGCACGGTCGTGATCGAGCATCCGCCGCCCTGAGCGAAACGTTCCTGGGTCGAACGTCGCTGATCCCGTAGCCTCCATCTCCGTGATGAGCGACGTACGAACGATCCGGATCGGGGTACTCGGGTGCGGCAACGTCGGTGCGGCGCTGGTGCAACTCGTGGACGCGCAGGCCGACGTGGTCGAACGCCGCACGGGGTTGCGACTGGTGGTGACACGGGTGGCGGTTCGCAACCTGTCGGCGCCTCGCAACGCCGAGCTGCCCGACGGGGTCCTCACTCGCGACTCCCACGCCCTGGTCGCCGACCCGGACGTCGACCTCGTCGTCGAGGCGATCGGGGGTATCGAGCCGGCTCGCGAGCTGATCCTCGAAGCGCTCGCCAACGGCAAGCCGGTGGTCACGGCCAACAAGGAGCTGCTCGCCAATGTCGGCGCCGAGCTCTACGCCGCCGCCGACGCGGCGGGGCGCGACCTGTTGTTCGAGGCGGCCGTCGCTGGTGGCATTCCGATCATGCGGGCGCTGCGCCAGAGCTTGCACGGCGAGCCGATCAGCAGGGTGCTCGGGATCATCAACGGCACCACCAATTTCATCCTCACGAAGATGACCGACGCGGTGGAGGGCGGCGCTGATGCGGACTACGCCACAGCGCTCGCCGAGGCCCAGCACCTGGGGTTCGCGGAACGCGATCCGACCGCCGACGTCGAAGGTTTCGATGCCGGAGCGAAAGCCGCGATCATCGCCACCGTCGCATTCGGCGCGAAGGTCGTGGCCGGGGACGTGTACCACGAGGGCATCAGCCGTGTCACGGGCGCCGAGATCGCAATCGCCCACCGCCTCGGCTACGTGGTCAAGCTGCTCGGCATCATCGAGCGAGAGCGTGAGACCGGCGAGATCAGCGTCAGGGTCCACCCGGCGATGGTCCCGATCCATCATCCGTTGGCGTCGGTTCGAGACAGTTTCAACGCGGTGTTCGTCGAAGGAGACTTCGTCGACTCGTTGATGTTCTACGGACGCGGCGCCGGCGGGGCCCCCACCGCCAGCGCAGTGTTCGGTGACGTCGTCGACGCGGCGGTCAACCTTCGCAACGGCACCCACGGATCACTCGGCGCCCTCGAGCCCGCCACGATTCGCGCGATCGACGAGACGTCAGCGGAGTATCTGCTCGGCCTCGACGTGGCCGACCAGCCCGGTGTGCTGCACGCGGTCACCGGCGTGTTCGCATCTCACGGAGTGAGCATCCGTGTGGCCGAGCAGGAGGGCAATGCGCCCGATGCTCGCCTCGTCTTCATCACGCACCTCGCTCGGGAGTCCGACGTTCAGGCAACCGTCCGCGAGCTGCGTGAACTGGACGTGGTGCGCAGCGTTGGCGGTTTGCTGCGCGTGATCGGCGACTGACATGCGCTACGTGTCCACACGGGGCGATGCCCCAGCGCTCGGATTCGCGGACGTCCTGCTCGCCGGCTTGGCGACCGACGGTGGCCTCTACGTGCCCGAGCGGTGGCCCACGCTCGCCCCGTCGGCAGCGCGAACGTACGCGGAACGCGCTGTCGAGGTCATGCTCCCGTTCGTCGAGCCAGACATCGACGAGATCACGCTCACCCGACTGTGCAGCGAGGCGTACAGCACCTTTCGGCACCCCGCGGTCGCTCCGCTGGTGCAGGTCGACCACCGACAGTGGGTGCAGGAGTTGTTCCACGGACCGACGCTGGCGTTCAAGGATGTTGCGTTGCAGTTGGTCGGTCGATTGTTCGACCATGTGCTCGCCGAACGAGGGCGGCGCGTCACGATCGTCGGGGCCACCAGCGGTGACACGGGATCGGCTGCCATCGACGGCGTCGCCGGGTGCGAGCACATCGACATCGTCATCCTGTACCCGCTCGGACGCACGAGCGAGGTGCAGCGACGCCAGATGACCACGGTCGACCAGCCGAACGTGCACACCGTCGCGGTCGAGGGAACGTTCGACGACTGCCAAGACCTGGTCAAGGCGATGTTCAACGACGTGGAGTTCCGAGAGCGCAACCAGCTGTCGGCCGTCAACTCGATCAATTGGGCCCGGGTGATGGCCCAGACCGTGTACTACGTCACCGCGTCCGAGGCACTCGCCGACCCGGCCACGTTCAGCGTGCCGACCGGCAACTTCGGCAACGTGCTGTCGGGATGGATCGCTCGGGAGATGGGCGCCCCGATCCGTGACTTCATCGTGTCGTCGAACACCAACGACATTCTCACCCGGTTCATCAATGGCGGTGACATGAGCACTCGCAACGTGGTGCCGACCGTGAGTCCGTCGATGGACATCCAGGTGTCGTCGAACTTCGAGCGCCTGTTGTTCGAGATGAACGGGCGCGATGGAGGAATGACCGCCGAACAGCTCGGCCGATTCCGGGCGATGGGTCGTCTGCAGTTGGAAGACGACCAGCGTCAGCAATTCGTCACCGGACACTTCCGCGCCGCGGCGTTCGACGACGACGCGACCCTGTCGGAGATCGCACGGGTGTATCGGTCGATCGGCATGGTGATCGATCCGCACACCGCCACCGGCACGGCAGCGGCATCGATGCTCGGCGCCCTCGATCGGTCGGAGCATCCGGTGGTCACGCTCGCGACAGCGCACCCCGCAAAGTTTCCCGATGCGGTCGAACGCGCCATCGGTCGTCGGCCCGATCTGCCGGCGCACCTGGCGGACTTGTTCGAACGGCCCGAACGCACCGAGACCGTCGCCAACGACCTCGCCGCGGTCGAGTCGCTGGTCGAACACCTGACCGCTCGCTGAGCACCGATCCGGCTCGGGCGGGTCGTTCGACATCGCCGGAGCGGGAGGATGCGTGGGTTGGGCTGGAGTGCGTGGTAGCTTGCAAGGGCTCGGTTCTCCCGAGCCGCACCCCGAAATCTCGGTTGTGTGCGAATTCTGCCAGGGGATCCACGTCTGCGGAGCGCGTTGATGCGTCTGTACACCCCTCCTCTGGTGCTCGAACACTCGGAGCACCCCATGTCGGTGACCGAGAAGAGAGGAACCCCTCGTGGCTGCAGCAGCACTCGAACAGTCGATGCTCGAATCGAAGGACAAAGACACGCTTCTGGAGATGGCCAAGGCGCTCGGCGTCAAGGCCGGCGCTCGCATGAAGAAGTCGGACATCATCGACAAGATCCTCGAGACGACCGGACCATCCGCGCCGTCCGCCGCGCCGGAGGCCAGCAACGGCGACTCCGGCGAACCGAGCCGCACCACCGCCGACAGCGCGGCACCGTCGGCATCGCCGAAGGCGGCGGCACCGTCGGATGCGCCGGTGCTCGGCGCCGATGGGGAGCCGCTCGCCGATTGGGAGATCGAATTGGCGCAGCAGGGTGGCAACGACAGCTCGCCGGCGCCCGCCGCGGCCGACTCGGGGACAGCCTCCAGCATCGGCGGAGCGGGCTCGAAGGGACGCGACCAGCGTTCCGACACTCGTCGGAACGACCGTCAGGCCGGCCGTACGACGTCGCAGCAGGATTCGACGTCCTCGCGAGATGGCAGCGCGCAGCGTGACGGTGGCTCCCAGCCGGCGTCCGACAAGCAGCGCGGCGACAAGCAGGCAGGCGACAAACAGAGCGGCGACAAGCAGGGCGGCGACAAGCAGGGCGGCGACAAGCAGGCCAGCGACAAGCAGGGCGGGAACAACCGCAACCAGCAGGGCGGGAACCGCAACGACAACCGCAACAACGAGCCGGGCGAGGGCAATCGGCGTCGTCGGCGGCGCCGCAAGGGGCGCGGTGGACAGGAGGGGCCGCAGGGCGAGGACGTCGAGCTGATCGAGCAGGACTCCGGTTTCGAGAGCACCGAGCCGGTCGACGTCGAGGGCTACCTCGACATCCGCGACGAGGGCTACGGCTTCCTCCGTGTCGGCGGGTACCTGCCGAGCAAGCAGGACGCGTACATCCCCTTGAAGCTGGCTCGCCAGTACGGACTGCGCAAGGGCGACCACATGACCGGCAAGGTTCGCCCCGCCGGCCGCAACGAGAAGAACCCTGGGTTGCTCGAGATCTACACGATCAACGGTGGCGACCCGGAGGCCGCGAAGAAGCGGCCGCACTTCGAGAGTCTGACGGCGCTGTTCCCCGACAAGCGTCTCACGCTCGAGGATCCCAGCGATCCGGCGAACATGACGGCGCGCATCATCGACCTGGTGTCGCCGATCGGCAAGGGCCAGCGCGGCATCATCGTGTCGCCGCCGAAGGCGGGCAAGACGACGGTGATGAAGACGATCGCAAAGTCGATCGAGCTGAACAACCCCGAAGTCGAACTGCTCGTGCTGTTGATCGACGAACGCCCAGAAGAGGTCACCGACATGCGCCGCAGCGTCAAGGGTGAGGTGATCTCGTCCACGTTCGACCGGCCCAGCGACGAACACACCCATGTGGCGGAGATGACGATCGCCAAGGCTCGTCGGATGGTCGAAGCCGGCAAGGACGTCGTGATCATCCTCGACGGCATCACCCGTCTCAGCCGGGCCTACAACCTGGCAGCGCCGGCGAGCGGCAAGATCCTCTCCGGCGGTATCGACGCAGGTGCGTTGTACCCGCCGAAGAAGTTCTTCGGTTCGGCGCGCAACTGCGAGGAGGGTGGCTCGCTGACCATCCTTGCGACGGCGCTGGTCGACACCAACAGCCGGATGGACGATGCGATCTTCGAGGAGTTCAAGGGCACCGGCAACATGGAGCTGCGCCTCGACCGCAAGGTCGCCGAACGCCGCATCTACCCGGCGATCGACGTCGATGCGTCGTCGACCCGTCACGAGGAGCTGCTGTTCGACCGCAAGCAACTCCAGCAGGTGTGGAAGCTGCGACGGGTGCTCTCGGGGCTGGCACAGGACGGCAGTGCCGCCGCCGGACTCGAATTGCTGATCGACCGGCTCAAGACATTCCGTACCAACGACGAGTTCCTCGCGGAGATCGCCAAACAGCCGTCGATGTGACGAGGCCCCACGGGGTTGCCCCGTGTCGCCGGTGCTGCCGGTGTCGTCGTCGGCGAGGTTCCGCTGCGTCGGGTCGATAGCGTGGAACGCCGATCTGGATGACGACCGGGGGCACAGGGCCCGCCCGCTCAGCCATCCACAGGAGATCCATCATGAAGACCGACATCCATCCTCACTACGCCGACACGACCGTGCGTTGTTCCTGCGGGAACACCTTCGTCACCAAGTCGACCCGCGAGGGCGACCTCACCGTCGAACTCTGCAACGAGTGTCACCCGTTCTTCACGGGCAAGCAGAAGCTCGTCGACTCGGGTGGACGCGTCGAGCGCTTCAACAAGCGCTACGGCCAGCGCAAGAACGCGCCGGCGACCCCCGACGACGGCTGATGAGCGCGGTGCGCCGCGCAGGGCCACCGCCCTGCGCTGCCACCGACCTCCGATCCGATGAGCAACTCGCCGTCAGCAACACCACCGCCCGAATCCGGCGCTGACCAACGCCGCAGCCGCCTGCTCGGCGTCAAACTCGGGGCGCTCGTCAGCGACCATCGTGGCGCAGTCGACACCGCGGCCCAGGCCTTCCCGAACGGTGCGGCCCTCGTGGTCGACGCTGAGGCGTGGGTGCTCGTCGACGGCCCGGCCGGCCGGAGTCTCGGTCCCGCGTTGGCGTGGGCGCTGCGATCGGGTGCCACGTCATTGCACCTGATCGCCGATCATCACACCGGCCTGCTGGCGCGTCGGGCGCAGCAGTTCGAGTTTCCGGTCACCGTCTGGTTCGCCGAGGGACGCGTCCTGCTCCCGGCAGTGGCCGAGCCGCTCGCTCCAGCGCCCACGCCGCTTCCCGAGCACCTCGACCTGATTGCGACCATTGCGGAAGCGGGCGCGACACCGAGCGTCGAACATGGTGTGGTCGTCGGGGAGGTCCGCGGTCTCGAGGTGTGCCGCGTCGTCGATCAGCCGACCGTCGGACACGTGACCGAGTTGGGCGACTTCGACCCGGCGCCGATGATGCCCGCTGCGCCGGACGCTCCAGAAGCCTCAGCAGAAGGCCCGAGCGAGGAGACAACGCCGGCGAGCGGCGTGCTCCTCGAGGTGGGCGTTGGCCCCAACGACCGAGAAGCCTTCCGCCTGCTGCACGGCGACATCCCAACGGTGGAAGCGCTCGGCGCGGTCGTCGACTCCGTCCTTGCGCATCGATCGGCCGACGCCCCGCAGCATCCCCTGAACCGTCTCGGACAGGAGCGGTACCTGCGCTGGCAGCTCGAGCAGGATCCGAGCCTCGTCGCCATGGCCGAGGTGGCCGGCGTCGAACCTCCGCTGCCGCGTTCGAATCTCAAGGATGCGGTCCCATGCGTGGCCCGGGCGACGGACCACCGCGGCGATCCGTACCACGTCGTGTGCTCGGTGGGCGTCGACGTCGACCTCGCAGGGTTCGTCGCCGACGTCCAGGTCATGGTCGACACTCCCGTGGTGGTGGCGCTGCGAACTCGCGACGCGGTGCCGATCACGCGCGACACGCTGGCGCTGCTGTCGTCACCGGTCGAGATCCGTACGGTCTGACGCTCGGGGTCGCTTGACGACCGCCGCCAAGCGCCCGCCGACGACCGCCCGGTCGGGAGTAGCCTCCACTCGCCATGTTGGACCGCCTTCGTCACGTTGTCGACGAGTACGACACGATCGAACATCAGCTGTCCGACCCCGAGGTGCTCGCCGACTCCGACGCGGTGCGGCGGCTCTCGAAGCGCTACAACGAGCTGGGTCCGGTGGTCGAGGCCTATCGCCGCCGCGAAGGGCTGGTCGCCGACGCGGAGGCCGCACGGGAGATGCTCGACGGTGCACATGGCGCCGAGCGCGACATGCTCGTTGCCGAGATCGACGCCGCCACCAGCGACGCTGCCATGCTCAGCGATCAGCTGCGCGAGTTGATGCTGCCGACCGACCCCCACGACGGCAAGAACGTGATCATGGAGATCCGCGGGGCCGAGGGCGGAGAGGAAGCCAACCTCTTCGCTCGCGACCTCTACGAGATGTACCTCGCGTTCGCGGCCGCCAATCGGTGGAAGGTGGAGACCCTGTCCTCTGCGCCGAGTGAGATGGGCGGACTCAACGACGTCACCTTCGAGGTGCGCGGGGCCCAAGCATGGCGCAACCTGAAGTTCGAAGGTGGGCCGCACCGGGTCCAGCGTGTGCCGGCGACCGAGAGCCAGGGGCGAGTGCACACCTCGTCGGCGACCGTGACGGTGCTGCCCGAGGTGGACGAGATCGACGTCCACATCGACGAACGAGATCTCGACATCGATGTGTACCGGGCGAGCGGGCCGGGTGGACAGAGCGTCAACACGACCGACTCGGCCGTCCGGATCACCCATCGTCCGACCGGTGTGGTGGTGGCCATGCAGGACGAGCGCTCGCAACTGCAGAACAAAGCCCGCGCCATGCTGGTGCTGCGTGCCCGTCTGTTCGAGCTGGCCGAGCGCGAACGAAACCAGGAGCTGTCGGCCGAGCGGCGTTCACAGGTCGGCGGCGGCGGCCGCAGCGAGAAGATCCGTACCTACAACTTCAAGGAGAATCGGGTCACCGATCACCGGATCGGGTTCACGGTGTACCGCCTCGCAGCGATTCTGCACGGCGACCTGCAGCCGGTGGTCGACGCCCTGCAGGCGGACGAGCGCGCCCGACTCCTTGCGGACGGTTGATGGCTGACGAGACGCGGCCGATGAGCAAGTCGGACGACTCGATCGGCGCGCGCCATGGGGAGCCGAGCTCCGACGGGTCGGTCACCTGGCGTGTGTTGTTGGACGAGACGACAGCGGTGGTCGACGACCGGGTGCACGCGCGTTGGCTGTGTGAGATCGCATCGGCCAGCGTCGACGGCACCGACTTCCTCAGCCGCCTCGACGAACCGGCGACGGAGCGCATGGTGGCGCATCTCGACGCCATGGTGGCGCGGCTGCGCACCGGCGAACCGTTGCAGTACGTGCTCGGCGAGTGGGGGTTCCGACGCCTCACCCTGGCGGTCGACCGCCGGGTGCTGATCCCCCGTCCGGAAACCGAGATGGTCGCCGAGGTCGCCATCGAACGGGCTCGGGCGTGTGGGCCGGTGCGGTCGGTCGTCGACCTGGGGACCGGCTCGGGGGCCATCGGGCTGTCGCTCGCCGTCGAGCTGCCGAGACAGGGGACCACGGTCTGGATCACCGACGTGAGCGGCGATGCGCTCGACGTGGCGCGGGCCAATCTGGCTGGAATTGGACCGGCAGCGGCGAACGTTCGTGTTGCGCACGGGGCATGGTTCGACGCGCTTCCGGCGGGCATGAGGTTCGATGTGATCGTGTCGAACCCGCCGTACGTGGCGGTCGGTTCGCCGGACCTCGACGAGGTGGTCGGCGAGTGGGAGCCGGCGCGGGCCTTGTTCGCCGGACCCGACGGCCTCGACGACATCGGAGCGCTCGTGCACGGCTCGCGAACGTGGCTGCGTCCCGGTGGCAGCCTGGTGTTGGAGATCGGCGCCGATCAGGGCCGAGCGGTGGCCGAGATCATGGGTGCCGCTGGCCTCGCGGACGTCCAGATTCGACCCGATCTCACCGGTCGCGACCGCATCGCCGTGGCCAACAACCCGACCTGAGCACTCCTGGCCCCCCGAGCCCGGGTCTCCGGGAACCACCAACGCCCCCGGAGACCCGGGCTCGGGGAACCACGATTCAGCCGAAGCGGACGGCGACTTCCGCGAGGATCGTGCCTTCCTCCGGCGTCACCTTCTGGTCCGCGTCAGCGACGTCGCGTGCGGCGGAAAACAGCGCTGAACGGAGCACCCGGCTGCTGATCCGGGCATCGATCGCATCGAGGAACGACGTGACCTCGTCTCGCTGGATCGCATGACGGGCCTCTTCGATTGCGGGTCGGATGAACTGTTCGAAGGACGCGTCTTCCTCGCGCCAGTCGGTACTGATCTCGCGCACGAGATCGATTTCGTCGTCGCTGATGTCGTGGTCTGCCAGCATCACGAGCGCCAACAACTGCAGTGCCGCTTGGTGTTCGAGGTCGGCAGTGGCGTGGACGGCCACGCCGCGGTAGAGATCTTCGAGTCGACGGTTCACGTTGGGTCCTTCGTAGTGGCCGCAGCGGCGGCGGGGAACTGTGAATTCTGGCCGACGAGGGACCGGCGGAGAAAGTCGAGTTGGTGCAGGAGCAGGTGCTCCGCCACGGTCTCCTGTGGCGTCATGTGGGTGACACCCACGAGCGGGAGGACCTCGTGCGGGCGTCCGGCCGCCAGCAGCGCCGAGGAGAGCTGCAATGTGTGGGCTGCAACGACGTTGTCGTCGGCGAGGCCATGGATCAGCAGGAGTGGCCGCGTCAGGTCGGATGCCAGTGCAAGCAACGAGTTCGCGTCGTAGCGAGCTGCGTGTTTCGCCGGGTCGCCGAGGTACCGCTCGGTGTAGTGGGTGTCGTACAGGCGCCAGTCGGTCACGGGGGCACCCGCAATGGCGGCGTGGAACACGTCGGGGCGCCGGAGCACAGCGAGCGCCGCAAGGTAGCCCCCGAAGCTCCAGCCCCGGATCGCCACGCGCCCGAGGTCGAGCTGTGGGTACTGTGCCGCCACGCCGTGGAGCGCATCGACCTGGTCGTCCAAGGTCGGTCCGGCGAGGTCGCCGTTGACGTCGCGTTCCCACTCGGACCCCCGACCAGGCGTCCCACGCCCGTCGGTGATCACCACAGCAAACCCCTGGTCGGCGAACCACTGGGAGGTGAGGAACGCGTTGTGCGCCCGGGTGACCCGCAGCACATGCGGACCGCCGTACGGGTCGAGCAGCACGGGAAGCGCCGGCCCGTCGGGATCGTGATCGCGGGGGAGCAGGAGTGCGGTGGCCAACCGACGCTCACCGACGGTGATGAGTTGCACATTGGGTGCCAGCAGCGGTGTCTCGGCGAACGACTCGATCTCTCGATCACCCAGTGGGGAGCGGACGCTGGTGCGAGCGCCGGGCTCCTCGAGCGTGGCAGTTCGGATCACGACGGTGGGACCACCGACCGTTGCGGTGTGCATCCCCGGACTGGTGGTGAGCGGCTCGGCACGGTCGGTCTCGCCGTCCCAGCGCCACACCTGGAGTTGGGTTGCGTCGTCGGCTGGATTGGCGAGAAAGGTGACGTTCGGTTGCGTTGCATCGTCGCTGGTGTCGCCGACCGCGGTGACCGAGCGCACCTGCAGGTCGTCGGGAGTGACGGCTCGGCCGTCGACAATCAGTCGGCGTCGACCGTCGCGATCGCTCGTCGTCACGAGCCCGCCGGTGGCAAGCCGAGCAGGTGTCCCGGGCACCAATTCGACCCAGTCGTCGTCGTGGTCCTCGGACAGCACGGTGGTGCGACCTCTGGTGGAGGCCGTCGATGTGTCGACCTCGAGCACCATCGAGCGTCGTTGGTCACGGGACTGAACCTGGATGGTCAGCCCTGCGCCAGCCCACTCGACCGCGGCGAGATAGGGATACGAGTCGCGATCCCACGCCACCGACGCATGCGACCCGTCGAGGTCGACCAGATGCAGGGTGACGTCGGCATTGGCGGTACCCGCCGCGGGATAGCGGATGGTGCGCGCCGCTCGGTCGGGGTGGGCGGGATCGGCGATCGTCCACTCCGACACGGTCGCATCGTCGACCCGGCACACGGCGAGCGAGGTTCCGTCTGGACTCCACCAGAACCCTCGGAACCGATGCATCTCCTCCGCAGCGATGAAGTCGGCGCTTCCCCACGACACCGTCGAGGGCTCGTCGCCGCCACCTGCGAGCACCCGGGAGGTGCCGTCGAGCTCGGCGATGCGCACGGTCGGACCGCTTGCGTACGCGACGCGGCGGGCCGTGGGGTCCGGACGGGGGTCGAACACGGGGCCGTCGACGGCGAGTTCGCGTGCGGTGCCCGAGATCAGCCCACCGACGAACAGCCGCCCGGCCAATGCAAAGGCAACGACGGTGCCCGCAGCGTCGGTCGCGTACGCGGTGACGCCGCCGGCTCCTTCGCGCAGGCGTTCTCGGCGAGCGCGCTCTTCGGACGGCAGCTCCTGGTCGGCGTCGCCACCGTCGGCGTCGGCCAGCAGCGCGTGCGGGTCGGCGACGTTGCGCTCGACGCCGGTCGCGACGTCGAGCACCCAGAGGGAGGTGACGGGATCATTGCCGCCGGCGCTTCGCAAGAACACGACCCGGGACCCGTCGGGTGACACCGTGACGTTTCGAGGTTCGCCGAGTGTGAACCGTTGGGTACGTGCGTGTTGACGGGGGAAGGTGTCGCTCACGACCCCACTGTACGGAAGCGGTGGCCGATGGGCATCGCGACGTCAGGAGCTGAAGTGGCCGATGGCATCGACCAGCAGGTCGAACGCCGCGTCGGCATCGACGTGGGTCAGCACGTCGCAGTTGGGTGCCGGGCGGGCGGTGATGGCGCGTTGGTCGATCACCGTCATGCCACGCGTGTGCTCGCCGCGGGTCTCGACCACGACATGATGCGGCGCTCGAGCGAACAGCGTCGGGTGGGTGACCGCCAGGACCGCGAGGGGATCGTGCACGGCGGCGCCGCGCATACTGCCAGGATCGTGACGGTCGAGGTAGTTGCCGCTGAAGAACGTGAGGAGGTGTGCCAGCAGCGCAGCGAGCGAACCGTCGAGCGCCTCGATCCGTGCGATCCGTTCGGGTGTCGCTTGGAACTGGTGTGTCGTATCGAGTCCCGCCATGATCAGCGGGCTGCCGGAGCCGAACACGATCGCGGCCGCTTCGGGATCGGCCCAGATGTTGAATTCCCCCGTCGATGTCCGGTTCCCGAACGTGCCGCCACCCATCAGCGAGATTCCCGCGATCCGCTCGGCGATGTCCGGTGCGGTGCGTAACGCGAGCGCGATGTTGGTGAGGGGCCCGACCGGCACCAACCACACATCCTCCAGACTCCGACAGGTGTCGATGATGAACGACACCGCGTCGGTACCGTCGATCTCGGTGGTGGGGGCAGGGAGGTCGGCGCCATCGAGCCCGGTGGCGCCGTGCACGGCGATCGAGTGCGCCGCCCCATGACCGAGCGGTCCAAGCAGCGGCTGCGCGCTGCCGGAGTGGACCGGTACGTCGATGCCGAGCACGTCGCGCATCACGAGCGCGTTGTAGGTGGTGCGATCGAGTGGGGCGTTGCCGGCAACGGTGGTGATGCCGACGAGTTCGCCATGGCGAGCAGCGGCGATGATCGCCATCGCGTCGTCGTGGCCGGGGTCGCAGTCGAGCAGGACGCGAACTGTCATCGCATCAGCATGGCACCGGGACTCAGACGAGTCGCAGGTCGCCGGTGATCGACAGCTCGGCGGGCCGGCCGACCCACTCGCCATCACACATCGCGCTCGCGACCTCAGGCTCCGACGACGTGCCCCAGGCCCGACGACCGTCGGCGAGCAGGCAGCTCGCAATCGCCTGCTCGGGGCTGGCATCGCGAGCGAACATCACCGTGTACGCCTCGATCGTGGCGGCACCGGCGGCCTCGTCCGGGCTCGCCAGGACGCGGCGGGGGAGCGCGTCGATCTCGTCCTGGGGTGTCGCATGGCGGAATCCGGCGGCCGGCGGCTGCGCGGAATAGACCCCGAACGCATGCTTGGTGGCGTACCCGCCGTTGGCCCAGACCAGTCCGTATTCGCCGGGTCGGTCGCGCACGTCGGCAACGACGGTTGCAATCGCGTGCATCACGTAGTTGTTCCACGGGCCGCCGGCGAAGGGCAGGCCGCCGGTGCGCGACCACTGTCGCTGTGTGGTGTCGACACCGAGCGATGCTGCGCCGAGTTGGACTGCTGCGGGGAAACATGAATACAGGTCGATGATCGAGACGTCGTCGATGCCGACACCTGCGAGGTGGAGCACACGGCGGCCACCGATCTCCACTGCAGGTGTCCTGGTGAAGGTGTCGCGATGTGACACGTAGTTGTGCTCGTGGCAGTCCGCGCCAGAGTGCGGGAACACCCAGCGATCCGACGGCACGCCGAGACGCCGGGCCGCCTCGACCGAGCACATGATCACCGCTGCGCCCATGTCGACGTCGTTGTTCGAGTTCATCAGTTTGGGGTAGGGGAGCCCGATCATCCGGTTGGTGTCGGACACGGTGGTGATCTCGTCGGGTGTCTTGGCGTCGCGAATCCAGGCGTACGGGTTGTTCGACGCCACCGCGCTGAGATCGGACCACAGACGGCCGAGATGGGCCTGGTGCTCTTCGACACTGCGACCGGACCGGGCCCGAATCGCGGTCTCGAACATCGGGTAGATCTGCACGGGCAGATACAGGCCGCGATCGATTTCGGCCTGGAGGTTCATCTCCAGGTCCTCGCCCACGATGGTGGGGACGTCGCCGTCCGGCGACTTCGGCCAGTGCAGTTCGATGCCCGCCTTGCGTGCCCTCGATCGGGTGCGGGTGGCCTCGCCTCCGCTCAGGATCACCACGTCGAGCGCTCCGGACTGGATGTCGAGCGCGGTGGCGTTCACCAGCGACTGCGGGCTGTTGCCGCCCATCGTCGAGTAGTCGAGACGGCGCGGCGCCATCCCCAGTCGGTCGGCCAGGAATCGGGGTGTGTTGCCGTATCGCCACGACAGTTGACCGACCACCCGGACGGCATCGGCGGCTGGGGGCCCGTCGAGTCCGGCGTCGGTCGCGGCGGCCAGCACCGCCCGTTCCATCAGTGCCACCGGTTCGAGTCCGTCGGCGACGCTGTCCGCTCGGTGGACGTACTGGCCGACGCCGATGATCACCGGCGTGCGTGGGTCGAGAGTTGTCACGGTCGCTCACCATAGGAATCGGTGGTGGCTCGCGACCAAGCGAACGTGTCGAGGCGAACACGACCAAGTGAACGCACGACGCGCCGACAACTCCTACACTCGATCAGCGATGACCCGCATCGCGATCGGCTCCGACCACGCCGGCTATGAGTTGAAACAGCACCTGGTGACGATGCTGCGCGATCTCGGCCACGACGTCGACGACCAGGGGACCCACTCCACCGAGTCGGTCGACTACCCGGAGATCTGTGCGGGCGTCGGGCGTACGGTTCGCGACGGCGGTGTTGACGTCGGCATCGTGCTCGGCGGCAGCGGCCAGGGTGAGCAGCTCGCTGCCAACAAGGTGCGCGGCGTTCGCGCTGCGCTCTGCAACTGCCTGTACACCGCACGAATGGCGCGCGAACACAACGACGCCAACGTGCTGTCGATCGGCGCCCGCGTCGTCGGCGAGGGGCTCGCCGACGAGATCGTCACCACGTTCCTCACCACCGAGTTCGAGGGTGGCCGCCACGCTCGACGCGTCGACCAACTCGCCCAGCTCGAAGCCGACTTCTGAACCATCTGCCACAGCAAGGACCACTGATGCCCTTTCCCTCCGACACCGATCCCGACCTCGAAGTCCTTGGCCTCATCGATGCTGAGGTCGAGCGCCAGATCAACGGCATCCAGCTGATCGCCAGCGAGAACTTCACCTCCCCGGCGGTGATGTCGGCGGTCGGTTCCGTGCTGACGAACAAGTACTCGGAGGGCTACCCGGGCAAGCGGTACTACGGCGGCAACGAGATCGTCGACAGTATCGAACAGCTCGCGATCGACCGCGTGAAGGCCCTGTTCGGTGCTGACCACGCAAACGTGCAGCCGCACTCGGGGGCCAACGCCAACATGTGCGTGTACCAAGCGCTCCTCGAGCCGGGTGACACCGTGCTCGGCCTCAGCCTCGATCACGGCGGTCACCTCACCCACGGCTCGCCGGTCAACGCGAGCGGCCTGCTGTACCACTTCGTGTCGTACGGCACCGGCGCCGAGGACCGCATCGACATGGACGAGGTGCGATCGCTGGCGCTCGAACACCGTCCGAAGATGATCGTGGCGGGCACCACTGCCTATCCTCGCCGTCTCGACCCCGAGCCGTTCAAGGCCATTGCCGACGAGGTCGACGCGCTCCTGCTGTTCGACATCGCTCACCTTGCCGGACTTGTTGCCGGTGGGGCCCACCCCAACCCGGTGCCGTACGCCGACGTGGTCACCTTCACCACACACAAGACGCTTCGTGGTCCTCGCGGTGGCTGCATCCTGTCGAAGGCCGAGCACGCCAAGGCGATCGACAAGGCGGTGTTTCCCGGTTGGCAGGGCGGGCCGCTCGAACACGTCATCGCCGGCAAGGCCGTCGCCTTTCGTGAGGCCGCCGACCCATCGTTCCGCAACTACGCCCATCAGGTGGTCGCCAACGCTTCGACGCTGGCCGAGGCCCTGGTGCACGAGGGATTCCGGCTGGTGTCCGGTGGAACCGACAATCATCTGATGGTGGTCGACCTCACCCCGTTCGATGCCGAACTCACCGGCAAGGAAGCCCAGGCCAAGCTCGACGAGGCCGGCATCACGCTGAACAAGAACACGATCCCCGACGACCCGCGAAGCCCGTTCGTCACCAGCGGCGTGCGCATCGGCACCCCATCGGTGACCACGCAGGGGATGACCGAAACCGAGATGCCGATCATCGCAGCGTTCATCGCCAGCGCATTGCGTGATCGCAACGATCCCGCGGCGCTCGATCTCGTCCGCAAGGACGTGGCTGAACTCTGTGCGCGGTTCCCGGCGTATCCCGCCGGCCCGCGAGCCACGGCGGGCTGACGCCGCATCGAGCCACGCCGGCCTCGCGCCCAGCGAGCGGTCGGCCCAGCGCGTCGGGAGTGCCTACTTGGCCAGCGCGCTGATGTGTTCGTCGGCGGGCTTGTGACGAACACGGTCGGGATGGGCCGCCTCCCAACTCCGGATGCCGCCGGTGAGGTTGCGGACATCGAACCCTCGCAGCCGCAGCATCCGTGACGCGAAGTACGAGCGCTGGCCCGAGAAGCAGTGCACGATGAATCGCTTCGACCGATCGAGTTCCTCGACTCGACCACGGAGTTCGTCGAGCGGGATGTGCATCGAGCCGGGGATCACGCTGGTCGCACGCTCCTCGGCGCTGCGGACGTCGAGGAGGACCTCGTCGTCGGCGAGGTGGTCCACCTCATACCAGTGGGCGATGTCGATGTCGTCGTTGACGACGTTGCGAGCCGCCATCGCCAAGAGATTCACGGGGTCTTTCGGGGCGCCGTAGGCCGGGGCGTAGCAGAGCTCGAGTTGGGCAACGTCGTCGACCGACAGGCCGCCTTGGATCGCTGCGGCAAGCACGTCGATGCGGCGGGCGGCCGTCTCGTCGCCGACGACCTGGGCGCCGTAGATCGTGCCGTCTTCGGCGCTGAAGACGAGTTTCATGTCGAGGAGTTCGGCGCCGGGGTAGTAGCCGACGTGCGAGAGCGGATGGACGTGCACCGACTCGAAGGCGATCCCAGCTGCTCGGAGCTGTCGTTCGTTGAGGCCGGTGCCGGCGATGGTGAGGTCGAAGACCCGCACCACCGAGGTGCCCCAGGTGCCCCGATAGCGCGAAGGCCGACCCATCACGTTGTCGGCGGCGACCCGCCCCTGCCGGTTGGCGGGTCCAGCCAGTGGGAGCAGCGTCCAATCGTGGGTGACCGGGTTGCGGACCTCGATCGCGTCGCCGACCGCCCAGATGTGCGCGTCGCTGGTCCGCATGTGCTGGTTGACCCGGATGCCGCCCAAGTCGCCGACGTCGAGCCCCGCTGCTCGTGCGAGTTCGACCTCGGGCTTGACGCCGATGCTGAGGATCACGAGATCGGTGGGCACTCTCGATCCGTCGCTGAGGACCACTGTCGAGGCTCGTGCGTCTTCCTCAGCGGTTGGTTCCTCGAAGCCGACGACCATCGCGCCGACTCGAACGTCGATGTTGCGGTCTTCGAGTTGTCGATGCGGCCAGAACGCCATGTCCTCGTCGACGGCGCCGAGAATCTGTGGGGCTGCCTCGATCAGCGTGATGGACATGCCGAGGTGGGTGAGCTGCTCGACCATCTCGAGTCCGATGTAGCCGGCGCCGACGACGGTCGCGTGCCGGGGGAGCACTCGCTCGTTCCACTCGATCACCGCGTCCATGTCAGGGATCGATCGCAGGACGAAGTGGCCGGCGCGATCGATCCCGGGAATCGGTGGACTGAGCGGCGCCGCACCCGGCGCCAGCACGAGATCGTCGTAGGACTCCGTGGCCACCTCGTTGGTGTCGAGGTTGCGGATCTCGACGAGTTTGGCCTTGCGGTCGACACCGATCGCCTCGCACCTGGTTCGAACGTCGAGATCGAAGCGGTTCTTCAGGCCCTCGGGCGTCTGAACCAGCAGGCTCTCACGGTCCTCGATCTCACCGCTGATGTGGAACGGGAGCCCACAGTTCGCATAGGAGACGAAGCTCCCGCGCTCGATCACGATGATGTGTGCATCCTCCGACAGGCGGCGGGCTCGTGCGGCCACACTCGCACCCCCCGCGACGCCCCCGACGACGATGATCTTCTTGTTGACGTTCGACATGAAACCCAGCGTACGGAACCCCCAGGGGGTATCACCATCTCCCATCTCGTGAACACACTCGCCCCGCAGCGGTGAAGGTGTTCACGAGAACGCAGGTGCGAGCGGCGACCGGAGCCGGTGGAGCGCCCTGTCGTAGACTCCGTCACCGTGCCAGGCTTCGGTTCGTTCCTGCTGATTGGAGCCGTTGCAGCTGTGGTCACCTTCGCCACCACACCGCTGGTCGGCGCACTGGCACGCCGACAGGGTTGGGTGTATCTCCCCAACGATCGCACCGTGCACCAGACGCCGTTGCCGGATGTCGGGGGCATGGCGATGTTCGCCGGCTTCATCGCTGCGATGCTCACCGCCTGGCAGCTCGACGCATTCGATGTGCTGTTCGACAGCAACTCGGAACCGCTGGGTGTGCTGATCGCTGCGGCGATTCTGTACACGGTCGGCTTCGTCGACGACATCCGCAACATCTCGCCGCCGGCCAAGGTGGCGGGAACCGTGCTGGCCGGGCTCGCCCTGGTGCAGTTCGGCGTGGTGATGTACGCGTTCCGACTGCCATTCTTCGACGGCCCGATCCTGTTGGCTGCCGAGTGGCGCCCGCTCGTCACGGTGCTGTGGCTGCTCGGCATGACGCAGGCGATCAACCTGATCGACGGCCTCGACGGGCTGGCCGCCGGCATCGTGGCCATCGGGGCGGGAGCGTTCTTCCTCTACAGCCAGCAGTTGATCGAGAGCAACGTGCTCGACGTGAAGAACATCGCCCCGCTGCTCGCGATCATCGCGGTCGGCGTGTGCATCGGGTTCCTTCCCCACAACTTCAACCCGGCGCGCATCATGATGGGTGACGGGGGAGCGATGCTGCTCGGATTGTTGCTGGCGGTGGCCACGAGCGTCGTTGGCGGACGCGCCGATTCGTTCAGTCAGGAGTTCGTCGGCCAGACGTATTTCTTCCTCGCCCCGCTGGCCATCCCGCTGCTGATCCTCGGTGTGCCGATCTTCGACATGGCGTTCGCCATCGTGCGGCGGGTGTCGACGCGACGTTCGTTCGCCGTCGCAGACAAGGGCCACCTCCACCACCGGCTGATGAACCTTGGTCATGGCCACCGCCGAAGCGTGGTGATCTTGTGGACGTGGACGTTGCTGCTCTCGGCGTTCGTGCTGTATCCCACGCTGACCGGCCGCAACCCGACCTACCTGCCGTTCGGAATCGTGGCGCTGGCGATCGTGCTCTTCACCGTGCTGCACCCGAGCGTGCGCGCACGGCGGCGAGCCAACGGCGACAGCGAGACCGACGGGGCATCGGGTCCGACCGACTCGGCCGACGAACCACCGCAGGAGTCTTTGCCTGATGGGTTGCCCTCGACGGGTCACGGGCACTAGGTTGTGCGTGCGTTCACAAGCTCCCGCAGGGCAACCGCTCCGGCAGCTGCTGACCGCCACTCTGGATCAATGAAGCTCCTCCCCAAGCAGACACGCGTTGCGACCGACGATGCCCTCGGCATGGCCATGGAGATCGCCATCATCATGGCGTTGTTCATCGGCGGGGGCTTTGCGTTGGATCGCTGGCTCGGAACGCTGCCGTTGTTCATGATCGTGGGCACAGTGCTCGGCTCGATCGGGTTGTTCACCAAGCACAAGTACCGGTACGACCAGAAGATGGAGGCCTACGAAGCCGAACGCCTCGCCGCGTCAGCCCGCAGGACCGACCCGCTCGGTGGTCCACGTGGGTGAGCGCACCGACATGCTGATCACCCGCGTCGACGGGCCGGCGCCTGAGATGGCGGTCTCTCGCGACATCGTCAAGCGCGGGCTGATCGTGGCGCCGGTGATGATTGCGCTCGGCGCCGTCATCTGGGGCGCCGACGGCGCCTGGTCGACCGCGTACGGCATGGTCATCGTGTTGGCGAACTTCGCACTCGCTGCTGCGCTCGTCACGGTCACCGCCAAGATCTCCGTCGGCGTGATGATGGGTGCGGTGCTCTTCGGGTACCTTGCCCGGCTCGGTCTGATCTTCGCAGCGGTCTGGTTCGTGCAAGATGCGTCTTGGATTTCATTTCCGGCACTCGGAGCGACCATCATCATCACGCACCTCGGATTGCTGATGTGGGAGATGAAGTACGTCTCCATCTCCCTCGCACATCCTGGGCTCAAGCCACCCGCCGCCTCCACACCGTCCACCGCTTCTTCCTCCGACACCACGAACCCCTCGTCCACCCCGACGCTCACGCACGACTGAAACGGATCCCTACGTGTTCTTCGCTCTCGAGTTCCCGCCGATCAACGCCCTGCTTCGCTGGCCGGACATCTTCCCGACCTTCAACAAGATCGGCCTGATCGCCGTCCTGTCGGCGCTGATCGTCATGATCTTCTATGCGCTTGCGCTTCGCCAGAAGGCGGAGCTCGCCCCCACTGGCGTTCGCAACCTCGCGGAGACCTCGGTCGAGTTCATCCAAGAGGGCATCATCATGCAGACGATGGGCAAGGCGGGCCTCAACTGGACCCCGCTCCTGCTCAGCCTCTTCATGTTCATCTTCCTCACCAACATCCCGGGAATCATCCCGGTGTTGCAGATGCCCGCCACGGCTCGCATCGCGATCCCGTTGGCGCTGTCGCTCCTCGTCTGGGTGACCTACATCGGTACCGGCATCAAGCATCAGGGTGCCGGCTACTTCGGTCACCTGTTGTGGCCTCCCGGGGTTCCCACGCTGCTCAAGCCGCTCGTCGGTCTCATCGAGTTCGTGTCGACGATCCTCGTCACGCCGTTCTCGCTGACGGTTCGTCTCTTCGCCAACCTGCTCGCCGGCCACGTGCTGCTCGTCACGTTCGGTCTGCTCACCGAGGCCTTGCTGTTCGCCAAGACCTACCAGCCGCTGCTCGGTCTGATGAGCATCTTGCCGTTCATCATGCTCGTGCTGATGACCGCCTTCGAGGTGCTCGTCGCCGTGCTGCAGGCCTACATCTTCACGATTCTCGCTGCCGTGTACATCAACAACTCCATGGCAGCGCACGACGAACACTGACCCGTCAGCGTTCGTATCACCGGTCGTTTCGACCACCCCATCAAGTACACCGATCTTCGTTCAGACAACACAGGAGAAAACCACCACCATGGAAGCACTCAGCATCCTCGCCCAGCAGGCCGAAGAAGGCCTGTCCGCTGCCGACCAGAAGTCGATCGCGGCTGCGGCGAACGCCGGCTTCGCGTATGGCCTCGCCGCCATCGGCCCGGCCATCGGCATCGGCTACCTCGTCGGCAAGTCCGTCGAGGCCATGGCCCGCCAGCCCGAGGCCGCCGGCATGGTGCGCACCACGATGTTCCTCGGTATCGCGTTCACCGAGGCGCTCGCCCTGATCGGCTTCGTGGTCTTCATTCTGCTCAAGTTCGCCTGAGCCGAATTCAGCGCATTTTGCCATCCGTCCACCAATTCGTAAGGAGCTGACGTGCTGACAGCCGTCGTCACCGGTTCCGGGGAGTCGCTCGAGGTCACACTCCTCGGCGACAGCCAATTCGTCGAGGCACTCGTGTCCGCCGACGAAAAGGAAGTCCCCGAGAACGACCTGAACCCCATCGCGATCGAAATGAAGGAGCTCGCCTGGGGCTTCGGTTCGTTCGCGGTCATGGCCCTCGTGCTGCGCTACGTCCTGTACCCCAGGCTGAAGCGTGGGATGGACGAGCGTGCCGAGAACGTGCGCAGCGAGCGTGCTGCTGCCGAGGCGCTCACTGCCTCGGCACGGGCCGATGTCGCTGGCTACGAGTCGCAGGTCGCAAGCCTGCGGGCCGAAGCACAGCAACGCGTCGAGGTCGCACGAGCCACACTCGAGGCGGAACGAGCCGAACGACTCGCTGCCGCCAACGCCGAGATCGCCGATCGCCGTGCCGTGGCCATGGCCGAGGTCGACGCCGCACGTGCCGCAGCGCAGGGCGATGTCGAAGCCGCCGTGGTCGACGTGGTCTCCACGTTTGCTTCGATGGCCACCGGTCGTCCCGTCGACCAGTCGGTCGTGCAGGATTCGGTACGGGCAACGATGGGCGCGGAGGTGGCACAGTGAGCTTGATCGCCAACGCTCAGGTCATGGCTGGATCGTTGATCCAGGTCGAGTTCGACGTCGACGACGACGGATTCGTCACCGCCGCCGATCCGATCCTGCCGCCGATCAAGGAGATCTTCATCGGTGGTGCGGCCTCACTGATCGTGTTCATCGCGATCTGGAAGCTCGCCGGACCGTCGATGGCCAAGGCGATGCGTGACCGTACGGCGCGCATCCAGGGTGAACTCGACGGCGCCGTCGAGGCGCAGGTCGACGCCGATCGCCAAGCGGCCGAGATCCGTACTGCCCTGGGCGACATCGACGGCGAACGCCAGCGGCTCTTCGCCGAGGCGGACGCACAGGCCGAGGCCATCGTCAACGATGGCCGAGCCCGCCTCGATCAGGAAATCGCCGAGTTGCACACTCGAGCCGACGCCGACATCGCGACCGCATCGGGCCGCAGCGGCGACGAACTGCGCTCGGAGATCGGTCGCTACTCCGCAGCCACGATCGAACGTGTTGTTGCCCAGACGCTCGATGACGCGGCCCAGCAAGAACTGATCGAGAGCTTCATCCAGCGCGTCGGCGCATCGAATGCAGGAGCAACGTCATGAGCGACGCACAGATCGAAGGCTACGCACGGGCACTGTTCGAGGTCGCTCGCGCCGACGGGACGCTCGACGAGGTCGAAGACGAGCTGTTCCGCTTCGCTCGCTCGTACGAGTCGAGCGATGCACTCCGCACGGCGCTCACCGACGAGCGCACCCCGGTGGAGAAGCGCCAGGCGATCGTCGAGGATCTTCTCGACGGCAGAGCGACACCCACCACGGTGCAGCTCGTCTCGATGGTGGTCGGCTCCGGCCGCGGTCGCGACCTTCCGGCGATCGTCGACTCGCTCGTGCAGCGAGCATCGTCGGCCAAACAACTCGACGTCGCCGAGGTCCGTACCGCTGTCGAACTCAGCAGTGACCAGCAGGCCCGCCTCAAGGCGGCGCTCGAGAACGCCACCGGCAAACAACTGAACCTCAAGACCGTCGTCGACCCCACGGTGGTCGGCGGCGTCGTCGCCACCGTTGGCGACACCGTCATCGACGACACCGTCCGCACCCGCATCGACCAGCTGAAGAGTCGGCTCTGAGCCGCTCGACCAGGATCGAAAGAGAGACCCCACATGGCTGAGCTCACCATTTCCGCCGCCGACATCGCCTCGGCACTCAAGACCAACCTCGAAGGCTACGAGCCCTCGGTCGAGGCCCGTACCGTCGGTCGCGTTGCCGAGGTCGGCGACGGCATCGCCCGCGTGAGCGGTCTGCCGGATGCTGCAGTGAACGAGCTGCTCGAATTCGAGGACGGCTCGGTCGGGCTTGCGTTGAACCTCGACGAGACCTCGATCGGCGCCGTCGTCCTGGGCGACGTCGACAAGATCGAGGAGGGTCAGACCGTGAAGTCGACCGGCAGCATCCTCTCGATGCCCGTCGGCGATGCCGTGCTCGGCCGGGTCGTCAATGCGCTCGGTCAGCCGATCGACGGTGCCGGCGACATCGTCGGCGCCCAGCAGCGTCGCATGGAGATCCAGGCGCCGGGCATCATGGGCCGCAAGCCCGTGCACGAGCCGCTGCAGACCGGCATCAAGGCGATCGACGCCATGACACCGATCGGTCGGGGCCAGCGCGAGCTGATCATCGGCGACCGCAAGACCGGCAAGACCACGGTCGCGATCGACACGATCCTCAACCAGCAGGGTCTCGGCGTGAAGTGCATCTACGTCGCGATCGGGCAGAAGAGCTCGACGGTTGCCCAGACCGTCGACACGCTCCGCCAGGCCGGCGCGATGGAGTACACCGTCGTGGTGGTCGCATCGGCGTCCGACCCCGCACCGTTCAAGTACCTCGCCCCCTACGCCGGCTGCGCCATCGGCCAGCACTGGATGGACAACGGCGAGCACGCACTGGTGGTCTACGACGACCTCTCCAAGCAGGCCGACGCCTACCGTCAGCTCTCGCTGTTGCTGCGTCGCCCGCCGGGCCGTGAGGCCTACCCCGGCGACGTGTTCTATCTGCACAGCCGCCTGCTCGAACGGGCAGCGAAGCTGTCCGACGAGATGGGTGCCGGTTCGCTCACCGCGCTGCCGATCATCGAGACGAAGGCCGGCGACGTGTCGGCGTTCATCCCGACCAACGTGATCTCGATCACCGACGGCCAGGTGTTCCTCCAGGACAACCTGTTCAAGTCGGGCGTGCGTCCGGCAATCGACGTGGGCATCTCGGTGTCGCGAGTCGGCAGCGCAGCGCAGATCAAGTCGATGAAGTCGGTGGCCGGCACGCTCAAGCTCGACCTCGCGCAGTTCCGCGAGCTCGAAGCCTTCGCCACGTTCGGTTCCGAACTCGATGCGATCTCCAAGGCGCAACTCGAGCGGGGCTATCGCCTGGTCGAGTTGCTCAAGCAGCCGCTCAACAGCCCGATGCCGGTCGAGGAGCAGGTCGTGTCGATCTTCGCCGGGACGAAGGGATACCTCGACGACATCCCCGCCAGCGACGTGGTGCGCTTCGAGTCCGAACTGATCGAGTACATGCGCAGCACCCACGGCGGCCTGCTCGCGGAGCTCCGCACCGGCGGCATCCCCGACGGTCTCGGCGACGCGATCGTGTCGTTCAAGGAGAACTTCGCCTTGACCACCGATCAGTACGCAGTCGACCCGACCAAGCTCGACGTCGACGAGGTCGGCGACGCCACGTCCAACAAGACCCTCGCAACGGAGTGATCTAGATGGCAGGTGGACAGGAGCGCATTCTCAAGGAACGGATTCGCGCGACGAACGCGACGAAGAAGATCACGCGTGCCATGGAGTTGATCGCGGGGTCGCGCATCGTCAAGGCGCAGGCTCGCGTCGCGGCGGCGGTGCCGTACTCCGAGCTGATCACCGAGGTCGTCAAGGATCTTGCCGCGGGCGGAGCGTCGTCCGATTCGCCGTTGCTCGCGGGCCGAGACGAGGTGAAGCACACCTGTTACGTCGTGATCACGGCCGACCGTGGCCTGTGCGGCGGCTACAACTCCGGTGTGCAGCGTGCCGCCGAGGGTGAGGTCAAAGCCGACATTCTCAAAGACGAGGACTACACGATCATCCCCGTCGGCCGGAAGGCCGAGGGATACTTCCGGTTCCGCGGGTACACGCTCGGACAGCCGTTCAACGGCTTCTCCGATCAGCCGAGTTACGAGGACGCTCGCGCCATCGGCGAGCACGTCGTCGAGCTCTTCGTCAGCGGCCAGGTCGACCGGGTCGAACTGGTCTACACGCGCTTCATCTCGGCCGGCAGCCAGGAGGTCGTGTTGCGTCCTCTCGTCCCGCTGTCGACCGAGACGGTCGAGGGTGGCGACGGCAAGTCGAATTCGGGCAGCGACTACGACTTCGAGCCCGACCCGGAGGCGATCCTCGACACGCTGCTCCCGCGGTACGTCGAGGCTCGTGTCTACGCAGCGCTGCTCAATGCAGCAGCGTCGGAGCACGCGTTCCGCCAGCGGGCGATGAAGTCGGCCACCGACAACGCCGAGGAGCTGATCAAGTCGCTGAGCCGGGTGATGAACCGGGCCCGTCAGGACTCGATCACCACCGAGATCATGGAGATCGTCGGCGGAGCCGAAGCCCTCGACTCCGACAGCAAGACGGCGTCATACGACGTCGAGAGTTTCGACCGCGCCTTCGGCGCCACCATCTGAGTACCGGCCACAGGAGACCACGTTCATGACCATGACCGAAGACACCCCCACCGCCACCAAGGACGGACGAGTCGTTGCGATCGCCGGCCCGGTGATCGACGTCGAGTTCCCCCGCGGGGCGCTGCCAGAACTGAACAGCGCCGTCGAGTTCGACGTCGAGCTCGAAGGCGAGACGATCAAGGTGCTTGCCGAAGTCGCGCAGCAGCTCGGCAACAGCCGCGTACGTGCGGTGTGCATGAAGCCGACCGACGGACTCGTCCGCGGCACACCGGTGCGCTCGCTCGGCCACGGCATCCAGGTGCCGGTCGGCGACAAGGTGCTCGGCCACGTGTGGAACGTCTGGGGCGAGGCGCTCGACGAGGCCCCCGAGGGCTTCGATGAGATGGAGCGCTGGGACATCCACCGCAGCGCCCCCGACTTCGACGCACTCGAGCCGTCGGCTCGCATGTTCGAAACGGGGATCAAGGTCATCGACCTGCTCACCCCGTACGTTGCCGGCGGCAAGATCGGCCTGTTCGGCGGCGCCGGCGTCGGCAAGACCGTGCTGATCACCGAGATGATCAACCGTGTCGCCTCCCAGCATGGCGGTGTGTCGGTGTTCGCCGGCGTCGGCGAGCGCACCCGCGAGGGCACCGACCTCCGTCTGGAGATGATGGAGTCGGGCGTGTTCGAGAAGGCCGCCCTCGTGTTCGGCCAGATGGACGAGCCGCCAGGCGTGCGCCTGCGTGTTGCGCTGTCGGCGCTGACGATGGCGGAGTACTTCCGCGACGTCCAGAACCAGGACGTGCTGCTGTTCGTCGACAACATCTTCCGCTTCGTGCAGGCGGGCTCCGAGGTGTCGACCCTGCTCGGTCGTATGCCGGCCGCGGTGGGCTACCAGCCGACGCTCGCCGACGAGATGGGCCAGCTCCAGGAGCGGATCACCTCCACCCGGGGTCGCTCGATCACGTCGCTGCAGGCCGTGTACGTGCCCGCCGACGACTACACCGACCCAGCGCCGTTCACGACCTTCACGCACCTCGACGCCACCACCGAGTTGTCGCGTCAGGTCGCGGCGCTCGGCATCTACCCGGCGGTCGACCCGCTGGCGTCGACGTCGACGATCCTGTCGCCCGAAGTCGTCGGCGAACACCACTACAACGTGGCCCGCCGCGTGCAGGAGACCCTGCAGCGCTACAAGGAGCTGCAGGACATCATCGCCATCCTCGGCCTCGACGAGCTGTCCGAAGAGGACCGCTTGATCGTGAACCGGGCCCGCAAGGTCGAGCGCTTCTTGTCGCAGCCCTTCTTCGTCGCCAAGGTCTTCACCGGCCTCGACGGTGAGTTCGTGCCGGTCGCCGAGACCGTCGAGTCGTTCGAGTCGATCATCGACGGCGAACTCGACGAAGTGCCCGAGCAGGCGTTCCTCAACGTCGGCAGCGTCGAGCAGGTCCTCGCAAAGGCCAAGAAGCTCCAGGAGTCCTGACATGGCCGACGCCGTACGCGTGGAGATCGTGTCGCCCGAGCAGGTGCTCTACTCGGGTGAAGCAACGATGGTGATCACGCGCACACTCGAGGGCGGCGAGGTCGCGTTTCAGGCCGGGCATCAGGCGTTCTTGGGCGCACTGGTCGAGAACCACACTCGCGTGTTCCAGACCGACGGCACCGTGCAGGACATCGCCATCCATCGTGGCTTCGTCGAGGTGCACGGCGACCCGACCATCGTGTCGATCCTGTCCGACACCGCCGAGCTGGCGCAGGACATCGACGTCGAACGAGCCAAGGCGGCCATGGAGCGCCATCAGTTGGTCCTCAAGCAGGAAGCCGACGAGGAAGCGCTCACCCATGCGATGGCCGGCAAGGCCCGCGCTGAAGCCCGCCTCACCGCCGCTCGTGTCTCCTTCACCGCCTGATCGTCACGTTTGGTGTCAGACACCAAACGTTACATTCGTGCGATGACCTCGTACCCGTTCTCGTCAGCCCTCGTCACCGGTGCGTCATCGGGCATCGGCGCCGAAATGGCCCGACTCCTCGGCGAGGCTGGTGTACCCACGGTCCTCGTCGCACGCCGAGGCGATCGGCTCCGCGAGATCGCCGATCGGTACGACGACTTCGAGGTGCTCGAGGCCGATCTGAACACCACCGACGGCCAGCAGCGTTGCGCCGAACGGATCGCATCCACTGCTGCACCCATCGATCTGGTGGTCAACAATGCGGGCTTCGGCACGAGCGGCGTGTTCCACGAACTCGAGGTCGACCGCCTGGCCGACGAGGTGGAACTCAACGTCAAAGCGCTCACGGTGCTCAGCCACGCCGCCCTCGCTGCGATGGTGCCGCGTGGCCGTGGCTACCTCCTGAACGTGTCGAGCGTGGCGAGCTTTCAAGCCTCGCCCGGACTCGGCGTGTACGCCGCGACCAAGGCGTACGTCACGAGCCTGTCCGAGGCGCTGCACTCCGAGGTGAAGTCGAGCGGGGTGCATGTCACTGCGCTGTGCCCTGGGCTCACCAAGACCGAATTCCAGGAGCACAGCAACACCACCGGCCTCGCCCTCAAGGTTCCCGACATGGCGTGGACGTCGGTGGAGCAGGTGGCCTCGACGGGCTTGAAGGACGTCGCTGACAACAAGACCATCTCGGTTCCCGGAGCGCTCTACAAGGTGGCGGTGACCGGCAGCGATCTGCTGCCCCGCTCGCTGACCCGATGGGTCAGCGGTTCGATCACCCGCTGACCCACCAACGCCCCCGGAGACCCGGGCTCGGGGAACCACCAACGCCCCCGGAGACCCGGGCTCGGGGAACCGTCAGTATTCGATGGCGGCGAACTCGCGAAGTTTCGCGACCTGGTGGCGGGCGTCGATCATGCGCACGGTGCCGCTGCGTGAGCGCATCACCAAGCTCTGCGTTCGAGCGCCACGCTTGTCGAATCGGACACCCCGCAGCAGCGCCCCGTCCGTGAGCCCGGTGGCCGCGAAGAAGCAGTTGTCTCCCTCGATCAGGTCGTCCTGGCCGAACACCCGATCGAGGTCGAAGCCACCGTCGATCATGGCGGTGCGCTCCTCGTCGCTCTGGGGAGCGAAGCGGGATTGGATCTCGCCGCCCATCGCCTTCATCGCAGCCGCAGAGATCACGCCCTCGGGGGTGCCGCCGATCCCGAACAGCACATCGGCGCCGGCGTCGGGCCAACAGGTGGCAACCGAGCCGTACACGTCGCCGTCGGTGATCAGCCGAATCCGGCAGCCACTCGCACGGACCTCGGCGATCAGGTCGGCGTGGCGTGGACGGTCGAGGATGACCACGGTGAGGTCTCGGATCTCCTCGCCCTTCGCCTTCGCGATCCAGCGGAGGTTCTGTGTCGGTGTGGCGGTGATGTCGATCGAACCAACGGCGTCGGGCCCGACCGCGATCTTCTCCATGTAGTACGACGGGCCGGGGTCGAACATCGCGCCGCGATCGGCAACCGCGATCACAGCAAGGGCGTTGGTCTTGCCGTGCGCGGTGAGCGTGGTGCCGTCGATCGGGTCGACCGCCACGTCGACCTCGGGCGCACTGCCATCGCCGACCTGTTCGCCGTTGTACAACATCGGCGCATCGTCCTTCTCCCCTTCGCCGATCACGACGATGCCGTCCATGGCCACGGTCGACAACGACAGGCGCATCGCTTCGACGGCGGCGTTGTCGGCGCTGTTCTTGTCGCCGCGCCCAACCCAGCGGGCGGCGGCGAGGCACGCCGACTCGGTCGCTCGGACGAGGTCCATTGCAAGGTTGCGGTCGGGTCGCTGTCGTGACGTCGTGGCCATGGTCTCAACGTACCCCCTCACCTACAGTCGCTTCACATGCCCCAGCGAGCGCAGGCCACCCCCGATGGCACCGACCTGCCCCCGGTGCGGCAGATTCCCATCGAGTGGTGCCTCGAAGGACGCGACATCACCGAACCGAAACCGCGCCCTGGAGTCGGTGACGTCGCAGTGGTGGTTCGCTGGCAGCAGTCGAGCGCCGTGGTCCTGCTGTCGATCGATGGTGGCCCAGAGCGTCTGATGACGACCTGGCCGCCGCCGGCGCCGGGACGGGGCATGGGCGGCGGGTGCTTCGATTGGCTGCCCGACGGAAGCGGCATCGTCTACGGGGGTGCGGATGGCGAACTCTGGCTCCAGCGACTCGACGCGGCGCCTCACCGTCTGACCGATGACGAGCGCAGCTGGCGGGCACCGTCGGTGTCACCTGACGGGAGGTTCGTCGTGGCCGTGCTCGACGAGGCCGAAGTCTGGCTGATCGAGCTGCCGGATGGAGCCGTTCCAGCTCGCGCTCGCGCCGCCGCCTCGCGCCGACGGCTCGACGACGGTGATGATGCGTTCTGTTTCGATCCGCACGTCGGCCCCGATTCGACTGCGGTGGTGTGGATCGGATGGAGTGCGCCCGACATGCCCTGGGATGCCGCGCACGTCGTTCGCGTCGATCTCGACGTCGGTACCCCTGCGACGTGCCGCCGCTGGCGACCCGAGGGCAGCGCAGTACAGCAGCCGCGTCTGTTGGCCGACGGCACGCTGGCGTCGGTTCACGACGCATCCGGCTGGCTCAATCTGCATCTCGGCGACGCACCGGTCGTCGTCGAGTCGGCCGAACACGGCGACCCTCCGTGGGGCATGGGCCAGCGAACCTCTGCGCTGTCGCCCGACGCTCGGCGCGTGGCGATCGCTCGGAATGCCGGCGGATTCGGCAGCCTCATCATCGCGGATCTCGCACGCGGGCAGGTCAGCACCATTGCGGAGGGCATTCACGGGCAACTGCAGTGGCAGGGACACCGGTTGACGGCGTTGCGTTCGGAGCCGACCCGCCCGACCAGCGTGGTCGTGTACGACACCGACACGTGGGAGGCCAACGAGTTGGCCGTCTCGGGCGTCGAGGGGTGGCGCCATGTTGCGCTGCCGGACCCGGTGGCCGTCGCCGTCGACGATCCGGCATCGCACGGTGCGGACGTCATCCATGCGCGGCGGTACACGGCGGGACTCGGTCGGATGATCTGCTGGGTGCACGGCGGTCCCACCGATCAGTGGCGTGCCGACTTCCGAGCGCGCATCGCGTACTGGTGGAGCCGAGGTTGGGACATCCTCGTCGTCGACCCTCGAGGCACCACTGGCCACGGCCGCGCCTACCGACGTGCGCTGGAGGGCGCCTGGGGGCGCGTCGACGTGGACGACTCCGCCGAACTGCTGCGCCATGCGCACGCCGAGGGCTGGGCGAGCCCGGCGACCACCGTGATGATGGGGGGTTCCTCCGGCGGCCTGACGGTGCTCGGCATCCTGGCCGATCACCCCGATCTCGTCGCCGGCGGGGTGGCGTCGTACCCGGTCAGCGACCTGGCAGACCTTGCTGCGACCACCCATCGGTTCGAGGCGCACTACACCGACACGCTGGTGGGGGACCCCGCCGACCCGGCCACCAAGGAGCGTGTCGTCGCGTTGTCGCCGCTGCACCGGGCCGATCGGATCCGCGGCCCGTTGCTGGTGTTCCATGGCAGCGAGGATCCCGTCGTACCGGTGGCCCAGAGCGAGGTGCTCGCCGAACGGATCCGATCCAGCGGCGGCATCGTCGATCTCCGGGTGTACGAGGGGGAGGGTCACGGCATCCGGCTCCGTGAACACCAACTCGACGAGTACGCGCGAACCGAGCGGTTCCTCAACGACGTGGTCGGCGGTGTCCGCAGATCACCGTGATTCCGCTACCGGTGGCACGACTTCGGGTGTCGCGTCGGTGCCGGTAGCGTTCCACCGTGGCTTTCGTCAACAAGCAAGCCGGTGCCGAAGCGCAGCAGGACCGTGCTGCATCTGGTCAACCGCTCGATTTCGACCCGAACGATCCGGACGTGGTCAAGGTGCACTACGACGTCTCGGCCTGGAACTTCGACCAGCGCGCCGATCTCTCCGAAGCGCTGGCCGAGGCCGAGTTGGCGCACATGTGGGATGGCGACGAACTGATCGTGCCGGAACTGCTCGAGGCCGACGTCGACGCATTGTTCGACGAGCTCGAGCAGGTGCTCGGACCGTTCCCGATCGTGCTCGAAGCCGACGCCGAGTCGACCGAGTTCGGCCTCGACGAATGGTCCGATGCCGACCGCGACGTGCTCACCGACGCCCTGATCGCCTCGGAGGTGCCGTATCGCTGGGAGGGGACCACGGTGGTGGTGGCCGTCGACGCCGAGCACGCCGTCGACGATCTCCTCGACGCGATCGAGGCGGGCGAGCTGCTGCCGGCCGGGGGTGCCGACGCTCCCACCCCACCCGAAGGTGCGCTGAGCACCATGTTCCTGGCCGCTGACCGTCTTGCCAAGGACCCGCTCGACGCATCAGCCAGGCGAACCCTGATCGACCTCGTGCCCGACGTCGACGCCAAGATCGCGCCCTACGGCATGGCACCTCGACCCTGGGCGACCGCCATCGGGATCGTCGACGGCATCGTGGGCGTCGTCGAGCGTGACGGGAGCAGCGGTTCGGCTGACGACGCCGATGTCGATTCGGTGATCATCGGCGCGGCCCAAGAGCTTCGCTCCGTTCTGCGACCCTACGTCTGAGCGTGGTCCTACTCGCCGAGATCGAGGTCTGGCACAGCCGCCCGGCGCAGCCGACGCGTCGCCTGGCGCTCGGTCACCTGGTGCTTCCCGTCGACCCGGCACCCGGATTCGGTGGGCTGCTGCTCGGCGCGATCGTCGCGGAGTACCTGTACGGCGTCGAGGACGACCTGGTCACCGACGTCCACCGCCTCCTCACCTCGATCGAGCACAGCGAACGCATCGTGCAACCGCGGCTGCGTCATCGCTTCCAGGTCGACCGTCACGGCTTGGCGATGAGCCATCACCGAATGATCGGCAACGGTGACGACATCTCGTTCGACTTCCGTTCCGTCGGCACCGACCTCTCCCAGGTGCTCGGGGCGATCTACGCCGTCGAGCGGTTCGCCCCCGAGCATCGGCGCCGCATCGTTCCGGTGTTGCAGAAGGCTGCTCGCTGGCGGGGTCCGATCGGACCCGCGATGATTTCGTATCTCGCCGGCTCGCAGACACTGGCGCTCGAGGCGCTGGCCGATCCACGGGCGTGGGCGCTGCAGGTGCTCGGGTTCGACCTCGACTCCAAGTCTCCCTCCAAGCGCGCCGTGATGGCGAAGTTCCGCGAGCGGATGCGCGACGTGCACCCCGATCACGGCGGCGACAGTTTCGATGCCGCCAAGGCGATGAGCGATCTCGCCGAGGCGCGCCGGGTGCTCACGGCTGCGCCCGAATAGGACCACGATGACCGCAGCGAAGCCGTCACTGCTGCTGTACCCGGGGGCCGGATCAGGCCGGGATCAGCCGAGTCTGGTGACGATCGAGGAGCAGCTCGGCCGATCCGCATGGGTGGAACGCCTCGACTTTCCGTATCGCCGTGAGGGCCGACGTGCCCCGGATCGCGCGCCGAAATTGATGGCGGCGATCCGCGACGATCTCGCCGTCGTCCGTCGACGCCGGGGCCCCGTGGTGCTCGGCGGTCGGTCGATGGGCGGCCGAATGTGTTCGATGGTCGCGGCGGACGTCGACGAACGGGGCCCGGTGCCTCGCCTCGCTGGGCTCGTGCTGATCAGCTACCCGTTGCACCCGCCGGCCAAGCCGGATCGCTTGCGCGTCGAACACCTGTCAGCGATCTCGGTGCCCTGTCTCTTCGTGTCGGGGACCAAGGATCCGTTCGGGTCGCCCGACGAGCTCACCAGTTGGACCGCGCGCATCGGGGCGCCCGTCGAGCACGTGTGGATCGAGCGGGGCCGCCACGACCTCAAGGGCGCCGACCAGGCGATCGCTGAGGCGGTCGAGCGGTTCATGGGGCGTCTGACGTAGCAGTCGTCAGTCGGGCGGCGGACGGTCCGTTGCCTGGTCCGGACGCAGGTGGTGCAGGTCGATCGGCGCGTCCTCGGGATTGAGCGTCTCGAGTTCGAGGTGGGCGGTCTCGGGATACCCGAGGACCACGATCGCGGCCACGACGAGCTGACAGAGCCCGAGCATGCCCATCACCTGGGCGTAGGACCACCCGGCGTCGAGCAACCACCCGGTTGCGAGCAGGCCGCCGATCCCGCCGATCAATGCGGCGGCCGTGATCAACCCGGCAGCGCGCCCCCGGTTGCCGGTGGGGAACAGTTCGTTCCGGTACACCGCAAGCGCTGGATAGGCCGCACTCGACAAGATCCCGCCGGCCAGGGAGAACAGCCACAGCGGGGGGCCGCCGAAGGTGAATGCCCCGACGATCGCCGCAGTGCCGAGCGGCAGGGTGACCGCGATCAAGCGTCGCCGCCCGCTGGTGTCCGCCCAGCGGCCACCGAGGATCAGTCCGATACTGGCCGGGGTTCCGACCGCGATCGAGAACACGCCGATCATGCCGCCGGAGAAGTCGCGGATGTCGGTGAGGTACCGGTTCTGGAAGAAGCTCGCGGGAGAGATGAAGATGTTGCCGATGAACGCCACGGCGGCAACCAGCGCCAACCGATGGCGGTTGAGCCTGGGTGGACGTTTCGTGGTCTCGACATGAGCGGCGGTGAACCGGCGAGTCTCGGGCAACCGACGGGTGAGGTCGAGCGCCACGATGCACCACACCGCGGCGATCAGGTACACGTATCGCCATCCGTTGTCGCCGATGTCGGCGAGCCGGAGGGACAACACCGCAACGGCAGCACCGAATCCGGCCGCCATGGCCAAGATGCTCACCGCGTAGGCGCGACTGTTGCGGGGCATCTCCTCCGACGCGACGACACCGACCAGGAACGCGAGGGCGATGCCCATGGGGCGAGCGACCGTCTGGGTCGCCACCAGGACGACGAAACTGGGAGCGAAGGCGCCGAGCAGGGACAGGATCGGGCCGAGCCAGGCAACGGCCACGATGACGCGTCGTCGGCCGAGTCGGTCGGCGATGATCGCTGCCGGCAGCGCGATCAGAATGCCCGCACGCACGACCGATCCCGCGATGCCGATGCCGGTGTCGCTGATGCCGAAGTCGTCGGCAGCGAAGTTGACCGTCTGGGTGAACAGCGTGTTGACGAATGCAGCGCTCATCGATGCAGCCGCGAGCAGCCCCAGGACCAGGACTTGGGTGGCGTCGAGCTGGTCCGGCGGGAACCACCAGTTGCGGTAGGACGCCTTGCGTGCGAGCACCTGGCGCACCGGGTAGCGGAACAGCCAACCGAACCACGGAACGGTGACGTCGTACCGGGTGGTTTCGACGAGGTGGGCATCGCCGGCGCCGGGGGCCGATGCAGGCTCGAGGCGCACCGTGCGCTCGTACGTGGTGAATGGGCCGTCGTCCTGGCCGAAACGTGCGGGCAGCGCTGCGACGCCGTCGCCTGCCGGTGCCGTCTCCATGAGGACGTCGTGGCGAGGGTGGAGGAGTTCGCTCCGTCGGTCAGGGTCGTCGGGCCAGCGACGAACCACGCTGTGCCCGCCTGACTCCACGAGCCGAGCATACTGGGGGCCCATGTTCGAGAACCCGGCGTCGTCGCCTGAGACGCCCACCATCGCCGTGCGGGGCAACGGTCCGCTGTCGGGCACGATCGTGGTTCCCGGCGCCAAGAACTCGGTGCTCAAGTTGATGGCCGCCACACTGCTCACCGACGGGACCTTCGAGCTCACCAACGTGCCGGCGATTGCCGACGTCACCATCATGGGTGAACTCCTCGAAGCGATCGGCGTTCGCATCGACCGGCCATCGTCGGATCGTGTGCTGCTCACCGACACCGGCGACCTGACACCGGTGGCGCCGTACGAGCTCGTCGAACGCATACGCGCATCGATCAACGTCCTCGGGCCGCTGCTCACACGCTGCGGTGAGGTTCGGCTCTCGATGCCGGGCGGTGATGATTTCGGAGCCCGACCGATCGACATGCACGTCGCTGGACTCGAAGCGATGGGGGCCACGTTCAAGTTCAGTCACGGCTACCTCGAGGCGCACGCTGACCAGCTGCACGGTGCCGCGATCACGTTCGACTTCCCGAGTGTCGGAGCCACCGAGAATCTGCTCACCGCCGCCGTGCTGGCCGACGGTCGTACCACGATCGACAACGCGGCACGTGAACCGGAGATCACCGATCTCTGTGAGTTCCTCGTGGCGATGGGCGCGCAGATCTCCGGCGTGGGGACCTCGACACTGGTGATCGACGGAGTGGAGCACTCCGAGTTGCAGGCGGTGAGCCATCACACGGTGCCCGATCGCATCCAGACCGCGACCTACCTCGCCGCCGTGGCGGTCGCAGGCGGTGAGTTGACCGTCGAGGCAGCGCGCACCGACCACATGACGATGCTGCTCGACCGCTTCGCCGAGATGGGGCTCGAGATCTCGTCGTCCACCGAGTCCGGCATCTCGAAGATGTCGGTCAGGGCGCCCGACCGGTTGCGGTCGATCGACGTGGCCACGCTGCCGTATCCCGGGATCGCCACGGACTACAAGCCGTTGATCATCACCATGTTGTCGGTCGCCGACGGCGTCGGCATCGTCACCGAGAACCTCTACCCGGGCCGGTTCCGCTATGTCGAGGAGTTGCAGCGCCTCGGCGCCGACGTCCGCACGAGCGGACATCACGCCGTGGTGCGTGGCGTTCCACGCCTGTCGGGGGCGCCGGTGCGAGCGCATGACATCCGAGCAGGTGCTGCGATGGTGGTGGCCGGCTTGGCGGCCGAGGGCGAGACGGTGATCGTCGGTATCGACCACATCGACCGCGGCTACGACGACCTCGTCGGTCGCCTGGCGGCGGTCGGCGCTCACATCGAGCGCCGCTGACCAACTCGTCGGTGGCACGGGTCACTGGTCCTCGGTCCGGGCTCGGAGTGTTCGTGGGAGCGGCGACGTCGGCCTCGAGCCACCGACACAGCGCGGTGCAGTTCGTGCGATGCCGGGACACCGCGGTGCGCTTTCGAATTGCCGGGCACACCTTCGATGCCGGTGCAGCAATTGTGGGCGCCGATGTCGAGCACTCGTTCGAAGCGTCCGGTGGTGTCGTGGAGTTGTTCCTCGTCGAGCCGTCGGGACCGTTCGGGCGCACCCTGAACGAGTTCGCCAGCCGGCGGATCGGTGTCGATCTTGCGTCTTCGGTCAACGATCGGTCCGCTCCGCCCGTGGACCCGGACGAGCGGATCGTGTGGGGCCGAGCGCTCCTGGCAGGTCTGGACGGCGTCGACGCTCCTCGCAGCGTCGGCGCGTGGCGGCGGGAGGTCTCCCAGGCGGTACGACTGGTCGTCGTGTCGACGGGCTCGGTGCCCCGGCTGACCGATGTCGCAGCACACGTGGGACTGTCGCCGCGCCAACTGAGCCGCAGCTTCGCCGAGCAGGTCGGGATGCCGTTTCGCAGATTCATCGTCTGGAACCGGGTGCGCCGGGCGGTGCTGGCGTTGCGCAGCGGACACGACCTCACGACGGCGGCTGCGTCCGCCGGATTCGCCGACTCGATGCAGGTTGGTCGACGTCCATGCAACCAGCCATTCCGCAGCTGGCGTACCGTTTCGCACCGGAACGAATCCTTCACTCGTGGGTCGAGGTCTGCGTGGGCGACGAGTGGACTCGCCGGGAGGGGGTGATCCTCGACGATGCCCCGGACGGCGTCTCCGCAGCCGGTCGCAGCGATCAGATCTCGGGGAGCCACAGGCGGCAGCTGACCGGACGTGCTACCGTGCGAGCCAAGCGTCAGCTGTCGCTGACTGCGGTGAGGCCGTCTCGGGCGGACGATGATGCCAGAAGCGAGGCAACCGCGTGAGCTTGGAGAAGCAGACGTTCGAGGTCGACGCCGGGTCGATGACCTACATCGACACCGGGGCAGGGGCGGCCGGCACCGTCGTGTTCGTGCACGGCAACCCCGCTTCATCCGCCGAGTTCGTGCCCGCCATCGAACAACTCGCCGACGCCTCTCGCTGCATCGCCGTCGATCACATCGGATTCGGCGACTCCGACAAACCCCACGACTGGGACTACCTGCCGTCCAGCCACGCCGCGAACCTGACGGCGGTGCTCGCCAGCCTCGACCTTGGCGACGTCACGATGGTCGTCGGCGACTGGGGCGGCCCGATCGGGTTGTCCTGGGCCCTCGATCACCCCGACCGTGTGCGACGACTCGTGATCAACAACACCTGGCTGTGGCCGGTGAACCGGTCCTGGTACTACCAGGGGTTCAGCAAGACGATGGGCGGCCCGCTCGGGCGGTACATGATCCGCAACCACAACGCGTTCGCAACGAGCGTCGTGAAACGGGCGTGGGGCACGCGAACGCCGCTGACGCCCGAGCTGCACCGGATCTTCACCGACGTCCACCCGAACAAGGACGAACGCACGGGCATGTGGGTGTTCCCCCGCGAGATCGTCGGATCGACCGAGTGGCTCCGCGACCTCTGGTCGCGACGCGAGATTCTCCACGGGTTCGACATCTCGCTGCTGTGGGGGATGGAGGACATCGCCTTCCGCTCCGACGTGCTCGACCGATGGATCGAGGAGTTTCCCGATGCGGACGTCACCCGTCTCGATGACGTCGGCCACTTCGTCCCGCTCGAAGCCCCCGACGCACTGGTGCGGACCATCCGCACCTGAGGTTCCGCCGTCGAACGACGCGATCCACCAGGGTCCGAGGGGGCGGTCGATCAGTCGATCGTGCCGGTGCTGCTCGCCCCGTCGGTCGAACTCTGGGCCGAGCCGTGCGCCGAGGCTGCCGCGTCGACGCGACGCTTGGCGAGCCAGAGCAACCCCACGATCGCCACGATCGGACCGCCGATCAGCAATGCCTCGTCCCAGCCGCCCTGGTGGGCGAGGACTGCGGCGGCGGTGATCGCTGTTCCCATCACTCCCACCGATCGTACGGGCTCGGCTGATTGAATGGGCATCGTCATGCGAGACCAGGTCGAAGCCACCATCGCCGTCATCAGACCCGCGCTCCAGGCCGACGGAGGCGACATCGTGTTGCACGACGTCGACGAGCAGACGGGCATCGTCTCGGTCGAGCTCGTCGGTGCGTGTGCCGGCTGTCCCTCGTCGGGACAGACCCTCAAGGTCGGCGTCGAGCGAATCATGCGCGACCGCGTCGACGGTGTCACCGCCGTCGTCGACGTCGCTGCCGAAGCGGCGTGAGGTTGGCGTGAGTCGCCGATCGCGCCCGGCCGCCGAGCTGTTCGTCGCTGCATGTGAGGGAGACCGCAGCGCGCTGGCGCGGCTGCTGTCGATGATCGAACGTGGCGACGCCGATGCCCGCAGCATCGGGAGACTTGCGTACCCCCTGAGCGGATCTGGCTACACGGTCGGCATCACCGGAGCCCCCGGCGCCGGCAAGAGCACGCTGACCAGCTCGGTGATCGGGCAATTGCGCGCGCAGGACATCGAGATCGCCGTGTTGGCGATCGACCCGTCGTCGCCGTTCACCGGTGGGGCGATTCTGGGCGACCGGGTCCGCATGCAGGATCACGCCACCGATCCGGGCGTGTTCATCCGCTCGATGGCCACACGGGGGCACCTGGGCGGGTTGTCGCTGGCCACGCCGGAGGCGGTCCGCCTGCTCGACGCCATCGGCCGGCGATGGACGTTGGTGGAGACCGTCGGCGTCGGCCAGGTCGAGGTGGAGGTCGCCGGCAAGGCGGACACCACCGTGGTGGTGGTCAACCCGGGCTGGGGCGACAGCGTGCAAGCCAACAAAGCCGGACTGATGGAGATCGCCGACGTCTTCGTGATCAACAAGGCCGATCGCGACGGCGTCGAGGAGACCAGGCGGGACCTGATGCAGATGCTCGATCTGTCGTCGCTGCCGCACGATCGCTGGCGGGCGCCGATCGTGGCCACCGTCGGCACGAGTGGCGAGGGCATCGACGAGTTGTGGGAGGCCGTGCTCGCGCACCGCGAGCACGCCGAAGCGACCGGCGAGTTGGCCGAACGTCGTGCGTTCCGGCTCGGTGAAGAACTCCGCGAGATCGTCGCGCAGCGCCTCGGTCGGCGAGCCCGCGAGATCTGCTCGGGCGACCGCTGGGACGAATTGACCACCGAGGTCGTCGAGCGCATCACCGATCCGTGGTCGGCCGCCGACGAGATGCTCGCCGGCATCGACGCCTGACCCGTCGGGGCCCACGCCTGATCGGTCGCTCAGTGTCCGGTGAAGGTGGCCTTGCCGGGGCCGTGTTCGAGGAAACTCGCCACGCCCGTGCGAGCATCGTCGGTGCGGAAGACCTCGACGAACGCCGACCGCTCGATCGCCAAGCCATCGGCCAATGCGCCGTCGAGACCATCGTCGATCGCCTGCTTGCAGATCGCCTGAGCGGCCAGGGCGCCGGCAGCGACCTCTCCGGCGAGGCTGAGGGCGCGATCGAGCAGGGCGTCGGGATCGACGACCTCGTCGGCCAGCCCGATGCGCCGCGCCTCATCCGCACGCACCTGGCGTCCGGTGAGACACAGTTCCTTGGCGCGACTCGCGCCGACCGTCCGGGGGAGCCGTTGCGTGCCCCCGCCGCCCGGGATGATCCCGAGCAGGATCTCGGGCTGGCCGAACACCGCCTTCGTCGACGCGATGCGGTAGTCGCACGCCAAGGCCAGCTCGCACCCGCCGCCGAGCGCGTACCCGCTCACCGCAGCGATCACGAACCGTGGGATCGCGGCGACTGCATCCAGCGCATCGTGAAACGCCGTGCCGATCGTGGCTGCCTCGTCGGGCCCGCCGAACTCGGAGATGTCGGCGCCGGCCGCGAACAGACGATCGCCGCCGGTGATCACCACAGCACCCGGTGGCTCGGCGGTGAGTTCGGCGGCACCCGCTCGAATCTCGCCGAGCAGGCCCGTCGACAGGGCGTTCACCTTGCCGTTGGCGAGCGTGATGAGCGCGACGCCGTCGCTGCGTCGATCGAGCGTGAGCAGTTCAGCCATCCACCGAGTCTTGTCGATGTCGACGTTGCCGACCGGGTTCGAACGCTGCACGAGCGACCATCGCCGAACTCGCCGCTGCTGCTCACGCAGCGCTGGGGCGACTTGCGCCGGTGGCGGAGAGGGGGCCGTCCGGCACGTGCAGCGGGCGCTTCAACGACCACGCCGACCTGGCCAGCCAGGCGCCGGTGGAGACCAGCAGCACCATGACGCCAGCACAGACCAGGTACGCCGTGGTGCGCCCGAAGTTGTCGTAGAGCGCAGCGGTGACGACCGCCATGATTCCCGCCGCAAGGGCCTGGGCGGCCCCGAGCACCCCTTGCGCGCCCGCTTGGCGGTCCTGGGCGACGACCATGCCGACCGCCACGCCGCTACTCGACACCGTGATGCCATCGCCGACTGCGTGCAGCATGGCGAAGGCAAAGATCCACGTGCCCGTTGGCAGGAGGCCGTAGGACGCCATGAAGAACGCACCGATCGCGAGACCGAGTACGGAGATGCGAAAGGGTCCGTGGACCTGGGCCAGACGACCCCCGAACGGGCCGAGGAAGATCAGCGGGAGCGCGAACAGGGTGATGCCGAGATTGGCGATCCACTCGTTGGTGCCGAGGTCGCGGTGCACCACCGCCCACAGCGCGTCGAACGATCCGATCATCGCGAACAGCGCTGCCCCGAACACGACGGCACCGGCAAACGGTCTGATGTTCAGGAGGTCGAGCGCGAGTCGCCGCTTCGGCGGAACGGTGCTCTCCTGCACCTGCACCCTGGCCACGAAGGCCATCAGCACGACGGTGGAGACCGCGACCACGATGAACGGCGCGGGAATCCCGAAGGGGCCGACCAGGATCGCCGACACCGCCGGTCCGAGCGCAAAGCCGAACACGTCCGCCGAGATCAGGCGCCCGAGGTTCTGGCCGAGATGGTCGGGATCGGCCAGGATCACGATCCGACGGGCTGCAGGAACGGCAGCGCCGATGCCGATTCCCGAGATGAAACGACCGATGAGGATCGGGGCCAACGTCGTGCTGAACCCCATCAGCAGGAGCCCGACGACGTTGATGCCGACGCCGAACAGCACCACCGTGCGTGCATGTCCGCGGTCGGCCAGTGGGGCGATCAACACCTGGGCGAGAAAACCGGCGATGAATCCGATGCCGATGACCACACCGATCGCGGTTTCGCTGATGCCGTACTCGTCTCGGTAGTCGTCGACGATCGTGAACAGCACGCCGTAGCCCGCCGCCAGGCTGGCCATCAGGCCGCCGAACGCCAGGAAGAGCATCGTCGGCGACGGCGGCTCGCGCGATCGCTGCTGTCGTCGGCACGTCGGCGGCAGTCATCGACGTGCAGTCGCGTCAGGCGAGCGCGACGAGACCGGTGTCGAAGGCCCCGGCAAGGTGGTGGTGGGTCGGCAGCGCTCGCACCGACACGCCCCAGTTTCCTGCCCGGTCGGCGACGAACTCGCCATGATGGCGACCGTCGTCGCCGAGCGACATCGGCACCACGGTCAGCGCGTGCTCGTCGAAGCTGCCGTCGGCCAACAGCGGACCGTGGAGCAACTGCACCGCGAGATCGTCGTGATCGAGTGCGCCCGGCTGCAGTTCGGCAACGACCTGACGGGCTTCGCCGGCGGATCCGGCCCCGAGCTGTGAGTCGTCGCCGACGATGCGCACCGCAACCTGCGGCCATGCCGTTGCGATCCGCTGCTTCCACGCCGAGAGCTCGCGAGCGGGTGCGGCCCCGTCAGCGGTCATGCGTTCGGTGCCGCTGGCGGCCAACTCGTAGTACTGCGTGACGTAGTCGCGCACCATCCTGCCGGCGATGACGTTCCAACCGAGCGTGGCCCAGTTGGTGGTGATCCTGTCGATCCAGCCGTGCGGGACACCGTCGTGACGGTCGTAGAACAGCGGCACGACGTCGTTCTCGAGCACCTCGAAGGTGGCGGTTGATTCACGCCGGTCACGCCGAACCGGATCGACGTCGTCGTCGAACGATGGGATGTCGAAGCCGTTGTGCCCATCGGACATCTCGTCCCACCAGCCGTCGCGAATCGAGCAGTTCAGCACGCCGTTGAGCGCTGCCTTCATCCCGGAGGTGCCGCACGCCTCCATCGGCCGAATCGGTGTGTTCAACCAGATGTCGCATCCGTGGTACATCGTGCGAGCGATGCCGATGTCGTAGTCGGGGATGAAGACGAATCGGTGGCCGACGTCGGCGTCACGGGTGAGGCGGTCGATCTCGCGGATCATGTTCTTGCCCGGCTGGTCGGCCGGGTGCGCCTTGCCTGCGAACACGAACTGCACCGGACGGTCAGCGTCGAGCAGGAGGGCCCGGAGGCGCTCCATCTGTTGGAGCAGCAGCGTCGAGCGCTTGTAGGTGGCGAACCTCCGGGCGAAACCGATGGTGAGCACGTCGGGATCGAGCAGGTCGGGGCCGACGCGCTCGACGCACCATCTCGACCAACTCGGCTCGGCCGCGGTTGCGAACTTCCCAGATCGCGTGATGATCGAGATCGCGTACCGTGGCCCACTCGGCGGCCTCGGCGAGGTGCCAGTCGTCGCCGATCTTCCCTGCGAGCAGATCGTCGACCTCAGCGCTCACCCAGGACCTGGCGTGGACGCCGTTGGTGACGTGGCCGATCGGGGTCTCGCTGTCGGGAAGATCGGGCCAGAGCCCACCGAACATCTCGCGCGACACCTCGCCGTGGAGGCGGGCAACGCCGTTCGAGTACGCCGCGAGACGCAGACCCATCACGGCCATGTTGAACTTGCTCGCGTCCTTTTCGTCTTGGCCGACCTCGATCAGTTCACCGATCGAGATGCCGCACTGCTCGGCGAACGAGGTGAAGTACCGGGCGAACAGTTCGTGGGGGAATCGGTCGATGCCCGCGGGCACCGGGGTGTGGGTGGTGAAGAGGCTGCCGGCACGGACCGCTTCGCGCGCTTCGGCGAAGGTGAGCCCCTTGCCGACCCACTCTCGGATGCGTTCGAGCCCGAGGAAGCCGGCGTGACCCTCGTTGGTGTGGAACACCTGGGGGTGGATGTCGAGCGCACGCAGGGCGCGAACGCCGCCGATACCGAGGATGATCTCCTGGCGCAGGCGGTGCTCCTCGTTGCCGCCGTACAACCGGTCGGTGACGGCGATGCCGTCTGGCGGGTTGCCGGGGACATTGGTGTCGAGCAGGTACAGGTGGATCCGTCCCACGTCGGCCCGCCACACGCGAACCGTCACCTCGACGCCGGCCAGGTCGATGGCGAGCTCGACGCCGGTCGGGTGCAACCCCAGTGCGTCGGGGTCCATCGTGTCGTTTCGCTCGTGCTGCCAGCCGTCGGCGTCGAGGTACTGGTGGAAGTAGCCCTCGGTGTACAGCAGGCCCACACCGATCAGGGGCACGCCGAGATCGGACGATGCCTTCAAATGGTCGCCTGCGAGGACACCCAGTCCGCCGGAGTACTGGGGGAGCGCCTCGGTGATGCCGAACTCGGGGGAGAAGTACGCGACCGAGTCGAGCGGCGTGGCGCCGTCGGCAGCCCGCTGCGAGAACCAGCTTGGGCTGTCGAGCTTGGTCCGCAGGCGCTGGCTCGCCGCGTCGAGTTGCTCGACGAACACCTGGTCGTCCGCAAGCTCGGCCCAGCACGTCGGGCTGGTCCGCCGGACGAGATCGACCGGGTGCTGGCCGGTGTCGCGCCACGGTCGGCCGTCGATGGTGCCGTCGAGCCGGTCGAAGACGCTCGCCAGCTCACGATCCCACGCCCAGGCGAGGTTGGCCGCAAGCGCTTCGATGGAGCGGAGCGACTCGGGGACGGTACTGACGACGGAGAACTGGTGAACGGGGCGCATTGTCGATGACGCTACCGACTGATCCGACCCCTCTGAACCCCCGGATGACCCGTTCATCGCCCCGTCACTCGGGCACGGTCGGCTGATGGTCGGCTGACGGTCAACGTGTGGACGGGGGGCGTCTGCCGACGGCGACCACATCGTCGTACAACGCCGAGGTGGTCCGGGCGATTGCCGACCAGGCGTACTTGCGTTCCACCAGGTCGCGGGCGTTGGTCACGAGCAGGTTGGCGAGATCCTGGTTGTCGAGCACCTGCTCGATTGCATCGGCGAGGTCGTCGGGGTTGCCGGGCTCGAACGTGATGCCGGCTTCGGTGCCGGCGACCAGCTCGGCGAGCCCTCCGGTGCGTGCGACGACGAGCGGTGCCCCGGCGGCCAACGCCTCGAGCGCCACGATGCCGAACGGCTCGTACAGCGATGGGATCACCACACACCCGGCGCGGTGCACGAGCGAGCGCAGTTCCGTGTCGGACAGGTATCCGGGGAGGTCCACGATGTCGCTGACCCCTTCCACGTCGACCTGCGATTGCAGTTCGGGCAGGTAGCTGCCTCTCCCGGCGATCACGCCGTGCACGTCGGCCACCCTCGAGCGCACCTCGTGCATCGCCCGGGCGAGCACTTGGAAGCCCTTCTCGTACTGCACCCTGCCCCACGAGGCGACGAGCTTCGGTCGCGGGCCGCTCGGGTGCGTCGCCGAGCCGGCAGGACGCCACAGATCTGGGTCGATGCCGTTGGGAACGTGGGTGACGTGCTCGGTGGAGAGTTCGAAGCCGGTGACCAGCTGCTCGACGATGAACCTCGTCGGCGACGTCAACCGGTCGGCCTCGAACGCGAGCCACCACTCGATCGAGTTGATGTCGGTGGGGTGCCCGAGCGGGAGCTGGCCGCCATGGCGCACGCGCTCGGTCCCGTGCATCGTGAGCACGAACGGGACGTCGTACTGTGCAGCGAGGCCGTCGGCCGACCAACCCAACTGCCAGTCGTGGCCGTGGACGACGTCTGGTCGCCATCCCTCCAGATCACCGGTGAATCGGCTTCCAGCTTTGGTGACTGCGTGGTTGGCCGATGCGATGCGGGTGACGTCCTCCGACGGTGGCAGCCATGGGAGGTCGACGAGCGTGCGGATCACGCGGACGCCCTCGGGCGGTTTCGCAATGAGCTCGGCGGGACGGTCGGCCACGGTGAGCACGACCACGTCGTGGCCGGCTCGAACCAGCGCAGCACTGAGCCCGGCCACCTGGGCGGCGATCCCGCCGGTGGACCGAGGCGGAAACGCCCACGACAACATCAGCACACGCACGGGCGCGAACTGTACTGGTGGTCGGCGGGCGGTCTCGGGGATCGTCTCGTACCCTGGACGCCGATGGGCAAACTGATGCGTCCGATCGGGGACCTCGACCTTCACCTCTTCGGTGAGGGCACGCACCGCCGATTGTGGGAGTTGCTCGGCCCACAACCGTTGCACGTGGCAGCCAACGGCGACATCGTCGGAGCCCGGCTCGCGGTCTGGGCCCCCGAGGCTGCATCGGTGGCGGTTGTCGGTGACTGGAATGGATGGGTCGGTGAACCGCTCGCCACGGTTGGCGTGTCGGGGATCTGGTCGACGATCGTGCCCCAGGCGCGGACGTCGCATCGCTACGCCTTCGACGTGACGTCGAACGGCAGCAGCGACATCGTTCGACGTCCCGATCCCATGGCTCGACAGACCGACGGCCTGGACGGCGAGGTCAGCGTGGTGCCGTCAGGTGGTCGCCACGAGTGGGACGACGACGACTGGATGCACGAGCGCCGGACCGCACCCGACACCGACCGGCTGTGGCGTGCGCATTGCGTCGACCTGCAGGAGTTGGCGGGAGCGGGGATCGACTCGTGGGACGCGATGGTGGCGCACGTGGCCGACGCGGTTGTCGACACACCATCCAGTCATGTCGAGTTCTCGCCGCAACCGGCGAACCGGCGTTCCGCGGACTCGGGCTGGCTCCTGCCGGGGCTGTACGCGCCGCCTTCACGCCTCGGCGATCCCGACGGCGCTCGGCGCTTCGTGTCCGCGCTGCACAATCGGGGCCTCGGTGTGTTGCTCGATTGGCCACCCGATGTTCCTGGCGGTGACTTCGGCGAATTGCACCGCAACGAGGTTCGCAATCAGATGATGGCCAGTGTCTTGTACTGGCTCGACGAATTCCACGTCGACGGGCTCCGTATCGGCCCCGCCGGAGCACACGCCTCGCCACCGCTCGCTCAGCTCGAGCGAGACACCATGTCGGTGGTCAGCGAGGAGTTCCCCGACGTGCAGATCATCGTCGGCTGACGACTCGGCAACTCAGGCGGATGCGGCAACCGAGCGGAGCGAATCGCACGCCTGCTCGGGCGGCACGATGTTGATCATCACGCCGGTCCCTCGTTCGAACCCGGCCTGCGTGACCAGGTTCGGCCACACGTGGACGTGCCAGTGGTACTGGCCGGTGTGCTGGTGCGGCGCCGTGTGGAAGCCAACGTTGAATGCGACGTCGCCCAGTGCTGCATTGAGGTGGCCGAGTGCGTCGCGCATGGCGATCCCGACCGAGGCCAAGCTGTCGGCGGGGGCATCCTGCAGGTGGGGTTCGTGATGACGAGGAACGATGAGCATCTCGTACGGTGCTCCGCTCCAGTACGGCGTGATCACTGCGACGTCGTCGTTGGCGAACACCACCCGCTCCTCGGCTGCGAGTTCGGCCTCGACCGTGGTGCAGAGCAGGCATCCGCCGGCGAACCGGGCAAACGCACGCTCTTCGTCGAGGATCTCGCCGGGCACGAACGGCAGTCCGAGGATCTGGCCGTGGGGGTGGGCCAACGATGCGCCGGCCTCGCGTCCGTGGTTGACGATGGCCTGCGTGTAGCGGACCTGTCGAGTCTCCGCATGCTCGGCGAAGCGATCTCGCAGGATGCCCATCAGGTCGCGGGCGTGGTCGTCGTCGAGGAGATGGAGACCCGAGTGGTGGTCGGGCGTGTAGACGAAGACCTCGTGGATGCCGCTGGCTTCGGCCATCACGAAAACGGGACCGAGGTTGTGCACGGCGAACGCGGCCTCGCCGGCGAAGGCCGGGTAGCGGTTGGCGACGACGCGCATCGACCAGTTGCCGTCGTCGTCGAGGGTCTCGATCGCCGGTGGCGTCGCCTCTTCGTTGCCGGGGCAGAAGGGGCACGGCCGGGAGGGGTCGCTCTCGATGCTGGCGTCGCGCGCGGCGAAGTCGCTCGGTCGTTGCGCCCGTTCGGCAACGATGGTCACCCACCGTCCGTTGAGTGGGTTCAATCGCATCTGACTCATTGTGGTGTCAAGGATAGGAGCTTGCGGTTCGACATGTGTGACACAGCGACCGATTCGCTCAAGCAGCCAAACCGCTGACGGCCTCACGCCGGTCGAGTCGTTCTTGATTCCAGCGGTGGAGCCCCCAGCCGATCAGCGCTCCGAGTGAGAACACGATCAGTCCCCCGACGCCGTCGAGCCAGAAGTGATTGCCGGTGACGACGATGCAGAACAGCGTCGTCGCGGGATACAGCAGTGCAAGCGCCTTTGCCCACCGACTTCGCAACAGTGGCCAGATCGCGATCGCGCACCAGGTCGACCATCCGATGTGCAGGCTCGGCATCGCGGCGTACTGGTTCGAGATCGACGCCATCGCGTCGGAGTCGAACGACCATGGTCCGCCGTAGTCGGCCAGCGTGTCGACGAACCCGAACCCGCCCTCGGGACGAAGGTCGCTCTCGATGCAGGCACCTCCGTAGCTGATTCGAACGTCGGCGACCTCGGCGATCTCGGCGGGGATGGGGCACGGCTCGTCGAGCAGTCGAGGTGGCATCAGCGGGAACCAGGCAAAGCCGATGATCGCCAGTGCGGTCATCGCCGCAAGCGAGTTGCGCCACTGCGGGAACACGTCGGCGCGCTTGCGGTACAGCAGGACGAACACCGCCGCCGTGGCGATGAAGTGCATCGTGCCGTAGTACGTGTTCCAGAACTGGATGAAGCGCTCGTATGGGAGGAACCAGGACTGGACGGTCTGCTCGTGATACAGGTTCATGTTCAGTTCCCACTGAATGACCCGCTCCGCATTGGTGAACGCCTGCTCCGGGACGCCGTCGGCGGCGATCGCGTTGGAGCCGAAGAGGTTGCGAGTCCACGAGTAGATCCCGTAGAAGACCGCGACGATCAACGCTTCCTTCCACCAGTACATCCGGTGCTCGCGCGCCGGCGCTGGAGGTGCGTCAGCCACCTGCATCGATTCCGTACTGTAGGCGCGCGTTACGGTCTTGTGACATGACTGAGATTTCGGGACACGCCGGGCAGCAGGCGGTGGCCGCGCTCGCAGCGTTCGGCACCGACGTGATGTTCACCCTCAACGGTGGGCACATCTGGCCGCTGTACGACGCCGCACGCGATCAGGGCATGCGCGTGATCGACACGCGTCATGAGCAGTCGGCAACGTTCGCGGCCGAGGCCTACGCCAAGCTCACCCGTCGCCCGGGCTTCGCAGCGCTCACCGCAGGTCCAGGCATCACCAACGGTGTGTCGGCGATCACGTCGGCACACTTCAACGGCTCTCCGCTGGTGGTGCTCGGAGGTCGCGCACCGCAGGGTCGTTGGGGTGCGGGTTCGCTCCAGGAGCTCGATCACGTCCCGATCGTGTCGTCGATCACCAAGATGGCGGCGACGGTCACCGATCCGGAACAGGCGGGCGCGATGGTGCACGAGGCCGCACGATTGGCGATCGAGCCGCACCGCGGTCCGGCGTTCCTCGACTTCCCGCTCGACGTCTTCGGTCCGTCGGTCGGTGCACTCCCCGAGGTTCAGGAGTGCGATGGGCTCGGCGCTGCACCCGACGCCGACGCGGTGGCGGCACTCGCGGCACTGGTCGCGGGTGCCGAGCGACCCGCGTTCATGGTCGGGTCCGACGTCTACTGGGACGGCGCATGGGAGGAACTGGCCGCAGCGGCAGCGCATCTGGGGGTGCCCTGCTTCTTCAACGGCATGGGCCGTGGTGTGCTGCCGGCCGATCATGAGCTGGCGTTCTTGCGGACGCGGGCGCTGTTGAAGCAGCGAGCCGACGTCGTCGTGGTGCTCGGCACGCCGCTCGACTTCCGCCTCGGTTTCGGCGCGTTCGGGTCGGCCACCGTTGCGCATGCCGTCGACGCCGAGTCGCGCCGCGCCGACCATGTCGACGTGCTCACGGTCGCCGGCGACCTGCGCCTGACCCTCGCAGGCCTCGCCGACTACTCGGGTGACCGCGTCGATCACACCGGTTGGATCGCCGAGCTCCGCGACGCGGAGTCCAAGGGTGCGGCCAACGAGGTCGCGCTGATGGAGGCCGACGGTCATCCGATCAAGCCGAGCCGGATCTACGGCGAGCTGCGTCGTCGCCTCGAGCGCGACGCCGTCGTGATCTGCGACGGCGGTGACTTCGCGTCGTACGCCGGCAAGTTCATCGAGGTCTACGAGCCGGGGAGCTGGCTCGACACCGGACCGTACGGTTGTCTCGGCAACGGCCTCGGGTATGCGATCGCCGCTCGAGCGGTTCGGCCGTCGTCGCAGGTGGTGTTGCTCCTCGGCGACGGGGCGGCGGGCTTCAGCCTGATGGACGTCGATTCGCTCGTGCGTCACGGACTGCCGGTGGTGATGATCGTCGGCAACAACGGCATGTGGGGGCTGGAGAAGCACCCGATGCAGGCGATCTACGGATGGGACATGGCGTGCGACCTCCAGCCGGAACTCGGCTACGACGACGTTGTCAAGGCCCTCGGCGGCGGTGGCGAGACCGTGTCGTCACCGGCGGAGATCGGCCCGGCACTCGATCGGGCGTTCGCCAGTGGCGTGCCCTACCTGGTCAACGTCCTCACCGATCCGGCCGACGTGTACCCCCGCACCAGCAATCTGGCCTGAGTTCCGCTCAGGGGTCGCAGCACTTGCCCATGAAGCGGTCGAGATCGACCACGACACGCGTGATCTTGCCTGCAGCGACGAGGCCGCCTGGATCCGAGGCGGACACGGTGAACTTGAGCCGCCGGCCGTCGATCTTCTCGAGCACTGCCTCGGCCACCACCTCGGCGCCCACCGGGGTCGGCTGGAGATGATCGAACTGGATCCGCATGCCGACCGAGGTGGTTCCCGGATCCAGCTGATTCTCCAGTGCCCGACAACACGCCTCCTCGCAGAGTGCCACCAGCCGAGGGGATCCGAGGACCTCGACGGTGCCTGACCCGAGCGCCAGAGCGGTGTCGTCGTCGGTGACGACCAGCTTTGCGTCGCCGCGCATGCCCGTTTCGAGATTCACAGACAGCACGCTAACGCGAGCTTCGCCCGGAGCATCACGACTCGGATCGGTACGACATGCGCCTGTCATCCGGTGAACGTAGGCTCCACCAGGTGATCGAACGTGATGTCCTGCAACGAGTCCTTGCCGGTGCCGTCAGCGGCGGAGCCGAGTTCGCGGAGGTGTACGCCGAAGACAAGCGGTCGACGTCGGCCGGTCTCGACGACGGCCGGATCGAGCAGGTGTCGAGCGGGCGGGATCGCGGCGCCGGAATCCGAGTCGTCGCCGGCGAGACCACCGGCTTCGCGTACACCTCCGACCTGTCCGAGCCCGGACTGAGCGCGGCGGCGGCCGCGGCAGCTGCGGCGGCCAAGGGCGGTGGCGGTGGCGTTCGGACCGTCGCCCTCACGGCGTCGGCGCAGCACCGGCCGAACCTGGTCGAGCGCGATCCCGACTCGGTCGCCAAGGCCGCCAAAGTCGACTTGCTCGAGCGGATGAACGAAGCGGCTCGTGCGTACGGACCCGAGATCGTGCAGGTGTCGGCCGGCTACGGCGACAGCCGCAAGCAGGTGCTCGTCGCCAACACCGACGGCGTCCTCACCGACGACGAGATCGTGCGCACGCTGGTGCGCATCAGCGCCATCGCCGACGGCGACACCGGGATGCAGACCGGCTATCAGTCGATGGGCCACACGGTCGGATTCGAGATCTTCGACAAGGTCGATGTCGAGGAGCTCGCACGCGAGGCGGCGCGACAGGCGATCACCAAGCTCCGGGCCCGGCCGGCGCCGTCGGGGGCGATGCCCGTGGTGATCAAGCACGGCACCGGTGGTGTGCTCTTCCACGAGGCGTGCGGCCACGGCCTGGAAGCCGATCACATCCAGAAAGATGCCAGCGTCTATGCCGGCAAGGTCGGCCAGCAGGTGGCGTCGCCCTTGGTCACGCTGGTCGACGACGGCACGATGCCCGGCGAGTGGGGCACACTCGGCTTCGACGACGAGGGCCACGTCACTCAGCGCAACGTGCTGATCGAGGACGGCATCCTCACCGACTACATGTGGGACTACCTGCGCGCACGCAAGGATGGCCACGCCCAATCCGGCAACGGGCGCCGCCAGAGCTATCAACATCTGCCGATGGTTCGCATGACCAACACGTTCGTCCTCGACGGGCCCGACGATCCGGACGACATCATCAGCTCGACCCCCAACGGCGTCTACGTCGCCAAGCTCGGGGGCGGGTCGGTCAACACCGCGTCCGGTGACTTCGTGTTCGGGATGACCGAGGCGTACCTGATCGAGAACGGCGAGATCACCGAGCCGCTGCGCGATGGCAACCTGATCGGCAACGGACCGAAGGTGCTCGCCGACATCGACATGCTCGCCAACGACTTTGCAATGGGCAGCCCGGGCACGTGCGGCAAGGACGGCCAAGGTGTGCCGGTCGGCGACGGTCAGCCGACCCTCCGAGTGAAGTCGCTCACCGTCGGCGGCACTGCATGAGTCGGTTCGAGAGTGAGCTGCAGGCGGTGGCGGATCGCGTCGTCGCGCAGGCGTCCGCTGGTGAGCAGATCGAGGCGTTCGTCGCTCGTGGCGGCGAGACCGAGGTTCGCGTGTACCAGGGCGATGTCGAGCACTTCGTGTCGGCCCAGAGTGAGGGTGTCGGGATTCGCGTGATCCGCGACGGTCGCACCGGGTTCGCGTACGCGGGGACGCTCGACGAGTCCGCCATCCGCGAGGTGCTTGCGGAGGCACGCGACAACGTGCAGTTCGGCACGGTCGACGAGTGGGCGGCGCTCGCCGAACCCGATGGTGTCGCGATCACCGAACAGTCGCTGTGGAACGACCGACTCGCGGACTACCCGACCGACCGCAAGATCGACGTGGCGAAGGAGCTGGAGAAGCTGACGTCGGGCACCGATCCGCGCGTTCGAGTCGACGACTCGAACTACGCCGATGCGCACGGTGAATCGGCGGTTGCCTCCACGACCGGCGTGCGGATGTCAGGACGCGAAAACGGCTGCTACGTGTCGGTGTCGACGCTTGCCGACGACGGCGACGGAGACGACGCCGAAACCCAGACCGGGTTCGGCTTCTCGGTCGGCCGTCAGCCCGACGACTTCGATCTCGATCGTGCAGCGCAGGATGCGGTCGATCGGGCGACGCGCCTGCTCGGGGCGACGCAACCGCCGAGTCGCCGCGTGACCGTGGTGCTCGATCCGTTCGTGACCGCACAGTTTCTCGGCGTGATCTCCTCGACGCTCAACGGTGAGGCGGTGGTCAAGGGACGATCGCTGTTCCGCGACCGCATCGGTGAAACCGTGGCTGCACCGTTCGTGACGCTCGTCGACGACCCCACCAATCCGAAGGCGTACACCGCGACCGACGTCGACGGTGAAGGCCTCGCAGCGCGACGCAACGTGCTGATCGAGGACGGGGTGCTGCGGCAGTTCGTGCACAACTCCTACTCGGCGCGGCGAGCGGGAGCGGTCTCCACCGGCAACGCCACCCGCGGTGGGTTCGCCGGAACTCCCGGTGTCGGTTGCCTCGCACTGTCGCTCGCGCCGGGCGAACGCAGTCAGGCCGACCTGATCGCGGACATCGACGACGGCCTGCTGGTCCAGCAGGTGCAGGGACTGCACTCCGGGGTCAATCCGATCAGTGGCGACTTCTCCACGGGTGCGGCAGGGCTGTTGATCTCGAACGGGACCGTCGGGGCGCCCGTTCGTGAGATCACGATCGCATCCACGCTGCAGCGGATGCTGCTCGACATCGTCGAGATCGGCGGCGACCTCGAGTGGCTGCCGATGCGCTCGGCGGGTATGAGCCTCGTGATTCGCGACGTCACGATGTCGGGAACCTGAGGGCCGCTGGCTCGATGGCAGCACCATCGACCGCTGCGATCGCTCGTCACCCTCACCTGGGCGTGGCGTCGGCGTCGGGCATGCTCCGGGTCGATCTGCACACCCACACCATGTGGAGCGGCGATTCGACCACCACGCCCCAGGAGTTCGCCGACGCGGTCGAGTCGAGTGGTCTCGACGTGGTGTGCATCACCGATCACCATGCGGTCGACGGTGCGATCCGACTCCGAGACGAGCTCGCCTGTCGGGTGATCGTCGGCGAAGAACTGCGCACGGCGGCTGGTGAGATCATCGGGCTGTTCCTCAGCGAACGGGTGCCGATGGGATTGTCGCACCTCGACGCTGCGAGAGCGATCCGGGGACAAGGCGCGGCGGTGTACATCCCGCACCCGTTCGATCCGATGCGCCACAACCTCGGCGAAGCAGCGCTGTACGAGTTGGCAGAGGCAGACCTGATCGACGCGGTCGAGGTGTTCAACGCCAAGACATCGTTGCCCGGGCTCAACCGGCGTGCGGTCGAATTCGCCGAGGAGTTCGGCATCGTCGGCGGAGCGGGGAGCGACGCGCACGTCCCCGAAGCCCTGGGTGCTGCGTACGTCGAGATGATCGACTTCGACACACCGATCGAGTTCCTCGCCGCGCTGTCGACCGCAACGGTGGTCGGCCACCACTGGGACGAGCCGCGGCCGTGGACACCGCGCATCGTCCCGTCGGTCACTCCCCGCTGACGCCCAGACCCGCCGGGCCCCAGACCCACGTGCCCCTCCGACCCGCCGATGTGGTCCGGTGCATCGCGAGTCGCTGCAGAAAACGGGCGGTTGTGGTGTAGACAGATCGACCGTGCCGATCTATCAGGCGATCATTCTCGGGATCGTGCAGGGGCTCTCCGAGTTCCTGCCGATCTCCTCGAGCGGGCACCTCCTGCTCGTGCCGTGGTTCGCCGGGTGGGAGGAGCTCGACCCGTCGATCAAGAAGTCGTTCGACGTTGCGTTGCATCTGGGCACGCTGGTTGCGGTGGTCGGATACTTCCGACACGACGTGGCGACCTACGTCGTCGAGGGAACCAAGCTGGTCGTCGACCGGAAGGTGCCGCCGACCGCCGATGGCAAGCTGGCGTGGCTGTTCGTGTTGGCGACGCTGCCAGCAGCGGCGGTCGGAGCGCTCTTCGAAGACCAGATCGACACGCGCCTCGGCACCCCGACGATCATCGGGATCTCGCTGATCGGCTTCGGCGTGCTCTTGGCGATCGCCGACCGCAGCGTCGGGCGTCGTCCGGTCGGCGAGTTCCGAGCCAAGGACGCACTGCTGGTCGGCGCCGCCCAGGCCTTGGCGTTGAACCCGGGCACGTCACGCTCGGGGATCACCATGACCGCCGGGCGGTTCCTGGGATTCAGCCGTGAAGCTGCGGTGAGGATCAGCTTCGTGATGTCGATCCCGGTGATCTTCGGCGCCGTCGTCTTCAAGTTTGCCGGGCTGATCTCCGACGGTGTTCCCGACGACCTCGTGGTGCCGTTGATCGTCGGCATCATCACCTCGGCGTTGTCGGGGTGGCTGGCGGTGTGGGGCACGCTGCGGATCGTGCGCACCTACAGCTTCATGCCGTTCGTGATCTATCGCATCGCGTTGGGTGTGCTGGTCCTGATCGTCGTGGCCACCGGGGTCCGCTGACCCGCTTCGGGTGCTGACGCGTCGCAGCGTCAGGGGAGATAGAGCAGCGATGCGATGCCCTGCTGGGCGGCGGCCGACACCACGGGCCCCAGGCGCTCGGCGAGTGCCACGAACACCACGTCGTCGGCGACGTCGACCACCGTTGCCTCGTCGGCGAGCACCACGCCATCGGCAACGATGCGGACGCGCAGGCCGACCTCGACATGGCGCACGAGCGGGTCGGAGATCGGCACCACCACGTGGCCGGCGTCGGCGGCACTGGCGGGCCCCGACCGCGTGGTGACGTCGAGCGTGGTCAAGACCTCACCATCGGCGACTCGCTGACGGACCAGCGTGTCGGGGCCAACGTCGGTGAGCGCAGCGTCCGGGACGGCCGCAACGGGGAGTTCGGCCAGTCGGACCACGGCAACGTCGCCGGGTTCGAGCTGGCCGTCAGCGACCACGACGGTCCGTAGGTCACCCCACTCGTCGCGTGCGGCGTCGATGCTCGCCACACGATCGTTGACCGCAACGGCGACCACGACCGTGAGCATCGCAATGCTCAGCCAATAGATCCACGGTCGCCGTGCGAGGACGAGTCGGGCTCGGGCCGCGACATGCATCGGTGTCTCCTCCAGATTCGTCGAACGATCGGAGGGAGTCGGTCGCCGCCGAGGGTATCGACGAGCGGAGCCGATCGTTCAGCTGTCGGAGGACGAGCTGCTCGACCCGCTGTTCGAGCCCGACCCGCCGCTCGAACCCGTCGAGGAATCGCTCGACGACTTCGTGCTCGACGAGGCCGGCGTCCCCGTGCCGCTCGAAGCCGAGTCGGTCGTGCCCTTCGCCGAGTCGCCCTTGGACCCCGACGACGAGTCGCTCGAACTCGATCCGGACGACGACGGCTTCTTGCCTCGGTTGTCGGTCTTGAAGAAGCCGGATCCCTTGAAGGTGACCCCCACGGGGGTGAAGACCTTCTTGACGGCCATGACCTCGCCGGTGTCCGGATGGGCGAACTCAGTGAGGGTGTCGTCGTGGAAACCCTGCTGAACTTCGATCGTCTCGCCTGATTCGACGAACTTGTAGACATACGTGGGCATCGAGGTCGTAAAGATAGCGTCCGATCCATGCAGGTCCGCAGTGCAGTCATTCCGGCGGCCGGTCTCGGCACGCGATTCCTCCCCGCGACGAAGTCCGTCCCCAAGGAATTGTTCCCGATCGGCGACCAGCCGGCCATCCAACTGGTGATCGACGAGGCACTCGGGGCCGGGTGCGATCACATCGTCGTGGTCAGCAGTCGCTCCAAGCCGGCGATCGATGCGTATTTCGCCGCTGACGACGTGCTGCTCGATGCACTCGAGGAGAAGGGCAAGTCCGACACCGCCGAGCGGCTCCGGGCGATCGGACGCGATTGGCGGGTGTCGATCGTGTACCAGGACGATCCGAAGGGCCTCGGCCATGCCGTTGGCTGTGCGCGCGACGCCGTTGGCAACGAACCGTTCGCGGTGATGTTGCCGGACGAACTGATGTCGAGCAGTGCCCTGCTTGCACAGATGAACGGTGTCTGCGTCGGCACCGAGGGCAGCGTCGTGGCGGTGGTCAACGTGCCGCGCGAGCAGGTGAGTTCCTACGGCGTCATCGACCCGGCCGGTGAGCTCACCCACGACGGTGTGATCGCCGTGCGTGACCTGGTGGAGAAGCCCGCTCCCGAGGACGCCCCGAGCAATTTCATTCTCACCGGGCGCTACGTGCTCACCGCCGACGCATGGGACGAGATCGATGCGCTCACCCCCGGCCGCGGCGGAGAACTCCAGCTCACGGACGCGCTGCGTGCACAGGCGGCGAGGGCGCCGTTCCACGCAGTCGTCGCGGACGAGGCCCGCCTCGACACCGGTACTCCGCTCGGCTTTCTCACCGCGTCGATCGAGCTGGGGCTCCGCAACCCCGAATTCGCCGCCGAGCTCAGTGCGTACCTGCATCGCATGCAGGCACGCCCGGAGAAGTCGCAGTCCTAGAGACGACGGAAGGCATCCGGCTGATCGTTGACGAGGCCGAACTCGTCGACGTCGAACTCGGTCTGCGCTCCGGTGTCGAGGTCGGTGCGAACGAAACGCCGAACCGTGCGGCGCTCGTACCGCCGGCGTACGGGAACCACGCCGAGGGTGTCGACGTCCACGCCGAGGGCGTCGACGTCGGCGTGGTCGCCGATGTCGAGCATCAGGCGCCGAATCGGGATCGAACTGGTGAACGGGGTCACGACGAGATCGACATCGGTGCAGCCCGTCAGTTCGGGTCGGTGTGCACCGTTCACCTCCCCCCATCGGCCCGCGCCGTCGGTGCCCAGCCAGAGATCGGGCTGGTCGAGATCACGAAAGAGCAGGAACTGACGGGTCTGCCACGTCGCTGAGAGACGCACGACGTAGGTGACCGCCTCACGTCCGACCTCGCCGGTCGCGGTCCACCCCTCGTTCTCCCACCGCAAGGTGAGCGTCTCGAGGTGGTCGTGGTCCCAGCTCCGCCAACGTGCGGTGTAGCCGTCGGGCGGGAATGCGGTGAGGGATCGAGGAGTCTCGGACACGCCACCCGAGGCTACGGGTGCCCACCGGAGTGCTCGCAGCTACCGTGCCTGAGATGACACCCCTGGAGGATGCTCAGGCGTTCGTGCTCGAGTCCTGCCCACCCCTGGCAGCGGTCTCGGTCGATCTCACCGACGCCGGTGGACTGGTGCTCGCCGAAGCGGTCGAGGCGGGCGAGATCGTTCCACCGTTCGACAACACGGCCGTCGACGGGTACGCAGTTCGCTCAACGGATGTGGCCTCGGTTCCCGTCGAGCTGTCGGTCGTCGGCGAGATCGCGGCTGGTGCAGGCCCGTCGACGCCGGTCGGGCCGGGCGAGGCCATTCGCATCATGACGGGAGCGCCGATGCCGGACGGGGCCGATGCGGTGGTGATGGTGGAGGACTCCGAGCGTGGTCGGCATCGACCGGGTGCGCCTCACGCGATCGGTGCCACCCGGCGCTGCGATCCGTCGGGCGGGCGACGATGTGGGCATCGGCGACGAACTCTTCGCCGACGGCACCGTGGTCACGCCAGCGGTCCAGGCGGTGCTGGCGAGCGTCAACGCGCGCACCGTGGTGGTGTCTCGCCGCGCTCGTGTGGCCGTGCTGTCGACGGGTGACGAACTCATCGATGACGGATCGCCCCTTGCGTTGGGACAGATCCGCGAGAGCAACAAGACGATGCTGGCGGCGCTGTTGGCCGAGGCCGGCTGCGACGTCGTGGACCTCGGCGTGGTGCGCGACGACGAAGCAGAGCTCGAGTCGGTGCTGCGCTCGGCTGCCGCCGAGTGCGACGCGATCGTGTCGAGCGGTGGTGTGTCGATGGGCGACTACGACGTCGTCAAGGCCGTGCTCGGCCGCATCGCCGACATGACGTGGATGCAGATCGCCATCAAACCGGCCAAGCCGTTCGCCTTCGGTCGCCTCGACGGCACGCCGATCTTCGGGCTCCCCGGCAATCCGGTCAGCTCGTTGGTGAGCTACGAGCTGCTCGCCCGCCCGGCGCTCCGGCGAATGATGGGGCACCGTCGTCTGACGCGGGCCAGCGTCGTGGCGGTTGCCGATGTCGCACTCGACCGTCATCGCGACGGCAAGGTGCACTTCATGCGAGTGCGCGGCGACTTCGCCGACGACGGACGTTTCCACGTGCGCCCCGTCGTCGCCCAAGGGAGTCACCAACTCGCAGCGACGGCGCTCGCCGACGCGATGGCCGTCGTGCCGGATGGCGATGGAATTCCCGCCGGCGCCGACGTCGCGGTGCTGCTGCTGCGCGGCGACGCCTGACAGCGATCTCCGAGCCGCAGCTAGGCTGACGCGATGTCCGGGGGCCGAGCGAACACGCATGACGAGTTGGTCGACCCGTTCGGGAGGATCATCGAGGATCTCCGGATCTCGATCACCGACCGTTGCAACTTCCGATGCACCTACTGCATGCCCGAGGAGGGCATGCAGTGGCTGCCGCGCTCGGAAGTGATGTCGTTCGAAGAGATCGAGCGACTCGCCCGGGTGTTCGTGCAGCGCTATGGCGTCCGCGGGATCCGCCTCACCGGTGGCGAGCCGACGGTGCGGGCCAACCTGGCGGTGCTGGTCGAGAAGCTCGCCGCGATCGTGGGCCCTGCCGGGCCGGTCGACCTGGCGATGACCACCAACGGTGCCTCGATGCGGTTGCTCGCGCCGTCCCTGCGAGACGCCGGCCTGAACAGAGTGAACATCAGCCTCGACACGCTCGACCGTGCGAAGTTCCACACGATGACTCGACGAGACGAACTGGTGCGGGTGCTCGACGGCATCGAGGCGGCGAAGGAGGCCGGGTTCTCGCCGGTGAAGGTCAACGCCGTCATCGAACGTGGGGTCAACGACGACGAGATCGTGGCGCTCGCCGAGTACGGACGCGACCGTGAGGTCGAGGTTCGATTCATCGAGTTCATGCCGCTCGACGCCGACGGGCACTGGGCGAACGACCAGGTGGTCGGCCAGGACGAGATCGTGGCTGCGATCGACGAGGTCCATCCGCTCGAGCAGATGCCGGCACGAGGCGCCGCACCCGCCGACCGCTTCCGGTACGTCGACGGACGTGGCACGATCGGCGTGATTCCGACGGTGACCAAACCGTTCTGCGGCGACTGCGATCGGGTCCGCCTGACCGCGGAGGGCCGATTCCGCACCTGTCTCTTCGCCACGAACGAGTTCGACCTGCTGGCAGCGATGCGCGCCGGCGAGGACGACGAGCAACTCGCGGCCCGCATCGAAGCCGCCGTTGCGACCAAGTGGGCCGGTCACCAGATCAACCAGGTGAACTTCGTGCGCCCCGGAAAGTCGATGAGCCAGATCGGCGGCTGATCGCGCGATCAGAGATCGGGAAATGCGCGGAAGCGTTCGGCGACGGCGGTGTCGCCGAGGAGTTCCACCGGGCCGGCGTCGCGGCGCCAGAGCCACAGAAGGAGGTCGTTCGCTCGGCCTCGAACCGCGGCGTCGCCCTTGGCGTGCTCCCGTGTGAAGCGGATACCCGATTCGTCGAGTTGGGTGACCATCCACTCGCCGTTCGCCGCCGAGCGATCGTCGGCTCCTTCGGCCACATCGGCGTCGGTGTCGGTGCAGTGGAGGTGGACGCTGCCGGCCACCGGGAGTGCGTTGCTGTTCGGCCGGCGAGCGGCGAACCACATCAGGAACTCGTCGATGCCGTCGGCGGCGACGGCAACGGGAATCTCGTAGGGGACGCCGACTGCGTTCGCTGCGTCCCACCGATGGACTGCCGTCTCCTGGGTCATTCGGCGGTGGACCCACGACACCGGTTGCGCCACGCCCGTCCACGACCACACCTCGACGTCGTCGCTCGCCCGGGTGAGGGCGGAGTACATCGCGGTGTGGGCAGCGGTCACCCAGTCGATCAGCAGCAGGTCGCTCGACGGGCGCTCCGACGTCTCGATCGCGGTCACTCCGTCGAGCGTCGTGATGCCATCGGCGACGATTCGACCCCATCGGTTCCACACGTTGCCGAGGTGCCAGGCCAGATCGCCGAGGTTCCAGCCGGGGCACGACGGCACCTGGTGGCCGACCCCGTGGTCGGTGACGATCTCGAGGAACCGCACGGCGTCGGTTCGAAGGTGGCCCGAGCGCGTCGTAGGGGAGCGGGTCTGGCTGGGGCGGGATGCCCGGTGACGAGGTGGCGGTCATGGCTCGACGGTACATCGAGCCGCCCGGCGACAGCCCGTCCGACTAGCGTGTCGATCGACATGAGCGATCTCTCCTTCACCCATCTCGATCCGCTGGGGCGGGCCCGCATGGTCGACGTCACGCCCAAGGACCCGACGCATCGCCGGGCGGTGGCGCGCTGCAAAGTCTTCATGAAGCCCGAGACGACCGCGGCGATCGCGAATCGGGAAGTGAAGAAGGGCGACGTGCTGTCGGTCGCGAGGGTGGCCGGCATCCAGGCGGCGAAGCGCACGGCGGACACGATTCCGCTCTGCCATCCGCTCCTGGTGGGCGCAGTGTCGGTGAACTTCGAGATCGGCGACGACTTCGTGGCCATCGAGGTGCACGTGGACACCGTCGATCGCACCGGCGTCGAGATGGAAGCGCTGCATGCTTGTTCGGTTGCTGCTCTCACCGTGTACGACATGTGCAAGTCGGCCGACCGGGCGATGGTGATCGGTGAACTTGCGCTCTGGGAGAAGACCGGCGGCCGTTCGGGCGTGTATCGGCGTGATGACGAAGCGACTGAGCTGTGACCGACGTCGCAGTGATCATTGCATCCATCGTCACAAACGTCGTAGAATCGTCATACAACGCGTCGGACTCCCCGACGCGATGTCGTTTCCACACCATGAACCACTTCTCGACTGAGTCCCCCACATGACCCAACTCGTCATCATCGTCGTCGCCGCCGTTTGGGCAGCGGTCGTCATCCCGCCATTGCTCCGATCGAGGGTCGAGAATCGGCCCAACTCGTCGGTCACGGACTTTCGACGTCAGCTGAGCACCCTCCAGAGCTCGTCGAACCCCCGAATGCGCACGATTGGACGACCGCTCACCCAGTCGTCACCGCTGCAGCGCCCGGCTGCCGCCGGACGACCGGGGCATGCACATCATCGGCAAGCGTCGTTGCACGGTACCCCGAGCGGCCGTCAGCGCATGCCGGCGGTCAGCAGTCGGCACCATGACGGCCATCCCGGCGCGCCGGTCTATCGCAGCCACGGCGACCCGAGCGGATCGCACGAACGTCCCCACCGCCAGACCCACATGGATCGGCAGTCGCATCCCGAGCGGAGCGCCAACGCTGACCGTCCGCGTGGCGGCGACCGAGCCGGTGCGCCGCGACACGGACGACCGCTCGACCCGCGCAGCGAGGTCCGGCGTCGCCGGGGCAACGTGTTGTTCCTCCTCGTCGTGGTCACTGCATGCACGCTGTTCCTCGCGATGACCACGTCGTCGACCGTGTTGTTGTACGTCTTCGCGTTGTCGTTCCTGGCGACGTGTGGCTACGTCTACCAACTCGCTCAGTTGCGCCGACGCGACACTGCCGACGACGGTTGGTTCGAACAGCGTCGTTGATCCGGCAACCGCAGCGCCGCACGGCGCCGGTACACTCGGCGAGGCATTTGGGGCTATAGCTCAGTTGGTAGAGCGCGTCGTTCGCAATGACGAGGTCAAGGGTTCGATTCCCTTTAGCTCCACCCCACGACATCGGAGTGTGATGAACCCGTTTCTCGATCCGCCCGACCAGGCAACGCGCCAGGTCATCGACGCAGTGGCGACGAGTTCCGACCCGAGCAGCGGCCGGCCGAAGGTCGACAGCGCCGGTCTCGTGCCGGCGGCAGTCACCGTCTGGCCGCCGCCGCCCCGCCCGGTGGCGGCTCCGACCCGCCGTTGGCCCCGCACGGCGCTGCAGCGCTACACCGCGGCGCTGCTCGCAGTGCTGACGCTGGGAGGTTTCGCAGCGTTGGCCGGACTGGCACCGTCGGACAGCGGTGATGTCCTCGACTCGCTCGGCGCCTACATCACGGTGCTCGGGCTCGCCGTCGCCGGCGCGATGGTGTCGATCGTCCTCGGCGGCGGGCGCATGACGTCGCGGGGCGAGGCCGATCAGACCGACGAGTTGCTGTTCCGTATCGTGTTTGCGGCGCTCGCTGCGCTCGTGCTCGTGGTCGTGCTGCAGTCGGACACCCAGAACGTGGTCAACGCCGACGGTCAGACCGCCTCGCTGTGGGCAGTGATCGGCGGGTTCTCCGAACGTCTGGCCCGGCGCTTCGTTGCGGACGCATCGAGGCCGGCAGCTGACCGATGACGGAACCAGCCCCGGAAGACACGCTGCCCGACCACGTCGCCGAGAACCGGCGCCTCTGGGACGCCGACGCACCGAAGTGGGTCGCGCCCGGCGAGCGTGCGTGGGCGCAAGCTGAGCCGACCTGGGGCATGTGGGGCATCCCGAACTCGGAGCTGACATTGCTCGCCGACGAGCTGCACGGACAGCGAGCGATCGAGCTCGGGTGCGGCACCGGGTACGTGTCGGCGTGGATGCGTCGCCGCGGTGCGTCGGTGTACGCCATCGACAACGCGGAGGCGCAGTTGGCCACCGCCCGGCAGCTCGCTGCGACACATGGCATCGACGACATCGAGTGGGTGCACGGCAACGCCGAATCCGTGCCGCAAGCCGACGCCTCGTTCGATCTCGCCATCAGCGAGTACGGCGCGGCGATCTGGTGCGATCCGGCACGGTGGATTCCCGAAGCGCACCGACTGCTGCGTTCGGGTGGTCGCCTGACCTTCCTCGGGAACCACCCGTTTGCGATGTCGTGTCTGCCACCGGACGGGGCGTCGCCGGTCGGGCTCACCCTCGAGCAGTCCTACTTCGGCATGTCGCAGTTCGACTGGACCGAGGCAGCGGTCGACCCCGGTGGCATCGAGTTCAACCTGGAGATCTCGGCGTGGATGCGACTGTTCGATCGAGTGGGCTTCGACGTCGTGGGTTTCCACGAGATCCAGGCGCCCGGCACTGCCGAGGGGGCCGAGTTCTCGGTGCCGGCGGCGTGGGCCAAGCGGTTCCCCTCGGAGCAGGCCTGGGAGCTGGTGAAGCGCTGAGTCAGCCCACCGGCACCGCGTACACCACGATGTTCTCGCGGTACCGGCGGATGTCCGGGTTGTAGTCGCCGCCGCAGGTGATCAACACCAGGGTTTCGTCACCCGAGGTCCGCCAGATGCGCTCCGACGGCAGCTCCTGTTTGCCGTACACGGCGCGTTCGATGACCTCGTAGCGGCGGACGGTGCCGTCGTCGAGCTCGACCTCGACCATGTCGCCGGGCTCGACGTTGCCCAGCAGCGCGAACGGCCCGGACGTGCGATTCCACGAGACATGAGCTGCCAGGACGGTGGCCCCGGGCTGGCCGGCCGTCGCTCCGTACTGATACCAGCCGATCTCGGTCTCGTCGGGGATCTCCATCTGGCCATCGGGTTCGAGCCCGACCGGCCTGACCGGATACGACGCGACGTCGATCGACTCGATCTGTAGGCCGACGGGGCGTGATCGAGGCGTGATCACCTCGGGAAGTGCGCTGTAGCGGGCCCCGACCTGCTCGGCGAGCGGCGACACCGCTGGCGGCGCCGAGGCAGCGCGCGAGGTGCCGGGAGGGCGAGGTGACGGTGCCGCCTGGGTGGTCGGCGGTGTTGGTGGTGTCGGCGCGGGGAACTCGTCGACCGTCGATCGCGGTGGCACCGTCGAGGGGATGGTGTTCGTGACGGCATCGTCGACCTGGAGGACGACGACGTCGTCGCCGCCTCCTCGGGAGACGACACCGGCAACGGCCAGTGCGCCCCCAGCGAGGAGTGCGGCGACGATGACGATGGTGCTCGTCGAGCGCACCCGGCCACGCGACGACCGTCCCTGGTGTTCGGGGGAGGGGGTGGGACGGTCGTTCACGTGATCACGGGTGCAGGGTCGGCGGAGCGCTCAGGCCTCGGGTCAGGATTCGACCGTCCGACGACGCAGCACCGCTGCGCCACCGGCGAGGGCGAAGAGGCCCGCGGCTGCGGCGAACAGCGTGAGCGACGAACCGGAGGTTGCGCCGAGCTCACCGCCGGTGTTCACCTCGGTGGGTGCCGGTGTGCCATCACCGGTCGCTGCGGCGTCACCGGCCGCAGCTTCGATGGTGACGGTCTGGGTGAGGAACGTGAACGTGTCGTCGGAGAGTGAACCAACGGCGTACACGATCAGGTTCTCGTCGGCGACGACGTTGACGGTCGGCACATCGGCGATCGGATCGCCACCGGTCGGAGCGATCTCGGCACCGGCGACTTCACCAGCGGGCAGCGGCAGTGCCTGCTCGTTCGGGTTCGACAGGTCGACCACGGGCCGGGCATCGCCGAGGACGATGTCGACGGCCGGAGCGGCCGCAGTGTGGCGAACGGTCAGGCGACCCTGGCCCGCATCGACCGCCGAGGTGTCGTTCTCGAACGGGGTGATCGTCGGCTGGCCGTCGGCGTCGAGGTGGGCAACGACCGTCCAGTTCCCGGAGCCGGGCACGTCGAAGGCTTCGACCGGCCCGATGGCCACGGTGTCGGTACCGGCGAGGAGCACCTCGAGGTTGTTGAGGGTCTGGCCGGCAAACGCAGTCAGGTCCTGCATGTCGCCGAACTCGAAGCCTTCGATCACGACGCTGCCGTCGACGGCGACGTCGACCGCGGTGTCGGGGATGCCGTGGAGCAACATCACCTGTGTCTCCGACTGGGCGCTCGTCATGCCGGCGGGGGCAGCGAGCAGTGTGGCAGCGAGTACCGCTGCGCCTGCGAGGAGCTTCTTCATCGTGTGGTCCTTTCGAAGGTGTTCGACGACGAGCTGTTCCCGTCGTCTTGCATCTCTACGGCGCCCAGTCGAATCCGGATGAGTGATCTGGCAGCGATGGCCGGTCGATGGCCGTCGACGGCCGGTCGACGTCAGGACGCGACGCCGCCGAATCGGCCAGCTTCGCGTGCGCGAAATGCGGCATTGATCCGCTGGCGTTCGAGGATCTGCTCGAGGGTCTTCGACGCCTGCTCGATGGGGTGCTGCTCGAAGAACGAGGCGGTCTCAGCCACCGACTCGGCAGTGGTCAACAGCTTCACCGAGTCGACCATGCGAACAATGGTGTTGCTGGGGAATCGGTCGGTCGCGTCGTCCCACCGGTCACGCACGAAACGCCACGCCGCGGCGCCGTGCCGGCGGTTGGCGATCGCAGCTCGAAGCAGGAACGGCGCGTTCTGGGTCTTCACCGACTCGCTCATCGCGAACTCGCACGTGGCCAGCACCAGCGATTCGTCGTCGAACTCGGCGAGTGCGAAGAGGTTGCGGAGCTGCTCCTGCGGAGTACGAGCCGTCTGGAACCGCTCGCGCATGACGTCATAGGTCGAAGCGTCGCCGGTGGCCGCCACCACGCTGGTCGCTGCCGAGATCAGCTCGGGGTCGACCGCAGTCGAATCACCACGCGCAGCCTCGAACCACTCGCGACACCGTGCCTGCACCTCGACGTCGTTGCCGAGCACGCCGGCGGTGCTCACCAGCAGGCCGCGAAGCTTGCGATCGAGATCGGATTCGTCATCCGACGGTTCGCCGAGCGCGACGAGCGCCGGCGTGGTGAGGTGTCGCACCGTGGATCGGAACGCATCGAGCTGCGGCCCATCGTCGAGCACCCGACCCACACCCCGCAGCGCGATCGTGATCGCCTGCCAGACCGCGTGCTCGTCTTCTTCGATGAAGCCGTGCAGGAAGCTGACCAGCTGCCCCGCCGACATCTCCCCGGCGACGGTGGCCGACCATGCGTCGTCGACGAGGTTGTAGCGCTCCAGCGTGGAGAGGGTGCGCAGCGTCGTGCCGTCGATCCGCTCGCGGAGCTCGTCGGAGTAGGCGACCCGGTAGAAGCCGTGCCCCCCGGCGTTGACGATCACTGCGGAATCGGGCGAGGCCGACAGATCGAGGCTCGCAGTCTCGGTGTCGAGGAGCAGCGTCGTGGTGGTGTCGCCGTGACGGATGTGGACGGGGACGGCCCACGTCTGTGGGTCGAGGGGGTCGCGGCTCGATGCGTCGAAGAGGAACCGTTGCTGGCGCAACACGAGGGTGTCGTCGACGATCGATGCGCTCACCAGTGGATAGCCGGGCTGCCAGATCCACGAATCCATGATTCGTCGCACCGGTTCGCCGGAGGTCGCCTCGATGGCGTCCCACAGGTCGTTGGTCTCGGTGTTCGCGTATGCGTGGGTGTTGAGGTAGTGGTTGACGCCGTCACGAAAGCGGCTCTCGCCGAGGTACTGCTCCAGCATGCGCAGGAGTGCGCCGCCCTTCTGGTAGGTGAGCACGTCGAACATGCCTTCGCAGTCGGCGGGGGATCGCACCTCGAACTCGACCGAGCGGGTGCTCAGCAGCGAGTCGGTGTCGAATGCGACGCTGCGCTCGACGCCGAACGACGTCCACCGCTGCCAATCCGGGCGGTAGGCCTCGCATGCAGCGACCTCCATGAACGTGGCGAATGCCTCGTTGAGCCAGATGCCGTTCCACCAGCGCATGGTCACGAGGTCGCCGAACCACATGTGGGCCAACTCGTGTGCGACCACGTCGGCCACCAGCTGGCGTTCGTTCTGGGTGCTTGCGGTCGGGTCGACCAGCAGCAGGCTCTCACGGAACGTGATGCATCCGAGGTTCTCCATGGCGCCGGCGGCGAAATCGGGCAGTGCCACCAGGTCGACCTTGTCTCCGGGGTAGGCGATGCCGTAGTACTCCTGGAACCATCGCAGGCAGAAGGCTCCGACATCCTCGCCGAACCCGGTCAGGTGACGCTTGCCCGGCACGTGCACGATTCGCAGCGGTGTGCCGTCGACATCGATGGGGTCGGTCATGTCGAGGCGTCCGACCACGAATGCCACCAGGTAGCTGCTCATCACCATGGTGTCGGCGAACGTGATCACGTTGCGCCCCTCGACGAGCGCTCGATCGATCTCGGGGCTGTTCGAGATCGCCGTCAGGCCGTCGTCGACGTCGAGCGTGACGCCGAACACCGCCTTGAACGCCGGCTCGTCCCAGCAGGGAAACGCCCGCCTGCAATCGGTGGCCTGCATCTGGGTGCAGGCGATCACCTGCTCGACGCCCTGCTCGTCGACGTAGGTGCTGCGGTAGAAGCCACGAAGCTTGTCGTTGAGCACCCCCTCGAACGTGATGGTGAGGACGGTGGTGCCGGCCGCGACAGGTGCCGTCGGCGTCACGATCAGGCGCTCGGTGGCGTCATCGAGGCGCCACGGAGCCGGTTGTCCGTCGACTTCGCATGAGCTGATGTCGAGCTCGGCGGCATTGAGCACGAGCAGGCCGGTCGACGTGTCGACATCGAGTTCGATGCGCACCGTGCCGACGAACGCTGCCTCGGACAGCATCGGTCGAAGTCGGACGTCGTACCGGGTCGGGCGGACGTCGGTCGGCAGTCGGAACGGGTCGAGTTCGGCGGCATCGGCCGGTGTGGCTCCCATCCGGAGCACGGTAGCGGCGGTAGCGTGATCACCCGTGTCCGACCTCTCTCGACGGTTCTCGACCGACTCTGGCTCCGTGCCCGCGCGATTCGACGTCGTGGGTATCGGCAATGCCCTCGTCGATGTGATCGCCCCTGCCGAGGAGCACTTCCTCGAGCACCACGATCTGGTGAAGGGCGCGATGACGCTGATCGAGACCGAACGTGCGGTCGAGCTCTACGCCGCGCTCGACCGGGCGGTGGAGATGAGCGGTGGTTCAGCTGCCAACACCGTCGTCGGTGTGGCGAGCATGGGCGGTCGTGCGGCGTACATCGGCAAGGTCAACGGAGACGATCTCGGTGACGTGTTCGGCCACGACATGCGTGCCGTCGGCGTCGCCTTCCACCGGCCGCTGGGCGAGCACTCGATGCCGACGGGACGCTGCGTGATCGTCGTCACTCCCGATGCCGAACGAACGATGAACACCTACCTCGGCGTGTCGAGCGAACTGTGCGTCGACGATCTCGACGAATCGGTCATCGCCGAATCGCACGTGCTCTACATGGAGGGTTACCTGTTCGACCGCGACGACGCGAAAGCGGCGTTTCGTCGCGCCGCTGCAGTCGCCCACGACAACGGCCGAATGGTGTCGCTCACCCTGTCCGACTCCTTCTGTGTCGATCGGCACCGCGACGACTTCCGTGGGCTCGTCCAGGATCGAGTCGATCTGCTCTTCGGCAACCACGACGAACTGCTGTCGCTGTACGAACTCGACTCGTTCGACGACGCCGTGGCGGCACTGCGCCGGGAGTGCCAGTTCGCGGCGATCACGATCGGCGCCGAGGGGTGTGTGATCATCACGCCCGACGAGTTGCTCCGGGTCCCCGCGCAGTCGGTCGATCGGGTGATCGACACCACCGGCGCCGGCGATCTGTTCGCCGCGGGGTTCCTGCACGGGTTGACCTCGGGCCGCGACCTGGCCACGTGCGGTCGGTTCGGCGCGATCGCCGCTGCCGAGGTGATCGGCCACGTGGGGCCGCGCCCACTCGTGGAGCTGCGTAACCTGATCGGTGATGGCTGATCACGGCAGAACCCCAGGTGGCGAAGCATCGGCGAGCCGAGGCGGCGACGTGATCGATGTCGCGCAGCAGTGGTTGGCTGCCGAGCCCGATGACGACATCCGCAGCGAACTCAACGAGCTGATCGTCGCTGCGCAACGCGATGAGCCTGGGGCCGTCGACGACCTCAGCGCACGGTTCGCTGGCGTGCTCGAGTTCGGCACGGCGGGCCTCCGGGCGGCGGTGGCTGCCGGTTCGATGCGAATGAACCGGCTGGTGGTGCGTCAGGCCGCTGCCGGGATCGGTCGGTGGCTGCTCGATGCGGAGGCCAACGGAACGATTCCGGATGCGTCCGCTCGTGGGGTGGTGATCGCCCACGATGCTCGGCGCAAGAGCGACCTGTTTGCGGACGACACCGCACGGGTGCTCGCGTCGATGGGGATCCGATCGATGCTGCACCCCGGCGTGCAGCCCACACCAGTGCTGGCCTGGTCGATCACCGAGATGGACGCCGCAGCCGGCGTGGTCGTGACGGCGTCGCACAACCCGCCCGCCGACAACGGCTACAAGGTCTACCTTCCGACCGGGTCGCAGATCGTGTCGCCGGTCGACACCGACATCTCCGAACGCATCGCGACGTTCGACCCGCTCACGGTCGCGCTCGCGAGTCCCGACGACGCGCTGATCGAACGGCTCGATCATTCGTGGGTCGATCGCTACGTCGCATTCGTCCCGTCGGTTCGCCTTCGCCCCGACGTGGCAGGCGTTGCGGTGGCCTACACGGCCATGCACGGCGTGGGGGGCGACGTGGTGCTCCGGGCCTTCGATGCGGCTGGTCTTCCGGCCCCGCACGTCGTCGAGCGGCAACAACAGCCTGACGGGACCTTCCCGACCGTGTCGTTCCCGAATCCCGAGGAGCCGGGGGCGATGGATCTGTTGCTCGCCGACGCCGCGGCGTGCGATGCCGCGGTGGCGTTGGCCAACGATCCCGATGCCGATCGTCTGGGTGTGGCGATTCCGCAACCCGGTGGGAGTTGGCGGCGACTCAGCGGCGACGAGATCGGCTGGCTGTTCGCCGACTACATCTTGGCCAACACCGTCGGCGACGACCGTCTCGTCGTGACCACCTTGGTGTCGTCATCGCTGCTCGCTCGGATGGCCGACGCGGCCGGGGTGCACAGTGAAGAGACCTTCACTGGCTTCAAGTGGATCGGCAAGATCGCCACGGAGCGGCCCGACTTGCGACTGATGCTCGGCTACGAGCAGGCATTGGGGTACCTGGTCGCACCCACACCGCTCGACAAGGATGGCATCACGGCCGCGGTGCTGATGGCCGAGATCGCGGCGGTTGCAGCCTCGGAGGGCGAGACGTTGCAGGACCGGCTCGATTCGATCGCTGACCGATTCGGTCGGTACGTCACCGCGGAGTTGTCGGTCAAGATGCCGCCGACCGATGGTGCTGCCTGGGTGTCGTCGCTGCAGATGGACCCGCCTGCCGAGGTGGGTGGCCGGGCGGTGGTGTCGGTGGAGACCTACCCGGAGGCGAATCTGTTGCGGTTGATGCTCGAGGGCGGTGTGCGACTGCAGATCCGTCCGAGCGGGACCGAACCCAAGGTGAAGCTGTACGGCGAGGCGGTCGATGTCGACCCAGCCGAACTCGACACGCTCCTCACCGCCCTCGCGACCCGTAACGTTTGGTGTCAGACACCAAACGTTACGGCTGGTGCACGTGGGACAGCTCGCGCTCGATCGATGTCACGAGGTGATCGAATGACGCGGAGCCGAGCCGGAAGGTTCGAGCCCGAGCAACGGCCGCGCGCGCCGCACCTGCGGACGGCAGACCGAGCCAGTCGGCGACTCGGAGCCCGGACATACCGGCCAGCTCGAATCCGAGGAGGAGTCGAGCCCGCCGGCCGTCGGCCCCGTTCGGATCGGTTCTGGCACCCACGGACGAGTCGATGAGCTGCTCGCCGATCCCACACGATCCCGGAGTCTCGATCGGGTGAGCGACCAGTTCACGGTGGACCTCAGCCGGCAGCAGCGATTCGATCGTGGCCGTGGTCATCCACGGCGGAGCCTGTCGGCGGTGCATGTACACGCCGTACGACGACCAGCGGTAGGCGTCGAGCGCTGCCGCCGGAACGAGGTCGATCGGGTTGCGGTGGATGTACGCAGCAGCCCGTGCGATGTGGATGTCGGTCTGAACGGACACCGAATGGAAGCGACCCCGGAACAGTGGGCCGTCGCGTCCGACGCGATCGTTGACGATCCTCGTGTACGACGACGACAGCTGCTGCATCGCTGCGGAGAGGCCGGCCGAGGGGCAGTGCACCAGGAGGTGGTAGTGGTTGCCCATGAGGCAGTAGGCGTGGATCTCGATGCCGTGTTCCTCGGCGAGTTGCTGCAGCAACGACTCGCACGTCGTCCGATCGCAGTCGTGCAGAAAGATCGGCTGCCTGTCGAGACCGCGATTCATCACATGGTGCCAACCGCCGTCCTCATCGTGTCGCAATGGTCGTGCCATGACTCCGCACGGTAGAGACGGGGTGTCGCAGAGATGATGTAACGCTTGGTGTCAGACACCAAACGTGACGTCAGGCGGGGGTGCCGAACTGGCGGTCGCCGGCGTCGCCCAGTCCCGGCACGATGAACGCGTCATCGTTCAGGTGGTCGTCGATCGCGGCGGTGAACAGGTGCACGTCGAGGCCGGCACCGTCGAGGGCGGCGATGCCCTCGGGAGCCGCAAGCGCACAGACGACCGTGATCGGCTCAGGCGCCCCGCGCTCGACGAGCAGTCGGAGGGTGTGGATGAGCGAGCCACCTGTCGCGAGCATGGGATCGAGCACGATCACCGGACGGCCGCTCAGCGACTCCGGCAGCTTGTTCACGTAGGGCTCTGGCTGGTGCGTCGTCTCGTTGCGGGCCATGCCGATGAAGCCGATGTCTGCGTTCGGCAGCAGGTCCTGGGCGGGCCCGACGAAGCCCAGCCCGGCACGCAGGATCGGTACCACGACCGGCTGGACGGCGATCCGGCGGGCGGGCGCCGTGGTCAGCGGCGTGGCAACGGTGCCGTCGACGGTGGGCAGGGTGCGAGTGGCCTCGGCGATCAGCAGACCACCGATGCGTTCCAGATTCTGACGGAACAGTGCATTGGGGGTCGCCCGGTCGCGTATCTGCGCGAGCGCGTCGGTGCAGACGGGATGATCGACGAGCACGGTGTTGACCGCCATGTCACGCAGCTCCGAGCGACAGTTCGCTCTTGAGGATCGAGTAGCGCGGCTTGATGACCCCGTTGATCAGCTTCAGCCGCTCCGGAAACGGCGCGAACGCCGACTTCATCGCATTGACCGTCAGCCACTCGAAGTCGTCGAGGCCCCAACCGAACGCCTCGTGGAGCTTCTGCATCTCCTTGGTCATCGAGGTGTTGCTCATCAAGCGGTTGTCGGTGTTCACGGTGACCCGGAAACGCAGCCGCCGCAGCATACCGATCGGGTGTTCGGCGATCGACGGGACGACTCCGGTGTTCACGTTGGACGTGGGGCACAGTTCCAATGGGATGCGTCGGTCGCGGATGTAGGTGGCCAATCGACCGAGTTGCTCGGTTCCCAATCCGGAGCCAGGGTCGATGTCATCGACGATCCGAACGCCGTGACCGAGGCGCTCGGCGCCACAGAACTGGACCGCTTCCCAGATCGACGGCAGTCCGAACGCCTCCCCGGCGTGGATGGTCGAGTGGAAGTTCTCCCGGTTGACGTACTGAAACGCATCGAGGTGTCGTGACGGTGGGTAGCCCGCTTCAGCCCCAGCGATGTCGAAGCCGACGACTCCGGCATCGCGAAAGCGCACGGCCAACTCGGCGATCTCGAGGCTTCGTGCTGCGGTGCGCATCGCCGAGACGATGGCGTAGATGGTGAGGTCGGTGTCGGCCGCTCCACGCCGGAAGCCCTCGAGGACTGCCTCCATCACCTCGTCGAGGGTCATGCCCTTCCCGGTGCTCAGCTCGGGGGCGAATCTGACCTCGGCGTACACGATGCCGTCGGCGGCGAGGTCCTGGGCGCACTCGTAGGCCACCCGCTCGATGGCGTCGCGGTCCTGCATCACGCCGACGGTGTGCGCGAACGTCTCGAGATACAACACGAGGTCGTTTCGCTTGGCTCCTCGATTGAACCACGTGGCGAGATCATCGACGTCGGTGGTCGGCAGATCGGCGTAGCCGAACTCCTGCGCCAAGTCGATCACGGTCTGCGGGCGGACACCACCGTCGAGGTGGTCGTGGAGCAGCGCTTTGGGCGCCCGGTGAATCAGATCTGCCATCGACATGCGGCCACGCTACCGACGGGCATCGGCAGGTCAGCCGAGCGGACGCAACGGCATGTCGCTGGGCCGCTGCAGCCAGTTCCAGTCGGGGTAGTCGGCACCGCCGGAGATGCAGTGCAGGGTGTAGGCGTGTCGGCTCGTGGCCGACCGGTTGACGTCACTCCAATGTGGGAGTCGGCCGTTCAACACCACCAGCGTGCCGGCGGGAACCTCCAGCGGAACCAGATCGCTGCCAAGGGGAGGTGGCTCGGGCAGTGGCGTGTCGTCGAGCGTCTCGAAGAACGTGCCATCGCCGGCATCGTTGCGCTTGAACAGCTTGCGAACGGGTCCATGGTGGCCGCCCGGCGCCGCCCACAGGCATCCGTTGTCCAACGTGGCGTCCTCGATGGCGAACCAGAACCCGGTGACGGTGATCGGATCGCTGTAGAGGAAGGTCGCGTCCTGGTGGCAGGAGACCTCGCCGCCGATGTGCGGCTGTTTGAAGATGTACATCGACTGCAACGCCCGAGGGTCGATGAGGCCGACGTCGTCGGCGACCTCGGCGAGTCGAGGGTCGTAGGCGAACCGCTCGAACTCGTCGTCGAGGTCGTGCTGGGCGTGGCCGATCTTGTTGATGCTCAACTCCTTCGGTTGGGTGAGTTCGCCATCGGGTCCGAAGGCTTCCTCCTCGAAGAAGCACCAGGTGGTCGACCCGCTGGCGAGGAACTCGGCGTCGGAGTTGCGTTCCTGCTCGTTGGTCGTGAACACCGAACGCTGCTCGGACGGTTCCCACGCGTCCACCAGATCGAGTGCTCGGCGGCGCAGTCGGTCCCGGGCGTCTGCAGCCACGAAGTCTGGCACCACCACGAATCCGTCGCGCTCGAAGGTCTCGACCTGTTCCGCCGTCAGCATGCCCAGAGCGTACGGCAGGTGCCCCGTACGTTTGGTGTCTGACACCAAACGTACGGGTCAGTCGACGGTGACGCTGGCGACCATGTCCGGGTGCAGCGTGCAGAACAGCGAGTACACGCCGGGCTCGTCGAAGGTGAGCGTGTAGTTGCTGCCCGGCGTCAGCAGACCCGAGTCGAAGTCGTCCAGCGCCGGGTCGTCGGGGGTGCCGGCGGTGACCGTGTGGGGCACCGAGTCGACGTTGTTGAAGAACAGCGGCTGGCCGACCTCGACCGTGAGCGAGCCGTTGTACAGGAAGTCGGTGATCAGCGACTGCTCCGCGCCGTCGGGGAAGTCGGTGCCGCGCACCGATCGCGTCTCGAGCACCGCACTCGGATCCATCACCGGCTGGATCGACGAATTCCACATGCCGAACACGCCGAGCTGGTTGTCGTGCAGCGGGTCGACCCACGCGTGGATCATCCATCCGAGCGCGGCGGAGAAGTTCCCGCCGGCGGCCTCGCACTCGCTCCGCGGGATGAACGTGTCGCGGCCCTGGGCGTTGCCCCGGCAGAGGTTGTAGTGGATGTGCCAATTGTCGAGCGGGCCGGCGAACGCCTCGGGGTGATCGTTGCCGATCACGTTCGGCGGGATGATGAACGACGTGCCGACCAGCTTCATCGGCGGACCATTCCACACGCCGCCGACGCACTGGCCGACCGGCCCGTTCGGCATCGTGCCGTCGGCGAGGGCGTACAGCAGGATCTCGGGCCGTGACGGGAAGAAGCCGTCGCCGATCCAGTTCGGTTGGTAGAAGTGTGAGCCCATGTTGGCGCTCTGGATCCGATCGCTGACAAACCCCTCGGCGCACGCGCTGTTGACGTCTCGGTGCAGTTCGGCGAAGGCGTTGACCTCGTCGAGTTGGCCCACGAGCGTCGACAGTTCCTCGGCGCTCATCTGGAGCTCCGGCGGCATCGGCTCACCCGACGCGGCCAGCTCCTTGAGCTCGAGGTACGAGCAGGGGAGCGCCACGTCCTGGCATCGCACCGTGCCGTCGAGCGGGCCTTCCACCAGGGTCGGGACCACGCCTTCGGAGTGCTCGCGGAACACGTAGCGGGAGTACCCCGGTGCGCCGCCTGCGGCGAACGTGAGGCCCGATGGGAACTGGGCGTCGGCGCCCGCCTGGTCGAATGCTGCAGCCTGGGCGACGTACTCGTTGACCTGTTCGATCGTGCGTGCCTCCGCCGGGTCGATCGTGGTCGTCGGGGCTTGCGTGGTCGGTGCAACCGTCGACGCCACCGTGGTCGGCGCGTCGGTACGCGGGGCCTCGGCGGTGACGGTCTGCGTGGGCGCTGCGGTGTCGTCACCGCCAGAGGAGCATGATGCGGCGACGGTGGCCGCGGCCAGGCCGATCAGCAGCAGATGTCGATGTCTCACGTGTGTTGATCCCCCGGTGGCGTCGTCGCTGTCCGGCCACCGTAGTGGTGGCGGGGCGGATCTCAGTGGTGGGCGGGGCGGATGTCAGTGGTGGGCGGGGCGGATCTGGTCGGCAACGATGCGGCGGCGCACGTCCATCGGAGCGAACGACGACATCATCGCGTTCGTTGCCAGCTGCTCGATCTCGTTGATCGTGAGCTGGTGGGCGACGGCGACGGCATGGAGTTCGCTCGACGGCATGACGTTGCTCATCAACCGGTTGTCGGTGTTGTAGCCAACGTTGAAGCCGGCCCGCAGGAACGGGCCGATCGGATGCTCGGCGATGCTCGGCACCGCACCGATCTGCACGTTGCAGGTGGGCGCCATCTCGAGGTGGACCTGGTGATCGAGCACGTACTGGGCCAGGGGACCGAGCGCGAGGTCGCAGGCGGCGACGGCAGCGGCGTCGTGAGCGTCGACGAGGTTGGTGTCCGACCGAAGTCGAACGCCGTGGCCGATGCGATGAGCGCCGTGGACGAGCGCATCCGAGATCAGCTCGAGGTCGGGCGGCTCGCTCGCATGGATCGTGAGGTTGAGGTGGGCGCCGCGTGCGAACGCCAGCGCTTCGGCGTGCAGCGATGGTGGGAACCCGGTTTCGGCACCAGCGAGATCGAACGCGACAACCTTGTCGTCCCAGGCCCTGAGCCGATCGACCAGTCGGGCGACCTCGACGGAACGATCCTCGGTGCGCATCGCGCAGAGGATCGCATTGACGGTGATGTGTTGGCCGCGGTCGGCCACGGCCGCCTCGCCACGCCGCATGCCGGACGTGACCGCCTCGACGACTGCTTCGAGCGTCTGACCGTCATGTTGGTGCAGCTCCGGAGCGAATCGGATCTCGGCGTAGACCACCCCATCGTCGGCGAGGTCGACCACGGCTTCGTACGCGATTCGCTCGATGTGCTCGGCGGTCTGCATCACTGCGAGCGTGTGTTCGAACGTGGCGAGATACTGCAGCAGGTCGGCGGTCTCGGCGCCACGAGTGAACCACGCCTGCAGCGCCTCGGGGTCGGTCTCCGGCAGCGTCCACCCGACCGAGTCGGCCAGCTCCATGACGGTGGACACCCGCAGCCCCCCGTCGAGGTGATCGTGCAGCAGCACCTTGGGGAGTGCTCGAGCCTGGTCAGCCGAGATCGTCATCGGTGACGGCAACCCGCTACTGCATGCCCTTGAACCAGGGGATGCCCTCCTCCGCGGGCGGGCGGAGTCGCTGGGCGCCGATCGAGACGGCAATCAGGGTCACAACGTATGGGGTGACGAACACGAGCTGGTTGTTCGGTGACTCGGCGGCGAAGTAGGCCCACAGGGCGATGACGGCGAAGACCGTCACGGTGCCCGCCGGCGCATAGTCGCGCTGGACCAGCATCCAGACGACCAGGAGGACCAAACCGATCGCCGCTGCCAGGAGCAGCGTTCTCACGAGGTCACCCGGGTTCGTGCGCAAGGTGATGCCCTGGGCGTAGCCGAAGAGGCCGGCGCCGATCGCCGTGCCGGCGGGCATCCAGTTGCCGAAGATCATCGTGGCGAGCCCGAGGAATCCTCGTCCGGCAACTTGGTTCTCCTGGTACCGGTTGGCGAACAGCACGAGGAGCGCGCCGCCCATCCCTGCAAAGGCGCCGGACATCGTCATCCCGATCCAGCGCATCTTGTGGACCGATACACCCAACGAGTCCGCCGCCGACGGACGCTCGCCGGCGAATCGCAGGCGCAGGCCGAGTCGCATGTGCCACAGGAGGTAGGCGACACCGAAGAAGAGGGCGATCGTCAGGACCACATCCCAGGTCACCTCGGTGGTCAAGCCCTTGGCGAGACCGGCGGTGTCGGCGATCATGAACCATCCGGTGTCCTCGAACCACCCGAGGATGTCTGGTGTCTGCCAGCCGAAGAGATCGCCGCCCGACAGGAACGGGACCGTGAACTCGCCGATGTCACCGGAGTTGCCGGGCGACGACGTGACCGAACCGCCCTGGACGTCGACGAACAGCTCGCTCGCCATGAACCGAGCGATGCCCGGAGCGATCAGATTGATCGCGACGCCGGCGACGATGTGATTGACCCCGAAGGTCGTCGTCGCCAAGCTCATCAGGAGTCCACCGAGGATGCCGCCGACGATGCCGCCGACCAAGGCCATCCACGGCCCGAACTCCCATCCCCACCATCCCGCAAAGATGGTGCCCATCACCATCATGCCCTCGATGCCGATGTTGACGGTGCCGCTGCGTTCGGCGACCAGTCCGGCGAGCCCGGCGAGTGCAATCGGTGCGGCCGTTCGCAGACCGACCCCGAACGTGCCGCTCGATGTCAGGTCGGGATTGTCGGCGATGATGCGGGCGGCCGACACGACGCCGATGCCGACCAACACGAGCATGAGGATGCGGAACCTGCTGGAACGGAACACCGACGGGCGCTGGTCGGCGGCCTCGGGCTGAGCGTCGATCGTGGTGGTCATGACGTCGCTCCGATCGCTGCGACCGGTGTGTCGGGCGGTCTGTCCGCTTTCGTCGCTGCCGCAGCGGCTGCCACGGCCGCGGCGGCGTTGCGGCGGCGTACGACTTCATAGGCGATGACCGCCGTGAGGAGGAACGACCCCTGCAGGATCCGGCCGATCTCCGGCGGGATCCCGATCGGTCCGAGCCGCTGCGTCGCCCGTTCGATCGCCGCCCAGACGAGCGCTGCGGCGCCGACGCCGATCGGGTTGTTGCGGCCGAGCAGGGCGATTCCCAGGCCAGTGAAACCGAGCATCGTCGGGAAGGCGTCGCCGTACTTGAGGAAGCTCGGGTCGGACAGCAGGAACGGCATCCCGATGAGGCCGGCGACGGCTCCCGACATGAACAGCGTGATCAACACCATCTTCTTCGGGTTGACGCCTGCCGCGAGCGCCGCTGCGGGGTTCATGCCGGAGAGACGCAGCTCATAGCCGAAGAGGCTGCGGTTGAGGAGCACGTGGTACGTGACCCCGAGGAGGATCGCGAACGGCAGAAAGCCGAACAGGTCGACGTTGTCGCCGAAGTTGAATCCGAACAGCTCGAAGATGCCGTTCAGAGATGGCAGCTGCGCCGACTCGGGCATGACCTTGGTCTGGGCGACCAACCCGCCGTTCTCGTTGTCGCGAAAGACCTCGGCGAGCAGGAATGCGCTCACGCCGACGGCGATGTAGTTGAGCATGATCGTCGAGACGACGACGTTGACGTTGCGGGTGACGTTCAAGATGCCGGCGATCAGCGCCCAACTGCCACCGACGAGCATCCCGACGAGAATCACGAACGGCACGTGGATCACCGGCGGCAGGCTCACCTCGGCGCCGGCCCAACCAGCGACCAACGCGGCGAGGAGGTACTGGCCGTTGGTGCCGATGTTGAACAGGTTCATCTTGAACCCGACGGCGGCCGCAACGCCGGCGATGTACAGCGGGACCGCAGTGTTGACGATGATGACGACCGACTGTGTCGAGTCGATCGTCTTCCACATCTCGCGGAACGCCTCGATCGGATCGTTGCCGGAGATGATCAACGCAATCGACGAGATGATGATCGCCGACACTGCGGCGATCATCGGGGCGAGCGATGCACGCCAGATCCGTTCCCACATCAGACAGCCCCCACTCTTGCCCCGGTCATGTACGAGCCCAACTCAGCAGGTGTCACCGACGATGGATCGACCTCGGCGACCACCTGGCCCCGAAGCATCACGAGGAGTCGGTCGGACAACCCGATCAGCTCCTCCAGATCGGCCGACACGAGCACGGTGCCGAGCCCGCCGGCTCGAGCGTCGCGAAGGATGTCCCAGATGACGGCCTGGGCCCCCACGTCGACTCCTCGCGTCGGGTGCGCCGCGACGAGCACCTTCGGGTCGGCCGTCATCTCGCGACCGACGACGAGTTTCTGTTGGTTTCCTCCCGACAGCGTGAAGGCGGGAACGTTGATGCTCGGCGTCCGGACATCGAACTCGTCGACGATCACCTCGGTCTGCGCTTTCGCACCCGGCACGTTGAGCCACGGGCCCTTGCCATACGGCGTGGCGTGGTGATGGCCGAGGGCGGCGTTCTCCCAGAGGCTGAAGGCCATCACGAGGCCATCTTTGTGGCGGTCCTCTGCGATGTATCCGATGCCGGCGTCGCGGCGGTCTCGGGTGGAGAGCCGAGAGATGTCGTTGCCCGCGAGCAGAATCGTCCCCTTCGACGCAGCGAGGCCGACGATCGCGTTGACCAGTTCGCTCTGTCCATTGCCTTCCACACCCGCGATGCCGACGATCTCTCCACGATGCACGGTGAAGGTCGCTCGGTCGAGCGGGTTGCGGGCACCGGAATCGCTGGCGGCGACGGTGAGGTCGCGCAACTCCAGCACGGGGACGTCGGTGACGGTGCTGTCGCGGGTCTCCGGTGTGGGGAGTTCACTGCCCACCATCATCTCGGCCAGCTCATGGGACGTGACGACACTTGGATCATCGACCTCGCCGACCGTCTTGCCCTGGCGGATCACGGTGATGGCGTCGGCGTGTTTGAGCACCTCGTCGAGCTTGTGGGAGATGAAGATGATCGTCGCTCCCTCGGTGGTGAGTTCGCGCAGTGAGGCGAAGAGGTCGTCGACCTCCTGAGGGACCAGCACGGCGGTCGGTTCGTCGAGGATCAGGATCTTCGCGCCGCGGTAGAGCACCTTGAGGATCTCGACGCGTTGTTTGTCGCCGACGCCAAGGTCGGAGATCAACGCATCCGGGTCGACCTCGAGGCCGTACCGCTCGCCGAGCTCGACGATGCGCGAACGGGCCTGCTTGATGTTGAGTGCGAAGGGGGACCCTGGTTCGTCGCCGAGGACGATGTTCTCCCAGACCGGCAGGTTGTCGGCGAGCATGAATGCTTGGAACACCATGCCGATCCCTTCGGCGATGGCGTCCTTCGCCGACGAGAAGACCTCCTGCTTGCCGTTGACGGTGATGGTTCCCTCGTCTGGTTTGTGCGCGCCGTAGAGCGTCTTCATCAACGTCGACTTGCCGGCGCCGTTCTCGCCGACGATTGCGTGGACGCTGCCGTGGCGGACGGTCAGGTTCACGCCATCGTTTGCGACGACACCCGGGAATCGCTTGACGATGTCGGTCAGCTGAATGGCAACCGATGCGTCGCCAGCCGGCGTGTCGTCGGCCGGTCGGTCCGCCTGATCGTCGCTCATTGTGTGATTTCTAGTCGATCGGCGGGCCGCGAGTTGCAGCATCGTGCGCTCGCACGCGGCGAAGTGACGTTGTACCCCTCTCCGTCCGTTCTGGCCGCAGACGCGACGATGCCCGCTCGGCTGGGCCGAGCGGGCATCGTGGCGAGTTGAATCGACGGCGAGTTCTCGTCGTCAGATCAAGTCAGCTCAGGGTGTGGTCGGAACCTCGATCTCGCCGGAGACGATCTGCGCCTTGAGTTCGTCGAGCTGGTCGGCGATGTCGTCGACGAAGCCGCCGGTGGTGGAGTAGCCCACGCCGTCGACCGAGAGGTCGAAGACCTGCACGCCGCCGACGTCGCCACCCTCACAGAACACCTTCATCGTCTCGAAGGTTGCGACATCGACCTTCTTGAGCATCGAGGTCAGGATGTACGGCTGCAACTCCTCCGAGACCAGGTTGTACTGGTCGGAGTCGACACCGATCGCCCAGACCTCGCCGGGCTCACCAGCTTCGGCGGCTGCCTCGAAGGCCCCGAGGCCCGAGCTGCCAGCGGCCGAGTAGATGACGTCGGCGCCGGCCTCGTACTGCGACGCGGCGATCTCCTTGCCGCGTGCCGGGTCGTTGAAGCCGTCGAAGTTCGGTGGCTGCGTGATGTAGTTGACCAGGATCTCGATGTCCGGGTTCACGGCCTGGGCGCCTGCGGCGTAGCCGGCCTCGAACTTGGTGATCAGGTCGTTCTCGACGCCACCGATGAAGCCGATCGTGCCGGTCTGGCTCTTGAGCGCAGCTGCGGCACCGACGAGGAAGGAACCCTGCTCTTCGGCGAACGTCAGCGATGCCACGTTCGGGGCCTCGACGACGGAGTCGACGATCGTGAAGCTGGTGTCCGGGTTGTTGGCCGCGACCTCGGTGATCGAGTCGAAGAAGAGGAACCCGTTGCCCTGGACGAGACCGACGCCGTCGTCGACGAGGCCCTGGACGCGCTCGGTGCGGTCACCGTCGCCGGTTGGCGTGGACTCGCTGCCGGTGGCGCCGAGTTCGGCGACCGCCTGGTCGAGTCCGGCGGCGGCGGCGTCGTTGAACGAGCGGTCGCCTCGGCCGGTGATGTCGTAGACGACGCCGACAGCGCAGTCGCCCTCGGCCATCGCATCGGTGCCCTCGGTCGTCGCTTCGGTGGTGGCGGCGTCGGACGAGTCGCTGGCGGTGCCACCGTCGTCGTCGCTTCCGCATGCTGCCAGGCCGAGTGCGGCGATGACGCCGACGGCGAGCAGCTTCTTGCTCTTGATCATGTTCTCCCCTTCAGGATGAATCGGTTGTGGTTCTCGGTGTGGACCGACGTGTGTCGATCGTGTTCACGCCCTCACAAGCTACCCGCTGGTAACAGGTGCCCTGCGCGTTGACGTCCTCGCAGCGAATCCGAGCTCTATCGTGGGGACTCCGTGGCTGCTTCTCCGCCTCCCCGAGTTCGTCCGTCCAGCCGCCAGTTCGCGCTGCGTCGGGCCGGCGCCCTGGTCATCGTGGCCATGGTGGCGTTCGGTCTGTGGCGCGGCGCCTCGGCGCTGTTGGGCGAGACCAGCGACGATGCCAACGCGGATGGGGCGCTCGTGATCGACGGGCCCGACGCGGGGAGCGTTGCGGGGAGTGTGGCCGGGGGCGTCACCGTTGCCGACGAGTCGGTCGCTTCGGCTGCCGGTGGAACTCCATCGTCCGAGACCGTTGCCGACACCGTTGCCGACACCGTGCCGGTCGACACGCAAACGGTCGACACGAGTGCTGCCACGACGTCGAACCCCTCGAAGGTCTTGATCGTGGGCGACAGCGATGCCGGCACGTTTGGGCCGTATCTCCAAACCCTGCTCGAGTCCACCGGCATCGTCGAGACCTCGCTCGACTACAAGGTCTCGTCCGGTCTCGCCCGACCGGATTTCTTCGACTGGCCTGCCGAGATCGACGCGAAGTTGCCAGAGGTGAACCCGGACATCGTGGTGGCGACGTTCGGCGGCAACGACTCGCAGGGGCTGGCCGTCGAGAGTGGCGAGTTCATCGTCGGTGATCCCGTTGCGAACGAGGCCGAGTGGACCGAGGAGTACCAGGCCCGTGCGGGCGCGGTGATGGACCAGTTGCTCGACGGCGGTCGGACGTTGATCTGGGTGGGGATCCCCAACGACGACAACCCGGACGTGACCGCCCGACTGGCGATCCAGGATCAGGCGGTCAAGGCCGCCGCGGCCGAGCGGCCCGAGGTGATCTTCATCGACGCGTGGACGCGGTTCTCGGGTCGGGACGGCAACTGGGCAGAGTTCGTCGTCGACCCCCGTGACGGGGTCGGCAAGGACGTCCGCGCCGCCGACGGCTTCCATCTCAACCAGGACGGTGCGGAGATCCTGGCGATCGACATCGCCCAAGCCGTCCGCGACACGCTGCGCGAGCGCGGCTCGGACATCTGACCCGCGCCGACACCTGAGCTGCTCGTGTCGGGTCGGCTCGGTGCCGTGGTCAGACGGGCGACGTGCTCACTGCTGCTGTCCGCGGGCCTGGATCGCAGCGCGTCGAGCAGCGACGGCGTCAGGGCTGAACTGGGTGCGCCGCCAGGCCCGGCTGTCGCGCGACTCGATCTCCCAGTGATCGTCGTCGGTCGCGATCTGTGCGTAGGTGTCGCGGATCTGGCGTACCCCTGGTTGATCGTTGCCGATGATGTCGCGGGCCAGTTGCCGGGTGAACCCGATCAGTTCATCGTGCGCCACGACGTGATTGACCAGTCCGAATGCAAGCGCCTCGTCGGCCAGCATGAAGTTGCCGGTGAAGCTCATCTCGCGAGCGCGCCGGATCCCGATCGCCTGAGGAAGCAGCACGGTCAACCCCCAGCCCGGCATGACGCCCACCCGGGCGTGGGTGTCGCCGAACTTGGCGTGCTCGCTGGCGACCAGGAAGTCGCAGTTCAGCGCGTATTCCAGCCCGCCGGTGACCGCAACGCCGTTGATCGCCCCGATCAGCGGCTTCGTGAGCGCTGGGAACGGGCCGCGCACGCCGAACTGATTGCGGCTCCCGTCCGCGCCGGAGCCCCCACCCAGGTTGCTGCCGTCGGTGCCGAGTTCCTTGAGGTCGAGCCCGGCAGTGAAGGCAGGGTCGGTGCCGGTCAGCACGATCACGTCGACGTCGGCGTCGCCTTCGGCGCCGAGCATGAGCTGTGGAATCCGAGCCAGCATCTCGCTGCTCAGCGCGTTGCGCGCCTCGGGACGGTTGATCGTGATCGTCGCAATCCGCTCGGACACCTCGTACAGCACGTCGCTCTCAGCCATCCACGCATCCTGGCATGCACCACCACTCCGAAATAACCCGGGATCGTGACGCTGACCGTCACGATCCGGGGCAATTTCGGTGTTGTTCAGTCGTCGGCGGGGTGGAACGCGAGGGGGAGATCGCCGAGCTTGACGAGTGTGGAGGCGATCCAGCCGCCGAGTGCGCCGAAGTGCTCGTCGAGCAGCGTGCTGGTGCCGTCGGCCACGGTTTCCTCGGCCAGCTCGTAGAGCCCCTCGAAGGTGATCTCCGCGGCGTACTCGGTGCGCAGATCGAGCGGATCGATGGCGGTGTCGGGGTGTGAGGTCTCCGAGGTGACGCCAGCACGTTCGAGGCGGTCGTCGCCCACGAGCGGGCTCTGCTCCGGAAGGGTGTGGTAGAGCACCGCAGGGTCGGCGGGGTCGGCGAGGCGTTGGATGCGCAGCACGATCTCCATCTCGATCGCCGGTCGCTTCTCCAACTCCTCCTCGACGTACCACTGCCGGTAGGCCGCCTGACTCCACGCCGGCCAGTCGAAGGTGATGTGTGCCACCACCCGTGGTGGTTCGCCCTCGCCCGGCAGTCCGTAGCTCGTCTCCCAGGTGAGATCCCCGAGCAGCACATCGCTCTGGAAGTGCTCTTCGAACGCCTGGCGCTCGAGAAAGGCCGCCTCGAAAGCGTCACGCAGCGCGCTGATGGCATCGGTGAAGACGTGATCGAGCATGGCTGAGACGAGGCTAACTCCATCGACCACCGCTGGTGGCGAGACGCCGTGCAACACTGGCGCCATGTCTGCTCCGAACCCCCTCGTGCTCACCGACGTCGCCGATGGCGTGGCAACGCTCACCCTGAACAACCCCGACGAACGCAACACGCTCACCGCGGCAATGGTGGCCGAGATCACCTCCGCCATGGACGCGTTCGAAGCGGATGACGCCGTTGGCGCACTCGTGGTCACCGGCACGCCGCCGGCCTTCTGTGCTGGCGCCAACCTCGGCAACCTGGCCGAAGCAACCGGCGAGAGCCTCGGACTGATCTATGAGGGGTTCTTGCGGATTGCGCGGAGCCCGCTGCCGACACTGGCAGCGGTCAACGGCGCAGCCGTCGGCGCCGGGATGAACCTGGCGCTGGGTTGCGATGTGCGCATCGTTGCCGACACGGCGAAGCTCGACACCCGCTTCCTGCAGCTCGGTATCCACCCCGGCGGTGGCCACACCTGGATGCTCAGGCGAATCGTCGGTCCCCAGGCGGCGATGGCCGCCGTGGTGTTCGGCCAGGTGCTCGATGGCGCGGAGGCCGAGCGCATCGGTCTGGCCTACCGGTCGGTGCCTGCGGCGTCGCTGCTGGAGGTTGCCCACGAGTTCGCGGCCCGGGCAGCGCTGGCGCCGCGCGAGCTGGCGATCGTGACCAAGCAGACCATCCAGGCAATGGCTGACATCGACGACCATCCCGCAGCCGTCGCTCGTGAATTGGAACCGCAGTTGTGGAGCACCAAGCAGCCGTGGTTCGCCGAGCGCCTCGCCGCACTGCAGTCTCGAATCTCCAAGCGATAGCGCGGGAGCGATCGCGCAGGATCGTTACAGAAGTCCCGTGACGCGGCCCATGCCGGTGGAGTACGTTGGGCTTCGCAAGCAACCGAAACCACCGTGGCCAGACCACGAAGCAGGAGGTAGCCAATGAGCCAGCGTCACCGGTCCACCGAGGCCGTGTTGCCACTCAAGCAGGAAGTGCGTGCCCACGCCCACAGCGAACGGCACCGCATTCACGTCGAGCTGCAGAGCGCAGCCCAGGACGTGAGTGCCGGTCTCGAACCAGAGGACGTGCACGAGCCCGGAATGGCGTGGAAGCCGATTGGCCACCACGACCCGGAGGTGGCAAAGAACAAGCTGGCCAAGCAGCACCGCACGAAGCGGCACTGGAAGACCAAGATGTGGAAGCGGCGCACCCAGCTGCGTCGCGATCGCGCCGAGCAGATGCGCTTGGCGAGCGAGAACGCCGGCCTCGCCGGCTACTGACCTCGGCTCGCCCGCGACGCCCGTCGCTGCGGCATCACTGTTGGATCCAGTCGGCGATGAACTCGTCGCGGCGCTCGATCCATTCTTCGATGGTGATGCCGTAGCGCACGTGGTCCTCCCACGTGCCGTTGATCTCGAGATACCGCTCCGCCACGCCCTCGTCGCGGATGCGGAGCTTGTCGACGACGCGGCGGCTGCGCTCGTTGCGGGGCACGATGCAGATCTCGAGTCGATGCAGCCGGAGTTGCTCGAACGCGAACTGCATCACCATCACCACCGCTTCTGCGACATAGGAGTGTCCGGCATGACGCTGGTCGATCCAGTACCCGATCGTGCCGGACTGCATGGCCCCGCGAATCACGTTGTTCACGTTGACCTCGCCAGCGATCTGCTGGTCGACGAACAATCCGAACTGGTACGCGGTGCCGGCGGCACGGTCCCGGTCGCGCTGTTGGCAGCGAGCCGAGAATGCGCTCCGATCGGTCACCGGGTCGGGTTGATGTGTCGGGCGCGTCGGCTCCCAGACGGTGAGCCAGTCGCTGTTGCGCTGACGAACCTCACTCCACGAGCGGAAATCGCTGGCGGCGAGCGGGCGCAGCAACAGCCGCCGCCCGTAGAGCCGGACGGGTGAATTGGCTCGCGACGGGTGACGCAGCGCCATCAGTCGATGTCCTCGGTCGCCTGGTCGCGCTCGACGATGACGCCGCTTCGATCGAGGCGGCGCACGATGCTGAGCACGATGCAGCACGTGGCGACGATGGTGTCGACGTGGTCGTCGGGCAACCCGGGATTGTGGCGGCGGTCGTCGTTCGGTTCGCTGGCAAGCGTTCGGAAGACCTCGTCGGTGGCGGCACGCGTGAGGTCGTATCGAGCGGGGCAGGTGTCGATGCCGATCTCGACGCAGGCGAGTGACTCGGCGTGCGGCCCGGTCATCACGATCGACGTGGCGGCGGCGATCGACGGCGCCTCGATGATCAGGTCGTCGAGGTGGTCGTGGACCAGGCCGAGCGCATTGGTGAGGTGTGCGGGGGGCGGTGGGTCGGCACGTTCGAGCGGCCCGTCGACCAAGGTCAGCGTGCCCACCGGAAGGACGTGGGTGGCACCGCCGACCTGCTCGATCACCGTGCGGGTGTCCTCGATGCGGATCAGCAGGCTGCCGGGGCTCATCGGTCCGTCTCCGCCCGGGTGCCCGTGCTCGGGTCATCTGGGCGTTGCACGGTGTGGAGACGATCGAGCGCCCACCGTCCGACCGGGTCGTCGCCGCCTGCCAGCGCGTAGGCGACGTGTGCGTGCAGGCACTTCACCCCGGTCCGGGTGCCCCCGACGCCGCCGTACGGGCGCGGTCCCTCGTGGTCGGCGGGGAGTGCGGCATCGCGTTCGACGGCGTACCGATGATGCGTTGCGGCCACCTCGTTCGCGTCGACGCTGGCCTCGGCGTCCTTGACGCCACCGCCTGCCTCCAATCGGCTGACGTCGCGAACGAGCGTTGCGCCGACCAGGTAGTAGCGCGTTGGCATCGGGGTGCCGTCGTCGAGCAGCGGTGCGTTTCGGAGGACGACGGGATCCCCGTCGGCGTCGCGCACCACCACCTCGAAGGCGCCAGCCGGCTCGCGTCCGAGCAGCTCGGCCACGCGGGAACGGTCGTCCATCAGCCCCGTCGACGACGAAGCAGCAGCAGGACGACGGCGATGGCGATGAGGGCCGGTGCGACCCGCTTCAGGATCGAACCCGTCCCGACCTCCATGAGGTCGATCGGTTCGGTCGCGGGGCCCTCGATCTTGCGGATCTGGGGTGTCGGCTCGCTCGCAGGATCGACCTCGTCGCCGGGTGCTGCGACGGACGCATCACTCGGTGCTGCCACCGGCTCGTCCTGCTGCTTGTCGATCATCTCGTTCAGGTTGTCGGCGAACTGTCCCATCAGCTTCGAACTGACATCGCCCATGATGCCGCGGCCGAACTGGGCCACCTTGCCGGTGATGTGCAAGTCGGTGGTCACGGCCACACGTGTGCTGGTCGGTGACAAGCTCTCGGCTTGGGCGGTGATCTCGGCAGCCGCGTTGCCTCGCCCACCCGTGTCGCGTCCGGCCCCCTTGATCGTGGCGCGGTAGTTCTCGTCGTCTCGCTCGACGAAGTGGGCTTCTCCCTTGAACTGGCTGCTGATCGCTCCGAGCTTGACCTTGACGATGCCGCGGTACGTCTCGCCCTCGACCTCGTGCAACTCGGCGCCCGGCAGACAGGGCGCGATCAGTTCGAGGTCGGTGATCAGCGGCCAGGCCTCCTCGATCGGGCGGTTGACCGTGAACTCGTTGATCAGTTGTTCTGCCATCGGCGGAGGTCCTCTGTGGTGTCGATGTCGGCGGGGTGACCACTGCACGGTACTTCACGGACCAGCTCGGGACGAACGCGCATGATCGCCCGGGCCCCTTCGTCGCCGGTGGTGGGCAGCAGTCCCCACACGGCACGATCGAGCTTGACCGGGTTCGCGCGTTGGCCCGCGTAGGTTGCCACGACGATCGGCCCGTCGGCAGTGGCCACTGCTCGCCATGCCGATGGCTCGATGCCGGGTTGGTCTGCGAGGCCAACGACGACCTCGGTCGCCCCGAGTTCGTCCGCAGCCCGAATGCCTGCGCGCACCGAGCTGATCTGACCGTCGCGCCATCGGTCGTTGTGGCAGACCGACACGCGCTCGTCCGATATCGCGTCGACGACCTCGGGAGCGGCCCCGGTCACGACCACGATCGGGCCGATGTCGGCATCGATTGCATGGGCAAGCGAGCGCTCGAACACGGTCTGTGCGGCCACGATCGCCGATTCGGGGAGCGGAGCCAACAATTTGTGACCGTCTCCGTCGAAGCGCGATCCGCCGCCTGCAGCGAGCAACACCACGACGGTGGATCGCGGCGGGGGAGCGTGCATCCTCCCAGCGTACGTGGCCGCTCGGCGTGCGTGCGGGTCCCGTGCCGCTCCGATCGCCCGGCGGAGTTCGCCCGGCGGACATGACGGTTTCGTGACAGAAATCTGGTGCGCCGACGTCTGTGTTGCGATCGCGTGACGATAAGTTGCTGATTCGTCATGGCCCGTGCTGTGACGCACCTCATCATGAGCGCATCACACACCGTCCTCCCCACGACCTCGCCGACGACGCAGCCTGCTGTGCGACGACGACGCCCGACTCGCACCGCCGTTCGAAGCGTGGTGATGGCCGCTGCCGCGGTCTCCAGCCTGAGCGCGGGGCTCCTCGTCCAGTCCGAGGCCGCGTCGGCGCTGCCCAACGTGGTGGCCGCAGGTGCGCTGCCGACCAATTCGATGGCGCCGGTGGTCACGTCGTCGGCTCGACAAGCGCTCGAGCGCTTCGACGACTGGGCGAACACCGGCGACGCCGCGCACGAGCGTGCATTCGTGTGGTACCGAACGCAGACCGCGCAGTACGCCGCAACCGAGCTCGGCTATCCGCGAGACGAGATGGTCGAGGCGTGGGCGACCGCACCCGTTGGCCATCAGCTGGCGGTGCTGGCGGCGATGACACAGATCGGCGTGCCGTACCGGTACAACACGAGTTCCGAAGGCGTCGGATTCGACTGCTCCGGGCTCACCACGTTCGCCTGGGCACGAGCCGGTCAGGCGTTGGTCCGCCAGTCGAGCGGCCAGATCAACAACGCCACCGGCATCGACCGGGCCGCCGCGAAGGCGGGCGACCTGGTCCAGTACCCCGGCCACGTGATGATGTATCTCGGGGTGGGCGACGCGATCGTGCATTCGGTGCAGACCGGCCGGACGGTCGAACTCGACACGATCAGCATCCGTCGCGTCGACTCGGTCCGTTTCGGCGACCCTGCTGCGTGACGGGGCGTGCCGCGAGCACGCGCTGTCGACGATCACGCGGTGTCGATCACCGCGGACAGCAACTCGAGGCCGGCACTGGCGAACGCGACCATGTTGGCAGCTCGATCATCGCTGCCCGTGAGGAGACGACGGGTGGCCGATCGTGGCCCGTCGATCGCCAACCAGGTGTGCCCCGCGGGATCGCCGTAGGGATTCGCCGGTCCAGCGGCACCCGCCTCGCCGATGCCCCACGTTGCATCGACCTTGAGGCGCACCGATGCCGCGAGATAGGTCGCGAAGGGTTCGGAGGCGCCGCGCATCCCGGGGGGAACCTCCACCGCGCCTGCCATCCATGCTCGGCCTGCGGCGGCGGTGTAGATCACCGTGCCGCCCAGGTAGTACGCCGAGGCCCCGGGCTGCGACAGCAGCGCCGCCGAGATCAACCCTCCCGCCGACCCTTCGGCGACCGCGACGGTGTCGCCTCGTTCGCGCAGCAACGTTCCCAGCCGGGCTGCGATGTCGTCGATCTCGGCGGGAAACGTCACGACGCGTGGATCGCTCCGCTGCCGTCGCGCAGCGACGGGACGTCGCGGCCGGTGCGCCGAGCGATGATCTCGGCGCAGATCGACACGGCGGTCTCCTCGGGGGTGCGAGCGCCGATGTCGAGCCCGACCGGTGACATCAACCGTTCGAGTTCCGTCGGGGTGACACCGGCGTCGATCAGGCGTTGCGTGCGTCGGTCGTGGGTCGAGCGACTCCCCATCACCCCGATGTAGCCGACGTTGGTGCTGAGGGCGCCCTGCACCGCAGGCACGTCGAACTTGGGGTCGTGCGTGAGAATGCACACCGCATCACGCGGCCCGAGCTCGTGGCCGTGGGAGTCGAAGACTGCCGTTGGCCAGGTGACGTTCACCTCGTCGGCCATCGGGAAGCGTCGTCTCGTGGCGAACACCTCGCGGGCGTCGCACACGGTGACCCGGTAGCCGAGGACCTTGCCGACGCGCGCGAGTGCGGCGGTGAAGTCGACGGCGCCGAAGATCCACAGCTGTGGCGATGGTGCGTGCGACTCGACGAAGACCCTGACCGTTGGTTGGTCGAGCAGGTCCTCCGGGGTGGTTTGGCCCTCGGGGCCGTAGTGGCGGACCCCCGAACGGGCCGCTTCGAGTTCTGCGAGCGAGTCGCGTGCGACCACCCGATCGAGTTCGGGGTGTCCGAGCGAACCGAGTGCGATGGCCCCCGGCTCCACCAAGAGCTTCGCCCCGACGTGGGGTCCGTCGATCACCGTGGCGAGCGCGACGGGCCGTTCCGATCGTAGACACTCGCGCGTATCGCTCGAACAGTGACCCGGACTCGGGTGTCGACGGTGGGGCACCGGCGGTCACCAGTCGAGCTCTTCGATGTAGAGATGAATGGTGCCGCCGCAGGTGAGGCCAACTGCGAACGCTTCGTCGTCGGAGTAGCCGAAGGTGATCACCCCGCGGTCGCGTTCGCCGGCGAGGATCGCGAGGGCCTCGGCGACGACCGCGCCCTCGACGCACCCACCGCTGACGCTGCCCGCGACCTCGCCGTCGTCGGTGACCGCCATCGCGGCCCCTGGGTCCCGGGGACCAGAGCCCTCGATGTCGACGACGCGAGCGACCGCGATGCGGTGCCCGTGCTGTCGCCAACGGTCGATGTCGTCGAGCAGGTCGTTCATGGTGTGCTCCTCAGTTCGCTGCGATCACGCGGGTCAATTCTTCCATGGCAGCGACCGAATGGCCCTCCACGAACCGGTCGACGAATGGGAGTGCAGCCGCCATCCCGCGCGCCAACGGTGCGTAGCCTGGCGTCACCTTCAGCGGATTCACCCAGATCAGGCGGTGCGTGACCCGCTGCAGGCGTTGCATCTCCGCTGCCAATTCGTCGGGGTCGCCACGATCCCATCCGTCGGACAGGATCACGACGATCGAGTTGCGAGCCAACCCGCGGACGCCCCATTCGTCGTTGAACTGGCGCAATCCGGCTCCGAGTCTGGTGCCACCGCTCCAGTCGGACACGCGGTTGCCGGCGGCGTCGAGGGCGATGTCGGGGTCGCGACTCGACAGCTCGCGCGTGATCCTGGTGAGACGTGTGCCGAGTGCGAACGCCTCGACCTTCTGTCGACCGGCGACGGCGGCGTGGACGAATCGCAGGAGCGCTCGTGCGTACGGTTCCATCGAGCCGCTCACGTCGAGGACGAGGACGAGTCGCCGCAGTCGAGGCGTTGGTGCCAGATGATGTCGCTCGATCGGCTCGCCGCCCGAACGAATCGCCGAGCGCACGACGCGGCGGATGTCGGGGCGGGTCGTTCGCCGCCGTGTCGGGCCGAGGCGCAGTGACGCCCGAGGCGAGCCCACGAGGCGGAGGTGCCCCATCAATTCCTGTGCCGCAGCCAATTCGCCGGGGGAGTAGGCGGCGAAGTCCTTGTGGCGGAGGATCTCGGTGGCCGAGAACCGCAGCTCGACGACATCGTCGTCGTGATCGTCGCCGGCGTCCGGGTCGTCGGGGTCGTCCTGATCGTCGTCGGTGTCGACCGCGATGGTGATCGACAGCGGATCGATCGCGTCCTCCTCGGCGCCCTCGGATCGTCGACCCTCGAAGAACACCGCAAAGGCCCGGTCGTACGGCGCGATGTCCTCGGCACGTCGTACGAGCGTTGCCCGGCCCGCCCAGTAGGTGGTGTCGCGGTGGCCGAGCCCGGTTGCGCAGAGCGCCTCGGCAAAGGTGTGCGTGCAGCTCGTCGGCACGGACAACCCGACCCCTCGCAGGAGTTGGCTGAACGCGACGGCGATCTCCGCCGGACTGCTCACTGCCGGACTCGGCATCGGCGCGGCCAGCGGGGCCATCAGGCCCTGGGGCTGGTCGGCGGGGCGAGCGCTTCGCTCTCGGGCCGGCCACCCCTGATCGCCCGCTGTACGAGATCGCTGAGGCCGTGCTGCGTGACCCGCTGGGCGTCTTCGCGGTACTTCACCACGGTGCCGAGAGTGTTCGCCACCACCTGCTCGTCGAGTGCCGTGGCTCCGAGTCTGCCGAGCGCCGTCGCCCAGTCGATCGTCTCGGCGACACCGGGGGGCTTGTAGAGCGACAACTCACGAAGCGCCTCGACCGCGCTCGCGACCTGGCGGGCGAGGTCGTCTTGGATGTCGGGCACGCGCAGTTTGACGATGGCGACCTCGCGCTCGAAGCCGGGGTGTTCGACCCAGTGGTACAGGCACCGACGTTTCAAGGCATCGTGGACGTCACGCGTCCGGTTCGAGGTCAGGATCACGATCGGTGGCTGCTCGGCACGAAAGGCCCCGATCTCGGGGATGGTGATCTGGAAGTCGGACAGCACCTCGAGGAGGTACGCCTCGAACTCGTCGTCGGCGCGGTCGATCTCGTCGATCAGCAACACCGGTGGTGGCCCGTCGACCGGCTCGATGGCGTGGAGCAGCGCGCGCTTGATCAGGAACCGCTCGCCGTAGAGCTCGGCCTCCAACTCGTCGGCGGTTCGGGTGGCCGATTCACCGGTGGCTTCGCTGGCGCGAAGATGCAGGAGTTGGCGGGCGTAGTCCCAGTCGTAGACGGCCTGCGACACGTCGATGCCCTCGTAGCACTGCAACCGGATCAGCTCGCCGCCGGTCGCAGCAGCAACCGTCTTGGCGAGTTCGGTCTTCCCGACGCCCGCTTCGCCTTCGAGCAACAGCGGTCGATGGAGGGTCATCGCCAGGAACACCGCGGTCGAGATGCCCTCGTCGGGGAGGTAGCCGTGGCGCGACAGCGCACCGGCGACGGTGGTCGGCGTCATCGCCCCGACGTTACCGGAGCCATCGATGTGCCGTCTGTTCGGTCGCGAGACGAGTGCGTACGGCATCATGTTCGGATGGGCGGCGACGAACCTGGTCAACCCGGCGGCGAGGGGATGTTCGACATCGCCATCCACACCTCGGGGATCAAGGCGGTGCAGGCGCGCGTCGACGGCGGCGAGCGCATCGCGCTCGAGCGCGACTCGATCACCGGCGATTGGCGTGGGCAGGTTCCTGTCGGCGCTCGCTACACGATCGCAGTCGATGCCGATCGACTGGCGCTCGATCCGCGAGCCACCGAGGTCTGGTTCCCGCCGGGACACTCCCGACGCGCGAACCGGGCGGCCGGCCACGTGGCTCCAGCCGACTTCCCGAGGGCGGTGGCCGCCCCGTGGCCGCAACCTCGGCCGCAGCGCCACACCTCACGGCCGCTGGTGGTGTACGAGGCACACGTACGCGGTCTCACCAAGCGCCGTGATCATGTGCACGCGGGGACGTTTGCTGCGGCGATCGACGAACTGCCTCGGCTTGCAACGCTCGGTGTCTCGGTGCTCGAGTTGCTGCCCGTGCACCAGTTCGATCCCGACGAGGGCAACTACTGGGGCTACATGCCGCTGGTGTTCGGTGCGGTCCATCGGCAGTACGCGGCCGGTGAGCACCCGGCGGAGGAACTCGCCGATCTCGTGGCCGCTGCGCACGAACACGACATCGAAGTGTGGCTCGACGTGGTCGTCAACCACACCACCGAGGAGGGTCGTGACGGGCCCGACTACTCGCTGCGGATCCTCGACGAACGCGAGTACTACGTGGTTCGCCCCGATGGCTCCTATCTGAACGACGCGGGCACCGGCAACGTCGTCGATGCCCATTCTCCACAGTCGCGACGGCTGATCATGGAGTCGCTCGAACGGCTCGCGGACCTCGGCGTCGACGGCTTCCGATTCGATCTTGCCGCCGTGCTCGCTCGCGATGCGGACTTCGTGCGCTCGATCGGCGACTGGGGGGAGCGCCGCGGTGTTCGTCTGATCGCCGAACCCTGGGACATGGCGCGGTATCTCCTCGGACCCGACTTTCCCGATCAGCGGTGGATGCAGTGGAACGGGCAGTTCCGCGACGACCTGCGCGGCTTCCTGCGTGGTGAGCCCGGGATGGTGCCGACGGTGATGCGACGCGTTGCGGGGAGTCCGGACCTGTTCGGCAGTCCGATGTCTTCGTTGAACTTCCTCACCGCTCACGACGGATTCACGATGTACGACCTCGTTGCGTACGACCACCAGCACAATCACGCCAATGGCTGGGACAACACCGATGGGCACCATGACAACCGGTCGTGGAACTGTGGGTGGGAGGGTGACGTCGACGTCCCCGACGACGTGATGGTGCTGCGACGACGCCAGCTCCGCAACGCGGCGTGCCTGCTGTTGCTCAGCCGAGGGGTGCCGATGCTCGTCGCCGGCGACGAGTGGGCGCGAACCCAGGGGGGCAACAACAACGCCTACAACCAGGACAACGAGACCTCCTGGCTCGACTGGGGTCGAGCCGCCGAGTGGTCCGATCACGAGGCGTTCGTTCGCGACGTCATCGCACTTCGGTCGGCGCATCCGGTGCTCTGGGACAGCGTTCGAGCCGGGGAGCCGATGGCGACCTTCGGCGCCGACGGCGACCTCGACACCACCCACGGTTCGCGTTCGATCGCCTGGGGGACCGAGGGGCTCTACGTGATGGCCAACATGTGGTGGGAGCCGGTGGAGTTCACCGTGCAGCTTCCGGGCCGATGGCACGTGGCGATCGACACCACGCCCGAGCCTGGCTCCGACGCTGACGTGGGCGCCGGCAAGGAGGCGTCCGAGTCCGTCGTGGTCGGCCCTCGCTCGATCGTGGTCCTCACCCGCCCGCATCCGTAACGTTTGGTGTCAGACACCAAACGTTACGAGTCGAAGCCCAGGCCGAGGCGATCGAGGGTCCGCAGCCACGCGTTGCGTTTCCCCGACTTGTCCTCGTGGTTCATCGACCACCGTGTTGCCTGGATCCCGATGAAGCGGAACGGCTCCGGAGGAAATGGCAACGGCTTGTCCTGCACGAAGTCGGTCTTGGTGGCGATCGACTTCCGACCGGCGAGCAGGTCGAGCATCGTCGACGCGCCGAAGCGCGTGGCCGCGACGCCGAGGCCGGTGTAGCCAACGGCATAGGCCACCCGATTCGACACGGCGGTCCCGAAGAACACCGAGAAGCGCGTGCTGGTGTCGATCGCGCCACCCCAGGCGTGGGTGAACTTCACGTCGGTGAGCTGCGGGAATGTGTCGAAGAAGTGTGCCGACAGCTTGGCCCACGTCTCGGGGCGACTCTCGAGTTCGGCCGACACCTTGGAGCGCCAGAAGTAGATCGCGTCGTAGCCGCCCCACAGGATCCGGTTGTCGGCGGTGAGTCGGTAGTAGTGGAACTGGTTGGTGATGTCGGACAGCCCCTGGCGATTGACCCAGCCGATCTCGTCGAGCTGTTGCGGGGACAACGGCTCGGTCACCAGGCAGTAGTCGTACACCGGGATGATGTAGCTCCTGACCCGCTTGAGCAGGGGCTTGTCGGCGTTGGTGCCGAGCGCCGCCTGCGCGCAGCGGATCGTGCCGAGCGGGGTGGTGACGGCGACCCCCCGGCCGTCCCGGTCGATCGAGGTCGCCCTGGTGTGCTCGTAGATCCGCACGCCGAGTTCCTCGGCCACCCGCTTGAGTTCCCAGGCGAGCTTGGCCGGGTCGACCAGCGCGGCTCGTCCCATCCGGAACAGTCCGCCGGTGTAGGTGGGTGAGTTCACCTCGGCGCGCATTGCGTCCCGGTCGAGCCAGCGAACCTGCTGGCCCATCGACCGCAGCAGATCGTGCTCCTCTCGAAGTTCGTCGAGGTACGAGGGCGGGTGACCGGTGTGCGCGACGTCGATCACGCCGTTGCGTTCGTACTCGCAGTCGATCGTGTACCGCTCGATGGCTGCCTCGATCTCGTTGAGGTTGCGCAGCCCGAGTTCTTCGAGGGTGTCGAGTTCGTCGGCGTGGCGGTCCATCCCGTTGCCGACACCGTGGGTCAGCGACGCCTCCATGAAGCCCCCGTTGCGGCCGCTGGCAGCTCCGCCGACCTCGCCCTTGTCGATCAGCACGACATCGCGAGACGGGTCGCGTTCCTTGGCGAGCACGGCGGTCCACAAGCCGGTGTAGCCGCCACCGACGACGCAGAGGTCGCAGTGCTCGTCGCGCACGAGGGTGGCGTTGGACTCGGGGAGTTCGACACGCTCGAGCCAGTACGGATATGGCTCCGCATCGGCAATGGCGTCGAGGGCCCGCTGATCGTACGGATGGTCGCCGTTGCCGAGATGGTCGCTCATGGTCTCACTGCACGCGATCGTACCCGTACGTCGTCGACGCAGACCCCGCTCTACGGTGGGGTCATGGACCTTGGAATCAGCGGACGACGCGCAGCGGTTGCAGCCGGAACATCGGGGTTGGGGCTGGCGACGGCGGAGGCGCTCGCAGCGGAGGGCGTGCGGGTCGCCATCTGTGGACGCGACCGGCAACGCCTCGCCGACGCGGCCGCAGCAGTCGGCCATGGGTGCGTCCCGATCGTGGCCGACGTGTCGACACCCGATGGCGCTGCCGGCTTCGTGGTCGATGCAGTCGCCGAGCTCGGCGGCGTCGACATTCTGGTCGCCAACGCTGGTGGTCCACCGCCGGGGAACTTCGCCTCGACCCCCGTCGAGGCCTATCCAGCCGCCATCGACCTCAACCTGATGTCGGTGGTGGCGATGTGCAAGCAAGCGGTGCCGGCGATGCAGCACCAGCAGTGGGGGAGGGTGGTGGCGATCACGTCGCTGGCGGTACGCCAGCCGATGGCGCAGCTCATCTTGTCGAACACGGCTCGAGCCGGGGCGACGGCGTTCCTCAAGACGCTGGCACTCGAAGTCGCCGGGGACGGTGTCACCGTCAACAGCGTGCAACCCGGGCTGCACCGCACCCCGCGCGTCGAGCAGCTCTACACCGCCGAGCAGCAGGCCTCGATGCGGATGGGTGACGCCGCCGACTTCGGACAGATGGTCGCCTTCCTGTGTGGCGAGCCGGCGGGTTTCACCACCGGCGTCCAGTTGCACGTCGACGGTGGCAACTACCTCGGCCTGCTCTGAACAGGCGGTTCAACACGCGGGTTCGCCGGTGCGGTGTGCTCAGCCGTCGTAGTCGGCGCGGGCGGCGCGTAGACGAAGATCTTCGAGCACGCGCCGATTGGCGGCCTGGAGATCGGCGAGGAACGCCACCGCCCAGATCTGCGCGGCGAGCACGATCAACCCGATCCCGCCGAGCAAGCTCGGCACGCGGCTGGTGTACACGTCTTCGGTCAGGTACAACCCGAGCCATCGCAGCAGCACGAGCGCCCCGAGCACGAACGGCACCAGGCCGACGACGAAGAAGAACCGGAAGGGCTTGTACAGCGCAAAGCTGCGGATGATCGTCTGCGCCGACCGCCACACATAGCGGCTGCTGCTCTTGACGAGTCGCGAGTCGCGAGTCTTCGGGTTGACGCCGATCGGTACTGATTCGATCGAGACACCGTTCCACCCGGCCTGCACGATCGTCTCCATCGTGTAGGTGTATCGGCCGAACACCTGGACGCGCATCGCCGCATCTCGTCCGTACGCCCGGAACCCACTCGCCGCATCGCGGACGCCGGTGCCGGAGAACCGCCGCACGACGGAGCTGCCCAGCTTCTGCAGCGCCTTCTTGACGCGTGAGAAGTCGTCGATGTCGGCGATCGGGCGTTCGCCGACCACCATGTCGGCACTCCCCGTGAGAATCGGTTCGACCAGGTCAGGGATCGATGCCCCCTGGTACTGGTTGTCGGCGTCGGTGTTCACGATCACGTCAGCGCCTGCACGCAGGCACGCGTCGAGCCCGGTCATGAACGCCGTCGCGAGCCCTCGATTGCGTCCAAGCGACACGATGTGATCGACGCCGAGCTCGCGAGCGACCTCGACGGTGCGATCGGTGCTGCCGTCGTCGATCACCAGCCACTCGACGATGTCCACACCGGCAACCTGGCGGGGGAGGTCAGCGAGCGTCATCGGCAGCGTCTGCTCCTCGTTCAAGCAGGGAATCTGGATGATCAGCTTCACCGGTCGCTTCGGTGCGTGCTCGGCGTTCGACATCACGGCGAAGCGTAACCGTCGGCAGCGGTCGTCGACGGTGGACGGTCGAGGCGTGCCAGCCCCACCGACGCACCGGCCCCCGCAAGATCGACCCCGATCGACACGACTCGGCTGAGCACGGCCGCGGCCACGGCCACGCCGGCACCCAACGGTGCGGTCATCATCGAGATGAAGATCGTCTCGCGTACGCCGATCCCGCCCGGTACTCCGATGATCACGAACCCGGCCATCCACGACACGCACGACACGAAGACGAGCTGCACCACCAGCCCGGCGTCGACCTCGGTGCCGAGCGCGACCACGGCGAACACGTTCATGCCCGAGAACGCCAACCACACCGGTAGGTGGAAGGCGACGACGCCACCGAACCAGCGGGGCTCGGGAAGCTGCATCTCCCGGTTGGTCACCCGACGGAGCACACGACTGGCGCTGCGGCGTGCGGCGGGAGCGGTGATCGCGACGGCCACCACGACGAGACCGGCTGCGAGGAGGACGGCGATCCACGGCGACGCGGGCGGATCGACCAGGCCGGCGACCGCTCCGACGGTGGCCGCTCCGAGGAAGGTGGCGACCATCGAGACCGCCGTCGACGCATAGGCGATGGGACGCGGGGTCGCGCCTCGGTGGGCGAGTTCTGCCTGCCCGACGATCGGCCAGATCCCACCGGGGACGTACTTGCCGAGCTGGCCGACGAAGAACCACGCCAGCCCACGTCGCCAGCGAACGGGCACCCCGCCATGGCGGATGATCGCCAGCCAGTTGAACCCGATGAGCGCCATCGCGACGAGTCCGAACACGCCGCCGACCACGAGCCAGGCCGGGTTGGCCGACGACAACGCATCGCCGATCTCGGCGCGATCCTGGATGATGCGCCGGGTGACGAACGCAATGCCAGCGACGCCGATCGCCACCCCGAGCAGGTTGGCGAGGCGTTTGCGGGTCATCGACAACTCATCGGCGCCTCGGCTCAGCGAACGCGGGCCGACACCATGGTCCACGGCAGCGGTGTGGACCGATCGTTGACGTCGAAGTGATCCGCAACCAGGCTGCTGAAGCCGCGGTGGGTCCAGTGGTTGATGTGCCCCGGTGTGTTGCCGAGGTTGCGAAGGTACCGCCCCCTGGCCATGTTGCCGGCGCGCCAGATCGGCTCGAACGGCACCGACGCAACGAGGGTGCCCGATCCGACCCGCGCCAGTTCGGCCATCGCCGCGTCGGGGTCGGGAAGGTGCTCGAACACTTCGATGGCGAGGACGAGATCGAAGGCGTCGTCGGGGAATGGCAGGTGGCCGGCATCACCGAACACGCAGTCGAGATCGAGCGATTGCCAGTCGGCGGCGAGCTCCTCATCGGGGAGGTCGAGGCCCACCACAGCGGCCTCGGGGAAACGCTCGATCACCCGACTGGTCACGATGCCCTCGCCGACGCCGATCTCCAAGATGCGCTTCGGGTCGAGTGAGGCCAGGCAGCGGTCGAACGCGTCGAAGAAGCCGCGCATCATGCGCTGCTCGATCGGGTTCGTCGAGGCGTACTTGTCGTAGGTGTTCCCGGTGGGAACGTTGTCGGCGAGGTCGGTGCTGCTCATGATCGAGATCCGAGCGTAGCGATCAACACCGCGGGCCGATGCTCATGGCTCGTCGGCGACCCGCCAGAGGATCCACCGCTGGTCCGACCACACCTCTTCGAAGCCGGCACGACGTGCCTCGCCGGCGTCGAGGTCGGGCTGCCAGTAGGTGGAGTTGCGGCGTTCGGCGTAGTAGTCGGCGCGTTGTGCGATGCGCTCGAAGTTGCTGGTCTGGAACGATCGGCGATCGGTGAGCAGCGTCATCGTTCGGGCACGGAAGTGGGCAACGATCGCGTCGGGCGGTGTCAACAGGTTCACCGCGTCGTAGACCGGTGCCACGGTGGGGTTCGCCGGACCGGTCTGGATGCGCCCGGCGTCGTTGAACTGTTGAACCTCTCGGACGTCGCCGCGCAACACCACGAGATGTGCCACCACCAGCGCCGCGAGCGGCACGAGTGCGATGCCGACCGCAACCTGGCGTCGCCGCGGCAGCAGCCACCCAGCGGTCTCCACCAGCGTGACGGTCGCGAAGTAGGCCACCCACGGCGTCACTTGGAACCAGTACCGGTCGACCTGTCGGAAGTGGGTGCCGATCACCATGGCGGTGAACACGGCCAGCAGTGCCAACGGACCGTCGAGCGCCGGTCGGCGACGCAAGCCGATCACCACGCCGACCGCGGCGATGGCCACGACGAGCGCCCCGACGTTGGTGCGGTCCCCGAAGCCGAGTTGCTCGCTGAGGATGGCCGGGTACTCGCTGAATCGATCGTCGATGAACGCCGAGCTGTTGCCGTTGTCGGGCAGCAGATCGGTGGGAAGCAGGAGCTGGGCGAGCGCGACGGTGCCCGCAAACGCAACGAACGGGGTGATCAGCGTGCGCCACCGATGCTGCACCGCGGCCATGGCCACCGCGGCGAGGTGGTCGCCTGGTCGACGGTTCTCCAACGACTCGCACACCAGGTCGTACACCATCATCACGGCGATCACGGCCAGCAGGGCAACCGCCTCACGCCGGACGTTGAACGCCAGGGTGATCAACGCGCCGAGTCCCGCGAGTTGCCCGGTGGTGGCGGTGAGGAGCGTCGAGTGTCGGCGGATGCGGTCGTACCACCAGATCACGAGGGCGACAGCGGCGAGGTGGGGGATCTCGCTGAGCAACTGGTCGGTGTGGGCGAGGTACAGCGGTGCGGTTGCGAAGACTGCGGCGACCGCACAGGCAGGTCCCCATCCGATGCGGCGCCGCACGATGCCGTGCAGAAGCACCAGCCACAGGCAGTACGTTGCGACCTCGACGTACTTGAGCCGGTCGTAGCTGAACTCCCACAGGTGCACGAACGGCGACAGCAGCAACGGCCACCCCCAGGGGTACGCAATCGGGCTGAAGGCGCCGTCGGAGTTCAGGACCGAGAACCGGTTGTCGGACACCACCTGCCCGATGTCGCCGTCGAAGATGCTTCGCGCCTGGCGGAGGTACAGCGCGAAGTCGTCTCCCTGGGTGTGTCCGGCGCGATGGAGCATCGATGCCAGCACTGCCGCGATCAGAACGATCAGCGGCAGCGTGACGAGGCGTGCGACGCGCAGCACAGATGTGGGAGGCCGACGCACCGGCCACACGCTAGAGGTTCGGTCGTCTCAGGAGGAGGCGGTCTCGAGTGCACGCCTGGTCAGCACTCGGGCGAGATGCTGGCGGTACTCGACGCTGGCGTTGAGATCTGCCTGGGGATCGGCGTCGGCTGCAGCCTGTTCGGCGGCATCGGCGACGCTGGCGCCGCTGGCGATCGCTGCGGCGACGCTGGTGGCGAGCACAGGCGTGGCACCCATGTTGACCAGGCCGACACCGGCCTGGTCGCCGTTGCGCCAGGCGGCAACGCCCACGATGGCCCAGTCCTGGGCACGACGATTGAACTTCTGGAACGCCCAACCTGCACCGTTCATCTTGGGCACCCGGACCTCGGTGAGGATCTCGTCGTCGTGCAGCGCCGACTCGAAGAAGGTCTCGTAGAAGTCGGCGGCGGCGATCTCGCGAGTGCCGTTGGGACCTTGCGCGATGTAGGTGGCGCCGAGCGCGAGGGTGGTGGCGGGAAGGTCCGACGCCGGGTCGGCATGAGCGATCGTGCCACCGAGGGTGCCGCGGTGGCGCACCTGTGGATCGCCGACATGGCCTGCGGCGTGGGCGAGCAACGGGACGTGTTGCTTGAGCAGATCGGAGGTCTCGACGTCCATGTGGCGCGTCATGGCGCCGATGGCGATCTGGTCGCCCTCGTCGCGAATGTAGGACAGGTCCGACAGCCGGCCGATGTCGATGAGGACGCTCGGCTGAGCCAGGCGCAGTTTCATCATCGGCAGCAGGCTGTGACCGCCAGCGATGAACTTCGCCTCGTCGCCGTGCTGGCCGACGAGGCTGATCGCCTCTTCGGCCGACTCGGCACGGACGTAGTCGAACGGTGCAGGGATCACTGGGAGCCTCCGGGGTTGCTGGTTGTGCTGGCCGACGCGATTGCGCTCCAGACGGTGTGTGGGCTGGCGGGCATCTCGACGTTGCGGACTCCGAGCCCGGACAACGCATCGACGATCGCGTTCATGACGGCAGGTGCGGAGCCGATCGTGCCGGCTTCACCCACGCCTTTCACCCCGAGCGGGTTGGTCGGCGACGGGGTGACCGAATGGCCGATGGTGATCGGGGGGACATCGCTGGCAGCGGGGACCAGGTACTCGGCCAGGGTGGAGGTCCGCAGGTTGCCGTCGGAGTCGTAGTCGGCGCGCTCGTACAGCGCTTGGGCGAGGCCCTGGACGACACCGCCGTGCACCTGCCCTTCGACGATCAGCGGGTTGACCTGATTGCCGCAGTCGTCGACCGCCACGTACTGCAGCACGTCGACCTCACCGGTCTCGGTGTCGACCTCGACGAGGCACATGTGGGTGCCGAACGGCCATGAGAAGTTGGGTGGGTCGTACGTGACCTGGGCTTCGAGGTTCGGCTCGAGGCCGTCGGGCAGGTCGTGGGCGGTGAACGCGGCGAAGGCGATGGCGGCGAGCGGTGTCGACTTGCTCGGGGTGCCGGCCACCCGGAACTCGCCGTCGACGAATTCGAGGTCGTCGACGTTGGCCTCCATCTGGTGTGCGGCGATCTCCTTGGCCTTGGCGATCACCTTGTCGCAGGCCATGCCGACCGCCACGCCACCGACCGGCAGCGAACGCGAGCCGTAGGTGTCCATGCCGAGCGGTGCGATTGCGGTGTCGGAGTGCAGTACGTCGACGTCGGCCGGGTCGATGCCGAGCTTGTCGGCCACGATCATCGACCACGACGTCTCGTGGCCCTGGCCATGTGGCGACGTGCCGGTGACGACCTGCACCTTGGAGGTGGGCAGGATGCGCACCGTTGCCGCCTCCCAGCCGCCGGCGGAGTAGTTGAGCGAGGCAAGCACCCGTGACGGCGCCAGCCCGCACATCTCGAAGTAGGTCGACACACCGAGCCCGAGTCGTTTGGTGGCGCCGTCGACGTTCTGGGTGGCTTGGCGTGCGCGGACCTCGTCGTAGCCGACGATGTCGGCGGCGATGGTTGCGGCCTTGTCGTGCTCGCCCGAGTCGTAGACCAAGCCGGTGAACGCTTCGTAGGGGAACTGCTCGGGACGGATGAAGTTGCGTCGACGCAACTCGAGCGGATCGACCCCGATCTCTCGGGCGAGCGCGTCCATCGCCCGTTCGATGGCGTACGTGGCCTCTGGGCGTCCGGCGCCGCGGTAGGCGTCGGTGGGCGTGAGCGTGGTGAACACGCCGGTACACGAGAAGTCGTACGCCTTGGGCAGGTCGTACACGCCGGCGTAGAGGAACGCACCGAGAATCGGGATGCCGGGCGTGATCAGCTGCAGGTAGCCGCCCATGTCCGCAACGAGGCGAACACGAACTGCGGTGAGCTTGCCGTCGGCATCGGCGGCCAACTCGATGTGCTGGATCTGCCCGCGACCCTGGATGGTGGCGACGGCGTTCTCCGAGCGGGTCTCGTTCCACCTGACCGGGCTGCCCAGCTTGCGGGCGAGCGCCACACACAGCAGCTCCTCGGCGTACACGTCGAGCTTGGCCCCGAAGCCACCGCCGACCGCTGGAGCGACGACGCGAAGTTGGTGCTCGGGCACGCCGAGGGTGACGGCGATCATCACCTTGAGCACGTGCGGAATCTGCGTCGAGGTGTAGAGCGAGAGGTCGCCGCCGAACGGCTGCGGCACGGCCACGACGGCGCGTGGCTCCATCGCCATCGGGATCAACCGCTGCTGCACGTAGCGTTCGCTGACGGTGTGTGCAGCATCGTCGAATGCTCGCTGCACGGCCCCGTCGGTCTCCTCGACCAGGAGGTTCCACGTGTACGACGAGTTCGTCCCCAGTTCGTCGTGGACCAGCACGCGATCGGACAGTGCGTCTTCGAGATCGGTGACCGCTTCGAGCGGGTCGTAGGTGACGTCGATGGCCTCGATGGCATCGTGCGCGATCGCGTCGGTGTCGGCGAGCACGACCGCAACACCGTCACCGACGTAGTGCACGGTGTCGGTTGCGATGGGATGGTGCGGCGGGTTGAGCATGTCGTCGCTGACCGGCCAGGCGCACGGCATCGGGGCCGCCCACAGCTCGCTGAGATCGGCGCCGGTGTACACCGCGCGCACACCGTCGATCGCCTCGGCCTCGGTGGTGTCGATCGCCACGATCTTCGCGTGTGCGTACGGGCTGCGCAGCACTGCCATGAACAGTGCACCCGGGACCACCATGTCGTTGGTGAACACGGCTTCACCGGTCAGCAACACCGGGTCTTCCTTGCGGAGCAGCCTGGTGCCGATGACTCCCGTGGTGGTGTCGGTCGACGGATCGTCGGTGATGGTCATGTCTGGACCCCCATCCAGTTGACGTGCGGACTCGTTGGACGTTGTGCGGTTCAGGCGTCGGCCGACGCGGCGGCCAGCACGGACTTGACGATGTTGTGGTAGCCGGTGCAACGGCACAGGTTGCCCTCGAGGCCGATACGGACCTCGTCCTCGGTCGGGTTCGGGATCTCGTCGAGCAGGCTGGTGGCGGCCATCACCATGCCCGGCGTGCAGTAGCCGCACTGCAGACCGTGGTTCTCCATGAACGCCTGCTGCATCGGGTGCAGTGTGCCGTCGGCGTCGGCCATGCCTTCGATGGTGCGCACCTCGGCGCCGTCGGCCTGGACGGCGAGCACCGTGCAGCTCTTGACGGCCTCGCCGTCGAGATGGATCGAGCACGCGCCGCACGACGAGGTGTCGCATCCGATGTTGGTGCCGGTGAGCCCGACATGTTCGCGGATGTACTGCACGAGCAGTGTGCGCGGTTCCACCTCGTTGGTGTGCGGTGTGCCGTTGACCGTGACGGTGATCTCCACTGTGGTGTCCCCCAGAGCTCGTTCGTGGTGTGTGACCGACGCCACGACCGGCGCCGGTGCCCATCATGCACCATGTGAGCCGCCCGCGTCGATACCGAGCTGGAACGACCCGGAACGACGGGCGCTGCTCCCGTCAGGACAGGATGCTCGACAGGTCCTGGGTGGCGAGGTAGATCAGGAAGACAATGATGATCGTGCCGAAGATCGTGTAGTGCCACCGCTTGGAGTGATCGGCACGCCAGAACCGGCGGATGCTGTACACGATCGACAGCATCGCGAGCAGGCCGATCACGATGCCGATGTACGGTCCGACGCCGCGGGCGATGCCGACGGCAGGGAGCACGAACGGGAACACGATGTACATCAGGAGGCATCGACAGGTGCTGATGAACAACGACTTCTGGAATGCGGAGCGGGCTTCGTCGGCGGTCGAGGTGCGGCCTTCGGGCAGACGCAGGATCCGTCGCATGAAACGGTCGGCCGATGACGACGACGCAGCGACCTCGACGGGGGCGGCAGTGTCGGGCGTCGCCGCGTTCGACGGCGCTGCCGAGCGGAGGGGGGGTTGATCGGCGGTGGTGCTCATGGACCTGTGGAACGGTACGTCGCCAGGACGGCCGCGGCAACTTGGTCGGGGGTGTCGACGAGGGCGGCGGCTCCGGACGTGCGGAGTTCCTCCGCCGACCCGAACCCCCACGTGACCCCGATGCAGTCGATCCCGTTGAGATGCGCGCCCTCCACGTCGTGGTCGCGGTCGCCGATCATCACCACCCTCGACAGGTCGCCCGGTGTGAGCTGGAGCCGGATGAGGGCGTAGTCGATCACCTCGGACTTGGTTCGACGGCCGACTCCCACCTCCGCCGAGGCGCCGGCCTGAACCGCGAAGTGATGGCTGAGGCCGAAGTGCTCGATGATCCGTGTGGCGGTGTGCTCGGGTTTGGCGGTGGCGAGCGACAGGGTGTGGCCGGCGACGCTCAACTCGTCGAGCATGTCGGTGATGCCGGGGTACAGCGTGTTCTCGAACAGGCCGATGGTCTCGTAGCGAACCTGATACGCGGCGACCACCCGTTCGAGGTCGTCGATCGCGATGCCGAGGCTCGGGAGCCCCACCTCGAACGGCGGGCCGATCACCGTTCGGACCTGATCGTCGGTCGGCGGCTCGTACCCGCAGGCCTCGAAGGCGTACTGCAACGACGCGGCGATTCCCGGGGCCGAGTCCGAAATCGTGCCATCGAGGTCGAGGAGCACATGCGTGGGAGCGGACCGGGCCGGTGTGTCGCTCGGTGCCGGTTCGACCCGGCTCACTTGGCGATCCGATCGAGGCGGTGGAAGTCGTCGCTGTCACCGACGGCGATCAGCACCTGATGCGGCTCGATGACGGTGTCGGGATCCGGGTTGGTGGTGAAGCTGCCGTCGACTCGCCGCAGTGCGAGCACGAGCACGCCGGCGCGTCGGCGCAGGTCGGCCTCGCGGAGCGTCGAACCAGCGAGCGGTGATCCCTCGGGGACGTCGTACTCCTGCATTCGGAACTCGAGCGACCGTTCGTGCATGACCACGTCGACGAATTCGGCCACGTGGGGCCGAGCGACGAACGAGGCCATTCGCGCAGCGCCGAGTTCTTGCGGGTTGACCACCCGGTCGGCGCCGGCGTTGGCCAGCTTCGGCACACTCTCGTCCTGGCGGGCGCGGGCCACGATGAAGAGATCGGGCACGATCGCACGGGCGGACAGCGTCACGAACAGGTTCTCGGCGTCGCCTTCGAGCGCTGCGATCAGCGCCTGAGCACGATCGATTCCCGCCGATCGGAGGGTCGAGTCGAGGGTGGCGTCGCCCACGATCGTGGGATACGGCACGTTGGCGACACGGTGGGCGTCGACGTCGACCACCACCACATCGTGGCCGGCGCTGATCAGGTCGTCGGCGACGGCACGCCCGACCCTGCCCCATCCACACACCACCGTGTGGCCCGACATCTTGTTGATCTCACGGTCCATGAGCCGCCTCCCGACGAAGTCTCGAAGTTGGCCCTCCACCACGACCTGCACGGCGAGCGTGAAGGTGTACAGCACCGTCGAGACGCCGGTGATGATGATGACGATCGTGAACCACTGTTCGAGGTTGTTGAACTCCTGCATCTCGCGGAAGCCCACCGTGGTGATGGTGGTCACCGTCTGATACGCGGCGTCGGTTGGACTCAGGCCGAACAGCCAGTACCCGAAGGTGGCGATGATGCCGACGGCAATCACCATGGCGATGGCGCGCTGCAAGCGGCCGATCGCGGTGTCGTTCACGACGACGACGGTAGCCCGGTGTCGGCGTGGCGTCGCGCTTTGCTCAGCGTCCGTGCAAGCGTTCGCGGATCAGCGGCTCGTAGTGCGCGAGTGGATTGCTCACGTAGTCCGGGTCGAAGGCCGCCTGGTCGTACTTCGCGCAGAACTCCTCGGTGTACTCGAAGTACGGCGAATCGCGATGCACCTCGCGGGCATCCTTGTCGAGGCCGATGTAGTCCCAGAAGTAGTACCCCTGGAACTCGCCGTGGTGCTTGACCATGAAGTGGTTGGCCTCGGAGACGAACGGTTTGAGGATGCCCGCAGCGATGTCCGGGTGGGCGTAGGGGCTGAGTGTGTCGCCGATGTCGTGCAGGAGCGCGCACAGCACGTACTCGTCGTCCTTGCCGTCGCGTTCGGCGCGCGTCGCGGTCTGCAGGCTGTGCTCGAGACGGTTGACGGGGAAGCCCCCGTGGTCGAACTCGAGGGCGCGCATCAGGTCGATCACTCGCTCGGCCACCATCGACTGCGTGATCTTGAGTTGCGGCGCGATGATCGCCCAGTCGTCGGCGGTCGACTCCTCGAAGGAGGTGAAGCTGGCTCGTGGGTGCTCGGTGGTGGTCATCGTGGTGCTCCTGTGAGGGCGTGACGATTGGTGTCTGACACCAAACGTGACGTCGTGGTCAGTTGGTCGTTGCGTCTTGGATCGCTCGCCACACCTTCTCGGCGGTGGCGGGCATGTCGATGTGTCGGACACCGAGATGGCTCAGCGCATCGATCACCGCTGATTGCACAGCGGGCGTGGAGCCGATCGTGCCCGACTCGCCGATGCCCTTGGCGCCGAGCGGGTTCACGAACGTCGGCGTCTCCATGTGGATCACTTCGAAGCTCGGCAGTTCGGTGGCCGAGATCATGCCGTAGTCGGCGAGATTCGAGGTGACCGGGTTGCCGTCCTCGTCGTAGCGGACCTCCTCGAGCAGCGCTTGCGCGGTGCCCTGGGCGATGCCACCGTGGATCTGGCCGTCGAGCAGCAGGGGGTTGACCACTCGGCCGGCGTCGTCGCAGGCGACCTGACGCAGATGCTTGACCTGGCCGGTGCCGCGGTCGACCTCGACCACCGAGACGTGGGCGCCGAACGGGAAGGTTGCTTGGCCGGCGTCGAACCGTGTGTCGATCGCGAGGTCGGCCCCCTGCGCCGTTGCGGCGACGGCGAGGTCGGCCCATGTCTTCGACACCGCCGGGGTGCCCGCCACGTGGAACGCGCCGTTGTCCTTGTCGAGCACGATGTCGGCCTCGTCGGCCTCCAGGAGCGACGCCGCAAGCTGCTGTGCCTTCTCCACGAGCTCGATCGACGCCTTGTTGACCGCTGATCCACCGACCTGCAGCGAACGCGACCCCATGGTGCCACCGCCTTCGGGGACCAGATCGGTGTCTCCCCAGATCAGCGTGATCTTGTCCATCGGGATGCCGGTCTGATCGCTGGCGATCATCGACCACGACGTGTCGTGGCCCTGGCCGTGCGGCGAGGTGCCGGTGTACACCAGCGCCGAGCCGTCGTCCTGCACCTCGATCTTGGCGGCCTCACCCATCGGATCGACCCCACCGGTGATCTCGACGTACACGCTCACGCCGATGCCGAGGAGCTTCTCGTCGCCGGCGTCGCGGCGGCGCGCCTGTTCGGCACGCAGCTCGGTGTATCCAGCCGCTTCGAGCGCCTTGTCGAGCGCGCCTTCGAAGTCGCCGACGTCGTAGGTCTGGCCGATGGCGGTGCTGTGCGGTTCGAGGAACCTCGGGATCAGGTTGATGCGGCGCAGCTCGGCGGGATCCATGCCGAGCTCGGCGGCGTACAGGTCCATGGCGCGTTCGGCGGCCGCAGTGGCCTCGGGGCGTCCGGCGCCGCGATACGGCACGGTCGGGGTGGTGTTGGTGAGCACCGTCGTGGCGCGACATTCGATGTTGGCGATGTCGTACACCGCGGACGCCATCGGCCGCGTCATCGCGAATCCGAGCACGCCACCGACGTCCATGAACCCGCCGGCGTCCTGGAACAGATGGAGCTGGTAGTGGGTCACCTTGCCGGCTCGGGTGCCGCCGATCGTGACGTGCTGCAGTTGGCTGCGGCCGTGGCCGAGATTCATCATCGACTCGCTGCGGGTTTCGCGCCAGCGCACCGGGCGGTCGAGTGCCTTCGAGATGACGCCGAGCAGCATCTCCTCGGCGTAGGTGCCGATCTTGGCGCCGAAGGCACCACCGACATCGGGTGTGATCACGCGCACCTTGTCGGCATCGACTCCGTTGGCGGCGGCGATGGGGGCCTTGACACCCTGCGCATGCTGCGTGGAGAGCCACTGATGCAGGCGGCCATCGACCCAGGTGGCCGCCGAGCCGCGCACTTCGAGCGGGCACGGGGCCACACGCTGGTTGAGGAATGTGCCGGACACGACGACCTCGCAGTCGGCGAAGTACTCGTCGGTGACCGTGTTCTCGGGCATGCCGAGTGCGGTGGTGTCGAACACGGCGTTCGAGCCGGCGGCCTCGTAGATCAGGGTCTCGGACTCGAGGGCCTGCTGAATGTCGACGAGCGCCGGGAGGAAGTCGACATCGACGAAGACGGTGTCAGCGGCGTCGGCGGCCTGCGCGGCGGTCTCGGCGACGATCGCGGCCACGGGCTCGCCGACGAAGCGCACCTTGTCGCTGGCGAGCATCGTGCGCGCGACCACCGGGTTGAAGTTCGACGGGACCGGCTCGAGCTCGAGTGACTCGGCGGTGAACACCGCGACCACGCCGGGCATGTCCTTGGCGGCGTCGATGTCGATCGACAGGATCGTGCCGTGTGCCACCGCAGACCGGGCGTAGACCACGTGGAGTGCACCGGTGAGTCGTTCGTCGGTCAGGTCGTCGACGTAGACGCCTCCTGTGGTGAGGAATTTGGGGTCCTCTTTGCGTTGTACACGAGTTCCCAAGATGCTGCCGGCCACGAGTTCCCCTTCACGCTGCGTTGTTGCGATGTCACGGCCGCAGATGCGGCGACGTCGAAGGGACGCTAGTCGGTGGCGGTGGGTTCGAGCCCAGACGTGCGAACGTCGAAGATCGCGGTGACGACGTTGTAGGGCCAACCATCGGGAAGGGTGCGCGGCAGCGGGGGGACCGGCAGGAACGACGATCGTGCGTCGCCGCTCTCGACGAAACCGATCTCTTCTCTCGCGGCCTCGCGGATGCCGTCGTCGGTCTCGAGACGCTCGACTTCGCCGGCGAGCTGGCCATTGACACGCTGCAGCGCCTCGAGTTCGGCCTGGCGCTGCTCGAGGTCGTTGCCCTGATCGAGCCAGGTGCCCACCGGCAGAATGAACACCGCCGCTGCGATCGCCGCGAGCGTCACCAGCGCGAAGATCCCACCGAACAGCGTCAGACGCGGGCGACGGAAGATGCGCTTCTCGACCGGAATCGGTCGGGTGAAGTCGCCGAGGCGGGACCTCCCGGCATCGGACGCCTTCGCCGGCTCCTTGGGCCTCGGAATCGAGGTGGTACGCGATCGGCTCACGTGGTCATTGTCGCAGGGGCGACGGTTCGTTGCGCGTCATGCCGGCGCTGGAATCTCCGCATCGCGAGTCAGGTCAGCGGTGCGAGGGCGGCGCGGCCTCGATACTCGGCGCTGTCGCCGAGCTGCTCCTCGATGCGCAACAGTTGGTTGTACTTGGCGACGCGGTCGCTGCGGGCGGGGGCGCCGGTCTTGATCTGGCCACAGTTGGTGGCGACGGCGAGGTCGGCGATCGTCGAGTCCTCGGTTTCGCCGGAGCGGTGGCTCAGCACCGAGGTGATGCCGTGGCGGGTGGCCAGGCCGACGGTGTCGAGCGTCTCGGTCAACGAGCCGATCTGGTTGACCTTGATCAGAATGGAATTCGCCGCCTTCTTGTCGATCCCGGTCTGCAGGCGGGCGGAGTTGGTGACGAACAGGTCGTCGCCGACGAGTTGCACCCGGTCGCCGACGGCAGCGTTGAGCGTCGTCCATCCCTCCCAGTCGTTCTCGTCCATCGCGTCCTCGATCGACACGATCGGATAGCTGTCGACGAGACGAACCCAGTAGTCGGTCATCTCCGACGGTGACAGCACCTTCCCCTCGCCCTCGAGGTGGTAGGCGCCGTCGCGGAAGATCTCGCTGGTCGCCGGGTCGAGGGCGATGGCGATGTCCTCGCCGGGGGTGAAGCCGGCCTTGGTGATCGCCTCGACGAGGACACGGATCGCCTCCTCGTTCGAGTCGAGGTTCGGTGCGAAGCCTCCTTCGTCGCCAACGGCGGTGGACAACCCGCGTTCCTTGATGACCTGCTTGAGCACGTGGTACGTCTCGGTGCCCCAGCGCAGCGCTTCGGAGAAGCTGGGTGCACCGACGGGCATCACCATGAATTCCTGCAGGTCGATCGAGTTGTCGGCGTGTACGCCGCCGTTGATCACGTTCATCATCGGGACCGGCAGCACGTGGGCGTTCGGCCCGCCGAGGTAGGTGTACAGCGGCAGGTCGAGTTCGATCGCTGCGGCCTTGGCCAGCGCCAGGCTGGTGCCGAGGATTGCGTTGGCGCCCATGCGCGCCTTGTTCGGAGTGCCATCGAGATCGAGCATCACCCGATCGCAGAGTCGCTGGTCGGTCGCGTCGTACCCCTCGAGCGCATCGGCGATCTCGTCGTTGACGAAACCGACCGCGTGTCGCACGCCCTTGCCGCCGTAGCGGTCGCCACCGTCGCGGAGCTCCACCGCTTCGTGCTCACCGGTCGATGCGCCGGACGGGACCGCGGCACGGCCCAACGCTCCGGAATCGAGGAGCACCTCGACCTCCACGGTGGGGTTGCCACGCGAGTCGAGGATTTCGCGTCCAGTGATGCTCAGGATCTCACTCATGCATCCAAGGTACCGGAGGATCGGTCGCTGGTTCGAGGGTCGTCGGACCCGAATGTGCGGGCGGCTCGCCTGCGGCGAGGCAGTATCGTCGACGCCGCGCTCGTGCCGCTGCTGAACTGACCGCTGCGCCGACCGCTCACCCGGCGGTCTTGGCCTCGTCCCAGAGGGCGTCGAGCGTTTCCAGACCGGCGGCCCGGAGATCGATGTTGCCCTCGGCGGCGAGGCGCTCGACCTGCTCGAACCGCGATCGGAACTTGTCGGTGGCCGCTCGCAGCGCGAGTTCGGGGTCGATGGCGAGGTGTCGGGCGACGTTGACCACGGCGAACAGCAGGTCACCGAGTTCTTCGACGGTGCGGCTCCGGCCCGGGTCGTCGGCAGCGTCGGTGGGTGCGTCGCCGATCGACTGGTGCATCACCTCGTGGAGTTCGCCGGTCTCCTCCGAGATCTTCGCGAACGCGCCGGACACGTCGGGCCAGTCGAAGCCGACCTTGGAGGCCTTCTTGCCGACCTTGGCGGCGTAGGCGAGCGCAGGCATCGAGCGGGGGATGCCGTCGAACACCGAGGTGCGTGACTTCTCCACCCGCTTGATGTCCTCCCAGTTGCTGAGGACCTGGTCGGTGTCGAGGTCGCTGCCCGCCAGGTCGCCGAACACGTGCGGATGCCGGCGAACGAGCTTGTCGTGGATGCCCGTTGCCACATCGGCGATCGTGAACCGTCCCTCCTGTTCGGCGATCGTGGCATGGAACTCGATCTGGTAGAGCAGGTCGCCGAGTTCTTCGATCAGATCGGCGTCGCCATCGCTGGACAGTGCCGAGTCGGCGGAGGTCGTGTCGTCGAGCGCTTGGATCGCGTCGACGACCTCGTAGGTCTCCTCGAGCAGGTGGGGCAGCAGAGACCGATGCGTCTGTTCGATGTCCCACGGGCACTGCTCACGAAGGGTGCGCGTCAGTTGATGGAACCGTACGTACGCGGCGCCGACCGGCGCAGCGAGCTCGGGGATCCACAGTGACGTCAAGTGGTCGGCGTCGATCGTGCGGTCGAGATCGGCCCAGGTGGTGGCGACGATGCGTTCGTCCGAGGTGCCGAGCGCATGGAGGATCGTGACGGGGGCGTCGTCGTCGGCGTCGTCGATGGCGAGCTTGATCTCCGACAGGACCCAGTTGGCGTGGGTGTGCGCAACCAGCAGCGGGCCGCGTTCGCCGGCGGCGGCGGTGGCGAACTCGTGCCCGTCGACCAGCCGCACGCCGGCCTCGACCGGGTCGATGCCGAGACGGGCCCACGCGACGTCGAGAAACGACATCGCAGGCCGGACGTCGCACACGATGTCGTGGCGCGCCCGAAGGTGCCGCACGGTTCGTTCGAGCACCAGCGGTGATCCGGGAACGGCGTAGAGGATCTCGCCGAGCTCGGTCGCGGCGGCGACGAGGCGTTGGGCGATCTCGTCGTAGACGTCGGCGAAGGTGTCGGCGGCGTCGTAGAGGTCGTCGAACGTCGTGGCGTCGCCGACCAGGTCGGCGCTGGGGTGGATCTCGGTTCTCAGGTACCGGTGGGGGATTCGCTCGATGAGCGTCAGCGTTTCGGCGGTGACGTGGTCGTGGCCGCCCGGACCGAGGCCGACGACGACGATGCGCGGCGCGTCCGTGGAGTCGTCCGGGGCTGCCGCTTCCGGCATCGTCACCCCAGGCCGACGACTTGGCCGGACGCCGTGTCGAAGGTGCCGTAGCGCGGATCGACGAAGATGTCGGCGTCGGCGTATTGGGCGATGGCGCTGATCGTGGACGTCACGACGTCGAGCGACTCGTCGCTCAACTCGGTGAAGGACTGGAACCGCAGGACGAGCCAGGCCGCCTCGCTGCCGGTTGCGTCCAGGACCGGGGTGACCCCGAGCCGGTCGTCGGCCGACAGTTCGGCCACCGTGACGACCGACGGGTTGTCCTGGCCGTTCGCGACGATCTCGGGGGTGACGCAGCCGAGATCGCCGGCTGACGCATCGAGGTTGGTGTCGAGGTTCTCGGCGGCGAATTCCTCGGCGAACTCGGACCCCGACAGGAGTCGTTCGTAGATCGATGTGGCGGTGGCCTCGTCCTCGACCACGATGCCGCTCGCACATGCGGTCCCGCTGGTCGCGAAGCCGGCGTCGTAGCGTGCAGCGACCTCGTCGGTCTCGAGTTGGGCTGCCTCGCTGGCGAGCTGCTCCTGGATCCAGGCGGTGATCTCGGCTCGCGCTCCGTCGGCCGACACCGGCTGGTCGGTCGGAGCCCCGAGTGCCGTCAGCTGGGCCTCGAAGGCCTCGTCGGTGAGGGTGGCCTCACCGACGCGGGCGACATCGTTGCTGTCGGAGAACGTGGAGCAGGCGGAGGTGAGCGTGGCGAACGCTGTCACGGACAGCACCAGAGCGAGACGTCGATTCACCCGCCGCACGCTACCGCTCCCTGCTCATCCGTCCCAGGTCACCGGCCGCGTGGTTCCCGGAGCCCGGGTCTCGGGGAACCACGGTGGTTCCCCCAGCCCGGGTCTCGGGGAACCACGCTCAGTTCTCGGTGGGGACCAGGTCGCCGAGGAAGCCGGCGAGGAAGGTGCTCGGGTCGGTGCCGCGGGGCAGTGGCACCACGAGCTGGCCGAGGTCCTCTTTGTACTTCGCTCCTCTGGAGATGCGTCGCAATCGCATGGTCTCGCTGAGCTTCAGCTCCAGCGGGGCGAGCTTGGCGCTGCCACCGCTCGAGGCCGACCCCGAGATCTGAATGTCATCGATGCCGAGGCGGTGGCACTGCGCCCGCAGGTACCCCACCTGCAGCAACGCATCGGCCGGTGCCGGCAGCGGCCCGTAGCGGTCTTCCCACTCGACGCGGATGTCGTCGACGGCGGACGGTGTGGTGACTCCGGACAGGCGGCGGTACGCCTCCAGCCGCAACTCCTCCTTCTCGACGTAGTCGCTGGGAAGGTAGGCGTCGGTCGGCACGTCGAGCTTGATCTCGCTCGGTGCGTCCGGCTGGGGTTCGCCCTTCAGCTCGCTGACCGCTTCGGTGACCATCTGGCAGTACAGGTCGTAGCCGACCGCCGCGATGTGGCCGCTCTGCGATTCGCCGAGCAGGTTGCCGGCGCCGCGGATCTCGAGGTCGCGCATGGCGATCTTGAAGCCCGATCCGAGCTCGGTGGACTCGCCGATCGTCCGGAGGCGTTCGTATGCCTCCTCGCTCAGGACCTTGTCGCGTGGGTGGAACAGGTAGGCGTAGGCACGCTGGCCCGACCGGCCGACGCGGCCTCGCAGTTGGTGCATCTGCCCGAGGCCGAGCAGGTCGGATCGTTCGACCACCAGGGTGTTCACGGTCGGCATGTCGATGCCCGACTCGATGATGGTGGTGCACACCAAGACGTCGTACTGGCCGTCCCAGAAGTCCTGCACGACGGTTTCGAGGGTGCCCTCGTCCATCTGGCCGTGGGCGATGGCGATGCGCGCCTCGGGCACGAGCTGGCGCAGACGAGCAGCCGCGGTGTCGATCGACTGCACACGGTTGTGCACCCAGAACACCTGGCCCTCGCGCAGCAGTTCGCGCCGGATCGCCTCGATCGCCACCCGTTCGTCGTACTCACCCACATACGTGAGGATCGGCATGCGGTCCGCCGGCGGGGTCTGCAGGAGCGACAGGTCGCGGATGCCGACGAGCGACATCTCGAGGGTGCGCGGAATCGGTGTCGCGGACAGCGTGAGGACGTCGACGTTCGTCTTCATCTTCTTCATCGTCTCTTTGTGCTGCACGCCGAAACGCTGCTCCTCGTCGACGATCAACAATCCGAGATCTTTGAACGTGACGTCGTTCGCGAGGAGGCGATGGGTGCCGATCACGCAATCGACCTCGCCGCTCTTGACGCCTGCGATCACCTGCTTCGCCTGTCCAGCGGTGAGGAAGCGCGACAGTGTCTCCACACGGATCGGGAAGCCGGCGAACCGGTCGGCGAACGTGTTGCCGTGCTGGGTGGCGAGCAGCGTGGTGGGCGCGAGCACCGCGACCTGTTTGCCGTCCTGGATCGCCTTGAACGCCGCGCGGATCGCGACCTCGGTCTTGCCGAAGCCGACGTCGCCGCACAGCAGACGGTCCATTGGATGGGCGAGTTCCATGTCGCCCTTGATCGCTTCGATCGCCGTGCGCTGGTCCGGAGTCTCGGCGTAGGGGAACGCCTCTTCCATCTCGGACTGCCACGGGGTGTCCTGAGCGAACGAGTGACCCTCGGCATTGATCCGCTTCTGATAGAGGACCACCAGCTCCTGTGCGATCTCTCGGACTGCCGAGCGAACTCGGCCCTTGGTCTTCGCGAAGTCGGACCCGCCGAGCTTGTGGAGTTTCGGGGCCTCACCACCGACGTATTGACGCAACGTGTCGATCTGGTCGGACGGCACGTAGAGCTTGTCGCCACCCTTGTACGCGATCAGCAGGTAGTCGCGCTCGACGCCGCCGATGGCCCGCTTGACCATGCCCTCGTACTTGCCGACGCCGTGTTGATGGTGCACCACGAAGCTGCCGGCCTTGAGGTCCTCGAACGTGCTGGAGCTCTCACGTTTGGTCTTGCGCACGGCGCGGTGGGCGCGACGCCGGCCGGTCAGGTCGCTCTCGGCGACGATGGCGAGCTTCGCGTTCGGCAGGGTGGCGCCGCGGTGCAGCGGCGCCACGGTGACGCTGCCGCCAGGCTTGAGTGGCATTCCCGGCTGGAGCACCGGGAAGTCGAGGCCGTTGTTCAGCAGCAGGTCGCGCAGGCGTTGGGCCGAGCCGACGCCGTCGGCGGCCACCACCACTCGAAATCCCTGCCCGATCAGCTGGATGAGCCGGTCGGTGAGCCCGGAGCCGTCGCCGGCGACGGGCCCCCAACCCGATGCCTCGACCAGTGGGGTGTCGGGTGATTCGGGCGTGGAGTCGATCGACCAGAACGAGCCGGCGGTGTCGAGGAGTGTCTCGGGGTCGGCGTGCAGGCGCGGAAACGACTTGTCGGGGTCGCGTGCCCACGTCGAGGCCAGCGTGCGGGCGAGGTCGTCTTCTTCGGCGATCAGGTCGAGCGCCCGATCCCGCATCCGGCGAGGTTCGACGAGCAGCACCTTGGCGTCCTCGGGGAGCACATCGGTGAGGAGCTGATCGTGTTCCACCAACCAGGGCAACCAGCTCTCCATGCCGTCGAAGTGGGCGCCCTCGGCGAGCCGCTCCCACTGCTCTCGGCCCCATGGCTCGCTCGCGACCAACGTGCTGGCACGGTCGCGGACCGCTTCGCTGGGCATCAGTTCGCGTGCTGGAAAGATGCAGACCTCGTCGAGGTCATCGGTGGAACGCTGGTCGTTCACGCCGAAGCGGGTCAACCGGTCGACCTCGTCACCCCACAGATCGATGCGGATCGGGGCGTCCGCGGTCGACGGGAACACGTCGACGATCGCACCTCTGCGGGCGAACTCGCCGCGGTGCTCCACGAGCTCTTCGCGTCGATAGCCGAACTCGACGAGCCGTCGCCCGAGTGCTTCGGGGTCGACCGGGGCGCCCCCGAGCGCGGCGGGACGTACGACGATCGGTTCGACCGTGGTGGCGTCGGGGCCGAGCTTCTGCAGCAGCGCGGCACGCCGGCGACGATCACCGCGGGGCAGCGATCGGGGTCGCGGAGTCGCCACAGGATGTCGAGGCGCTGGCCCATCGTTTCGACGTTGGGGCTCACCCGCTCGAAGGGCAAGGTCTCCCAACCGGGGAAGTGGACGACCTGCCCGGCCGGCAGGAACGGCGCGATGTCGTCGGCGAGTTGGCCGGCCATCGTGCCCGTCGGGCAACTGACGACCAGCGGCCGCCGCGAGGACAACGTCGCCAACGCAGCGATCGCGATCGGTCGAGCCACTTCGACCACCGCGAGGCGCGCGGTCGGGTCGCCGAGCGCTCGGGTGAGTCCGGGCTCGTCGCGCAACAGCGCGGGCAGCTCTCCGAGCGGCGCGTCACTCACCCCGGCCCCCTCACTCCGAAATTGCCCCCGATCGTGACGGTGAGCGTCACGATCCCGGGCAATTTCAGGGCCGGGGGCGGTGCCGGTGCCGAGGCCGGGGCCGGGGGTGTGTTGGCGGGGGTCATGGCGTTGCGTTGTAGCGCTGCATCGCTGCGTCCACACCTCGTTGGATGATCAGTTCGACGGCATCAGCGGCGTTGGCCACCTCGATGTCGAGCAGCTCGCGTTCTCGCTTGGGCACCTTGGACAGGACGTGGCCTCGGCCGAGATCCTTGTGGTCGGGCTTTCCGACGCCGATGCGAATGCGCAGGTAGTCCTGTGTCTTGAGGTGCTGGGTGATCGAGCGAAGACCGTTGTGTCCAGCGAGCCCGCCGCCCGCCTTGATCTTCAACGTGCCCGGTTCGAGGTCGAGTTCGTCCTGGACGACGATGATCCGCTCGGGCTGCTCGATGCGATACCGGCGCACGAGCGAACTCACGGCCTGGCCCGACTCGTTCATGAACGTGATCGGGAACGCGAGCACCACCCGTTCATCGCCGTCGGGACCCGGGAGTCGGGTCTCGGCGGTGAGCGCATTGTCGCGACCGCCCTTCAGCGTCACGTTGCGGCGCTCGGCGAGCAGGCGCACCGCTTCCTCTCCGACGTTGTGGCGGGTGCGTGCGTACTTCTCGCCCGGATTTCCGAGCCCGACGACGAGCCAGTCGAACGGCTCGCCCTTTCCGACGCGACCGAACAGCCCCATCAGTGGATCCCCTCAACTCGGAAACTCCGCGGATCGGTGCGCTGAGCGGGCAGGTTCGCGCACATGTCGGTCGTGTGACGTCGGTCGCAAACCGCCAGATCGTCGGATCCGGTCACCGGACCGGGACCCGCGGGATCACTCGCCGTCGGAGTCGCCGTCGGCGCCGTCGCCAGCTTCGTCTTCGGCAGCCTCGGCAGCGGCCTCAGCGGCTTCCTCCTCGGCGTCGAGCACGGGCGTGCGCATGGTGAGCACGGTGACGACAGGTGCTTCGGGATCTGCTTCGGCGGTGACACCGGACGGAAGCGGCAGGTCTTCGACGCGGATCACAGTGTCCATGTCCATCTCGGAGATGTTGATCGTGACACCGTCGGGGATGTTGCGTGGCGTGGTGCGAACTTCCAGCTCCTGCATCGTGAGGTCGACGAGGCCGCCGTTGGCTGCCACGTCCTTGGCTTCGCCCTCGAGGTGGATCGGGATCGAGACCACGATCTCCTCGTTGAGGTTGACCTGGATGAAGTCGATGTGTTGGACCGATCGCTTGACCGGGTGGCGCTGGATGTCCTTGATCAACGTCGGATACACCGTGCCATCGACGGTGAGATCGAGGATCGTGTTCATTCCCGAAGCACCCGAGAGTGCCTGGCGCAGCTCACGGCGATCGACGGCGATCGAGACCGGGTCCATGCCATGGCCGTAGACGACGGCGGGGATCTTCCCCTCCGCGCGCAGACGGCGTGCATCGGAGCTTCCGGCGCGGCGGCCAGTATCGGCTTGGAGAACGGTCTCAGACATGGTGATCGGCTTCCATCGAATCTCGTGACAACGCCTCCAGAGCGGGCGTCGGTCGTTACAGCAGCTCCCCAATCTATCGGCCGGCGCTCCCATACCCTCTCGGCCCGTTGCCCCCGATTCTGACCTGCCATCGCCCGCGCACGCACGCCCGCCATCCCCCGAAATTGCCCGAAATCGTGACGCTCAGCGTCACGATCCGGGGAGATTTCGGACGTCGGAGGCTCGTTGGCGATAGATCCGCGCCACCTGCCGTGCTGCAGCGTCCGGATCTGCACGAAGCGTTTGGTCGAAGCGGACGACCTGCCATCCGACCTCGTTGCACGCACGGTCTCGAGCCTGGTCGCGGCGTTGGGCGTCATCGCCTCCATGCCACCACGAGTCGCCGGGTTCGACCGCAAGGCGGATGTCGGGCCAGGCGAGGTCGATCGAGATGTACTCGCCGCTCGGCAACGCCAGGCGATGCTGCCGGACCGGCGTGGGGAGCCCACAGCGCTCCAACGCCTCGAGCAGTACCCGTTCGAGGTTGCTCTGGGCCGGTCGGTGGTGCCCCAGCGCCCGATCCAGCCACACTTCAAGGCGTCGGACGCCATCTTTGCCGCGGCAGCGGTTCGTTTCGAGGTAGTCGAGCGCTTGCGCTGGCGTGATCAGACCGAGGTGCCAGGCATCCTCTGCAGCGCGTTCGAATCGGTGCTGATTGAACGATGCTGCGAGTCCCCACAGCATGCGCATCGGGGTGGCGATCGTCATCCCGGTTGGGCCGGGTTGTGCGTCGCGATCGAAACAGAACCACGAGCTCGGGTGCACGCAGGCCCACGCCGGCATCGTGCGACGGAACGTGCGTGCGACGGTGACGTGGATTCGTTGTGTGGGCATCGAGCGAAGCCCGAGGTGGTGGCCAGCGGTTGCGCCGCTGAGAAAGCCGAGGCGTCCGACGCGCAGATGCAGCGCGAAACACCGTGCCGCGTAGCTCTCCGGCGAGGATGCCACACGAACCACGCCTGGCGCGATGTCGATGACCTTGCCGCTCCGTCGTGCCCGGGAGATCGCCGCCGTCGAGACGCCCAGCAGCTCTCGAAGTTGCCAGGTCGCCAGTACGCCGTACTGGCGGGCGGCGAGTTCCAGGAAGGCGGCGTCGACCATGACCCGAAAGTGGGTGGTGAGGTCGACGATCCGACATTCCGCGGGAAGTTGCCGACATTGCCCCAGATCGTGACGCTCACCGTCACGAAACCGGGCAATTTCGGGGAGTGGGGGTCAGGCGAGGTTTTCGCCGTCGAAGATCTCACTCACGCTCGTGTCGTCGAACACGGCGCCGAGCGCTTCGGCGATCAGCGGGGCAACCGACAGCACTTCGATCTTGTCGAGCTGCTTCTCGGGGGGCAGCGGCAAGGTGTTGGTGAGCACGATCCGCTCGAGCGGCGCGTTCTTCAACCGGTCGACAGCGGGACCCGACAAGACCCCATGGGTGGCCATTGCCCAGACTTCGCTGGCGCCGCGCTCGACCAGCAGTTCGGCGGCGGCGCAGATCGTTCCGGCAGTGTCGATCATGTCGTCGGTGAGTACGCAGAGGCGGCCTTCGACATCGCCCATCACCTCGGCGGCCTCGGCGACGTTGGTGGACCCCTTGGGGCGTCGCTTGTAGATGAACGCGAGATCCGCACCGATGTCGACGAGGTGCTGGGCCATCCGTTCGGCGACCTTGATGCGACCAGCATCGGGCGACACGATCACCGGCGCGGTCGCATGCCTGCGGACGTACTCCTCGAGCACCGGCATCGCCGTGAGATGGTCGACCGGACCCTCGAAGAACCCTTGGATCTGACCGGAGTGGAGGTCGATCGAGATCATGCGCTTCGCGCCGGCAGCTTTGAACATGTCGGCGACCAGCCGGGCGGTGATCGGCTCGCGGCCCTCGGCCTTGCGGTCCTGGCGCGCGTAGCCGTAGAAGGGGCACACGGCAGTGATTCGCTTGGCCGAGGCTCGATACGCCGCGTCGATCATGATCAGGTGCTCCATGATCGAGTCGTTCACCGAATGGGCGTCGACGCCGTAGTGGCTCTGGATCACGAAGACGTCGGACCCTCGGATCGACTCGCCGAAGCGGCAGCGCACCTCACCGTTGGAGAACTCGACCAGGTTGTCGTGGCCCAACTCGATGTTGAGATGCGTCGCCACCTCCTCGGCCAACTCCGGATGGGTCCGGCCCGAGTAGAGGGCCAGTCGCTTGGTGGTGACCTTCTCCATGAGTGTGGCGTCCTCCCCGACGTGGTGCGGCGTTCAGCCGACAGGGGCAGTGTAGAAGGCTCCGGTCGTCGCGTTGGAAGTGACGCTCGATCCGGCCGGGAGGTGGGCGTACGGGCCGATGATCGCACCGGGGCCGATCTCGGCATCGTGGCCGACCGCATGTTCGACGGTGGCGCCATCGCCAACCGCGCAATCGACGAGTCGCGTGTCGGGTCCGATCTCGCAACCGTCACCGATCACGGTGTCGCCCTGCAGGATGGTGCCCGGGTACAACGTGACGTCGCGGCCGATTCCGACGGTGACATCGATGAACGTCTGTCGAGGATCGAGCATCGTGACGCCGTTCATCAGGTGTGATCGGTTGGTGCGTGACCGGAGCTCGCGCTCGGCCAGGGCGAGCTGCCAGCGATCGTTGACGCCCTGGGTCTCGCCTTCGGGGGCCTGCACGGCGCCGATGCGGTGGCCCATGGCGCCGAGGACCGAGATCACGTCGGTGAGGTAGTACTCGCCCTGGGCGTTGTCGGTGGTGAGTTTGCGCAGCGCCGGCCCGAGCAGGTCGCGACGGAACGCATAGATCGAGGTGCACACCTCTCGGACATCGAGTTCGTCCGGGGCGGCATCTCGGTGCTCGACGATGCGGGCAGCCTGGCCGTCCGCCTTGCGGATCACCCTGCCGTAGCCGGTGGGGTCGTCCATCACGCTGGTGAGCAGCGTGGCGGCGTTGGAGCACTCGACGTGCACGTCGACGAGTTCGCGCAACGTCTCGGGACGCAGCAGTGGCGTGTCACCCGGGAGCACCACGATGGTCGACTCGTCGTCGTAGTCGTCACCGCCGAATGCGGTCATGCCGATCGAGGCGGCATGGCCGGTGCCGTGCTGTTCGATCTGTTCGACGAAGGCGACGTTGGCCCAGTCGGGGGCCAGCTGCTGCACCTTCTTGGTGACCTGCTCGGCCCCGTGGCCGACGACCATGGCGGTTCGGTCGGGCGCGAGGAGTTCGAGCGAGTGGATCACGTGCAGCACCATCGCCCGTCCGCAGATCAGATGCAGCGGCTTGGGGCGACTGGAGCGCATGCGAGTTCCCTCGCCGGCAGCGAGCACGATGGCGGAAACGCTCATGGCTCCGGGGAGAGGATTCGAACCCCTACACGCGGCACCAAAAACCGCTGTCCTACCATTAGACGACCCCGGACTGTCGTTGGCGTCGACGTTGCATCGACCATGTCACCGTATCGCTCACGACCCGGTCTCGCATCCCTCCAGGACGGTGCGACGGTGACCCGAGACCGATAGCGTGGCGACCCTTATGGGTTCTCTGATCAAGAAGCGCCGCAAGCGCATGCGCAAGAAGAAGCACAAGAAGATGCTGCGTAGGACGCGCCACCAGCGTCGCAAGTAGCAACTCGCACTCGACGCGTCGCCCGCGACGTCAGCTGGCGAACCCGTTCCGGTTCGTCGCGACGTCGGCCGGAACGGTTCGTGTCACGATCACTGCAGCGCCCTCGTCGATCAGGTCGGCGAGGGCGTTTGCGCGTTCGCCCTCGGTGAACCACGTCGCACCGCTGCCAGCGAGCACGGGGGCCACACCGGTTCGCTCGCGGATCAGTTCACGCCACTGGCCGAGCCGCGGCTCGACGCCGAGCGCCGCTGTCTCGAGATCGTTCGGCCCGTCGCCTGTCGGTCCGCCCAGCTCGTCCCACATGCGATACACCGCAGGGGTGCTGACTCCGAACGGGGGAATCACCAGGGTGACGACCCGGTCGACGTGGGGGAGCGGGTCGACGATCTCACCGATGCCTCGGACGCGGGCGCGCCCGCCGACGAGACAGAAGGGGATGTCGGCACCGAGGAGCGATGCCCGCTCGAGCGCATCGGTCGAGGTGTCGAACCCGGACCACCGGAGTGCGGCGGCAGCATCGGTGGAGCCACCGCCCAGCCCGCCGCCGTGGGGGATGCGTTTGTCGACGTGCACGTCGGCCCTCGTCGACGTCAGCTCGAGCGCCCGGTTGATCAGATTGCTGCCGTCGAGTGGCAGACCTGGGGCGAAGGGGCCGGATGCACTGGTGTGCGTCGCCCGGTCGCTCGGGGTGAGGGTGATCAGGTCGTGGAGATCGAGGCTGACCATCTCGGCGTCGATCAGGTGGTAGCCGTCCGGGCGGACACCGGTGACGAGCAGCGTGAGGGTGAGCTTGGCGTGGGCGCGCACCGTGGTGTCCATGTCAGCGCGCCTGCGACGATGCGAGTCGCACCAGTCCCTCGCCGTGGGCGTCGGCGAGGCGGCACCACGCAGCGATGTCGAGTTCCTCGGGGCGAGCCGTTGGGCTGACGTCGGCCGAGGCGTAGGTGTCGGCCTCGACGACGCCGGCCAGCGAGCGTCGCAGCATCTTTCGGCGTTGGCCGAACGCAAGGCGAACCAGCGTGAAGAGCGTTGCCGGGTCGGTCGGTGGTGGGTCGCGCCGGGTGATCTCGACCAGCGCCGATTCGACGTTGGGTCGGGGGACGAACACCGAGGCTGGGACGTGTCCGACGACCTTGGCGGTTGCCCAGTACGCGGTCTTCACGCTGACCGCGCCGTACGCGGTGGTGCTCGGCGAGGCGGCGAAGCGTTCAGCGGCTTCCCGCTGCACCATCACCAGCATCCGTCCGATCGCCGGGGCGGTGTCGAGCAGGTCGCAGATCAGTGGTGTGGCGACGTTGTACGGGAGGTTGGCAACGAGGACCCAGCCGTCTCGTGCAATGCCGTTGCGATCCACGAGCACCTCGTCCCAGTCGAGGCGCATCGCATCGCCCTCGACGACGCGCACGTTGTCGCGATCGCCGACCACGTCGCGCAGCACTGGCACGACGCCTCGATCGACCTCGATGGCGGTGATCTCGGCGCCGGTGTCGGCGAGTGCCAATGTCAGCGAGCCGAGCCCGGCACCGATCTCGACCACGCAGTCGCCGGGGCCCACGCGTGCGAGGTCGGCGATTCGCCGGACCGTGTTGGGATCGGCGACGAAGTTCTGGCCGAGATCTCGGCGGGGGGCGAGCGACGCCGAGTCGAGCAGCTCACGGATCGCCGGCCGTGAGTGCGTCACCGACGGATCTCGACCGAGATGGGTGCGTCGGTGAGGTCGGCGAGTTCGGCGAACGCGTTCGTGCTCAGCACCACGGTGTCGGACTCGCCGGAGACGCGCACCGAGGTGCAGGCGATCGAGCGGTCGTTGTCGAGGTTGACCACCGTGACCCGGGAACCGTTCGGTACCGCTGGCACGATGCAGGTTCCGCGCGGAAGTGAGCTGCGGAAGATCGCCGACCCCGTGATGCCGTCGAGCGATGGCGGTGCCGGGACGGCAATCACCTGTTGACCGGCGCCGGTCCTGCTGGATGGGCCATCGAGAAAGACCGGCTCGTCGCCGCCGAGCTGGATGGGATCGTCGAGTGCGCCGGCGTCGGACTCGCCTGCGGTGCCGACGTCGACACCCGCGACGGCGACCGTCGGTGCGGACGAGTTGTCCCCGCTACTCGCCAACCAGAGCGCCGGAAGTGCGACGACGGTGACCGCTGTTGCAAGGACCATGCGTCGGCGGTCGGTGTCGGTGAGGGCCATCAGCGTCAGGTGTGGGTCGGTCAAGTGGGGTCGGTCGTGTGGGGTCGGATTCGGGCGGCTGGACGTGGTCCTGTGGGCCGCGTTCGAACGACCTCCAGAGGATACCGCCCATCGTGTGGTGCGACGGAGTTCGGCAGGTCGACGCAGGGTCAGTCGGGATCGAGCGCGAAGACTCGTCGTGCGTTCGCAGTGGTCGCAGCGGCGATGTCGGCAACGGCCAGATCGCGCAGATCGGCGATGTGTTGTCCCACGTACGGCACCCAGGCCGGCCGGTTCGGCTTGCCTCGGTTGGGGACCGGCGCGAGGTACGGACTGTCGGTTTCGACCAGCATCCGGTCGAGCGGACAGATGGTGGCGGCCGCTTGCACGTCGGGTGCACCCTTGAAGGTCACGATGCCCGAGAACGACAACAGCGCACCGATGTCGAGTGCTCGCTGTGCTTCGTCCGGACCGCCGGTGAAACAGTGGAAGATCGTGCGGTTCGGGACGCCGACCTCGGCGAGCACGTCGAAGGTGTCGTCCCAGGCATCGCGTGTGTGGATCACCAGCGGCAGACCACGATCGTTGGCGAGTTCGATCTGCTCGGCGAATGCGCGCTGCTGGATCTCGCGGGGCGAGTGGTCGTAGTAGTAGTCGAGACCGCATTCACCGACTGCGACGATGCCGTCGGTCTCGAGGAGATCTTCGATCGTGTCGACACCGTTGATGGCGTCGTGGGGATGCAACCCGACCGTTGCGTACACGCCCTGGTGTGTCGATGCGGCCGCGATCGCCGCCATCGACGTCTGCCGGTCGCACCCCACCGAGATCAGCGTCGTGACTCCTGCGGTGGCGGCCGCCGTGACGGCGTCGGCGGTCCCGTCGGGGATCCGCTCGTCGTGGACGTGACAGTGCGAGTCGACCCACTCGAGTTGGTTCGACATCACGTCAGGCGGGGGAAGAGGGACTCGCCCTTGGTCACCGGCGCGCCGGCGACGTACTGGCCCCAGGTGGCGGCATCGGGCAGTCGCTGATCGGCGACCAGCCCGGGCAGACCGATGCGTTCCCAGATCTCCTGCGCCGTGTCGGGAATCGCTGGGTGGGCGAGCACCGCGATGATTCGCAGCGCTTCGAGTGCGTCGCCCATCACGGCGTCGACCGCGGGCCCCGGCTCGGCCTTCCATGGCTCGTTGGTCTCGAGGTGGCCGTTCGTGGCGCGCACCAACTGCCAGGTCGCGTCGAGCGCCTTGCTCGGCTGGACCTGGTCCCACATCGCTGCGGTGTCGGCGTACGCGCTGGCTGCGGCGCTCGCCAACGGGCTGGCCGGATCGGGGGCGGTGCCGATGCCGTCGCACTTCTTGGTGACCACGGTCGCGACGCGGGCGAGCAGGTTGCCGAGGTTGTTGGCGAGGTCGGAGTTGTAGCGAGACGTGAAACCCTCGATCGAGAAGTCGCCGTCGTTGCCGTAGGCCGTGTCGGCGAGCACGTAGTACCGGAAGCCGTCGAGGCCGACGTCGTCGACGAGGTCGAGTGGGTCGACGACGTTGCCCTCGGTCTTGCTCATCTTCGAGCCGTCGGACAGCAGCCATCCGCCGATCGCCCATCCCTTGGGCAGGTCGACGCCGGCCGACATCAGCATCGCCGGCCAGTACACGCAGTGTTGACGGACGATGTCCTTGCCGATCAGGTGGTAGTCGACTGGCCACCAGTCGCGGTAGTCGTCCGTGCCGTCGCCGAAACCGACCGCGGCGAGGTAGTTGGTGAGCGCGTCGAACCACACGTAGGTGACGTGCTTGTGGTCCCAGGGGAGTGGGATGCCCCACTCGAGCGACGTGCGGCTGATCGAGAAGTCGCGCAGGCCGCTCTTGATCAGCCCGATTGCCTCGTTGCCGCGGTGCTCGGGGGTCAGCGCCTCCGGGTGGGCGGCATACCAATCGAGGAGTCGGTCCTCGAATCGTGAGAGCCGGAAGAAGTAGTTCTCCTCTTCGAAGTACTCGACGGGTCGGTTGTGGATGGGGCAGCAGTCGGCGATCGGACCGTCGGGGCCGGCGACCTCGATCAATTCGTCGTCGGCGTAGTACTCCTCACAGGCCACGCAGTACTTGCCGGCGAACGTGTCGAGCTCGATGTCGCCGGCGTCGTAGCAGCGCTGCAGCAGTTCGGCGACCGCAGCCTTGTGGCGAGGTTCGGTGGTGCGGATGAAGTCGTCGTGGCTGATGTTGAGGCGGTCCCATGCAGCGGCGAACTTCGGGGCGATGTCGTCGGTGAACGCCTGTGGGGTGACGCCGGCCGCTTCGGCTGCCTGCTGGATCTTGAGGCCGTGCTCGTCGGTGCCGGTGAGGTACTTGACGTCGTCGCCGAGGAGCCGGTGCCAGCGGGCGAGTGCGTCACCGACGATCGTGGTGTACGCATGGCCGAGATGTGGCTCGGCGTTCACGTAGTAGATCGGTGTCGTCAGGTAGAACCGGCTCACCCCGTGCACGCTAGAGCCTCGGCCCCATCGGCCCACCGGAGATTCCATCGTGGTTCCCCGAGACCCGGGCTCCGGGAACCACCAAGGTTCCCCGAGACCCGGGCTCTGGGGGCGTCAGCGGCGTCGCAAGCCGGAACGGCCGCGCTTGGTGCTGCGTGAGCCGGCCACTGCGATGCCCGCGGCGAAACCGGCGCCGGCGACCCCGACGGTCCCGATCGATGCGGCCGTGCGGCGCACCACCGACTTGGTCTGCTGGCTGAAGATCACGATCGGCCACCCGTGGCGCCGTGCGTGACGTTCGAGCTTGGCGTCGGGATTGACGGCCACCGGATGCCCGACCGCCTCGAGCATCGGGAGGTCACTGGCCGAGTCGCTGTAGGCGTAGCACTGATCCAGCTCGTACCCGTTCCAGTTGGCGAGCTCCTGCATCGCCTCCACCTTGCCGGCGCCGTAACAGAACGGTCCATCGAGATCGCCGCTGTATCGACCGTCGATCACGGTGCTGCGCGTCCCGATGCCCGAGGTCATCCCGAACGAATGGGCGAGCGGCTCCACGATCTCCTGCGGCGCCGCCGACACGATGAAGGTGTCTCGCCCGGCGTGGCGGTGCCGGTCGAGGAGACGGCGAGCCTCCGGCCGGAGCTTGGCGAGCAGGCGGGGGAGCACCTCCACGTTCAGGGCTTGGAGGTCGCTCTGGCGCATTCCGGCGACCGCCTTCAGAATGCGGGCCTTGACGGCGTCGGTCGTGTCGTCGTCGGCGCCGAAGAGCTGGAACGAGATCGCCCCAGCGGCATCTCGGGCGAACTCGAGGTTGGGGATCAGGCCGGCCTTGCGCGCCTGCATCGCGAGCGTGAACGCCGACGAGCCCGAGATCAGGGTGCGGTCGAGGTCGAAGAACGCGGCGCTCGGGCCGGAACTGGCGACATTGACGTACTCACTCATCGGGGTTCACGTTCCCATTCTGGCTGGCGAGTCTGGCTCGCGAGCGCCACGGCGAGCGCGTAGACCTCCCGCTTGGGCCGACCGACCGACCGGGCGACGACCGCTGCTGCATCTCGGGTGGAGGAACCGGCGGCGAACTCGTCCCGCAAGGCGTCCCGGACGTCGTCGTCGCTGATCGGATCGTCGTCGACGGCGGCACCCGCGAGCACGAGCACGTATTCGCCACGCGGGCCGCCGATGTCGATCTGCCCGAGCGGACCTCGGACGACCGCTTCGTGCAGCTTCGTGAGCTCACGGGTGACCACCACGAGGCGGTCGCCGCCGCACACCTCGCGCAGATCCTCGAGTGTTCGTGCCACACGGTGTGGAGCTTCGTAGATCACCGTGGTGCGGTGCTCGGCTGCGATCTCGGCGAGACGCTCGGATCGGTCGCGGCCCTTGCGTGGGATGAACCCCTCGAACACGAACCGCTCGGCACTCAGCCCGCTGATCGTGAGCGCCATGATCGCCGCGCTGGGACCCGGCACCGCGCTGATCGTGTAGCCGGCGTCGATGACGGCACGCACGATTCGTTCGCCGGGGTCGGAGATGCCCGGGGTGCCGGCGTCGCTCACGATCGCCACGTCGCGGCCGCTGCCGAGCACGCGCAGCACGTCGTCCACACGGCTCACCTCGGTGTGGTCGTTGCACACCGCGAGTCGCTCGGCCTTGACCCCCGCGTGTTGGAGGAGCAGCCCGGTTCGACGCGTGTCCTCACAGCAGATCACCCCGACGTGGGCGAGCACGTCGACCGCCCTCGGCGACAGATCGCCGAGGTTCCCGATCGGGGTGGCGACGAGCCAGAGCGTGCTCATCCGGCGCTGCCGTCGGCGACACCAGTGTCACCGCGGTCGTCGTCGCTGTCGTCGTGGCGGATCTCGACCTCGTCGCCGACATGCAGGCCCCATCGCCCGAACGCGCCGCCCTCGGCCTCGATCAGCCAACTCGCTCGCCACACCGGCACGCCGATGCGGTACCGGTTCATGTGCAGCGTCTTCACCACGACCCCGTCGGCGTCGAGGTAGGCAACGTCGATCGGGAACTTCATCCCGATCGTGTGGATCCATCGACAGCGTTCGATGACGAGTGCGCCATCGAGATGTTCGCGCCCCAGCAGACCACGTCGCCGCGTTGCACGGGTGGTGGCGACTTCCGCCGAGGCCAGCACGCGGGCGTCACTGACCAACCAAGCCATGCTGGCAGTGTGCCAGATCTGCGCCGTTCGCGGTGGGCGTGTCGACCCGGGTCGGTTGGGGTACGTTCGCCGAGTGAGCTCGCAGGTGATCAGCCGTGTCGTCACCTGACCTCTTCGAGTTGGTCGGTGTCGACGCCGGACCCGCCGAAACGCCGATCCTGCGGTCGATGGATCTGGCGATCCCCGCCGACGGGGTGACGGTCTTGGCCGGACCGTCCGGTTCTGGCAAGTCGACGTTGTTGCGGTTGCTGAACCGTCTCGATGATCCGATCGCCGGCGAGGTTCGGTGGCGCGGCCGGGCACTCACCGAGTGGGAGCCCACCGAACTGCGACGGCGAGTGGCGATGGTGTTCCAGCGTGCGCCGCTCTTTCCCGGGACGGTTGCCGACAACCTCCGGGTGGCGCTGCCCGACGTGGAGGACGGCCGAGCGCGTCACGTCCTCGAACACGTCGGGCTCAGCGCCGAACTCCTCGACCACGATGCGGACACGCTGTCGGGGGGCGAAGCGCAGCGGATGTGCGTCGCTCGGGCGTTGCTCACCGAGCCGGCGGTCCTCCTGGCCGACGAGCCGACCGCGGCGCTCGACCGGGAGGCTCGCGGGACCGTCGAGGACTTGGCCCGCATGCTCGCCGACTCCGGGGTGGCCGTCATCTGGGTGAGCCACGACACCGACCAGCTCCGGCGGCTCGCCGACCATGTGATCGTGCTCGCCGACGGTGCGGTCCGTGCGGTCGGACATCTCGAGCAACTCGACCGCAGCGACGATCCCGTCGTGCGACGATCGGTCGGGGCCCCGTGAGCGCCCCCACCTCGCCGGAACGGGTCTGGCCGTGATGTTCGCGGTCGACCAGGGCGACATCGGCGCCACCGGGCTGGCTGCATCGGGGATCCTGGTCGCGGTCGCTGTCGGGATCTCGCTGTGGCGTCAGCTCGGCCTCGAGCGCAGCTTGCTGTGGGCGTCGTTGCGCGCGCTGGTGCAATTGCTCGTGGTCGGATGGGTGCTGCAGTTCGTCGTCGATCCCGACGACCCGCTGATCTATTCGGGCATCTGGCTGCTGGCGATGGTGAGCTTCGCCGCGTACACGACGTCGCGCCGCGCCGCGGAGGTGCCCAAGGTGCTTCCGCTCTCGCTGCTGGCGTACGCGGCGTCTGCCGTGGTCGTGCTCGGCGTGCTGTTCGGGTTCGGGATCTACGAGTTCGAGGGCCGCACCCTGGTGCCGCTCGGGGGCATGGTGGTGGGCAACTCGTTGGCCGCGACCGTGCTGGTGTCGCGCCAATTGCTGATCGCCGCCGACGAGCAGCGCGGCGTGATCGAGGGACGGCTCGCCCTCGGGCTCACCTCGTCCGAAGCGTTCCAGCCGCACCTCCGTCAGGCTCTGCGAACCGCGCTCGTACCGCAGATCGAGTCGACCAAAGCAGTCGGCATCGTCTTCTTGCCCGGGGCGATGGTGGGGCTGATTCTCGCCGGTGTCGACCCAGCGGACGCGGTCAAGGTGCAGGTGTCGGTGATGTACCTGGTGCTGGGCAGTGTTGCGACGACCACCGCGGTGATGAGCCTCGGGATCTCGCGGGAGCTGTTCACACCGGCGCAACAGCTTCGGCGGCCGACCCAGCGAACCGACGCCTGACTCGACCCGTCACGTTTGGTGTCAGACACCAACCGTTACACGTTGAAGCGGAACTCCATCACGTCGCCGTCCTGTGCGATGTAGTCCTTGCCTTCGACGCGCATCTTGCCGGCGTCCTTGGCGGCGTTCCACGACCCGAGCTCCAGCAGTTCATCCCACTGGATGACCTCCGCACGGATGAACCCGCGCTGGAAGTCGGTGTGGATTCGTCCGGCGCAGATCGGCGCCGTCGACCCCTCGTAGAACGTCCACGCCCGCGATTCCTTCTCGCCGGTCGTGAAATACGTGCGCAGGCCGAGCAAGTGATACGCGGACCGGACCATGCGGAACAACGCGCCTTCGCCCAGGCCGAATCCTTCGAGGATCTCGGCGCGCTCGTCGGGGTCTTCGATCGCGGCGGCCTCGGCTTCCATCTGCACGCACATGCCGATCACCTCGACGTTGTCGCCGGCGTTGTTGAACTCGGCGGAGACGAGTGCTTCCTTCTCGGGGATCGATTCGATGTCGTCCTCGCCGACGTTGACCACCACGAGCACCCGCCGATTGGTGAGCAGGAAGTACGGCGCCGAGCGCGTCGCGGACGTCGTCGTTGAGACCGGCGCGGTAGAGCGGTAGCCCCTCGGACAGCGCGTCGTAGGCAACCTGCAGGTATTCGGTTTCTTGGGCCATCGCCTTGTCGAGCTTGGCCTGCCGCTTGGTCTGATGGAGGCGCTTCTCGACGGTCTCCAGGTCGGCGAGGGCCAGCTCGATCTCGACCACGCGGAGGTGCTCGAGTGGATCGGAGGGCCCGGTGATGTCGTCGTTGACGAACGCTCGGAGCACGAAGACGATCGCGTCGACCTCGCGGATGTTGGCGAGGAACTTGTTGCCGAGACCTTCGCCCTGGCTGGCGCCCTCGACCAGGCCGCCGATGTCGACCACTTCCACGGAGGCGTGGATCGTCTGCTTCGACTTCGACATCACCGAGAGGCGGTCGAGCCGATCGTCGGGCACCTTCGCCACCCCGATGTTCGGGTCCTTCGTGGCGAACGGGTACGGCGCAGCGAGCGCGCCACCGCCGGTCAATGCGTTGTACAGCGAGCTCTTGCCCGCGTTGGGGAGACCGACGAGTCCGAAACGTTCCATGAGGCGCCCGAGGCTACCGAGGCGATCTTGCCGTCTGTGCGGATCCAGTCGCACGATCCGCAACCAGATCCGCGCAGACCGGCGATTGCGGGTGGTGAGATCAGGCGGCGTCGGACCATTGGGCGACCGCCGTGCGGATTCGTTCGGCTGTGGCCGTCGGATGTGTCGTCACCGCTCGATAGGTGAAGCGCAACACGATCCAGCCGGCGCCGATCAGCTTGGCATCGCGTTCCCGGTCGCGTTCGAAGTGTCGGCGTTCGCGCCCGTGGTAGGCCCACCCGTCGCACTCGATCAGCACCGGGGTGTCGCGAACGCGAAAGTCGATTTCGTACCCCTCGATGATCGGATGGAACTCGAGCGGCGGGAGCCCGTACCGAACGGCGAGTCGGTGGAAGGCGGCCTCGAGCATCGAGTCGGTCGGTCGTCGGTCGATCGACCAGTCGGCGATTGCATCCCGAATGGCGACGACCCCCGAGCGTCCGGGCCGGCCATGTTGCTCAGCCGCAGCTTCGAGCGCCTCCAACGGGACGAGGTTGTTGGTGATCGCGTGACCGACGGCATCGGGCAACGCCTGAGGATCGACGGCGCCGAGGTCGAGCAGGGTCCGGATGATGCTCGTGCAGCGGATGCTGTATCGCCGCTGTGGGATCAGTCGGGCGAGGTCGCGTGGTCGATGGATGACGACGCCGGACCGCTGGACGTCGCGCCGCTGCGAGGGGAGGAGCAGGTCGACGGGGTCGTCCTCGGGGCGCGGGATGCCCCAGAGGCGAGCGGCTGATCGATGCGAGGCGAGCGCTCCAGCGCCGACGCTGTGTGCCGCCGCGATGATTCGCTGTTCCGGCGTGTCGGGTGTGCCGTGGAGGCGGGCGACATGCGGGTGGAGTTGCTCGACGGTGCCGGCCCTGATCATCCGGTACCACGCATCGCGGGAGAGCCCGGATGCCTCGAGCGTGATGATGCCGTGGTGGGCTCGCGCCCAGTCGTCGAAGTCGGAGAGTCGCATGCCTCCGAGTGGGCGCGTCGACGGCCGAAACGGAAGCGGACGCCCGTCTGTGCGGATGTGATTGCACGATTCGCAACCGGATCCGCACAGACGTGCACTCGGGGCGAGGCGAGGGTGGAGTGAGGGTGGGGTCGGGTCGGTCGGGCGGGGTGGGTACGATCGGGGGATGACGCCCGAGCAGGCGATCCTGCGCGTGATCCACTGCCTCGATCGGGCACACGAGCGTGGGTTCAAGGCGAAGGCGTTCGCGCGTGCGCTCGACGTGGTGCGATCCACGCCACCCGACGAGCTCGCCGAACGAGCGGCGGACGGAACGCTCACCGATCTCGATGGCATCGGATCGTCGACCGCAGCGGTGATCGCCGATGCGCTGGCCGGACGCGAGCCGGCCTACCTGGCGAAGATCGAAGCCGAGTCGCAGGTGCCGATCACGCCGGAGGGGCAGGTGTATCGCGATGCGCTTCGGGGTGATTGCCACCTGCACTCGACGTGGAGCGACGGCGGCGCCCCGATCGAGGCGATGGCGGCCACCGCGATTGCGATCGGTCACGACTACATGGTGCAGACCGACCACTCGGCCCGCCTGACGATCGCTCACGGCCTCAACGAGCAGCGCCTGAGCGAGCAGCTCGATCAGATCGCTGCGGTCAATGCCGACATCGCAGCCGCCGGCCACGACTTCCGAATCCTGGCGGGGATGGAGGTCGACATCCTCGAAGACGGCTCGCTCGATCTGTCCGATGAGATGCTGGAGCGGCTCGATGTCGTGGTCGCGAGCGTGCACTCGAAGCTGCGGATGGAACGCCAGCAGATGACCGAGCGGATGCTGATGGCGGTGGCGTCGCCGCACGTCGACATCCTCGGCCACTGCACCGGTCGGATGATCGGCAAGCGGCCCCCGTCCGATTTCGACGCCGACTACGTGTTCGCCGCCTGCGCCCAGTTCGACACCGCGGTGGAGATCAACTGCCGCCCGGAACGGTTGGATCCGCCACGTGCGTTGCTCGACGTCGCCATCGACTACGGCTGCTGGTTCTCGATCGACTCCGACGCTCACGCCACGGGTCAGCTCGAGTGGCAGGCGTTCGGCTGCGACCGTGCCGCCGAACGCGGGGTGCCGATCGAACGGATCATCAACACGATGTCGGCGGAGGATCTGCTGGCTTGGGCCGCTTCCTGAGCATCTTGGGCCGGGGCGCCGTATGATGCTCGCCCTATGTCGAAGAAGACCAAAAGGAAAAAGGCCAAGATGCGCCGCTCGAAGGCGAATCACGGCAAGCGCCCGAACATGGGTCGCTGACCACCTCGCACCCGTACATCTCGGCTCGTCCCCAACCGCTGGGCCGAGCGTCGATCTCGCGAGGCGCCCGATGGGTCGCTCCACACGGAGCCGCTGATCGGGCGCTTCGTCGCGTCTCGCCCCGGCTTTCGCGATGCATCGACGCGCAGGGGAGACTGAGGCGATGAACGATCGCACCGATCTCACCGGTCACGGGGCCTCGCCGTCGGGCGAGCCGAAGGTCGAGTGGCTGAGCGTCGCCGGCGATGCCGACGTGTGGCGCTCGTTGGGGCTGACCGTGACCGATGAGGGACTGATTGCGCTGGTCGGGACCTCGATTCGGATCGTGTCGTCGGGGGAGCCCGGGCTGGTCGGCTGGGCACTGAGCGGCATGGCGGGCGTCGAGCGGGCATCGTCGATCGACGGACTGCCGACGGAGCTCGTCGAGCCGATGGCGCCCCGATACGCGGAGCATGCGATACGAGCGATCGGGCTCGATCATGTGGTGGTGCTGACTGCCGACCTGCAGCGCACCAGCGACGCGATCGAGCTGGCGACGGGGTGCGAACTCAAGCGCATCCGGGAGGTGGGCACGATGCGGCAGGGGTTCCATCGCATCGGGCGCGGCGGGCTGATCGTGGAACTCGTGGAGCGTCCCGAGGTGCCCGATGGCCCGGCCAGCTTCTGGGGTCTCGTGCTGATCGTCGACGACCTCGACGCCGCATGCGAGGTGATCGGCCCGGACCGGATCTCGGCACCGAAGGATGCCGTGCAGCCGGGACGGCGCATTGCGACCGTGCGCGCCGAGGTGGGCCTCGGGCTGCCGCTCGCGCTGATGTCGCACTGAACGTCACACCGCCACCCGCACCGCACCGCACCGCACCGAGCCGGCAGCGGTGGGCGATCGAGCGCGACGACGCTCAGCGTGTCCGGGGTCGTCGAACCACCGTGATGAGTGCGACGCCGATCCCCAGCAGCGCGAGGCCGACGGCGGCCAGCGCCGTGCTCGCATCGGTGCCGGTCCGTGAGAGCGTGCCCACCGTTCGCGGCGCAGGCGCTGCGGTGGGCGTGGGCGCCGAGGTCGGCGAGGGGGTGGTGGCGACGGAGGTGGTCGGCGACGGCTCGCTGGTCGTCGACGGCGGCACCGTGGTCGGCGTCGGTGCGGGCGGGTCGACGACGTCGATGCGCTGCGTGACGCTGTCGCAGTCGGCATGTCGGGCGACCACCCGCTCGCCGGATTCGTCGAGCATCGAGATGACTTGGAACGCCACGAACACACCGGTGTGCGGAGCATCGAAGCCTCCCACGCTCGTTGCGATCGACGGTACGTCGGCGTGGACGTCGAACACCGTGCTCGCCGCGACGCCGGTGGCCACGCAGGTGCCGTCGGCGAGCCGTTCGTGCAGCGTGAGGTCGGTGCGGTACCGACGGTCGGGACGCAGCCCGTACGCCGTCAGATGGTCGATCAGCGCGTCGCCCGGATGGACGGGATCGTTCGCAGCCCGACCGGAGCCGGCTCCCGCATCGGGGCGGTCGGGCAGCAGCGTGGTCGAGATGAACGGCAGCCAGATGGTCTGTTCGAGCGCTGCGGGGTCGTGGTGGGTGGCGACGCGACGTCCGGATCCCTCGACCTCGATGTGCTGGTACGCCACCAGCGCATGTCCGGCCAGCACCGTGTCGGCGGGCACGACGAACAGCACGTCGACGCTGCCCTCCGACGCGTCGGCCGTGAACGACGTCGAGCCCACGATCCCGGTCGCCATCGGTTCCGTCGCTGCGTCGGCGCCCGGCGGTACCGCAGTGAGCAGCATCAGTTCACCGGCGGCGACGTAGGCGGTGCCGGGGACCAGACCCGTGTAGGTGATCCGGTCGACGATCGTGGCATCGCCGAGCGTGAGATCGATGATCTGGTCGCCGTCGTCGGCGTCGCTGGCTGCGGTGACGATCGTCGCCGTCGGTTCGAGGTTGGTGTAGGCGACCTCGGCGATCGTGTCGGTGCCGTCCGGTTGGAGGTCGAACTCGATCGGGCCGGTGTCGACGAGCGCGTCGGCCCAGTCGGGCACCGCTGCCTCGGTGACGCGGTACCGGCCGGCAGGAAGTTCGACCGGAGGTGTCACACCGAGTTCGTCGGTGCGCGCCACCAGGTCGCCACCGTCGGCGCCGAGGCTCGCTCCGTCGGTGGTCGTGACGACGAACTCGAACCCCGAGAGATCTCGGTTCGCAGCGAGGTCGGCGGGCTCGATCACCTTGCGGACGGCGGCCAGGCCGAGCAACGGAGCCGGCGCCACCTGGTGGGCGGTGGCCGACTGCGGTGGGCCGGTCCAGGTGATCTGCCCCTGGATGCCCGTGCCCGCGTAGAGCGACACGTCGTCGGTGGGGGCCTGCGCGTGGAACCCGAGCTCCCACCGCTCCCGGTCGATCGTGACATCGAAACGAGCGCTGCCGTCGGTGTCGGTGACCGCTGCACTCGCCGGCGCCGCGCCGAGCAGGAACCGGTCGTCGTCGGCCATTCGTTGCGCCATGTCCATCGTCGGCCACCCGGTCGCGACCGCCGCTGCTCGTCGTGCGTCGTCGTCACCGGTCGACGTCGACGCGTCGTGTGCCGCCACGGCGCCGATCGATCGCTTGCCGTCGAGCCCGACCTCCGACACCTGCACCACCGGGACGAGGCCGACCGGCTTGCCGGCAGCGTCGGTCACACGCACCTCCAACGCGTAGGTGCCGGGCGTGCGCGGGGCCTCGCCGTCGGACGTCTCCCACTGCAGGTCGAGACGGACGCCGCCGACGGCGTGCTGGATCTCGGCGACGCGGGTGAGGCGCTGCGCCATGTCGTACCCGGCTCGCAGCGCCGGGTAGTTGTCGCCCGATCCGTCGACGACGGCGCTGTCGCGTGCGAGCTTGCGGCCGGCAGCGACACCGGACGGGCTGACGTCCTCCACGAACATCTTCACCCCGAAGTTCACCGCGACGTGGCGGCGGCGGGTGTACTCGCCGGCGCCGAACAGCGTCGGCTGCGCCCATTCGCCCGATGCCACGTCGTAGGGCCCTGACGCGTCGATGCCGTAGGGAACCACGCGATCGCCCCCGAAGGTCGACATCAACGCCGCAGCCTTCGCCATCTCGCTGGCATCCCACAGCGCAGGGTCGGGCTGGAGCGACACGACGCCTTCGCCGCCGACGTCTTCCATCACGCAGTAGCCGACGCCGAGCGAGTTGTTGCTCGAGGCGGGGATGCTCCAGAGCGATCCGTACTGCGCTCCGATGAAGGCGAACGGCCCTCCGTTGCGGTCGTTCCCCGTGCCCGGCCATGACGCGCTCGTCGGCGACGGGGCGATCGACCCGCCCACCCCGTTGCGGGCGGTTCCTGCGGCACCATGCGACACCCGGTCTGCAGGTGGGGGAGCGGCCTGCGTGGTGGGCGCTGGACCCGCGCCCCCGATGAGGAGCAGCGCAACGACGCCCAGCCAGATCAACGTCGACGCGACGTCGACGCGCACCGGGCGCCGGTGCCCAGCTCGTGGTCGTCGGCCCGGTCGCGGTTGCGATGGGTGATCGGTTCGGTGGTTCATCACTGCTCCTGTTGTGCACCTCTGGTGCCTGGGCAGTGGGCGATTCGCATCGTGAACACGGAACGCGTCGATTCGCCATCAGCGTCAGCTGGTGCTCGGGGCGCTGCGGTCATGCGCACTGCCATGGCCGTCACCCAACCTGGGTTCGACGTGTTGGTGGTGGACCGGGACCGCACCTGCGGCTGGGCGGCAGCAGCGGGTCGCGCTGATCCGACTGCCGCTCGAGATCTCGGTGGCGTCAGGTCGCGATTGCTGGACTCACGCCACCGAGATGCAGTGAGGCGCCCGCGTCGGCCCGGTCATCCGGCGCGTGCGTGGTTCGTCGCGGCTGGTGCTGGCGGTCGCGAGTTCGACGTTGCGGAGTGGCGGGAGTGCGCTCGTCGATCGATGGTGGTTCCGCGGTGGTGGATGGTGCCGTCGGGTCGGGTCCAGGTGGCGATGCGGTCGCCGGTCATGGTGAGGGTCCAGCCGCCTTCGTGGACGAGGTGGTGGTGGCGTTCGCAGAGTGGGAGGAGGTTGTCGATGTCGGTGGGGCCGCGGTCGCGCCACCACCATCGGATGTGGTGGATCTTGCAGTGTGAGTAGGGCACGCTGCACTGGGGGTGGGCGCAGGTGCGGTGCATGGCTCGCAGCGCCCGGCGTTGCGCCCGGCTGACGGTGCGGCGGGACCGGCCGACGTCGAGGGTTTCACCGTTGCCCCCGAGTACGACGGGGATGACGTCGGCGTCGCAGCAGAGCCGTCGGACGGTCGACACCGGTAGTGCGATGCCGTCTTCGGTTTCGCAGACGCTGTGGTCGTGGAGCCCGTCCGTGAGCGTCGACAGGTCGATCAGCACGCTGACTTCGGTGATGCCGTGTCCGATGGCGGCGAGTGCGGTGTGGTCGTCGCATCCGACAGTGGCTGGCTTGCGGTCCGCATCGGTGGCCGGGCGGTCGTGGGTGTCTGGGGAGCCGTGCGCGTCGAGCGCCGCAAGCAGGTCGTTGGCGATGTCGGCCGCCGGGCTGGGTGCTGGCGGCGTTGCTGGCGGCGTGGCCGAGGCCGTGCTGGTGGTCGTGGTGGTCGGCGCGCCGGGGCTGCCGAGTACGGTGCCGACGAAGGCGTTGATCTGGAGCTGATTCCAGGGGGTGCGGGCGTTGCCGTCGCGTTGTTGGAGTGATCGCAGGGAGCGGTTGACGGCGTTCCAGACGATCTCGTCGCGGAGTGGGTCGAGCGCGAGTTGGGTGTGGTGCATGCCGTCGCCGGCGGTCACCCAGCGGCGGATGTGGGAGGCGGCCCGCTGGCGATCGAGTTCGCTGGCGTCGTTGTCCGTGAGTTCGCTCGTGAGTTGGGCGACGAGCGCACGGCATCGACGGGTGAACGTGTCGATGGTGTCGGTGGCGGCCTGGTCGATCAGTTCATGTTCGTGAGCGGCGAACGCAGCTCGCACGCCCGGCGGAGCGGAGCGTGTGGCGTTGGCGATGGCGTCGAGGTGGCCGGCGGAGACGGTGCCTTGGTCGAGGCCGTCTTCGAAGGTGGGCATGGCGTCAGCGATGGCCTCGCGTTGGGCGATCTGTGCGGCTTCTCGGCTCGATCGGTTCGAACTGGCGGCGAGGAGGTTGGCGGCCGATTCGGCGCGGCCGGTGTCGGCGAGGGTGCGGCCACGTCGGGTGCAGCGCAGCTCGAGCGCGTCGAGCCAGCCGCGTATGCGAGCGGTGTGGGCGACGACGTCGGCGAGTTCGTCGCGATCGAGGGTGTCGGTGTCGATGTGGGCCAACCGTTCGACGCTGGCGATCAGTTCGGGGTGCTGCATGTTGTCCTCCTTCCAACGGGTGAGTCAGATTCGGAGGGGAGTCGGTACAAACAAGAGTACGCTACAAGAGGCAGAAAAGCAACAAGTGTACGTTGATTTCTCGAGACGTGCTGAGGTTTCGACGAGTAGTCGTTGTCTGGCGACATTCGAATTCTCACTCGGACGCCCCAGGGAGTGCTGCGGATCGGGCACGCGCAGTGAACCTGCTCATCGCGTTGCGATCTTGGTGCCCTCGGTCCCGCATTCCCGGGCGTCGGCCCCCGAGATCGCACGGGGCGAGGGAATCCCGGGGGCATCGGGCCGGCGAAACGTGGCCTCGGGTAGCGTCGCCGGTCGTGAGGATCTCCGAGCGGGTCGACAACGCGGTGCGGGCGATGGCCGAGCTCGCGGCGAGCCCGGACCCGTCGATGAAGGCCGAGGCGATCGCGACCAGCCAGCACATCTCGCTCAAGGTCCTGCTCGACATCTTCCGAGACCTGAAGCGGGCGGAGCTCGTGCGCTCGAAGCGTGGGCCTGACGGCGGCTTCTCACTGTCGCGGCCGGCTGCCGGCATTTCGTTGGCCGACATCTTCCGGGCGATCGATGGCCCGCTCGCCGATGTGCACGATGCGAGTCTGCGCGATCTCAGCTACCCGGCGCCTGCGGAGACGTTGCCGACGGTGTGGATGGCGGTCAGGGGCAGCCTGCGGCAGGTGCTCGAGACCGTGTCGCTCGCCGACCTGGTGTCGGGTGAACTTCCCGCCGAGGTCGCTGCGCTGGCCAGTACCTACCGACAAACGACGGAGCAACGCCATGGCGACTGAGTCACCGGTCCACACCACGGAGATCGAGGCGGCGGTGGCCGCGGTGCGGGCGGCCTCGGCGCTGTGCGATGGCGCGCAGGGGCGGCTGGTGGCGGGCGACACGCTCACCAAGGACGATCTCAGCCCGGTGACCGTGGCCGACTATGCCGCCCAGGCCGTCGTGTGCGCCGAGCTCGTCGATGCGCTGGGCGACATCGCCATGGTCGGCGAGGAGGAGGCGTCGGAGCTGCGTGAGCCGGGCAACGCCGCGCTGCTCGACGGTGTGGTCGGCCTCGTCGGCGGACACCGGGCCGGGGCCTCGGCCAGCGAGGTGCTCGAGTGGATCTCGGCGGGCTCGTCGGACGGGAGCGCCGATCGCTACTGGACGCTCGACCCGATCGATGGCACCAAGGGCTTCCTGCGCGGCGATCAGTACGCGATCGCGTTGGCGCTGATCGTCGATTCGCAGGTGCGCCTCGGGGTGCTGGGCTGCCCGAACCTCCCGAACCCCGACGGTTCGCGTGGGGCGATCTTCCTGGCGGTCGACGGCAGCTGCCAAGCCTGGTTCGGCGCGTCCGTGGACGCGCAACCGGTCGGGGTGGCGGCGCCGGCGACGCTGCGCGAGGCGCGGCTGGTCGAGTCGGTGGAATCCGGCCACTCGAACCAGGACGACTCGGCGCTGATCGCCGCAGCGCTGGGGCTCGCGACGGAGCCGTATCGCATCGACAGCCAGTGCAAGTACGCGGCCGTCGCTCGGGGTGATGCGTCGATCTACCTGCGCCTGCCGACCCGGGCCGACTACCGCGAGAAGATCTGGGATCACGCTGCTGGCATGTTCGTGGTGGAGCAGGCCGGGGGACGGGTCACCGATGTCACCGGCGCACCGCTCGACTTCCGCCACGGTGCCCGGCTGGAGCACAACCGTGGGGTGGTGGCCACCGATGGCCGATTCCACGACGAGGTGCTCGCCGCGGTCCAACACGTACTCGGCTGAGCAGCGAGACGCACAGCACCGAGATCCGCGTGTGCCCTTGACGGATGGCGCACGGTTCCCTACATTCTCCCCCGGGTTAATGGAGAATCGATGCAAGGAGCCCCGATGGCAGCTGCCGCAACGAACACCGATCAAGCGAGTCAGGCGCACGACGTGCCGACGCTGACCGCGGGGCGGCTGACGCACCTGCAGCGCCTCGAAGCGGAGGCGATCCACATCATGCGTGAGGCGGTGTCGGAGGCCGAGCGCCCGGCGCTGCTGTACTCGATGGGCAAGGACAGCTCGGTGCTGTTGCGTCTGGCGGTGAAGGCGTTCTACCCGTCGGTTCCGCCGATGCCGATGGTGCACGTCGACACGCTGTGGAAGTTCCAGGCGATGTACGAGTTCCGTGACGAGCAGGCCAAGGCGCACGGGATGGAGCTGATCGTGCACCTCAATCCGGAGTGCATCGAGAAGAACATCAACCCGATCGATCACGGCTCGGCCACGCACACCGACATGTGGAAGACCGAGGGGCTCAAGCAGGTGGTCGACGAGCGCAGGTTCGACGTGATGTTCGGCGGGGCGCGGCGCGACGAGGAGAAGTCGCGGGCCAAGGAGCGGGTGTTCTCGATCCGCAGCCCGCAGCACCAGTGGGACCCGAAGCGTCAGCGGCCCGAACTCTGGCAGCTGTACAACGGCCGGCGCAGCAAGGGCGAGACGGTGCGGGTGTTCCCGATCTCGAACTGGACCGAACTCGACGTGTGGCAGTACATCCATCTCGAGCAGATCCCGCTGGTCGACCTCTACTTCGCGAGGCCGCGCCCGGTGATCGAGCGTGACGGCACGCTGATCGTCGTCGACGACGACCGGATGACGCTGGAGCCGGGGGAGGTGCCGGAGATGCGCACCGTCAGGTTCCGCACGCTGGGGTGCTACCCGCTCACCGGCGCGATCGAGTCCGACCGCCGACACGTTGCCGGGCATCATCCAGGAGATGCTGCTGGCCACCACGTCGGAGCGTCAGGGTCGTGTGGCCGACCACGACGGCATCAGTTCGTTGGAGAAGAAGAAGCAGGAAGGTCACTTCTGATGGCCGAGCACGGATCGAACGCAGCATCGAAGGCCCATGAGTTGATCGCCGAGAACATCGACGAGTACCTCACGCAGCATCAGTACAAGAGCCTGTTGCGGTTCATCACCTGCGGCAGCGTCGACGACGGCAAGAGCACCCTGATCGGGCGGCTGCTGTACGAGACCCACCTGGTGTTCGAGGATCATCTCGCAGCGCTGGAGGTCGACTCGGCGAAGGTGGGCACGCAGGGTGGCGATCTCGACTTCGCGCTGCTGCTCGACGGGCTGTCGGCGGAGCGCGAGCAGGGCATCACGATCGATGTCGCCTACCGCTTCTTCGCGACCGAGCATCGCAAGTTCATCGTGGCCGACACCCCGGGCCACGAGCAGTACACGCGCAACATGGTCACCGGTGCCTCGACGGCCGACGTGGCCGTGATCCTCGTGGATGCCCGCAAGGGCGTGCTCACCCAGACCCGCCGCCACAGCTTCCTGGTGTCGCTGCTGGGCATCAAGCGGGTGGTGGTGGCCATCAACAAGATGGACCTGATGGACTACTCGCACGAGACGTTCGCGGCGATCGAGGAGGAGTACACCGACTTCGCCCGCCGGATCGGGCTCGACGACATCACGTTCATCCCGCTGTCGGCGCTCAAGGGCGACAACATCGTGGACCAGAGTGCGAACACGCCGTGGTATCACGGCCCGACCCTGCTCGGCTTCCTCGAGACGGTGCCGGTCGACGACGACCTGGCCGAGGCGAGCTTCCGGATGCCGGTGCAGTGGGTGAATCGCCCGAACCTCGACTTCCGCGGGTTCTCGGGCCGGATCGTCGGCGGCTCGATCAAGCCCGGCGACCCGATTCGGGTGTTGCCTGCCGGCACGACCAGCACGGTCGAGCGCATCGTCACGATGGATGGCGATCTCGACGAGGCGATCGCCGGCCAGTCGGTGACGATCACGTTGGCCGACGAGATCGACGTGAGCCGCGGCGACCTGCTGTGTGCCGGTGACGACCCGGCCGAGGTGGCCGACCAGTTCGAGGCGCATGTCGTGTGGATGCACGAGGAGGCGATGTTGCCGGGGCGGCCGTACCTGGTGAAGATCGGTGCCCGCACGGTGGGCGCGACGATCTCGCAGCCGAAGCATCGGATCGACATCAACAACCTCGATCATCTCGCTGCCACCACGTTGGAGCTCAACGAGATCGGGGTGTGCAATGTGAGCCTCGATCGGCCGATCCCGTTCGATCCGTACGCGGTCAACCGCGACACCGGCGGGTTCATCGTGATCGACAAGCTGACGAACGTCACCGTCGGCGCTGGTCTGTTGCACTTCGCCCTGCGGCGCTCGCACAACATTCATTGGCAGGACGTCCAGGTCGACAAGGCCGCCCGGGCCGACCAGAACCAGCATCGTCCGGCGGTGCTCTGGTTCACCGGGCTGTCGGGCTCGGGCAAGTCGACGATCGCGAACATCGTCGAGTCGAAGCTGCACGCGCAGGGGGTTCGGACCTACCTGCTCGATGGCGACAACGTGCGCCACGGCCTGAATCGTGATCTTGGCTTCACCGATGCCGATCGGGTGGAGAACATCCGTCGTGTGGCCGAGGTGTCGGCGCTGATGGTCGACGCCGGCCTCGTGGTGTTGGTGTCGTTCATCTCGCCGTTCCGGGCCGAGCGTCGCCTGGCCCGTGATGCGGTGGAGGATGGCGAGTTCATCGAGGTGTTCGTCGACACGCCGTTGGAGATCGCCGAGCAGCGCGACCCGAAGGGCCTGTATGCGAAGGCCCGCCGTGGCGAGTTGGCGAACTTCACCGGCATCGATTCGGCCTATGAGCCCCCGGAGGGTGCCGAGCTCACCGTGGACACCAGCACGATGACCGCCGAGGAGGCAGCCGACGCCGTGATCGAGGCGTTCGAACGGCACACCGCCGCCCCCTGACGGCCGCTTGCTCGGAGATCGCTGCGGCGTCGCGCTGTCGAACGCTGCGAGCCGGCGACCTGTGTCGGGGAGGTCGAACGGCGCCACGGGCACATGGCGAGCGTGGATCTCGAGTTCCGTTCGTCACCGATCCCGGCGGATTGAGCTTGGTTCGGGAGCGGTGGGAGCGGTGGGAGCGCCCTGGGTCACCGGTGGGCCATCGGAGCGTCAGCCGGTGACGGGCAGCGGGTGGTGCGGGTGGTTGGCCCAGGCGGTGGCTCGGTGTTCGGCGGGCGGGCTGAAGTAGACCCATTTCTGTTCGAGGCGTTCGCCGAGAGGGTGTTGGTAGACCCCGGCGGGGGTGGGTGGCGGTGCCCCGGGGGGCTCGGGTTTGGCTCCGGTGGTGCCGATCACTCGGCCGTGGCGGTTGGTGAAGGTGATGCCGTCGGGGTCGTCGGCGTTGCCGACGACGCCGAGTTCGCCTCGATGGTGCATGCGGTGGTGTCGGGGGCACAGGGCGATGAGGTTCCAGGTGTCGGTGGGCCCGTCGTCCTCCCAGTGCACGATGTGGTGGACCTCGATGTGGTGGGTGACGTTGCAGCCGGGCACCCGGCAGCCCTGGTCGCGCAGGAGCACGATGCGGCGGGTGCGCAGCGGCACCATGCGCTGGGTGCGCCCGACGGAGATGGGGATGCTGTCGGTGATGAAGGTGGGCGACAGCAGGCCGTCGCAGGTGATGTACTGGCGGATGGCGTTGGGCAGGACGCTGCCGTGGTCGTCGCAGGCGCCACCGTCGGCGTGCAGGTGGATGTTGGTGCGGAACCGTTCGCGCCGGGCGGGTGACTCGACGCCGTCGAGTGAGCGTTGGGCCATCTCGAGGAAGGCGTCGACGTCGGTCGACCTGCTCGTGGCCCTGTTGGAAGAGGTGGTCGCGAGCTTCGCGGAGGGCGGCGTCGATGGTCATGCCGGCGAGTTGGTCGCAGTCGAGGTTGAGGCGGAACCTGCCGTCGTCGCCGACGCCCCACCACACGTGTCCGGTGGTGGCCGATCCTTCGCCACTGACGAACCCAGCCTGAGCGACCTCCCCGGCAACCGCCGCGTCGTTCTCCTCCGCTGCTGCTGCGGTGCCGTGCGTCGGGTGCCGGTTCGTCGGCGCTGGCCTGCGGCTGCATCGGTGTCGGTGTCGGGGGAGGGGATGTCGGGGAATGGGTAGTTGGCGAGGGTTTTGCGGAGTTGGCCGACGGTGAGCATCTTGGCGAGGTCGCAGATGTCGTGGTCGGCCCACCAGGGTGCCCGGTTGGCGATGGCGGCGAGTTGGTCGATGGCGAGTTCGCCTCGCCGGCAGGCGTCGATCGATTCGGGGAGTTCGGTGGCGCGGCGGGCGATGGCGACGATCTGGCGGGCCCGGTTGGGTGCGAGCCCGGTGCGCCAGGCGAGGAACTGCTCGGGGGTGTGGACGCCGTCGCCGAACCAGAGCGAGTCGTCGGCGAGCATCGCGATGGCAAGGTCGATCAGGCGTGCGTGCTGGGCGTTGAGGTGGCCCGCCACGTCGTTGAGCGCATCGTCGAAATCGAGCGCCTGAGTCGGCTCGATGGCGGTGTCAACGATGGCGGTTGCCATGGGAACGATGATAGCACACGTGTACGAAGAAACAACAAAGAACACACAAATGTTCTCCTCCTGGATCACGACGACGCGCTCATGGACAACGGCGGTGAGGAGCCCTCCGACGCCGGCAGCCGAAATCAGAAGTGGTCGGGCTGGTCGGCGAATAGCGGGGCGATCTGTTCCTTGTCCGAAAGGGTGGGCCCGGCAACGGGGTGCTGCCAGTTGATGCCGAGGTCGGGGTCGGCCCATCGGATCTCGCGTTCGCACTCGGGCGCGTACTGCCCGCTGACCTTGTAGGCGACACGCACATCTGGCTCCGGGGTGCAGAGGGCCATGAGCGGACCCGGCGGGCACGAGCAGCTGATTGCCATCGTCCGCAGTAGGGGTGACCGCAACGTGGTGGCCGCATGTAGGGGAGTCGCGGGGATGTCGACCGCAACGTCGAGGATCGACCCGTGGATCACACGAACCAGATTGTGCTGGGCGTGTGGCGCGAGTTGGTAGTGCAGGCCGCGCGGGGTGCCGGCGGGGGCGAAGAGTGATTCGTTGTCCTGCACGAAGGCGATGTTGATGCCGGCCTCGACCAGCGCCGATTGCTTCCACGTTTCGTTGAACCAGTCGCGGTGGTCGACGTGGCGCCGCGGGCGGATCTCTTCGAGGCAGGCGATCTGGCCGCTTTCTTGTGCGCTACGCGCCGTCCTTGGCGAGTTCGTTCTTGAGGTCGATACCGCCCTCGATGCCTTGCCTGGCGTGCACCTCGTAGCCGGTCGGCTCAGTGCCGACGCTCTTCACGGCGATGCCGTTTGCCTCAGCGAACACGCGTGCCCGATACGCAGGGCCCCCGGGCACGGTGGCTGAGTCGGCAAAGGCCTTGGGCTGGAGGTACATCTCGGCGACGTCTACGGCCAGGTCGAACGCGCCGTAGATGTGCACCTCGGCGTCCATGTTGGTGAGCACGACCTTGGGGACGTTCTGGGTGCTGGCGACCATTGCGTCGACGTAGTCCCACATGTAGAGCCTGATCATGTCGGCGAGCAGGAAGACGAGGTCGGTGCGTTCGATGCGCCTTCCGTTCACGCCCATCTTCCCTCGGGCGATGAAGGTCGAGCGGGGCCGGACGGCGTCCTTCAGGAGGAAGTGGACGTCGCCGTAGTAGTTCTTTCCGTACGCGATTCCGTCGAACTCGTGCGTGTGGTGTTCCACTGGGCCAGCTTGGCGTTGCCGCCCTTGGTGTCGTTGAAGTTCGGGTTGACGGCTCCGAACGTCGGAAGGTCGTCGGCGCTGAGGCCGTGGTAGCCCGTTTCACGCTCGTCTTCGTCTCGGCGCCACCGCATGTAGTTGGCGCCTCGGGATTTGGTGAAGCCGGGGTCGGGTGAGCCCATGGCCATCGCCTTCGCATCGTGATCCGGTTTGCCGATGGCGGCGCCGATGTCGACTTCTTGCTGCATGCGTGCCGGCTCCGACTTGTACACCGACCCGTGCGTGGGGAGGTCTGCCCCGTCGGCTCGCGCGCCGAAGAGCTTCTGGAGGTCGTTGGTGAGGGTGAGCGGCACGTTGAGCAGGGCAGCGACGATGTCATTGACGATCGTTCCCGCAGCACCGGAATCGAGGCCGTACCGGGCGACGAGTTTGGCGATGCAGAAGGCACGTGGTGAGACGCCCTTTGCTTCGTAGTCGGCGGCGGCGGCCAGTTCTTCCTCTCGGAGGCGGTGGAAGTGTTCGGACTGTTTGGCGTTGAGGCCGGTGCCGCTCATGGCCCGTTCGGCTTGCAGTTGCGCAGGCGTGAGCGTGGTCCGCTTGAGGTTGAAGGATCGAACCTGCTTGCTCAGGGCGGCGAGCTTGGCCGTTGCTTTGGCGGTGAGCGCCAGCCGGTCGTCGACCCAGGGCGGCGGTGTGGAGAGCGCGTTGTCGGCCGACCGGTCGACGGCGACCGTGGCGTTGAACTGTGACGGCGACAGCTCGCCGATGAGGTCCTTGAGCACGAAGCTGGCTTGCCCGCTCTTGGCGGCGCCGTGTGCGTCGATGCTGGTGATGTCGTCCTTCTTTCGCTCGCCCGCTTTGACCTGGTTGATCGAGAACGACCCGAGCTGCATCATGAGGCGTTGTTCGAGCGTGTCGTACATCTCTCCTGGGAGGAGGCCGGCCTGGTCGGCCATGGCTCGGATGCGCCACGCTGCGTCGGGTGCGAGGACCTTGTCGTTCATGTAGAGCGTCAGTGGGTCGTCGCCGACGATTGTCGCGGCGATGTTGACGACCTTGTCGGTCTGGGCGGTGCGTTCGGCGGTGTCGGTGTCTGACCCGAGCGCTTGGGTGAGGTCCGCGCGGTAGGCGGCGACGAGTTCGGTGGCGATGCGGCCCTTGAGGGTGGGGTCGCCGAGCGACATCGAGATCGAAGCGGCGGTGGCGTCGATGATGGTGGCGATTCGCATCGCTTCGTTGATGACCTGTCCGGCAGAGCTCTTGCGGGCGAGGTGCTCGTCGAAGAGGGCGAGTTGCGCTTTGACGTTTTCGGCGATGGTGGGACCTTGGGCAGTGGCCTCGGCGAGCTTGGTGTTGATGATTGGGATCGTGGTGAGCGCAATCGTCGTGTTTGCGCTCGTGAGTTCGGTCCGACGGATGATCTGCCGGTTCGCTTCGGCGCCTCGTTGGATCCGGCTGACGGCGTCCCGTTGGGGCTGCGGTGCAGCGACGGCCCCGGTAGCCGACCGATGGATGCGAGTGGGCGCCGACGCTGAAGGAAAGGGCGGAGGGTTTGCTCGGTACGCCCCGATGAGCAGTGATTCCGGCGCACGTTGGATGGCCTCGCTGGGTGCTAGCGCTGGCTGGGGTGCCGGTTCTGGTTCGGTCTCCCGATCGGACCGAAATGAGTGCATGAGCTGGACACTAGTGGCGCTGCCGGTCAGCGGTCGCCGAACACCTGGCCTCCAAGCGCTGGTCGACCGAGCCACTGTGCTCCGACGCCTTCGCTGACGGTCGTGAAGCGGCAGTGGTGGGCATGTGTGATCGTCGGGGTGTTGTCGATTGGTGCCGGCGTGGCAATCGCCGGGCTCCCGAACAACGTCCCCGTGGACGCGACCATCGTGCCGCCCAGCACCACCGAGGCACCAGCACCCACGCTGCCCGAACGCCCGGAGCCCACGACACCGCCCACCACGGAGGCCCCTGCTCCCAGCACCACGACGGTCGCGCCGAGCACCACCGCCCCTGCGCCCGAGACCACGTTGCCGCCACTGCCGGTGCTCCCCGAACGCAGCGAACTCCGCACTGTGGCCGCCAACGGCGCCAACGTCGCCGGTGCCGCCACCCGAATGTCGGAACAGCTCGAGGGGCTCGGCTACGTCAACGTGAGCCCGCTCGATGGCACCGAGATCGTCGACCTCACCGTGGTGTACCACGCCGACGGTCTGGAGCTCTCCGCTGCACGGTTGGCCGAAGATCTGCTCCTGCCTCCCACCTCGATCGCACCGTTGAGCACCGCACCCTCCGTGATCAGCCTTCCGGCGGACGCGCAGCTGCTGGTCTACATCGGCCTCGACCTCGCCTGACCGCGTCGGGAGCTCGGTTCAGCCCTGGTCTTGGCCGAGATACAGGATGATGTCGGCGTCGGGGAACGCGGGAGCGATCGGCGGCGACTGATCGAGCGGCGACACCGACGTCGGCGTCACGAACTCGGGATCGGTGACCTGCAGGTCGGCGATCATCTGGGTTGCCGTCGGCTCGAGGCCGGCGGTCACGTAGACCGCGGTGACAGGGACGATCTGGCCACCGTCTGCGATCTCCACGTTTGGGTAGCCGATGAAGCGCAGCTGGTCGGCGGTGGCTCCGGCAACGCCGGGGATGCCAGCGCCGTTGACCACCACGATCACCACATCGGTGAGGGGCGGCTGCTCGGGCGGCGCCGCTGTCGTGGGCGCTGAAGGAAGCGTCGTCGTGGTGGTGGTGGTGGGCGGCACCGTCGTCGGTGGCACCGTCGTGGTGGTCGGCGGCGCGACCGTGGTGGTCGTGGAGGCCGTCGTGGTCGGCGTCACGGAGGTGGGGCTGACACTTCCTGCAGCGTCTGACGACGTTGCGTCGCGCTGCCCACGAGCGCACCGACCCCGATGCCGACACCAACGCCGAGCACGGCGACGATCAGGAGTGCCCACCATGGCTGCTTCATAGGCCCCCGATGGTACCTCTGGTGACGACTCGCAAGCGGAAACCTCGTCTGCGGTGGGCCGCCGCCCTACGATCGACGCGATGAGTGCTCACAACACACCCACAGATGTCGGAGCGGTGCTTCGCCAAAGGTGGGCGCTTGGGGTCGTCGCTGTCGTCACGGCCGTCATCGCCGCAGCGGTCACGCAGCTGGTTGTCGGCGATGCCGCCGGCCTTGCGGTGCCGGTGATCGTTGCAGCGCTGATCGGACTGCTTCTGGGCGCCGTCGCGATCGTGGTGGCCGAAGCGGTCGACGGCACGATCCGAGCACCGCACCAGCTGGTCAAGCTGACATCAGCGCCGAACCTCGGTGTGGTTCCACGTCACCAGGTCGATGTCGGTCGTCCCGAGGGCGTCACGATGTTCAGCGAGCCCGACTCCGTGGAAGCGGAGGGCTACCGGAGTGCGTTCACTGCGCTGGAGTTCGTCCTCCGCTCGTCGGCGGTGGCGGTGCCGGGCGCAGTGGGCTCACCTGTAGCCGGGCGCGACGCCGATGCCGCGGCGCCCCGCCTGGCGGCTCCCGGCAAGATCGTGTTGGTCACGAGCGCCCGGCCCGGTGAGGGCAAGTCGTCGGTGGCGGCGAATCTGGCGGCGGCTGCAGCACTTGCTGGTCGGCGTGTCGTGCTCGTCGACGCCGACCTTCGAAAGCCGCAGGTGCATCGACTGCTTCGCCTGGAGAACGACGCCGGTCTCTCGACGATGCTGACGGGAGAGGCCAAGGGGTTCTCGGCGGTGCAGCGCCTCGAGTCCCTGCGGCATCTGGTGGTGCTGTCGGGTGGGCCGCCGCCGCCGGATCCGGCCGAGTTGTTGGCGAGCCCCCGATTGGGTGCTGCGCTGACGTCGATGGCCGCGCAGGCCGATCTCCTGATCGTGGACTCGCCACCGGTGTTGGCGGTCACCGATCCCACGCTGATCGCCCAGCAGTGCGACGCGACGATCATGGTTGCCACCGCTGGTGCGAGCGACCGTCGGGAATGGGCCGAAGCGCTCAGCCGACTGGGCGTGGTCGACGCCGACGTGGTCGGCACTGTGCTGATCCAACCAGACGAGCGACATTCCGGCGACCGCCATCTATCAGTACGCCCCCAGTGCGGAGCCGAAGAACTGGCGGGTGGGCGATGCGGCGGTTGGCGACACCGCCGAAGCGTCGCCGGGCGTTGCCGAGCCGGTCGATTCCGACGCTGTTCCTCGGTCGGATGAGCCTGTGGAGCAGGGCATCGCCGACGCACAGCAGCAGGCTGTCGACGCACCGGCCGAGTCCGCCGAGCCGACCGACACACCCTCGGACTCCTCAGAATCCGCCGACGAAAGCGCCGAGCCGGCCAGCACACGCTCGGAGGCAGTGGAGCCCTCTGCTGACAGCGCCGAGCCGGACAGCAGAGGGTCGGAGTCGGCGGAGCCCGATGATCAGTCTGCAGAACCCGGCGACGAGCCCGAGGTGGGCGCTCCAGTCGACGATGTGTGGCCGCAGCGTCGCAGGCAGTCGCCTCGACCGGATCCCCACAGCTGACGACGGGCGCAGCGAACACCAGGTAGCGCACGTGGAGCGTGGGCCCCGATGGAGTCAGGGGCCCTTCGGCGGCGGATCTGGCAGCGGAGCGGTGCGGCCACCGGGTGCATACTGGGTGGTGGAGAGCCGGGACGCAGCGAGGTTCGAGGGGCATGCGACGGTTGTGGGACCAGTACTGACAACGGGTAACCAGTTGGCCGATGCAGCGTTGCCTGTTGCAGCGAACTCACGAAACCACTGAATACACACCTCGGCCGTCGAGGCCGCGTACACGCACTGATATCGGTACACGAGCGTCACGCGGATGCGGTCGTTGGGAAACCACCGTTGAAAGGCCTGTGGAATCGACACGCTCGTACCGGAACCCGACGACATCACCGTGTTTCCGGCGGGCCAGAACGTCTCCCACGTCAGACTGACCTGCGTCGGGGTGGGAGTCGAGAGTGCGCTCTCCGGACATGATCCAAGTGGCGCGTTGCCGACCACGATGTCGGCGGACCGTGCGTTGGCAGTGTCGATCAACACCCCGAGACCACCACTCACCGTGGGGTCGTCGAAGGCAAAGGCCGGCTGGCTCACGATGGCGCTTGCGCCGACCACAACGGCCCCACCCGCACCAAGCCGCCGGAGTGCTTCGCGCCGATCCATTGCCGTGAGATCCTAGTGTCCGCCAACGGGAGACGTGCGCGGATACGCACCGTCGGTGGAGCGGATCTTGGCGTGGGCGATGGTGCGTCGTTCGCTGGCGAACACGATCGGTGGCAGGCACCAGAACACCAGCAGCAGGGGCAGGATCAGCGACCGCTGCCGGACGAGGATGCCGAGGTTGCCGATGCTCGAGAACGCCACGCCGAACGTGACCACGCACAGCGCAGCGAACACCACATACGGCACGGTGAGCATCAGCTTCGGCGCGTTGGCGAGCCGTCGCCACGAGAACACCCGACCAGCAGCAGGGCGGTCATCTCGGCGCCGGAAGCAGCCCGGCGAGTCCGTGGGCCTCGGTGATCAACGGCCGGGTGAGGGTGCGGAACGCCGCCCACGGCCAGTCCTGCGGGCCGCTGACGTTCATCGGTGTGAACGACGAGCCGCCCTGGGTGGTGCGCTCCTCGACGGTCGTCGAAGATGGCGGAGAGCTGGTCGCCGACCGCGGCTTGTCGTCGCCGCCGTCCGCGGGCAGGAAGTTGAGCGTGACGCTGGCGACGACCAGGAAGCCGATGCCGGCGACGACGACCAGCAGGATCGTGCCCAGCTGGCGCGACGTCGTTGCGTCGCTGTCGCGTCGGACCGGCGAGCGTCGAGCACGACCCGGGCGACGAGCGCGATCACGATCGCCCCCGCCCAGATCGCGGCGAAGTGCGGGCGCACGAAGCGCGGCCCGGCGAGACCGACGACGATGCATCACCACCCCGAACCGCACGCCGCCGCGTCGGGTGAGCACGATCGCTGCGCCCCAGGCGGTGAGGCCGAGGCACAGCCCGACGAAGGCCTCCTTGCCGATGCTCGAGCCCCAGTAGACGAGCTGACGGGAACAGGAACACCGCCAGCGCGTAGCGGCGGGTGGCGAGGCCGGGGATGGCGTGGTGGGCGGCCTTGACGAAGAACACCAGACCCCAGAAGCTCATCCAGGTGAACACCATGAACCCGCCGAGCCGGCTGGAGCCCGACGACGGTGTAGACGGCGCCGGTGAGCTCTCGACGAACTGGGTGCCGGTGGCGCTGGGGATCGAGCGCGAACGGGGTGGCCGACGCCCGAGCGGAACGTCCTCGGCGAGCACCTTGCCGAACGGCGTGGTAGCGGCCGGCGTCGGCGGAGCCGCCGTAGGCGTCGAAGCGCACGTTGTAGCCGGCGATCGGCTCCGGCGAACTTGACGGCCAGCCCGGCCCACACCCAGGGCCGCAAGGCGGCGAGGTCGTCGGGGAACGCCCGGTTGATCAGCGGGAGCGAGACCAGCGCGAGCACTGGCACGACGACGAACGCGCCCCAGATGTCGTACGAGAGGTTCTGCATCGCCCAGCCGAGCACCACCAGGTAGGCGGCGCCGGCGGCGACGACGGCCGCCTCGAACGGCCTCACGAGCCGACCGGCGTCTCCTCGGCGAGGCGTTGCGCGTCGTCGGCCGGCTTGCGGCGGCCGAACCGGCCGGTCTGCGCGGCGCTCCGGCTCGACGAGTAGTAGTAGTAGTACTTGTCGCCGTTGCTGGTGTCGCCGCCGACGAGCACCAGCAGCAGGTTGCCGCTGCGACAGGGTGCGGATCGTCTCGATCGAGCGGCGGGCGGTGCTGGCGGTGGTGTGGCCGAGGCGCACGACCATCACGATGTTGTCGGCCTGCGGCACGAACTCGAGCACTTCGGCGGTGGCGCCGACGGGCGAGGTGTCGACGACGACGGCGTCGGCGATGTCGCCGACGCGCGGCAGCAGGCGGGCGGTCACCCGGGCGAGGTCGCCGGGGGTGTTGCCGCGCATGCCGGCCAGGTCGAGCACCGCCAGGCCGGGGTCGTCGCCGGGGGCGAGGACGAGCTCGAGCGGGGCGCTGGTCGATCTCGTGCAGGTCCGAGGCCGGCCGGTTCGGGGTCGACCACGCCGAGGCGCGCGCTGAGGGTGGGGCGGCGGAAGTCGGTGTTGACCGCCACGGTGCGGCTCGCCGGATTCGACCATCGCGGCGGCGAGGTTGGCGGTGACCGACGTCTTGCCGTCGCCCGGGCCGGGCGAGACGACGAGGGTGATGCTGGCGCGGTCGCGCGAGCTCGGGTTGCTCGTTGTCGAGGAACACGAGCATGCTGCGCAGCGTGCGATACGAGTCCGACAGCGGGTCGTGGCGCCCGGGGACGACGGCGAGTCGCCGGCTGTCGTGGCGCCGACCGCCGGGATCGCTGGTGTTGGCGTTCGATGCCGAGCAGCTCGGCGGCCTGCTCGCGGGTGCGGATCTTGCGGTCGGCCCGGCCGAGCAGCAGGGCGATACCGACGCCGACGGCGAGCCCGGCGATCGCGCCGAGCAGCGCCCGGCCGACGCGTGAGCGGGGTGCGCTCGAGGCCCTGCTCGGTGATCGCGACCGGCTGGGCGCGCTCCAGGGTGGTGAGCACCAGCTGGCCCTGAGTCCTGCTGGAGGGCGTTGAACTGTTCGAACACCACCGAGTACTGGCGGCTGAGTGCGTCGAGCTGGGCGCGGGCGACGGGGTCCTCGGTCGGGTCGGGCGTCGGGTCGTTGGGGTCGGCCGGGAGATCAGGAGGTCCTGCTCGACCTCGTCGATCTGCGTTTCGAGCTCCTCGAGCCGGGTGAGGGTGGAGGTGAGCCGGTCCTGACGGAGCTGGTCCTGGCGTTCGGCGAGGTAGCGCGACGAGTTCGTCGCCGAACGGCGTCGGCGATCGCCACGGCCTCGTCGGCGGTGGCTCTGGGTGGTGGAGATGCGCAGCGCGCCGGTCTGCTGGTCGGCGATGACGGTGACCTGTGCTGGCGAGTTGCGGCGGGTGAGCCGTTGTAGTCGATCGCCTCGGCGGCCCGCTGCGGGACCTCGCCGGTGGTGGCGAACAGCTGGAGCTGGTTGAACGCCTGCGGGTCGGTGAACGAGAACCCGCCCTGCGACGTGCTCGACACCAGGATCGTGTGGCTGGCCGTGTAGCGGGTGATCGAGTCGGCAGCGTCTCCGGCGCCGGCAGCCCGCCGACGACCGCTCCGGCGACCGTGAACAGCACGACGACCCACCAGAAGCGGCGGAGCGCTCGATGGGTCGGGTGCCGTTCACAGTGGGCCGAGATGGTACCCAGGAGAAACGTTGGTCGCACTCCATCGAATGGCACACGGCGATGTGTCGGCGATCCGGGTGCTCCTGGTCACCAAAGGGCTCGATCTCGGTGGAATCGAACGAGTCGTGACCGACCTCGCCATCTCGTTTGCACCACGCCGGCGTCGATGTGGAGGTGGCGGTGGTCAACTCCGAACCGTGATCGACTGGCGCCTGCGATCGAAGCCGGCCGCGGTGAGGGTGCATCGCCTCGGTGGAAGTGACGCCATCGGTCCGGTGGCAGCCCGACGTCTGATCGTCGACTGATGCGCACGGGTGGTATACGACATCGTGCACGTCCACGGTCCGCTCCCATCGGTGATCGTGCGCGTGCCGCGTCTGTGCTGCCAGGCATCGGTCCTCGGCTCGGTGGTCACGACGTCGCACACGCCGTGGCATTCACTCCGCACCGCGACCCGGACCGCTTGGCGGCTCACGGCCCGTTTCGACGCTGCGACGGTTGCGGTGTCGGCCGGTGTCGCTGCGTCGCTCCCGGTGGGCGTGCCGGTCGTCGGGCGCTGGTGATCCCGCACGGCATCGACCCGGAACGGGCCGCGGCCGCATCCGCCGCCGGTCGAGGAGCGGGAGCGGCCAACGCAGCCTCCTCGGGTGATGACGCCGACGCGTCGGTGACCGTGGTGGCGGTCGCCAGCCACCGGGACGTGAAGAACTATCCGAACCTGTTGCAGGCGACTCGGTTCGCCATCGATGCCGGGGCACGAATCCGGCTGGTCGGTGTCGGTGACGGCCCGAACCTCGACGATCACGTTGCGTTGGCCGCCGAGCTCGGGATCGCCGACGCGGTCACCTTCACTCCGGCGACCGATGACGTGCTCGTGGAGATCGCTGCGGCTGACATCCTGGTGGTCGCCAGCGACTACGAGGGGCAACCGATCGTGGTCGCCGAGGCGCTCGCGCTGCGGCACTCCCGTGGTGGCGACCGCCGTCGGGCGGGTGCCCGAGATGGTCGACAGCTCGGTCGGTCGTGTGGTGCCATCGCGCGACCCGGCAGCGCTCGGTGCAGCACTCGCCGAGCTTGCGAGTTCCCCCGAACTGCGCAACCAGATGCGGCGAGCTGCTCGCCACCATGTGTTTGCACGAACGTTGGCCGATGTCGCCGACGACCACCTCGCGCTGTACCGCAGCCTCGGCTGACCCCGACGGTCCAACTACGCTGGACCCCGATGCGCATTCTCGTCACCGGCGCAGCCGGATTCATCGGCTCGCACGTCGTCGAACGTTTGCTCGCCGACGGCCACGACGTCGTCGGTCTCGACGATCTCTCGACCGGTGCCTCGCCAACCTCGACGGGATCGATGTCCGGCTCGTGACCGGTTCGATCCTCGACCCCGACGCCGCTGGCTGCGGCGGACTTCGATGGTGCCGGCGCCGATGGCATCGTCCACCTCGCCGCGATCCCGTCGGTGCCCCGCTCGGTCGCCGACCCCGTGGCCAGCCACGAGGCCAACGCCACGGGCACGCTGCGTGTTCTCGAAGCCGCCCGCCAGCTCGACGATCCGATCGTGGTCCTTGCGTCGTCGTCGTCGGTCTACGGCGCCAACCCGACGCTGCCCAAGCACGAGGGTCTCGCGACCCAACCGCTGAGCCCCTATGCGGTGAGCAAGCTGGCCACCGAGCAGTACACGATGGCCTAGCAGTACTGCTACGGGTTGCGACGCTGGCGTTCCGCTTCTTCAACGTGTTCGGCCGCGCCAGGCCGCCGGGCACGCCTATGCCGCGGTGATCCCGGCGTTCGTCCATGCTGCGCTGGCGGCGAGCCGCTCACGGTGCACGGCGACGGCACGCAGAGCCGCGACTTCACCTATGTCGGCACGGTCAGCGAGGTGATCGTCGATGCGGTCACCCGGGCGTCACCCACGACGACGCCGGTGAATCTTGCGTTCGGTTCGCGGGACCACGCTGCTCGAGGTGATCGAGCGGTTGCAGGCGATGGTGGCGCACCCGATCGCCGTCGACACATCGAGCCTCGGCCCGGCGACGTGCCGCACAGCCAGGCGGACAACACGCTGCTGCGCTCGCTGTTCCCCGACGTCGAACCGGTGGCCCTCGACGATGGTTTGGCTGCGACGGTCGACTGGATGCGCAGTGTCGTCGCCGACGCGGGTGGCCGGCACCCATCGCTCGGTGAGCAGCGACGTGCTCGACGACTCGGTGCTGGTCGAACGGGCACACGGGATCCTCTGGAGGCTCACTGGGATCGGGTGATGACCCACCGCGTCAACGCCTCGCCCGAATCAGCAGCGAACGATCTGATGGGACCCGTGGCGATGGTGTGGCTCGCGCTCGACGAGCCCGGAACCCACGGGAGGTGCAGGCCCGCTTGGCCGATGCCGAGGTGACCGTCGCCGATCTCGACGCCGATCTCGATCACCTGTTGGCGGCCGGTCTGGTCATCGAACATCCGTTGGCGGCGCGGCGAGGGGGTCGGTGAGGCTCGACGAGCCGCTCGCCGAACCGCTCCTCGAGGTGGGTCCGATCGCTGTGTTCGACACGATGGTGCTGGTGTCGTCCGCCGAGCCGCTGGTCGAAGAGCTCCGTCATGCGCTCGAGAACCTCGCCGCCGTGCGCCGGTCTCGTGACCGAATCCGGGTTGGACCCAGGGCCGCCGCATCGGCTCGACGCCGAACTCTGCGGCGAGACGTGGACGGTTCGGTTCGACGGTGAGCCGAGCTACCGCGGCATGTCGATCGACACGGCCCTCTACGACGTGCTGATCAACCTCAACCACCACGCATCGACTCGCGCCACCCAGTCGGGTTGGGCAGTGCTGCACGGCGGGGTCGTCTCGATCGACGGTCTGGCGATCGCGGTGGTCGGACACAGCGGGGCGGGGAAGTCCACGCTGACCACGGCGCTCACACGACGGGGCCATCGCTACGTCGCCGATGAGGTGGTGGCGATCCGCGATGACGGCAGCGTTGCACCGTTCCATCGGCCGATCGGACTGCGGTGGGGTGGGGCACAGCACATCGACGTGCACGTGCCCGACGGCCCGTACGAACACGTCATGCCGTACCACGTGCCCGGCCCGCTCGGTGGGGGAGAGCCGCTGCGGCTGATCGCGATCCTTCGGCGCACCGACGAACCGACGACCGCTCGGTTCGAGGACCTCAACGAGGCGCGTGCCCTGTTCGTGCTCGCGAACCAGACGCTCGGTGCCTCGGACGTGGAGCGTGACGTGTTCTGGCGGCTCGATCGACTGGTGCGATCGGTTCGCACTGTCGAGTTGCACTACTCCGACGTGGCAGATGCCATCGAGCTGCTCGAATCCTTCGCCAGCGGGTCTGCCGATGACGCCCGCTGAGTCGGCGGTGCTGGGCGTCGGGCTCGCCCCCACTCCGGCAGCGTCGTCAGCGCCCGCAGTGTCGGTCGACGCAGCCGAGTTCGAGTTGCTCCTTCAGTGGGTGTTCAGGGAGCGGTTGTTCGGGCTCTTGGTCGTTGCGCTCGACCGTCGAGCGCTGGTGGTCGGAACGACCGAGCGCGACCATCTCGACGCGGTCGAGCGATCGGCTGCTGCGCATCGCGTTGCGCTTCGAAGCACCTTGGCCGCTGAGGCGACGGCGGTCACAGCGGTTCGGGTGTTGCGGCGACGCGGTGTGGAGGCGTGCGTGTTCAAGGGTCTGGCGACCGCGCACCTCGACTATGAAAACCCGGCCACCCGAACCTTCTACGACGCCGACTTGCACGTGGAGCGGCGTGACTTCGAGCGCTCGATCGATGCCTTGGAACGCGCTGGATTCCATGCGGCGCAGACCCCGATGAGTCGGCGATGGCAGCGCCGATTCGCCCGAGCGTGCGAGATGAAGTCGTCGGACGGTGTGGAACTCGATCTGCACGCCGCAGTCGCAACCGGCTACTTCGGTGTTCGACTCGACCACGGTCGGCTGCGTGGCGACCGCGACCGCTTGGTACTGGGAGGTGAGACGGTGAGCGTCTTCTCGGGGCCCGCACGAGCGCTGATCTCCTGCTACGGGGTGGTGCTGTCGCGTGGTCTGGGCCTGCGCCTGCAGCGCGATCTCGCCCAGCAACTGATTGGGCTCGACGATCGTTGGCCGGAGGTGGTGGCACCTGAGTGGTGACGAGGGGCCGGCCGTCGTGGCTGCGGCGGTCGACTCGATCGTGTCGACGTTCGGTGCCAGAGTTGTTCGATGCCGCGCTGCTCGCATGGGTCGACGCTTTACGCACCTGAGGAGCAGGCCAAGCGTGCGCTCGAGCTGGCCGAACAGGGGCTGACCCGTGGCTGGTCGGCTGACGCCCGCAGCACGCTGCTGGCCCTCACCCCATTCGATCGAGCCCGCTTCGGTCTCGGTGTGGCGGCATCCAGACTCCGCCGGCTCAGCCTGAGCGAACTTCACGTCCATGTGAGGTTGCCACACAGGAATCGACCGCCCTCTCTTCGCTTGATGTCGATGGACCGGACGCGAGGCGATTAAGGAACTCGAGTCGGCGGAGCTACCGCTCGGCAGGCGGCAGCACCGTGGTCTCCAGCCCTGCCTTCGCCTTCGACAACCCGACGCCACCGGACCTTCCGGTCCAAGAGGTGTCGACGGGGTGATCGGCGCCCATGCCCCGATCCGACGGGTTCATTGACGATTGCTCTCGTTCGGCGGCATCCCGGCGCCGTGACCGACGAACGACGAACCGATGCAGCAGTTGGCGATGTTGAGGTCTTCCAGCCCGACGACCGACCGCTCGGCATCGCCGACGTCGAACTCGCCGTCTTCGAAGGTGAAGCGGTGCTGTTCGACGTGCAGGCGTCGATGGTGCACCACTTCAACGCCGTCGCTGGCGCCACGTGGCTGTGCTGCGACGGCGAGACCTCCGTGGCCGCCATCATCGACGAACTCGCCGACAGTTCTCGATCACCGAACCCGCCGACGATCGACCCTCACCGACGCCGTCCACGACTGCCTCGCCCGGTTCACCGCCGAGGGCCTTCTCGCCGACCGGCCCGGATCCGGCCGATTCACGATGACGCCTGTGCCCGAGGCTGGCCGACGACGGCACCGAGATCATCACCGTCGACGACCCTTGAGGCGCCCCCGCGACCCCTCCGTGCGAGTGGGCTCCATCACCCTGCGAATCGGTGAACGTCCTCGTGGCCGTCGGCGTCGACACCGATGACGCGCTCGGCCGCCCTGCGGACCGGTTCGCCGACTGGATCGACGACGCCCACCCAGACATCGAACCCGCCTTCGACCTGCGCGTCGACACGAACGCCTCCAGCGAGACCGACGCCGGCGCTCCCAGCGAGATCGGCCCGGACGACACTGCGGGCCCGTCGGTCGGTCGCGGCGCCCGCCCGATACCGCAGCTGCGACACGGCGCTCGGGTGATCGCCCGCTCGCGGGTCGCCGACGACGTCGTCGATGCGCTCGACGCCGTGCTCGGCGGCATTCTCGCCCGACAGGACACCTCGACCACCTGGGTGTGGCTGCGGCCCTTCGTGTCCGGCGGCCGGGTGGTGCTCGTCGACGCCACCCCACCACTGCTCGTCGGCGACCCCGTGCTCGCCCGCGGCGACATCCACGAAGCCCCCACCTGGTCGGTGGCGATCCACCCCGTGCCGGCCGAGACCGACGGCGACGGCGAAACCGCCGACCACGGCGACGCTCCGATGGTCGAGATACCCGCCGCCCTCACCTCGACCTCACCGGCGCGCCGCTACCGCCTCGCCGGGATGGTCGCCGTGCTCCCGGAGGCCCCCAGCAGCGACGCTGCACTCCTCGTGCGCTATGGCGCCCGCCACACGTCGCCGACCTGGTTCCGCACGGTCGAAGCGCTCGCTCGAAGAGCAACAGCTCGTGGCGGCCGGCACACGCTCCGACGCCCGCAACGCGATCAGCCAACTGCTCGCCTGACCAACACGGTCTCAGGATCAGGCCGTGGCGTGTTGCACGACCAGCTGCGCCACCCGGTCGACCTGGGCGTCGGTGAGAACGCTGCCGCTCGGCAGGCACAGCCCATGGGCGAAGAGACGCTCGCTGGTGCCGTCGACCCGGGCTGGCGCCGACGCGAACACCGGCTGCAGGTGCATCGGCTTCCACAGCGGTCGGCTCTCGATGTCGACGGACGCCAACGCTGCTTGCACACGGTCGCGGACCGCTGGGTCGTCGAAGGTCACACAGGTGAGCCAGCCATTCCATCCGCCCGGCTCACCGGCGTCACCCCACGGCGCGATCGGCATGAACTCCACCCCGTCGACCTCGCCGAGCGCTGCTCGGTAGTGCTGGTTGATGCGCTGGCGCCGCGCTGCCATCTCCGGCAGGCGTGCCAACTGCGCCCGTCCCACCGCGGCGAGCAGGTTGCTCATGCGGTAGTTGAAGCCGACGTCGGTGTGCTCGTAGTGCACGGCCGGTTGGCGGGCCTGGGTGGCAAGGTATCGCACGCGGTCGGCGATGGCCGCGTCGGGTGAGACGAATGCCCCGCCGCCCGAGGTGGTCATGATCTTGTTGCCGTTGAACGAGAAGATCCCGCACGAACCCAACGTGCCGGCCGGGCGGCCCTTGTAGGTGGCGAGCAGCGCTTCGGCGGCGTCCTCGATCACCGGCACGTCGTACTCCTCGCACAGCGGCACGAGCTCGTCGTAGTCGGCGCATTGCCCGTACAGGTCGACGACGACCACTGCGGCAGGCAGCCGGCCGGTGGAAGCACGCTCGGCGAGCTCGTCGGCCAGCAGCTGGGGGCTCATGTTCCACGAGGTCGACTCGCTGTCGATGAAGTGCGGCCTGGCGCCGGTGTACATCACGGCGTTGGCGGTCGCGGCGAACGTGAACGTCGACACCAGCACGTCGTCGCCAGGCTGCACGCCATGCACCAGCAGGGCGAGGTGCAACGCTGCCGTTCCGCTGGACATGGCAACGACCCCCGGCCAGCCGGTGACCGCGGCGAGGTCGGCTTCGAATCCGTCGAGATCGGGCCCCACCGGAGCGATCCACCCGCTGTCGAACGCGGCCAGGAGCGCCTCCCGTTCGGCCGCGCCGACGTCGGGCGAACTCAAGAAGATGCGGTCGCTCACGCCCCGAACGCACTCGGGGACGCGATTGCCGTCCGGATCGGATCCACTGTTTCGCAGGAGGCTGACGTCGTGAGCGCGATCACTTGCATCTCGTCGAACGTCGGCGCCGGGCCACTCGACATCGACCTGACTGGCTCGAGCGGTTCAACCGACACATGGGTGATCATCTCGTGCACCCGTCGCTCGCCGACCTCGCCGGTGGTGAACAGGTCCTCATGGAGCTTCTCGTTCGGGCGCAATCCGGTGAACACGATCTCCAGTGGCGGCTGATGCTGATTGGCGAAGCGCTCGGCGACCTCCACGATGCGCACCGGCTCGCCCATGTCGAGAATCATGATCTCACCGGGGTCGCCGATCGCTCCGGCGTAGATGGTGAGGCGCGACGCCTCCTCGATGGTCATGAAGTATCGCGTGACGTCTGGATCGGTGACGGTGATCGGGCCGCCGTTGGCCGCCTGGGCCTCGAATGCCCTGAGCACCGAACCGTTCGACCCGAGTACGTTGCCGAAGCGCACCGAGACACACTCCGTGGGGCCGACCATCGACGCATGAGCGGTGAGTCGCTCGGTGATCCGCTTGGTCCAGCCGAGCACGCTGGTTGGCTCGGCGGCCTTGTCGGTGCTCACGTTCACGAAGCGTTGCACCCCATGTCGGCGTGCGGCATCGAGCAGGTTGAGCGTGCCCCCGACGTTGGTCTTCCAGCCCTCGCTGGGGTACATCTCCAGCAGCGGCAGATGCTTGAGTGCCGCGGTGTGGAAGACGACCTCGGGCTGGAGTCGGGCAAAGGCGTCGTCGATGGCGGCGGCGTCTCGGATGTCGGCGAGGACGAGGTTGGGATCGTCGAGCATCGCTCGACCCTCGATCGACAGTTGCGTGCCGTGCAACCCGCTCTCGTCGCGGTCGAGCATCATCAGTGCAGCTGGTTCGAAGCGGGCGAGCTGACGACAGAGCTCCGAGCCGATCGACCCACCGGCCCCCGTGACGAGCACGCGCTTGCCGGTGATGTAGCTCGAGACGGCGATGGGATCGATATCGGTGGGACGACGACCGAGCAGGTCGGACTGCTCCACCGGGCGGATGTCGGCGATGCCAACGCCTTCGACATCGAGCAGCTGCTCGAGTGGCGGGAGCACCAGCACGTCGAGTCCGGCACCGTCGGCCAACGTGGAGACGCGTCGATACAGGCTGGTCGGTGCACTGGGGGCTGCGATCAGCACCGAATCGGCGTGGTGATCGCGAGCCACCTCGGCGAGATCGTCGACCGTGCCGGCGACCTTCACCCCGAACATGCGCAGGTTGCGCTTCGAGCGGGCGTCGTCGACCATGGCCACCACGATGTAGGGAGAGTCGCTCGACTGCAGCGTTCGCAGGATCTGTTCGGCACCTTCCCCGGCGCCGACGACCACGAGGCGTTCGAGGTGCTCACCGTTGGGCCGACGTCGGCTCTCGACGTAGAGACGCCATATCGATCGAATGGCGATCTGGCCCAGGAGGCTCACCCCGGTGGCCACGAGCGGCACGGAGCGCGGGATCGCACGGCCTTCCTCAGCGCCGCTGCCCCACCAGAATGCAGTGAGTGTCGCTCCGACCGACAGCGCAGTGAGTGCCACGACGCGGACCTCGTCGAAGCTGCCGTAGCGCCACCGTCGGCGATACAACCCGAACAGCATGCCGAGGATCCCTTGGAGGAGCACCGCAACGATCACTGCGGTAGCGACTTCTCGGCGCCAGATGCGTTCGGTGGCGAAGTCGTAGCGGAGAAACACGCCAATGGGAATCGCGATCACCCACAGGGCACTGTCGACCATGAAGTGCACAATGGGGAGATGTCGGCGCGCGTGGCGCAGGAGCGACTTCATGATCGACTGGTGTTCCTCGGATTCCTTGCGTGGTTCCGTTGCGTGGCAATCGGACATGCCGACACCGGAATAGTCTAATCACTCAGGACGGCCGTGGGAAAGAAATTGTCGCAGCAGTCGACTCAATCGGCGTTCATGCCGTGTCCCGATCTGCGCCGGATGCGTCCCGGTGTGCGGGACATATCGGGCGCAGATGGTGCAGTGGGACGTGTGTGGCGCAGATCGTGCGTTGGGACGCCGGTGGCGCAGATCGGGTGGGGCGGTGGCGAACGTCAGTCGTCGCGGCCGGCGTTGAGGTAGGCCTGGCCGTCGTCGCAGGTGTCGGCGAGCGGACACCACCGGCATGTCACCCCGGGTCGGCGCACCGGCGGGCGGCCCTCTGACTCGAGTTCCACGATGGCGTTGATGCCGTCGAGTGTCCGCCGCACCGCTGTTCGCAACAGCCGCTCGCTCACGTCCTCCACCTGCGCTTCGGCCGCGTCGAGGTAATACGTGGCCACCTTGCGTGGCGGCACCGACCGGGCGAGCGTTTCGAGCAGTGCGTAGAACGCCAGATCTTGACGGTGCCGGGCGCTCGGTCGCCCGGTCTTGAGGTCGATGATCACCTTGCGGCTCTCGTGACCGGCAGGACGGCCGAGCATCAGGTCCACGCGCGCCTGCAGCAGGATCGGCCCGTCGTTCGGCCAGCGTGCGGCAGCCTCGGTGACCGGGTTGGCCCGGCGGTCGAGCGGCGGAAAGCTCTCCATGAACTTGGTGAGCCGTTCCACCGATTGGCCGCGCAGGTCGGCCTCGTCGGCGGGGGAGAGGGCGGCGATCCAGGTGCCGATGCCGCGCTCTTCGTCGGCCAGGCGGGCCATTGCCTCCTCGACGAGATCGGTCGGATTGGCCTCGCCCCGCCACGACAGCAGCAGCTGGATTCCCCGGTGGGCCACCTGGCCCTTCGCCGTTGCGGGCTTCCACTCGAAGTCGTCGGGGAGCAGATGGAACTCCTCGCAGTCGAGCGCCGTGGCGATCTTGTGCTTGGAGATGAACACCTGCTGGTTGCGTTCGAGCCGGGTCGCGAAGTCGTCGAGCGCGACACGCATCTCGGTGCGGATGTCGGCCACCAGATCCGGATCGAACACCAGCGGCTCGGGCGAGCGGCGGAGTGCATCGAGGGTGTGCAATTGCACCGGCGTGAGGTTGGGGCCCGCCGAGTCGCTCACGGCCCCGACTGTATTGCGTGTGCCGGACGCGTCCACGGGCGCGCCGGGCCACCCGGACATCTCTATGACACCCCCACGTCATGATGGTGGGCGTATGGAGTCCGCAACCACCGTCGAATTCGCTGCCACCGCCCGCACCCTCACCCGAGCGGCGCGGCGTGCGGGGCTGATCGGGCCCAGCTATCGGTGCCCGCCCCGGCTGGTGGGCGTCGACCGGACCATTCGGCGGCGCCCCGATGGTGCCGTGGTGTCGATCCGTCTCCAGGGTCGCCCGCGTGGCGCCGTGATCGCCGACATGATCGAAGGCGTGGTGGTGTGCAACGAACTCCGGCCCCCCGCCGCCGACCGGGTCCGCACCGAACTGTGGAGCGCCATCGACGCCAGCACCCACACCGCCGCCGCCTGACATCACGCCAGGGGTCAGACCCCAGACGTGATCACGTTTGGGGTCTGCCCCCTGGCGTGATTGACGCCAGATGTGGTGGGGGTCAGGTGGCGGGTTGGGGGGCGGCGCCGCCGACGCTGGTGCGGAAGAGTTCGCGGCGTTCGCCCGGGTAGTCGTTGATCGCGAAGTGTTGGGTGGCGAGGTTGTCCCAGATCGTGAGCATGTCCGGCTCCCAGCGCAGTCGACAGGTGAGGTTCGGGTGTGTGGCATGCGCGGTCAACCGGGCGAGCAGCGCGGCGCCCTCGGCTGGGTCCATCCCCTCGATGCCGGTGGTGTACACCGAGTTGACGAACAGCGCCCGCCGGCCGGTGCGGGGGTGGCCGATCACGAGCGGATGGGTGTGGGTCGCGTGCGCCTCGGGTGATGGTGCGACGGTCATCGAACTCTTGTCGGCCACCGCTTCGAGGTAGCCGCCCGACCCGTACGCCATCCCCGCCGAGTGCGTGGCCGACAGCCCGTCGATGCGTTCCTTCAGACTGTCGGGCAAGGTGTCGTAGGCGCGGTACTGATTCGCCCACATCGTGTCGCCACCCGCAACGGGCACGTCGCGGGCGTGCAACACCGTGTACGCCGGCGGCGTCGGCAGGTAGGTGAGGTCGGTGTGCCAGGCGTTGGCGAAGTTGAGCTCGTCGGTCGGCTCCTTGATCACCCGAATGACATGCGGGCGCCCCTCGACCGGCGTGATGTACGGGGTGACGTCGCGGCCGCCGAGTTCGTCGGTGAACGCCTCGAGCCGATCGAGGTCGAACTGCTGGCGCGGGAACGCCACCACGAGATGGTCGTCGAGCAGACGCAGCATCGTCTCGATCTGCTCGGGCGACTGCGGACCGGCGAGGTCGATGCCGCGCACGATCGCGCCGCACGATCCCGCCAGTCGCTCGACCGTGATGCGGTCGGAGGTGGGCTCGATGTGTGGCGTGGTCCCCATGGCCCGATCGTACCGAAGCGGTCACGACCGAGTGCCGCCGTGGTCCTGGCGATCGTCGGAGTCGTCAGCCTCCTCGGCGGCGCCATCCTCTGGGGCATCCTGCTGCTGATCGCTGCTGCTGTGATCGGACCCGGCGGCTACCGCATCGCAACAGCAATTCCAGACGGCTCGAGCACGTTCACGACGCTCGCCAGTTGCGGAACTTGAACCAGCTGTAGCCGGCAGCGGCCACGAACAGCACGGTGGCGATCAGCGCGAGCCAGAGCAGTCCCTCGACGACGACACCGAGGACGCCGAGCAGCGCCAACAGCAGGAGGATGATCAACAGCATGGTCATGCCATGCGTCTACCCGATCGCTCGGGTAGCCAACCCCGACGCCCGCGCTGCTCGGCGAGGTGCTGATCTCTACAGTGGCGGGATGCAATCTGGCGGCGACCCCTCCCTTCGAGCGCGACTCCTTCTCGATCGCCGGCGATTCTTGATCGCTGGCGCGGGGGCGACCGCCGCGGTCGTCGCGGGTTGTTCCAGCGACGACTCCTCGGGGGCGCCCGCCACCGACAGCGCAGCGACCACGTCCCCGGCAGCGCCCGAGGGCACCACGCCAACCACCGTCGTTGCCGACACGACGGTGCCCGCCGAAGCGATCAGCGCAGCCGCAGCGACCCTGATCGCGCCGGGGTCGCCCGGGCTGATGAGCGAGGACGTCTGGCAGGAGCGTGTCGACGAGTACCTCGCGTTCGCGACCACGGCCGAGCACTCCTCGACGCCATCGGGCATCAATGCGTATCTCGGGCGGGCCCGTCGCGACCCCGACTTCGTGTGGCCGATCGAGAACGTCACCGTCGACTCGCTGAGCGCGGTGTTCGAGCAGATCGATGCGTGGGAGGACACCCGCGACTTCCGGTTCATGGACCTGCACTGGATGCTCGAACTCGGCCAGGGTGACACGCCGATGACCCAGCTCGACCCAGCGCTGATCGCCGCGATCGACGAACGCATGCTGGCCAACAGGTATGCCTGGGACGATCCGCTCCCGGACGATCGGGTCGACAACCTGTGGTTCTGGTCCGAGAACCACCTGCTGATCACCCGGGCGATCGAGTACCTGGCCGGGCAGCGCTATCCCGACGAGACGTTCGTCGTCACCGGGCTCACCGGCGCCGAGCACCTCGAGCGGGCGCGGCCGTTCCTCCTCGAGTGGATCAGCGAGCGGGCCGATCTCGGCTTCTTCGAGTGGCACTCGAACGTCTACATGCTCAAGAACATCACGCCGCTGCACATGCTGGCCGAACTCGCCGACGACCCCGAGATCGTGCAAGCGGCGGCGATGGCCCTCGACGTGTGTCTGGTCGACATGGCCGCCCACAACCACGCCGGCACCTACACCGCACCCCGCGGCCGCACGTACAAGAAGGACAAGATGTCGTCGCTCGACGAGGACACGTTCAACGTGGCCAAGTTCGTCTTCGACGACACGACGGCGGACTATCAGTCGACGAGCGACACCGGCGTCACCTACTTCTGCTCGGGTGAGCGGTACCGGCCACCACAGTTGGTGGTCGACATCGCTCTCGATCCTGAGCCGAGCGTGGTGCGCGAACGCCACGGCGTGTTCTTCGACGGCTCGTCGCCGCTGGAGGACAACCCGACGGCGCCGTACGGCAAGGACTTCCAGGATCGTGCGAACCTGCCGTTCTGGTGGAGCCTCGGCGCGCTCGGCATGTGGCCGCTCGCCGAGGTGAGCGTGGAAGCCGGCAACGAGTTCCGACTGTGGGAGTCCCCCGAGTTCGCCGACATCACGCTGCTCGCCTCGCTCAACGACTTCGACCCGGAGCGGATCCGGGTGTGGGAGCAGGAGCGCGCCGCGGTGATCAACTTCGGGTTCCTGTCCGAAGCGAACACGTACGCGTATCGCGAGCCGAAGGTGTCGTTGGCCTCGGTGCTCGATCATCGATTCGGCGAGATGCGCGACCAGGGCCACGCATGGGTCGCGTCGATCGACGAGAACGCCCAGGTGTTCACGACGCACCCGGTCACCGAACCCGCGCCGTCGACGATCTGGGCCGACGACGACGCGCCGGGCTACTGGACGGGTGAGGCGTCGATGCCCCGGTCGGCGCAGCACCGCGGGACCGGCGTGCACATCTACCAACCGAAGTGGGACGAGGCCACCGACCCACTCGTGTGGGGAGTGTTCGGGTATCGACCCTTCACGCATGCGTACGTTCCCCAGGATCACTTCGACGAGGTGCGTCAGGTGGACAACTGGACGATCGTGAGCAAGGACGGCGGCTACATCGCACTGTGGTCGTGGCGTGCCCCGACGTGGCGCGAGTACGACCCGGCGGTGGTCGCCACCCGAGGGATGACCAAGCCGTTCGACCTCATCGCCACCGGTGGGCCCGACAACGTGTGGATCGTCGAAGTCGGCAGCGACGCCGGCGGCGAGTTCGACGACTTCGTGAACGCGATCACGGCGGTCGGCCCGTCGGTGGTGCGCGACGAGACCGGGTTCGACGTCTCCTGGACGTCGCCGTCGTCTGGCATCATCGACTTCTCGAGCACCGGGGCCTTCCTCGTCGAGGGCGTGGAGTACCCAACCAGCGATCATCCCCGCCACGAGTCGCCCTGGGGCGGGATCGACCACCTGTCGCGTCAGTACAACCTGACTGCCGGCGACTCCACCTGGACCTGCGACTTCGACACCATGAATCGAGACCTCGCATGACCCCTGTCGTCCCCATCGAAGTCGGTGGTGGCGGATGAAGCTCGCGGTGGTCGGTGCGGCGCACATGCACCTGTTCGAGATCGTCGATCGGTTGGTGCAGGCGGGCGCGTCCACCGCGGCGCACACGGCCGAGGGCGGCCTCGTCGAGATGTACACCACGTGGCGGACCGAGTCGGTCGAGATGTCGTTCGAGGCGATCCTTGCCGACGACTCGATCGACCTCGTGGTCACCGCAGCCATCCCGAGCCGTCGGGCGGGGATCGCCACGGCGGCGATCGAGGCCGGCAAGCACGTGATCACCGACAAGCCCGGCCTCACGACGATGGCGCAGCTCGACGCCGTGCGCGCCGCGGTGGCGGGTCGGCCCGGTCGCCCGTGGACGGTGCTGTTCACCGAGCGGTTCGAGAACCGGGCGATCAACGAAGCGGTTCGCCTCGCGCAGACCGGTGCGGTCGGACGCGTCGTCCACGTCGTCGGTGCTGGGCCGCACACGATGTGGGCCGACCGTCGCCCCGCCTGGTTCTGGGATCCCGAGGCGACCGGCGGCATTCTCGTCGACATCGGCTCGCACCAGATCGATCAACTCCTGTCGATCACCGGGGCAACGGCGGACGAGGTCACGGTGGTGGCCTCGATGGTGGGCAACGTCGCCAGCCCTGATCACCCGACCATGCAGGACATCGGCTCGATGACGCTCGCCTGTTCCCCGAGCCCGGGTCTCGCGGAACCGGGTCGGCCCCCCGAGCCCGGGTCTCCGGGAACCGACCGGGCTGCGGTGGTGGGCGATCACCGGCTGGACTACCTCACGGCCAAGGGGCTCGGCACGTGGGGCGACTGCCGGCTCACGATCGTGGGGACCGAGGGCACGATCGAGGCCAGGGCCAACGTCGACGTCGCCGGCGTCGAGGGGGCGGAGCACCTGATCGTGGTCGATGCCGATGGCACCCGTCGCGTCGACATCTCCACGGTGGTCGTCGACTGGGCCGAACTGGCGCTCGCCGATCTCGCCGACGGCGGCGAGCGGCTGATGACGCAGCAGCATGCCATCGACGTCACCGACGTGTGTCTGCGTGCGCAGGCCGCCGCCACCGCGTGGGGTGCTGCGGCCGGGACGGACTGACGCACACGAGGGTCATGCCGTGTCCATCGGCGCTCCCATCACCGCCGCGAGTGCATCGGGGAGTGGGGTCGCCTCGAGGCCGAACTGGCGGGTGAACGCAGACGAGTCGACGACGAAGTCACGATCGAACTCGTCGCGCATCTCGATCATCTCCTTCACCGGTTTGGCGAACAGTCCCACCAGGCGCAGCATGGGCACCGGAACACGCTTGATCGAGCCCTGGGTCCCGATGGTGCCGGCGGCCATCTCGGCGAGTTGGCGTTGCGTGACCGCAGGGGCGCACGGCGCATGCCATGGCCGTCCCCACGTCGTGTCGTCCTCGGCCACCCGCACGATCGCTTCCGCGAGGTCGGGGACGAACGTCACCGAGTGCAGCGCATCGACGTCGCCGATCGTCTGTGCCGGCTTGCCCGCACGCAAGGGATCGAAGAAGCGCGTCCCGAAGGCGGAGCCGTCGATCCCGGCGCCGATGAAGTCGCTTGCCCGCACGGCGGCCATCTGCAGCCCGTCGTCCGCAGCCTCCTGGAGCGACCGCCACAGCGCTGCTCGCACCGTTCCCTTTCGGGTCGTGGGGTGCATCGGCGTCTCTTCGGTGAGTGCGCCGCCGTGGGCCCCGTAGCCGTACATGTTCTCCACGACGATGAGCGGAGCGTCGGCGGCGCGGGCGGCCTGCACGATCGAGGCCTGGAGCGCGGGGAACTCCTCGACCCATCGGTGATAGGCGGGTTGTGCGGTGCTGATGACGATGCTGGCATCGGCGAGCGCGGCGGCTGCCGCAGCGGGAACGCTGAGGTCGGCCCGTCGCGCCGTCGCGCCGTCGATCTCGGTGCCCGACCGCGTCACCACGACCGGTCGATGGCCGCGTGCCACCAGGGCGTCGACGGTGGCGCGTCCGACGGGGCCGGCCCCGAGGACGACGGGACGTTCGAATCGATTGCTGGGGGTGGTGGCCATGCGGAGCTCCCTGCTCTCGTATCGGTCAGTGTTCGAGAGTCGAACACTGTTTGAAACCACTTAAGTCGAACAGTGTTCGAAATGCAAGTGCCGTTTGGCATAGTGTGTGCGCATGGCACCAGGGCACGCTCGGACCGGCCGGGCCGGATCGATCGGCGATGCGGGATCCGCCGGCGACGCAGCACCGATCAGCCGACGGCAACGGCTTCGCGATCAGCTGACCGCCGAGGTCATCGCAACCGCCAGACGCCAGCTCGCGGACGGCGGGCCCGGGTCGGTGTCGTGGCGTGGGATCGCCCGTGAAGTGGGGGTGAACCCTGCGTCGCTCTACACGTACTTCGACAGCCTCGACGACCTCGTCACCGCGGTGATCACCAGCAGCTTCGCCCGGCTCGGCGCCGCAGTCGGCGAGGCCGCCGTCGACATTGCCGACCGTGAACCCACCGAACGGATCGTCGCCTGCGCACACGCGTATCGAGCGTGGGCGATCGAGCATCCTGCCGAGTTCAACCTGATCTTCACCGACCGGATCCCCGGGTACGAGGCGCCCCCTGGGGGGCCGACGGTGGAGGCGCAGACGGCGATCTTCGGCCCGTTCGTCACGGCGCTCGACGACCTGACGGACGGCGTTGCGACCGGCGACCCCGAAACTCCATCGCTGCCGCCCGAGCACCTTGCGTTGTGGTCGATGATGCACGGCTTCGTGATGCTGGAGATCAACCACCACCTGTCGTTCATCGAGGACCGCGAGCGGTCCTTCGACGTCGGGCTTCGTCAATCGATCGGCGCACTTGCCCGGTCCGGCTGATCGGGTTCCCACCCGGCGCGCCTGGCAGGATTCGACCCATGGCTGACACCTCCACCCCGATCGGCGAGCTACGTGTCGGAGTGGTCGGCATGGGAATCGGCCGGAGCCACCTGTCGGCGTGGCGGAGGGTGAAGGGTGCGTCCGCGACGGTGTTCGCGGAACTCGACGACGCGAAACGAGCCGAGGGCGAGGTGGAGTGGGACATCCCAGGCGTCGCGTCGCTCGACGAACTGCTCGACGGGCTCGGCGGTCTCGGCGAGGGCACGAACGACCCGGCGTCGCCGCACCGGGTGGACGTGATCGATCTGTGTACGCCCCCGTCGATGCACGAGGAACAGATCGTTCGTTGCCTCGACGCCGGTGTCCACGTGATCTGTGAGAAACCGCTGGTGGACTCGGTGGCGGCCTGCGATCGGATCTCGGCGGCGGTCGACCGTGCAGCGAGCACCACGGGAGCCCGATTCATGCCGATCTTCCAATACCGCTTCGGCGACGGCGCAGCGAGGGCCAGAGCGCTCATCGACGCCGGACTCACCGGGCGGCTGTTCACCGCGTCGTCGTCCACGTGGTGGCGTCGCGGTCGCGGCTACTACACGGCGGCACCGTGGCGGGGCACCTGGACGGGCGAGCGCGGTGGCTGCGTGCTGAGCCACGCGATCCACAACCACGACCTGCTCACCTGGATGACTGGACCGCTCGTGGAGCTGCAGGCGATGGCCGACACGCGGGTGAACGACATCGAGACCGAGGACTGCGCGGTGGCGATCGGGCGCACCGGCGACGGGGGCCTGGTCACGATGAACGTCACGCTCGGGGCCGCGAGCGAAGCGAGCCGGCTCGTGTGGCACTTCGAGAACGTCACGATCACGTCGTCGAGCGAGGCGTACGACCCGGCTGCCGGACCGTGGAACTTCGAGTTCCGACGTTCGGCGTTCGCCGAAGACGCCGAGCGGGTGTGGTCCGAGATGCCGTCGACCGGCTCGCAGTACATCGGCCAGTTCCAGGGGTTCGTCGATGCCCTCGCACGCGGCAGCGCCCTGCCGGTGACGCTCGCCGATGCCCAAGCATCGCTCGAGTTGGTGACGGCGTGGTACGAGTCGGCCCGTACCGGCAGCCTCCAGACGCTGCCACTCTCTGTCGACCATCCGGCTCGCTCGTCGTGGCTGCCCGCGGGGGCGTCGTGACCGCCACATCGCTGTTTGCGTTGCACTCTGGGTGGGGCGGGGCACCGAAAACGCAACGCAAACGTGGTGGGTGGGGGGTGGGGTGCTGATGGCTGAGCCGACGGTCCCCACGCCGGCGGCACGATTCGGCGTGCCATTGCCGGGTGGCACCTCGGTGAGCCACGTGCGGGTGTACGACACGGTCGGTCCCGACGGGCTGGCTGGTGGCTCGCCGCACCTCCACACCACGTGCACGGAGGCGTACCTGGTGATCGCGGGGGAGGGGATGGTCCAGACCCTGTCCGGGGAGGGCTACGCCGAGACGCCGCTGGTGCACGGCACGATCGCCTGGTTCTCGCCGGGAACCGTGCATCGGCTGATCAACCTCGACGGTCGTCTCGAACTGTTCGTGGTGATGTCGAACGCCGGTCTGCCCGAGGCCGGCGACATGGTGCTCGCCTTCGAACCCGAACTGCTCACGGACCCCGTGCGCTATCGCTCCGCCGCCGACCTCCCGGCGGAGGGCGCCACCACCGCCGGCCAGCCCGACCCGGCGATGCTGCGCCGAGATCGGGCCGTGGAGGGGTTCGGCCACTGGCGCCGCCAAGTGGCGTCACACGGCGCCGCGGCTGGTCTCGCGGAGCTCTATTCGTCGGCCGTCGATCGGGTTGCCGATCGGGCGCTGGCGTGGGGAGCACTGCTCGATGGCGACCCGGCACTCGATGCGGCCGCCAGCCGCCGCCAGGTCGCTGCGCTGACCACGGACCCTGACAGCGCAGCTCAACACTTGGCCAATTCGGCCATCCGGAGCCACTCGTTGCTCCCCGATGTCCGCCGCATGGGGTGCTGCGGCACGCTGGGCACCGTCATCCACTGACCCGACACCTCACCTCACCCACACCCGCCCCACCCCACCCCACCCCACCCCGTTTGCGTTGCGATTTCGGTGGCCCGTCCCACCGAGAATGCAACACAAACGGAATGGCGGGGTCACTTCGGGGCGAAGCGGGTGCCGGCGTCGAGGCGGATCGTGTCGCCGTTGAGCATCGGGTTCTCGATGATCGCGATCGCCAGGCGACCGTACTCGTCGGGTTGCCCGAGGCGTTTGGGGAATGCGGCGTCCTTGGTGAGTCCGGCCGCTCGTTCCTCGGTGACGCCGGCGGTGAGCCCGGTGGCGAACAGACTCGGAGCGATCGTCATCACTCGGATGCCCAGGCTGCCGAGGTCGCGCGCCATCGTGAGCGTCATGCCGGCGATTCCGGCCTTGGCGGCGGTGTAGGCGACCTGACCGATCTGTCCTTCGAACGCCGCGATCGATGCGGTGTTGATCATCACGCCGCGCTCGCCGTCGGCGTTCGGTTCGTTCTCGGCCATGTGCGCGGCGCACAGCCGGTTGGTGTTGAACGTGCCGATCAGGTTGAGGTCGATCACGGCACGGAAGTCGTCGAGGTCGAACGGTCCGCTGCGGCTCAGGGTGCGTCCGGCCTTGCCGCCGCCGGCAGTGTTGACCGCCACGTCGAGCCCGCCCATCGCGGCGACCGCTTCGGCGATCACCAACTCGATACCCTCGAAATCGAGCACGTTGGTGGGATGCCAGGTGCCACCGAGTTGGTCGGCCACCTCCGCGCCCGCCGACTCGGCCCGGTCGAGAATGGCGACCGTGCCACCCCCGGCGGCGATCCGTTCGGCGGTCGCCCTGGCGAAGCCCGATGCTCCGCCGATGATGAGTGCTCTCGTTCCGTCGATCTGCATGGTGCTCCTCCGTGGATGGTTGGCGATCTCTCACGTTTGCGTTGCAGTTTCGGTGACCCGCCCCTCCGAACATGCAACGCAAACGGTGTTGGGGTTGGGGTTGGGGGTGGGTGGGGTGACAGCGGTGCCGCGTCAGCGGAAGCCGACGGGCTGGTGGGGGGTGTAGGGCTCCTCGAGCCGGGTGACCTCGTCGGTGGTCAACTCCAGGTCGACGGCCGCCACGGCGTCGTCGATGTGGTGCTGCTTGGTGGCACCGACGATCGGTGACGTCACGAACGGCTTCGACAGCAGCCACGCCAGCGCCACCTGCGCCCGGGACACGCCCCGCTCGTCGGCGATCTCGGCGACGCGATCGACGATGACGGCGTCGTCGGGGGAGTAGAGCATCTTGCCGAACTCGTCGGTCTCCGAACGGGCCGTCGTCTCGTCCCAGTCGCGGGTGAGGCGTCCACGTGCCAGCGGGCTCCACGGGATCACGCCAACGCCCTGATCGACGCACAGCGGCATCATCTCCCGCTCCTCTTCGCGCTGGATCAGGTTGTAGTGGTTCTGCATGCTGACGAACTTCGTCCAACCGTTCGCTTCGGCGACGTACTGCGCTTTCGAGAACTGCCATGCCCACATCGACGACGCCCCGATGTAGCGGGCCTTGCCGGCCTTCACGACGTCGTGCAACGCCTCCATCGTCTCCTCGATCGGGGTGCGATGGTCGAACCGGTGAATCTGGTAGAGGTCGACGTAATCGGTGCCGAGGCGACGCAGGCTGTGGTCGATCTCGGCCATGATCGCCTTGCGCGACAACCCGAGGGCGTTCTGGCCTCGCCGCATCGGTCCGTTGACCTTCGTGGCGATCACGATCTCATCTCGGTTCGACCAGTCGGCGAGCGCTCGGCCGACGAACTCCTCGCTGGTGCCGAGCGAGTAGACGTTGGCGGTGTCGAAGAAGTTGATGCCGGCGTCGAGCGCCCGCCGAATGAACGTGAGCGAGGTCGCCTCGTCGAGCGACCAGGCATGCGTGCCCTGGTCGGATGCGCCGAAACTCATGCAGCCGAGGCAGATGCGTGACACGTCGAGGCCGGTGTTGCCGAGCTTGGTGTACTCCATGACCTCGCACCGTACGCGGCGGCTCACGTTCAGTCGGTGCCGGAGCCCGTACGCGTGAGCTGTCGTCGTGGGGCCGCCCCGTGTCTACGCTCGGGTATGGCCAACGGCAGCAAGATCCCCCGTGACGATCCCCGAGCGGCGTACATCGCCCGCACCACCGAGGTCGACCGTGATGGACTCGCCGAGTTCGTCGCCGACAAGCATCACTGGGTCCTGGCCACGGTCCGTTCCGACGGCCGCCCGCAGATGAGCCTGGTGACCGGCGCGATGATCCCGTCGGGGGAACTCGCGATCTCCAGCTACCCCTCGCGGGCGAAAGCCGCGAACGTGCGTCGCCGGTCCGAGGTGTCGGTGATGGTGATGGGGGCGGAGTTCAACGATGCCTGGGTGCAGGTCGACGGCACGGCCCGCGTCGTCGACCTTCCCGAAGCTGGTGATCTCTTCGTGGAGTACTACCGGAGCATCTCGGGCGAGCATCCCGACTGGGACGAGTACCGACAGGCGATGGCAGATCAGGGCAAGTGTTTGATCGTGGTCGAACCGACTCGATGGGGCCCGGTGAGCACCGGCGGGTTCCCGCCCTCGCTGTTCGCGGACTGACCGACCTGCGGGCCCACCGGTGGACGCGCCGATCGACCGCCGAGTTCACCGCCGCTCTAGGGTCGCCGGATGGAGCTCGTGCCGACGGTGGACATCAGCGACCCGGGTGCGACGTCGCTCGCCGATCTCGACCGGGCGTGCCGCGACCACGGATTCTTCCTACTGAGCGGTCATGGGCTCGACGACGTGATCGCCGACACGTTCGCAGCAGCCCGTGACTTCTTCGACTCGGCGTTCGAGGTGAAGGACGCGGTCCGTCGAGATGCCCGCAACCCGCTTGGCTACAACGAGCGCGAACTCACCAAGCGGGCCCGCGACCACAAAGAGGTCTTCGACCTGGTCGACCCGGTGGAGGGGCGAGCCAAGCACTACAACCGGTGGCCCGAGCTCGACGGGTTCCACGCGGCGATCGCCGCCCACTACGAGGCCTGCAGCGATCTTGCGTTGCGGACCACCGAACTCGTGCTGACTGCGCTCGGGGTGTCGGAGGCGTCGCTCGCCGAGCATCGAGGCGACCGCACCACGAGCAACATGCGACTCAACCACTACACACTCGGCGACCCCGTTCCGGAGGCGGAGCGCGCCGGGCTCGCCGACCTCGGCGCCGTTGCGCTCGGCCATCACACCGACCTCGGGCTGATCACGCTGCTGATCCAAGACGACGTCGGCGGGCTGCAGACCGAGTCGACCGAGCACGGGTGGATCGACGTCGACCCACGGCCGGGAACGATCGTGGTCAACCTCGCCGACTGCATGCAGGTGTGGTCGAACGACCGCTACCGGGCGGCGGTGCACCGGGTGTTGCCGATGACCACCACCACCCGGATGAGCATCCCGTACTTCCTCAACCCGCCACGCGACTGCGTGGTCGAGCCGATCCCTGAACTCGACGGGGATGCCCGGTACCGGTCGTTCGTGTTCCGCGACTACATCGACGCCCGCAGCGCCGACAACTACGCCGATGCCGGTGCGCCCGACAGTCAGATCTCCGACTTCCAGATCCCGTCGGCGGTCTGACGTCGCCCGGGCCGGCGCCGAACCCGCGTCGCGGTCAGTGTGGCTGGGCGTGCTGCGACGCAGCGGCCTGCGGGCGGAGATCGTCGAGCGTGAGAAGTTGGGCAGGGGCGCGATCGATCGCGATCTGGGAATGAACCGTCAGGTCGGCGTCGACGTGGACCAGTTCGCCCGGCGCGAGCAGCCGCCAGCCTGGGTCCTCGTCCATCGGCTCGCTGGCGACGACCACTGCGCTGCGGGTCGCAAGATGCCCCGAGCGCACCCTGATCGAGCCGGCCGCTGACGCTGCGTCGAGGTGACGCCCGCCGCGCGGGCCGCCGGCACTGCGCTCGAGGACGAAAAGACGATGCGTGTCCGGATACCGCAGTGCCCACAACCCGTCTGCAGTGGTGAGCACGATGTTCAACGCGTACAGCGGGAGTCGGTCGGCGATCCACCGACATGCGTCGACCAGCCCGGCCGTGACGTCGCCATCGGCGCGTTCGATCTGTCTCGTGATCAGCGCGAAGACACGTTCGGAGTCGGTGTCGCCTCGCACGAGCGACAGGTGCTCGCCGAGCTCGGCCTCGAGCTGGTCGAGCCCCTCGACGACACCGTTGTGGGCGAACAGACGGTTGCGTTGCTCGAACGGGTGTGTGTTCTTCAGCTCGATCGCGCCCGTGGAGGCGAATCGGATGTGAGCAACGAACGTCGTCGAGGTGACGTGGCGCGCGTCCTCGGCGAATTCTCGATCCTCGAACGCGGCGATCGGCCACTTGTGGACCTCGGGAACCCCACCGCTGCCGAAGACACCGAGCCCGGTGCCGTCGGGCTCGCGGCGGCTCTGCACCGAGAGGCTGTCGGGTGCCTCCAACAGCCAGAACGACGCTGCGACGGCGGTTCTGCCGCCGGTCATCCCGAACAATCTGCACATCGTGCTCGCCTCCCTGTCTCGCTCACGACAGTACCGCGCCACGGTGGTGGTGGACGGGTGAGCGAGCGCAACCGGTACTGTCGCAGTGCGCCCGCCCGGGTGGCGAAACTGGCAGACGCGGGGGGCTTAAACCCCCCTTCCACTCACGTGGAGTGCGGGTTCAAATCCCGCCCCGGGCACAAGCACGCTGGTGTTTCGCGTTCGGGTGGTCGCCCGTGACGTCATCCGGGTGGTGCCCGTGTCACATCCGTGTCGCGGACCGTGACACCCCCGCTCTTCTGTTGTGCTCGTGGCCAACGGTTCGGTGCAGCGGAAGGGGAAGGTGTGGTCGTTCGTCGTCGACCTCGGGCCCGACCCTGCGACCGGTCGCCGCCGGCAGGCCCGCCGGTCGGGCTATGCGACGAAGAAGGCGGCCGAGGCTGCGTTGCGAGATCTGGCGGCCGCTGCCGACGCGGGGACGGCGGTGTCCCGGAGCCGTATCACGCTGTCGCAGTTCCTCACCGACTGGTTGGAGACCATCAAGCCGCGGGTCAGGGAGACGACGTGGGTGAGCTACCGGATTGCCGTCGAGCGGATCACCCGCCAGATCGGCGCAGTGCAACTCCAGTCGCTCACAACGCTCCAGGTCGAGGGCCTGTACGCAACGCTGCTGGAGCGCGGCGGCGCCGGTGGGCGAGCGCTGGCACCGAAGACCGTTCGCAACTGCCACATCGTGCTCAGGCGGGCGCTGGCCGACGCAGAGCGCGTTGGACTCGTCGCCCGCAATCCGGCGGCCGCTGCGAAGGCCGTATCAGGGCCACGAGGCGAGCAGCGGACGTGGTCTCGTCGGAGGAGATCCAGCGGTTCTTCGACGCAGTGGCAGGCGAGCGGCTGTCGATGGCGTTCGTGCTGCTGGCCACCACCGGCATGCGGCGCGGTGAGGTACTCGGGCTGCGATGGGAGGACGTCGACCTCGATGGGCGCGCACTGTCGATCGTCCAGACCCTGACGACGGTCAGCAACCGCATCCACACCGGGCCACCGAAGACCGACAAGAGCCGTCGCCGCGTCTCGCTCGACACCGTGACGTTCGACGCGCTCAAAGCGCATCGCTTGCGCCAACTCGAGGAACGACTGGCCTCGGGTGTCGAATGGTCGAACGAGGGTGCCGGTGTTGCGGCGAGGTCGTGGCGACGGCCGCGTGCCGTTGTCGTCGATGGAGAGCGGGGTCGTCAACGAGCAGCGGGTGACTCATCGCCATTGCTGACCCGATGGATGGGGCCCTTGCTCATGTGCAGCGATCGCGCGAGGGTGGGATCGGGGAACCTACACAGGAGGTCAGATCATGGCGACGCTCGTCGTTCCGGGGGTTCGGGTCGAGGCCCGTTTCGATGTGCTGCCGCCACTGCCCGCGCCATCTGGAGTGGTCGGCATTGCGGCAATCGTGGACAGGCCACCCAGCCCAACTCGATTGCTCGGGGTCACCAAAGCAGCGGAAGTTCCCGGCGTACTCGGGCCGGGCACAGCCGCATCGGCGCCCGAGCTGATCCATGCCCTCGGCAACGGCGCATCCGAGGTGGTGGTCGCCCCGGTGACCGGTGGTGGCCCGGGAGCGCTCACGCTGCTCAACACGAATTCGATTGCGGCAGTGAACCTGCGAGCGCGATCCAACGGCACCTGGTCGAACGACATCGCAGTCGATGTGCGGACCGTCACGAACTCCGACGGGGACCCGGTGCGCGTGAGCGTCCGGATTTTCCGGTCCGGTCAGATCGTCGAGGAGTTCCCCGACCTCGTGGTCGAAGCCGGCTCGCACCAGGATCTCTTCGACACGATCAACACTCGGTCGCTGTACGTCGTTGCGCTCGATCCGAGCCTGGGAGGCGCCACCCCAGCGCCCAACACCTACGTGCTGCCCGATGACGGCACGGGGGTGGACATCCCAGTCGACAGCTCCACCGATGTGCTCGGCACACTCTTCGCCGAGCCCGGTGTCGACCCCACCGGGGTCACGGTCGAGATCGTTTCTCCCTCCGGAGACAACGTCCGGGTCCGGGTGTTCCGCGACGGAGCGCAGCAGGAGGAGTTCACACGCCTCACCATGAATCCCGACTCGGCGAACTATCTCCCCGCAGTGCTGCTGCGCGACAGCGCGATCGTGCACATGCGCCAGGCGTCCTCGCTCACCGGCGCCGATCAGCTCCCGGCTGCGATCAGCCCGACGCCGCTGGCTGGCGGTGCGTCGCCGGGCAGCGCCGACTACCAGACAGCGATCGACCTGCTCGGTGAAGACTCCCGAATCAACATGGTGCTCGCCGCCATCGAGCCGACACGCACCGACACGCTCGTGCGCACCGTGCACCAGTCGCTGGTTGCGCATGCCGTTGCTCAAGCCGACGCTGGGTCGCCACGCGTTGCCTTCGGTGCGGTCACCGCCACAGAACAGGGCGACCTCGATCGAATTCGGGATCACGCCGCCGTGGTTCGCAACCGCCGGTTCGTGTTGGTGAGCCCGGCCGGAGCATCTGGTTCCGTGGCCGGCGCCATCGCCCGAACGAACCCTGAGGTCTCGCCGACGTTCAAGCCGGTTCCGCTCTTCGGGGTGCCAGCCGCCACGTATCGCGAGAGCGAACTCAATCGGTTGCTCGGGCCCACCCACAACGTCGTGGTCGTCCAGCAACGCACCGGGCGAGGCGTCATCGTGTTGCGTGGCCTGGATACCACCGGCGACCAGATCTCGGTGACCCGCGTCGCCGATGCGGCGATTCGCGAGGTCAAGGCGATCTCGGAGAACTTCATCGGGAGATTGAACACCGCCGATGCGCGCACCGTGCTGCGCGAACAGATCGTGGGCACGTTCACGCGGATGGAGCGCGCTGGCGCTCTGGTGCCCTCGACCGACGGCACCGACCCTGCGTTCCTGGTCGATGTGTATTCGACGCAGCTCGACTTCGCCCAGGGCATCGTCCGCATCGACATCGCGGTGCGACCCGTCCGAGCCATCGACTTCATCTACGCCACGATCCGCGTCAAGAACTGAGCATGAGGAGAAAGAGACATGCCAACAGTGTTTTCAGCCAACGAAAGCGCCGTACTCGTTGACGGCACTGCCGTCGAAGGAGTTCGCTCCGTCGAGTACCGGACCAACACGGTCCGCAACGACCTGTATGCCTTGGGGAGTTCCGAGAGAATCGGAGTGATCACGGGGCAACGCAGCGTCGAAGGTCGGCTGCGTGTCGCCTCGTCGGCACCGCCACTCGACGCGCTGGTCGGTGACGACTTCTTCCAGATCGCCGCTCCGCTGCGACAGGGCGCAACGGAGGTCACCGTCAGTTTCGACGAGTGCCTGCTGACCGAGACGTCGTTTGCCATGGATGCCGGTGGCCACGGAGAGACCATCTACGCCTTCACCGCCACACGAGTTCGCTCTGACGGCTGACGTCAGCGGCGGATCGACCGAGGAGGAGTGATGGCGCAACTGATCGAACTGCTCGCCGAACGCGGTGCCATCCGCATCGGTGACGACATGTTCGATTGTGATGCCCATTCCGATGGCAGCATCGAGGTGGGCGGCCATACGGTGCGCCCGATCACTCTTGCGGAGCGCCACCACGCTGTCTCGGCGATGTCACCCGCTGACGGTGACACATCGGGATCGTCCGGGGCTCGGTCCGAACGTCTCGCCGTGCTGATCGGCGACGTTGCGCTCGCGCCGCCCGGACAGCCCTACATCGTTGGAGCCCCGGGCGGCCCCGATGTCAGCCTCCGACGTGTGCTCGACGCGATCGCGTTGTATCTCGCTGGCGCCATGAAGACCGGGTCGCTGATGCACACCATGGTGCTCGCAACCAGGTCGATGGGGTCGGAATCAGGCGCCTCGACACCGGCGCGAGTCGCCGATGAAGTTGCCGACGCGTTGGCCGACGCACTCCGAGGTGGCGCAGCGGCGCCGGCGTCATCCACGTCGGAGGGCGCCGGCTGGACGACGATCGCATACGGCGCCCCGGCGGATCCGAGAACGCCGGACGACATCGACGCAGGTGGGCTCGACGCCCGCGCAGTCCGACACCTGCTCGCCGCACGACTCCTCGCACGCGCTGAGACTCCCTTCGACGCCGAGCTCGCCGCCGAGTTGATCGCACAGCCCACCGCAGTGGGCTCGACCGACGAGCCTCACGCACCGATCACGGCCTCGGCGTCGAGTGATGGCCCCACGAACAACCGTGGCGGGAAACGGCGCGTCGACCGGTGGGGCTCTGCCGTCGTCGACCCGTGGGGTCCTGGCGAATCGGCAGCCGCTCGCACCGTCTCCGCAGGCCCGGGTGCACCAGCACCCAGCCCCCCGCCCTCGACCTTCGAGGCAGCCCAGAGCGCGCGTTGGCCGGTCGCCAGCGGCGGGTTCAACGCCAGCGAGGTGACCAGTGGCGTGCAGCCCGGGCCCGACGCAGCACCGTCGATGCACCACGACCTCATTCCGGCCCATTCGGGTCGGTCGGTGCAGCCGGTCGCGCCAGGGGCGGTGCACGGCCGCGACCGCGCCGCCTCGCTCGCCCCGCTCCTCGCCCTGGCCAGCGAATCGGACGCCCTGCGACGAGCAGCGCTCGCGGCTGACCCGCACGGGCCCGCAGCACGGCCCGCCAGTGGCCGATCGCTCGCGCGCAGTGGGCCGCAGCCAACAAGCCCGGGCGTCGCTCCCGACGCAACCGCGAGGGCCCGTGGGGGGACGATCGCTGCCGATGTCACCGCGACGTCGGCCGCCGCGAGTCCCGAGCGGTCCGGACTCGACATGACCGCCGCGGCGCTCCATCGCGCCGCCGACCTGCGAGGGGTGCCGCGATGACCAGCGGCGGTGCACGGCCGATGCCCGTGCTGGGCGACATCACGCTGACCGCAGTGCAGCGCGTCGACCAAGCGCTCGACGCGGGGTTCTTCGACGTGCCGGTGCTCGGTCTGGCCGGCCACGCACAGCAGCGCAGCGGTCGACCCAGCCATCGGATCGGCGTGGTGGGAGTGCTGACGGGCGAGTCGGCGTTGGACGACCTCGCTGCACTCCAGGCACTGGCCACCGCTGGCGACGAAACGACGTTCGCGGCCGACATCATCACCGCGCTCGACATGCAACAGGTCGTCGTCACACACTTCTCGGCAACCGAACTGGCGGGAACGTCAGGGGTCGTCAGCTTCTCGCTCGAGCTCGTCGAAAGCCCGCCGCTGCCACCGCCCGCCCAGCTGTCGGGATTCGGGGGCCTCGACGATTTCGGGCTCGGCGATCTCGGATTCGACACCGATGTGCTCGGCGACCTCGCCGATCTCGCTGGCGACGTCGCCGGAGCGATCGACGGTGCCCTCGATGCCCTCGATGCCCTCGACGCACTGGCCGGCCTTGCCAACTTCGACTTCGACGGTCTGCTCGACCCGGTCAACAGCGTCACCTCGACCATCTCCGATGTCGGCGGGCAGCTCGGCTCGGCGGCATCCGCACTCGGAGAGCTGTTCGGCTCATGACGCTCACCACCGCTGCCAGCGTCACGCTCGGGCGCCTCCAGTACGCGACGCAGGTGCGATCCGTCGATGTCGAGCTGGCAACCCTGCCGGGTGTGAACCGTGCCGACGTCGTGATCGCCGCAGGCGTCCAGGTCGACGCCGAGCCGGGGAGCCACGCCAGCGTCGAACTCGACGGCGGCGATGGTGCCGGCCTCGTGCTGACGGGAACCGTCGATCTCGTCAGCCGGGACGCCAACGGGACGCTCGTCTCGATCACCGATGGCAGTGCAGCCCTCGCCGCCGTTCGGCCACAGAAGACGTACAACTCGATGCTGGCCATGCAGGTGATCGGCGAGCTCGCCGACCTCGCCGGTGTGGCCACCGGACTGGTGGTCGCAACGACGCAGACATCGGCCTACGTTGCCGACCCTCGACGAACCGCCGCCCAGCACCTGGCTGCGCTCGCCGATCTCGCCGGAGGCGTTGCCACGATCGATGCGAGTGGCCGTCTCACGGTGGCGCCCTGGCCGATCGGGTTGCCCACGGCGGCAATGCGACGCGATCCGCGAATTCATCGCCTTGGCGACGTCGGTGCATCGGCCCCAGCACGAGTTCGCGCTGGTCGGCGGTGGCGGCAGCGGCGTTGCGGCATCGCCCGACGCGTGGCTGATGGCCACCGGCGCGGTCACGAACGCCGACGACCCCGACGCCTCGCGAACCTGGAAGTCCAACCCGGTGTTGCGGACCTCGACCGACGTCAAGCTCGCCAATCGCAGCGAGAACACCCGGCGGGCGGCGTCGACGCGCCGGTTCCGTGGTGACTGCTGGCTCCAACCGGCGCGACGACCCGGCGACGTGATCCAGATCCAGGAGACAGTGCACGACGATGAAGCCGGCCCGTGGCTGATCACCTCGGTGCAACACGGCCTGGGCTGGGATCGCTCGACCACCGTGCTGCACGGCGTGGCTGCCGGCGACACCGGTGGCCTGCTGGGCGCGGTCGGGGGGCTGCTGTGACCGATGTGTTGTACGACGCCGTGGCGCGTATTGCCCGGCACGAGTCCGAGAGCCGCACCTGGGCCTCGATCGGTGTGGTCACCGAGGTGCACCCGAGTGTGCTGCTGGCCAATGACCACGCGGTGAGCGTGCAACTCCGCGACAGCCAGGTGGTCGTGCCTCGCTTGCCGATCGCGGTGGGGTCATTGGGGTTTGCCGCCACACCGGCAGTCGGGGATCTCGTGGTGGTCGTGTTCGCCGAAGGAGACCCCCACGCCGGGGTGGTGGTGGGCCGGCTCTACCATCGCGACCTCGCGCCGCCGGAGCACGGCGACGGCCAAGTGGTGTTCCAGCTTCCGCCTGGTGGAGGTCAGGACATCGATGTGCTGGCAGACCCAGCAACCCCCGAACTGACGATCAAGGTCGGCGAGAGCACGGTGCGCCTCACCGGGCGAACCGCAACGATCACGATCGGCGACGCCGAGCTCGTCGTCGATGGCAATGCTCCGGAAACGGTGTCGATCACCGCAGGCGACTCGACGATGCAACTCGATGCGGGTGGCAACATCGCGCTCGAGGCCACCGGCAAGATCGAACTGAAGGCCGCCGAGGTCTCGATCGAAGGCTCGGGCAAGGTCGCGATCTCCGGCGGCATCGTGGAGGTGAACTGACGTGGGTGTCCCTGTTGCCACCGCCAACTCCCAAGTCGTCGCCGTCGACATCCACATCGTGATGGTGCCAACGGGGGGAGGACCCGTCCCGGTGCCGCTGCCGCATCCCTTCAACGCAACGATCCAGTCCGGCACGGTGCTCACGGTCACGGTCGGTGGCCAACCAATCGCCACCCAGGACAGCGTGGCGATCAACAACCCTCCCCACATCCCGACGCCTCCGGGCGCCTCGTTTCAGCAGCCACCTGCCAACCAGGGATCGGTCACGATGTCATCGCTGACCGTGCTCGCCGGCGGCAAGGGTGTCGCACGCGTCGGCGATCAGGTCAGCACTTGCAACGACCCCGCCGATGTGCCCGCCGGCACGATCATCGGCCCAGCGGGCACGGTGATGATCGGATGAGCTCCAGTGTCCTGGGAGCCGATGTACGGGTGGTGCTCGGCCCGCCCACCATGGCCGCACACGATTCGTCATCGCTCGACCTTCGTCTCGGCGCCGGCAACATCGACAAGTTGCTCACCGGGCCGATCCTGATCGAGGGTCACCACAACCTCGGCCAAGCATTGATCTTGAGGCTGCTGACGCCGCAAGGCGAGCTGGCAGGGCTCGGCCACGCCCAGTACGGGTCACGGCTGCACGAACTGATCGGAATCCGCAAGACCGAAGCGAGCAGGGCGCTGTGCAAGGCCTACGTCCTCGCCGTGCTCGCACAAGAGCCCCGTGTCGAGGATCGGGCGGTCGACTTCTCGTTCGACATCGAGTCCGAGGGCCCATCCGAGCTCAGGTTCTCGGTGAGCGTGCAACCCATCGACGGGTCCGACATCGTCACGATCGGTTTGGGGGTGGCGCTGTGACCAACACCCCCGACAGCTTCGTGCCGCGGCCCTACCCGGACATCGTTCGCGATCTACTGACCACGCTGTCGGGAGGAACGGTTCGCGAAACGGCGGTCGTTCCGGCGGGCGACGTGATCGAGTTGCGCCTGCTGGCCGACCGGCCGATCCGCCGCGTGAGCCATCTCCAGGGCGAGATCGAGGTCGAGCGCCCTGTTCGCAACGAAGGCGGTGAGGTGGTGCTCGACGCCGCCGGCGACCCCGAGCTCGAGACCGTCGGCGTGCCCTACCGCTTCACCGACATCGACTTCGAGCTCTTCGCAACCGGTGCAGCCGGCGACGAACACGATGCCATCCGTTTCCGACCGACTGGGCAGCAGCCGCCGGTCGGGTCAACCGTCACGGTCAACTACTACCCGACCCAGACCGTGCCGGTCCCGATCACCGACCTCAACGTGGGGTCGGTGGCGCGCACGATGATCGAGTCGGTCGGCCGCGAGCTCGCCGTCGAAGAGTTGCTGCTGGAGAACGTGTACCGATCGGCGTTCCTCGAGACCGCGCAGGGCACCAATCTCGACAAGGTGGTGGCGCTGGTCGGGGTCAAGCGGCGCCCAGCAGGCGTTGCCACCACCCGAGTGCGCTTCTCACGGGCTGCTGGCTCGACGGGACGCATCACCATTCCGACCGCCACGGTGGTCTCCGATGCCGATGGCAATCGCTACAGCACCGTGACACCGCTCGTGCTCGAACCCGGCGAACCTTCCCGTGAAGTGGTTGCGGCGGCAGCCTCGCGTTCGACGCCCGCGGTCGAGGCCAACACCCTCGATCGGCTCGACGTGCTCGTCGCCGGTGTCAGCGAGGTGGTCAACGGTGCGCCAGCGGCAGACGCCGCAGCCCCGGAGACCGACGACGACCTGCGGCGGCGGGCGCGCGGCGCGCTTGCGGTGGCGGCGCGCGGCACGCTCGACGCGATCACCTACGGTTTGCTCTCGATCCCCGGCGTGAAAGATGTTGCCGTCACCGAGTTCCCCAACGGTGTCCCCGGCGAGTTGCGGGTCGACATCGCCTACGAACGCGACGACGACCCCGAGGTCGAGCGGGCCGTGCTCGAACGCCTCGACGACCTCCGACCTGCCGGCATCCGGATTCCGGCGCCGTCGAAGGTGGAGCCGGTCGAGCTCACGGTGACCGCCACCGTCACGCTCGCTGGTTCGGGCGTCACCCCGACCGAGTTGGCATCGCTGCAAGCCGACCTGGAACAGCGCGTGGTCGACCACATCCGCACCCTTGCGCCGGCGGGCGTCGTGCGCCAGGCGCAGGTGGTGATCGCTGCGCTGAGCGACGAGCGCATCGTCGACGCCTCGTTCGAATTCTCGCTCGGGGGAGCGCCGCAGCCGACCATCGCCGCCCCGACGGCAACGGTGCTCGACCCCGTCGTGCCATTTGGGTTCACCGTGCTCACCGAGAGTGGGGCATCCGGCCCGGGCATCGGGATCAGCATCGATGCACTCGTTCCCGTGCACCTCGCCCCTGGCGTCACAGCGGCCGAAGCCGAGTCCGCGATCGCAGCGGCCGCGCAGAGTTGGGCGGGTGGTTTGCGAGCCGGCGACGTGATCACCGTCGACGCACTGATCGCTGCGCTCCGAGACGAGTCGCGCTACGCAATCGTGCGCGAGGACACGTCGGTGACGACCGAAGCGGCCGACCGCTTCCTCCAACTGGCCGACGGCATCGGCACCCATCCGCTGGCGCCCGGCGATCAGGTCACGCTGCGCTCGGTTGCCCCCGATGTGCGAGAGGGTGGCATCTGATGGGCCGCTCGAACGCAGTGGCTTCGCACCTTCCTGCGCTGTATCGGGAGGGCGAATTGGTCACCGCCGTGAACGAGTTGTGGGGGGTGCAACTCGACATGCTCGACGAGGCTGCACTCATCGTGCAACGCGCCCACTGGTTCGACACGACACCGGATCTCGACGAGGCCGTGGCGCTCGGAGCACTGCTCGACATCGGTCTCGAAGACTTCCATGCCGACCTGGACGAGTATCGGGCCTGGGTCCACGCTATGACCAATGCGCGGTTGCATGCCGGAGCAGTGACTCGCGAGGCGCTGAGAATTCTGGTGGACACCTATGTCCAGGGCTTCGAGCGTGCAGCCGACATCGACCTGGTCGGCCGAGTTTCGACATGGGCGGTCGAACCCGACCCCGAGCGCGCGGCGCTGGTCGAGAACCCGCCGCGGTTGCGCACGGCGCGCCTGGCGGCCACCGGGGGGTGGGAGCCGCTCGCAAGTCTCGACGTGGTGAACGCCGGAATCGATCCGGCCCCGTGGGCGGTCGTGCTCACCGGGGCTGCTGGCGGATCCGAGTTCGCGCCGTTCATCGCCAATCGCACCACCGGGGCAGCGTTCGTCTTCCGGGGCGAGGTCGGCGTCGGTGCCCGTCTCACCATCGCGCCGAGCGCAGCCGATCGTGCGGTCCTGCGCGCCGACCTCGACGGTGTCGACGTCACCGATCGCCTCGACTCGTACCCCACCCTGATCCCGGGCCCCAACGGCCCCGGCTCGCCGTCGGAAACCAACGCGTCGCCGAGGCTTGCGCTGGGCACGAACGAACTGTGGTTCCTTCCGCTCGCGCACTACGACACCCCCGGCCTCGACCGGTTCCTGCTGGCACTCGCAGAGGACTCGCTGCGCACCGGGCGATTCGATCGCACGATCCTCGACCAGTCGGTGTTTGCGCAACGTCCCGAGATGAGCGCCTGGCTCGCGTGGGTCGAGACCGAGCCGGCAAGCCTCGAAATCCATCTTCCTGCGCACACCATGCGGACCGATGTCGAAGGCACCGCCGATGGTGTCAGCGCCCGTGACCGCCTCGAAGTCGGCCTGGATGCTGCTGTCGACCGAACCGCAGCCGCTGGCGTCGCGACCGACGTGATCATGATGGTTCACTCCGAGCGTCAGCCGTCCCAGGCGCGCCTCACTGCCATGTTCCCGCGGACGTACCGCGACGTCGGCCCGACCGGCGCCGACCGACTCGCCGATGCCGGCGGTGTCTACGGCGTGACCGACTTCGACGACTCGGTACTGCGATGAAGTACGCATCAGCTCGAACGTTCTTTCTGCTGTTCGGGCAGGACGAAGGGAGGAACCCCTGATGAAGGCTCGCCTCCATCTCTGGACAAGCGACCGCAACGGCACGATCGTGGACCAACGCCGCGCCCACAACACCGTGATGACCAGCGGTGCGCAGTTGATCGCCGATCTCTTTGCCGGATCGGGTGGCGCGATCACGCACATGGGTGTCGGCACCAGTGAGCGTGTCCCCGATGACGTCACGGTGACCGCGCTCGTCAACGAAGCGAATGGCGACGACGGCCCGCTTTCCGGGGAGACGGTCGGGGCGATCCCGCCCGATGCGTTCATCGCGACGGTGATCGACGAACGCCGGGTGGTGCAGGTGCGGGTGCGTGGCACGTTGCCCGCCGCCGCAGCGGTCGGGCGCATCCGCGAAGCGGGACTCGTGTCCACCACCGGGGCCGGGACCGTGCTCTACAACCGAGTGGTCTTCGCCCCGGTCGACAAACGAGACGACCACGAACTCACCCTGTTCTGGGAAGTCGAGTTCCCCTTCGGTGACCTGCAGTGGTTGACCTGAACGATGTGATCTGAGGACTCTCGAAAGGAGTTGTGTCATGGCAACAGCAGCATTCGACATCCGGCTGGAGGGCTACACGCCAGCGAACCGAGACGCCACCGTCGAACTGGTCAATCAGGCAACGGGCCAAGCAGTGACGCGCAAACCGTTCCTCGACGGGTCGTTGATGGTGCGCGATCTCGATGCCGGCAACTGGGAGATGACCGTCAGGCATCCGAACCTGATCAACGCCATCGATCGTCGCGTCGTGCGGCTGTTTCCCCAGCCGATGCCCACACGGGTGCCGGTGATCGTGCGGCCCGACCTGTTCCGAGACACTCCGATCCGAGACATTCCCGACGCCGATCTGGGCCCGATTCAGCAGACGGCGGCAACCGTGGCTCGAACGGTGGCTCCGATCGCGGGCAAGTCGCCCGGCGAAGTGATTCGCGCGGAGGACTGGAACGTGTTGGCCACCGCAGTGGTCGACCTGGCCAAGGCGGTTGCCGAACTGACCCGGCTCGCTGCTCCACGCGGGCACGACCACGCCGAGATCGCCCTGAAGATCAACGAGGTCCAAGGCAACATTCGCCGGTTCACCGAATCGTTCGGGCGCAGCCTGGTCGAGCTCCGCCGGGAGATCGAGAGCCAGAACCTCCGCCGACGCGTCACCGATGTGCTCGACCGTGGCGGCGCGGCGAACGACGTACACGATCGGATGATCGAGCGCGTCGGCGACCTCGAAGCGACCACGCTCGTGCCGACCGCTGTCTGGACCACCACGATTGCCAATCACGGCAACGCCATGATCAGAGAGATCCTGGATCTGGCCAACGCGCAGACCGGCGACGCGGGCGCCGATGTCTTCTTGGCAACACCGGAGGTCAGCCAGACCATGACCATCTTGCAGAACTTCGCTGGCGCGGGCGGCCAAACCCAACCGGAGGACGAGCTCCAGGTGTACCGGCGCGGCGCCGCGAACGCGGGCCCGGCGTACTTCGGCTTCAACAGGTGAGACGGAGGAGATCGACATGGCATCAGTTGCAGAACTCAAACGGCTCGCCGCACTGCTCGAGCGACTTGCGCCGCTGTCGACCAAACGAGCGCGGCGAGCTGATCGAAGCCGACGACTGGAACGTGCTCGTCGGCGCGCTGATCGAAGTGGGGCGTGCCGCGCTCGCCACGGACGACTCCGACACGATCCCGCCGCATGATCACCCCGATCAGGTCGGCATCGGCTGGCTCGACCCCCGAGTTCGCCAACTCGTCACCGGCGGTGGTGTGAAGGACCCGGCCGTCGAGTCCGGCTTTCGCAAGATCCGCCGCGACGTCGGAGCGATCACGGCAGCGACTCGACAACGTGCACGCCGACCTTGCGACGTCGCGGGCGCAGATCGACGAGGTGGCCACGAAGGACCTCATCCGTGAGGCAACCCTGACCACGCTCAATCGCAAGGTGTTGGGCGCCGCGGACGATCGGGGCGACATTGCCGACCTGCGAGGCACACTGCGAACCCTCGAGACCGAAGTGGCGCGAGCTGTCGAAGTCGGCAGTCGGCTCGACATCGACGGCGAACCCCTCGACGTCGCCGGTCTTGTCAGACGGCTCGGTGAGGTCGAGTTGCTGCGCGAACGCCTCACCCAACCATCGGGTGAGTTGCTCGATGCCTCGGCGTTCGAGCGCAGGCTGCTCGAACTTGAAACGACGCTGGTCACCGAAGACGACCTCACCGGAGCGATCGATGACATTCGCGGTGAGGCCGGCGGCGGTGACTTCGATCTGGGCCGCGTCCTCGAAGACGCTCGCGCGGCCAGTCGTGAGACAGCGAACGCCACCGTGAGTGCGCTCGGCACCGAACTGCGCTCGGAGGTTGCTGCTCGATTCGGGGAGATCGACGCCTCCGTTGCGGCGTCCATCGATGTCGCAGTTGCCGGCGCCACGTCGTCGTTGGCCGATGAGGTCCTCTCCTCGGCGCGAGCGGAGTTCAGCAAGTCGCTCAGTGAGTTCGACGCCTCGGTTCGAGGCGACGTCGACGCCCTGCTCGACGAACGGATCGCCGCCACGGCCGAGCTGGTCAACCGCGCGCCTCGCAGCGATCCCCGAGGTGGTCGGCGCCGAGGTCGCACGCGGTCTCGACGAGGCGATGGGCGAGGTGACAGGACGACTGGATGGATTGCAGGAGCAACTTGTGGGCGTCCGTGGCGACGTCAAGGCGAACACGAGCACGATCGGCGAGGTCAACACGGCCTTCGAGAAGGCCCGGCGTGACGACGCAACCGACCGTGCGGCGCTGCGTACGGACATGCTCAAGCGGATCGCCGACGTCGAAGGCCAGCTCGACGGCCGGATCGGCGGGGCGGTCGACGACGCCAGGAAGATCCTTCGGACCGATCTCGAGGCCACGGTGGCCGCTTCCCGTCGCGACCTCGAGGTGCGTCTCGCCGGGGTGGCGCGCCAGGCAGCCGTCACCGAGATCCAGGTGTTGAGCACCAGCCTGCGAACCGACGTGAAGTCGATCGTGCGCCAGGAGATCGACGCATCACTCATCGACATCCGCAGCGAGATCTCCGGCGAAGTGGCGGGTCTCAGCCGACGGGTGTCGGGCCTGGTCGCGAACGAGGTGGCCCGTGCCTCAGCGGACATCCCCGCCCTCGTCCGTTCCGAGTTCGACACGTTCCGTCCCGAGATCGACCGCGCCATCGACAAGCGACTCGGCCGTCGCCCGATCGGCTGACCGTGTGCTGAGCGAGCTCGAAGCCCGACTCTCCGACGTGCTCGGAGCGCGCCTGCCGGCACCATTCGGCGGACGGGTGCGCCGACGAGGGGAGGCCGCGCCACAGGGGAGCGGGCCGGTCGTGCGGCTCGGGATCGACACGATCGCTCCGCTCGATCCCGACTTCGGGTCGGTGCGGCCCGAGGTGGTCCCGGGCTCCGACGACTTCCGGCGGGTCCTGCGCCTCGCGGTCACGATCGGCATCGACGTCGAACCGCAAACGAGCGGCGATCGACAACAGCAGCTCCTCGGCATCGACGCACTGGTGTACGAGTTGCACGAGCCCGGCATGCGATCTGCGGCACTCCTCGTGCAGCCCGCCGACCAGGGGTTCTGGCTCGACTGGCTGCATCTCGGCGACGGTCAGGTCGGCGTTGAGCCGAACCTCACGTTGCGCGGTGAAGGCTGGTTCTGGCCGGTCGGCGAGGTCGGTGAAGCCGGACGCGAGATCGAACATGCGCTGGTCCGTGAATTCCGTCTTCCGGTGCGTCTCGAGGTGAGTGCTGGACTGGTCGCGGGAGGAGCTGCGGTCGAGCTCACACTGTCGTTCGGGGCCACGGGCACGATCGATCTCGACGCGGAGATGGGTGTTGCCTCCGCGCCGTTCGGATCGGTTGCGTTCGGGCTCTTCGACGATGGCGGCGGCCCAGGTGCCGGCACCTTGAGTGGCGGCGCAGTTGGTCCTGCCGGCACCCATGTCGTCGGCGTGGCTGCAGGTTCGAGCACCGTGAGCTACACCCCGTCGGCCTCGGCGTCGGTCGACCATCTCGTGGTGTCTGCTCATGCCGAGGACGACGACGGCAACCAGCATCTCGGTCTCGAGCTCGCCCGTTTCGACCTGGTGGTGGCGTCGTGACGCTCGCCTTCGAAGGTCGCGAGTTCGCTGACGAATTCACCGGCATCGATGTCCAAGCAGCTCGCGACATCCTTGCGTCGAACGTGCTGTCGCCGCCGATCGATGTGACTCCAGCCGGAACCGCCCTCGCGTTGAGCTGGCGAGCGGTTCAGGGTGCCACGGGGGTGCGCATCGACTCCTCGATCGTCACGGTCACCCCGACGATGAGTGGGGAACGTGATGTCGGTGTGGTCGCGGCCGGTCGGGAGCGGGTGTCGTCGATCACCGTGATCTCGCCGACGCCCGGCCTCCTGGTGCGCAGTCTGCAGATTCCGAACCTTCGCCGTCACGACGGCGACGACACGATCGACATCACGTCGTCGGACGACCTCACAGGTCATCGTCTCGTGCTGACGCCGATCGTCGGCGGGCAGGAACTCGCCCCGATCATCGCCGTCCCGGCACTCGGGAGGAAGCGGGCATTGCCGGCGCAGTTGACCGGCGGATCACTGAGCGGTTCACGCCTCTCGCTGCCTGACGTGGTCGGTGACCGGTTCAAGGTCACCGTGGTCACCGGTGACCTCCCGGAGGAGTTCGTTTCGCAGTACATCTCCTACGGCGACGTGCGGATGTCGGCGGTTCCCTGCCCCGTCGGGCTGCACATCGATGGACCCGACGGTGCCGAAACGTACGCCACGGCGGGGCCCATCGTCGCCCGTACGATCTTCGACCTGTCCGCCGCGGTGCAGCGCCATCTCGACGGTGCCGTGGCCCACACGGCCCCGACCGCAACGGTGACGGTGCGATCGGACATCGTTGGCTCGGCCGCGGTGTCGTGGAGCACGAGCGGCCGGATCGAGCGAGCGTTCGGCGACCGGCTGAGTGTCGAGGCGACCGGCTCACCCGCATCGATTGGGGTCCCGGCACCCGAACCAGGTCGCGTTCCGTCGACCACGACGGGCCGACCTCGCGGTGACCCACCACGGTATGGCATCTGCACCCACTGTCCGATGCGCTGCCGACCACCGATGCCGGCTTGGGCGGCCCGACGGTGCGCAACACAGCGGTCGTCCGCGAGCTGCCCTCCGATGCGCTTCGCGACCAGTACATCGCCCGGCTGGGCGTGGTCGGTTGGCCGTTCGGCGACACCGATCTGTCGCTCGATGTACTCGGTCGGACCGCCACGGTGGCGGGTATCGAGGCGCCGAGTGGCCGCAAGTACCCCATGGTGGTGTGGTTCGACTTCAACGAGCCACTGCTGGTCGATCGTCAAGTCCGCGTTGGTCTCAGCGCATCGCGCTCGGCGCATTCGGATGGATCGCCGACCCTGAACCCTTGCTGCGCATCGCTGTCACCGTGAAGCCTGAGGGCGAGCGGGTGGTCGTTGGTGGACACGGGATTGCGCTCACCGGCACCGAAACCGTGTCGATGGGCGTCGCATTGGCCGGAACCAACTCGTGGTCGGTCGACACCGACCAGTTCTGCACGGTCTCGATCTCGAACGCCGTCATGGAATTCGCGCCATGACCCTGCTCGACGACCTCCAGGCACTCGACCTCTCGGGCATCGTCGACGGCAAGATCGAGATCGCGTCGGTCCTCGAACTCGATTCGATCACCACGTTGATCGGCGACGGTGCGGTCACCACGGTGCTCGGCGACATGGGCACGGCCATCGATGTCGCCGTTGCCAGCATCGATGATCCCGAAGCGTTGGTGGCGCCCATCGTCGAGGTGCTGCGCTCGATGGTCGAACAGGTCGACCTCGGCGACGTGCCGATCGCCGAGTACATCGACGCGGTCACCACGGCGGCGCGGCTGATCAGCGGCATCGTTGCCATGTTCACCGGCGATCCAGCCGCGATCGACCTCGGCGGTGTGGGCGGCGGCGGTTCGGCGAGCGGGGGAGTCACCGCGGGAGCCGCACTCGACCTGGTCGGCCAGACCTTCGGCGACCATGCGACGATCGTCAGTGGCGAACTCGCGCGATTCCGCGCCCTGATCCAGTCGGTCGAGCAGGGCCTGCCCGATGATCCCGCAGCGCTGCTCGCTCCGGCGCTCGAGATCATCATCCCCTTTCCGACTGGTGCCATCGACGCCACCAGGGTGTGGGCCGAAGGACTGAACGCCCGATTCGCTTCGGTCAGTATCGACCCCGATCTGAGCACCGGGCTGATCTCCGCATTCGGTCAGGTCCAGATCGCTGCCGACGCCGGCGACGTCGTCGCAGTGCAACAGGCGCTGGCCACGCTCGATCAGGTGCGAACCGCCACGATCGGGCAGCTGGCGAATGCGATGCGGGCGATGGCCAGCGCGGTGTCTGGGATCAGCCTCGGCGACTCCGCAGCGGTTGTGACCGATCTGCGTGGTGCGCTCTCGGGCGCCGACGAGACGGTGTTCGAACTGCTCGACGGTTGGCGTTCGATGATCGCCAGCTTCCGCGGCACCGTCGAATCGATCGACCCGACGATGGCGATGGAGTTCGTCGACGAGATGCTCGACACGGTCGAGGCGACGGCGCGAGACGTGCTGCTGGCGGGCGTCGACGCATCGGTGGACGTCGTCAAGCAGTGGGTGCGCGACCTCCTGCGAGAGATCCCGATTCGGCCGCTGCGCCTCGACGTCAGCCAGGCCATCGGGGCTGCGGCGAGCGCGATTGCCGATGCCGACCTCGATGCACCGATCGACAGCGTTCGCAGTGCGCTGAACGACCTGTCATCGGTGCTCGCCGACGCCGACCCCGCAGCCCTCGTGCAAGCCGCCGTCACCGAGGTCGAGACGGTCGTCACCGACGCGATCGACCAGATCGCGAGCGCTCTCCTCGATCACCGCGGCGATCGATGCGGTTGCGTCCCAGGCGCAGGAGGTGCTCGAACGGGCCGTCGACGGCCTGCAGGACTTCCGGGTGGTGGTCGACGAGATCACCCTCGTCATCGAGAACGCCGGGATCATCGACGCCGCGAACGAGATCTCCGCCACGCTCGAAACGTTGCGCGAGGACGTTGGCGCGCTGCTGTCGACCGCGCCGATACCCGATGCGCTCCGCGAGGGTGTCGAGCAGATCATCTCGACGCTCGAGTCGATCGACCTCGACGCCGCCATCGGCGACCCGCTCCGCGAAGTGGCGGCCCAGATCCAGATCCCGTCGGAGGTGGCCACGACGGTGCGCGACGGGCTCGAGGCGGTGGCGGAGGCCGTCACGTCGTTGATCCCGGCCGATGTGATCGCCGACCTCGAAGCACTGCTCGCCGACGCGATCGCCAGTATCGAGGCCCTCGACATCGGCGCGCTGACCGGTGGTGTCACCGCACTGCTCGACGATGCTGCGGCGGTGTTCGACTCGGTGCGGGTCACCGACCTGATCGCACCGGCGGGCGAGGCCTACGCCGAGCTCCTCGCCGCGGTCGACCTGGTTCATCCGCGCACGGTTCTTCGTCCGGCGATCGACCTCTACGGCGAGATCCTGGGCGGTATCCCGGTGCCCGACCCTGCGACGATGGCGACGCGTGCCGCCGACGTGACCTCACAGGCGGGCGAGGCGGCAGCCCGTGCAGCGGCCGAGCCGGCGCGTCAGGCGGTGGGGCCGTCGGCGACGACGCCTCCAGCGGGCAGTGCCTCGACGACCGCTCGTCGAGGACCCCCCGGACGACCTGCGACCCGGCGACATCGTTCGACTGGTCGGATTCCTGCCCGCCAAGTTGCGCGAGGCGCTGGCGGCGCTCGACGACAGCGCAGCGAGCGAGGTCCTCACCTCGGTCGACGAGCTGCTCACCGGGTCGGCTGGCATGTTGCGAGCCGTGCGTCACCAGGTGATTGGGTTGCACACCACTGCAGAGACCGCACTCGATGCGGTGCTGGCGCCGATCGCTGCTGCGCAGGTCGACGCCCAGTTGGCGCTGCAGGGGTCAGCCGTCCTCAGTGCCGACGGGTTCGACGTGGACGTCTCGTTCGCGTTGCTCGCATCGGCGGGGCCCGGTCCGCTCGAACGATCGCTCGACGGCGAGCGTGCGCTGGTGGCCGAGCGGTGCGCCAGCGCTGCGGCGACCTTGAGCGGTGCGGTGGCCGACGACCTCGACGCGGTCGCGCAACTCTTGGACGCTGTCCTGCCGAGCGCGTTGCTGAGCGACGTCGATGCACTGCTCGCCGCACTCGACCCCGAGCCGATCGCTCTCGAATTCGATGCGCTGCTCGCCGTCGTCCTCGATGCCACACCGGGGTTCCTCACCGCCGCGGAGGCCGAACTCCGCGGTGCTCGACACCCGGATCCGAAGTCTGATCGACACGTTCAACCCCGGCACGCTGATGCAACGGTTCCTCGGGGTGCTCGATGTGGTCCGAGAGGAGCTGGCGCTGCTCGATCCCGGTCGACTGGCCGACGAATTGGGCGAGATCCATGCACAGGTGAGAGCAGCAGTGGCCGCCTACGACCCACTCGTTCTCGCTGGCGAACTCGACGCGCTCATCGTCGGCGTCGCTGCTTCGATCCGCGGTCTCGACCCGTCGGTCTGCTTCCCGACCTCAGCGGCCTCGGTACCCAGGTCGCCCGACTCGGCGACATCCTGCCGGTCAATGCGCTCGAAGGCGTCGGCACGGAACTCGAAGCGGTCGGCGACGAATTGCGCGCCCTCGACGTTCAGGGAATGCTCGACGCCGTCAACGCGCTCACGCCAGAGATCGCCGACGCGATCACGATCCTGATCGAAGCGGTGCGGACCGAAGTGGTGAACCTCCTCGAGTCGATCCGTTTCAGCGCATCGTCGGGCTCGGCTTCCGGGTCAGTTTCGGTGGGGGTGGGCTGATGACATTGATCGACGACTCCAGCTCGCTGGGCGCACGAACCGACGCCGCGCCAGACGTCACGACGACGCGGCTCGTGATCCCCCGTGGCGGCACCCTCGAATTCACCCGGGATCGATCGAGCGGCGCGCCGACGGGTGTTGCGGGGGCTGGCCGCACCTACCTTACGGTCGACGATGCCGGTGTCTGGCACTGGGCCGGAGTGTGCACCACCAGGGAGGAACGGGTCGCCGACGGCATGGTTCGTCACGTGACGGCGGCAGGAGTGCAGTGGGATGAGCACTACCGGTGGGACGGCGACGCGGCTCACCGAAGTCGACGGCGTCGTGGTTCGGCGCGACGATGCCGGTCGGGTGATCGCCTGCCTGCCGGGAGGTCATGATCCCGCACCGGTGGCGCACCGCTGGATGTACGGCTACGACGACGTCGGCCTGAGCCAGGTGATCGGCCCACACCGGAGTCGCTCGATCGGTGGCACCAGCGATGGGCGCGTTCGCTCGGTTGCTGAGCAGGGCGTCACCGTGCACCACACCTACGCCGCCGACGGCGTACGCCACGGTGCCGGCAGGCCGCTGCACGATCACATCGACGACGCTGGACGGTGCTGGGCGACGCGTGGTGAGTCGGGCGGCGTTCGCCACATCTACATCTGGGACGGCAGCCGCTGCCTGGGACGCATCGACGGCCCCGTCGGAGCACCGCTCGCGCAGGTGTACAGCCTCGACCCGTCGGCCACGCCGGTGCGCGTGATCGCCAGCGATTCGGTGACGCGGGTCCCGCGCGACGCCTTTGGCGAAGGTCTGCTCACGCAACCCGGCGTACCCGGACTGTTCGGCGGCCAGGTCCACGGCGGGTTGGTTCACCTGCCGCTGCGCCGCCTCGATCCGGTCTGCGGTGCGTTCTGCGAGCCCGACCCGCTCGACGGGAGCGACGACGATCCCCGGCGGATGGGGGAGCGAGGCGACGACATCTACGACGGCCCATTGGTGGCCGAGCTCGACCCGCGGTCGCCATACGAGGTGTGTCGCGGTGACCCGATCGGGCGCGCCGACCCGACCGGTGGTGTCTCCGCCGGCCTGATCGTGTCCGACCTCACCTGGTCGTTCCAGAACAACCTCCTGTCGTTCTTCGGGATCGACTGGTGGTTCAACATGTTCGCCAGCCTCATCGTCGCTCCCGCCAAGGCACTCGGCGCCGACATCGACTACGACTTCTTCAGCTCGACCGGCCTGATGGCGAGTGATCGCCACGGAGGCTTCGGGGTGCGTCGCGGTGGCATCATCAATGCGATCACGGGCGGGCGTGCGTTCACGACCCAGCACATCGTGTGGTCTCCCGATCATGAGTTTGCAGAGCTGGAGCGGGGCGAGGTCATCGATCCCGGCGGGGTGTTCGTGCCGTCGCACTACGGAACGGTCCTGGCGATCACGCCCACCGGATCACCGACCGTCCTGCTGAGATCGATGAGCCGGGCGGCGACCCCATGGTTGAACAACGGCCCGATCGATTGGTCGCGCCACGGTGGCGTGGGCGTTCCGGTCGCCCCAGGAGCGTTGACGCCTTGGTTCCCGACCGGTGGTGTCCACCTCGACAACCGGCTGGTCGACACCCGCTACGACCTCGACTGCCCGATGACCGAACTGGAAGCAGCGAACGTCGGCGCGGGCACGCTCGAAGACCGCTCGTTCCTCACCGCCGCCTCCTCGACCGGGCTCGGTGCAGGTGATCGAGTGGTGGTGGAGGAGACGACCAACCTCATGGTCGCCGAGGTCGTCGCCGTTGTGGCGGTCGCCACCGCGCAACGGGTCCAGCTCGACGTGGAACTCAGCGCCTTCGCAACGGCGGGCCTGTCGATGACCGAGGTCGCCTCCGCAGGCATGCCGCAGAGTCACGGTGTCGGCGGTCCGACGAACTCGCTCGATGTCCGCGGAACCTCGGTCACGTACGCCGCAAACGACCTCGTGGCAGTGACGAGCAGCGCCACACCGGGCGATACCACCACGGCACGCATCGCGACGCTCCAGGCGCAGCTACCGCTCGATCGTCCGCTTCCCGCCGGCTTCGGCGGCCCGATCGCGGTGTCACTCGCAACGGTGTCGCCCTCGTCGATCCCGGTCACGGTCGCTGGGGCCAACCTCGATGTCGGTGCGGCCAGCCGTCCGGGGGTCGGTACCACCGGCATCGTCAGCGGTGGAGGGGTCGACCTGGCGGTACGCGTAGATGGACACGCCGGTGCCTCCGAGATCGTGCTCGACGTTGCGCTTCCCGCCACGATCTCCGGTGCTGGCGTCATCACCTATCGGGCGGCAACCGCCGGCACGTCGATCGGGGCCCGCACCGACGCCGCCGAGGTGGCCTCGGTGCTCACCTACGCGCCACTCGTTGCCGGGTCGGCCCCCGACGGCAGCACCGCGATGACGGCGGTTCACTGCCGGTCCGGCCCGGTCGAACACGTTCGCCTGGTCACCGGGGCACCCGCCCACGACGTGGTCATCGTCGACCGCCCGATGGCCGGTGCAGCCCCGTTCACCGTGGAACGGCTGACGACAGCCGGCACCACGATTCGGGGCCTCACCCGCGCCGATGTGATGGCGCTCGTGGTCGACGATCCGGCCCCGTTCGCTGCTGCGCCCGCCGTATACCTGGCGAAAGTGGTCGGTGATCCACCGACCGGGGCGGCCTCACCGCCGCTGACTGCCGTCGATGTGGTCGCTGGGGTGATCTCCACCACTGTGGCAGCGACTGGGCCCGGCATCCGACCGAGCCGACCGGTACTCGTCGGCACGGTGCCGGCGGTGATCCGCACCGTGCGGGTCTCGGCGACATTCACCGGATCGTTCGATCTGTCGGCCTCCGATCTTCGGTTGGTCGGTCTCGTGGCATCGGGACACGCATACCTCGGGTCGGCCACCGCCGCCGACGAAGTCCTCGTCGAGCCGACCATCGACCTGGCTGGCACGCCGGTCCGCGTGCCGTTCCCCCGCTTCGTCGTCGGCGACCTGGTCGCGGTGACCACGCGGGCGGGGGGTCTCACGACGTGGCACCGCGTCGGCTCGGCAGCAGGCGGTCGGCTCACGCTGGTCGACGGTCCAGTGCTCACCCCCGGCGACGCGATCATGGCGCAACACGTGATCACCGCCGACCCGGCGACGGGTGGGCCATTCCTCGGCATCGATGGCACGCGGACCGGCTCGGGTGCCACGTCGACCGCAACGTTCTCGGTGTGGAACGCGAACGCGCTGATCCGTGGCGCGGTCGGCATCGTCGACGGCACGGTCACGCACCCCACCACGATCGATACCGCCAGTGCGCAACCCATCGAGATCACCTGCAGCGAAGCGTTCTCCGCGTCCGGCGTCGACGTGGCCCTGCTGACCCATCTCGACGATCGATTCGTCACCACACTGGCGCTCGACGGTGGCGCGCTGCTGCTGGACGGCGCGGTCGGCGCGCTCGGCACCGCTGCGGGCGAAAGCATCGTGGCGGTGGCGTACACCGCCACCGGTGCGACCACCGTTGGCACCATCGGGCCGGGGACCCTGCTCGTCCCCGAGGACGAAACCACCGAGGTCGATCGGAGCCAGTCGCTCACCGACCACGAACTCACCCACACGTTGCAATATGCGCGGTGGGGCCCGCTCTGGTTCAACGCATTCCCGATGCTTGCCATGGAGTTGCCAGGGATCCTGGCCACCGACACCGAACTGCCCGAGTACTCCGCATTCCTGGCCGGCACCCTCGAAACGGGCACGGCAGACCGGTGGAACCTCACCCTGGCCGACACCGCCGGGGTGTCGATCGAGCGCGGCGACACCGTGCAGGTGGTCCAGGGTTCGCGACGCACGCAGTTCACGGTTCACTCGGCGAGCGGCGACATGTTCGAGGTGCGAGGTCCCGAGGGCGCAAGCCCAGCGCTCGGCGCCGTGAGTGTGCGCAAGAAGCAGCAGAACTCGGTGTTCGACGGGTTCTATGCCGGGCTCCAGTTGCTCACCCACGGCGGCCTGATGAACGCCACCGCCGGGACGACGTGGGGCGGCATCTTCTGGCTGATCGGCAAGGCCTTCTACGGCCTCGGACGGGCGATCGGGGGCTCAGGTGAGTTGTACCCTGCCACCGTGCTCGACGGCGGCGGAGCGTTGTCGTTGACGAATCCGGACGACATCGCTCGCATCAAAGCAACGGGCACGGTGGTCGTTCGCCAGGGTGACAACACCGTGGTTCGCACGATGACCCGCACCGCGAGTGTGATCACCCTCACCGAAGGCGTGAGCTTCACCGGCGATGTACAGACCGCGATGTACGACACCCACGAGCCCGACAGCGACTGGTACGACTACTACCCGGCCACGGTCGACCCGACGAACCCACATGTGATCGAGGTCGCCGCTGCGGGTGACGACACCCTGCAACTCGGTGCCGAAGATCGTGTCGTGATCCGATACGGCGACCGCAGCCCCGACCGCACCGATGTCATCGCGGTCACCGGCAGCGCTGTCGAGTTGCTCGACCCGATTCCGATCACGGGCGGCGAGGTGTCGCTTCGCATCGCCAAGATCGGCGCCAGCGACCCGCTCGGGAATCTCGACTCGGCGCTGATGGTCGAGATGGGCATGGGGTGGATGAAGTGGATCTTCGATCCGTACGGGCAGATCGAGTACGCCGTCGACCCCGATGAAGACTGGGCGCGCTGGCTGTTGCGTGTGATGCGCTGGCTACTCGGCACCCAGAATTTCAGCCTCTTGCCGTTCGGGTACCTGTGGTGGGGTCGCCTCTTCCGGGAGAAGACATCGCATGAGACTGCAGTCGAGCAGGAGGCATCAGAGGAGAGCGGCGACCTCTACTCGCCACTGGGGCGTCTCTTCGGCGAACGAACCGATGATGGCTACGCCCGCTACCGCATGGTCGTCGGAGACATCGCGCGCTACCGATTGTGGTCGGTGTTCCGCGGGCAGTCCTACGTCGAGCGCTCCCGGCTCGACGCCCCCGGCGTTCATCTCGACAACGTCCGAGACGCCGCTGGAAATCTGGTGGTGAACAACGAACTGATTCGCACGATGCCCGACCGCACGGGTGGGGGTGCCGTCAACGCCCCCAACGGCGGGTTCGTTGCCGGTGCAGCGGCGGGGGAGCCGGGTCGTGCGGTCGCTGAAGCCTTCACCGTGCGAGACGACGACCCACGCTTGGTCGCTCGTGGAGTTCCGACGGCGGCGACGCCGCCGCTGCCTCCCACAGATCCGATCGGTTTCCGCCCGTCGGACCTCGGTCGAGTGCCAGAACGGCCACGCACCGAGCGCATGATCAGTGCCTACGTGTCGTTCACCCGACCCGGCGACCATCGTGTCACCACCGTCGACGACGCCATCTTCGACGACTCGCTCGATGCATTCAACGAAGAGGCCCAGGAACTGTTCTTCGACGTCACCGCCACCGACGTCACGGTCACGGTGGCGGGTCAGACCGTCGACGACACGACGCCAGGAACGAGCGACGTCGTCACATTGATCCCGTTCCAGCGAGCGCAGGTTGTGGTGACCCCGAACGGCGCTCGCACCTACCGCTTGGCGCTGACCGATCCGAACGGGCCGGCTGTGGGCACCGATGGCTTGGCCCGGCTCCTGGGGGTCGGTGCGTCGCCGGATTCGGTCGAGGTCGAGGTCAGCCGATTCCACGCAGCGGTGGCCGGCGCGTATGCGTCGGGTGGGCTCGCCTTCGCAGGCATGCACCTGAGCCGCGATGTGCACATCCCGGTGCGCCGCTTCTCCGCTCGGGTGGTCGACACACTGCCGCTGCGGGCTGGTGCGTTGCCCACCTCCGCTGTCGTCACCACGCTCGCCCACGGTGACGAGGGCTTCGTGCTGGTCCCTGCGCCGATCGATCGGGTTCCGCAGGTCACCACGATCGGTGGTGTTGCGCCGCCGACCGGCGACCCGTCCCCGGTCAGCCGCGCCGCGGTTGCCGACTCGGCGGCGCAGTTCTTGGGAGTCTCCGGGAGCACGTTTCGGATTCAGTTCCCCGCTGCGGCGCCGACGGGTGAGGTGGTGATCACCGTCCGGGTGGGTGATGGCACCGCGTCAACCGACCTCACCGCCCGCTTCACCCTGACGTAGCAGCACCCGACAGTGGCCGGCTCGCTTCCAGTTCCGGTTCCGGGCATGACCGACCGAAGAGTCGACGTTCAGGGTGAGAGTCGGCTTGTCGCTGGTCGGCCGTCCACGAGTTGCATGACGCTGCGGCGCTGAGGCCTGCGCAAGTCAGACGACGAGACGGTTGTGTGTAGCTACACTGAGTTGATGAACGTAGCTACATCGAGCTCGGAGGTCGGTATCCGGGAGCTGAAGAATGGGCTCAGCGGATACATCGACCGCGTTCGAAAAGGTGAAGAGGTCATTGTCACCGATCGCGGCCGTCCCGTTGCCCGGCTGTCATCGCTTGGCGCTGCGCACGACCACCTCGCCGAACTCGTCGCCGCCGGGATAGTACGTGCGCCCGAGAACAGTGCGCGTCGTCATGTGCCGAAGCGCCGGATCAAGTCGAAGGGTACGGTGAGCGACCTCGTCGCCGAGCAGCGGCGCTGATTCGATGGTCACGTACGTCGACACCTCGACGTTGCTGAAGCTGATCATCGACGAGGAAGGCTCCGAGCGTGCTCTGACCATCTGGTCGTCCGCCGATGCAGTTGCGTCGGTCAACTTGATCGTGGTGGAGGCTCGCGCAGCGCTGGCGGCTGCGAAACGCGGTCGGCGTCTCACTGCGGCGCAGCTCCGCTCCGCAATCGCTGAGCTGGGCGTGTTGGTCAGCGATCTCCATGTCGTGCCGGTGACAGATGAGCTCGTCGCGAGCGCCGGCGAACTCGCCGACGCCGAAGGGCTTCGTGGCTACGACGCAGTTCACCTGGCCGCTGCGCTCATGGTCGAGGCGACCGTACTCGGCAGCGCCGATGCTGCGCTCTGCGCGGCCGCTTCGCGCCGTGGTCTACACATCGCCAATCCGCTCGATAGTTGACGCACTTGGGTGGACCGCCGACTTGTATGTGACGGGCTGGTCGCGTCGGGCTGTGGTTCGTAGCTTCTGGTAGGTCGTTGGTCGGGTTGGCTCGTGAAGCGCCTGCCGCCTTCGGGTTGGCTCTCCCAGGGTTTGCCTCCCGGCCTTCGACCGGCAACGGTCTGGCTCAACAGAGGTGAGTCCCGCTCCCGGGTACCATTGCTGAGCAGGGGATATCGGCCGACTCGAGGTCCCCTCAGACGCTGCCGAAGCATCGCGGCGGTGAGCAGGATGGCAACGTTGACAATCCGACGGATCGACGACGAACGACGCGATCGACTGAAGATTCGCGCAGCGCAGCACTCCCGATCCATGGAAGCCGAAGTGAGAGAGATCCTGGCTGGTGCGCTGGCGGGAGGCGCGAGCGACGTCGGTCTTGGGAGTCGAATTCGTCAGCGGTTCGAGACGATCGGTGGCGTCGAACTCGATGTGGCTGATCGGGTGGAACGGCCTCGGTCCGGGCTCGCATGATCGTCTTGGACACGAGTGTCGTGTCCGAACTGATGCGCGCGGAGCCGCACGAGCAGGTCGTGGAATGGACTGACGGACAGCCCGTCGACGAGGTGTTCATCGCGGCGATCGCGGTGGCGGAGTTGTTGTACGGCATCGGTCGACTGCCGGCGGGCCGACGACGCGGCCAGCTGGCCGACCTGTTCGAAGAAATCGTCGCCGAGGACATCGAGCGCCGACGTCGGTGTCGACATCGTGAACCCGTGGACTGCCTCATGAGTGGCTGACTCGACGAGCACACCGGGAGATGGATGCCGACCGCGCCCCTTTCCGAGCGAGGAGTTCAGCTGCGCTGATCGAATGGTGGGGTAGGCGTCGAGTCCAGCTGATCTTCACCGACTGAGTACGTCTGCCGCGCCGGAGGCGCGGCACGTGTCAGTCCTGCACGAGGAGCCAGCCGGCACCCACGAACGCCGGCGTGAGCGTGATCGCCACGCACGGCAGGAGCAGGATGAAGTTCGCCTCGAACCACACGGCGAACTCCTGGGGCTCGAGATCGATCCAGTAATGGCCCAGCGCAAGACCGATGGTGAGCATCACCCCGGTGAACATCGCCGATCCGACCACCGCCAGGTTCTGGTACACGAAACGCGGACGGGTCGTCGGGTGGCAGAACGGGGATCGGGTCAGTCGTCATGGTGTCTCCTGCTCGTGTGGCATGGGGTGAACTCGCCGATCAGGACGACCAGCAACGGATCTCGTTCCCACCGATGAACTGCCAGAAGCAGGCCAGATTTCTCCGCGTTCAACGGTGGAGCGGTTGGACCGTCGGGCCGCTCTGGTTGGTCTCGATGGCGTGGCGTGCGGCGTAGCTGGCCCCGAGTACTGAGAGCGCGAGCGCAACGGCGATGAGCCCGAATGCTCGCGGGTCGAGTGGCGACAGTCCGAGCACGGTTCGCAGGCCGGGGATACTGACCGTGGCGAGCTGCAGGATGATCGTGACGATCACGATCCAGTTCAGGATGCGGTTGGTGACCGGCTTTGCGGTGATCCGCCGGGCCGGGTAGACGAATGCCAACTGGGCGAGCGATTCGTAGAGGAAGACGGCGGTGACGGCTTCCGTGCCGGTGTAGCCGAGTTCGGGCAGCCCGAAGAACAGGGCGAGTCCGAGCGCTGCCTTGGTGCCGCCGGAGACGAAGATGAACCGCAGGCCGGCTCGGGTGAGTAGCGGTGCGCTGGGCGCTCGTGGTTGGCGTTGCATCACGCCGGGGTTGCGGTCGACGCCGAGGGCCAGCGCAGGTGGCCCGTCGGCGATGACGTTGATCCAGAGCAGTTGTGCGGCGGTGAGCGGCACGAGGAGGTCGCCCGCTGCGTTGCGGAGGTCGGTGGCCGCCGCCCCGATGACTCCGACTGCGACGAGGACGACGAGCGCGACGTTGGTGGAGAACAGGAAGCGCAGGAACTTCTGGATGTTGTCGTAGATGCCGCGTCCTTCTTCCACGGCGGCGGCGATGGTGGCGAAGTTGTCGTCGAGCAGGACGAGATCGGCGACTTCACGTGACACGTCGCTGCCGCGTTGTCCCATCGCCACGCCGACATCGGCACGTTTGAGTGCGGGGGCGTCGTTGACGCCGTCGCCGGTCATGGCCACGATCTCACCGCGGGCCTTGAGCGCCTCGACGAGGGCGAGCTTGTGCTTGGGACTGACCCGTGCGAAGACGTGGACGTCGGCGACGGCGTTGCTCAACTCGGCTGGGTCGAGGTCGTCGAGTTCCGGTCCGGTGAGTGCACGGTCGGCGGGGATCCCGAGATCGGCGGCGATCGCGCTGGCGGTTGCTGGGTGGTCGCCGGTGATCATCAGCACCCGGATCCCGGCGGCTTGTGCGGTGGCGATTGCGTCGTGGACCTCCGGGCGGGGTGGGTCCCACAGTGACACCGTTCCCAGCCAGGTGAGCTGTTCCTCGGAGTCGTCGGGTGACCAGGCCAGGCCGAGGATGCGATAACCGTTGGCTGCTGCGGCCTCGACGTCGTCGTGTATTCGTTGACGCTCGGTCGGGTCGAGGGTGCTTCGCTCGAGGAGTACTTCAGCGGCTCCTTTGAGGTAGGCGACGGTGCGTCCGTCCTCGATCACGCTGACGCGCATGAATCGCCACGCCGAGTCGAATGGGCGGGCCGACTGGCGCGGGTGCCGCATGCGTGTGGTGACCGGGTCGACCCCTTGGTTCGCGGCGTACGTGTAGAGCCCGAGCTCGAGGGGGTCTCCCACGCCTCCGTCGGGTTCGGCATCGGCGGCGAGGACCAGTGCTCGCAACGCCCGGTCACGGTCGGTTGCGTCGAGCGCGGCGACGGTCATCGTGTTCTCGGTCAGCGTGCCGGTCTTGTCGGTGGCGATCACCGTGATCGAACCGAGCGCCTCGACCGCTGACAGTTTGCGGACCACCGCCTTGCGGTGGCTCATCCGCTCGGTGCCGAGGGCGAGGGTGAGGGTGAGCACGGCTGGGAGGCCTTCGGGGATTGCTGCCACCGCCACTGCGACCGCGAACAGGACTGCTTCGTCGATGCGGTCGACTCCGTCGATGCCGACACCCGCCACAGCGAGGACGACGGCGAGGAGGGCGATCCAGCGGGCGACGCGATGTCCGAAGTGCTCGAGGCGACGCTCCAGCGGCGTGGGCTCTGTTTCCACTGCGCTCAGCAGCATCGCGATTCGGCCCATCGCCGACTCGCTTCCGGTGCGTGTGACCTCGATCCAGGCCAAACCGCGCACCGCGAGCGTGCCGGAAAACGCCTCGTCGTCGATCCCGCGCTCCACTGGCACCGATTCGCCGGTCAGGATCGATTCGTCGATCTGGAGAGCCTGTTCGCTCGTCAGGGTTCCGTCGGCGGGGATCCGGTCTCCGGCTTCGACCCGCACCAGGTCGCCAGGGACCAGGATCGTCGCGTCGATGTGTTCGAGGTGGCCATCGCGCATCACCCAGACCTTGGGCGCGGCGAGTTCTCGCAGTCGCGTGAGCGCATCCTCGGCCCGATATTCCTGCCACACGCCCATTGCGGTGTTGAACACCAGGATCGTGGCGATCGCGATCGACTCGAACGGCCACTCGTGAGCACCTTCCAAGATCCACACGATCAGGTCGAACGCCAACGCGAACAACAAGATGTAGATGATCGAACTGCGCAACTGGCGGCCGACGCGAGCCCACCATCTGACCTTGTCGCCCTCCGGCAGCGCGTTCGGGCCGTACGTGGCGAGTCGCTCCGTTGCTTCCGTTGCGCTCAAGCCGGTGCTCATGTCGGCTCCAGAAGACTGCGGCTTCGCCGTGCAAGGAGGACATCTCGATCGGTGTCGCGGAGGACGTGTTCGGCGACGCTTCCGAGGAGGGCGTAGCGAATTCCGGTCTTGCCGTGGGTGCCGACTGCGAGGAGGTCGCAGCGCTGCGCCTTCGGCAGTTGGGGCAGGCGCTCACGCGGGTCTCCGATCTCCAACATCGGTGCGTGAGTGTCGGTGTCGGGGGCATGCGTTGCGAGGAAGTCAGCCAGCTCATGCTCTCGCTGTCGTGCGACCTCGGCTCGGAGTTCGGCGATGGCCGTCCCTCCGGCGACCGAACGGAGCTTGGACTCCCCAACGACGTGGAAGACCATTGCTGGAATGATCGTTGCCGTTGGAGCGACTGCCTGGGCAGCGCCGATGACGTGAGCGGACGCCGCTGAGGCGTCGATGCCGACGATGACTCGACGGTACGGGCCTTGGACCCGGTGACGTACGAGGAGGAGCGGTCGGTCGCCGAGGCGGGCAAGTCGTCCTGCGGTCGTGCCGATGAAGAACCGGCGTCCACCAGGGCTGCGATGTGCCCCGGCAACGATGAGGTCGACATCGAGCGATTGCGCAAGGTGGACGATCTCGACGAAGGTGGGCCCGAAGCGAACATGGAGTTCGGGAGGCGGATTGATCCGGGCGAGATGACGGCGCAGCGCGGCCGCGGCGAGGTCGTGGTCTGCGGGGGTTGTGACATCGGTCGATGCATCGTCGGGGTCGACGACGTGGACGGCATGCAGAGCGGCGCCTGTCTCGCGTGCGATCGATGCGGCACGTACGACAGCGAGGCGGCCGGATGGGCCGCCGTCGGTTGCGGCAAGAATGCGCGTCAGGCGTTCCGTCATGACCGTGGGGTCCCTTTCTGGAATCTGGGCATGGGGATGAGCTCAGGGGGAGCGACCGCGTCAGCGCAGCGCTGCGTGCGAGGCGGCCGAACCATCGATACCGACAAGGTCCTCACCCATGTGCTGCTCCTTCAGTCGTGCGGTGTGTGGTCATTCGCCGGCGCGTGCTGCGCCGTCGGTCGGACGTGTGATCAGGACGGGGCACGGAGCCTGGCGGACGACGTCGGCGGCGATGCTGCCCATCGTGATGCGTGTGAGCCCGCCGCGGCCGTGCGTCGCGAGAGCGATCAGCGCAGCAGGAAGACGCTCAGCGAACCAGGCAATCGAACTGCTCGGATCACCGTGGAGGACCCTGGTGCTCGCACCATGGGCCGAGGTGTGCAGTCGTGTCGCCAACACAGCCAGTCGCTCCTTCGCGGCTTCGACTTCTCGGTTGGGATGAGGGAGATGCGCAGGCTCTGGATCCTCGTCGGGCCCCACCACCTCGGTCAGCCACGGTTCGAGCTGGAATCGATCACACCACGTCGCCGCGGTGGGGACGACGCTGTCGGACAGTGCCGAGCCATCCGAGCACACCAGCAGTCGGCCTCGTTCCCTGCGCAAGAGCGTGGTCCTGCAACTCGGGCCAACGAGCACGAGTGGCTGCGTGGATCGGCCGACGACTTCGGTCGAGACGCTCCCCAACAACGCGGCCCGGAGACCGCCCCTGCCGCGGGTGGCCATGCAGAGCATTCCGTCGGGCTCCGTCGCGGCGATCGCCAGCATCACCTCCGCCGGATCACCACTGCCCACGACCCGAGTCTCGATGTCGACGACCTGCGAGTACAGCGACGCGCGATCGTCCAGCTCGTGCTGGGCAGCGTCGATGTCGTCCGGGGCGCAGCTCACCAGCAGGACGCGCGCGTGCTCGAGGCGCGCGGCGAGTGAACACGCCGGCCGAATCGCTCGCTCCGCGAACACCGAGCCATCGAGTGGTACGACGATCGTTGTCATGGTGTTGCTCGCCCCTTCCGATTCAGCGACCTGCTGGCGTTCGTCCCAATGACGGCCTGCGGCGCGGCGACAGCGCGCTGTCAGCGCGTCGAGGACTCAACGGCTCCGCACCGATTCGCAAACGGACACCGTGATGCGCGTTGCTCAGCCTGCAATGACGACAACGACGTCCACCGTCAGGATCGCAGCACCAGCCCCTTCGCCGGTAGGGAAGAACGTCCCGATGCGACGCTGCGTCGCCCCACGACGAGCGGCCTCCTGCGCCCGCAGCCGAACGCCGTCTCACTGCTCGGCCTCTGCGTCGGGTCGTGGCCGTCGCCCGTGCGCATCGTGGTTCATCACATCAAGTACGCCAGACTGGTGCCATGACGACCAGCGACGGCCACGACGTCGAGGCGCTGGACACCACGGGAACGGGTGCGGAGCCGAACGTCGCTGCTGCCCTCGGCATCTTCGGGCGGTTCCTGACGCTCTGGGTTGCCTTGGCGATCGTGGCGGGGGTGGCACTCGGTCAGGTGTTCCCCGGGGTTCCCGACACGTTGTCGCGTTACGAGTACGCCAATGTGTCGGTCCCGGTGGCGATCCTCATCTGGGCGATGATCTTCCCGATGATGGTCCAGATCGATTTCGGGTCGATCGTGGGGGTCCGGCGCGAACCACGCGGCCTGGTGGTCACGACGGTCGTCAACTGGTTGATCAAGCCGTTCACGATGTTCGCGATCTCGTGGTTCTTCCTGCTGGTGGTGTTCTCGCCGTTCATCGAGGAGGCGCTCGCCCGCGACTATCTGGCCGGGGCGATCCTGCTCGGTGCTGCACCGTGCACGGCGATGGTGTTCGTGTGGAGTCTCCTGGTGCGCGGCGACCCTGCGTACACGCTCGTCCAGGTGGCGTTGAACGACTTGATCATGCTGGTGGCGTTCGCGCCGATCGTGGTGGTCCTGCTCGGGGTGTCCGACATCTCGGTGCCCTGGGACACCGTCGCGTTGTCGGTGCTGTTGTACATCGTGATCCCGTTGGCGGCGGGGTACGTCACCCGGTTGGTGCTGCTGCGCCGCAAGGGTTCGGTGTGGTTCGACGACGTGTTCATGAAGCGCATCGCAGTCGTCACGCCGACGGGACTGATCCTCACGCTCGTGTTGTTGTTCGCGTTCCAGGGCGACGTGATCCTCGACGACCCGTTCCACATCGTGCTGATCGCCGTTCCGTTGACGATCCAGACGGTGTTCATCTTCGCGGTGGCGTACCGGTGGATGCAGGCGTGGAAGATCCGGCACGCGGTCGCCGCCCCCGGCGCGTTGATCGGCGCCAGCAACTTCTTCGAACTCGCCGTCGCTGCGGCGATTGCCCTGTTCGGTCTGCAGTCGGGGGCGGCACTGGCGACGGTGGTCGGTGTCCTCGTCGAGGTGCCGGTGATGTTGGGGCTCGTGCGCTACGCCAACCGGACCCGACACAAGTTCCCGACCGCCTCGTCGGCGGCGCCGCTGCCAGCACCATGAGCGACGTCTCCGTCAGCGCGCCACACCTGACCGCGTCGGCGCACGCGTATCTCGCCGGCCGGCCGGTGCATGTCCGCTCGAGCCCGCGCCATGGGTGCTGTGGCGGCACCGCGTCCGTGCCGGTCGCCGAGCTCGGTGTCCCCGAGGATCTCGATGGCGTCGAGTGCTTCGAGGTGTCGGGGATCGAGATCTACGTGGACCGCTTGCTGGGAGTGGATGGTTCCTGGACGATCGACACCGACGGCTTCGCCCGCTGGCGGCGTCTCGTGGTGCTGGGCGTCGACCTCGCGCCCGGATGACCGACCGTCCGGTCTCGCAGATGCCGACGTCGGCGGCGATCAGCTCGTGGCTGTGGGAATGCGCTGCGCGTGATCGGCGGTGAGTGCGGGGAGGCGCAGCGTCAGCAGCCACGTGATGGCGACGAACGCGGCGGATCCCCAGAGTGCGGCGTCGAGGCCGCCCCAGAGATACAGCACGCCGGACAGCAGGGTGCCGACGAGGCGTCCGGCCGCGTTGGCGGAGTAGTAGAAGCCGACGTCCAGCGAGACGCTGTCGCCCTGGGAGTAGGCCAGGATCAGGTAGGAGTGCAGCGACGAGTTGATGGCGAACACCACGCCGAACACGATCAACCCGCCGACGACCACGACGGTGACGGCCACGTCGAGTGCCACGGCGGCAGCCATCGACACCGACACGATGCCGAGGACGAACGACCACGTTCGAGCGGCGCCGATCTCCGCATCGACACTGGAGATCGAGCGGCGCAGCACACGCGGTGCGGCCGACTGGACGATGCCATAGCCGATCAGCCATGCGGCGAGGAACGCTCCGATCTGCCCGGACGGCCAACCGAGTTCATCGGCCAGGAAGATCGGCAGCGCGACCACGAACCAGATGTCGCGCGAGCCGAAGAGGAAGAAGCGGGCGGCCGAGAGCCGGTTGATCGCCGTCGACTTCGACAGGATCGAGCGCAGTGGCGGCTTCACCTTCGCGCGGCCGATGTCTTCGTTCAGCAGTACACCGACCGCGACGAGGACCACGGTGATCATCGCGGCCATCGCCCACAGTGCGGCGTCGTAGCCGATCCACGACAGCAGCACCGCCCCGAGGAAGAAGCCGACGCCCTTGAGTGCGTTCTTGGATCCGGTGAGGATCGCCACCAGGCGGAACAGGCCACCTTCGCCGGCGATGTACTTGACCGCACTCTTGGAGCTCATCTTGGTGAGGTCCTTGGCCACCCCCGACAGCGCTTGCAAGCCCATGACGAACGCGACCGAGACCCATTCGACCCAGCTCGGGTCCTGGAAGGTGAGCCCGACGAGTGCGACCACCTGGAGGCCGAGTCCGATGAGCAGTGTCCGGTTGAGTCCGGTGCGGGCGCCGACCCATCCACCGATCAGGTTGGTGACGATGCCCATGAACTCGTACAGCAGGAACAAGAACGCAATCGCCACCGGCGAGTAGCCCAGCTCGTTGAAGTACAGCAGCACCAGCATGCGCAGGGCGCCGTCGGTGAGCGTGAACGCCCAGTAGCCGGCGGTCACCAAGACGTAGTTGCGCAGCTTCACGTCGGACACCGATTCACGGATGGGACTCGATGCTGTTGGCGACCTTCGCGGCCAGGTCGGCCATGCGGAACGCGTAGCCGTACTCGTTGTCGTACCAGATCAGGACCTTGACGAGCCGATCGTCGACGACCATCGTCGACGGGCCGTCGACGATGCCGGACCGGGTGTCGTTGGTGTAGTCGGCCGACACCAATGGTCGGTCCTCGAAGCCCAGGATTCCGTGCAGTTCGCCGTCGGCGGCGTTGCGCAGCAGTTCGTTGACCTCCTCGACGGTGACGTCTCGGTTCATCGAGAACACGGCGTCGGTGAGCGATGCATTCAGCAGCGGTACTCGCACGGCGACGCCGTTGAGTTTGCCGGTGAGTTCGGGGTAGATCATGGTGATCGCGGTCGCCGAGCCGGTCGAGGTCGGGATCAACGAGTTCAGCGCCGAGCGTGCCCGTCGCAGGTCCTTGTGTGGAGCGTCGACGACGACTTGGGTGTTGGTGGCGTCGTGGATGGTGGTGATCACGCCACGTTCGATCCCGATCTGCTCGTGGAGCACCTTGACGACCGGGGCAAGGCAGTTGGTGGTGCACGACGCCGCGGTCACCACGTGGTGCACCGCCGGGTCGTAGAGATGGTCGTTGCAGCCCATCACGACGTTGAGCACGCCATCGTCCTTGACCGGGGCGGCGACGATCACCTTGCGGACCCCCCGGTCGAAGTACGGCGCGAGCAGGTCGACGGTGCGGAACTTGCCGGAGCACTCCAACACGATGTCGACGTCGGATGCAGCCCACGGCACGTCGCCCGGCGAAGCGTGCGACGAGAAGCCGACCGGTCCTCCATCGATCTCCAGCTGGCCATTGCTCACCGAGACCGTTCCGGCGTAGCGGCCGTGGACGGTGTCGAATTCCAGCAGGTGTGCCGCCGTTGCGGCGTCGGCGAACGCCTCGTTGACGTGCACGAGTTCGAGGTCGGGCTGCTCGTGCAGCGCTCGCACGACCAGGCGGCCGATGCGGCCGAATCCGTTGATGCCGACCCGCATGCTCATCGCTGCCCTGCCGTTGCGGCCACATCGAGTCCGAGCGACGACATCAGCGTTTCGACCCGCTTGCGGACGTCGTCGCGGATCTCGCGCACCACGTCGATCGGCTGCTCCGACGGACTGGGGAGATCCCAATCCGCGTAGCGCTTGCCTGGAACGATCGGACAGGCATCACCGCAGCCCATCGAAACGATCACGTCCACGCTGCGGACGATCTCGTCGGTCCAGGGTTGCGGCAGCTTCGAGGCGATGTCGATGCCGACCTCGGACATCGCTGCCACCACGACGTCGTTGAGGCCGAGACCCGGGTCGGTGCCACCAGAGAACACGTCCACCTGATCACCGGCGAGGTGAGACAGCCAGCCTGCTCCCATCTGCGAGCGTCCGGCGTTGTGGACGCACACGAACAGCACGGCCGGCTTGGCGCCGGCGCCGAACTCGAGCCGTTGAAGGGCGCGGAGGCGGTCACGAGTCAAACGCTCGATCAGCAGCGGGAACCAGTGCGTGAACTTCGCCCTCGAATGCAGCAACTCCTGCGAGTCGAGCATGTATCGCTCGATGGTCTCGATGTTGAAGATTCCGTCGAACTCCTGGTGGAGCCGCTGGGCTCCTTGGCGGATCAACATGATCTGCTCGGTCGTCAGCTGGATCCGATCGTCGGTCATCGTTGGTTCCTTCTTTCAGCTCGCGACGCCGCTGATGCGGTCGTCGAGTTCGGTGACCACTGCGTCAAAGGCAGGTGCTCGTCCGTCTTCGGCGGGGTCGGGCAGCGACCAGTGCCACCAACCCGGCCCGGGCTCGAGTTCCTCGTGCGCCTGGTCGCACACCGTCACGACGAGTTCGCCGTGTGCTCCGGCTTCGAACAAACGCGGCTCGGCTCGGCTCAGGTCCAACCCGATGCGAGTTGCTGCAGCCACTGCTTCGGGGTGGACCCGGTCGGCGGGATGTGTGCCGGCGGACGTCGCCATCCCGCCGGTTCGAGCTGTCCACAACGCAGCCGCCAACTGCGACCGCGCCGAGTTGTGACTACACACGAACACCACCTGGCCGGCGGGCAGAGCACGGGCGACACCGAGGCGGGTGAGCGGTCCCGGTGCGAGGCGCACATAGCGGCGGCGACGGTCGCCTGCCGACACGAACCGCTCGATCAAGCCGACATCTTCGAGGACGTCGAGGTGGTGCGCGAGCAGATTGGTCGGCACCGAGAACTGCAGGGCGAGTTCCTTCGGCGAACGGTCACTGCGTGCGAGGTCCTCGACGATCGCCAGGCGAACTGGCTCACCCAACGCGGCGTGCACCGCGGCACGTCGAGCCACCGAGTCGGGCGTGAGTCGGGCGTGTCTGCGAGCTCCACGCCCGCCACCCTAAAGGCTCAGTAGATATTGAGTCAATGTGAGTTGTGTGGCTTCACCCAGTGTTCACCAGCGCGTCACTCACGTCGGCCAGTCGCTCTCGACGGAGGCGGAACCACGCCCACTTGCCGCGCTGTTCGCGTTCGAGCACGCCGGCGCGCACGAGCACCGACAAGTGGTGGCTGACCGTTGGCTGGGTGCGATCGACCAGCGCCGGGAGGTCGCAGGCGCACACTTCACCCGACTCGGTCGTTGCGAGGATCGAGACCAGCCGCAACCGCACCGGGTCGGCGAGCGCTCGCAAGACGTCGGCGAACTCGGACGCCTGCTTCGTCGGTCAGAACCGACCGCAGCAGGGGAGCGCAGCACGACTCGATCGAGGGCTCCTGTGCAGTGTTCGGGGTTGTCACACCACACATATTGACAGGTTTCAATGTGAGGCGCTAACGTATTGACCATCATCAAAGTGATGCTCGGCTCGCCGAGTGATCCGTCCCATTCCAGGAGTCCACCAATGCGTCTGCAACTCGCCCTCAACGTCGACGACCTCGATCAGGCGATCGAGTTCTACAGCAAGATGTTCGGCACCGAGCCGGCAAAGATCAAGCCGGGCTACGCCAACTTCGCCATCGAGAACCCACCGCTCAAGCTCGTGTTGTTCCAAGGAGCGGGTCCGGCCGGCTCGATCAACCACCTCGGGGTCGAAACCGAGACCTCCGCCGAGGTCGTCGCGGCCGAAACCCGTCTCGGGGAGTCGGGACTCGCCACCACGGGCATCGACGACACGATCTGCTGCTACGCAGAGAAGACCGAGACCTGGGTGCAGGCCCCCGACGGCAACCGCTGGGAGTGGTACGTCAAGCACGGCGACGCCGAACAACTCGCCAACACGGTCGTGCACGGCAGCTCAGCGTCGTCAGGCAACTGCTGCGGGTGACCAACCTGCGGCGACACGACCCTCGCCGCCGTGCTCGCAACACGAGATCGGCTCCATCTGGCGTCGCGTACACTGCCTACCATCGCTTGCCGACCGCCGGCCACGCGACCGTCTCACACCAGCGAGGAATCGAACAGCATGAACTCTGCCAACCAGTTGGGCCGCGATCGTCCGCTCGTCCTCGTCGTGATGGACGGCATCGGCGTCGGCAAGGGCGATGCCTACGACGCCGTGGCGCTCGCCCACACGCCGAACCTCGACCGGCTGGTCTCGGAGACAGCACGCACGCTGCGGGCGCACGGAACCGCGGTTGGGCTCCCGTCCGACGCCGACATGGGCAACTCCGAAGTGGGCCACAACATCCTCGGTGCCGGACGGATTTTCGACCAGGGTGCCAAGCGGATCGACAACGCCCTCGCGTCTGGTTCGATCTGGAGGTCCGAGGCATGGCAGCAGATCGTCGACCGTTGCGGTAACGGCGGGGGAACCCTGCACCTGATCGGACTGCTGTCGGATGGCAATGTCCACTCCAACATCAGCCACCTGTTCGAGATCTTCCGACAAGCTGCCGAGGACGGCATCTCGACGATCAGAGTGCACGCGCTCTTCGACGGGCGCGACGTGCCCGATCCCTCTGCGGAGCGCTACATCGAGCGGACCGAAGCCGAGTTCGACAAGTACCCCAACGTCGACATCCGGTTCGCGTCCGGTGGCGGACGGATGGTCACCACCATGGACCGCTATGGGGCCGACTGGAGCGTCGTCGATGCGGGCTGGCACGCGCACGTCCTCGGTGACGCCCACCCAGTGCCCGACATCCGCACGGGTGTGGAGTGGGGCCGGTCGACAGGAGTGCGCAGCGACCAGCTGCTCCCGGCGTTCACCATCGTCGACGAAACGCAGCAACCGGCCGGCAGGATCGTCGACGGTGACGCCGTGGCAGTGTTCAACTTCCGAGGCGATCGCGCCATCGAGTTGTCGCAAGCGTTCGAGGCCGGTTCGGACTTCGAGGAGTTCGATCGCGAGCGTGTGCCGGAGGTGTACTTCGCTGGGATGGCGTTGTACGACGGCGACACCAACACCCCAGCGTCGTATCTCGTCGGCCCCGAGTCGGTCGACATGACGGTCAGCGAGATCATCGCGTCGGTCGGAATCTCCCAGTGGGCGGGCGCAGAGACACAGAAGTTCGGCCACATCACCTACTTCTGGAATGGCAACCGTTCGAGCAAGTTCGACCAGAACCTCGAGACCTACGTCGAAATCCCGTCGGACCTGGTGCCGTTCAACGAGCGGCCGTGGATGAAGTCCGCCGAGACCGCCGACGCCGCGATCGAGGCCGTGCGCTCCGGGGAGTTCGGCTTCATTCGGATGAACTTCGCCGGCGGCGACATGGTCGGTCACACCGCCGACCTCGCCGCCACGCGCATCGCCGTCGAGAGCGTCGATCTGGCCATCGGCCGAATCGCCGATGCCGTCGCCGCCGCGTCTGGGTGCCTGGTCGTCACCGCCGACCACGGCAATGCCGATGACAAGGCCGAACGCGACAGCGACGGCGAGCCGCTGATGCGCGAGAACGGAGAACCCGAGCTGCGCACCGCGCACTCACTCAATCCGGTCATCTTCGCCGTGCATGACGAGGCGGGCTCGCCGATCCATCTTCGCGACGACCTGCCTGACGCAGGCCTCGCCAACGTGGCCGCAACGATCCTGCAGCTCCTCGGCGTGGAGGTTCCATCGGACTACGAGCCGTCACTGCTGGACGCCCGGACCTCCTGACGCCGAATCACCCCGTCCTGAAATTCATCCCGGCAGCGGTTGGGAAGGCCGTGGCGAGTCGTAGCATCGCGGCAACTGAAGGGGAGTATCCCACGAGGTCCGTCGTCATCTCGCTCGAAGTCTGAGCCGGCGGGGCCAGCCCGATACCGGGCGGAGAGACCTTCAGCGACCGTTTGTTCGTGCGCTGAAAGGGACCCATGGCCGTTGCTGCCTTCTCACTGTTTCGCTTGCCGCTGGGTGAGCGCGAATCCGAGGCCTCGGCGGCTGATGCCGTCGACGGTGCCAACCGACCCTCGGGGTCGTTGTCATGAGCGTGTGGGTGGTGCTCGGGTTGGTGATCGGTGTGGTGTGCCTGGTGGCCGGTGCCGAACTCCTGGTGAAGGGCGCCGCCGCGATCGCCACCAAGCTCGGCGTGCAGCCCGTGGTCATCGGCTTGACGGTCGTGGCGTTCGGCACGAGCGCCCCCGAATTGGCGGTGAGCGTCGGTGCAGGATTCTCCGGCAACGCCGATGTTGCGTTCGGCAACGTGGCCGGGAGCAACATCGTCAACATCCTGCTGATCCTTGGTGCCTCGGCGGTGGTCGGCGGATTGGCGGTGTCGCAGCGCATCGTGCGCATTGATGTGCCGCTGTTGATCGGTGTGTCATTCGTTGCGCTGTCGATGTCGCTCGACAACCGCATCGGACGCGTCGACGGCACCATTTTGTTCGCAGGGATCATCGCCTACACGTGGTGGCTCATTCGAGCGTCGCGGCGAGAGACCGCAGACATCGCCAGCGAGTACGACGCAGCCATCGACACCGTCGAAGGCTCGGCCGCCGAACGACCAGTCCTGGCCCAGATCGCACTGGTCATCAGCGGCCTGGTCGTGTTGGTGATCGGGTCGCAGCTGCTCGTCAACTCGGCCACCGACATCGCTGCATCACTCGGCGTGAGCGACCTCATCATCGGTCTCACCGTCGTGGCGATCGGCACGTCGCTGCCGGAGCTCGCAACGTCGATCCTGGCGGCACTCCGGGGCCAACGCGACATTGCCGTCGGCAACGTGGTCGGCTCGTGCCTGTTCAACCTGATGTGTGTGCTCGGCCTCACGGGCATCGTGTCGCCCGATGGTGTGAGCGTCGGCGACGCGTCGCTGGCGCTCGATTTCCCCGTGATGATCGCCGCCTCGATCGTGTTGCTGCCGATCTTCTGGAACGGGTTTCAGATCAAACGGTGGGAAGGGGTCGTGCTGTGTGCCTCCTACGCCGTCTACGTCACCTACCTGATCCTCGACGAAAGCAACAGCGCGGCTGCCAACGTGGTGGCACCAGCAGCGCTCATCGCGGCTCCGCTCGTGCTGATGACCTTCGTCGTCACCGGCTACCGAGGCTGGCACGACCACCGCTGCGGTCGTCGGGCATCACGATCGTGGTGAGGAGGCGTCGTCGTCGTCCCGGTGCGGGCGGGTTGTCGACGTGTGCCTGGACCGCGGTCGCCATGGTCTCGGCGAGTGCATCGAACTCTTCGTCGGTGAGCCAGAGCGGCACCTGCCGGTAGCCGACACGGTCGCCGGTCAGGCCGGGCGCGCCGGACTCGAGGTAGCCGGCAAAGTCAGCGAGCAGGGTGCCGACGAACGTCGCGAAGTAGCGGAAGTGCTCATCGGCAGTCGCGGACTCCAGGTCGTCGTCTCCAAGCGCCACCGCGGCGGTGACCACGCGGTAGGTGCGCTCGATGCTGCCCCGAACCGGACGTTCACCGACCACCTCCAACAAGCCGCCATCGGCCAGCTGGTTGATGTGTCGGTAGAGCGTTGCTTGCGGCACGTCGGCGAGCCGATCTTTCAGCTGCAGCGGAGTCATCGGTTCGCCGACGAGCGCCTGCACGATGCGCAGCCGGATCGGATGGAGCAGCAGATCTCGAGTCTCGATCATCGTTCCTCGGCGCTCCCGCGTGCAAGTATTCCCGTAAATGATAACATTCGCAGGATTAAGAATAGTCTCCTGGGTGTCGGAGGACAACGACCGTGACCGAATCAACCATCTCCATTCCTTCGAGCGACCTCGTGCTGGCGGGGACGCTGCATGCAAGCGGCCCGCTCCCAGGCCCTGCGGCGCTGCTGATCAGTGGATCGGGACCCGTCGACCGCAACTCGAACACGAAGCGCATGTCGATCAACGTCATGGGCCAGATCGCATCCGTCCTCGCCTCGAACGGCGTCACGTCACTTCGCTACGACAAACGTGGCGTCGGCCAGAGCGAGGGGGACTACCTCTCCGCCGGCTTCCACGACAACATCGGTGACGCTCGCGCTGCGCTCGAGGCACTCCGAGCCCGACCGGAGGTCGATGCCGACCGCGTCGTCATCATCGGTCACAGCGAAGGTGCGCTGATCGCGTCGGCCCTTGCCGCCGACGAACAGCTCGCCGGCGTCGCTCTGCTCGCGGGTGCTGCCACCAACGGCGGAGACGTGCTCCGGTGGCAGGCCGAACAGATCGCGCCGACGCTGCCGAAGCCCGTCACGCTGCTGATGAAGCTGCTCCGTCAGGACCTCGTTCGGACCCAGACGAAACGACTCGCCCGGATCGCTTCCTCCACCGACGACGTCATCCGCATCCAGTTCGTGAAGCTCAATGCGAAGTGGTTCCGCGAATTCATGCTGTTCGAACCAGCAGCCGCGCTCGCCCGGGCGGCCGTGCCGGTGCTCGCGATCACGGGCACGAAGGACATCCAGGTCAACCCGGCCGACATCGAGCTCATGGAGCATGCCGTCCCGACTCCATTCGCCGGTCACCTCGTCGACGACGTGACCCACCTGTTGAGATTCGAAGCCGGAACGGCCTCGGTCCGCACGTACAAGCAGCAGGCACGCCAACCGCTCGATGCGCGTGTCACCGAGCTCCTCATCGACTGGGTGGTCCGCCACACCCGAATCGAACGCGGAGCCGACGACGGCGTGCGGTGACGACGACGCCGACCAACCCGGCGGGCGCGCTACGGGACTGCCGGTGCGTCGATGGCGGGGCTCGGTTCGTACGGGCGTGGCTCCTGGCCCGGCCAGATCACCCACTGGGCGCCCTGGACCCGCTCGGTGAGCGACCGGCCGACGACATCGGCGACGTGCTCCGGCGTCATGATCTCGAGGCCCATCAGTTGGATGAACTCCTTCGATCCGTCGTCGATGATGCTGGTGTCGGTGAAGCCTGGGCAGATCGCACTGAAGCAGATGTCGGCTGCGTCTGGGCGTCGTTGGATGTCGGCCGCAAGCGAACGGACGAGCCCGACGACTGCATGCTTGGTCAACCCGTAGATCGGGTCCATCGGGATCCCGCCGAGACCGGCCATCGACGCGGTGGAGACGATGTCGCCGGCACCTCGCTCGATCATGCCGGGCAGCACTGCTCGGGCGCCGTAGACCACGCCGTCGACGTTGATGCCCATGATGCGTCGGTACGCATCGTCCGGCAAGGTCTCGAAGCCTGCGTCGGGATCGCGTTCCAGGCCCTGGAAAGTGGAGATGCCGGCGTTGAGGAATGCGATGTCGAACGGTCCGGCCGCGGCGACCACGCGCGCCCACGACACCGGATCGGAGACGTCGAGCACCGCGAACGATCCACCGATCTCCTCGGCAACGGCGGCACCGCCGGGCTCGTCGATGTCGGTGACGACGACGTCGGCCCCGCCGGCGGCGAGCATTCGAGCCGTTGCCCGACCGATTCCGCTTGCCCCTCCCGTCACGATCGCTCGACGGTCCACGAACTCGAGATCTTCGGCCATCGGAGGAGTCAACACCCACCGGACCCGCTGCGACGAACCCAAACCACCGGTCGCCCCGCGCCGACACGGTGCACATCGTCGGCGCTGGTGTTCAGGCGCCCGTCGAGGTCTCGGTCCACACGTAGTCGATCTGATTGGCGGTGGCCTCGGCGAGTTCGCGACCAGCGAACCGCTCGACCAGGTGCAGCGCCATCGCCAGGCCGGAGCTCAGCGCTCCGCCGGTGATCACGTCGCCCGCATCGACCCACCGAACCAGTCGTTGCGCACCACCGGTGCCGGCGCGTTCGGCGAGCAGGTCGATGTCTTCCCAGTGTGTGGTCCAGGGACGACCTGCCAGGACACCGGCCCGCTCGAGCAGGAACGCCCCGGTGCAGACGCTCGCGACCGTGGTGTCGGCCCGACCCGCCACCTCGGCGATCGCGCCGATCAGCGCCTCGTCCGCGAGGGGAACGCGCAGGTCGACGCTGCCCGGGACGATCACCAGATCGGTCGTGGCCAGGACGTCGGCCGATCCGGACGGCACCAGGCCAAGGCCTCCGTATGCCGAGACCGAGCGCCCGTCGAGCGTCACCGTGTCGATCGTGAACGGGGCTGCGCCGCCGGCGCGTTCGGCGAGCCGGTTGGCGGTCAGGAAGACCTCGTACGGGCCGCCCGTGTCGAGCAGGTCGGCGCCGTCGAACAGCAGGATCGAGATGTGCATCAGATGATCATGGCGCGGTGGGCGCAGCCGGCGCAGGCGCCGTGGGCACACGCCACACGATGTACCAGGCCCCGACCAGGCCGGCGGACACGATGGCGAGGCGCACCCATGCGATCTCCACGAGGAGCCCCGCGCTGATCGCTATGGCGACGGTCATCATCGTGATCGCGATCAACTTCGAGCGCTTGGGCATGCCGAGTCCGGCTCGATAGTCGGCAACCGACTTGCCCACGCCGGGAAGGTCGAGCACCCACTGTTCGAATCGAGGGCTGCTCTTCGCGAAGCAGGCGGCCGCTGCGACCATGAAACCGGTCGTCGGCAGGCCGGGAACGACGACGCCGATCCCGCCGAGCGCCACCGCGCACCATCCGAGCACGAACCACGCGCCGCGAGCCACCTTGCTCCGTGCGATCGGTTCGGCGTCTGCCGTCACTGCACCACGCTTCGTCGGGTTCTTCATCTGGGGTCAACGAATCCTACCGATCCAACCACCCGGATCGGGTGCGTCCGGTGGCTCGAGCGGACCAATCCAACCGCTCCGAGCGGGTCCTGGGCGCATCGGGGTACGGTGGTCGTGAACCCAATCGACTGAGACGAGACACCATGGTCAAGAAGAAGGTCCCCGCCACCCGTTGGCACGACGGCAGTACCCCGATCGAGGAGCTTCCGATCGACGAGCAGCTGGCGCACCAGCTCGTCAGCGAGCGTGCCGATCTTGCCCCGTCGGTCTCGCGGATCATGGATGCAGAACTCACCGACGAGCAGCGGAACCATGCGCTGAACGCGTTCAACGAGTCGCTCGACAACCCTGGCGACCCGAATCGCGATCCGCGTACGGCGATCGCCAACGCACTCGCCTGAGTCGGCGTCGTCCGGTGTCACCAGGCGAGCCTCGGTGAGTCTCCAACCGCTGCACGCCGACTGGGCGGTGCAACGCGAGCTCCTCCAGCGCATCGCCACACACGTGCTCGCCCAGGCCCGGTTCCGTCACGACGGGCTCTTCGATCTGATGCCCCTTGCCGGGGGCTTCGGCACGCCGATGGTCGGTCCGCAGCGCGAACGAGTCAGGCTCGTCGGCGCGTCGTTGTTCGTCGAGCGTGTCGTCGGTGACGATGTGGGCGACCTCGCGACCTCGACCGAGGTGATCGCAGTTGCGGGGAACTCGGTCTCGCAGCTGTGTGGAGCCATCGGCTTCGAACCCGATCCCGAGTTCTGGGTCGGCGGCGACACCCCACCGCTCGGCGACCCCGACGAACCGCTCCGGCTCGACGGCGTCGCCGCCAACGCGCTGGGGGAGTGGTATCTGCTCGGTCAGCGCGCCATCGACGCTGCGGTCGCGTCCGTCCCCGGATCTGATGCATCCGTCGGTCGCCTGTGGCCGGAGCACTTCGACTACGGGATCGATCTCGACGCGGCACCGGGGGTCCGCACCAACCTCGGTGCTGCGGCGGGCGACGCGATCAACGACGAGCCGTATCTCTACGTCGGTCCGTGGGAGTCGCCGGAGCCCGGGTCGAACCCCTTCTGGAATGCTCCGTTCGGGGCGATGCTCACCTATGGCGACGTCGCCACGGCTGCCGACCCGCTCGCCCGGGCGATCGAATTCTTCCGCGACGGCATCGGGCACCTCTGCGCACGCTGACAGCGAGGAACGCCTCGTGCAGCGTATTCCACGTCGGGCTGTGACATGTGCTGCTCACCAAAGTTGAGTCACCCTGTATCATGGTGGCATGCTCTCCGTTGATCTCGTCGGTATCCAGGTCGATCCCGTCAGTGGCGCCGCGGCGCTGGTCCTGCGGGAACACGACGCCCCGAACCGACTCCTGCCCATCGTCGTCGGCCAGGCCGACGCCAGCTCGATCGCCATCGCCGCCAACGGCACCCGCATGCCACGACCGCTGACCCACGACCTCATGGCCAGCATGGTCGACGCCCTCGACGGACACCTCGACGCCGTCGAGGTCACCGAACTGCACGACGGAGCGTTCATCGCCAGCCTCACGCTCAGTGGGCCCGCTGGCCAGCGGCGGATCGACACGCGTCCGTCCGACGCCATCGCGCTCGCCGTTCGTCTGAGCGCGCCGCTGTTCGTGGCGGAAGCGGTGCTCGACGAAGCGGGCGCACTGCCGCCGGCGGAGCCGCAGGACGACCCGGTGGCCATCGAGGCAGCGATCGACGCCGAGGTCGACCAGTTCCGCGCCTTCCTCGACGAACTCGACCCCACCGACTTCATCGACACGACCGCCACCGAACCCGTTGCGGACACCAGCGACGAGGCCAACAGCGACGAGGCCAACAGCGACGAGGACGAGACCGGCGACGGCATCTGAGTCGCTGTCGAGACCCGCCGGCGGCGACACGCGGGGCATTGCCTGCCAGCATGGTCGACATGCAACCCCATGCAATCGCCACGTGGAACGACCTCGCCCTCAACGAACCCACCGGGGTGCTCGTCGCCAATGTCGACCTCGTCGTGGTCCGTTGGGGCGATGATCCCGACGACCATTCCGTGCTGTACGGCCGATGTCTCCATCGCGGCGTCCTGCTGGCCGACGGCAGCGTGTCGGGCTCCGACCTGATCTGCGGGGTGCACGGCTGGGACTACCGGCTCGACTCCGGCGTCTCGTCGTACAACAACTCCGAAGCGCTGGAGCGATTCACGTCGTGGGTCGATGACGGGGTGCTCCACGTCGACCTCGACGAGATCGAGGCGTGGGAGCACGACCATCCCCAGCCCTACGATCGCGACGCCTACCTGGGCGAGTACGCCGACGTCCATGGTGCGCCCGAGGAACCACACGTCGGGCTGATCCAGGGCCTCGCCTCGGGCTCAGCGGGAGCACACGGCCCGGTCGCGGCGATGGGTGTGCCGCGCGACCAGCTCCCGAGCTGGGACGCGATCCAGTTCGTCACCGCCCAACTCGACCGCAAACCGCTGATGGACGACGCTGCCGTGGCCACCGACACCGTGATCGGCGCGTCGGCCGAGACGCCGCTGCGGCTCGACATCCCGCTGTTCGTGTCCGACATGAGCTTCGGTGCGCTGTCGGCGGAGGCCAAGGTGGCGCTCGCCAAAGGGGCTCAGCTCGCGGGCACCGGCATCTGTTCGGGCGAGGGCGGCATGCTCCCCGACGAACAGCAGGCCAACAGCCGGTACTTCTACGAACTGGCGTCCGGCAAGTTCGGCTGGTCACTCGAGAAGGTGCGCGACGTGCAGGCGTTCCACTTCAAGTTCGGACAAGGAGCCAAGACCGGCACCGGTGGGCACCTCCCCGGCCACAAGGTCGTCGGGCAGATCGCCGAGGTTCGCGACCTCGAGGAGGGAACCGACGCCGTCTCACCTCCGACGTTCCCCGACCTGGTGACCGACGACGACTTCCGTTCACTCGCCGACGAGGTGCGGGCTGCGAGCGGCGGCATCCCGATCGGAGCCAAGCTGTCGGCGCAACACGTCGAGGCCGACATCGACGCTGCCCTGCGCATCGGGGTCGACTACGTGATCCTCGACGGACGCGGCGGCGGCACCGGTGCGGCGCCGCTGGTGTTCCGCGACAACATCTCTGTGCCGACGATCCCCGCACTCGCACGTGCGCGTCGTCACCTCGATGCAGCGGGCGCCGACCACGTCACCCTCGTGATCACCGGCGGGCTCCGCAAGCCGGCCGACTTCGCGAAGGCGCTCGCCCTCGGCGCCGACGCAGTCGCGATCAGCAACGCCGCGATCCAGGCGATCGGCTGTCTCGGCATGCGGGCGTGCCACACCGACAACTGCCCGGTCGGCATCGCCACCCAGAAACCGGGACTGCGGTCGCGGCTGGTGATCGACGAGTCTGCTCGCCGCCTGGCGCAGTTCTTCGAGTCGGCCATCGAGTTGATGGTCGTCCTCGCTCGGGCGTGCGGCCATGATCGGCTCGACCAGTTCACCCCCGACGACCTGACCACCTTCGACCGCGAGATGGCACACCTGTCCGGCGTCGCCTACGGCGGCATGTCGCTCACGTAGCGCCGTTCGGCGGGCCGACATCCGAGGGCAGCGCCCGTTTCTGAATTCGATGCAACGTTTTCGTGGGCTGGCGCGCCTACACAGTGATGGTGGACGAACCAATCGTGATGCGTGAGGTGCGAGAGGAGGGCTCGTTCGACGCGTTCTTCGGCGACCGGTTCGCCGAGCTGTCGCGGCTGGCGTTCCTGCTCACGGGCTCGTCGGGTGTGGCCGACGAGATCGCCCAGGACGCCTGCGAGCAGGTGCTCCGCCGGTGGGGTGACATCACCCATCCCCGTGCCTACGCCCGTACTGCGGTGGTCAACGGTGCTCGGGCGTGGGGTCGCCGGCGCGCTCGGCGAGCGCCGTCGGAGGAGCCCGAGCATGCTCCCGCCGTCGACGCCGAGCTCGAGATGCCGGCGGGCACCGTCAAGTCGCACATCCATCGCGGGTTGGCCCGGATGCACAAGGAGCTGTCGTGACCGATCCATCGTTCGAAGACACCGAACAGCGTGTGCGGGCGGCGATGACCCGCCTCGCCGATGGGCACCGCCCTGACCCCGACGGGCACCGGCCCGCATCGAATTCGAGTGGCAGGTCGGGAGGTGTCGGTTCGCCGTCGCGGGGTCGCTGGATGCTGGCAGCGGCATCGATCGTCGTCGTGGCGACGGGGCTGGCCGCGGTGGTGATGGTGCAACGGGGAGGGAACGACGATCCGGGCGACGACGGGAGCCTGGAACCGGTCGACTCGGTCGACGATGACGTGGCCACGACGGTGCCGACGGAGTCATCGACGCCGATCGACGACTCGGTGCCGACGGAGGAGCTCAGCGGTGTGCGAATCCCCGTGGACGCGATCGAGGCTGAGTTCGATTCGGGCGGTGGGCCCGGCTGGTTCGTGCCGTGGGCCGACGGCTTCCTGCGAGGTTGGGTCGACGAACCCATCGACGAGGGCGGCGAGGTGACGGTACGCGCTCGCTTCACCGTCGACGGTTCGAGCTGGGAGCCCGTCGAGATGACGCTGCCACCAGGCATGAACTCTGGGGGCCGCATCACGTCGACCGGCGACCGTGTCGTGATGGCAGGCACCGTCTACCCCGCCGACGGCACCGAGGTGATCCGGGTCGCGTCCACCACCGATCTGGTCAACTGGTCGCTCCAGGACTTCGAGAGTCCTCCTTTGCCCGAATCGACCGAGTTCGGTGGCTCGTTCACCGTCATCGGGAGCCTCGCCGTCAACGACGACGGGTGGGTGTTCGAAGTCCGCGACTTCTACGGCGATGACCTCGCCGTGAGCGCTCGCAGCGACCTGGTGCGCGGGGCCTATCGGCAACGTTCCGACGACGTCGGTTTCACGGTGTTCGTCTACGGGGACGATGGGTCGCCGCCGACACCGGAGACCACCTACGAGTACACCTGGGCCGAGTTCGGCATCACCCCCGATCAGGTTCCGTACCTGACCGGGGAGATCCCGTCGTCACGCACGCTGACCGCCACCTGGGACGGCACGCCCGCCATCTCCGAGACGCCGGTCCCGACCGGGCCGACGCTGGCCTCGCCCGAAGGGTTCGTCCGCTGGAACAACCACACGTGGTTCTCGCCCGACGGTGTCACCTGGACGCAGAGTCCACTGCCCGACCCGACCGGAACGGTGCAGAACGCCTTCCCGGTCGATGGTGGCTTCGTGGCGATCGTGGTCGACCAGGAGGGCGAGTGGGACCTGTATCTCCTCGACGAGCGCGGTGGCAACGCCCGGCGACTCGACATCGAAGGTGTGCCGGAACGGTTCAGCACAGGGTTCGCCGGTCGGTCGCTTCCGGGTCTCGACAACCCGGCGACGGGAGCGGCACTGCTGGTCACAGGCAACAGCGGTGCAGAGCCGCCGCTCGTGATCGATCTGGACGGATACCGATACGTGGAGCGCGATCGCACCGTGTCGGTGATCGACCTGACGACCGACGAGACCGTCCTCACGTTCGCGCTCGAGGGCCCACCGGGTGCCGACACCTGGCTGGAGTTCCGCGCTGACGGCATCACCGCCACGGACCCGGCAACCGAGACGGTGCTGATGCAGATCCCGATGGAGACCTTCCAGGCCGCCCTCGACGCTCGTCGGGCGGTGCTCGAGTCGGGTACGAGTTCCGAGGCAGAGGAGTGGACCGAGGATCTGTGGCTGCTGGCCAGCCGCAACGGTGAACGGTTCCTCGCTGAACCGCTCCGCTCCAGCGGCCCAGCTGGCGACGAGTCGACGGGCACGATCGGCGCAGCGACGAACGGCGGCACGCTCCTGGTTCGCCTCGACGACGAGTGGATCCGCTACGACCTGCCGTGACGCAGGAACCTTTCTGCGGCGGTCGCGTTCGTTGCTGCACTGCGTCGGCGCCTAACGTCGGCTCGCGGCGAACTCCGGGCTCACCGGGTTCGCCGTCTCCAGCCACCCGCTCGTCAGCAAGTCAGGAAATCTCTCATGCGTGAAGCAGTCTTCGTCTCCTATGCCCGTACCGGTCTCGCCAAGGCCGGCCGTGGTGGCTTCAACATCACACCCGCCATGACGATGGCCGCGCATGCGATCAGCAGCGCTGTCGAGCGGTCCGGCGTCGAGCCCGAACTGGTCGAAGACGTCGCCCTCGGCAATGGTGGCCACGGCGCCGCGAACCTCGGACGCCTCGCGTCGCTGCTCGCCGGTCTGCCCGTCACCACCGGCGGCAACACCATCCAGCGTCACTGCTCGTCGGGGCTCAACTCGATCGCCGTCGCCGCCAACCACATCAAGGTCGACGGTGTCGACTGCGCCGTGGCAGCCGGAGTCGAGTCGATCTCGATCCCGAGCGCCGGTTTCGGTGGCGCGGTCAACATGGACCCGAAGCTCACCGAGATGTACCCGGCGATCTACATGGCGATGATCGAGACCGCCGACATCGTCGCCGAGCGCTACAACGTGTCGCGTGAGTACCAGGACGAGTACTCGCTCGAATCGCAGATGCGCATGGCGCGGGCACAGGAGAACGGGCTGTTCGAGAACGAGATCGTCCCGATGGACACCAAGATGAAGCTCGTCGACCGCGAGACCAAGGAAGAGACCATCGTCGACTACACCGTCACCGGCGACGAATGCAACCGACCGCAGACCACGCTCGAGGGTCTCGCCAAGCTGCAGCCGGTGCGCGGCGAAGGCAACTACGTCACCGCCGGCAACGCCAGCCAGCTCTCCGACGGCGCGGCTGCCGTGGTGATGATGTCCGACGAGGAGGCCTCCCGGCAGGGAATCGAGCCGCTCGGTGCGTTCAAGGGCTGGGCGGTCGCCGGCTGCGAGCCCGACGAGATGGGCATTGGCCCGATCTACGCCGTGCCGAAGCTGCTCAAGCGCCACGGCCTCACCGTCGATGACATCGACATCTGGGAGCTCAACGAGGCGTTCGCGAGCCAGTGCCTCTACTCCCGCGACACGCTCGGCATCGACCCGGAGAAGTACAACGTCAACGGCGGCTCGATCTCGATCGGGCACCCGTTCGGTATGACCGGCACCCGGTGTGCGGGCCACGTGCTGCTCGAGGGCAAGCGCCGTGGCGCCAAGTACGGCGTGGTCACCATGTGCATCGGTGGTGGCCAAGGCGCCGCCGGGCTCATCGAGATCTACTGATCGAACGCAGCGACATCAACGACCCGTGTAGGCGGGGTCGCGCTTCTCGAGGAACGCGGCCACGCCTTCGCGGTGGTCGTCGGTGCGGAACAGTTCGCCGAGCGTGGCGCTCACCCAGCGGCCGAGGTCGTCCCAGTCCGGGTCGAGCGCCTCGCGTAGCCCGCGCTTGAGCGCCTGCACGGCGAGCGGAGGGTTGGCGGCGATCTCGTCGGCGAGCGCCATCGCCGTCGGCATCAGATCGTCGTGGCCGACCACTCGCGACACCAGCCGCAGATCGAGTGCTTCGACTGCGTCGATCACCCGCCCGGTGAACAGCAGGTCGGCGGCATGTTCGCGCCCGACGAGCTCCACGAGTCGCGCCAGCCCTGCGACGTCGCAGCAGAGGCCCCGCTTGACGAACAGCTCACCGAACGTCGCTCGCTCCGACGCCACCCGGATGTCGGCCATCATGGCGAGCTCCATGCCCCACCCGACCGCCGCACCGTTCACCGCGGCAATGATCGGGACGTCGGTGCGCAGGAGCACCCCGGCCGCAGGCGTCAGCCGGGGTTCGCGGTCGCTGCTCGCCAACTCGGAGTTGGCAGCCACCATCACCTGCTTGACGTCGTCCCCCGAGCAGAATGCCGGGTCGCGACCGGTGATCACCAGGCAACGAGCCGTGGTGGTGTCGACCGCGTCCGCCAACTCGGCGTAGGTGGTGAAGGTCAGTGCGTTGCGGGCATCGGGTCGGTCGATCGTGATGATCCCGACATGGCCGCGCAGCTCGTACTCGATCTCGGTGTACACGCAGCAAGCCTGACATCGACCGGTGTCGTCGCACGGGCTGGACAGATTCTCGGCCATCGATCACCTGGCTCTCACCTGACTCTGACCACACGGCCCGACGCTGAGTCCCGTGGAAAATCCTCTCACTCCGCCAGCCGCCGACCGCCCCGTTTCGATCCCCGGCGAGCCGTTCTCGATGCCGTCCGCGACCGCGGCTGCCGGCCCGCCGACCGTGACGCCGCCACCGACCGTGACGCCGCCGTGGGAACCGCCCGCGCCCGCCGGGCCCGGTCCTCGTTCGCCCCGTGGACGCGTCCGGTTCGGGGCCGGTGTCCTCGTCGGCATGGCGCTCACCGGCGCCGCTGTCGGCGGCTACGCCATCGGGCAGGAGTCGACGCCGTCCGTCGCGTCTCCCGTCGAGGCGCCGAGTGTGCCCGCACAGCCCGTCAGCGTGACGCCCGGATCGATCGGTGATCTGGTCGAGGCGGTCCGGCCGTCGGTGGTGTCGGTCACCCAGCGCACCGGGCAAGGTCTGGGCTCCGGCACCGGCTTCGTGCTGTCGGCGGACGGCTACATCGTCACCAACAACCACGTCGTCGAGGGTGGCGGTGACACCGAGGTGACGTTCGCCGACGGTACGACCGAGACCGCCACCATTGTGGCCGGCGATCCCAGCCGCGACATCGCGGTGCTCAGCGTCGACCGGGTCGATCTCGTGCCGCTCGCAGTCGGCGACTCCGACGGCCTGCGCCTCGGCGATCAACTCGTTGCCGTCGGGTACGCGCTCGGCCTCAACGGCGAGCCGTCGGTGACCGCTGGCATCCTGTCGGCGACCAACCGGACGATCACGGCCGAGAACGGCGTGCAGCTCGTCAACCTGCTGCAGACCGACACGGCGATCAACCCGGGCAACTCCGGTGGGCCGCTGCTGAACAGCGACGGCGAGGTGGTCGGGATCAACACCGCCATCGCCGGTGGGGCCGAGAACATCGGCTTCGCCATTGCGATCACCCCGGTGATGGACGTGATCGACTCGCTCCGTGACGGAAGTGTCCCCGATCGTGCGCTGATGGGTGTGACCACCCAGCCGACCGGCGAGGGCCTCGGCGTCGAGATCATCGAGATCGCTCCCGGGTCGGGAGCTGCCGACAGCGGCTTGCGCGTCGGCGACGTGGTGGTGACCGTCGACGACACCGAGATCACCGACCCGACCTCACTCGGCGCGGCAATCGCCACCTACCAGCCCGGCGACGTCGTCGAGGTCACCGTCGAACGAGATGGCTCGACATCCACCTTCGACCTCACGCTCGGGACCCGACCGACCTGAGTCCTGCGTCCGATCTGTGCCCCGATCGTCCCGGAAACCGGGACGCCGCCGGCGCAGATCGGGTGTGGCGCAGATCGGGTGTGGCGCAGATCGGGTGTGGCGCAGATCGGGTGTGACTCAGATGCGTTCGGCGTCGGTGCGGTTGGCGAGATACCAGTCGACGGTGGAGCGCAACCCGTGCTCGAAGTCCATCGACGGTGTCCAGCCGAGGAGTTCGCCCGCCCTCGACCCGTCGACCGCTCGCCTCGGTTGGCCGTCGGGTTTCGACGGATCCCACCGGAGTTCTCCCTCGAAACCCACCAGTCTGGCCACGGTCTCGACGGTCTCTTTGATGGTGACCTCACGGTCGGCGCCGAGGTTGACCGGCTCGGCGGTCGTCTCGACCTCGCCCGCACGGACGATGGCGTCGGCAGCATCGTCGACGTAGAGATACTCCCGGCTCGCCGAACCGGTTCCCCACACCTCGACATGGTCGGCGCCCGATTCACGGGCCTCGACGCACTTCTTGATCAGCGCCGGAATCACATGTGACACCGACGGATGGAACTTGTCGCCTGGGCCGTACAGGTTGGTCGGGATCAGATAGGCGAAGCGCTGCCCCCACTGCTGCTCGTTGACCTGCGCATGGATCAGGTGTGCCTTCTTGGCGATGCCGTACGGCGCATTGGTCTCCTCGGGATACCCGTTCCAGAGGTCGGCCTCGGCGAAGGGCACGGGGGTGAACTTCGGATACGAACACACCGTTCCGACGAGCACGGTCTTGTCGACGCTCGACGCATGACGAGCGGCCTCGATGACGTGGGTGCCCATCAACAGATTCGACAGATACAGCGTGGCCGGGTTCTCGAGGTTGTAGCCGATCCCACCCACATCGGCGGCGAGGTGCACCACGACCGACGGTCCGTGCTCGGCGAGCATCGCTTCAGCGGCTCCGGGCTCGGTGAGATCGAACTCGCGACTGCGCGGCGCAGCCACCGACGCCCCGAGGGATTCGAGTCGAGCGACCACGCGACGCCCGAGGAAGCCAGCACCCCCGGTGACGACGACGCGGCGGTCGGTCCAGAACGAGGTTGCGTCGCCGGGTTGAGAAGTCGACATGGGCTGGAGGTTACGTCGGGATCGGTGTTGCCGCTGAGGTGCGCCCGCACGCCATGATGGATGCGGTGACCTCCGGCGGAACTCTCGACCCCAACCTCGATCCCGGCGATGCCGTGCCGTGTCGAGGCGCCGAGCCGTCGCCGGTACGTGTTGCGTACACGGTCGAGCAGTGCTGGCATTCGAGCCCGGGCGGCACGGCGATCGCCGCACTCAGGATCGCTCGCGAGTTGGCCGCACGCCCGAACGACGTGGATCTGCATCTCGTGGCCGGCAAGCATCCCGTTGCGCCGACCGCAGAGTTCAGACCGGTCGGCTCGGTGGCGATGCTGCCGTTTGCCCGGCCGCTGCTCTACGAGACCTGGAACCGTCTCAACTGGCCAAAGGTCGAAGCGGTCACCGGTGAGGTCGACGTGGCGCACGCGACCGGGCTCATCCCGTGCGGGACGTCGGCCCCGCTGGTGGTGACGGTGCACGACATCGCGTTCGTGCACGATCCGGACAAGTTCTCACGGCATGGCGTTCGCACGATGACCCGCAGTCTCGAGGTGATCCGCCGCCGCGCCGATCTCGTGATCTGCTCCAGCGAGGCGACGATGCGCGACTGCGAGCGCGCCGGCCTCGACCGTTCGAAGCTGCGTCTGGTCCCGCTCGGCGTCGACCGCGTCGAGGTCGGCGAGGCCGACATCGCCCGCGTACGGCGCCGCTACCTGCTCCCCGAGGAGTTCGTCCTCTTCGTCGGCACCATCGAACCGCGAAAGAACCTGGCTCGTCTCGTCGAGGCGATGCGTCGCCCCGGGATGCCGGGGCCGCTCGTGGTGGCGGGTGCCGATGGGTGGGGTGACCTCGAGGTGACCAAGGATGCCGACACGTTGTTTCTCGGGTTCGTTCCCGACGCCGACCTGGCGCCGCTCTACGCCGCGGCGACCGTGTTCGCCTACCCGAGCGAACGCGAAGGCTTCGGCCTCCCGGTCGCGGAAGCGATGGCTCAGGGCGTGGCGGTGGTCACCAGCAGCGGCACCTCGACCGAGGAGGTCGCCGGTGGCGCAGCGGTGCTCGTCGACCCGTTCGACGTTGCCGACATCGCGCGCGGGATCGTCGACGCAGCGGACGGACGCGCCGAGTTGAGCGCTCGAGGTCGACGCCGTGCCAGCGAGCTGACCTGGGCGACCGCCGCCGACCGAACCCTTGCCGTCTACCGTGAGCTCGTCTCATGAGCGAGCACGACATCGACGTCGCGGTCAATCTGCTGTGGTGTGTGCCCGGTCAGGTCGGTGGGTCGGAGCAGTACCTCGTCCGACAACTGGTCGGACTGGGGTCACGAGCGGCCGCTCGAGCGCCTCGCTTCGCCACGTCGTTGTTCTGCGTGCCCGAATTCGTCGACGCCCACCCGGAACTCGCCACACACCACTCGATGGTGCCGGCGCCGTTCACTGGTGAGCGTCGAGCCCGTCGCATCGTCGGGGAGCACACGTGGCTTCGTCGCCGGACGTCGTCAGCCGACCTCGTGCACCACGGCGGTGGGACGACACCGCTGGTGGGTCGCCGCCCGATCGTGCTCACCATCCACGACCTGCAGTACCGCACGCATCCGGAGTACCTCACGCCGATGAAGCGGCGCTACCTCGAACGGGTGATTCCCCACTCCGTTGGGCGGTCGACGGTGGTGGCGGTGCCCACCGAGTACGTGCGCTCGACGGTGATCGATGCCTACCACGTCGACCCGGATCGGGTCGTGGTGGTTCCCCACGGGGTCGAACCATCGCTCGGGAGCGACGCCCCATCGGCAGACGAGCTCCGCGCCACCTACGGTCTCGGCGACGGTCCGGTGATCGTCTACCCGGCGATCACCCACCCGCACAAGAACCAGCGGTTCCTCCTGGAGCTCCTGGCGCACCGGTGGACCGATCCCGATCTCCGGCTGGTGCTGCTCGGCGGTCACGGCACTGCGGAGGACGAGGTCGTTGCCGGAATCTCGCGACTCGGGCTCGCAGATCGTGTGGTTCGTCCCGGGCGGGTGTCGGATGCGCATCGCGACGGCTTGATCGCGCTGGCCGATGCGCTCGTGTTTCCGAGCGAGTACGAGGGATTCGGGGCGCCCGTCGTGGAAGCGATGGCATTGGGGACGCCCGTGATCTGCTCCGATCAGCATGCGCTTGCCGAGGTGGTCGGCGACGCCGGCCTGGTGCTGCCACTCGACCTGGACGCGTGGGCCGACGCACTCGACACCGTGGCCGCTCGTGCGGTCGATCTCCGCGAGGCCGGGCTGGAGCGTGCGCAGGCGTTCACCTCCGACCGGTCGGGCGACGCACTCGTCGGTGCGTACGAGCGCGCGCTGGAGATCGGCCGATGAACACCACGATGCGGCCGCTGGTGGTGCTCTGCCCCCACTTCGATCCCGACACCGCGCCGACGGGGGTGGTGATGACTCGGATCGTCGACGAGCTCGTGGCGCTCGGGCACACCGTGCACGTCGTGACCTCGTTGCCCTGGTACCGGAACCATCGAATCGAAGCCGAGTGGACCGGACGTCTCGTGCGCACCGAACGCACGGCGTGGGGTTCGGTCACGAGGGTGCACCCGTTCCCGGGGCGTGACAAGGCGAACCTGGCGCGTCGGGCGGTGGGCTTCGCCGCGTACTCGATGCTCGCGGGGGTGCAGTGTCTGCGTGTCGGCGGCTGGTTCCGGCGCTCGGGTGCGGTGATCGCGATGTCGCCGCCGCTCACGCTCGGGCTGACCGGATGGGTGGCGAGCCGGCTGCGCCGCTGCCCGATGGTGTTCAACATCCAAGACGTCTTTCCCGATGCCGCGGTGGAGACCGGGGCGATCACGAATCGACGCATCATCGCCGCTGCTGCATGGCTGGAGCGCGTGAGCTACGCCGCCGCGGACGCTGTCACGGTGCTGTCCGACGACCTGCGCGACAACGTCGTCGCCAAGCTCTCCGACCGCGCCGACGCCCACAAGGTCCACGTGATCCCGAACTTCGTCGACACCGACGTGATCGTGCCCTCGGACCGGGGGACTGCATACCGTCGCGAGCTGGGCCTCGGCGACGCCACGGTGGTGCTGTACGCCGGCAACGTCGGCTTCTCCCAGTCGCTCGACCTGGTGTTGGCGGCCGCCCGGGCGCTTCCCCAGGTCACCTTCCTGATCAACGGCAACGGTGCCGCACGGGCATCGCTCGAAGCCGACGCCGCCGACATCGCGAACGTGCGTTTCGCCGACTACCTCGACGTCAGCCGGCTCGCCGAGTTGCTCGCCACGGGCGACATCCACGTCGTTCCGTTGCGCGCCGGGCTCGGCCGCGTCAGCGTGCCGTCCAAGACCTACTCGATCATGGCATCGGGGCGGCCCGTCGTCGCCGCGATCGACCCCGACACCGCGGTGCCGAGGATTCTGGCCGACTCCGGCGGAGGTGTGGCGGTGCCCCCCGATGATCCCGATGCGTTCATCGCCGCGATCGAGTCGCTCACGAGCGACCCCGACCGCGCGGCGCAACTCGGTGCGCTCGGGCGAGCGTGGGTGGAACGCGAAGCGTCGCCGAGTGCCGTCGGTGCGTCGTACGACTCGCTGCTGCGCTCATTGCGCTGAGCATCTCGCGCTGGGGGAGCGCCGCCGCCAGCGACGGGCGGGGCGACCTCACATCGGGCTCAGGCGCCGCTAACCTCTACCAGTCGTGGCACCCTCCTCGTCATCCACCAAGAAAGCCGCCAAGCTCGCCCGCTCGGGCTCAGGCGCAAAGGTTCGCTTCCAGGGCGGAACCCTGTTCCCGATGGTGGTCACCATCGTGATCGTGCTCGGCCTGTCGCTGGTCTTCTACGCCCGCCAGAGCCGGCCGTCGGTCGACGCCTCAGGCGCCCCGTTCCAGTCGGACCACTGGCACCATGCGTACGGGTTCAACCTGTGCGGCGAATGGTTCCAGCTCGAAGGCGACGCCGAGCAGCAGGGCACGGAGAACTACAACGCCTACGCCCGCAGCGGCATCCACAGCCACGACGACGGCCTGATCCACTGGCACCCGTTCACGTCGGTCGCTGTGGGCAGCAACGCCCGCCTCGGCGTGTTCCTCGACACCTACGACGTCGACCTGAGCAACAGCAAGATCGAGTTCCCCGAAAGCCAGGAACCAGCGCTGCGTCGTCAACTGTCCGAGCGCGAGGACGTCCTGGTGTGGGAGAACGGCGAGACCACCTGCATGGTCGACGGCGTCGAGGAAGATGCCTCGCTCAGCGTCGTGGTGTGGGACAACTTCACCGACACCGACGACGGCACCACCTACATCGCCGACTTCGACAACATCCGGCTCGATCAGGACCAGATGGTGGTCGTGATGGCGTTCGTGCCCGAGGGCACCGACGTGGTCATGCCGCCGTGGTCGCCCGACCTGCCGACGCTCGGCGCGATCGACTCGGGCCAGGTCGCCCCCGACCCGTCGATCGCTCCGAACGATGTTCCGGAGTCGGAGCCCACCGACACCAGCGGCGGCTGATGCGCGCGGTCGTCCTCGTCGGAGGTTTCGGCACCCGACTTCGTCCGCTGACCAGCAGCACGCCCAAGCCGATGTTGCCCGTCGGGCATCGGCCGATGATCGCTCGGTTGGTCGACCGGCTCGGGAGAGGTGGCGTCACCGAGGTCGTCCTTGCGCTGGGGTTTCGGCCCGAGCCGTTCCTCGACGCCTTCCCTGATGGCCGGTGCGGCGACGTCGCGCTCCGCTACGCCGTCGAGCCCGAGCCGCTCGACACCGCCGGCGCCATCGCGTTCGCCGCCCGGGAGGCGGGCATCGACGAGACGTTCGTCGTCGCCAACGGCGACGTGATGACCGACCTCGATGTCGGCGCCTTGGTCGCTGCCCATCGCCGCTTCGGAGCCGAGGCGACCCTGCACCTGATCGGCGTCGACGATCCATCGGCGTTCGGGGTGGTCGATCTCGACAGCGACGGCTTGGTGCGGGCATTCGTCGAGAAGCCCGCTCCCGGGACGGAGCCGAGCAATCTGGTCAACGCGGGGACCTACGTCTTCGAGCCGTCGATCCTCGATCGGATCCCGGCCGAGACCAGAGTCTCGATCGAGCGTGACACGTTTCCGCACGTGGTCGCCGAGCGAGGCCTGTTCGGTGTGGCCACCGACGACTATTGGATCGACGCAGGACTCCCGGTCACGTATCGGGCCGCGAACCTCGACCTGCTCGACCCGGGTCGACGGGCCGAGCAGTGCGAGGCGCTCTCGCCGACCGCCGAGGTCGACCCGACGTCGACGGTGCGACACAGCATCATCGGCGACCGAGCGACGGTCGCGGCCGGCGCAACGGTGGTCGACTCGGTGGTGCTGCCGGGCGCAGCGATCGGTGCCGGCTCGACGGTGGAGCGATCGTTGGTGATGGGTTCGGTCGGCGTCGGTGCCACGTTGCGTGACGCGATGGTCGGTGCTGGGGCCCACGTGCCCGACGATGCAGCCCTGATCGGCGACGCGCTTCCACCTGCCGACTCGTGAGCTCGGCGCTACGGTCGGCATCGTGAACGTCGTCGTCATCGGGGGAGCGGGATTCATCGGGTCGCATCTCGTCGATCGGCTCCTCGCCGAGGGCCACGCCGTCGACGTCGTCGACAACCTGTCGACCGGGGCGCTCGCGAACCTCGCAGGAGCTCGGGCCCTCGGCGCCGGGCTGCGCATCCATCACCTCGACAGTGCAGCACCGGAGACCGAAGCCTCGATCGGGATGCGAAGCCCGGAGGTGATCTACCACCTGGCACTGTTGCCCCGCGGCGAGGCGAACCCGCTCGCCCACGCCGATGCCTTCACCTCGGCGCTCGCCACGATGGAGGCCGCCCGCCGACACGGTGTCGCCAAGGTGGTGGTGGCAGTGCCGGCGTCGGCGATCTACGGGCACCCATCGGCGAGGTCGCTGCCGGTCAAGGAGGGCGAACCGTCGCAGCTCGAGCCGCGCGATGTGCGTGGTGTGGTGGCGCGGGCGATCATCGATCTGCTGGTGTCGTACCGGGACCTGCACGACATCGAGTTCACGGCGCTGGCGTTGGCGAGCGTGTACGGGCCTCGGCAGCGTCGGGCAGGTGGTGTGGTGGCTGCGTTCCACGATGCGGCGGTGTCCGGCGGTGCGCCGCGCCTGGACGGCGGTGGCCGTCAGACGCGCGACTTCGTGTTCATCGATGACGTGGTCGATGCGCTGGTGCGTGCAGGGACCAGAGGAAGCGGGCTGGTGGTCAACATCGGCACCGGCGAACAGACCCCGATCGTGGAGTTGTGGGACCGAATCGTTGCGAACACGCCCGGGGCCGAGCTGCTCGAGCCGGTCGTGCGGCCGGAACGCCCGCACGAGGTGTCGCGGTTCGCCGTGTCGCCGGTTCGCGCTCGGATCCACCTGCAGTGGTCGCCGTGGACCCCGCTCGACGAGGGTCTCGCCCGTCTCGGCCCCTGACCCGATCCGGCCCCACGACGGGACTGGGGATCAGTTGGTGGCGGCGGCGAGGCTGGTCGCGGCCAGCTCGCGGGCGATGGCCGGCGATGACATCACGGTGTCGGTGACGACGCAGCGCATGCCGGTCGATTCGATCGCGTCGGCATGCTCGGCGTCGACGGTGTCGATCACGAGGGTGGACGCGATCGGGGCGTACAAGCGGGCGACGCCGACGACGCTCGCGTCGTGGCCCAACTCGGTGAGCATGCGATCGGCGGGGCCCTTCAGCGCCGCTCCACCAACGATCGGTGAGATCGCCACCGTGTCGGCGCGTCGTCGAGCCAACAACTCGTCGACGCCCGGCAGCGCCCGGATCGGGCCGATCGACACCAACGGGTTCGAGGGGGCGATCACGATCGCCGTGGCGTCCGTCAGGGCAGCGAGCGCGCTCGGCGACAGCGATGCCTCGCCGTCGAAGCGCACCGCCGACACCGCGACGTCGTGGCGCAACCGAACGAAGTAGTCCTGAAAGGAGATCTCGATCGGCTCGCCGTCGGGCCCGTCGATCGTCACCATCGTCGAGAGGCGCTCGTCGCTCATGGGCACGATGTCGATGGCGATCTCCCACGCTCGGGCGATCTCAGCGCTGACCTCGGACAGGGTGGCGCCCTCATCGAGACGGGCAGTGCGGTAGAAGTGCGTTGCCAAGTCGCGATCGCCCAGATTGAACCAGCGCGGGGCTGCGTTCGATGCGGCCGGGCGCACCGCCTCGAATCGGCCGAGGGCGTCCATGGCGCGCCACGTCTCGTCGACGAGCCCCCAGCCGCGTTCGGGGTCGATCGCGCCGGCGAGCGTGTAGGTGATCGTGTCGAGATCAGGCGAGATCGACAGCCCGTGCAGGACGCAGTCGTCGCCGGTGTTGACCACGGCCGTGACCGATGCGGCGTCGTCGACGGCGTCGATCAACCCTCGCAGGTACCGGGCGGCACCCACCCCACCGGAGACGACGGCGATCTTCACGAGTCGGTCGCCGCAGCCTCGACCGGCGAACGGTCGTTGGCGAGTTCGTGGTAGATCGCGCCGAGCTGCTCGGCAGCGCTCGTCCAGGAGAAACGGCGCAGGTTTCGGTGGCCCCGCCGGACGAGCCGTGCGTGCATGTCGTCGTCGCTGATCACCCAGAAGAGGTTGGCGGCCAGAGCCTCGGCGTCGCGAGCCGGGCTGAGCAGCGCCGCCGCGCCGGCGACCTGCGGGATCGATCCGGCCGTACTGGCCACGACCGGGGTGCCGACCTGTTGGGCCTCGAGAATCGGAAATCCGAAGCCCTCGTCGAGCGACGGATACGCGAGCGCACGCGCGTGCTCGAGCAACCATCGCTTGGCGGCGTCGTCGATCACGCCGGTGCGCACCACCCGACTGGCGACATCGCTGCGGAGTCGGCCGATGGCCCGGTCGACCGCACCGACATCGTTTCCGGCGGCGCCGGCGATCACCAGGCGTACCCCCTCGCACTCGCGTGCCACCCGTGCGAATGCATCCACCAGGGTGGGAAGGTTCTTGCGGCGCTCCATCGTGCCGAGCGCCAGCACGAATGGCTGGTCGCCCAGCTCCGGCAGATTGCTGGGGGGAGCGGCGACCGGGTCGATGCTCGCCGGGGGCGGTCCGAGCAGCACGGTTCGCACCCGTTCGGTCGCCAGCAGTTCGCGGACTCGACGACTGGTCGCATCGGAGCTGGTCACGACGTACGCGCCGTCGGCCACGGCCGTGCGAAGCACGGCAGCGGACCGGGCGACGTCATCGGTTGCGTCCTCCGGGTGCTCGAGGAACCAGCAGTCGTACACCGACACCACACGCGGCGCCTGTGTCGGCGGGACGACGTAGTTGGTGCCGTGGACCACGTCGGGGTGGCCGAGCCACCGGTCCATCGCGGGCCAGCGACGCGACCAGACCCGCACGGCCACCGCTGCGGGCATCGGGACACGTCGCTCGTCGGGTCGCAGGTGCGCACGCGCACTCGTGACGTATTTCAGCAGTTCGACGCGTGATTCGGCTTCGAGGGCGTCGATCGACCATGCGACGGCGTTGCCGACCCCGGTACGCCGGGCGTGGGTCGGTCCCACGTCGATCGCCACTCGTAGCATGCGGAACGAAGCGTACCCGAGCGCATCCGCGTCGAGAGTTCGTAGACTCGCTGCCGCATGCCTACAGCGTTCGTCACCGGTATCACCGGCCAGGATGGTCAGCACCTCGCAGAGTTCCTGCACGAGCAGGGATATCACATCTTCGGGATGGTCAAAGGTCAGAACAACCCGAGGGTCGAGGCGCTCCAGGCCGAGCTGCCATTCGTGGAGTTGGTGTCCGGAGACCTGGCCGACCTGCCGTCGCTCGTCTCGGCGATGGAGGCGTGTCAGCCCGACGAGGTCTACAACCTCGGAGCGATTTCGTTCGTGGCGTTGAGCTTCAGCCAGGCGGAGCTGACAGCGAACATCACGGGCCTCGGCGTGCTGCGCATGCTGGAGGCGATCCGCATGGTCGGCGGGACGCAGAACAACCCGATCCGCTTCTATCAGGCGTCGTCGTCGGAGATGTTCGGGCAGGTGCGCGAAACACCGCAGACGGAGCTGACCCCGTTCCACCCCCGCTCGCCGTACGGCTGTGCGAAGGTGTTCGGCCACGACATCGTCGTCAACTACCGCGAGTCGTACGGGCTCCACGCCAGCTCCGGCATCCTCTTCAACCACGAGGGCCCACGGCGTGGGCTCGAGTTCGTCACCCGCAAGGTCACCAACGCCGCCGCCCGCATCAAGTTGGGTCTGCAGGACGAAGTGGTGCTGGGCAACCTCGACTCCAAGCGTGACTGGGGCTACGCCGGCGACTACGTCAAGGGCATGTGGAAGATGCTCCAGCAGGACACACCCGACGACTACGTGCTCGCCACCGGAGAGACCCACTCGATCGAAGAGTTGGTGCAGCAGGCGTTTGCCGAGGTCGGCATCGACGACTGGGCCGCATATGTGCGCCAGGACCCGAAGTTCCTGCGACCTGCTGAGGTCGACCTGCTGATCGGCGACGCCAGCAAGGCCCGCGACGTGCTCGGCTGGGAGCCCGAGGTCGACTTCCCCGCTTTGATCAAAATGATGGTGGCGCACGATCTCGATCGCGAAGCCCGCAAGGCCGGCATCGACATCCCTCGCTGAGGAGGGGGCGACTGCCGCCGATCTCAGGTCTCGAACGGCATGTCCGTGATCGCGTCCATCATCGAGTCGCGATCCGGCGTGACCCCCGACCGCAATCGCTGACGCAGCGCGATCGCAAAGGCGGCCAGTGCCGCCAACGAGGAGATCAGCAGCCCGATTTCGATCCTGCGGAACACTTCGTCGCTCGACAGCCACGTGCCGAGCACGAAGCCGACCACACCGATCACCCAGCCGAGCGCGACCAGCGCATGGCCTCGGAGCGCAATGACGGCCTGTGCGGTGGCGAGCGCCAGCATGTAGACCGCGCTGCTGAGCGACAGCATGGCGAGCGTTCTCCCACTCAGGTCGGCGTCGTACACGATCTGCAAGGCCCATGGGCCCAGCACGAACGCTCCAGCCGTCCCGAGCGCTCCGACCGCCAAGACGACGAGCATCAGACGCGTGAGGCCCGAACGGAACTCGGCGAACTCGCCGCGGGCGGCCTGGCGACTGAGGCGAGGAAGCAGGGCAGCCTGCACGGCCTGGAACAGGAACAGGGGGATCCGAGCGAGCAACACCCCGTAGGAGAACTGGGTCACCAGCGAGGCCTGGGAGTCGTCAGCGAGCAGGCTGGCGGTGATCGGACCGGCGTTGAGCAGCGCGGCGGCACACACCGAACCGAGCAGCAGCCAGCCGAGATTCGGTGTGACCTCACTCCACTCGGCCGGCGGACCGGGCTCGGAGCTCAGGGCGCCCCGGCGGTGAACGTAGGCCACAGCGAACAGTGGCGAGACGGCGATCGCCATCCCGTATGCCCCGGCTGCGGTGACGCCGACCACGGCGAGGCCGATGCACAGCAGGATTCGAACGATGCCGTCGGAGCCGAGCACCACGGCGTACTCGGTGAACCTGCCGCTTCCCGAACACACCCCGCGAGCCATGTGTGCCGGCGCATAGGCGGCGAACGCAGCGATCAGGGCGACCACCATGAACCAATCGCCGTCGAAGTAGTCGGCCGCGATCAGGGGGCTGGCAGCCAGGATCGCCACCGTGACCACGGCCATCAACACGCCGCCGAGGCCCACCACCTTGCGAACCACGGGTGTGCCGCCCTCGCCGATCGCACGGCGATGGGAGAGCGCCCGGCCGAGTTCCTGCTCGAGCGGGAGGAAGAAGCCAGGGGCGAGCGCGAAGACGGCGAACCACATCGCGGCGATCGGTGCGAACTCCTCGGTGCCGCCGACCGCCAGCGTGCCGACCTTGAAGAAGGCGTAGGTGGCGACGCCGGCGATGAGCAGGGCGATCCCGACGGGGATCGTGCCCTCGGGCACCGACGTGCGCATCTTCGCGGCTGGGGAAGTGGTCGACACGGAGGGCCGATGCTAGTCCCGCGCCGTGGTGTTGCGCAGGGCGCGGTCGATCATCGACGCAGGGAGCGTTCGAACTCGCGGCGCCTCACCTGTGCCCGTTGAAACGTGAGCAAGCCGAGTCCGACCGTGACGTAGGCGGCGTCCCTCGCAACGTCGACCGCTCGGCTCGTCAGTGACTCGCTGGCAGCGGTCACCTGGCGGACCGCGTTGACCAGGTCGATGTCGGTGAGGTCGATCGAGGTGGGGTCGAACTTGGTGGGCGCCACACGACGTTGCGAGGTGCCGACGCGGGAAGCAGTGTCACCACCATCTGGATCGGGTGTGCTCGCCATGACGGCAGGTTACCGAGCGACGTCGCTAGCCTCGCCCCATCGTGGAATCGGAGACCCAACTCGCACCGCCCGTCGTCGCGGTCGTCGTCGTGCACCAACCTGGCGCGTGGTTCGACCAGACGCTCGAGGCGTTCGCCCGTCAGGACTACCCCAATGTGCGGATGATCTTCCTGCTCGTCGAGGGTGCCGACGCTGGTCGGCGCGCTGCGGCCGGCGGTGCCGACGAGGCCGGACCTGGTGCGGCCGAGCTGATCGAGCACCACCTTCCGGGGGCCTTCGTCCGCCGGATCGGGGCCAACGTCGGCTTCGGGGCGGCGGCAAACGAGGTGCTGCGGCTCGTCGAGGGTGACAACGGGTTCTTCCTGTTCTGCCACGATGACGTCGCTCCCGAGCCCGATGCGCTGCGCACGATGGTCGAGGAGTTGTACCGCTCGAACGCAGGGGCGGTCGGTCCCAAGCTCGTGGAATTCGACGAGCCATACGTGCTGCAGTCCGTGGGTCTGAGCATGGACCGCTTCGGCGAACTCGACCCGGTGATCGAGCCGGGCGAGGTCGACCAGGAGCAACACGACGGCGTGCGAGATGTCTTCGTGCTGCCGTCGGCCTATCTGCTCGTGCGCGCCGACCTCTTCCGCGAACTCGGTGGGTTCGATCCTGCGATCGAGTTCTACGGCGAGGACACCGAACTGTGCTGGAGGATCCACCACAGCGGTGCCCGTGTGGTCGTGGTGCCGTCGGCCCGGGTCCGCCACGTCGGGGATCTCCGAAGTCGGCGGCCCGATCTGCGCCACGGTCTGCTGCGTGCCCGGCACCGGATGCGGTCGGTGGCGACGCTCACCGGGACGTCACGACTGCCGATCAGGTCGATCGAGCTGGTCGCACTCACGATCACCGAGTTGGTGGTCGGGATGTTCACGGGTCGATTCGGCCAAGCGTGGAACTCGTTGCGCGGGCTGCTCGGGCTGGTGCCACACACGCCGGCACTGCTCGCTCGCCGGCGGGACGTTGCAGCGATGCGGCGCGTGCCCGAACGCGAAGTGTTCTCGTTGCAGGAGCGCGGCAGCGCCCGTCTCAACTCGTATCTGCGCAGTCGTGAGACCGCCACCTACGTCGGATCGAACTCGCAGGTGCGGCGCTGGCGACAGAGCGCGACCACACCGGCGTTGGCGTGGATCGCCGTGCTCGCCGGGGTGATCATCGGTGGGCGGTCGTTCATCGAGAACGGGGTTCCGCAGGTCGGGGAGTTCCTCGCATTCCCGGAGAGTCCCCGCACGTTGCTGCAGACGTTCGTCTCCGCATGGAATCCAACCGGTGCCGGCGCCACCTCCCCGAATCCGACCGGTTGGGCCACGCTGTCGGGTCTCAGCGTGTTCACGCTGTTCAACATGGGGCTGCTGCAGACGCTGTTCGTGCTGGGTCTCGTCGTGGTCGGGGTGGCCGGGGTGTGGCGTCTGGCGGCCGTCTTTCCGTCGTCGCGTGCCCGTGTCGGCGTGTTGTTGGTGTACGCCGCCAGCCCGCTGGTCAGCGGTGCGATGGCAAGCGGCCAACTCACCGTGCTCGTCGTCTACGCGGCGACGCCGTGGGTGTTGCACCTCGTTCGACGTGCGGCGGGGGTCGAGACCGCCGACCCGCTCGCGGCGGCCGACGACATCGCCGACGGCATCGTCGACCTCGAGGTCGGCGATCGCATCCGTCGCACGTTGGCGGCCGCAATGCTGCTGGCTGTTGCCGCAGCATTCGCCCCGGTGATGGTGCCGGTGGCTCTGGGCGTGATCGTCGTGTTCTCGCTCGCGACGCTGCTCGCCGGTGCGTCCCCGATCACTGCTGCCTGGTCGTTTGCCACCGGCGTCGGTGCCGTCGTCGGCGCCGTCGTGCTCAACCTGCCGTGGTCGCTGACGTGGTCGTGGAGCTCGATGGTCGGTGCACCGCCGATCGGCGAGGCCGACCTCGGGCTGGCCACGCTGGCGTCGTTCGAGATCGGCCCCATCGACTTCGCTGCGCTGTCGCTTGCGCTCTACCTCCCGGTGTTCGCCGCCGTGATGCTGGCTCGGGCATGGCGACTGACGTGGGCGATTCGCGCCGGCATGCTCGTGCTGGTGTTCGGGGCGATCGCCGTGCTCGCCGACCGCGGCGCGCTGCCGGTCGACGCACCCGAAGCTGGCGTCCTGCTCGTGCCGGTCGCGGTCGGCCTGGCGATCGCCGCTGGGGCCGCACTTGCTGCCTTCGATCTCGACGTTCGAGGCGAAACGTTCGGTTGGCGCCAGCCGCTCGGCATCCTCGCCAGCGTCGCCGTCGTCGTCGGCATCGTGCCAGGCGTCGGCGCACTCGTCGACGGCTCGTTCCAAACACCGTCCACACCGCTGGCACGGCTCCTCGAGGCCTCGCTGCCGCCCGCAGAGGAAGCCGGCGACTACAACGTGCTGCTCGTGGGCGACGCTCGGGTGCTGCCGGTCCCGGCGACCGAGTACCGCGACGACGTGGCCTGGGCGATCGTCGACGACGGTCAACTCGACGTGCTCGATCGCTGGGCGCCGCCATCGAACGGTGCTGCTGACCTCGTCGTCGGCGCGCTGGACCAGATGGCGTCCGGATCCACCCTGCGCGCTGGACGACTGTTGGCGCCGCTCGCGATCAGATTCGTCGTGATCCCCGAGTTCGACGGCGTCAACTCGACGGTCAACGACCCGCTTCCCCTCCCGGAGGGACTGGTACCGGCGCTGGAGGATCAACTCGACCTGGTTGCCCGGCGTCCCGGACTCCCCACCCTCGAGGTGTTCGAGAACCGTGCCTGGATCCCCACTGCGTCGCAACTCGGTGACGATGTGATCGACGTCAGCGCGGGCGCAGGCGCCGAGATCCTGGTGGGCACCGATCTGTCCGATGCTGCACCGCGGTTCGTGGGCTTCAACGCACTCGAGCCCACCGACGACGATGTCGATGCGGGCGTGATCCACCTGGGTGTGCCCTTCGACGACGGCTGGTCGCTCGCCGTCGGCGACGACACGATCGAGCCCCGTCGAGCCTTCGGAGACACCACGGCGTTCGACGTGCCCACCGCCGGGCCTGCCGTGTTGCAGTACGACACCTCGTGGGGACGCTGGCTGCTCGTGATGATGCAAGTGGTCCTGTGGGCGGCGGCGTTGCTGCTCGCCGCTCGCGTCCGGGTCGTGGTCGGCAATCGAGGACCGCTCGTCGTCGACGACGAACCGGTGATCGACCTCACGGCCGAACCGTCGGTGCACCTCCACGACCCTGGATTGGGTCGACCGCTGACCTCCGACATCGACATCGACATCGACACCGAGATCGCGATCGAGGCGGAGGTCGACGCTGGGAGCGAACCAGCGAGTGATCAGGCGACCGATCAGGTCACCGATCCCGCCGATGGACAAGATGATCCGGAGCTGCGGTCATGAACCGTCGAGCCATTCCTGCGCTCGTGCTGCTGGTGGCGGGGTTTGCCGGGCTGATCGTGGTCGGGCGTGACGCTCCGACCCCGATCGAGCCGTTCTTCGCCACGCCGGCCGGGGCCTGGGTCCCGTCCGTGAGCGACAACGCGTCGCTCACCGGCAGCTGGTTCTGCCCGGGCGTGCCGGCAACCGGTGAGGAGGGTGTCGGCGGTGAGGTGGTCGTTGCGAACCGTGGCGCGGAAGCGGTCGTCGGTCGATTCACGATCCTCACCGGTGACGGCGTTGCCGCTGGCGACGACCTGACCGTCGAACCGTGGTCGCGCACGACGATCGACATCGATGCGTTCGTCACTGCGCCATTCGCGAGTGTCGTGGTCGAACTCGATGGGGGACGCGGGTTCGTCGAACAGCGTGCGCAGCACCCGGCAGGCAACTCGGTGTCCCCGTGCGCCGACAGCGCGTCAGACGAGTGGTACTTCGCCGATGGGTTCACCGTCGATGGCAGCCTGAACACCCTGATCCTCACCAACCCCTACGACGACGCCGCGGTGGTCGACCTCACGTTTGCCACCGAGCAGGGCGAGGCGACGCCAGCAGCGTTCCAGGGGTTCACGATCCTCCCCCAGTCGGTCGAGACGATCCCGATCGCCGAGTTGGGCTTCCGTGACGAACCGGTCATCGCCGTGAGCGTCGGCGCCGAACGCGGTCGGCTCGTCGTCGGCCGGGCGCAGCACTACCTCGGCGGTGGTCGGCTCGGCTACGACGTCTCGCTGGGAGCGCCGGCGCTGCGCGAGCAGTGGTGGTTCGCCGATGGAGCCGCTGGCGAGGGCATCACCGAATCGTTCGCGATCTACAACCCCACCGACGACGACGTGCAGGTCGACGCGGTGTTCCTCGGGATTCCTCTCGACGAAGCGGTCGCCGACGTGACGCCGATCGACGTCCCCGCCCGTGCCGTGGTCACCTACGAGCCCGCTGCCGACGAGACCGTGTCGCTTCCCGAGGGCCGCCACGCGTCGGTGTTCTCCACGTTGGCGGAGCCGTCCGTGGTGATCGAGCGGATCCTGACTCGGCCGGCCGGGGACAGCGTGGCCACCTCGGTGGTCCTCGGTGCCCCGCCGAGGACCGACGGGTACGTGGCATCGCGGTGGCACATCGGCATCGGACCGTCCGACCCGACCTCCGAGGCGCTCGTGATCTACAACGTCGACAACGTGGACGGCACCGTCACGATCGAAGCCGTGGGCCCCGGTGGCCCGAGCGCGGTGGCGAGCCTGACCGACATCCCGATCGGGCCCGGACAGGTCGTCACCATCGATCTCGTCGATCCGGACGTGCTCGATCGAGAGTTGATCGTGCAGTCGTCCAACCGGGTGTTCGTCGAGCGATCGCTCGCACGGGGCAACGGCCTGTCCGGCAGCTCCGGCAGTTGGGCGCTGCCCGCCAACGACAGCTGACGATCGGCGTGCTCGGCGCACGCCAGTAGCGTGCGGGCAATGGAACGTCTGATCGTTGCGCTCGTCATCGTTGCGCTCGTTGCGGTGGTTGCACTCGTCGCACGACGCCGGCGCGTGCCGGATGCCCCGACACAGCGCAAGTACCGCGCCCCGCAGCAACTCGATCGACACGACTTCGCTCGCCCCGACGCTCCATGGCTCGTCGTGGTGTTCACGTCGGCCACGTGCGATGTGTGCCGAAGCGTGACCGACAAAGCAGTCGTGCTCGAGAGCAACGACGTGGCGGTCGCCGAGGTCGAGTACACGGCGAACCGGGCCGTGCACGAGCGGTACGGGATCGACGCGGTACCAACGCTCGTGATCGTCGACGCTGACGGCGTCGTCATGTCATCGTTCGTCGGGCCGATGTCGGCCACCGACCTGTGGGCATCCGTCGCCGAAGTACGCGAGCCCGGGTCGACGCCGGGCGCCGGCAACTGCCAGAACCACGATCACTCGACCTGACGGCCCGGCGCGTGCGCCGGAGCCGAGATCGGATCAGACGCCAGGCTTGACGTCGCTGTCGGCGGGCTGACCGGACTCGGCCATGCCCTGCTGAATCAATTCGGCCACCTCGGGCCCGTCGATCGTCTCGCGTTCGAGCAGGGCCTCAGCGATCAGTTCCAGGCCCCGCTGGTGACGGGTGAGGACGTCTCGCGCCCTGCTCTCCTGTGACGTGAGGATCCGCGAGATCTCCTCGTCGAGGAGCTTCGCGGTGTCGTCGGAGTACTCGCGCTGCGACGACATCAGGTCCTCGCCGAGGAACACCGCCTGCTGACTGCTCCAGGCCATCGGGCCCACCCGTTCGGACATGCCCCACTCGCGAACCATGCGCCGAGCGATCCCGGTTGCCTGTTCGAGGTCGTTGGCAGCACCGGAGTTGAGATGGCCGAACACGATCATCTCCGCAACGCGCCCGCCCATCGCCTTGCAGATGGTGTCCTCGAAGAACTCCTTGGAGTAGGTGTGACGTTCCTGGGGGAGCGACCAGGTGACACCGAGCGCCATGCCGCGAGGCAGGATCGTCACCTTGTGCAACGGATCGCCATGGGGAAGCACGGTGGCGAGCAGCGCGTGACCACCCTCGTGGTAGGCGGTGGCCCGCTTCTCTTCCGCAGACAGGATCATCGACTCGCGCTGTGCGCCGAGCACGACACGGTCGCGAGCGTTCTCGAAGTCGATGCGGGCGATCTCCTTGGAGCCGCGGCGCACCGCAACCAACGCTGCTTCGTTGACCAGGTTCGCCAGGTCGGCACCCGACATGCCGGGTGTGGCTGCCGCCATCGTCTCCATGTCGACATCGGGGCCCATCCGCTTGTCGCGGCTGTGGACCTCGAGGATCGCCTTGCGTTCGGTCGACTCCGGCAGGGGGACCACGATCTGACGATCGAAGCGGCCCGGACGCAGGAGTGCGGGGTCGAGCACGTCGGGACGGTTGGTGGCCGCCATGATCACGATGCCCTCCGAGGTCTCGAAGCCGTCCATCTCGGCGAGCATCTGGTTGAGCGTCTGCTCGCGCTCGTCGTGGCCGCCACCGACACCGGCACCACGCTTGCGGCCGATCGAGTCGATCTCGTCGACGAAGATGATCGCCTTGCCCATGCGGCGGGCCTGCTGGAACAGGTCGCGGACGCGGCTCGCCCCGACGCCGACGAACATCTCCATGAAGTCGGAGCCGGTGACGCTGAGGAAGCCCACGCCCGCCTCACCGGCGACCGCCCGGGCGAACAGGGTCTTGCCGGTCCCGGGGGGACCGACCAGCAGGATGCCCTTGGGGACCCTTGCCCCGATCTCGCGGAACCGTTCCGGCATGCGCAGGAAGTCGACGACCTCGTTGATCTCCTGCTTGACGCCGGTGTAGCCGGCGATGTCGTCGAAGGTCGTCGAGGGGCGGTCGGCGTCGTAGGCCTTGGCCTTGCTCTTGCCAATCGACATCACGCCGCCCATCTGGCCCTGCGCGCGGCGCTGCAGCCAGACGAAGAACCCGATGATCAGCATCACCGGCAGGAAGATCGACAGCAGGCCGAGCAGCCAGTTGTTGCTCTCCTGCTTGAACTCGAAGTCGACACCGTTGTCGATCATCAACTGGCGGTCCTCGTCGGACACACCGGTGGAGCCGTCGCCGTTCGTGTTGTACCGATCGCCGTTGGTGAACTCACCCGTGATCGCGCCCGAGCCGTTCTCGATCGTGGCGGTCTCGATGTTGCCTTCGATCAGTTGGGTGCGCCACTCGGAGTACTCGAGCGACTCGCCGCTCTCGCTGGGCCACGCGAACGACGCAATCACCACGGCCAGGAGCAGGCCAGCGAGCAGCCAGAGCGACCAGCGAGGCCAGCTTCCGGGTCCGCGGCCGGTCGCGGGCGTCCCATCGGCGTTGAGACCGTCGCCCTTGTCGCTGTTCGGCTGGCGGTCCGGCGTACGGCGCCCTGGGGCGTCGTCGGGTCGCTTCGATCCACGCCCACGACCCGGCGGCGGTGGGGGAGGGGGAGGCGGCAGGCTGCTCATGGCGACATGCTACGCGGGATCGCCGATGATGCCAGGTCGTGCGCGCAGCTCTCACGGAGCATTCACCTTCCCGCGAGCACGACCTGAACCAGCCGCCCAACCATCCAGCCCAACCATCCGCCCAACCATCTGCCAGACCATCCGCCACATCGACGCGTTCGCCGATCTAGCGTGGGAGCATGTATCGCATCGAGCGAACCACGTCGGCGACACAGCGCCAGTGCTCGCGGCCGGGATGTTCCGATGCCGCCGAGGTCACACTGAGTTACCACTACGGGCGTTCACAGGTGTGGATCGACGATCTCAGCGCCGAACGTGACCCCCACTCGTACGACATGTGCGGCCGTCACGGCGAGCGCGTGTCGGTGCCGTCGGGCTGGTGCCTCGACGACCGTCGGTTCGGTCACCACGAACTGATCGCCGTCTGAGACGTCGCATGACGCGCTGACGCCCCCTTCACAGATTCGGAGAGATCGCGCCGGTTCGCACCCGTCCACGGCGGGTAGCGTCGAACGTCGTGGCCCGACCGGAGCGCGAACGCTCGAACAGTTCACTGGGAGGGCCGCCGCGCGGGTTCTCCGGAGGGTTCCTCCCCTCGGCCGCGCCGTACACGATCGACGCCTCGGCGGCGGCGTTCGCCTTCGTCGGAGCCTGGGTGGTGGCGCAGATCGTCTCGTCGGCGATCCTGCTCACCTTGCACGGCACCCCGGACTCGGATCCATCGTTCGGCGTGCTCGCAGTTGCCCTGGCCGGGGCGTGGTCGTCGTATCTGGTCGCCATGTGGCTGCTGTCGCGACGCGCCGGGACCGGCAGTGTGATCTCGGACTACGGGCTCAGTGCCCAGCCGGCAGACCTGCTCGGCCTCGGGGTCGGTGCGTTGGCACAATTGGTGCTGATCCGTGCGATCTACCTGCCACTCGAAGCGGTGTGGCCCGAGACGTTCTCCGAGGACCGGCTCACCGAGAACGCCCAGGACCTCGTCGATCGGGCGAGTGAGGGGTCGACCTGGCTGCTCGTGCTCGTGGTGGTCATCGGTGCGCCGTTGATCGAGGAGCTGTTCTATCGAGGCCTGCTGCAGCGTTCGCTCGCAGCGCGCTTCGCCCACGTTCCCGTGGTGATCGGCGTCGCGGCACTGTTCGCCGTGATCCATCTACGGCCCGCGGAGATTCCCGGGTTGTTCGCCGTCGGCCTGCTGTTCGGTTGGGCGGCACTGCGTTGGGACCGCCTCGGGCCGGCGATCATGATCCACGTGGGGTTCAACCTCACCGGGCTGCTGCTCGTGCTGTGACCTGCCCACGGATTGCCGAAGGTGACCGGCGCGCGGTCACGCGGTTTGCCATGATGGGCCACTTCATGGCGGCCCACTGCATCACCCCTCCGCGTCCCCGACGAGCGAGCCGACGATGACCGACGCAGACGGAACTCGCTCCCCGGGGGACCTCGCGTCCGACGAGACCACCGAGCCAGCACCGGCCCCAGCACCGACCGAGTCCGCCGCGGCCGGGTGGGGAGCACGGGTCGTCTCCCGGATCACGCAACGCCCCGTCGCCTGGTGGCAGCGCCCGTGGGACAACGACCGGGTCGTACGGGTCCTGGTCACCTCCGCCACACTCGTCACCACCACCGTGGTGATGATGCTGGTCGTGCACTTCAACCCGATCTCGCCGGGCAGTGACCTGATCTTCGACGACACCACGCCGACCGGTGGCGACATGGGCGCGCACGTGTGGGCGCCGGCGTTCCTGCGCGATCACTTCCTTCCCAACTTCCAGCTCTCCGGATGGAGCATGGACTGGTACGGCGGGATCCCGCTGTACCGCTTCTACATGGTGATCCCTGCGCTCGCGATCGTGGCACTCGACGTGATCTTCCCGTATGGGGTGGCCTTCAAGCTGGTGGCGGTGTCCGGGCTGGTGCTCTTCCCGCTGTCGTGCTGGGCGTTCGGTCGCCTCGCCAAGTTCCGCCATCCCATCCCCGAGCTGTTCTCGGTCGCTGCGCTCTGCTTCCTGCTCGACGAGAGCTTCTCCATCTATGGCGGCAATGTGAAGTCGACGATGGCGGGGGAGTACTCGTTCTCGATCTCGCTGACCCTTGCCATCTTCGGTCTGGGGCTGCTCGCGAACGGACTGCGAACCGGGCGGTTCCGGGTGTGGACGGCGGTGATCTTGTCGCTCGCCGCCGTGTCGCACGGCATCGTGCTGATCTTCGTGGCGGTCAGTGCGATCATCATCTGTCTCGTCTGGCTCGACCGGTTCCGGCTGGTGTTCGCCGTCACGACCGGCGTCACCACCCTGTTGTTGTCGGCGTGGTGGGTGGGGCCGTTCCTGTTCGGCCACGAGTTCATGACCGACATGAAGTACGGGTTCCGGCCCGAGGGGGCAAACGACTCGTTCTGGGACATGTTCTTCCCGCTGGCGGCGCCGCTCGACTTCATCATCACCGGGCTCGCGATCGTCGGATTCGCGGCCGTGATCATGCGGCGGCACCTCACCGGGACCGCAGTCGGTCTGATCTGTCTCACCTTCGTCGCACTGGTGTACCTCACCCGTGACAGCCTGCCGCTGATCGGTCTGCTCTGGAATCCGCGGCTCCTGCCGTTCGTGTATCTCACCCGCTACCTGTTGATGGTGATCGGTGCACTCGAAGTGATCACGTGGGCGATCAACGCATCGCGAGATCGACGGGCATCGCAGCACCTGTCGGCGGTCGAGGGGGCGGTGGCCGCCGGCGTGATCACGTTGTCGTGTCTGCTCGTCTTCGGCTGGATGTACGAGACGCTGCCGGGCGGTGGCCGGGTCGTCGACGGCGAGGCGTCGGTGTACGCCTGGGGCCCGTTGCGCAAGGGGCCCGAGTCCGGTCGCGCCGTCGCCGACGGGTGGGCTCGGTACAACATGCGCGGCTACGAGGGGCGTCCGAAGTACCCGGAGTACCACGCGTTGGTGACCGCAATGGACGACATCGGCGCGGACCGCGGCTGCGGTCGCGCCCTCTGGGAGAACAGCGGCGACAACGGCGAGTACGGCACCACGATGGCGTTGATGCTGCTTCCGCACTGGACCGACGGCTGCATCGGCTCGATGGAGGGCCTGTTCTTCGAGGCCTCCGGCACCACCCCGTACCACTTCCTGTCGGCAGCAGCGGTGTCCAAGCAATCGTCCAACCCGGTGCGCCAGCTTCGCTACGTCAACAACGACGGCGCGGCCGGAGTGCAGCACATGCACGACCTCGGCGTTCGCTACCTCATGGTGCGTACCCCAGAAGCGCAGGCCGAGGCGGCCCTCCAGGACGACCTCGAATTCGTCACGTCGTCGGGGCCCTGGGAGATCTACGAACTGCGAACGGCCAGCATCGTCGAGCCGCTGACCGTGCAACCGGTGGTGGTCGAAGAGCGCGGCGGCGATCAACGCGAGCGCAACCTCGAAGTGGGCACGAGTTGGTTCCAGCGCCAAGACGACTGGGCGGCGATGCCCGCTGACGATGGCCCCGACGAGTGGCAGCGCATCCCGGTGGAGATCGATCTCGACGCCCGCGTCGGTGAGCCGGGTGAACGCAGTCGGAACGTCGACTACGTCGTGCCGACCGACCCGATCGACGTGGTCGAGCTCGACCCCGTCGCGGTCAGCAACGTCGACATCCAGCAGCAGTCGATCAGCTTCGAGGTCGATCAGGTCGGCGTTCCCGTCCTGGTTCGGGTGAGCTACTTTCCGACCTGGAAGGTCGACGGCGCCGATGGGCCCTACCGGGTCGCGCCGAACTTCATGGTGGTGATCCCGACGGAGAACCAGGTGACGCTGAGCTACTCCAAGACGCCACTCGACTGGTTCTTCTATTCCCTCACTGCGCTCGGGATCGCACTCTGTGTCTACTGGCGCCGCAAGGGCGACATGGAGTACCCGAGCGAGCGTCCGGGGCGCATGTTCGCTCCGACGGAGCCAGACCCGGTGCCCGACGACGCCGTGCTGGTGGGATCCACCGACCACGACGACGGGCGATAGCCTTTCACCCCTCATGTCAGTCCTCGATCAGATCGTCAAGGCGTACGACATCCGCGGCACGGTGCCCGACCAGCTCGATGCTGACGTCGCCCACGCCCTCGGTGTCGGATTCGGCAACTTCGTCACCGCAGACCAGGTCGTGATCGGTCGCGACATGCGGCCGTCCGGGCCAGAACTGGTCGAGGCATTCGCCCGTGGCGTGATGGAGCAGGGCGTCGATGTCGTCGACATCGGGTTGGCCTCCACCGACCTCGTGTACTACGCGGCTGGTGTGCTCGACATGCCTGCAGCAATGTTCACCGCCTCGCACAATCCTGCTGGCTACAACGGCATCAAGCTGTGCCTCGCTGGAGCGCGCCCGATCGGCATCGACACCGGATTGGCCGACATCAGAGCGACCGCGCACGACGTGCTCGACGGCAGCGGACCGCGCACCGCGGCCACCGCTGGATCGAGGTCGGAGCGGACGTTGCTCGCAGCGTTCGCCGATCACGTGGTCGGCTTCATCGACCCCGCCGAGATCGGCTCGATGCGGGTCGTTGCCGACACCGCGAACGGCATGGGCGGTCTCGTGGTCCCCGCGGTGTTCGAGCGGCTGCCCGGCGTCGAACTCGAGGTGATGTTCGGTGAGCTCGACGGCACGTTCCCGAACCATCCCGCTGATCCGCTCCAGCCGGCCAACCAGCGCGACCTGCGCGCTCGGGTCGTGTCCGGAGGATTCGACCTCGGGCTGGCCTTCGACGGTGATGCCGACCGCGTGTTCGTGGTCGATGAAACCGGCAACGGCCTCAGCGGCTCGACCACCACGGCGCTGCTCGCCGCATCGATCCTGCGCCAGCACCCCGGCGCGACGATCCTGCACAACCTGATCTGCTCGCGGTCGGTGCCCGAAGTGGTCGCCGAATTGGGCGGGACGCCGGTGCGCACGAAGGTCGGGCACTCCTACATCAAGACCGTGATGGCCGACACCGGGGCCGAGTTCGGCGGCGAGCACTCTGCGCACTACTACTTCGCCCGCAACTTCAACGCCGACAGCGGCCTGATCGCCTCGATGATGGTGATGGCCGAAGTCGGGCGTTCCGGGCAACCGCTGTCCGTCGTGCGTCGACCCTTCGAGCGCTACGCCGCCAGCGGTGAGATCAACACCCAGGTCGACGATGCGCTCGCCGTGATCGAGCGGATCAGCGATCACTACGGCGACGTCGACCAGGACCGTCTCGACGGGCTCACCGTCGACTGCGGGACGTGGTGGTTCAACCTGCGCCCGTCGAACACCGAACCGCTGCTGCGGTTGAACCTCGAAGCCACCGACCGATCCTCGTGCGACGATGCCGTCGGCGAGGTCCTCGCCCTGATCACCAGCTGACCACGATCGGAACCTGCACCATGTCACTTTCACCCGCCTTGCTCGAGATCCTCGCTTGCCCCGAGGACAAGGGCCCGCTGTTCTACGTCGAGCAGGAGTCGCTGCTGTACAACCCCAGGCTGCAGCGTCGCTACGACGTCCGCGACGACATTCCGGTGATGCTCATCTCGGAAGCCACCACCGTCGACGACGCCGAGCATGCTCGCCTCACCGCGCTGATCGAGGCCGAGGGCATCTCGGCGACCTTCGACCCCGACTCGCCCGCCGGCTGATCCTGGTTCGCGCTCGGAGCGCGCTGGTGCGGTCGGAATCGGCCGCTCGCCGGTGTGTCCCTCCGACGCGTCGGTACACTGGGAGCTCACCGAATCGCCGGGCTGATTCGATCGGTGCCTGAAGGCCCCTGCCCGGTTCGCCAATCAACGAACCACGGAGGCTTTCCCCATGACCGACACCGACACTGCATCTTCCACGTCCACGTTTGCTGCCCGCAAGGACTTCCGTGTGGCCGACCTCTCGTTCGCCCCGTTCGGGCGCAAGGAGATGATCCTCGCCGAGCACGAGATGCCCGGCCTGATGGCGCTGCGCAAGGAGTACGGCGAATCGAAGCCGCTCGCCGGCACCCGGATCTCGGGCTCGCTGCACATGACGATCCAGACCGCCGTGCTGATCGAGACCTTGACGGCGCTCGGGGCCGAGGTGCGCTGGGCGAGCTGCAACATCTTCTCCACGCAGGACCACGCCGCCGCGGCGACCGTGGTCGGCCCGAATGGCACACCCGAGGATCCGCAAGGTGTCCCGGTGTTCGCCTGGAAGGGTGAGACGCTGGAGGAGTACTGGTGGTGCACCGACCAGATGATGACGTGGCCGGATGCCGCCGACGGCACCACCTACGACGGTCCGAACATGATCCTCGACGACGGCGGCGACGCCACGATGCTGCTGCACAAGGGTGTCGAGTACGAAGCCGCGGGAGCGGTGCCCGACCCGACCGAGGCACCGAACCCCGAGCTGGCGATCGTGCTCGGTCTCCTCCAGCGCACGCTGAAGAGCGACCCGGGCAAGTGGACCCGCATGGCCGCCCACATCAAGGGCGTGACCGAGGAGACCACGACGGGCGTCAAGCGGCTCTACAAGATGATGGACGACGGTGAGCTGCTGTTCCCGGCGATCAACGTCAACGACTCCGTCACCAAGTCGAAGTTCGACAACCTGTACGGCTGTCGCCACTCGCTGGTCGACTCGATTTCACGGGCGACCGACGTGATGATCGGCGGCAAGACCGCGGTGGTGCTCGGCTACGGCGATGTCGGCAAGGGCTGCGTGCAGTCGTTGCAGGGTCAGGGCGCCCGGGTGATCGTCAGCGAAATCGATCCGATCAACGCGCTCCAGGCCGTCATGGAGGGCATCCAGGTGCTCCCGATCGAGGACGTCGTCGACACTGCCGACATCTTCGTCTCGGCGACCGGCAACGCCGACATCATCACGATCGATCACATGACCAAGATGAAGCACAACGCCATCGTGTGCAACATCGGTCACTTCGACAACGAGATCGACATGGCCGGGCTCGCCCGCTCGGGTGCGGTTCGTGACGAGCTCAAGCCGGGGACCGACGTGTGGCGCTTCGACGACGGCCACCAGGTGATCATCCTTGCCGAGGGACGCCTGGTCAACCTGGGCTGCGCCACCGGCCACCCGAGCTTCGTGATGTCGTGCTCGTTCGCCAACCAGGTGATCGCGCAGATGGAGCTGTGGAACAACACCGAGCAGTATCCGCTCGGCGTGTACGTGTTGCCCAAGCACCTCGACGAGAAGGTTGCCCGGCTCCACCTCGACGCGCTGGGCGTGAAGCTCACCAAGTTGAGCGACGAGCAGGCCGAGTATCTCGGTCTCGATCCCTCCGGCCCGTTCAAGCCGGAGAACTACCGCTACTGATCCTGTCGGCCCCCCGAGCCCGGGTCTCGCGGAACCACCAAGGTCCCGCGAGACCCGGGCTCGGGGGGCGTCGAACGGGTTGTGCCGGCGGGTTCGAACTTCCCCTCACCATCCGCCTAGTGTGACGCCCGCCACCTTCGGCGGCAGCGAACGCTGCGACGGACAGCGACACAAAAGGGGAAGCATGGACAACGAGATTCGGGCCGGGCGAACGCCTGCACGACGGGAATCGACCGGCGAGCCACTGCTGGTCGTCGACGACCTCCACACGTCGTTCGCTGTCGCTGCCGGATCGGTACGCGCCGTCGACGGTGTGTCGTTCGAGCTCGAACGAGGCCGCACGCTCGGCGTCGTCGGCGAGTCGGGTTCCGGCAAGACCGTGCTGTCGCGTTCGATCATGGGACTCAACACCACAGCGAACGCCACGACCACGGGCTCGGTCCGCTATGCGGGCGACGAGATCATCGACAAGTCGCCCAAGGAGAAGAAGGCGCTGTGGGGCGCCGAGATGGCGATGGTGTTCCAGGATCCGATGACCTCGCTGAATCCGGTGGTGACCATCGGGCGCCAGTTGACCGAACACGTTCGCTATCACCTCGACATGGGCAAGAAGGAAGCCAACGAGGTGGCGGTTGCACTGCTGAAGTCGGTGCACATCCCCGAGGCCGAGAATCGGCTCGATGTGTACCCGCACCAGATGTCGGGCGGTATGCGCCAGCGAGTGTGCATCGCCATCGCCCTGGCCTGCGGCCCCCGGATGCTGTTCGCCGACGAACCGACCACCGCCCTGGACGTCACGGTGCAACACCAGATCCTCAACCTGCTCCGAGAGCAGCAGAGCGATCGCGCCATGGCGATGATCCTGGTCACCCACGACCTCGGCGTCGTCGCCGGCCGCACCGACGAGATCATGGTGATGTACGCCGGCAAGGCCGTCGAGAAGGCGCCGACGTCGAAGCTGTTCAGCGAACTCCGTCACCCGTACACGCAGGGCTTGCTCTGGTCGATCCCCAAGGTCACCCAGCCCAAGCACACACGGCTCAACGCCATCCCCGGTCGCCCACCGAACCTGATCGAGCCACCGCCCGGCTGCAAGTTCGCACCCCGTTGTGCGTACGCGCAGGACATCTGTCGCACCGAGGAGCCCCAATTGCGTTCGATCGATTCCCCCGACCACGTGTTCGCCTGCCACTTCCCGGTCGGCACCCCCGACGGCGAGGAAGCCTTCGCGCGCAACGTGGCTGCAGAGTTCCCACCGGCGCTCGCCGCCGCCGGCAAGCTGCTGGCGAGCGAAGAGGTGACGGGCTGATGGCCGGCTCTGGTACCGCACACCTCCGGCCGTCCGACGAGGTGCTGTTGCAGGTGTCCGATCTGGTCGTCGAGTTCCCGGTCGGCCGCAAGCGCACGGTCAAGGCGGTCAGTGGCATCAGCTTCGACATCGCGGCGGGCGAGACGCTCGGTCTCGTCGGCGAGTCGGGCTGTGGGAAGTCGACCACCGGCCGGGCGTTGCTCCGGCTGCCCAAGCCGACCAGCGGTTCGGTGGTCCTCGACGGCGAGGACCTCGCCAGCCTCGACGACGAGACGATGCGTCAGCGACGCACGCAGCTGCAGATGATCTTCCAGGACCCGATCTCGTCGCTGAACCCTCGGCGCACGATCGGTGAGGTCGTGGCCGAGCCGCTCAACGTGTGGGGCCCGAAGGACAAAGACGAGCAGTGGCAGATCGTGGCGCGCATCCTCGATCAGGTGGGGGTCGATCCGGGGCCGGCGCGTTACAAGCGACCGCACGAGTTCTCGGGCGGCCAGTGTCAGCGCATCTCGATCGCACGTGCGCTCGTCATGGAGCCGCAGCTGATCATCTGTGACGAGCCGGTGTCGGCGCTCGACGTGTCGGTCCAGGCGCAGATCCTCAACCTGCTCGACGACCTCAAGACCAAGCACGGACTGACGCTGGTGTTCATCGCACACGACCTCGCCGTGGTGAAGAACATCAGCGACCGAGTTGCGGTGATGTATCTCGGCAAGATGTGCGAGATCTCCGAAGCCGACGAGCTGTACTCCCGCCCGGCGCACCCGTACACCGAACTGCTGCTGGGGTCGAGTCCGGTGCCGGATCCAGACGTCGATGTCGACTCGATCCGAGTGATCGAGGGCGAACTCCCGTCGCCGATCTCGCCGCCGTCCGGCTGCCGTTTCCGCACCCGGTGCCCGTTCGCCGACGAGGTGTGTGCGGCCGAAGAGCCGCAGATGCGTCGCGTCGGCGAGGACCACTACGTGGCCTGTCACCACCCGCTGATCGAACCATGGGACGACGACCAGACCACTGCAACCACGGTGGCCGTCGGTACGACACCGGAGGGCGACACTCCGACTATGTGACATCGGTCATGTAGTGATAGACAATCGGTGTTCTCGCTCGGCACGAGTCGGCTGGGTGGGAGGGGGCGTACGTGGGGTGGATTCCTGCACTGCTGCGTCGGCATCGTGAACGACTTTCGACTTTCATCAACAACAACACAATCCATTCCAGATGGGGGATCCATGCGACAGCGACGAGTAGTAACAGCGCTCGCCATTCCGTTGACCTTGGCGTTCGTGGCGGCGTCATGCGGGAGCGACGACAGCTCCAGCGACGCCGACACCGACACCGGCGGCGAGACCACGGAGGCAACAGAAGACGGCGAGGGTGACGGCGAAGGTGACGCCGAACCGGAGGTGACCGTTCCCGACGTCGACACGTCCATCGTCGCCGAGGAGGGTGAAGCCGTCTACGGCGGCACCGTCACGATCGGCCTCGAGGCCGACGCCACGGGCCTGCGTCCGTGGGAGGACAGCTGCTCGTCGCCGTGTTACACGATCATGCGGTCGATCTACGACCCGCTGTTCGACCAGAGCGCCGAAGGCACCTACGATCCGTTCCTCGCCGAGAGCATCGAGTCCGAACGAGGACTTCACGGTGTGGACGATGACGCTGCGTCCCGACGTGACGTTCCACAACGGCACGCCGCTCACCGCGCAGACCATTGCCGACATGTTCCCGATCCAGCTGGCAGGCGCTGCTGGCCAGTCGGGCATCACCGGAGCGAGCCTCGAGGGCGTCACCGCCGTCGACGACCTGACGGTCGAGTACACGCTCAGCGCACCGAACGTCGCGTTCCCAGGGGCGCTCGCCACCGCCCCGATCGGGTTCCCGTTCGATCCGGCCGAGGCGGCTGCCGACTCGGTCGGTTACAGCACCAATCCGATCGGCACGGGGCCATTCGTGATGGCCAACCGTGACCAGGACAACGAGACCATCGTCGAGCGCAACGAGGACTACTGGTACGTCGACGTCGACGGCAACCAGTTGCCGTACCTCGACTCGGTGTCGTTCCGCCCGATCCCCGACGAGGGCACGCGTCTCGACGCGCTGCTGTCGGGCACGACCAGCGCTGCGCAGTCATTGCGTCAGGGCACGATCCGCGACGCTCGTGAAGAGGACGGGATCGAGCTGATCGAGTTCCAGGGCAACAGCACCGGTGGTGGCATGTTCAACACCGAGGTCACGCCGTTCGACGACGTTCGCGTCCGTACCGGCCTGATCTACCTGAACAACCAGGAGAACGTCATCGAAGCACTCGGTGGCGAGGGCATCTCCCTGCCGACGTCACAGTTCTTCTCCTCGGACAGCCCCTGGTGGACCCAGGAGGCCGAAGACGCCTACAAGAAGTTCGACTTCGAAGCTGGTGTCGCATTGCTCCAGGAGTACGTCGACGACCCGGCCCGCTCCGATGGCAAGGCGCCCGGCGAGAAGATCGACGTCGAGCTCTCCTGCCCGCCCGACCCCACCCTCATCGCTGCGATGCAGGTGGCCGAGCAGGTGTGGACCGGCTCCGAACTCGTCAACGTCACGCTGACGCAGTTCGACCAGGCGACCCACATCAACAACGCCGTGAGCGACGTGCACAACGCACACTGCTGGCGCTGGGGCACGGAGAACGACCCGTCGGTGGCCGTCAACCCGTTCGTGGCACCGAAGGCCGAGTCGATCGGCAACTTCACGAACTTCGACGATCCCGAGCTGCAGGCGTGGGCCGCCGAGGCCAGCTCGACCGACGACTTCGAGACCCGCAAGGAGCTCTACAGCCAGATCATGACCAAGATCAACAACGAAGGTCTGACCTGGTACTCCGGTGGCACGGCGGTCATGATCGCCAAGGATCCGGACGTCAAGGGCTTCAACTCCTGGACCTTCCCCGACGGAACCCTCGGCGCGGGCATTGCGCCTGAGGCTCAGGCTCGTTGGTTCCAGGTCTACGTCGACGGGTGATCCCCAGCGAGCACCGACAGCGACTGAACAACCACTGAACACCTACTGACGACACCGACTCCGGGGAGCAGCACCGATCATCATGGCCAAGACCATCGCATTCGTTCTCCTGCGATTGATCGCAACACTGTTTGCGGTCACGTTCTTGACCTTCTTGATGGTCGCGCTGCTCCCCGGAGATCCGGTGGACACCATCCTCGGTACCGGGCCCCGCACGCCCGGGATCGAGGAGCAGATCCGCGACGACCTGAACCTCGACGATCCCTTCCTCGTTCGCTACTTCACCTGGCTGGGCGACGCCGCCACCGGCGACCTCGGCACCTCCTACGTCACCGATCAACCGGTGAGCGACACCATTTCTTCTCGGCTCCCCGTGACGGCCCAGATCGCGTTCATGTCGATCTTCATCGCTGTGGTCGTCGCCATCCCCGTTGGCGTGTTGGGCGCCTACAAGCAGGGCAAATGGGCCGACACGGTCAGTTCGGCAGGTGTCCAAGTGGCGCTGTCGATCCCCAACTTCATCTTCGGCATCTTCCTCATCTGGCTCTTCGCGGTCCAGCTCGGCTGGCTACCGGCATCGAACTGGAACCGTCTCAGCGACGGTCTCGCCGAGAACATGAAGACCGCCATCCTGCCGGCGCTGTCCTTGGCGCTCGCCCAGATGGCGCTCTTCTCTCGACTCGTGCGCTCCGACATGATGGCCACCCTGCGCGAGAACTACATCCTCTCGGCCCGAGCCAAGGGTCTCAGCGACCGGTACATCCTGTTCCGCCACGCACTGCGGCCCAGCTCGCTCAGCTTGATGACCATCGTCGGCATCAGCTTCGGTGCCCTGCTCGGCGGCACCGTCATCATCGAATCGCTCTTCGCGATTCCCGGGCTCGGGTTCTCCCTGATCGCTGCCATCAACGGCCGTGACATCTTGGTGATCCAAGGGATCACCGTCTTCATTGCGGCGATGTTCGTGATCATCAACACCATCGTCGATCTGCTCTACGCCGTCCTCGACCCGCGAATTCGGAGGAAGTGACCATGGCCACCAACGAAACACAGCTCGAACGGATCATCGACGTACACGATCAGACGGCGACCGTCGCCGGCTCGGTGCTGGTGGGGTCGGTGGACGACTTCGTCGCCCCCGACGGCGTCAAGCAGAAGCGCAAGTCCGTCTGGGGCATCTTCCGTGAGATGCCGTTCCTCGTGAAGCTCGGCACCCTCTGGCTGCTGTTCGTGCTGTTCGCCGCGATCTACGCCCAGCTCGACGCGAAGGTCTTCAACGGGTCGCTGCCGCTGGCGGATCCCAACCTGCAGTTGAACGGCTTCAACCCGGCCACCGGCGAATTCGGCGACGGTGAGCCGCTCGAGTCGCCGTCATGGGCGCATCCGCTCGGCACCGATGCGCTCGCACGCGACTCGTTCTCACGTGCGATGCACGGTGCGTACGTCAGCGTGACGGTCGCCATCGTCTCGGTGGTGTGCGGCGTGATCGTGGGTGGGCTCATCGGCTCGCTCGTCGGCTACGTCCGCGGCAAGACCGAGACCGCACTGATGGCGATGATCGACGTGCTGCTCGCCTTCCCGGCGCTGGTGCTGCTGTTGGCGCTCATCTCGATCTTCGAAGTGCGCGACCTCTTCGTGATCAGCTTCGTGATCGGCTTGCTCTCGATTCCTGCGTACACACGTGTGTCACGTGCCAACAGCCTCGCGATCTCCAACCGTGAGTTCGTGCTGGCCGCCCAGGCGATCGGTACGAAGCGATGGACGATCCTGCGGCGCGAGATCATTCCCAACGTGATGCCGACGCTGCTCGCCTACGCGATGGTCGCTGCTGCTGCCGTTGTCGTGGTCGAGGGTTCGTTGTCGTTCCTCGGCCTCAGTGTGCAGCTCCCGCAGTCGTCGTGGGGCAACATGATCAACCAGGCCCGACGCGACATCAAGATCAACTTCGGCCAGATCCTGTATCCGTCGATGATCCTGACGCTGACGGTCCTGGCGCTGAACCAGGTCGGCGACTTCTTCCAGCGTCGCAGCGCCTTCAGGGGCTCGTCGCTCTGACCTGAAGTCGGGGCAGGAACACCTGCACGAGCGGGCCGATACCGATCGCGAACACGGCGGTACCGAGCCCGATGGCGCCGCCGAGCGCAACGCCCACCGCCAACACCGTGATCTCGATCGCCGTCCGTGCGAAGCGGATCGACACACCCCGCCGGGCCATGCCGGTCATCAGCCCGTCTCGTGGTCCCGGTCCGAGGCCTGCTCCGATGTAGAGCCCTGAGCCGATCGCGATCAGCACGACGCCGCCGAACATCATCGGCAGACGGGCAACCAACAGGTCCGGCTCCGGGATCAGCGGGAGGACGAGATCGACGACGAGGCCGATCTCGAGTGCGTTGAGGACGGTGCCGAGGCCCATCTGTTCGCCGAGCGGGATCCACACCAGCAGCAGCGCGACACCCGTGATGATCGTCACCTGGCCGACGGGGAGGCCGGTCAGCGCCGCGACGCCAGTGTGGAAGACGTCCCATGGTGCCGCACCGAGATTGGCATCGATCAACAGTGCGATGCCGACGCCGAAGATCGCGAGGCCGACCACGCAACGCACGATGCGTTCGACGGGGCGATCGGTGGGGATGAAGCGATTCACCCAGCCACGCTACGCACGCCGTCGCGGTCGGGCGGTCGTTCCGGACTCGGGAACTCTGTGACACCCCCTCGTCATGATGGGCGACATGTTGTTCCAGACCCGTTGTGCCGGTTGTGACGCCCCTGGAGGTGCGATCTGCACCACCTGCCGATTCGCCCTGGTGGGCCCGAGGCCGCGCACCCCGTCCGGCGGTGCGCTCGCTGCGGTGCCGTTCACCGGCCGAGCCCGCAAGGTGGTACTCGGACTGAAGTACCGCAACCGCCGTCAGGTCGCTCGGCACCTCGCTGGCCTGGTGGTCAACACCATCGTCGACGCCGGGGTTCATCGTCGCGTCGATGTGGTCACCTGGGCGCCGACCAGCGCCGCCCGCCGCCGCGATCGCGGGTTCGACCAGGGCGAGCTCCTCGCTCGAGTGGTCGCGCGCCAGCTCGGGGTGCCGTGCCGTCGTCTGCTCGAGCGCACCGGTCCGGGCGTCGCACAGACCGGACGGTCGCGGGCCGAGCGGCTGCACGGTCCCTGCTTCGAGGCCCGACCCGGGCTGGCGGGCAGACGGGTGATCGTGATCGACGACGTGGTCACCACTGGCGCCACCCTGGCCGCCGCGGCAGCAGCGCTGCGCCAGGCCGGTGCCGGTGAGGTGTCGATGTTCGCAGTTGCGTCCACCCCGGGCGTGGCGGCGACCTCGGCACGGCCCCGCCGTCGCAGCTCACGGGCGTCGGTGCCGACGCCGACCCTGGTTGCATGAGTCAACCCGCTCCGACCCGACCGGTGATGCGGCACCGGTAGGCTGGGGGGTCGCATGGGCATCCTCGATCGCATCCTCCGAGCCGGTGAAGGCAAGAAGATCAAGGCACTCGAAGGCATGGTGCCCGACATCAATGCCTTCGAACCTGAGATCGAAGCGCTCTCCGACGACGCACTCAAGGCCAAGACGGTCGACTTCCGTCAGCGGCTCGACAACGGCGCGGACCTCGACGACATCCTCATCGAGGCGTTCGCCGTGTGTCGAGAAGGCGCCAAGCGAACCATCGGCCAACGCCACTACGACGTCCAGCTGATGGGCGGTGCCGCCCTGCACTTCGGGTGGGTCGCTGAAATGAAGACCGGCGAGGGCAAGACCTTGGTGTCGACGCTTCCGGCCTATCTGAACGGGCTCACCGGCAAGGGCGTCCACCTCGTGACGGTCAACGACTACCTCGCACGCCGTGACGCCGAGTGGATGGGTCAGATCCATCGCTGGCTCGGCCTCAGCGTCGGGTTGATCATTCCCGGCGTGCGCAACAGCGCCGCCGAGAAGCGGGCGAGCTACGAGTCCGACATCACCTACGCGACCAACAACGAGATGGGCTTCGACTATCTCCGCGACAACATGGCGCAGTCCAAAGCCGACAAGGTGCAGCAACGCGGGCACAACTTCTGCATCGTCGACGAGGTCGACTCGATCCTGATCGACGAAGCTCGAACCCCACTGATCATCTCGGGCCGCGTCGGCGACGCCGCCAAGCTGTACTACCGATTCGCGTCGATCGTTCGCGGCCTCAAGCGCGACGTCGACTACGAGGTCGAAGAGGACAAGCGCGTCGTCGTGCCGCTCGAGGCCGGTATCGACAGCGTCGAACGTGCGCTCGATGTCGACAACCTGTACGACAACGTGCAGGCGAACCTGGTCCACCAGTTCACCGTCGCCCTCAAGGCCAAGGAGCTGTATCGCCGCGACAAGGACTACATCGTGCAGGGCGGCGAGGTGAAGATCGTCGACGAGTTCACCGGCCGCATTCTCGAGGGCCGCCGCTGGTCCGAAGGCATCCACCAGGCGGTCGAAGCCAAAGAGGGCGTCAAGATCAAAGAGGAGAACCAAACCCTCGCCACGATCACCCTGCAGAACTACTTCCGCATGTACGACAAGCTGGCCGGGATGACCGGAACCGCCCAGACCGAGGCGGCCGAGCTCGCGGGGACCTACGACCTCGGCGTGGTGCCGATCCCCACGAACCGACCGCTCGCCCGCATCGACCAGGCCGACCTCATCTACAAGTCGGAGCAGGCCAAGTTCGACGCCATCATCAACGAGATCGAGCCGCGCCACGAAGCCGGCCAGCCGATCCTGGTCGGCACCGCCAGCGTGGCCCGCAGCGAGATCCTCGGTCGGCTGCTCACCCAGCGCGGCATTCCCCACGAAGTGTTGAATGCCAAACAGCACACGCGTGAAGCCGAGATCGTCACCCAGGCAGGACGTCTCGGTGCCGTCACCGTCGCCACCAACATGGCGGGCCGTGGCGTCGACATCCTGCTCGGTGGCAATCCTGAGGGTCTCGCACGCCACGACGTGCTCAAGGAGGGCTACACGGAGGATCTGCTCGTCGACGAGTTCGAACTCCCGGTGCCGCTCGCTCAGATGCCCGAGGACTTCCAGGAAGCCCGTGGCAAGGCGCTGGCTCGATACCAGGAATTGACCGCTGCCTACTCGACGCAGTGCAAAGCCGAAGGTTCCAGGGTGCGTGAACTCGGTGGGCTCTTCGTCATCGGATCCGAGCGTCACGACAGCCGCCGCATCGACAACCAGCTGCGCGGCCGTGCAGGTCGTCAGGGCGACCCCGGTGAGAGCCGGTTCTTCCTCAGCCTCGACGACGACCTCATGCGCTTGTTCGCGACCGGAGCGCTCAACTACGTGATGGGACGCGCCCTGCCCGACGACGAGGCGATCGAAGCGAAGATGGTCACCAAGGCCATCGAGCGAGCCCAGACCACCGTCGAGACGAAGAACGCCGAGATCCGCAAGAACGTCCTCAAATACGACGAGGTCATGAACCAACAGCGCAAGGTGATCTACAAGCGCCGCGACCAGATCCTCGACGGCGAGGACCTGCGGTCGGCAGCGATGGAATACCTGGCCGAGGCGGTCGATGCGCTCATCAGCACGCACTGTGCGTCGGTCGCCGACGACGAATGGGACCTCGAAGCGCTGAACAAAGAACTCACGCTCTACTTCCCGAACACGATCACCGACGACGATCTGCGCCAGTGCGGCAACACCGACGAGATCTACGACCTGGTGATGGCCCAGGCAACCGCGCACTACGAATTGCGCGAGGCGGAGCTCGGCAACGACGTGCTGCGCCAGGTGGAGCGTCAAGTCATGCTGCGCATCATCGACCAGCGCTGGCGTGAGCACCTCGAGGAGATGGACTACCTCCAGGGCGGCATCAACTTGCGTGCGATGGGCCAGAAGGACCCGCTCACCGAGTGGCAGCGTGAAGGCTTCGAGATGTTCGGCACGATGATGACCGCGATCGCTCAGGACTTCGTCAAGTACGTGATGAACGTGCAGGTCGTGCAGAACCAGGTGCCCGCAGTGTCCGGCGAGGCGCCGTCGGTGCAGAACATGCAGACGAGTTCCTCGGACGATGCCGAGATCGGTGGGTTCGATCAGGCCGCTCGGGCTGCGGTCGCCGAGGGCGAACTCCCCGCCGACGCCGTTCCCGCGGCCACGCCGGCCAAACAGCAGACCGTGGTCAAGGACTCGTTCGAGAAGACGCCACGAAATGCGCCGTGCCCATGCGGATCGGGCAAGAAGTTCAAGCAGTGCCACGGCGCGGCCTGAGCGTCACCGGGAGCAGCCATGCGCGATTTCACCCCTGACCTCCGCGACGTCCAGCGGCGACTCGACGAAGCGGAGGCATACCTCTCGATCGTCGACAACCGCGAGCGGTTCGCCGTCCTCGAAGCGGAGATCTCCGATCCCGCGCTGTGGGACGACCAGGACCGTGCGAAGCGACTCAACACCGAGTACGCCAACATCCGCGACGACCTGGGCGTCTTCGACGCACTGACCGATCAGCTCGCCGACGTCGAAGCGCTGCACGAGCTCGCCCGCGACGAGGACGATGCGTCGCAGGAGCCAGACATCGAGTCGGCGATCGACTCGATCAACACCACGCTCGACCAGCTCGAATTGCGCAGCCTCTTCACGGGGGAGCACGACGACAACGACTGCATCATGCAGATCAACGCCAAGGACGGTGGCGTCGACGCCCAGGACTTCTCCGAGATGCTGTTGCGCATGTACGAGCGCTGGTGCGAACGGCGTGGCTTCACCATCAGCCTCAACTACGTCTCCGAAGGTGCCGAAGCAGGCATCATGTCGGCGGAGGTCACGATCTCGGGTCGATACGCCTACGGCCTGATGACCGCCGAGCGAGGCACACACCGTTTGGTGCGGATCAGTCCGTTCGACAACCAGGGACGCCGCCAGACCTCGTTCGCCGCGGTGCAGGTGTGGCCGTTGCTGGAAGACGTCGAACTCGACATCGACGAGTCCGACATTCGGATGGAGGTGTTCCGAGCCTCCGGGGCAGGCGGCCAGCACATCAACAAGACGTCCTCGGCGGTTCGCCTGATCCACGAGCCGACCGGGTTGGTCGCGAGCTCGCAGGAGGAGCGGAGCCAACTGCAGAACCGCGAGCGGGCGATGGGCCGACTGACCGCGATGATCGCGGCGAAGGCCGAGGAGGACCGGGCGGCCGAACTCGACTCGATCGCGGGCAAACAGGCCCAGGTCGGGTGGGGGAGCCAGATCCGCAGCTACGTCCTGCAGCCATACCAGATGGTCAAAGATCTGCGCACCGAGATCGAGACCAGCGACGTCTCCGGCGTGTTCGCCGGCGACATCGACGAGTTCGTCGAAGGATTCCTTCGTCTGCGCCGCGCCCAGTCCGAGGGCGAGTAGCGATACCCTTGCGCAGTCCCTCACGGGGAGTCCAATCATGATTCGTCTCGAAAACGTCACCAAGAGCTACTCGACCGATGTCGTTGCCGTGCGCGATGCGAGCTTCGACGTCGCCAAGGGAGAGTTCGTCTTCCTCGTCGGCCCGTCCGGGTCCGGCAAGAGCACCCTGCTGCGGATGCTCAACCGTCAGGACCGTCCGGAACGGGGTGCGCTGTGGGTGGCGGGTCGCAACATCGTCGACATGCCGCCGAGTCGCGTCCCACACCTGCGACGCAACATCGGCAACATCTTTCAGGACTACAAGCTGTTGCTCGAGAAGACGGTGTTCGAGAACGTGGCCTTCGCACTCGAGGTGATCGGTCGGCCCTCCCACGTGATCCATCAGCAGGTTCCAGCGGTCCTCGACCTCGTCGGTCTGGAGGGCAAGGAAGACCGGCTTCCTCACCAACTGTCCGGTGGCGAACAGCAGCGGGTCTCGGTGGCCCGAGCCTTCGTCAACCGCCCGCTGATCATGCTCGCCGACGAGCCGACCGGCAACCTCGATCCGGCCACCGGTGAAGGCATCATGCGTCTGCTCGACCGAATCAACAAGACCGGCACGACCGTGGTGATGGCAACCCACGACCAACGCATCGTGAACACGATGCGCAAGCGCGTCATCCAGCTCGATCGTGGCGTGATCGTGCGCGACCAGGCCCGCGGCGTCTACGAGTGAGCTGAACCGATGCTGTCACGACTTCGATACACCTTCCGCGAAACGTTCGGGAGCTTCCGCCGCAACGCCACCCTCACGGTGGCTTCGGTGATCACCGCTGCGATCTCGCTGCTCGGCGTGGGGCTCACATTGCTCAGCCAGCACGCCTTCGACAATCTGCTCGCCCGCTGGGAAGGCGGCGTCGAGATGATCGTCTTCATGAACCCCGCAGCGACCGACGATCAACTCACGCTGGTCGAGGATTCGCTGACGTCGAGCAACCAGTTCATCGAGAGCTTCGAGTACTGCGACGAGACCTGCTCGCTGGAGGAGGCCGACCGCATCTTCGCCGGTGAGCCAGGTGTTCGCGACCTGCTGACCGAGGACACGATCCTGACGCAGTTCAAGGCGGTGCCCACCGAGGGAACCGACGTCGATCTGCTCCGACAGGTATCCGATCAGTTCGCCACACTTCCCGGCGTGTACGACGTCAGCTTCGCCGAGGACCAGATCAGCCTGATCAGCCAACTGCAGAGCTTCTTCGGGTTCCGACTGCTGCTGCTCTCGGTGTTCCTGCTCCTGGCCGCGATCTTGTTGATCTGGAACACGATCAGAACCGCGATCTTCGCTCGACGACGAGAGATCGAGGTGATGAAACTCGTCGGTGCCACCGACTGGTTCATCCGGATCCCGTTCATGCTCGAAGGCCTCTTGCACGGCGTCATCGGCGGCGTCTTGGCGAGTGCTGGGCTCTGGGCGTGGAACTCGCAGTGGACCTCAGGCGTCGAGAGTTTCCCGGACAACAGCGGGTTCTCGGCGTTGGTGGTCGTCGACGGTTACGACCAGACCGTGATGCTGATCATGCTGTTGATCGGCGCACTGGCCGGTGCCATCGGCTCCGGTATCGCCGCCTCCCGGTTCCTCGACATCTAGTCCGCTCCGGACGGCTGACGACGACGCCACCGCGCCGACCGACGTTTGGGCGACGCCGTCTCGTCACTTCATGCGTCGACCGAGCTGCCACACACCGGTGACCCGGTCGGGGTCGCCCCAGACGCTGCGGTCGTCGAGCGGGTTGGCGTCCATCGTGATCACGTCGGCGTCGAAGCCATCACGCAACTGGCCGGTGTGCGGTGCCTGTGGGCCGAGCGTCGCCGGACCGTTGGCCGTTGCCGCTTCGATCGCTTCCAGGTCGGTCATCCCGGCGTTGACGAGGTGCATCACCTCGAGCGTCCCGGTGCCGTACATCTGACCCGAGACGAAGATGTCGCAGCCGGCTGCGATCTTGACCCCCTTCGCGATCGCGATCTTCATCGCCTGCTCATGCGCGCCGCTGACCATCTGGCCCTTCGCATAGACGTAGGCGGGGAGGTTCTCCTCCTGTTGCAGCAGGGCCTCGCACACGTAGCGGGTCGGCACGAGCCACGTTCCCTGCTCGACCATCAGGTCCGCGGCCTCTTCGTCGAGGAAGCTGCCGTGTTCGATCGAGTGGACACCAGCACGCAACGCCGCCATGATCCCGGCCTTGCCGTGGCAATGTGCTGCGACGATGCGGTCCGCACGTGCCGCCTCGGCGACGATCGCCGCGAGTTCCTCGTCGGAGAACTGCTGATGCATCGGATGGTCGATCTCGGACATGACGCCGCCCGAGGCGCAGACCTTGATCAGCTTGGCGTTGGAGCGCAGATTCGTGCGAACGGCCTTCATGACCTCGGGTACGCCGTCGCACAGGATGCTGAGTCCGGTGTTGCACGTGAGTTCGTGGGCGAAGTCGAGCGGGAGCGAGTGGATGTCGCCGTGGCCGCCGGTGGTCGACAGGATGCGGCCGGCACCGTAGATGTGCGGGCCTCGCATTCTCCCCTCGGCGACGACGGGTGCGAGCCGGAGCCCGATGCCGCCGACATCGCGGACGCTGGTGATGCCGCCGTCGAGGACCTTGCCGGCGTCCTCGACCCGCGCGCGGCAGCGCCGACGATGTCGACTGTCGCCAGTGCATCGAGGTTCGGCTCCGACATGCCGACGAAATGGGTGTGACAGTCCCACAGGCCGGGCAGGACGGCTGGTGCCTCGACGACCTCGTCGTTCGACGAGACCGCAGGTGCGCCGTCGGTTGTCCCCGCGTAGGTGACCTCACCGCGGTCCATCACCACGGTGCCGTGCTCGATCGGCTCCCCACGGCCGGGGATCAGGATGTCAGCGACGATGCGGGTGGTCATCGGCGCAGAGTATCAGTGCTGCGCGGACCCATGTTCGGGTCCGTCCGACCCGGTCGGGCCGGTTCTCGGCGTGACCGTCGGTCTGGGTACCGTCCTGGAATGGAGTACTCGCAGATCCTGTACGAGGTGACCGATTCGGTGGCGACGGTGACGCTGAACCGCCCAGATCGGATGAATGCGTTCACCGACGTGATGATGCGCGAGCTGATCGACGTGTTCGACCGGATCGACGCCGATGACGACGTGCGAGTCGTGATCGTGACGGGCGCAGGCGACCGTGCCTTCTGTGCCGGCGCCGACCTCGGTGGTGGGGGAGCGACGTTCTCCAAAGGCGGCTCCGACATCCAGACCGAGGTCGGGGTGCCGCGCGACGGCGGTGGCATGGTGTCGCTGCGGATCTTCGACTGCAAGAAGCCGGTGATCGGTGCCATCAACGGTGCCGCCGTCGGGGTCGGTGTCACGATGACGTTGCCGATGGACATCCGGCTCGCATCCGACGCTGCGCGGTTCGGATTCGTCTTCGCCCGCCGTGGCATCGTGCCCGAGGCGTGTTCCTCGTGGTTCCTGCCGCGTCTCGTCGGCATCAGCACCGCCGCCGAGTGGTGCTACTCCGGACGGGTGTTTCCAGCGACGGAGGCGCACGAGCGTGGTCTCGTTCGCAGTGTGCATGCGCCGGAGGACCTGCTGCCTGCGGCTCGTGAGATCGCCCGAGAGATCGCCGAGCACACCGCGCCGGTCTCGGTCGCGCTCACCCGTCAGATGCTGTGGCGGATGCTCGGGGCAGATCACCCGATGGAGGCCCATCGGGTGGACTCGCGCGGCATTCAGTCCCGTGGTGCCAGCGCCGACTCCCGAGAAGGTGTCGAGAGCTTTCTCGAGAAGCGACCGCCGGTGTACCCCGTGCGGGTGTCCGATGGGCTCCCCGACCTCTTCGTCGACTGGGTGGAACCCGACTTCCACTGACATTGCGTCGTTGACGCGGACTCGGGAAAATGTTACAGTTAGGTAACAGTCCGGGCGGACGCAATCCTCACGAACCCACCACAGCGGGCGGGGAACAGGAGTGATCATGTCTGCTCACTATCGAGGATCCGACGTCATCGACCACGAGCAACGTCTGATCGGCACGATCGACGACGTCATCTACGACACCGATGGACATCCGGTCTGGGCGGTGGTCGATCTCGGATTGCTGCGCGCGGCGCACTACCTCCCGATCGGCGCCGGGTACCTCACCGACACGGGCCGTTTCGTGGTGCCCTACGACAAGCACACGGTGAAGGCCGCGCCGCGAGCGTGGCGCGATCACGTGCTCGACGGCGGGCTCGAACGAGAGCTCGTTCAGCACTATGAACTGGCGTCCTGACCGCCGTGACGGTTGACACGTCGAGTTGTGGGAATGATTCGGCGTGTCGCCGGTTCTTCCATGTGTCTTGAACGCGTCGGCGACGATGCGCACCAGACGAGATGCCACCCGGGCACGAGAACCACAGTCGAGAAGTAGAGGAAGCGTGCAATGACGACGATGTTGATGGAGAAGCTGCAGACCGGCGACGTGATCGAGCTCAAGCAGGGCGATGACGTGATCACCGTGCTCGTGCTGCTCGCCACCGACGAGGCATTGGTACTCGATCCGTGCGACGGTGCGACTCCGTTCGTGTTGCACACCGACGAGTTGGTCGAGTACCGCAAGTTCGACCCCGACGCCATCTTCGCCGACGCCTGATCGCCACGTTCGTGCCACCGCCGGTCGCGGTGGCCACCAGACCTCCGAAGCGCCGTCCCCCCGCTGCGTCTTCGGAGAAGTCCCCCTAGTGTGGGCGCCGTGCACGACGCGGCGCCCACACTGTTTTTCGAGTCGGCGGCATGCCGTTCTTCGAGGCCTTGGTCGACGCGTTCTACCTCGGCGTCGCCGATGACGACGTCTTGCTGCCGCTGTACCCGGAGCAGCCAGACCTGACCGGTGCCCGCCACCGACTCACCCTGTTCCTCGCCCAGTACTGGGGCGGGCCCACGACCTACATGGAGGAGCGTGGCCATCCGCGGTTGCGGATGCGGCACATGCCCTTCCACGTCGGACCGCTCGAACGCGATCGTTGGCTCGTCCACATGGCTGCTGCGGTCGAGCGGGTGTGCGACGAGCGGTCGCAGCCCGACGCGGTGGCGGAGGAGTTGATGGCGTACTTCGTTCCGGCGGCCGAGCACCTGCGCAACGACTCGGGCCTGCCAATTTCCCCCAAGCCACCGGCACGGTAGGTTCCGGGTTCCATGAGCGTCATCCGAGTCGACGATCTCCGCAAGTACTACGGGGCCGTTCGAGCGGTCGATGGCCTGTCGTTCCACATCGAGCCCGGAGAGGTCTACGCGCTCCTCGGCGCCAATGGCGCCGGCAAGTCGACCGCCGTCGAGATTCTCGAAGGCCACCGAACGGCGACGGCTGGCACCATCGACGTGCTCGGGGTGGATCCCGCCACCGCGGGCCGAGACTTTCGCGACCGCATCGGCATCGTGCTGCAGTCATCCGGTGTCGAAGCCGAGTTCAGCGTTCGCGAGGTGATCGAGCTCTACGGCGGCTGCTACCGCAATCCGCGGCCGCTCGACGAGGTCGTGGCACTGGTCGGGTTGGAGGAGAAGGTCGATGCTCGAGTCGGCTCGCTCTCGGGCGGCCAGCGACGCCGAGTCGATCTGGCGCTGGGCATCGTCGGGCGCCCCGAGCTGCTGTTCCTCGACGAGCCCACCACGGGGTTCGACCCGTCGGCGCGACGTCGATCGTGGGACTTGATCGAGTCGCTCGGCGACGAGGGAACCACGGTCCTGCTCACCACGCACTATCTCGACGAGGCCGAGCACCTGGCCGACCGGGTGGGGGTCCTCGCCAGCGGATCACTGATCGCCGAAGGCACCCCGGACGAGCTGATCTCCAGGGTCAGTGGCACGGTGGTGAGCTTCATGTTGCCCGCCGAGCTCGACGCAGCCAGCGCCCCGACCACGTTCGGCGACCTGCTCGGTGTCGACGTTCGCGCTGTCCGGGCGCCTCGTCGAGGCCAACGTCGACCACCCGACCGCCGTCGTGCACCAGCTGACCGGTTGGGCGGTTGCCGAAGGGCACGAACTCGACTCGCTGTCGGTGAGTCGGGTGTCGCTCGAAGACGTCTACCTCACGCTCACCGACGAACCAGCGGGCGACGCCTCGTCGAACCAGGCACCGGAGGCAACGTCGTGAACGCATACCCGTCGACCCTGCGACTCGTGGCCGGGCAGACCCGGTACCAACTCGTGGCGTTCGTGCGCATCCCGGTGGCGGTGTTCTTCACCCTCGGACTGCCGCTCGTGATGCTGGTGTTGTTCAACGCACTCTTCGGCAACAGTGTCTTCTCGACGCCCGAGGGCGAGGTGACCGCATCGCAGTTCTACACCGGTGGGCTCGCCGCGTTCACGGCGGTGTCTGCCACCTTCACCAATCTCGCCAACATGGTGCCGATCCGTCGCGACGAAGGTGTCCTGAAGCGGTGGCGCGGGACGCCCCTGCCGACGTGGATCTACATCGCCGGATTCATCTGCTCGGCGGTGATCATCGCGTTCGTCGGCGTCGTGGCGATGCTCACCCTCGGCGTGGTGGCCTATGACCTCGAGATCGATCCCGCCAAGATGCCTGCCGCATTCGTCACCTTCCTGGTCGGCGTCGGCTCGTTTGCGGCGTTGGGCATGGCGCTCGCAGCGGTCGTGAAAACTGCCAGCTCCGCATCAGCTGCGGCCAACGCGATCATCTTGCCGCTGGCGTTCGTGTCGAACATCTTCATCCAGGTCGATGACGCCCCACGCTGGATCGAGGTCATCGGCGGGATCTTCCCGCTCAAGGCGTTCGCCGAGGCGTTCCAGGACTGCTTCACGCCGGTGGTCGATGCGCCCGCATTCAACTGGACGAGCTTGCTGTTCATCGCCGCATGGGGTGCCGCCGGGTTGTTGGTCGCGATCAAGCGCTTCTCGTGGGAACCGAGCGGCAGTGCGCCGCGCGGTCGGAGTTCTCGTCGCGCTGCGGCGTCCGCCGCTGCCGAGTGACCCGTCCGGTTCCGACCGCAATGATCAGGAGAACACGACGGTCTTGCGGCCGTGGACGATCACCCGGTGCTCGAGGTGCGCCCGAACGGCTCGGGCCAGCACGATGGTCTCGAGATCACGCCCGCGCGCGGTGAGGCGTGCGACGTCGTCGCGGTGGGTCACGTGCGCGGTGTCCTGCTCGATGATCGGGCCCTCGTCGAGGTCGGCGGTGGCGTAGTGGGCCGTGGCGCCGATCAGCTTGACGCCCCGATCGTGCGCCTGGCGGTACGGGTTGGCCCCGACGAACGCCGGCAGGAACGAGTGGTGGATGTTGATGATCCGGTTGGGATGCGTCGCCACGAAGCGGTCGCTGAGGATCTGCATGTACCGCGCCATGACCACGAGGCCGATGTCGTGATCGGCGAGTGTCTGCAAGATGGCTGATTCCTGCTGGGCCTTGGTGTCCGGGGTGACAGGAAGGTGTACGTACGGCACCCCCATGTGTTCGGCGATGCCGGCGTGGTCGGGGTGGTTCGACACCACGACCCGAAGATCCATCGGGAGTTCGCCGCTGCGCCACCGGGTGAGCAGGTCGTACAGGCAGTGCGGCTGCTTCGACGCCATGATGGCCGTCGGCGTCGGGGTGTCGGTGAAGTGGAGATCGACGTGCATCCCGAGACGTTCGGCGGTCGGAGCGAAGGCGTCGAGGATGGCGCTGCGATCGAGGGCGAACCCGTCGAGGTCGAATTCGACTCGTTGGAAGAACGTGGCAGCACCGTCGCCCTGGCTGGCATCGACATGCTGCTCCGCGTGGACGATGTTGCCGTGATGATCGGCGAGGAACTGTGCGGTGGCGGCCACCACGCCAGGCTGGTCCGGGCACGAGAGCAACAAGACAGCGGTCACGTGCTTCGTTCTACCCGCTGAATCAGTCGAGTCGTGGGCCGAGGGCGAAGCAGCCAACGGCCGTGGCAGCTGCAGCATTGAGCGAATCGACGCCGGCCGCCATCGGAATGCGCACCGGCGTGGCCAGCTCGAGCAGTTCCGAACTGAGCCCCGAGCGTTCCGAACCGATCATGATGCCCACCCGGGGTCCAGGCGTGATCGAGCCGATCGACCTGGCGGTCGGATCGGGGGTGAGGGCGAAGAGTTCGATGTCGTCGAGCGACCGGAGCTCACCGGCAAGGTCGGTGGTGCGGGCGTGCGGCAGGGCGAACACGGTGCCCATGCCGACCCGCAACGATCGGCGCGCCAGGGGATCGGCGCTGGTGTGGTCCAGCACCAGCCCGTCCCACCCGAGCGCAGCAGCGTTGCGGATGATCGAACCGATGTTGGACGGGTTGTCGACGGCTTCGACGATCACCAGTCGATTCGCGACCGCCGCCAGTTCGGCAACCGACGGCCGGCTCGGCCGGTCGAACAGCGCAATGATCGACAGCGGTACACCGAGTTGGGACACGACACTGCGCACCCGCTCGCCGCCGCCGTACACCGGGCAGGCATGCTCGTCGGCGAGGCGCCGCGCGATGTCGGGAATCCGCTCGATGTCGACGAGTGCAGCGACCGGCCGACAGCCGGCCGCGACGGCCCGATCGACAACGAGATCGCCCTCGGCGAGGAACATCCCGGCGCCGGCGTCGTCTCGCTTGTCGGCGCGGCTGGCCAGCCCGCGCTCGTTGAGGCGGAATTGGCTGAAGCGGTCGTCGTCCGGATCGTCGATCTGGATCACGTCCACCGGACACCACCCTCAATCTTCGTTTGTGTTGCGTTTTCTGTGACCCGGGCCACCGAAAACGCTGCACAAAGGGGGTGTGGGGGCATCAGAAGTGGTACGGGTAGGGCGCCCAGTCGGCGGGACGCTTCTCGAGGAAGCTGTCGCGACCCTCCTGGGCCTCGTCGGAGGCGTACGCCAGGCGGGTCGCCTCACCGGCGAACACCTGTTGGCCGACCAGGCCGTCGTCGATCAGGTTGAACGAGAACTTCAACATGCGTTGCGCGGTCGGGCTCTTCGCACAGATCTCGCGACCCCACTGCAGTGCGGTGGCCTCCAACTCGGCGTGGGGGATCGAGGCGTTGACCGCTCCCATCGCCACCATGTCGTCGGCGGTGTACTCGCGCCCGAGGAAGAAGATCTCGCGAGCGAACTTCTGGCCGACCTGTCGGGCCAGGTAGGCCGAGCCGAAGCCCCCGTCGAAGCTGGCCACATCCGCATCGGTCTGCTTGAAGCGGGCATGCTCGGTGCTGGCGAGGGTGAGATCGCTGACGACGTGGAGGGAATGTCCACCGCCTGCAGCCCATCCCGGCACCACGCAGATCACCACCTTCGGCATGAACCGGATCAGACGCTGCACCTCGAGGATGTGGAGGCGTCCCGCACGGCCTGGTTCGATCGTGTCGGCCGTCTCTTCGGCCGCGTACTTGTAGCCGTCCTTGCCACGGATTCGCTGGTCGCCGCCAGAACAGAACGCCCAGCCTCCATCCTTGGGTGACGGTCCGTTGCCGGTGAGCAGGACGCAGCCGACATCGGTCGACATCCGGGCGTGATCCAGCGCCGTGAACAACTCGTCGACGGTGTGTGGGCGGAAGGCGTTGCGGATCTCGGGCCGATCGAACGCGATGCGCACCACCCCGGCATCGATCGCTCGGTGGTAGGTGATGTCGGTGAAGTCGAATCCGTCGACGGCGGACCACGCCGACGGGTCGAAGATCTCTGAGACGGAGGGGGCAGGGTTCGCCATCGCCCCATGTTGGTCCATCGGGTACCGTTCGCCCATGCCGCACGCCGACATCGCCGGGAACCGCATCTACTTCGAGGACACCGGCGGTGACGGGCCACCGGTGATTCTCGCTCACGGCTTCCTCATGGACGCCGACATGTTCGCCCCGCAGGTGGCTGCCCTACGGGATCGGTACCGGGTGATCACCTGGGACGAGCGCGGGTTCGGTCGAACGCAGTACGACGGCGAGCCGTTCACCTACTGGGATTCGGCGGCCGACTGTCTCGGCCTGCTCGATCACCTCGGCATCGAACGTGCCGTGGTCGGCGGGATGAGCCAGGGGGGATTCCTGTCGCTTCGTGTGGCACTCACGGCGCCCGAGCGCGTCCGGGCACTGATCCTGCTCGACACCCAAGCCGGCACCGAGGATCCCGACGTCGTTCCCGGCTACGAAGCGCTGCGCGACACGTGGCTGGCCGCCGGCCCGGTCGACGAACTGGTCGAGACGGTGGCGGGGCTGATCATCTCCGATCCCGAGGTCGATCCGATCTGGATCGCCAAATGGAAGCAGCAGCCGAACGACTACATCCAGCAGCCGTTCGCCACGCTGATGTCGCGTGACGACGTCACCGGCCGGCTCGGCGAGATCACGTGTCCGGCGATCGTCGTGCACGGCACCGAGGACGCCTCGATCTCGATGGACAAGGCCGAAGCGCTCGCCGCCGGACTCGTCGGTTCGGGCCCCGTCGTCAAGGTGGGCGGCGCCCACGCAGCGAACCTCACCAACCCCGAGCCGGTCAACGCAGCCCTCAGCGACTTCCTCGCTGGGCTGCCCACCTGATCGTGGCTCGCATCGAGGTCTTCGGTGTCGACGGGCTGCCCGAGATCGTCGCCGGAGACGACCTCGCCGCGCAGACCTTCGAGGCTGCCGCGGCGACCGGGACGCCGCTGATGGACGGCGACGTCGTCGTGATCACGTCGAAGGTCGTGTCGAAGGCCGAGGGGTGTGCTGTCGACCTCGCCGACGTCGACCCGTCGTCGTTCGCCACGTCGTGGGCGCAGCGGTGGGACAAGGACCCGCGAGTGGTCGAAGTGGTCCTGCGGGAGTCGAAGCGGGTGATCCGTCAGATCGGCCCGGTGCTGATCACCGAGACGCACCACGGTTTCTGCTGTGCGAACTCCGGTGTCGACCAGTCATCGAGTGGTGCCCACGATCGGGTGCTCGTGCTGCCGAAGGACTCCGATGCCTCGGCCCGTCGCTCCCGCCAGCGGTTTGCCGAGCTCGGTGTCGACGTCGCAGTGGTCATCAGCGACACGTTCGGTCGACCATGGCGCGAGGGCCAGACCGACATCGCGATCGGTGTCGCCGGTATGCACCCGCTGTACAGCTACATCGGCCAGCACGATCCGCACGGCCACGAGTTCCGGGTGCAGGAGATCTGCGTCGTCGACGAACTGACCGCGGCGGCCGAACTCGTCAAGGGCAACACCAGCCGGGTGCCGGTCGCGGTCGTGCGCGGGCACGAGTGGGTCGTCGACGACGAGGCCACGATGGCGCCGGTGCTCCGCGACTCCGAACGCGATCTCTTCCGCTGACGTAACGTTTGGTGTCTGACACCAAACGTTACGTCGATCGGCGGGTGGGACGGGTGGTCAGCCGACGAGGTCCTTCGCGATGCCGTAGAAGTAGTTGCCGGCCAGACCGAGCGACTCGACGTCGATCCGCTCATCGTTGCCGTGGAACCGCGAACCGAACGTCGAGAAGTCCATCTTCGGCGAGAAGAGTCCAGCGCCGTATGCGGTGCGGCCCCGCTCGCGGTAGAAGCGGGCGTCGGTGCCACCGACGATCAGCCCGGGCACCAGTTGCGCATTCGGGTACGCCACCTGAGTGTGCTTGGTGACGCTCTCCCAGAGGGCGTTGGACGGTCCGAAGTCGCACGACGTCGGGTCGCTGTGCTGCAGCACCGTGATGTCGACCTGATCGAACATGTTGCCGAGCGCCTCGCGCAGCATCGACTCGACATCGGCGCGGGTCGTTCCCGGCACGGTGCGGATGTCGACGTCGATGTCGACCACGTCGGGAATGGTGTTGGTCTTCTGCCCGCCGTGCGCCACGTTGGGTGAGAACGTCGTGTGGGTCTCGGCATGGCAACGTCGGGCCACCGGCACGGGCAGGGTCTCGAGCGTGGCCATGATCGTCTCACTCGATGCCAAGCCCGCCTTGAGCTCGTCGGGCAAGTGCATCGCAGCGACCTGGCCGCGCCAGATGTCGTCGATGTGCGCCGCGGGCTGGTACTCCGACAGCCGGCGGACGATCTCGGCGGCCTTGATCAGCGCGTTGTCGGCGCCGAACGGCATCGAGCCGTGGCCGGGTGTGCCGTGGACACGCAGCCGGCGCCAGGCGATCCCCTTCTCGCCGACGTTGACCGTGACCGTCCGATGGCCATGGTCGTCGGTGCTCGACCATCCGCCGAGCTCGGTGAGCACGTAGTCGGCGTCGATTGCGTCCCAGTGGTGCTCGGCCATCCACTCGGCGCCCCACACCCCGCCGGCCTCCTCGTCGCCGACGCCGAAGTAGATCAGGTCGCCCTTGGGTCGGAAGCCCTCGGTGGCCAAGCGGCGGAACGCGACCGCCATCGAGGAGGTGAGGTTGAGCATGTCGATCGCCCCGCGACCCCAGACCTCCCCGTCGATGACCTCGCCGCCGAACGGGTCGTTCGACCAGCCGGCGGGGTTGACCGGGACCACGTCGGTGTGACCCATCAGACAGAGCGAGGGAGCGTCGGGATCGGTGCCCTCGATACGGGCGACCATCGAGTCGCGGCCGGCGCGTGGGGTGAATCGCTGGACGTCGAGTCCTGCGCCTTCCAGATAGCCGACCAACAGATCGGAGTTTCGTGTCTCCCCACCGGAGTCGGGTGTGCCGTCGTTGACGCACTCGTTGCGGATCAGCGCTTGCAGGAGCTCTGTGGTCGGACCGGTGAACTCGTCGGGGGAGGCCATTGCCGAACGCTACCGTTGCGTCGAGCCGCCGATCAATCGAGGCGACGCAGCGGTCCGTCGCCCTGGTCGTGCGCGCCGAGCCGGATCATCGCGTCGGTGACCACCGCACCCACCTCGGACACGATCACCGGATTGAGATCGAGTTCTGTCACCTCCGGGTGGTCGGATGCCAGTTGGGCGGCTGCGACGATGGCGTCGACGAGGGCCGACGTCTCGAAGCCGGCGTCGGCGAGTACCGCCGTGAGACGTGTCTCGCCCAGCATGGTTGCGGCGGTGGCCGGCGAGACCGGTGCGAGGCGACTCGTCCGGTCGTCGATCGCATCTGCCTGAGCGCCACCCAGGCCGACGGACACGATTGCCCCGAGGCGGTCGTCGTGCTCGCAGTGGATGCGGACGTCGACGCCAGGTGAGGTCATGGCCTGGATGATCAGGTCGTCGGCGTCGTCGCCGAGCGACTCGTGCATCAACTCGAGCGCCTCGGCGATGTCGGCATCGTCGGTGAGGTCGAGCGCCACGCCGGCACGGGCCGATCGGCCGGGCCGGCGCCGAACCGCCTTCAGCGCGATGGGGTAGCCGATCTGGGCTGCGACCTCGCTTGCCGAGTCGGGCGTGGCCTCGCCCGCCGCCGCCATGTCGATGCTGTAGCTGGCGAGGAGCCGGCGCTTGCTGGCGAGGTCCAAGTTGGCGTCGGCGCCGTCGCGGGCGACCGCCTCGCTGATGATGTCGTGGGCATCTGCGGGGTTGACCGGACGGGAGGGCTCGGCCGGCGCGGCCGCTTCGTCGCGTCGCCAACGGGCGTAGCCGTAGGAGCGTCCGAGCGCCGCGGCTGCCTGCTCGGGGAACGTGAACGCCGGCACGGGTGACCCAGGGGCCACGGGCCCGTCGGCGCCGCCGAGGAGCACGGCGATCACAGGCTTCGACGACCCGGCGGCGGCCTCATCGATGTCACGAGCTGCCGCATCGACGTCGGCCGCGACAGCCGGCGCGTAGATCACCATCAGCCCGTCGATGCCGTCGTCGTCGATCGCCGCGCGGATCGCTGCGGGATAGTCGCTCGCGTGAGCGTTCCAGTCGAGCCGTCGAGGCCCGTCGACCGGATCGAGCCCAGCCGAGACGAGCGCTGCGTGGGCCAGAATGCCCGGACTGCGCGAGTTGGTGATCACCGCCACCCGAGGTCCTTCGAGGACCGGCTGGGTTGCCATGGCCCTGACGGTTTCCAGCAGCGCTGGCACGGTCGGCACCTCGATGAGCCCAGCCTGCTGGTAGAGCGCCCCGCCCATCTCGCCGGTGGCGGCGGCACCCGTCCGAACGGCGACGATCGGTTTGCTCCGAGAGACACGGCGGGCGAGCCGGGCGAACTTGCGCGGGTTGCCGAACGACTCGGTGTACATCGCGATCAGCTGTGTGTTGTCGTCCTGCTCCCAGAACTGCAGCAGATCGTTGGCGGAGATGTCGCTCTTGTCACCCAGCGACACGAACCACGACACGCCGAGCGCCACGTCGTTGGCCTTGCGCAGCAGCGAACTGCCGAGCGAGCCGGACTGCATCGAGATCGCCACGCCGCCAGGCGGAAGTGCGACGTCGACGAGCGCCGCTTGGAGGTGGGTCTCCGGACGGGGCGACGCGATGCCCATGCTCGACGGGCCGATGATACGAAGACCATTGCGCCGCGCTCGGGTGATCAGCGCCGGAACGTCGACGTCGGTGCCGTCGACCGTGGTCACGACGACGGCACCCCGCATCCGCTTGTCGATGCAGGCGTCGATGGTGGCGTCGAGCTGATCTGCCGGCACGGCGATCACCGCCAGCGAGACCTCATCGGGAACCTCAGCGATCGACCGGCAGCAGGGGTGGCCGTGCACCGTGTCGTGGCGCGGGTTGACCGCATAGATGGGGACGTCGACGCTCTTGGCGACGTTCTGCCAGATCGCGTCGCCCACCGAACCAGGGGTCTCGGACGCACCGATCACGGCGACCGCGCGTGGCAGCAGGATGCGAGCGACGGCGCGAGCGTCCGCGCGTTGCTCGCGACGTTCCACGCTGTCGAGGAATTCGTCGGTGTCGGCCAACTCCCAGTCGAGGTCGACCACACCCGAGTCGAAGCGTCGCTGCAACGGCCACCCGGCCTTGGCGAACACGGCGAGCATCGCCCGGTTGTCGCCGAGCACCTCAGCGGTGAACCGCTCGATGCCGTTGCTGCGAGCGATCACGGCGAGATGCTCGAGCAGCAGGGTCGCGATTCCTGCGCCCTGGTGACCGTCGCCGACCATGAAGGCGGCCTCGGCCTCGTTGCGCCCCGGCCAGCGTTCGTAGCTCGCCCAGGCGATGAACTCGTCGTGTGACTCGACCGCCAACGCCGCACGGTCGACCATGTCGACGTCGGTGAAGTGCAGGAGTTCCTTGTCGCTCAGCGTGGGCTTTGGTGAGAAGTAGCGCTTGTAGATGCTCTCGGAGGATTGGCGTTCGTGGAACGCAGCGAGTGCGGGTCGGTCGTCGACGGTGAGCGGCCGGATGAACACCGTGTCGCCGTTCCCGAGGACGACCGTGGACGCCCAGTGTGAGTCGGCTGCAGGGTTGGTGGTCACAGACCCAGCATGTCATCTCGCCGGGTGGGCCCAAACGTGCTGTGACGTCTGCGGCGCGGACGCGATGTGTGCCTAGGGTAGGGACGTGGCCGCGCCCATCACCGTCTTCGCGAATGCCGAACTCGATCAGCACACCACACCCGACTGGCATCCTGAACGTCCGGGCCGCCTGACGGCGTCGTTGTCCGGCATCTCCGAGGCCGGTCTGCTGGATGCCGTGGAGTTTCGCGAGCCTCGCCTTGCAACCGTCGACGAGGTGTCGCTCGTGCACTCGGCGAACTACGTCGACCAACTGCAACGGTTCTGTGAACGCGGAGGCGGAGACCTCGACCCCGACACCTTCGCTGCTCCCGGGTCGTGGGACACGGCGCTGCGCGCCGCCGGTGCGGTGCTCGATGCTGTCGACTCGCTCGATGCGGGCGTGTGCGACGTTGCCTTTGCTGCCGGCCGGCCCCCGGGGCACCACGCAGTTCCTGATCGGGCGATGGGATTCTGCCTCGTCAACAACGTCGCCGTTGGGGCCGCAAAGCTCGCGGCCGAGGGTCAGAAGGTGGCGATCATCGACTGGGACGTGCACCACGGCAACGGCACCCAGGACATCTTCTACAACGATCCGAACGTGTTGTACGTGTCGACGCACGAGTTTCCGCTGTATCCCGGAAGCGGGCGCGCCGACGAAACCGGTGGCGCCGGTGCCCCGATGTCGAATTTGAATCTGCCGTTCCCCGCCGGGACCCGAGGCGACGTGTTCCGGCGAGCGGTCGACGAGGTGATCGCTCCGGTGGTGAGCCGTTTCGCTCCCGATTGGCTGTTCATCTCGGCGGGCTTCGATGCGCACCGCAACGACCCGCTGGCCGGGCTCGAACTCACCGCGGCCGACTATGCGGACCTTGCGATCCGCTTGCAGCAGCTGGCGCCGGCCCGCCGAACCGTGGTGGTGCTCGAGGGCGGCTACGACTTCGAGGCACTCTCGCTGTCGACGGGCTCGACGCTGTCAGCATTGATCGGTGGCGACTATCGCCCGGAGGAGGCATCGAGCGGCGAGGTCGGGTTGCCGACCATCGCTGCAGCCCGCCAACGCTGGGACCTGTAACGATTGGTGTCTGACACCAATCGTGACACGCGCAGCTAGCGTCGTCGTCGATGAGCTGGGAGCTGAGCGACGATCATGAACTCCTGCGAGCCACCGTGCGTGAGTTCGCCGAATCGCAGATCGCGCCCTACGCCGCCGAGTGGGATCGCACCAGCCAGTTCCCCGTCGATGTCGTGCGGGCGATGGGTGAGCTCGGCCTGTTCGGCATCGTGTTCCCCGAGCGATGGGGCGGTGGCGGTGGCGACTTCGCTGCGCTGTGCGTGGCCATCGAAGAACTGGGTCGAGTCGATCAGTCGATGGGCATCACGCTGTCGGCCGGGGTCGGCCTCGGCGCCAACCCGATCTTCCGGTTCGGCAACGACGATCAGCGCGATCGCTGGCTGCCCGACATGGTGGCCGGACGTACGATCGGCGCGTTCGGGCTCACCGAACCCGACGGTGGCTCCGATGCCGGTGCCACGCGCACCACTGCGGTGCTCGATGGCGACCACTGGGTGCTCAACGGCTCCAAGGCGTTCATCACCAACTGTGGCACCGACATCACCTCGATCGTGACCGTCACGGCTCGCACCGACGAGGGCATCTCTGCGTTCGTGGTGCCCGCCGGCACCGACGGGATGATCATCGAACCCGCCTACGACAAGCTCGGATGGCACGCCAGCGACACCCACGGCATCACGTTCGTCGACTGCCGCATCCCCGTCGAGCATCTGCTCGGTGCCCCCGGCAGGGGCTTGCGCAACTTCCTCTCGATCCTCGACGACGGCCGGATCGCGATCTCGGCGCTCGCGCTCGGCTCGGCCCGGGCCTGTCTCGATGCATCCGTCGAGTACGCCAAGCAGCGCCATGCGTTCGGCGGTCCGATCGGCAGGTTCCAGGGCCTGGCATTCCAGATCTCGGATCTCGCCGTGCAGGTCGAGAACGCCCACAACCTGACCTACAAAGCAGCGTGGTTGAAGGACCAAGGGCGCCCGATCGGTCAGGCGGCTGCCATGGCCAAGCTCTACTCCACCGAGGCCGCGGTCGACGCCGCCCGCCTCGCGACGCAGGTCTTCGGCGGCATGGGCTTCATGGAGGAGACACCGATCGTTCGCTTCTACCGCGACGCCAAGATCCTCGAAGTCGGCGAGGGCACCAGCGAGATCCAGCGACTCGTCATCGCCCGCAACCTCGGTCTCCCCGTCGAGTGACGCAGCGAGGTCGACGTCGCGTCGACGTCGCGATGTGCTGATTTCGTGCCGGGCGCAGTGCTCGCGGTCGAGACACGGGAGCCCCGGCGATCGGCGACACCGTTGTCGGGACGGGACGACGCATGACGCGACGTGATCAGTTGGCAGGCACGGCGAGTTGTTCGATGAGTTCGGCCGCGTGGTCGCCTGGCGGGAGTGAAGCGATCTCGGCGGCGATCTCGCGGGCGCGGTCTCGGTACTCACGGTGGTCGAGCAGCCGACGCAGCGATCGTCGGATGTCCTCGGGGGCTCGCTCGTCGTCGCCGAGGGCGATTCCTGCGCCGAGCTTCACCAACTGGGCTGCATTGAACCGGTTGTCGGGCGGAGCGAGCGGCAGGCTCAAGACGGGAAGTCCTCGCTCGAGCGCTCCCGTGAGCGAGCCGTAGCCGCCATGGGCAACCACCACGTCGGCATGATCGAGGATGAGTCCCTGGGAGAGGAACGGAACTGTTCGAACATTTCCTGGGATCGTCACGTCGGCGGCGTTGTTGTTCATTCCGATCGTGGCGATGGCTCGGACATCGAGATCGGCGACGGCGTCGAAGACCGACTGAAACAGCTCTGGCGTATTGAACACCGTTCCGAACGTCACGTACACCAACGGTCGGTGGTCGTCGTTGTCGAGAAGCTGCTCGATGGACTCGCCAGGTGCTGGATCAGGCTCCATCGGCTGCACGAAGTGCGTGTTCGCCGGCACACCGTGCCCGTCGAACCAGCTCGGTGCTGCCCCGACGATGGTCAGCTCGCGCCCCAGCCGGTCGTCGCTCGGTTCCGGCGGCAGACCCATTGCCTCGCGGAACCAGGCAAACTCGCCCGCCGCGACCTCCTGCAGCATCCCGGCTTGTGCCGGGGCGAAGTCGAACGTCGCAAGCGGAGTGTCGGTCTGCTCGGCAATCGCCCACGCATCCAGCCCGGCGGTATCGCGCAGGATCACATCCGGTTCCCATTCGTCACACAGGGTCCGAATGAACGGAGCAGCGGCAGCTGCGCGCAGGAAGAACGGGCGGAACATCGCGGCGCCGTCGGACTCGGGTACCGGGAGACGCTCGACCAGCGAGGCGACGTCGGCGGGCTCGACAACATCGGTCCGAAAGCCGAGGCCCGTGGTGAACTCCGCTGGGGAGATCGCGCCAGAACCACGCGAGTTTCCAGACAACAGGCGATCACGAGAGCTCACGACATAGCGAACCTCGTGTCCTCGTTCGCGTGCCGCGGCTGCAATTGGAGCAGACGGACGAATGTGACCGAAGCCCGACGTGATGGCAACCAACAGACGCATGAACGTCTGTTCATAGCAGACGGAACCAATCGCCGAGCTGACGGCTCGTGGACACGCAGATCGCTCACTCGACATCCATCACACAACGACAGCCGGAAAGGGCCCTCGCCCGATCTGGCCATACCCGGGATTGCCTCGCATGGCGGCTTGGGCCGAAGTCTCAGCGCTTGTCGACATGCGTTCCCGATCCGGCGATTGGGATGGGAATGAAGTCAGTCGCTCACACCGTCGATGCGACTGCCCACGGCACAGCCGGCGAACGTCAGTGGCAAGGCCCGCGTTCCGGTGGTCCGACGATGAAGAACCGGACCTGCGCAGGCGGACTGGATCTCGCCGGGCCACGTCGTTGCTTGCGCACGGCGACAGAAACCTGGCCGTCGAGGCACCGCTACGATCGGGCGATGCCAAGCCAGACGATGAGGGCAATCACGTATCGCGCCTATGGCGGTCCCGACGTGCTGTCGGTGGCCGAGCTGACACGACCGCAGCCTGCAGACGATCAGATGCTCATTCGCGTGGAGGCGGCGGAGGCATCGAAGACCGACACCGAGATGCGGAGCTTCAGGTATGACGTGAAGTGGTTCTGGTTGCCGTTGCGGCTGGCGCTTGGCGTTCGACGACCCCGGAGGAGTGTTCTCGGTATGTTCTTCTCCGGTGTTGTCGAGGCGGTTGGTCCTGATGTGAGTGGCGTTGCGGTCGGAGACGAGGTCTACGGTGCGACCGGGCTCCGGCTCGGCGCCTACGGCGAATACGTCGTGCTCCCGGCCAGCGCGGCCATCGCCGCGAAACCGGCGTCGATGACCTTTGCCGAAGCGGCTGCGGTGCCCCTGGGCGCAATCAATGCGCTCCACTTCCTCCGGCGCGCCGAGGTCGAGCCCGGCGACTCGGTGCTGATCAACGGTGCAGGTGGGGTCATTGGCGCGTACGGCGTCCAAGTCGCCCGGATGATGGGCGCGGAGGTCACCGGTGTCGATGCCGCCCACAAGGAGTCATTCGTCCGGTCCATGGGTGCAACCGACTTCGTGGACTACCAGACCACCGATGTCACCAGCCTGGACAACCGCTACGACGTGATCTTCGACATGGTGCCCTCGACATCGGTTTCGAAGATGCTGGACCTGCTGAAGCCTGGAGGCCGATACGCGCACGGCAATCCACGGTTGACGACACTGATCCGAGCGCAGTTTTCTCGGTTCACCGACGAGCGCATCACGGTCGCGACCGCTCCCGAGAACCGGGCAGTCCTCGACGAGCTTGCGGCGATGATCGATGCGGGCGAGTTGTCGAGCATCGTCGACCGAGTCCTCCCGATGGAGCAGGCGTCCGAAGCGCATTGTCTCGTGGACGCCGAGCAACGCGTGGGGGCAATCGTCCTCGCCATTGGGCCCGATGCCAACGAACAACGGGCCCCGAGCGCGCCGTGATCGATCCGCTGGTCGCGACATCCCACGGTCGGGTCGTCCGTTCGTCGACGTCGCTGCGTGGCGATCAGTTCGCCGACCAGAAGCTGACGAGCGATGCGGCGACACCGTCGACGTCGTCGACCATCCACCAGTGACCCCGACCTGCGAGGTCGAGGGTCTGCGCACCGAGCCGCTGGGCGACCTCGGCAGACAGACCCGGTGACACGTACGCATCCAGTTCCGCATTGATCACCAGTCCGGGCGGCAGCGTCATGCTGGCGAGGCGATCGCCGAGCTCGCCGCTCGCGGGCTGAGCGCCGGTGCGGTAGAGCCGAAGCACACATCGACCCATGCCGTCGTCGAGGTGGGCGGCCAGGTCGGTGGCGATCGGGGTGGGGAGCCCGAGCCCCTCGAACAGTGCCAGCTTGTCGGCGTCGCTTGCGGAGGTCATTGCAGCGATGGCCTGTTCGCCGATGTCCGGGGTCTGCCAGGCCTGGGCCATGTCGTGCCACACGTAGGCGTGGTGGAGGATGCCGGCGATGTCGGCGGCCCAGGTGCGTACCAGTTCGGGCCGCCGAGCGAGCGCCCCGAAGACGTGGCCTGCACCCCAGTCGTGGCCGAGCAGGTCGATCTCGAACCCTGTCGATCGGATCGATTCGAGTTCGCCGACCAGCCAGTCGGCGTAGGCATCCATCGTTGGGTCGAACCCGTCGGGCAGGGGTGCCCCGAACCCGGGAGGTGAGAGCGCGATGACGTCGGTCCGGCCGTGCGTGCCGAGCGCAGCGGTGAGCGGGCCCCAGATGGCTGAGGTCTCCGGGTTGCCGTGGACCAGGACGGTGGTGCGTTCGGGCATGCGTCGAAGCTAGCCATCGCGATCGAGTGGATCGCACACGTGGAGGCCCCACCACGCTGCGGAGTCCCGGAAGCCGAACGCGTACGGTGACGACGCATGGAGATCTCGACGACGTCCCGGCTCGCCCGTCGCCTCGGCTCGGTCCTCGAACCGGTGATCGGGCAGGTGTACTTCTCGCCCGAGTGCCACCAGAACTACGTGTCGTTGGGCTTCGATCCGAGCCCGGGCGATGCCAACGGCGTGGCGCTGCCCGACGGTCCGGCGTACTTCGCCAGCCGGGGGAGTGTGCTCGGTCAGGTGCCAGGCGAAGTCGTCGCCGCTGCATTCGGGGTGTTCAGCGCCGCCATCGTCGTGCCCTCGGTGGAGCTCGCCTGGCAGCGAACCGATGCGGCGACGATCCGAGTGGCACGAGCGGACGGCGCAGTCGCGCAGCTCCGACGGTTGATCGGTGACCGACCCGTCGGCGTCGAGCGTGCGCTCGAGCTGATGGAACGCGCCGCGCGCGTGCTGCCGATCACTGGTCGGCCCCTCGCGGCAGGCATCCGATCACTCGATGTCCCCGATGATCCGCTTGCGGCGGTGTGGCACGTCGGCGACTTCCTCCGTGAATACCGCGGGGATTGCCACAACGCTGCATGGGTGGCCGCTGGACTCACCGCCACCGAGATCGGCATCCTCAGCGAACTGATGTGGGGCCTCCCCGCTCGCAGCTACAGCCGCACGCGCGGCTGGACCAGCGACGAGTTCGACGTGGCCGAGCACCGTCTTCGCGATTTCGGCTACCTCGATGGATCGGGCTCGGACACGCACTTGTCCCAGCAGGGTCGACATGCTCGGGAGCAGATCGAAACGGTCACCGACGATCAGATGCGCCCGGCGCTCGACGCGCTCGGGAACCACGCCGAGGAGCTGTTCGACATCCTGGCCCCGTGGGGACAGCAGGTCCGCTCGGGCAAGGGCTACCTGGGTGCGGGGCCGCACGACCTCGGTTGAGCGGTGTCGACGATCGGGTCGGCATCCGTTTGGGCGAACCGAGTCGCGGTGCGGAACAATGGAACCAGGGAACGGGGGTTCCACCCCGATCCAACGAGAGGGAGTCGTGATGACGAATCAACATCCGGCAACAGTTGCCGACAGCCTCAGCTTGCATGGAGACATCCACGACGGTGAGTTCGACATGATCGTCGATCACTGGTCCAAGCTCGATTCCCGGCTGCGGTCGTTCGATGCCGGCACCGTGTCGATCGAATTGTTCGTGAAGGAGCGCCACACCAAGAGCCAGCACCTCACCCTCGATGTGAAGATCGATGGTGAGAAGCCGCTCGTGGCCACGTCATCGAACGCCGACTTCGAGCAGGCACTGAACGAGGTCCGTGACGAGATGATCCGCCAGATCACCGATCTGAAGTCGAAGAACGAACCCCGCCGGAACACCAAGCACCCTCGCGACAGCCACCACTGACGGAGGCGCCCCGATCGATCACACCGGTGCGTCGGCGTATCGGATGTCGACCTGGGGACAGTGCTCGAGGACGTCGGCCATCTCGGCGCTGACCGTCTCGAGGTCGATCCCCGTCATGAACGTGCTCAGCGTGAGATGCGCCAGCACCCACCCCGGGTCCGAGGCCCACGGGGGGAGGTGGCGGGCCGGCTTCACCAGGCCGAGACTGCGGAGCTCGGCCAGTGCCGGGATCGAGAAGAGATCGAGCTTGCCGGAGAACAGCAGGGCGAGCGTGTCGGCTCGCCCGGCGACGAACGCCGCCCGAATGAAGGTGGCCACCGAGAGATACCCGGACAGGTAGGTGCAGTCCTTGGTGAAGGGTGCGCCACCGGTCATCGGGCTGCCCCGGAAGATCCGGCGGGTCGACTCGAATGCTTGCTCGGGGTTCGGTGTCCGGTCGAGGAACCACCGGTACAACTCGATGAAGTCGGCGCCGTCGACGACGTGCTGGACGGCGAGGATACGATCTGCGAGTCGACGCAGCCGGTCGAGGCCGAGCGTGCCCGAGACGTATTCGGAGTAGACCGCGAGTCCCTCCTGGGTGCGCGTGGTGCCCGGATGCCCGATCGCGAGAATCGGGATGTCGACCTGGGAGCGGCCGTTGAGTCCGGTACCGACGTGGATGAAGGCCTCGTGGTTGAGCAGTTGTGCGGCGTCCTTGGTGGTGAACTTGGCGGCGCGGCGGATCTTGATTCGGCTCGTGGTGGCAGTCGCGTTCGCCGACAGTTCGTCGACGAGGAGCACCGCTGGTGCCGCGTCGCCGAAGTGTTCGTCGACCTCGGCGCGGATGTAGTCGGCAACCTGCTCCCCGGTACGGATCCGCAACACCGGTGGGACCAGATCGACGTCGTGGAGTTCCTCCAATGCCGCATGCACCCGCTGCGCGAGCTCCAAGGGCGTGGCCGGGTCGAAACGCAGCGGCTGGTCGGGGACGCCGTAGAGCGCGCGGCTGTGTTCGAAGAACTCCGGTGTGTTGCGAGCGGCCAACATGCGCACGGTCGACTCGATTGCGTCCGCTTCGCGTCCGAGCCAGTCGTCGACCACGTCACCCGGCTGGAGCAGCGCACGGGCCGCCGCGACGCCGTCGAGTGCTGGAGCCGGGTCGACGGGCCGGTAGGTGGGCTGGGGGAGTCGCTGGGCGCCGGACGCGAGGAACTCGTCGCGGAGTTCGCTCGGCCAGGCCAGCGCCGAGAGCACGCGGATCGGCTTGGCGACGTCGTGCAGGATGCGTGCGGCGCTGCGGTAGCGATCAGCGCGAAGGTCGTGTGTCATCGGCGAAGTATTCCACGACGCAAGGTGCATTGGCCGCACCTGCTCGCCGATGGCAGCGGTTCAGGAGTCGGTGTCGAGTCGCACGCGAATCGCCACCGGTGCGTCGCCGCGACCGAACCGCTCGCGGGGCGCATCGGCGCCTCGCGCCAACGCTCGCTGCCAGCCATACTTGTTCGCAATGGCGCGCGCTGCGGCCCCGCCGCGTGGGTCGTTGCGGAGGCGTCGGGTCTTCCATGCCGACGAGCCGGTGTACCAGGTCGTCGCCGGCGTTCGAGCACGACCGATGTCGTCCATTCGTCGACCGTATCGCTGGTGATCTCGGACGAGTTGCCGGCCAATCGTCATCGAAACGTCCGCTGAACCTTCCTCAGCTGGACAGCGCTCGGTCGGAGCAGACTTCGCCGAGACGTACCGGCCGCAACTCGACGGCTGATTGACAACCCGAAGGCCAGCACCGAGGCTGATCCAGTGACGTACGAGTTGGTCCCGTCGACGGCCCAGGTGATGCCCGAGGGACATCGAGGTCCGAGGCCAGTCGGGCGCGCCGCTCTCGTGGCGGGCGGGGTGGCCGTCGTGGTCCTTGCGGTGGTGGCAGTCGTTGCGTGGGTCACCCGAGACGAATCCGGCACCGACGACGCGCTGTTCGTCTTGCCGGTCTCAGTCGGCGACTGGAAGGTGAGCAACGGTGCCGTCATCGAACCGGTCCCTGACTCCGACGTGGCGGCGACCGACGAACGCTTCATCGCCGGAGGCACGCTCTACGGGGTCCCCGACCGCAACGGTTTCGATGGTCTTCGCTCGATCGCTCGCTACCGCGAGTCACCGCTGCCAGGAGCGGACTGGGAGCCGGCGGACACGCCATGGGGTGACGCCTACCGGCGTGTCGACGACTCGATGACATTCGCCCTCGAGGACTACAGCTACGAGGGGGAGTCGGAAGGAGTCGGTGGCGGATGGACCGTTGCCAGTTCGCCCTCTGACCTCGTGCACGCCTACGACGTGTTGGGAGGTGACACCTTCGACCTGGTGCGGGTCGCGTACTTCGCCCCGCTCGAGACCCCCCTGGTCCCGATGACCTCGTACCGGATGACGTCACCGGACGGTTCGATGTTCACCGTCGAGACGGCGGCGGGGTCGCCCCTGTTCGATGTCGCCACGTTTGCCGAGCGCGTCGAGTCGGTCGACGTCAATGGCACTGCGGGATGGGCCGTCACCGATGAAGGCGACGAGGTCACCGAAACGATCGTCACCTGGTCGCCGGGATCGGGTCGCACGATCAGCGTTCGCAGCAGCGTCCCCCGAGACGACATCCTCGACGCTGCCCGACGTCTGGAGCCAGTATCGGTCGACGAATGGACATCCGCGTTCCCGGAAGCGGGGCTCGATTGAACCGGCGGGGACCGACGCGCTTGTCAAGCGTGGCGGCACGCCTGCTGGCCGCGGACGGGACTTTGTGCACTGTTTCACAAGCTCGGGGAGGAGGAGCATGGTCAACATGGAGACACCAACTGCACTGCGCCATGACGCGCTTCGAACCTGGGTTGCCGAAATGGTCGAACTCTGTACGCCGGACCGCGTGCACTGGTGCGACGGCTCCGAGGCCGAATACGACCGCTTGACCGCCGAATTGGTCGAGGCGGGCACGTTCACACGGTTGAACGACGAGTACCGCCCGAACAGCTTCCTGGCGCGGTCGGACCCGAGCGATGTCGCGCGAGTGGAGGACCGCACCTACATCTGCAGTCGCACCCGCGGCGACGCCGGGCCCACGAACAACTGGACCGAGCCCGCCGAGATGAAGGAGACGCTCAACGGCCTGTTCGCCGGTTGCATGGCCGGGCGCACCATGTACGTCATCCCGTTCAGCATGGGGCCGATCGGCTCGCCGATCGCGCAGATCGGTGTGGAGATCAGCGATTCCGCCTACGTCGCGGTCAACATGAAGATCATGACCCGGATGGGAACGGCAGTGCTCGATGCGCTCGGCAGCGACGGCACGTTCATCCCGTGCATGCACACCGTGGGTGCGCCCCTCGCCGAGGGCGACGTCGACGTCGCCTGGCCGTGCAATCCCGACGTGAAGTACATCGTGCACTTCCCCGAGGAGCGCTCGATCTGGTCATACGGCAGCGGCTACGGCGGCAACGCCCTCCTGGGCAAGAAGTGCCTGGCCCTGCGGATTGCGTCCACGATGGGACGCGACGAGGGGTGGCTCGCCGAACACATGCTGATCATGGGCGTCACCGACCCCGATGGTGAGGTGACCTACGTGGCCGCCGCGTTCCCCAGCGCGTGTGGCAAGACCAATTTCGCCATGATCGAGCCGCCACCGGCATTCGCCGAGCGGGGTTGGAAGGTCACGACGGTTGGCGACGACATCGCCTGGATCAAGCCCGCCGAGGACGGCAAGGTGTATGCGATCAACCCGGAGGCCGGCTACTTCGGCGTCGCTCCGGGGACGTCGCCGGCGACCAACCCGAGCGCGATGGCGTCGATCCGCGCCAACACGATCTTCACCAACGTGGCGCTCACCGACGACGGCGATGTCTGGTGGGAGGGCATCGGCACCCCGGCGCCGGACCATCTCGTCGACTGGACCGGGCAGGACTGGACGCCCGACAGCGGTCGCAAGGCAGCGCACCCGAACTCCAGGTTCACGGCCCCGGCGGAGCAGAACCCGGTGATCGATCCGAACTGGGACGACCCCGCTGGGGTGCCGATCAGCGCATTCGTGTTCGGGGGGCGACGTTCGGGCACGATGCCACTGGTGTACCAGTCGTTCAACTGGGCGCACGGCGTCTACCTGGCCGCAACGATGGGATCCGAGACCACCGCTGCCGCATTCGGCGAGCAGGGGGTGGTGCGACGGGATCCGTTCGCGATGCTGCCGTTCGCCGGCTACCACATGGCCGACTACTTCAACCACTGGCTGTCGTTCGGCCGCACGATCGCCAATCCGCCTCGCATCTTCGGCGTCAACTGGTTCCGCACCGACGACGAGGGTCGCTTCGTGTGGCCCGGCTTCGGCGAGAACATGCGGGTGCTCGAGTGGATCGTGGAGCGTTCGCGAGGACGTGCCTACGCGTTGGAGAGCCCGATCGGCTGGATGCCGAGGTTCGGTGACCTCGACCTCGCCGGTCTGGACGACTTCGACGAGGACGACTTCCTGCAGGCGATGTCGATCGACCGGGACGACTGGGATCGCGAGATCCTGTCGCACGACGAGCTCTTCATCAAGCTCAACGACCGCATCCCGAAGGAGTTGCTCGCCGTCCGCGATCTCACCCTCTCGGCACTGTGGCGTTCACCGGAGCACTGGGAGATGGTCCACGACCCGACCTGAGCGGGGAGGCTCAGCCGATGGGTGGCTCGATCGTGACCGCCGACGTCGTCAGATCGACGGCGACGGTCACGGTCGAGGTCGGGCTCGACCACCGAACGGCGATGGTGTGCGGGGCCGAGTCGAGCAACTCGAATGCCCCGTCGAACGCAGGCTCGCTGGCACGCCACCGGAGCAGACGCAGGAGACGCTGGACGACCGGACGGTCGAGCGCCGAGGCGATCTCGGCGGTGGTGTAGCGGTGCCGGTTGATGTCGCGCCCGACGCCGGTGCGTTCCAGCAGCTCGAGGTCGTTCTCCCCGGCGAACAGCCCGACGTAGTAGATCTGCGGCGTCCCGGGGAGCATGCACTGGATCGTGCGGGCGGCGAGATACCGATCGTCGTCGCGGCCGAGCGTGTCGTAGAAGGTGCAGTTGACCTGGTACAGGTCGAGGTTCGACGCGGTCGACCCGGTGGCGAGCCGGCTGGCCCCGCCCGAGCGTTCGTGGATCCCTTCGACCAGCGCGTCGATGCGCTCAGGTGAGAGCAGGCCGACCCGACCTGGATCTCGGGGATCGACGCCCACATCGATCACCCCGATGCCGTCGTGGGTGTCGAGCACGTTGATTGCGTTCGTCGCTCGCATGCCGATCCACCGACGTAGTGGGCCACCGTCGCCGGTGGTCAGCGCGTCGATCGTCAGGGGTGGCAGTGCGAAGTCGTAGACGAGATCGACATGCTGGGCGATCGCGAGTTGATCGAGATGATGGCCGTGTATCTCGACCAGGACCTCCATCGATCGATCTCGACACGCAGCGGTCAGGCGACGGATGAACTCCATCGTCTCGGGCAGCATGAAACACGAGGTGCCGGCGCGCTTGATCGCGTAGCCGACCGCGTCGAGGCGAACACTCGAAATGCCCGCCGAGGCGAATCGGTCGAGGATCGCCACGAGGTAGCTCCAACCGAGCGGGTGTTCGACGTCGATGTCGATCTGCTGATCGGTGAACGTCGTCCAGACCGTCCGGAGGGTGCCGTCCGCCAACTCGACCTCGGTGAACGGAGACGTCGGTCGGGGCCGGTAGATCCTGGCGACATCGCCGGGCGATGGCGGGCCGCCGAAGACCTGCTCCGGGGTGAGGAACATGGCGACGTGCGGCGAGTCGTCGCCGTGGGCGACCACGTCGCGGAACGCTGCGGAGTCGGCGGCCACATGGTTGACGATCAGGTCGGCCATGACGTTTGCGTGCGAAGCGAGGTCAGCGATGCTGTCCCATGACCCGACGCGTGGGTCCACAGCGCCGTGGTCGATCGGGTCGAAGCCGGCGTCGGCGCCGTCGATCGGGACGAAGAACGGCAGCAGATGCACCCCGGCGAACGCGCCGGCCAGCGGCCCGTCGAGGAGTGCGCCGACACCGTCGATGTCTCCGGCGAGGCGATCGGCATAGGTGATCAACACCGGGGCGGTGGCGTTCGATGTCGGAGCCATGGCAACGAGCCATGCTACTGCGCGACGATCTGGCGCTGCGGGGTTCGTATGGCGGTGATCGAAGGTGGCAGCCTGGGCCAAGGAGGAACGCCATGGACTTCGAGATCTCCGAACAGATGTCCACCATCCTTGCGATGGTTCGCGACTTCATCGATCGCGAGGTGATCCCACTCGAGGGTGAGATGCTGCACGGCGACGGCGCTGTGCTCGACGAACGCGTTGCAGTCGCTCAGCGGAAGGTTCGGGAGATGGGGGTGTGGGCACCCAACCATCCCGTCGAGTTCGGGGGGCTCGGCCTGAGCATGGTCGACCACGGTCTGCTCAGCGAAGCGCTCGGCCGCAGCCCGCTTGGGCATGTCGTGTTCGGGACGCAAGCGCCCGATGCCGGCAACGTCGAGATCCTCCACATGCACGCCACCGCCGAGCAGCGAGAGCGCTACCTGCGTCCGCTGGTGGGCGGCGAGATCCGCAGTTGCTTCTCGATGACCGAGCCGGAGACGGCCGGATCGAACCCGCTGCTGCTCGAGACCACGGCCGTCGAGGACGGCGACGACTTCGTGATCAACGGCCAGAAGTGGTTCACCAGTTCCGCCGATGGTGCCGCCTTTGCCATCGTGATGGCGGTGACCGATCCGGAGGCGCCGCCGTATTCGCGCACCAGCATGATCATCGTGCCGACCGAGACCCCAGGGTTCAACCTGGTGCGCAACGTCAGCGTGATGGGGCATTCCGGAGGCGGCCACGCAAGCCACGGTGAAGTCATCTATCAGGGGTGTCGAGTGCCGATGAGCAACCTGCTCGGACCGCGCGGTGGCGGGTTCGCGATCGCCCAGGAGCGTCTCGGGCCGGGTCGGATCCATCACTGCATGCGGTGGCTGGGTATCGCCAGCCGAGCCTTCGACCTGATGTGTGCCCGTGCGAACGAGCGGGTGATCGACCCGAACGGCGAGACCCTTGCCGATCGCCAGGTGATCCAGCACTGGGCCGCCGAACTCGATGCCGAGATCCGGGGCGCTCGACTGCAGACGCTCCACGCGGCGTGGATGATCGACCAGCACGGCGCGAAGGCCGCACGAGACGAGATCGCGGCGATCAAGTTCTCGGTCGCCAACACGATGCTGAAGGCGGTCGACACCGCGATCCAGGTGCACGGTGCCCTCGGGGTCACCGACGACACGGTGCTCGCCTACTGGTATCGCCACGAACGTGCTGCGCGGATCTACGACGGAGCCGACGAGGTCCACAAGACCTCGCTCGGACGCCGGATCCTGCGCCGCTACGCCTGAGCGCTGCGAGCCGCCACCGTCTCATCGAGTTCGGCTGGCGGACAGTGCCTCGGGACGGTCACGCCAGACGGGCGAGCAGGTCCTTCGTGACCGGATTGTGGGCGGGACGCCCCGTGCGCCAGCGATCGACCTCGTCGACTGCGTGGTCGATCATGCGTCGCAGCTCGGTTCCCAGCGATCCGGCGAGGTGTGGCGTGATGACGACGTTCGGCAGCGACCACAGCGGATGGTCGTCGGGCAGCGGCTCGGGGTCGGTCACGTCGAGCACGGCGGACAAGCGTCCGCTGGCCGTCTCGGCGAGCAGTGCTTGGTGATCGAGCAGTGCGCCTCGTGCGGTGTTGATCACCGTTGCACCGGTGCGCATCATCGCCAGCTGCGGTGCCGCGATCATGTGGTGGGTACTCGGAAGGTCGGGAGCGTGGATCGACACGATGTCGGCGGATCCGCAGAGTTCGTCGAGTTCCATCTTCGTCGCGCCGAGTTCGGCGGCGCCTGCGTCGGTGACGAACGGATCGTAGAGCGCAACCCGCAGGTGGGGGAACTGCGCCAGGAGTTCGATCACCCGGCGTCCGATCAACGACGCTCCGATGATGCCGATCGTCTTGTCGTAGTTGCCGACCGCAACGCCGGAGCGCTGCCGGTGACCGGGCAACCGAGAATCGCGAGGGCTACGGCGTCGGTCGCGTTGCCAGAACACGTCCTTGTTGGTGAACAAGATGGCCGCAAGTGTGAACTCGGCGACCGGTTCGGCGTTGGCCGCGGCGCCGGACGTCACCCGGATGTTGCGGTCGAACACGTCGGGGTCGACGGTCTGCTTGACCGTTCCGGCTGCGTACGCGATCAGCCCCAGTCGAGGCGCACGATCGACGACGCCGTTGTCGATCCGGGCGCACCCCCAGTGCCCGAAGATCACCTCGGCCGCGCCGAGGAGCTCGACCGCTCGCGGATCGGACCAGTCGCCGAGCGGCGTCGGGTCGAGGATCTCGGCGACCTCGGAAATGCGGGCGAGCGCGTCGGCGTCGAGGAGGTCGAACGCCGGATCGTGCGCAATGATCAACGTGGGTCGGCGCTCGATCACGGCGCCGCGTCTGCCAAGGTTGGGGATCGGCGTTGCATACGCAGGAAGTGTGCACCGCATCCGCTGGCGGTGACGAGACGAGTGAACCCAGAGTGAGGAGCGAATGAAGGTGAGCGCCGTCTCGGACCCCCGAGCAAATCCGTTGGCGAGGGGTCCGCTTCGTTCGCGCGACGACGTCGCTCGAGCGGTGACCGATCTCTACGACCCGTTGGTGGCCCACATGAGCCCCGGCGGGGCCCGGGTGCGGCTCGGGAGCTTCGCGTCGGTGTTCGAGCAGTCGACGGCCGAGCTCGAAGGCTTCGCACGGCCGCTCTACGGCATCGTGCCCTTGACGGTGGGTGGGTACGAGTTCGCTCACTGGGATCGCGTCCTGTCGGGGCTCGATGCGGGCACCGACCCCGGCTCGGACGAGTACTGGGGGCCGGTGCCGGGGGACAACGACCAGCGCATGGTCGAGCAGGCAGCGATCGGGCTCGCCCTGGCGTTCTGCCCCGAACAGGCGTGGGAACCGTTGTCGGCTGTCGCTCGAGGTCGGCTGGTCGCCTGGCTGCACGGGATCTTCGAGCACGATCCGAATCCCAACAATTGGCAGTTCTTCCGAGTGCTGGTGGCGCTCGGGCTCGAGCGGGTGGGGGCACCGTTCGACCGATCGCTCGTCACCGCGTCGCTCGATCTCCTCGACGACTACCGGGTGGGTCGGCACTGGTACGCCGACGGCGCACTCGAGAACATCGACTACTACGTGCCGTTCGCATTTCACACCTACGGGCTGATGTACGCAGCGGCCAACGACCTCGGCCTCGGTGACGACGCACGCGCGGCGGCGTACCGTGACCGTGCGGCAGGCTTCTCGGCCGACGTGCAGCACTGGTTCGCTCCCGACGGCGCCGCCGTGCCGTTCGGGCGCAGTCTCACCTATCGGTTCGCGATGTCGTCGTTCTGGGGCGCGCTCGCCTGGGCCGACGTCGAGAGCGAGCTGTCGTGGGGTGCCGTCCGAGGCCTGGCGATGCGCAACCTGCGGTGGTGGGCCGACCACCCGATCAGCGATCGTGACGGCGTGCTGTCGATCGGGTACACGTTCGACTCCCGCCGGTTGTCCGAGACCTACAGCTCCGCCGGATCGCCGTACTGGTGCATGAAGGCCTTCGGTGCGCTCGCGGCACCGGCCGAGCACCCGTTCTGGTCGAGCGATGAGCAACCACTCGATCCGTTGCCCGCCCCGGTGACGATCGCGGACGCCGGCCAGGTGATCACGCGCGACGAACACCATGCCGTGATCCTGAGCGCACGTCCGGCAGCCGCATTCGACTTTCCGGAGCAGGCGGCGGCCAAGTACCGCAAGTTCGCCTACTCATCGGTATTCGGTTTCAGCGGTGATGTCGCCGACATGTTCGGGGTGACGCACACCGATTCCATGCTGGCGCTGACCGACGCCGACGGCAACCGTCGAGTGCGACTCGGCGTGGAAGCGGCGGGCGTCGACGGCTCGATGACGTGGAGCACGTGGCATCCGTGGCCCGATGTTCGCATCGACTCGGTGTGCTGGGCGATCGACGCGTCTCGTCACGGCCGCGTGCATCGCATCCGCACCGCCCGTGACCTGGTGGGTGTCGAGTCGGGTTTCGCCATCGGGCTCGATCGGCCGAGCGATCTGCGCGGCGACGGCACCACCAGCGACCACGGCGCGGCCTCGATCTCGACCAGCCACGGTTGGACGGCGATCGTCGAACTGCCCACCGGGTCCGGTGCGCCCCGCCGGCCGATCACCCGGAACCTCGCGGTGAACGCCAGCCTCGTGCACCCTCGCACCGCAGTCGCTGCGTTGACGGGCCCGCTGGCGTCGGGCGAGCACACCGTTGGTTGCCTGGTCATCGCGTCCCCGCTCCAGAGCCACTGGCCACCCGACCACCCGGAACATGCGCCCGATCGCCCGCTGAGCGCGCAGATCCGCGCACACGTCGGGCCGGGAGGCCAAGATTCGGAGTGGGAGGTGCCCGACTCGGTGGTCGAGTTGCTGGAGCGCAGCGCCCGACGGGAGATGCCATGACGCAACACGCCGACATCGAGACACGCGAAGCCGACGTGTTGGCACTGATTCGGCCGCGACGAACGATCTCGGGGATGTCGGCGGTGCTGCTGCCCTTCACCACCGATGGAGAGGTCGACTGGAGCGCCACCGAGGCGCACATCGCTCGCACGCTGGCTGCCGGCCTCACGCCTGCGGTCAACATGGACACCGGATACGTTCAACTGCTCGGCGCCGCGCAGACGACCAGGGTGCTCGACATCGCCGCATCGATCGCTGGAACGTCGTTCGTCGCCGGCGCGTTCGTGCCCGACCAGGCAGGCGCCGGATTCGACCTCGGCGCCTACGTCGACGCATGCGCTGCGATCGAAGCTCGCGGTGGCACCCCGGTGATCTTCCCGTCGCACGGGCTCAACTCGCTGGACGACGCGGGGTGGGTGGCGGCGCTGGAAGCAATTGGAGATCGTGTCGAACGGTTCATCGGCTTCGAACTCGGCCCGATGTTCGTGCCGTACGGTCGGATCCCGTCGCTGGCCGCGTACGAGGCGATGGTCGGCATCCAGTCGTGCATCGGTGCCAAGCATTCGTCGCTCAGTCGGCAGTCGGAGTGGGATCGATTGTCGGTGCGCGATCGGGTGCGTCCCGACTTCCAGGTGTTCACCGGCAACGACCTGGCGATCGACATGGTGATGTACGGCTCCGACTATCTGCTCGGGCTCTCGACGTTCGCACCCGAGGCGTTCGTGGCCCGCGACCGCATGTGGGCTGCCGGCGAGCCGGGTTTTCACGAACTCAACGACCTGCTGCAGTACCTGGGCAACTTCACGTTCCGGGCGCCGGTGCCCGGCTACCGCCACGACGCCGCGATGTGGTTCGAGCTGCGCGGCTGGGCTTCGTCGAGCAGCACGCCGACCGCGGTGCCGCAGCGTCCGGACTCCGACCGAGCGGTGCTCGCCGACATCCTCGAGCGGCTGGATCGCTGGACATGACGCAGGAGTGGACATGAGCGTTCGATTCACGCAGGTGAAGAAGCTGGGCACGGTCGAGGCCTTTCGGCAGCACTGTGCCGATCTCGGCGTCGAGATCCCGATCGACGATGTCGTTCGATCCGATGGCGTGCTCGCAGATTCGGTGGAGCTCCGCGACGCATCAGCGGGCGTGCTCACCGCGCCCAATCGATTCGCCGTGTTGCCGATGGAGGGTTGGGACGCCACGACGGACGGTCGCCCGACCGACCTCGTCCGGCGACGTTGGGGACGGTTCGGCGCCAGTGGATGTGGGCTGGTGTGGGGCGAGGCCACTGCGGTCCGAGCCGACGGTCGGGCCAACCCCAACCAACTGGTGATCGACGACGCCACCGTCGACGAGATCGCCGAACTCCGTCGGCGGCTCGATTCATCACAGGTGACGGGGCTGCAACTCACGCACTCCGGGCGGTGGTCGCGTCCTGAGGGTGCGGCCGCGCCGCGGACCGCATACGTGCACCCGCTGCTCGATCGCCGTGTCGGCACCGACGGCGGTGCGGTCTTCACCGACGACGAACTCGACGAGCTCGCCGAGGACTACATCGTCGCCGCGGTGCTCGCCCAACAGGCAGGGTTCGAGTTCGTCGATGTGAAGCACTGCCACGGCTACCTGCTCCACGAACTGCTCACGGGCTACGACCGCCCGGGCCGGTTCGGCGGCGACCTCGGGGGTCGTACCGAGTTCCTCCGAATCGTCGTCGCAGGCATCCGTGAACGTGCACCCGGGCTGGCCGTCGCCGTTCGATTGTCCGCGTTCGACATGGTGCCGTTCGTGCCGCTCGACGGGGGAGTGGGCGGCCCCGAGTCGTCAGGGGCGTACCGGTTCGCGTTCGGTGGCGACGGCACCGGACTGGGCATCGACCTCACCGAATCGCACGCCCTGCTCGACATCTTCACCGAGTTGGGCATCGGGCTGGTCAGCGTCACCGCTGGCAGTCCGTACTACAACCCGCACATTCAGCGTCCGGCGTTCTTTCCGCCGTCAGATGGGTATCGGCCGCCCGAGGATCCGCTCGTCGGCGTGGCGCGCCAACTCGCTGCCACCCGGGAACTCACCATCGCGCATCCGGATCTCACGATCATCGGCTCGGGCTACTCCTACGTGCAGGACTGGTTGTCGCACGTCGGCCAGGCCGTGGTGGACGGTGGGGGCGCCTCGATGATCGGTCTCGGTCGGATGATCCTGTCGTACCCGGAGTTGGCCGCCGACGTGCTCGCCGGTCGAACGCTCGAGCGTGGCTTGATCTGCCGGACCTTCAGCGACTGCACGACTGCACCGCGCAACGGGCTCGTGTCGGGGTGCTATCCGCTCGACCCGTTCTACAAGGAGCACCCGCAGCGGGTGGAGCTCACCCGGGCCAAGCGCGAGGCAGCGGCGAGACTGCGATGAGCGTCGACCGCTCGGCGCGACGGATCCTGGTGTTTCATCGTGCTGCCGGTTTCGTGCACCTGTCGATTCCCGATGCGGTGGCGGCGATCGAGCGATTGGGCGACGTGTACGGGTTCGGAGTCGACACGACCGACGACCCGGACCATTTCACCGACGTCGGGCGTCTCGCCGGGTACGACGCGCTTGCGTTCGTGCACACCAGCGGCAACGTGCTCCCCGAGCGCTCGCATCGAACCGGGTTGGAGCAGTACATGGCTGGCGGTGGTGGGTTCTTCGGCGTGCATGCGGCCTCGTCGATGTGGCCGGACGTCGACGCCGACTGGCCGTGGTTCCGCGACCTGGTCGGCGCGTCGTTCAAGGGGCACACCGTGGCGCAGGTGTTCAGCGATGACCCGGTGGCGGAGCGGTCGGGTGTGGTGTACGGGGGGCCGCTTGCGCAGGCTCCGCCCGACGCAGATCGCTGGGGCGCAGCGCTGGCCGTGATGAGTTGCGAGGCGGCGACGGTGGATGTCGAGGATGCCTCGTGCCCGGCGATCGGATCGATCGAGAGCGGCGACGTCATCGTCGACGAGTGGTACGGCTTCCACGACAACCCGCGCGGCCGGGTCAACGTGGTGGCAACGGTCGACGAGTCGACCTACGAGCCGCATCTCGGTGAGATGGGCGCCGATCACCCGATCGTGTGGTGGCACGAATTCGGTGGAGGTCGAAGCGTGTACAACTCGATGGGCCACGCCGCATCGATGTGGAGCGACGAGCGATTCCTCGGCACGGTGCTCGGTGGCATCGACCTCGCCGCCGACCGCAGTGCCGGAATCACGCCTGGGGTCTGACCCCACGGGTGATCGCATGACGCCTGCGGTCCGACCCTTGGCGTGATCAGGCGGGGTAGGTGTGCCAGGTGCCGGTCTCGAAGTCGTGGAGCTTGCACGCCTTGGTCGACGCGAGGTAGTCGCGAAGCCTGATGGGGCGTTCGTCGACTTGATCGGGAAACGCCTCGGCGATGGCACGCGCCGCTTCGGGGAGGCGGTAGCACGGCACCCGCATGTCGACGTGGTGGGGGAGGTGGACCATGATCCAGTGGAAGAAGAGGTCCCAGCCGGGCGGACCCCACAGGATCGTGGTGCCTTCGACCTGTCCTCGGAAGCGGTTCCACTCGCGGCGCGGCCACCAACGGATCTCGGGAGCGATGTGATGCACGTGCACCACCCAGCCGATCGTCTGGCAGAACAGCAGAAATGGCACCACCACGATCTTCACCCACTGCCAGATCCCGCCGGCACCGTCGAGCGCGACGAGGACACCAAGGGTCGTCGCGGCGTAGGCCGCCACGAGCGCCTGGTCGCGCCGCATCTGGCGGGCCCAACGAGCGGGTGGCGTGAAGCGCACCATCTTGTTCCACCACACTTCGCGCAGGTAGTACGCCCCTGCACCGAAGGGGCCCCATTCGAGCTTGTGGCGCAACTTCGCGAGCCGGCCGAGTTGCTCGTACTGCTCGACGGTGAGGGGATGCCACACGAAGTCGAGGCCTTGCTTGAGGGTGTGGCCGTGGTGGACGCGGTTGTGGCCGAACACCCAGACCTCAACGGCGTGCAGTGACGGCAGCATCGACAGCCGGGCGATGACACCGTTGAGCCGTTTCGAGTCGAACAGTGCGTCGTGGGCGGCGTCGTGGCCGATCACGAACAGTCCCGCCACCGAGATGCCGGCGAGGAGCCAGAGCGGCACGAGCAGCAGCGGATTGTTGGTCGAGAGCAGCCCCCACACGGCGAGGCCCAGAATGACGACGTCGCGCGCGAACAGCAGGAGGCCCCGCATGGTGGAGCGCTGGTAGCAGTGCGCAGGGATCACGTCGAGGACCGGTTTCAGGCCGGTCGGGGTTTCCATCGTCGCCCCGGGGCTGCGGGTTCTGCTCGCTTGGGTCGCGGTACTCATGGGTCACCTCACTGACGTCGTCCGTAGCCTACCGACCAGTAGGTAGAGCTTCAAGCATCGGACGTCAACGCCCCCGGAGACCCGGGCTCGGGGAACCTCCAACGCCCCCGGAGACCCGGGCTCGGGGAACCGACCTGCGGGTCAGCGGGCGTCGAGGCGGGCGACGAAGTCGGCGATCAGATCAGCAACATCGGCGGCGTGGCTGGCTTCGTGCATCGAGTGGCCGCCGCCGTCGACGACCGCCAGTCGAGCGTCGGGCATCTTGCGCTCGAGGTACTGGCCGGAGCCGGTGTACTCCGGACGATCATCGCCCCCGGCGAGCACCAGCGTCGGCGTTTCGATGTCGGCGAGCCGGTCCATCACCACCGAGTCCTCCTGGAGGTTCATCGTGGTCACCTGCTCGGGCACACCGAAGCGGTGAGCGTTGCGGCGTGAACGCTCGTTCCAGCCCTCACGCTTCTCGGGATCACGGAAGCCGGGGCCGGTGTTGAGCACCACGATGCCGCGGACAGCGCCCGGACGGGTCGCCACGTGTGCGAGTGCGAGGTACCCGCCGAGCGAGTGGCCGACCAGCACGGGCGCTGGCCCTTCGGGCGTCGTCAGTTCGGCGAGCACATCGTCGAGATCGGCGAGGGCGCGGTCGCGCGTGTACTCCTCCGGGTCGTCCGGCACGGGCGAGTCTCCGTGGCCGAGCAGATCGACCGCGACCACGGTGAACCGGTCGGCGAGCAGGTCCATGCAGCGATCCCACGTGGCCGCCGACGTCCCCAGTCCGTGCACGAACACGATCGGCGGTCCGTCGCCGCGACGCACGGTGTGCAGTCTCGTCGGCGCGCTCATTCGCCGTACTCGTGTTCTGCTGCGGGGTAGACGCCCGACTCCACGTCCTCACGGAACTCGCGGGCAGCATCGAGCAGCGTCTGACCGATCGATGCGTACTGTTTGACGAACTTGGGGATACGTCCCTGGGTGAAACCGGCCCAGTCGCTCCACACCAGCAGTTGGCCGTCGCATCCTGGCCCGGCGCCGACCGAGATCGTCGGAATCGACAGTTCGGCCGTGACCTGGGCGGCGACCGCAGATGGCACCATCTCGAGCACCACGGCGAACGCCCCTGCCTCCTCGACTGCGTGTGCATCGGCCAGCAGTTGCTCGGCGCCGTCGCCCCGACCCTGGATGATGTGTCCGCCGAGGCCGTGTTCGCTCTGGGGGGTGAATCCGATGTGCGCCATCACGGGGATGCCGGCGCGCACGATCCGTTTGATCTGCTTGGCGCTGCGCACACCGCCTTCGAGCTTCACCGCGTGGGCGCCCGTCTCCTTCATGAACCGAATCGCGGTGTTGAGCGCTTCGTCGGGACCGTTCTCGTACGACCCGAACGGCATGTCGGCGATCACCAGGGCCCGCTTCGCCCCACGAACCACGGCGGCGGTCAGCGGGATCAGCTCGTCGACCGTGACCGGGATGGTCGTGTCGTAGCCGAAGACCGTGTTGCCGGCCGAGTCGCCCACGAGCAGGAAGTCGATGCCCGCCTCATCGAAGAGTGCCGCCGACAGGAAGTCGTAGCTGGTGAGGCCGGTGATCTTGATGCCCTGCTCCTTGGCCCGCTGGAAGTGGCGGGTACGCACCCGCTTGAGTGCGGGGTCGGCCTGGGCGGCCCCGTAGGGGCGCTGTTCGTCGGTCACGAGCCCACCGTAGACCCTGTTCAGCCAGCCCCCAAGTGTGCGCTCACGTGGTCTGCCAGGGGATCGGTGGAAGATGGTCGATCGCCCCCTGGAGATGCTCGACGAACGTCGATCCGAGCGCATCGAGGTAGTCCGAATCGGCCTCGATGCGATGCTCGTCGATCGTGAACGAGCCGTTGCGGTACACGCCGAGGTCGTACGGGGGGCCGACCGACAGATTGGCCCGAGCCGTGCTCAGCATCGAGCCCAGGGCGATCTTGGTGGCCACGTCGAGGTCGACGCGAGCACGCGCAGCGAAGTCGAGCCAGAACTTGCCGTACTTGGTCTCACCGATCTGCAGAAACGGTCGGGTCTCCGACGCTCGGATGTAGTTGCCCTCCGGATACACCAGATGGATGTTGGGGCGACTTCCAGCGATCTGGCCACCGAGGATGAACGTCGCTGTGCCATCGGCGCCCGTCGCGCCGAGTGCCTCGCGGTGCTCAGCGACCACCTCCCGGCTGATCCGCCCGACATAGAGCGCTGCTTCGAACATGTGCTCGACCGTCGCAAGCGTGGCGCGGTCGGTCGGAGCGGTGGCCAGGTCGCGATCGATCCGATCGAGCACCTCCTGCGTGGTGGCCAGATTCCCGGCAGCTTGGATGACGAACAGGCGGTCGTCGTCGGGCTGGCGGACGTGCAGCTTTCGATAGGTCGAGATGTTGTCCACCCCGGCGTTGGTGCGCGTGTCGGAGAGGAACACGACGCCTTCATCGAGGCGCAGTGCGAGGCAGTAGGTCACGGCAGTCGTCCGGCGGCGCGTGCGGCCGCTTCGGCGGCATCGAGTTGCCCCTCCACGATCTGCAGCCCGTTGCGCCAGAAGCTCGGGTCGGCCAGGTCGCAGTCGACGATCCGAGCGAGGTTCTCGGGGGTGTCCGAGCCGCCCGCACGGAGCAGGTCGAGGTAGGCAGGCACGAAGTCGTCGCCATCCTCGCGGTAGCGAGCGTAGACCGACAGCGCGAGCAACTGGCCGTAGGCATACGCATAGACGTAGCCGGGCGAGCCCATGAAGTGGGGGACGTAGCTCCACCAGTTGCGGTAGCCGTCGGTGATCTCCACCGAATCGCCGAGCATGTCCGTCTGACTCTCGGCCCACAGGTCGCCGAAGCGCTCGACGCTGAGTTCACCCTCGGAGCGGCGAGCGGTGTGGCAGGCGTGCTCGAACCGGTTCATGGCGATCTGACGGAACACGGTGGCGATCGAGTCCTCGAGCGACGACGCCAGCAGGGCGAACCGTTCGTTGGGGTCGTCGATCATGGAGAGCAACCGGTTGCTGGTGACCGTCTCGCCGAACACCGACGCGGTCTCGGCGAGGGTGAGCGGTGTGCTCTGGTGGAAGATGCCCTGCTCGCGGGCGAGGTAGAAGTGCACGCCGTGGCCGAGTTCGTGCGCCAGCGTGGCCACGTCGCGGGTGTTCGAGGTCCAGTTCAACAGCACATAGGGGTGATGGTTGGGTGAGACGCCAGCGGCGAAGGCGCCGCCACGTTTGCCCGGACGTACCGGGGCATCGATCCAGCGCTCGTCGATGAAGCGGCCCACGATCTCGGCGAGTTCGGGGGAGAACGACGCGTAGGCGTCGCGCACGATCCGGGTGCCTTCGTCCCAGCCGATCTCCCGGTCGGCGCTGGCCACCGATGCCATCCGGTCGTAGTCGGCAAGGCGATCGATGCCGAGCACCTGAGCCTTGAGCCGATACCAACGTTGGGCGATCGAGTAGTTGTCGACCACGGCGTCGACGAGCGCCTGCACCGACTCGTCGGATGCTTCGTTGGAGAGGTTGCGCGACGAGATCCAGGAGGGGTAACCGCGAAGTCGGTCGTCGATCGCCTTGTCGTTGAGCAGTGTGTTGAAGAGGTAGGCCCTGGTCCGCAGCCCGGGCTCGAGACCGGTCGACACCGCAGCGGCCACCTGTTCGCGCACCTGACGCTCCGGGTGCTGCAACATCGACAACCCCTGCATCAGCGGCACGCCCGCACCGCCGAGGTCGTCGGGGAGTTCGAGGGTGATCGCCGAGGTCAGTTCGTCGAAGAGGCGAACCCAGGCGCCGGAGCCGGTCTGGCTCTTCTCGGCCATGATCGTCTCCTCGGCCTCGGACAGCAGGTAGGGCCGGCTCAGGCGCAGGTTGTCGAGGTGGTGGCGGCAGAAGTCGAGCCGGGGGTCCGCCAGCACCTCGGCGGCATGCTCGTCGTCGGCAGCAGCCCATTCGAGATCGAAGAAGATCAGTTTGGTCGCCGTTGCGGTCGAGCGTTCCTGGGCGGCGGCCATCGCGGCGCCTCGACCGGGGTCGTCGGTCGCCGTCGAGAACGCCAACATGGCGTGGTAGGCGGCTCGGGAGACGAGGTCCTCCAGCTCGGCGATGGTGTGCATCGCCTCGGCGAGTGCTCCCGCGTCGAGTTCCCCGACCCGTCCGCGCAGCGGTGCGAGGCTGTCGGCGAGCGCGTCGGCCTGGTCGAACAGCTCGGATGGCGTGGTGCCGTCGGGGAGGATCGAGTCGATGTCCCACGCCACGTCGGCGGCCGTGAGATCGGAGGTGTCCATCGGGCTGTCGTCGACGCTCATGGGGGAAGTCTGCCGCCTCTCGACGCGCGACACACCCCGACGTCGCAGCTGGCGTCGCGCACGGCGTCAGCGCCCGGATGAACCTGCTCGTCAGCGCAGTGTCAGCCCGGTGCCGGCCGAGGTGACGCCGATGTGAGCGGCCTGGTGGCCCGAGGCGGTCAGCTCGTCGAGCACGGCGCCGGTGTTGGCGGGGTCGACTCCGAAGACCAGACCGCCTGAGGTCTGAGCGTCGGCGAGGAGCAGTTGCTCGACCTCACCGAGCGTTCCGACGTCGACGAACTCCAGCGCCCAGGCGAGGTTGCGCCGACTGCCTCCGGGCATCACCCCGTCGGCAGCCAGATCGACCGCTCCAGGCAGGAATCGAACCGAGCCGAACTCGATCTCGACGTGCACGCTCGACTCGATCGCCATACGCCCGAGGTGGCCGAGGAGGCCGAACCCGGTGACATCGGTGCACCCGGTCGAGCCAGCGACCACGGCAAGGCGCGAGCCGACATCGTTGAGGCGCACCATCGACGCCACCGCTGCGTCCGACTGCTCGTCGCTCGCCCGCCCCGCCTTGATGGCGGTGGTGAGCACGCCGACGCCGAGGGGCTTGGTGAGCACGATGTCCTGGCCTGGCAGCAGTCCGGCGTTGGTGAGGATCCGATCGGGATGGACCTCGCCGGTGACCGCCATGCCGTACTTCGGTTCGGGGTCATCGATGGTGTGCCCTCCCGCCACGACGAATCCTGCTTCAGCTGCGATGTCCTGTCCGCCGGCGAGCACCTCGCCGAGGAGTTCGGTCGGGAGCGCATCCGTGTTCCAGCCCACCAGGTTGAGCGCGAAGAGAGGACGGCCTCCCATTGCATACACGTCCGACACGCTGTTGGCGGCGGCGACGCGACCCCAGGTGCGCGCATCGTCCACCACTGGAGTGATGAAATCGGCGGTGGCCACGAGCGCACGCTCGTCGTCGAGTTTCCAGATCGCCGCATCGTCGCCACTGGCGGAGCCGACGAGCAGCTGGTCAGGTTGGGTCGCATTGAGGTGGCGCACCACGTGCGCCAGCTCGCCGGGGGCGAGCTTGCAGCCTCAACCCGCCCCGTGGCTGAACTGTGTCAACCGGACCAACGGGCGTTGGTCGATCGATTCCGTCATGGCTCACCCCCTCCCGTCATGGTCGGCGACGTCGAGATCGAGATCGACCATCAACTCGTTGGCGATGCTCTCGAGCATCGTCCGGAGTTCGTCGGTACTCACCGTCGGGGGAAGCCGCAGCGACGCAGTGGCCTCGAACAGCTGCTCGCCCGACATCGGGGCCGAGCCGGTCGACGTCTCCAATTCGTCGATGCTGACATCGCGGGCAGCGAGCGCCGCGGCGATCTCCTTGACGATGCCCGGCCGATCCTGCCCGATGAGGTGCAGCCCGACCGATGGCGCGGCGGCGGCGCCGGCTGCGGTGTCGGCGATCGTGCTCCGCACATCGAGGACGCCTCGAGCCACCAGCGAGTCCAGCGACGCCGACAGGTCGTCGGCGTGTTCGTCGGGCACCGTGACCACCACGATGCCGGCAAACTTGCCGGCGAGCCGAGCGAGGTTGCTGCGGTCCCAGTTGCCGCCGTGTGCCGCGATCTTCCCGGCCAGCGCATCGACGAGGCCCGGCCGGTCGTCGCCGATCACGGTGAGCACGAGGGTGGCCATTGCGTCAGTCTGTCATGGCACCGTCACGTCTCAATATTCGTCGCGATGGCGATCCATGTCGCGCCGATAGTCGTCGGCGAGCCGGGTCTTGTCGGCGTCGGACAGCACGCGCCCGGCCACCGGGAAGACCTCGTGCTCCTCCTCGGCGAGGTGGTGGAGGAGGCGCTCGGCAAGGGTGCGGGCGGTCTGAATCCACTGGGGGCCGCTCATGTCGTACTGCTCGAGCTGCTCGACGTAGTCATCGAGTTCCTTGTGCTCGGCGACCGAGTGCCGTGCCTGCTCCTGGGACTCGTCGGCCTCCATCAGCGGGACGTAGAAGTACCGCTCCTCGGCTGCCGCGTGCGAAGCGAGTTCACGTCGAACCTCGCCGAAGATCTCGTTGCGTTCGTCGCTGTCGCCCTCGGTGTCCACGAGCGCCTCGATCAGTGTGCGCTGCACATCGTGGTCGTCACGAAGGGCGTCGAAGATGGTCACGCTCATACCCGCTTCGCGAAGTAGATGATGGCGAGAATGACCAGAATCAAGACGAGAACGCCTCCGATGCCAGTGCCCATGATGGTGATGTCCTTTCGTCGTGCAGCGACCGGGTCGGTCGCCGCCAGAGACCGGTGTCCCCACACGAGCGACAAACGAAACGTCGAACTCGGCCGTTGCCCTGCTGCAGGCGAGTACTCATGCGAGCGCGTCGACGGCCCTGGCGTAGATGACGCCGAGGAGTTCGGCGACCGTTGGAAACGGCCACATCGAGCGGTGGAGGCGCTCGGCGGGCACTCGAGCGTCGATCGCCGTGATCAGCGCTGCGGACACCTCGTCGAAGCGAGCGCCGGCCCCGTGCGCCGCAACCGGACACCGGTCGACGGGGTCGAAGGCGACGGTGAGGAACCCGTCGCCGAGTTCGTCTGTGGTCGATCGTGCCACCTCCGACATTCGAGCGCTCACCCAGACTGGGTTGTCGATGCGGTCCGGCGTCGGCCCGATCGTGATGACCGGCGGGCTCGTGAAGATGCAGGCGGGGGTGACGACATCGTCGAACCGTCGGGTGCCGTCGCCGACCAGTTGGTTGGAGACGACGCGGGCCTGGTGGTTGGCGAGGTGGGTGTATTGACCCCATCCGGCGACATCGCCGATCGCCCACACCGAACCTTCGCACTCGACTCGGCCGCGGTTGTCGACCGGGAGTGTCGAGTCGGGGTCGACGCCGAGATGCTCGAGTCCGAGGTCCGTCGTGTTCGGTGTACGACCGGCGGCGATCGCCAGCCGATCGGTTCCCACACTCGTGTCGTTGTCGAGCGTGATCGAGACGTTGCCACCGCGACGCTCGGCGTGCACGGCGCTGCGCCCCCGGTGGACGCGGACCCCGGCCGATCGGAGGCCGTCGTCGACGATGTCCCCGATCGGTGACGGGAGGTCGGGGAACGCGCGGTCCGAGATGTCGATCAGGTGGACCTCGGTGCCGAATCCGGCGAACAGGTGGGCAAGCTCGCAGCCGATCGGACCGCCACCGATCACCATCAGTCTGGCGGGCCGATCTGGTGTGGTCAGTGCGTCGTCGCTGGTCCAGAGGAGGTCGCCCAGTCCATCGATCCCGTCGATCTCTGGTGTCACCGGTGTCGACCCGGTCGCCAGCACGATGTGTTCGGTCCGCACCATGGTGGCGCCGACACCCACCGTGTGGGAGTCGATCACGCGCCCGCGCCCGCGCAGCAGCTGGACACCAGAGGAGGTGAGCTGTTCCGCGTGACGGCTGTCGTCGAGGTGATCGACGGCGGTGTCTCGCCGTGCGACCGCATCGTTCCAGCGTGTCGACCGGTGGGCGTCGTGCAACATGGTCTTGCTGGGCATGCAGGCGGTGTACGGGCAGTCGCCACCCACTCGGTCGGCCTCGATGACCGCCACAGCGCACCCGTGTTCGGCCAGTTCGCCGGCAAGCGTCTCCGCCGCGCCACCGCCCCCGATGATGGCAACATCGACGTCGTCGGTCGAGTTGGCAGCGTGAGAGTCGAAGTTCCGGGGGGCGTCGTCGGAGGTCATGGCGTCGGGGTACCCCCGCTTGCAGCGCTCCAATCGTGCGGAGGACTCGGTCGGTGTGGGGCGCGAGGGTTGCAATCGAGGCGTACCGGGCATGATGCAGTGATGGAATCCTCAGCGCCAGCGCGCGTCCTGGTTCTCGGCGCGACCGGCTACGTCGGCGGGCGCCTGGTCCCCGAACTCCTCACGGCGGGCTTCGTGGTGCGGTGCCTCACGCGCACGCCCGCCGGGTTGCGTGGCACGGGGTGGGCCGGCGACGTCGAGGTGGTCGAGGGCGACCTGTCCGATGCCGCGTCGCTCGACCATGCCTTCGAAGATGTCGACCACGTCGTGTATCTCGTGCACTCGCTGGGGGTGGGCGACGACTTCATGCAGCAGGAGCGGGTGACCGCCCGCAATGCACGCGAGGCAGCGGACCGAGCGGGCGTCGGACACATCGTGTACCTCGGTGGTCTCGGGTCGGATGGCGACCATCTGTCCCCGCACCTCAAGTCGCGCCACGACGTCGGCGCGGAGCTCGCCTCGGGTTCGGCGAAGGTGACCGAACTCCGAGCCGCCATCGTGCTCGGTGCCGGCTCTGCGTCGTTCGAGATGCTGCGAAGCCTGGTGGAAGTGTTGCCGGCGATGCTTGCCCCACGGTGGGTCACGCAGACGCGCGTCCAGCCGATTGCGATCGCAGATCTGCTCACCTATCTGGTGGCTGCGATCGAGCGCGATCGCTCCGCAGATGTGCACCACGAACTGATCGAGATCGGGGCACCAGACGTCTTCACCTACCGGGAACTGATGCACGCCTACGCCGACGAGGCGGGTGTTCGGCGGCGCTGGATCATCCCGGTTCCGTTCTTGACGCCACGGCTGTCCGCTCACTGGGTGAACGTGGTGACACCGTTGCCCAAGAAGCTCGCGGACAGCCTGATCGGCAGCTTGAAGAACGATGTGGTGGTCACCGACGACAGCGCCCGGCGGCTGTCGCCGCACGAGCCGATGCGTGTCGCCACGGCGATCGAAGCCGCGCTGTCGGCGGTGGAGGATCTCGACATTCCCACCCGGTGGTCGGGGTACTCGGCTCGACAGCTCGCCGCGCGTCCCGCTCCGTGGGACCCGGACTGGGCAGGCGGGACCGTGTATCAGGACTGCCGCGAGATCACCGTGGAGGCGTCGGCGGTCGACGTGCAGCGAGTGGCTCGCGGGGTCGGTGGCGATCGCGGGTGGTACGGATTCGGATGGCTGTGGGCGATTCGTGGAGCACTCGACAAGCTGGTCGGCGGCGTCGGCCTCCGGCGGGGCCGTCGGCATCCTGACGACATCGTGGTCGGGGAGGCCCTCGACTTCTGGCGCGTCGATGCCATCGGCGACGACCTCTTCCGACTCCACGCCGAGATGCGGCTGCCCGGCGACGCGTGGCTCGAATGGCGAACACAGCCGGCGTCCGATGGTGCCGGCCGCACGTTGGTCACGCAGCGCGCACGCTTCGTTCCGAGAGGCATCCTCGGACGTGCGTACTGGTGGGTACTCGTGCCATTCCACCAGGCGATCTTCCCGATCATGCTCCGCCGGATGATGCGCTCGCTCGGCTGAGGGTCCGGCGCTCCTGCGTGACTGGTCCCTGGCGGAGGCGGCTCGCTATCGTGCGGCCAGACGCGCCCGCCGGGGTGCTCACCCACCGACGAGGAGTTCCATGTCCACGACTGCATCCCGACTGATCGAGCCGAGCTTCTGGACCCAGACGCTCGAAGACCGCATGAGCGAGTTCGCCGACATCCGCGAGCTCGGCGCTGTGCTCCCGATCGAGGTGCACAACCCGCTCGCTGGCGATGCTGCCGAGACGATCTATGCGCTGCCGCGTTTCGATGAGGTCGTCCACGTCAGCAAGCACCCGGATCTGTTCTGCTCGGGCAAGGGCGCCACCTCGGTGTTCGACCTGCCCTTGGAGATGCTGGAGTTCTTTGGTGGGTTCATCAACATGGACAACCCGCGCCACGCGCACCAGCGCCGTATCGTCGCCCACACGTTCACGCCGATCCAGCTGCAGGGTGTGCTCGACTCGGTGGAGACGATCTGCACCGAGGTGATCGACGGATTCTGTGAACAGGGCGAGGTCGACCTGGTCGAGGTGCTCTCCCAGCCGTTCCCGCTGCTGGTCATCTGCGACATGATGGGCATCCCTCGCAGCGAGTTCACAACCGTGCTCGACGCGACCAACGTCATCCTCAGCGGTGGCGACCCCGAGTTCGTCGGCGAGGATGGCGGTATCGAGGCATTCCTCACCGCCGGCATGTCACTGGCGGCGCTGATGGCCGAACTGATCGAGGAGCGTCGAGCCAACCCGACCGATGACCTCACCTCCAAGCTGGTCCACAATCAACTCGCGGAGGACATGCTCACCCCCGCCGAGATCACGTCGCTGTTCGTGCTCCTGGCAGTGGCAGGCAACGACACCACCCGCACGGCGATCAGCCACGGGGTGAACCTGCTGTCGAAGAACCCCGACCAGCGTGCGATCTGGCAGGCCGATGTCGAGGGCGTCACCCAGAGCGCCGTCGAAGAGATCGTTCGAGTCGCAGCACCCGTCACGTTCATGCGGCGCACGGCGACCGGCGACGTTTCCCTCGCAGGCCAGGACTTCCACGAAGGCGACAAGTTCGTGATGTTCTACGGTGCTGCCAACCGTGATCCCCGCGTGTTCACCGATCCAGAGCGCTTCGACGTCAAGCGCTCACCGAACCAGCACGTCGGCTTCGGTGGGCCCGGCCCGCACTTCTGTCTCGGTGCCAACCTGGCGCGACGCGAGGTGGCCGTGGTGTTCCGAGAGATCTTCAAGCGGCTGCCCGACCTCGAAGTTGCCGGGCCGGCAGTGCCACTGAACACCGCTGGTCTCCCGCTGGTGGGCGGCATCAAGCGGCTGCCGGTGACATTCACGCCCACCGCCCGATCGGGTGGCTGACCTCAGTCGGCGAGGGTCGCCAACATCGCCTGCATCTGCGCGTGCACCGCGTTGATGGCTTGGAGCGGACGCATCATCACCTTGAACTCGGTGATGAGCGCGTCGTCGTCACACGTGATGATGTCGACGCCGTTCGCGTACTTGCCCTCCACCGTGGTCTCGAATTCGAGCATGGCCTGGTGGCCCTGCAGGATCTCCTTCACGTAGCGGAAACTGCCGTCTGACGCGGTGGCGACGTCTGACGCAGCGGACGCAGCGGACGCCGTGACGGCGTCGGTGACGTCGCCGTCAGCGCCGCCCAGGGTGCCTGATGCTGCGGTCAAGTAGAGCTTGGTGACGTCACGCCCCTGCTGTGGGGTGAACACGATGGGGGACAGGAACGTGCAGTCCTCGTGCAGCAGCGCATCGAGGCCGCCGGGGAACTCGCCACGCATGTGGCGGTGCCAGTTGTCGATGCAGGTCTCGATCGGGCTCGAAGCGCTCATGGCCCGAACGTATCGCGACCGGTTCTCCGCGCAGCTGCCGCGGCCGAGGCTGCGCGAGCTGGATCAGGCCTGGTCGTCGGACCCGGCGGCCTGCTCTTCGGCGATCTGACGGCGAACGTCGTCCATGTCGATCTCCTTGATCTGGCCGATCAGGTCCTCCAGGGCGTGCGCCGGGAGCGCTCCGGGCTGGGAGAACAGCACCACATTGTCGCGGATGGCCATCAACGTGGGAATCGACCGGATGTTGAAGTGGCCGGCGAGCTCCTGCTGGACATCGGCATCGACCTTCCCGAACACGATGTCGCCGTGCTGCTCGGCGGCTGCCTCGAACACGGGACCGAACTGCTTGCACGGCCCGCACCACTCGGCCCAGAAGTCGACGAAGACGGTGTCGTTGTCGTTGATGGTCTGTTCGAAGTTCTCGATGGTGAGTTCGATCGTGGACATGGGTTGCTCCTTCGCAGCGTCAGCGGCCGGCGGGGTCCGGCCGTTGTGCGACTGAGTTCAACCATGACGGTCGCCGACTATTCCGAGAGGCCGTCGGCGTGGCGTGCGTCAGCCGTTGAGGCGGGCGACGGTCGCCGCGAACTCGGCAACGGTGTCCTCGATGATGTCCGCCACCGAGCGGATCGATTCGATGCGACCGGCCACCTGGCCGGAGAGCGCGATCGCAGCGTTCATGTCGCCGCCGAAGTACAGGTCCTGTGCGTTGCCGAACTCGCCGAACACGTTCTGTTCGGCATCGACCAGCGCCTCGGTCTTCTCGGTTCGCAACGCACGCAGCGCCGGGGAGTGGCGCTGGTTGAGGAACAGGGTGTCGGTCTCCTTGGCGTCGATGATCGCCTGCTTCCAGTTCTGGTGCACCGGCGATTCGGCGGCCGACACCATGCGGGTGCCCATCTGAACGCCTTCGGCGCCGAGCGCAAACGCTGCCGCCATCGTGGCACCGTCGGTGATGCCTCCCGCGGCGATGATCGGTACGTTCACCTTCGAACGCACGAGCGGCAGCAGCACCATCGTCGACACGGGTGTCGGGCTCTTGAACCCGCCGCCCTCGCCGCCCTCCACCACGAGCCCGTCGACGCCCGCGTCGACGGCCTTGAGCGCCGCCGCCAGCGTCGGTACGACGTGATACACGGTGAGGCCGGCCTCCTTGAGGACCGCGGTGTACTTGGTCGGCGACCCGGCCGACGTCGTGACGAATTTGACACCCTGGTCGATGACGAAGTCGGCAATCGCGGGATCGCGCACGAACGCCTGGGCGATGTTGACCCCGAACGGTCGATCGGTCAGGTCGCGCATCTTGCGGATCTCGTCCTTGACGGCGTCGAGCTCGCCCGACGAGGTCTCGATGATTCCGCAGGCGCCAGCTTGGGACACCGCGGACGCGAGCTGCGAGCGGGCGATCCACCCCATCGGCGCCTGCACGATCGGGATGTCGACGCCGAGATCCCGGCTGACTCGATTGTGGAATGCGGACGGGAGATCGAGGGGCATGGCGCCATCTTGGCGATCGCTCGGTCGGCCGAGGGAATCGGAGGCGTTGGGGCCGCCCCGGACCGGGTCAGCGGACGAGTGGAAAGCGGGGATCGTCGTCGAGCGGACTTCCCTGGAGGAGACCATTCGGCTCGAACGGGGGAGAGGTGGCCCAGGGTCGAACGCCGAACCGGGCGTCGTCGCCGAGCCAGCGGAGGCTCACTGCGCGACGTCGTGTGGCCAGGTGGTTGCCGGGCGCCCCGTGGAGTGTCCGGAAGTGGAAGGCCACCACGTCGCCGGGTTCGACATCCCAGCTGATCACCTGTTGATCGGCGAGTAGCTCGTCGGCGGGCGGGAGCAGCTCGAACCGATCGTCGGCGGCGCCGTAGGGGGTCTGGTCGATGAATCTGCGGGGCACGAAGCGCCTGCCGGACCGGTGCGACCCGGCGATGAACCGGAGCCCGGTGGACGCCGGCACGGGGTCGAGTGCGATCCACATGCTGACGTTCTGGAGGCCGTCGACCCCGTAGTACGGATCGTCGTGGTGCCACGGCGTCGGTTCCGCAGCGCCCGGCTCCTTGACGAGTACGTGCTCGTGGAAGAACCGGACGCGCTCCGACCGCATCATCGCGGCGGCGATCCGGGCAAGACCGCTGTCGAACGCCACCCGGCGGTACTGATCGACGTGGCTCCACGTGGCGTAGTCGCTCCAGAATCCGATCGCCTCGTCCGGGTCGGTGTACCAGTGTGCCCACGGGCTCGGGTGGCGCCGGTTGTATTCGACGCCGGCGGCGAGCAGATCGAGCCACTCGGGAGCGACAACATCGCGGAGCACCACGGCACCGTCTGCGTCATACCGTCGGATCGTCTCGGCGTCGATGGTCGGGGTGCTCGGCCACTCGACCTGGTCGGGGTGGTTCGGTTCCGACGTCATCGTTCGATGCGTGCACCGGGTTCAGCGAGCCGGACGATCGGGTCGTCATCGAATCGCACCGGAATCGGTGTGCTGTTGGCGTCGCTGGCGGTCACCGCGATGGAGGTGGGGTCGATCGACACCGAGAGGTGTTGGCCGTGCACGATCACGTCGTAGTCGAGCGAGGTCCAGTGCGTCGGGAGTGCGGGCGCGATCTGCACCTCGCCGTCTGATGTCGAGAACCCCCCGAAACCGAACAGCGCGGTTTGATGGGCACCGGCATTGGCGGCGGTGTGCATGCCACCGATGAACGTGCCGCCGACCACCGAGTGCGCATCGGTGCGCAGGTCGAGTGCTGCGGTCTGCATGAAGTAGTCGTAGGCCTGTTCGATGTAGGCGCCGTCGAAGCGGGCGAATCTCGCGGCGACGGTGGCGTGCACCGAGTGGCTGAGCGACGAGCCGTGCGAACAGCGAGGTTCGAAGTAGTCGTAGTTCGCGCGCTGCACCGCCGGCGGGTCGCTGGGATCGACGGCGAACATCTGCACCACGTCGGGCTGTTTCGACACCTGGGTGTGCACGGCGACGCCGTTCGGCCAGCCCCAGTATTCGCCGGGGTCGAGCAGGCGGCCGCGCAGGTCCTCGGGCCTGCAGTCCTCGAGCGCGAAGAAGCCGTCGAACGGTTCGATCACGAGCGACTCGGGGTCGGGCGACGGCTCGAACAGATCACGCTCCACGCGTCGCCACGCCTCGACGTCGTCGTCGGTCAGTCCCAGGGTGTCGAACAGCGCCGACAGGGCTGCGGGTCGCTGGTCGGCCAGCAGCCGACGAATCGCGAGCGCGTGCTGCAAGGCGAGTCGGGCCAGCCGGGCGGTGTAGGCGTTGTTGTCGACGTTCTCGTGCCATTCGTCCGGTCCGAGCAGCCGGATCAGCTCGTAGCGGTGTCGCACCTCGTCGTATCTCACCCGGGAGTGCAGGAAGCGGGCGACTTCGAACACGATCTCGGCGCCATGGTCGACGACGAACTCGACGTCGCCCGTGGCGTCGAAGTACCGCCACACGGCATGAGCGATGTCGGGGCTGATGTGGATCTGCCAGACGTTGAAGTGGTTGCGGATCGGCCGGCCGGTGAGCACGTCGACGAAGAAGAAGTCGGGGCAGAGTTCGTCGCCGGTGTCGCCGCTGATCCAGGCGTAGAACGCCCCGGCATACCCGAGCCGTTGTGCCTTGCGACGAGCACCGTCGAGCGTGCGCCACCGGTAGACCAACAGGTTGCGCGCCACCGCTGGATCGGTGTGCAGCAGCGCGGGAAGATTGAACATCTCCTGATCCCAGAATGCCGCCCCCTGGTAGGCCTGGCACGACAGGCCGCGCGCGCCGATCGGCAGCCGATCGCTGTGTGCAGGAGTGGCGATCCGATGGTGGTAGATCGAGAACCGCAACGCTGCCTGCGCGTCGAGGTCGCCGCCGATCCGCACGTCGGAGGTTTCCCAGACCTGGTTCCACTGCGTCGTGGAGGCGGCCAGTGTGGCCGGATATCCGGCCGTGGCCGCCTGCGCCGCTGATGACCTCGCTCTGGTGATCGGTGCGCCGTCGCTGTCGTCGTTGCTGGTTGCGACCGCCATCGTCGAGACGACGCGGAGCGTGGCGCCCGCCTCGGCGCGCCCGTTCCACCGTCGGGCCGTGACGCCGCGGCCGTCCACGGCGGCGCTGGGCTCGATTGCGTCGAGTCCGTGAACCTCGATGATCGACGCGACGGTGATGTCGATTCCCCGTTCGCCCGTGACGCAGCGGCTCGTGACCGTCGAGCCGTCGAGCTGCGTCGTGACCGAGGCGAAGTGGTCGCCGTTGATGCTCCACACCTCGTCGTCGATGCCCGCAGCGACACCGACGTCGGCTGTGACCTCGGGCTCGATCACGACCTCCTGCATCACGACGTGCAGGTCGTCGAGGCTGGCGAAGCGTCGCATCGTCACCGTGGCACCGACGCCGTGGTCTGTGGTGGCGAACCAGCGATGGACGACTTCTCCCGAACGAAGGTCGAGCTCCGCCGATCCCTCGCGCGTCGGGTCGAACACCCCAGGACGCCCGTCGAGTTCGATCTCGACGAACAATCCGTTCGGCACCGTGCAGAGTTCGCTCCGCACGCCGTCGGCCATGTCGTAGGTGTCCGAGACCACGCAGCCCACGAAGTCGGCGGCGCGCTGGTCGGGTCGGGTTCCTCGGTAGCCGAGGTACCCGTTGCCGGCCAGAAAGCACGAGCCGATGCCGACTCCCCGCTCGGGTGTCGGTGCGGTGTCCACCACCTCCCAGCCGGTGGCGGTGTGGACGTGATCTCCCAGCGGTTCGGTCGCTCGCAACACCAGAGCAGTGTCGCGCACGCTGTACGGTCGATCCATGCTCGCCACCGCCCCGTTCGGGTCCACCGGCCACCAGTCGACCCGTGTCATCTTCGGTGCTGCCGCCCTCGGGGCGATGAGTCAGGAGCGCGCCGACGCAACGCTGGCACGGCTCGAGCAGTGGGGAATCAACCACATCGACACGGCGGCGTCGTACGGGGCGTCGGAGGACCGGTTGCGTGGTTGGCTCGGGACGCATCGGGCGGACGTGTTCCTCGCCACGAAGACCGGGGAGCGTGCAGGCGTGGCGGCTCGAGCCGAACTCGAACGATCACTCGAGCGCATGTCGGTCGACCACGTCGACCTCATCCAGCTGCACAACCTGGTCGAGGACGACGAATGGGCCACGGCCTTCGCGCCAGGTGGCGCGGTCGAAGCCCTCGCGGCTGCTCGCGACGAAGGGCTCGTCTCGCACATCGGCGTCACCGGACACGGCCTGCGAATCGCCGGCATGCATCTGCGGAGCCTCGAACGTTTCGACTTCGCGTCGGTCCTGCTCCCGATCAACTTCGTGTTGCTGGAGCACCCGGCCTACCGGGCCGATGTCGAACAGTTGCTCGCCGTGTGCGCCGAACGTCGGGTCGCTGTGCAGACGATCAAGTCGATCGCACGAGGACGTTGGGCCGACGGCGACACCTCCCGTTTCAGCTGGTACGACCCGCTCACCGACCCGGGGCCCATCGGTCGTGCGGTCCGCTTCGTACTCGCCAACGAGCAACTGTTCCTCAACTCCACGAGCGACGCTCGATTGCTGCCGATGATCATCGAGGCGGCCGCCGGCGACCTGTCGGCACCGTCCGACGCCGAGTTGCGGGCGGATGTCGACGCCGAGGGCATCACGCCGCTGTTCGACGAGGAACTCGAACGCATCTGAGATCGGCAGCGCCCGCGGCTGTACCCGCAGGGCGTCACTGCGGCGGTGCGGGCAGCCACGGCGGGCGTGCGAGCCCGAGATGTTCGGTGACGAGCCGCTCCGCCGTGGCGAGCGCTCCCTCGGCCCAACCCTGGTCCGATGAGTACGTCGACCCGACCACATGCAGGGGCACACTCGGGTCGGGTTGCAGCATCGTGTGCTCGACCGCGGTCGCATCGACCCCGACGTTCCAGGTGGAGAACGCCCCACCGAAGGGGTCGATGCTCCAATCGCGGTACGCAGCGGCGTACGGCGCAGGAATGGTGACCGCACCATGCACCTCGCGGAGCTGTCGCTGCACCTCGGCCACCATCAGCGCGCTCGGGACCTGCTCCGACCAGAATCGCCCCGTTCCGACCGGGTTCTCGAACGGATCACCGCCTTCGAGACCTTCCCAGTAGGTCGTCGCCAGCGTGTCGTTGTAGCTCGCCATCAACAAGCTGTTGGTGTTCCCCTGTCCGGGGACCGGGCTGAAGTACCAACACTGGCCCAGCGGCAGGTCGGTGGAACTCGACCCATCGGTGATGCCCAGGTCGTTCCACCAGGGGGACGGGTAGGCGAGGAAGATCTTCATCACACGATGACCCGTCACCGACCCGAGTGCAGGGGAGAGGGCGGGGTCGTCGAGCACGACCGACGATGGTGCGAGGATCTCGAGCGCACGCTGCGGGAGCGCCAACACCACGCGGCGGGCGTTGATCGCTCCCGCTGCACCGACCGCCACCCGCATGGTGCCGTCCGGATTGGCGGAGATGCCGGTGGCTGCGAGCCCGATCTGGAGGAAGCCGCCCGCATCGATGAACTGTGTCGCACAGGTGATCGGCAGCTGGTCGTAGCCGTCGGTGAGGGTGCGATACGACGCGTTGCCGTCGCCGAGCAGCCACGGCAGCGCCTGTGCGCAGTTCCAGTTCGACACCTCGAAGAAGTGACCGGTCGCATCGTGGGCGAAGGCGAACGCCTCGGACGACATGTTCATCAGGAGGAAGTTCCACAATCCGATGTCGCGAAGGTGGCGTCCCTCGAACATCGTGTGCTCCTGCACCGCCTTCCACTGGGCGGCGGTGTACCCGGTGGCCCCCGGGAGCACGCGCTCGATCGCTTCCACGATCAGCGTCATCGGCCCCTTGCCACGATCGGCGGGGTCGAGTTGGTACGGCACGTCGAATCCGTTGCCGAGTTGACCGACCGTGAAGCGTTCGCCGCGCAGATAGAAGAGGTTGTTGTCGCCACCGCGGGGGAATGGTTCGGCCCGTAGTCCGAACACCGTGTCGACGAGCGCGGTCAGAATCGTGTTGTGGCTGGTGAAGCCCATGCCGCCGAACTCGGCGTGCAGTTCGGGGGCGCCCGGCGCAGCGGGCGACTCGAGCCGTCCACCGATGCGATCCGACGATTCGATGAGGGCGATCCGCCGAGCGGCCGGGTCGCTGGGAAGACCGGCCGCCCCAGTCGTCAGCTCGCCGGTCTTCAGTCGCCACGCGGCGTAGCTACCGCTGACGCCGCCTCCGACGACGAGCACATCGAGCGGCTCGCTGTCGTCGATCCCGGTGGCGTGGAGGATGTCCGTGGTCGTGTACTGATCGTTCGTCATGGCGAGTCTCGTTTCTCTCGGAGCGGTCGGTGGGTTCACAGCGGTGCAGCGGGGCCGAGCGCGTGGAGCAGTTCGCGGCCGGCATCGTCGACGGTCGTGGATCGCACGTCGTCAGCGGTGACATCGAGCGTCGCTCCAGTGCGTTCGACGACGGAATCGAGCAACTGGCGGGCGGCAGCGGGCATCGGCGTCGAGGCCGACACCACGGCGAATGAGCGCTCCGCCAGGTCGGTGTGGCCGCGCTGATGGGCCACCTCGGCCAGCCCGACGACAGCGCGCGCCAATTCGGTGCGAACGCCGGCACGGACGCTCACCGCGCGTGCCTCGTCGAAGTGGCGGTGGGCAGCCTCGCTGTCGCCCGTGCCGGCCGCGCATTCGCCGAGATAGTTGGCCACCGTTGCCAGTTTCTCGGGATCTCCGTTGCGTCGGTTGAGCTGTTGGGATTGTTCGAACCACGCACGTGCCTCGTCCCACCGTCCCTCGTGCAGGCACGACAACCCCTTCTGGGCGAGGCCGGCCATCTTGAGGCGGGGGTCGCCCAGATCGTCAGCCGCTCGGATCGTGTCGTCGGCGAGCCGTTGCGCCTCGTCGGCGTGGCCGGCCTGAGCGTGCGCATTGGCCAAGCTGTTGAGCGCCCAGCCCCGCCGGAACAGTTGTCCCCCGGCATGCGCTCGTTCGACGTTGGCCGAGTGGAGGCGGATGGCCTCGTCGTAGTGGCCGTGGACGATGGCGAGGTTGCCCAGCTGGTGGCGAACCAGCAGGGTCTCCTCGATGTGGCCAGCGGCTTCGCCGCGACGCAAGCCGTCCTCGAGCAGGTGGCGAGCTCGGTCGAAGTCGCCATCGCGGAACAGCGCAATGCGCGACAGCTCCGTGCAGGCCAGCAGCCAGTGTCTCGTCAGCCCGTCAGCCTCCGCGGTCGCCATCAGCTGCTCGAGCAATTGCTTGGCGTCGTCGAATCGGCCGGCCACCACGAGGGAGTAGCTCTGCTCGACGATCAGCTGCAGCTGATCGGTGCCGTCGGGCACGGCGTGCTGTGCCGCCAACGCGAAGAGGCGTGCGGCCTCGGTGTAGGCGCTCTGTCCCTGGGCCTGTCGGGCGGCACGGGAGTACCAGGCTGCGGCGTTGGCGCTGTCGTGTGCCTGCTCGTAGTGGGTCGCGATGGCGAGTGCGAGCTCGTCGGCGCGGTGCGCCGCGGCCCGTTCGAGCCACTGTGCGGCCCGTGCATGGAGCGCCGGCCGTTGCTCGATGTCGATCGTGTCGTAGGTGACCACTTGCGTGAAGTCGTGCTTGAACGCCTCCTCCCCGGTGCCGTCGAAGCGACTCTCCGGCTGTGGTGTGACGAGCTCGGCGATGGTGAGTCGACCCAGTGCGTCATCGACGTCGACGTGGTCGCCGAGCAGCGATTGGACGGCTCGATCCCAGAAGTACCGACCGAAGACACTCCCTGCCTGGAGGACGGCGAACTCCTCGCCGGAGAGGTGGTCGAGTCGGGCCTGCAGGACCCCGGTGAGCGTGGTGGGGACCTTGGCATCGCGGAGCCGTTGCGCATCGAAGCGCCAGGGGTCGACGCTGGCGTCGATCACCCGATCGTCGATCAGCATCTTGATCAGCTCTTCCACGTGGAAGGGGTTGCCGTCGCACCGCTCGGCCACCCGTCGTCGCAACGGATCAGGCGTCGTGCCCATCGGCGCCAGCAACTGCGTGAGGAGGACGTCGATCTCCTCGTAGCCGAGCGGTTCGAGGCGTATCGGATCGTGGGTGTCTCCCAGGCCGCCCGGTGCTCCCCATGTCGGTCGGTCGCCGAGGAGGGTGGGGCGGGTCGACGCGAGCACGAAGAGGCCGTCGATGTGCTCGGCGATCAACCGCTCGAACAGGTCGAGCGAGTCGCCGTCAGCCCAGTGCAGATCCTCGAGGACGATCACCATCGGCCGGCGGCGGTCGGCGGCGGCGGCGACATAGTCCAAGAAGTCGTTGATCGCGGCGTTGCGACGGAACTGGGCGTCGTCGCGGCCAAGCCCCGACTCGCCCGGGACCAGCCCTGCCAGCCAACCGACCGAACGCGCCATGGCTGCGGCGGATCGGCCGGTGGTGTCGCTGAAGCCGCGCACGAGCTTGTCGAGCACCTGGTCAGGATCGTCGGTGTCGGGGATGGCGAAGCGATCGGCCAACGTGCTGCGGAGCAGTGCGAACGGGGTGGTCGCGGAGTCGGGCATGGCTCGACCCGAGCACCACCTGCACATCGGGTCGTGACGCAATCGAGGCCTGGGCGAACTCGAGCAGTCGCGACTTTCCGATCCCGGGATCTCCAATCAGCACCATGCTCGAGGGGGCACCATCCGCCTCGAGCGAGTCGAGCCGGATCCCGAGCAGGGTCTGTTCGGCGGCTCGACCGACCAACTGGGTCTCGGCGCCGTCGAGCCCGCGGAGATATCCCTTGCGAACATCGGGGCGCGCGCTGAGGACCCGATACGCGCGCACCGGTTCCTCGCGGCCTTTGAGCGTTTGGTCGCCGACATCCTGGAGGTCGAAGGCACCGCGCACCTGGTGGTATGTCGCCCGGCTGATCCAGACCTCACCTGCACCCGCGCGGCCCTCGAGCCGTGCCGCGACGTTCGTGGTGTCGCCCAACGTCGTGTACCCGAAGTCGTCGAGCGCTCGGAGGTGGACCGGCCCCGTGTTGATCCCGATGCTCACGGTGGCCTCGACATTGGTCCCTGCAACGAGGATGCCGTCGCGTTCGACGCGCTCGATGATCTGCAACGCGGCGGAGACGGCCTGCTGCGCATCGTCCTCGAGCGCCGTGGTGTCGCTCCAGACGGCGAGCACACCATCGCCCATGTGCTGGAGCACGTTCCCTCGGTGTTCGGTGATGATGTCGTCGACCGACTGCCAGAACCTGGTCAGCATCGACGCGAGTTCCTCCGGATCGAGGTGCTCGGACAAGGTGGTGAAGCCCGACAGGTCGGCGAACATCACCGTGACCTGTCGTCGCCGCACCCGTGGTGTCTCGGTCGCGTCGGCAAGGCTTGCCCGCAGCGGTGCGAGCGCCGTCTCGACGACGTCGTCTCCCAGTACCTGGCGTTGCGCTTCCAGCGCATCGATCGCAGTCTGGATCTTGGCGGGGTCGGTGGCGCTCATGGGGTGCCTCGGCAGCGGAATCCCTGTCGGGGCTCCGGTTGCTCATGGCAAAGTTACCCGAGCCCTCGTGTGCAGGTCGCCGCCTGCGGTCGGGCCGTCCGGGGAGAACCTGGGGGCCACCCCGATGGCGACAGGTCCGGCGCGGTACGATGTGCGACGTGGCAGCACAAAACGGTCAGGGGGCGGGGTTCGGCGCGAACTCATGGCTCGTCGAGGAGATGTACGAGCAGTTCGTCGCTGATCCAAGCTCGGTGAGCGAGTCGTGGCAGGAGTTCTTTGCCGATTATCAGTCGCAGGCGCCGAGTGTTGCGGCGGCAGCTGCGGTGTCCCCGCAGGTCCAGGCCGTTGCCCAAGCGCACCGTTGCCCGACGACGAGGCCCCGGCGCCCGGCGCTGCGGAGACCAACGGGACCCCCGCTGCGGCACCGGCACCGCCTGCCGCAGCGCCCGCCGGCTGCGGCACCGCCCGCCGCAGCGGCTCCTGCCGCAGGCGAGCCGGAGGAGGAGCCAGGCAAACCGATCCGCGGCGCCGGTGCCGCGATCGCCGCCAACATGGACCGCAGCCTCAGCGTTCCCACCGCCACCAGCTTCCGCAACGTGCCGGCCAAGCTGCTCGAGGTCAACCGAAAGGTGATCAACGGATTCCGTGCCCGGACCGGGCAGACCAAGATCAGCTTCACCCACCTGATCGGCTTTGCCATCGTGCGCGCCATCGCCGACGAGGTCCCGGCGATGAAGAACACCTACCTCGAGGGGGCCGACGGCAAGCCCCGACTGATCACCAACGAGCACATCAACATGGGCTTGGCCGTCGACGTCCAGAAAGCGGGCGGCCGCACGCTCGTCGTGCCCGTCCTGCGCAACGCCGAGTCGCTCGACTTCGAAGGGTTCCTCGCCGCGTACGAGGAGATCATCCGCAAGGTCAAGGCGAACAAGCTCACCGTCGACGACTTCATGGGCGCCAATGTCAGCCTCACGAACCCGGGCACGATCGGCACGGTGCAATCGGTGCCGCGCCTGATGCCCGGCCAGGCCGTGATCGTCGGCGTCGGGTCGATCGACTACCCGGCCGAGTTCCAAGGAACCGACCGGGCGACGCTCGGCTCGCTGGGTGTCAGCAAGGTCATCACGATCACGAGCACCTACGACCACCGGGTCATCCAGGGCGCCGAGTCGGGGATGTTCCTCAAGCGGGTCCACGAGTTGCTGCTCGGCGAACACGACTTCTACGAGGACATCTTCCACGCGCTCGACATGCCGTACGAGGCGGTCAAGTGGCGCCCCGACACCAACCCGATCGATCGCGAAGAAGCGATGCTCGCGAAGCAGATGGCGGTCGCCAAGCTGATCCGGGTGCACCGCGTGCGCGGGCATCTGATCGCTGACCTCGACCCGCTGCGCTGGAAGGAGCCGCTCACTCCGCGTGAGCTCGATCCGGCCACGTACGGGCTCACGATCTGGGACCTCGATCGGGAGTTCCTCACCGATGGGGTCGGCGGTGTGCCCAAGATGCGCCTCGGCGACCTGCTCGGTGTGCTGCGTGATGCGTACTGCCGCACGATCGGCGTCGAGTACATGCACATCCAGAACACCGATGAGCAGCAGTGGTTCCAGGAGCGCTTCGAGGGACCGCAGCCCGAGATGCCCAAGGAGCGCAAGCACCGCATCCTCGAGCGGCTCAACGCCGCCGAGTCGTTCGAGAAGTTCCTGGCGACCAAGTACGTCGGCACCAAGCGATTCGGCATCGAGGGAGCCGAGTCGGCCATCCCGGTGCTCGACGAGATCCTGTCGAACGCCGCAGACACGAACTTCGACGCCGCGGTGATCGGCATGGCCCACCGCGGCCGCCTCAACGTGCTGTCGAACATCATGGGCAAGAGCTACGAGGCGATCTTCTCCGAGTTCGAGGGGCACATCGATCCCTCGTCGGTCCAGGGGTCGGGCGATGTGAAGTACCACCTCGGGATGAAGGGCACCTTCGTCAGTCCCTCGGGCGCCGACGTGCCGATCGAACTCGCCGCCAACCCGAGTCATCTCGAAACCGTCGGTCCGATCGTGATGGGCATGGTTCGAGCTCAACAGGACCAGATCGACCCACCCGGTGCGTTCTCGGTGCTGCCCGTGCTGATCCACGGTGATGCTGCCTTCGCCGGCCAGGGTGTGGTGGCGGAGTCGTTGGCGATGAGCGACATCGGCGGGTACCGCATCGGCGGGACGATCCACCTGATCATCAACAACCAGATCGGCTTCACCACCGCGCCGCTGTATGCCCGCTCGTCGCTGTACTGCTCGGATGTGGCCAAGACCGTCCAGGCACCGATCTTCCATGTGAACGGTGACGATCCGGAAGCCTGCGTACGCGTGGCGAAGCTGGCCTGGGACTACCGCCAGCGGTTCCACAAGGACGTCGTCATCGACATGGTCTGCTACCGCAGGTACGGACACAACGAGGGCGACGACCCGAGCTACACCCAGCCGCTGATGTACAAGGCGATCTCGGATCGTCGCAGTGTGCGCAAGCTCTACGTCGAGTCGCTCGTCCGCCGAGGCGACATCACCGTCGACGAAGCCGAGGAGGCACTGAGCGACTTCCACGACAAGTTGCAGGTGGCGCTCGACGAGACCCGCTCGCAGGCGCCGAGCGCGATCACGGTGCCGCGCCCACCGCGCCCGCTCGGGGTGTTGCCACACATCCAAACCGGGGTGGAACGGCCGGTGCTCGACCGGATCTTCGCCCAGCTGACCGAGTACCCCGACGGCTTCGCCATCCACCCGAAGCTGGGACGCCAGTTCGACACCAGGGCCAAGATGTACGCCGATGGCGAGGTCGACTGGGCCACCGCCGAGGCGATGGCGGTCGGCTCGCTCACCATCGAGGGGCACCCGGTCCGTCTGGCCGGCCAGGATTCGCGACGGGGCACCTTCAGTCAGCGGCATGCCGCGCTGATCGACTTCGAAACCGGCGAATCATGGACGCCGCTCGACGCGCTCGAAGCCGACGTCCGTTTCTGGGTGTTCGACTCGCTGCTGTCGGAGTATGCGGCACTCGGGTTCGAGTATGGCTACTCCCAGGCGAACCCCGAGGCGCTCGTGATGTGGGAGGCGCAGTTCGGCGACTTCATCAACGGTGCGCAGATCGTGATCGATCAGTACATCGTGGCTGCTGAGGACAAGTGGGACCAGCAGAACGGCGTGGTGCTGCTGCTGCCGCACGGTTTCGAGGGCCAGGGTCCCGAACACAGCTCAGCGCGGATCGAGCGGTTCCTCACGCTTGCAGCCGAGGACAACATGCAGGTGGTCAACGCCACCACCGCCGCCAACTACTTCCACCTGTTGCGTCGCCAGGTGCATTCCGAGCGTCGGACACCGCTCATCGTGTTCAGCCCGAAGCAGGGTCTGCGGATGAAGCAGACTCGCTCGCCCATCGAGGCGCTCACGCAGGGCTCGTTCGAAGAGGTGCTCGACGATCCGGGCGAGATCGACGCCGCCGCGGTCAGGCGGATCGTGTTCTGTTCCGGCAAGGTGGCATGGGACGCGATCGAAGAACGCGATCGTCGCGGTGCCCCCGTGGCGGTCGTGCGCATCGAGCAGCTCTACCCGCTGCCGACCGATGCGATGATGTCGGTGTTGCAGAAGTACCCGAACGCCCGCGAACTCCGCTGGCTCCAGGAGGAGCCGGAGAACATGGGCGCCTGGAACTTCATCGAGCATCACACGTGGCGGGTCAAGGAGCAGGGCTACGACCTGCGCCACGTGGCCCGGGTCGAGTCGGGCAGCCCGGCTACCGGCTCGAAGGCGATCCACGATCAGGAACTCGCCGATCTGATGGAGCGCACCTTCCGCGACCTCTGAGCTCCCGACCCCGCTGCATGGCGGGGCCTGCAGGAGTGTGACGAATGGCAGGCTGCCAAACGGTGGGCGCGACCGCGACACTGAAGGGGTCAGCACACCGCCTTCTTCCCCCCGAGCGAGGTCCCATGAGTGCCGTAGCCACCAGCCCCAGCAGCGAGCGTCCAGTGCCGCCGGAGACGTACGAATCGTGTTTCTCGATTCCGTTGTCACCCGATGAGCTGCGCGCCCATCAGGAGCGCTACCTGGCGATGCCCGTCTACCGATACGGGGCTCCGGCCCGGTTGCTGTTCTGGACCGCGAACAAGGTGTTTCCGCAGGGTCGCAGCTTCGAGTTCTTCGCGTTCGTCGAGTTGGTGGCACGCGTGCCGTACATGGCGTGGGAGCACGTCGGTCACATCGCCCAGACTCAGAACCATCGCGAGCACCGCTTCGGGCGCAAGATCCAGGACCGCATCCTGCTGGCCCGCGACGAGCAGGACAACGAGTTCTGGCACCTGGTGATCATGGAGGAGTTCCTCGAGAAGTCCGGCTACAAGCGTCGACGCTTCTTCGATCGGGTGTTCCCGCAGATCCTGTCGTTCCTCTACTACCACCTGTCGTGGATGCTCTACGTCGTGCGGCCGAAGTGGTCGTACCAGCTCAACTCCGACTTCGAGGATCACGCGATGCGCCAGTATGCGCAGTTCGTCGCCGAGCACCCGGAGTTCGACGAGACGCCGTGGGAGTCGCGGTATCGCGGCGACTACGGATTCCATGTCACGGTGGGTGACATGCTCCGCCAGGTCGCCTGGGACGAGGAGCAACACAAGGACCACTCGGAGGACTACATCCGTCGCGGTGCTCGATTCTCGCGTACGAGCGGCTGATCAGCGAAGGCTGATTCCCAGCACCTGTTCCAACTCGGCGATCGCTGGCTCGGCTGCGCCGACCTTGATGGTGGTCATGCCCATCGCCTTGGCCGGCTTGAGGTTGATGCCGAGGTCGTCGAGGAACACACACTCGCCCGGTTCGACACCGACGAGGTCACACGCGATCTCGTAGAAGCGGGGTTCGGGCTTTCGGCAGCCGACCTTGCTCGACTCGACCACGTGGTCGAACATCACCATCACGTCACCGACGTCGAGCCGTTGCTCGCCGCCGACCACGTTGTTGGTGAGACACGCCGTGCGATATCCGGCACGGATGACTCGATCGAGTGCGGTCACCATCTCGGGGCGCACCTCACCGGACAGCAGGCCGAGCACGTCGGAGCCCGGGACTCGATGACCGAGCGCTTCCGACTCGTCTGCGAACAGCGCATCGAACGCGGCAGGGGTGACGTCGTTGCGTTCGAGCAGTGCCCAGGCGTTCGAGTCGGGATCGGTGGCGTTGACCGTGCGGATGAAGTCGGTGGGGAGTCCGTTGGCCGCCTCGTATCGGTTGAACGCGTCGAACGGGCTGGACAGGATGACCCCGCCGAAATCCCAGAGTACTGCTCGGATCATGGCGGCTGAGCCTACGATGGCGGTGCGGCAGCGGACGTGATCGACCCGAGTCCATCTCGGTGTCATCTCGCCCAGCGTGCCCCCAACGACTCAGGAACGAGAAGCAATGACATCATCCAAGGGGCCCAGCCACGTCGTGGTCGACGGGTCCAACATCGCGACCGAGGGCCGATCGCTGCCCAGCCTTGCCCAGCTCAGCGAGGCCGTGATGGCCTTCATGGACGAGTACCCCAACACGTCGATCACCGTGGTGGTCGACGCCACGTTCGGGCACCGCATCGACAAGTCGGAGGTCAAGGAGTTCGAGGAAGGCATCTCGAACAACGAATTGGTCGCCCCACCTGCGGGCGCGGTGGGTCGCGGCGATGCGTTCGTGCTGTCGATCGCTCAGAAGGCGAACGCGGCGATCCTCTCCAACGACTCGTTCCAGGAGTTCCACGGCGACTACGAGTGGCTGTTCGACGGCGATCGCCTCATCGGCGGCAAGCCGGTGCCGCACGTCGGCTGGGTGTTCGTCGACCGTCTCCCCGTGCGTGGCCCGGTCAGCCGCAAGGCCACCGGATCGTCGCGCGGTGGCTCGCGTCGCAGCTCGAAGAAGGAGAGCGACAGCGGGCGCGGGGGCCGCAAGACCAGCGCGGCAGCGATGGAGCCGATGCCGGTGCCGAAGTCGCCGCCACCACGAGGGCGAGGATCGAAGCGCAGCAAGCAGGACGATCACGACGCCGCAACCGACAGCTCGACGGCGTCCGGCTCCGAGCGCAGTCAGTCGAAGCGTCAGGCGGCGCCGAAGGGCGGTGAGCCGGTGAACGAGCTGATGCCGTTCCTCGAGTTCGTCGAGCACCATCCGGTGGGGACGAGCGTCAACGGCACGGTCGAGTCGTACTCGTCGCACGGGGCCTACATCTCGATCGGTGAACACGGCGTCCGCGGCTATGTCCCGCTGCGCTTGATGGCTGATCCTGCGCCGACCAGCGCCCGAAAAGTGATGCAGCTCGGGGAGTCGGTGACGCTGGTGGTCGTGAGCTTCGCACCGTTGCGACGAAGCATCGATTGTGCCGTGCCCGACATGGCCGACGCGGCGATCGCCGAGGCGAAGGTCGAGCAAGCCGATCAGGCCGCAGCCGAGGACATGGCAGCCGCCCAGGACGACCAGCCGACGTCGGCCCCCAAGCAGCGTGCCGCCAAGAAGGCTCCGACGGCGAAGAAGGCAGCGGCGAAGAAGGCAGCGGCGAAGAAGGCCCCGGCAGCGAAGAAGGCTCCGGCGGCGAAGAAGGCAGCGGCGAAGAAGGCTCCGGCGAAGAAGGCCCCGGCAGGGAAGAAGGCCCGCAGCGAAGAAGGCCCCGGCAGGGAAGAAGGCCCCAGCGAAGAAGGCTCCGGCAGCGAAGAAGGCTCCGGCAGCGAAGAAGGCAGCGGCGAAGAAGGCCGCGGCGGCGAAGAAGGCACCGGCGAAGAAGGCGCCGGCGAAGAAGGCTCCTGCCAAGAAGGCTCCTGCCAAGAAGGCTGCAGCGAAGCGGCCTCCTGCCAAGCGAGCATCCGGAGAGGGCTGAGATGCGCGTCGTCACGTGGAACATCAACTCGCTGCGCGCCCGCCAGGAACGTGTCGAGGAGTGGCTCGGCGAGGTGCAACCCGACGTGCTGCTCCTGCAGGAGACCAAGCTCGCTGACGATGCGTTTCCGGCGTTGGCGTTCAGTGCCCTCGGGTACGAGAGCGCTCACTATGGCCAGGGTCAGTGGAACGGCGTGGCCATCTTGTCGAAGGTGGGCCTCGACGATGTGGTCACCAACTTCGCCGGCGACGTCGACCCCGACCCCGACGCACGCATCATCACCGCCACCTGTGGCGGAGTGCGAGTCAGCAGTGTCTACGTGCCGAATGGCCGCTCCCTCGACGACGACCACTACGTCTACAAGCTGTCGTGGCTCGACCGGCTGGTGGCGCATCTCGAGGCCGACACCGACCCGTCGCTCGACGTCATCGTCGGTGGCGACTACAACATCGCGCCCGACGATCGTGACGTGCCCGACCCGGCGAAGCTCGTCGGGGCAACCCACGTGAGCCAACCCGAGCGCGACCGCCTGGCTGCGCTCGAATCGTGGGGTCTGGTCGATGTGTTCCGCGAACAGCACAGTGCCGATCGCGTCTACTCCTGGTGGGACTATCGCGGCGGCGACTTCCACCAGGGCCGCGGGATGCGCATCGACATGCTGATGTGCTCGCCGTCGGTGGTCGAGCGGGCGCAGTGGTGCGTGGTCGACCGCAATGCCCGCAAGGGCAAGCAGCCGAGCGATCACGCACCGGTGATCGTCGACCTCGCCGACTGATCGGTCGCCGAATCCCTCGCCTACATCGTCGAGCACTGGGACGAACTGAGCGCAATGAGCAACCCGGTCGGCTACCTGTTCCGCGTTGCGCAGTCGAAGCGTCGACCGCGGAAACGGCCGCCGCTGTTCCGGCGTGAGCCGCAGCGGCTCCCCGACGTCGAACCGGGCCTCCCCGACGCACTTCGAGCCCTGCCCGAGGCCCAACGAATCGCGGTCTGGCTGGCTCACGGTTGCGACTGGACACACGCCGAGATCGCCGAGGTGCTGGGTGTCGGGACCTCGACCGTGGCAACGCACGTCAGTCGGGGGCTCACCCGTCTGCGCACCGAGCTGGGAGTGACGCAGTGAACACCATCGACGAACAGATCCGAGCGATCGCCGACGAGGCATTCGCGCAGACCCAACCGATCCGTCGCCCCCAGCAGGTCGTTCCGAACCGGTCGCAGCACCACCGTGCCCGCTGGCTCGGCGTCGCAGCGGCGCTGTTGATCGCCAGCCTCGTCGGCGCACTGGCGGTCGCAACGAACCGCAGCGCCACACCGATGCCCGCTGATGAACCTGGCGGACCCTGGGTGTCCGGCGTGCTCCAACGTGTGCCTGGCGAAGCAGCCGGGTTCGGCGATCTCCGGATCGTGGGCGCCGATCTCATCGCATTGGAGACGCTCACGGGGATCGAGCGGCCCGACACGTTGCACAACCTCGACGAGCCGAGCGACAGCGCTGCCGAGTGGAGCACGCTTGCAAGTGGTGACGTCGGCGCGGATCCGTCCGAGTACGGCGTGGTCGTGCCCCGCTCGCAATTGTTCACCGAGGCGTTGTCCGATCCGGCGAGTTTTCGCGACGAACTGCCGTTCTCGCCGCTCGATGTCGGACGCTACGTCACCGTCGAGATGGACGGCCCGACCCGCACGCTCGACGAGTTTGCCCTCGTCACCGGGGCGGAGACGGTCGAGGACGCCGTCGATGACGGCGGCTACCTGTTGATCGGCGCGGGCCCACTTGGAGAACGCAACGTCACCGACCGGACGGCGCTGCGCCCGATCGGCGAACCGATGCAGCTGGGATTCGACGAGGCACGTGCCACCGTGGCTGTCGAGCGTGGGGGCGATCTCGTGCCCTCGTGGTTGAGCGGCTCCGCTGACTCGCTCTGGAACCGGTCGCCCGACGTCGCGGCGGTCGCCGAGCAACTCGACCGCGTCGATGGTCTCACGGCGTTTGCGATCACTGCCGAGGACTTCGCGGCCGACTCCTTCGTCGTGCAGTCGGTCGCCGCCACGGGCACCTCGATCATCAACCGTCCGTTCTCGGCGTTCGCGCAGGGATGGTCCGGTATCGGTGAGTCCGCGCGCTTCGTGTTCGTCTACGCCTTCGCCGACGGACAGGAAGCCGCCGAGGCGGTGTCGTCGATCGAGGCGACCTTCGCGCCGGACAACGTGGTGCCGACCTTCGATTCGGGCAACGTCGTCCTGCGGCCGGTCGACGAGGACCGTCTGACGATGGGCAGGCTCCTCGACGTCGAGTCGATCGACGCGATCGGGCGCACCGTCGTGGTCACCTCGGGCCTCCCGGACACCGATGGGTGGGACGGCTCGATCAGGTACCTCGCTCCGTACCTCTCACACGGGTGAGGCGGCAACGAGCGGCAGGATCTGTGGCGCCAACCGCTCGGCGGTGATGCTGCCGAAGGACGTGATGGCGGCGAGCTGCTCGACCGTCACCGGGCGTTCGCGAGCGATCGAGCGGAGGTCGCGGTCGCTGCACAGCTGCGTCGGCAGGACGTCGAGACGCCGCGCCGACTCGGCACGCCACTGCTCGAGCGCACCGACGAGCGGGTCGACCTTGGCCCGGATTCGAGCCGGCGGGGGAGCGGGCGGTGCGGGCTCGAGATCGAGATCCGCGATGAACGGGCTGGCGCCGCGGGCGTAGCCACCACGCCGGCCCGCATGGGTGACGAGGAGCCGGTCGGTCGCTCGGGTGAAGGCCACATAGAGCAGACGGCCCTCTTCGGCCTTGGCCTGCACGGTGCCGGCCGACTTGTGCGGGACCAGGCTGCTCTCCACGCCGCTGGCGACCACGGTGTGCCACTCCCGGCCCTTCGCGGCGTGGAAACTCAGCAGGTCGACACCGTCGGTGGATGCATCGTCGAACGGGTTGGTCGTGGCCACCCACGATCGAAACGCGGCACCATCGGCGAGCGGTTGCTCGCGTAGGAAGTCGAGCAGGGTGGCAGCCACCCGTCGCTCGGCATCTGGTTCGGCGTCGGGTTCGGGTTCGACACGGCGACGGGACCCAGTCCGCGTCGCCGACGTGGGTGACGCAGGTGTCGGAGGCGGCGCGTCGAGCACGTCGTGGGCCCACCCGCGCAGTCGCGATGCCGAGCCCAGCGCGGCGGCCTGTCGCACCGCTGCTCGGAGCGGTGTGCCACCAGCGGTGGCGTTGCGGCGCACCGGGATGCCGGCTGCCACGAGCTCGGCGGCGATCGGGGTCAGCTGGGCGTTCGTGCGGGCGAGGACGGCGACTTCGCCGCTGCGCACCACGTTGGGATCGCATCGAGCGACGAACTGGGCGATCCGACGGGCTTCGTCGAGATCATCGGCTCCGGCGACGCGCTCGACCGCTCGGCCGTCTGCGCGGTTCGACACCAGCGGGCTCGGTTGGCCGGTGGCCGTGAGGACGTGCACACCTGCCGCGACGATCTGTGGTGTGCATCGATGGTTCACCGGGAGGCGGATGATCTCCACACCCGGAAAGCGGGTCTCGACGTCGACCAGCAGGGTGGGGTCGGCCCCGTTGAAGCCATAGATCGCCTGCGATGGATCGCCGACGAGAAACAGATCGTCACGTCCGGCCCGCAGGAGGTCGACCAGCGAGTGCTGCAGCGGATTGAGGTCCTGGGCTTCGTCGACGAGCACGTGGCGGAATCGCCAGCGGACGGTGTCGGCGAAGTCGTCGTCGCGGCGCAGCTCGCGGATCGTGTGCGACAGGACATCGTCGAAGTCGATCACGCCGCGTCGCCGCTTGAGGGTCTCGTAGTCGGCGTACACGGCGCCGCAGCGATCGACGCCGGGCGCCGGGTGCCGCTGATCCCGACGAGCAGCAGCGGCATATCCGTCCGATGTGATGCCCCGCGCCGATGCCCAGTCGATCTCGGCCAGGTACGCCGCCAGGCTGCGCCGATCGCCGGCATCGATCGTGTCGCCGACGAGGCGCCACCGATCGTTGACCACGGTGAGCGGGCGTCGGTCGGTGTCCGTCCAGCGCTGCTTGAGCACGCCGAGCATCACCGAGTGGAACGTGCCGGCCTCGACATGCTCGCGTTGGCCCAGGCGATGCAGGCGCTTGCGCATCTCGCCAGCGGCCTCCCGCGTGAAGGTGAGCGCCAGCGTGTGCCGGGGATCGGCGGTCTCGGTGGCGACCCGGTAGGCGATTCGGCGCGTGAGGACCCGGGTCTTGCCGGAGCCTGCGCCGGCGATCACCGCGACGAGCCGACCGTCGGTGGTCACCGCGGCGCGTTGATCGGCGTCGAGATCGGCGATCAGTGCGTCCGCGTCCACCTCGTCACTGTACGAGAACCGGCACGCACCCCACCCGTGCCCCACTCGTACGTGCCTGCGGTGAGCGGTGAGCGGCACGGGTCCACACCGATCTCACCGGAGCGCACGACCATCTGCCTGCGGTGAGGGTGAGCGGCACGGGTCCACACCGATCTCACCGGAGCGCACGACCATCTGCCTGCGGTGAGAGGTGAGCGGCGACGCCGCCAGTCACCCCTCACCGCAAGCGGTCGGCCCAGCGCAGGAACGGGGCGAAGGCGTGGGCGAACAAGTGTTCTGCAGATAGCATTCCGGGATGGCTGACACGCTGGCGCCTGGAACCTCCACGACCCCGGATGGGCCCGGTCAGCCCGTGTCGCCCGAGGAGTTGCTGCTCGAGGCAACCCCGGCCAGCAACTATGCCGCCCACGACGACGCACGGTTCAGGGTGGTGTCCGACTTCGAGCCCGCTGGCGACCAGCCGGCGGCGATCGAAGCGCTGAGCACGGCGATCGACGACGGTGAGCGGTTCCAGACGTTGCTCGGTATCACCGGCTCCGGCAAGTCGGCCACCATTGCGTGGACGATCGAACAGACCCAACGTCCCACGCTGATCCTGGCGCCCAACAAGTCCCTGGCGGCGCAGCTCGCCCAAGAGATGCGCGAGTTCTTCCCGGACAATCGTGTCGAGTACTTCGTCAGCTACTACGACTACTACCAGCCGGAGGCGTACATCCCGAGCAGCGACACCTACATCGAGAAGGACTCCTCGATCAACGACGAGATCGATCGCCTGCGCCACTCCGCCACGGCTGCACTGCTGACTCGGCGCGACGTGATCGTCGTGGCGTCGGTGTCGTGCATCTACGGCATGGGCAACCCGGAGGAGTACCGCGGCAATCTGCTCGACCTGTCGGTCGGCGTCGACTACGACATGCGCAACATCCTGCGCCGGCTGGTCGACATGCAATACGGCCGCAACGACATGGCGCTCGGCCGCGGGAATTTCCGGGTACGGGGCGACACGATCGAAGTGCACCCGGCGTACGAGGAGAACGTGTTGCGCATCGAGATGTTCGGCGACACCGTCGATCGCATCACCACGATCGACCCGCTCACCGGTGAACAGCTCAGCGAGATGCAGCGCGCCTACGTGTTCCCGGCCACGCACTATGTCACCGGGCCTGAGCGTCTGCGTTCGGCGATGGCCGGCATCGAGGTGGAGCTCCAGGAGCGGCTCGCATGGTTCGACGAGAACGAGAAGCTGCTCGAGGCGCAGCGCTTGCGAATGCGTACGCAGTACGACCTCGAGATGATGAGCGAGGTCGGGTACTGCAACGGCATCGAGAACTACTCGATGCACATGGACGGGCGCGTGCCTGGCGAGCCCCCCTTCACCCTGCTCGACTACTTCCCCGACGACTATCTCCTCGTGATCGACGAGAGTCACGTCGCCGTGCCGCAGTTGCACGGCCAGTACGCAGGCGACCGAAGCCGCAAGGACATGCTCGTCGACCACGGGTTCCGACTTCCCTCGGCGCGCGACAACCGTCCGCTCACGTTCGAGGAGGTGCTCGAACGGGTCAACCAGTGCGTGTTCCTGTCGGCCACCCCGAGTGAGTACGAACTGCGCGTGTCGACGAAGGTCGTCGAGCAGATCGTACGGCCCACGGGGCTCGTCGATCCCGAAGCGATCATCAAGCCCACCAAGGGGCAGATCGACGATCTGATGGAGATGATCAACGACCGCGTCGCCCGCGGCGACCGCGTCCTGGTCACCACCCTGACGAAGAAGATGGCCGAGGATCTCACCGACTACCTCCTCGAGCACGGGCTGCGGGTGCGGTACCTGCACTCGAACATCGACACCATTCAGCGCATCGAGATCCTGCGTGGACTCCGGCTCGGCGACTTCGACGTCCTGGTCGGCATCAACCTGTTGCGCGAGGGCCTCGACCTGCCCGAGGTGTCGCTGGTGTGCATTCTCGACGCCGACAAGGAGGGCTTCCTCCGATCGGAGACGTCCCTGATCCAGACGATGGGTCGTGCTGCGCGCAACGTCGACGGTCAGGTGGTCATGTACGCCGACAAGATCACGCGCTCCATGCAGGCCGCACTCGACGAGACGCAGCGTCGCCGCAAGGTGCAGATCGCCTACAACGAAGCGAACGGCATCAACCCCCAGACGATCCGCAAGGCCGTCGGCGACATCCTGTCGTTGTTGCGCCCCGACGACACCGCACCGGTTCCCGGCAAGGATCGTCGCCGTCAACGAGAGCGCGACAAGGTGCAGCGCGACCTGAAGTCGTTGCCGCAACAGGAGTTGGCGCGGCTGATCCAAACCCTGGAGGCGGAGATGCACGAAGCGTCGGCCGAGCTCAAGTTCGAGTACGCGGCCAAGCTTCGAGACGAGGTCAATGACCTGCGACGCGAGCTGCGCGACGCGCAGTGACCGTTCGGTCGACGCAGTAGCGTGGCCTCGTGGGAAGCAGTACGAGCAAGCCGCGGAAGGGGCACAAGAATCCCAGACATCTGCCCAAAGTCGGTTCGCCGGCAAACGAGCAGTGGGAACACGAAACGCACCAATCCGTCATGTTCGGGTCCACCGCGATGCGGGTCGTGATCGCCGTGGTCGCGGTCTTCGTCGTCTTCGGCCTCCTCGTGATCACGCTGTGACATCATCGTTGCGGTGAGGGCGTCGTGCTGAAGTCGTTGGGGGCGACCATCGCCCAGGTGACGCAGCGGGTCCGCGTCGACGACGCCAGCGCGAGCACCCTGTCATTGCAACCCTTCGAGCGCACCCAGCACGCTGCACGGCGAGCGGAGCGTCGTCGACGCCAGAAGACGTTCCTCGCGCTCGCCGCCGTGTTCGTGGTGATGGTGGCGGTGTTCAGCACCGTGTTCCACACGCTGATGGAGTACGAGGAGCGGGAGTACTCGTGGCCGACGAGCGTGTACTGGACGCTGACCACGATGACCACGCTCGGTTTCGGGGACATCACCTTCGAGTCCGACGCCGGTCGAATCTTCTCAGTCGTGGTACTGCTCGCCGGGTCGACGTTCCTGTTGGTGATGCTGCCGTTCGTGTTCATCCAGTTCGTGTTCATGCCGTGGATGACCGAACGGGAGCGCCGACGTGCGCCGCGAGTGCTGCCGGCGTCGACCTCGGGGCATCTGCTGCTCACGCAACTCGGTCCGGTCGAGGCAGCGATCATCGAACGTGCCGACCAGGCCGATGTGCCCTACGTGCTCATCGTCGAAGATGTCGGCGACGCCGGGTTGCTCCACGACGAGGGGCGCAACGTGATGGTGGGGGCACTCGACGATCCCAGCACCTACCGGAACGCACGCGTCGAGCAGGCCGCCCTCGTGATCGCAACACAGTCGGACCAGATCAACACCAACATCGCCTTCACCGTGCGAGAGATCGCCCCCGACGTCGAGATCATCGCCAGCGCCAACGCACTGGCATCGGTCGACATCCTGGAGATCGCAGGAGCAGATCACATCGTGCAGCTCGGCGAGATCCTGGGAGCTGCGATGGCGACGCGCACGTTCGGGTTGGAAGGTGGCAGCCACGTGATCGGTCAGTTCGCCGGGCTGCAGATCGCCGAAGCGAGTCCGCTGGGCACCGAATTGCTCGGGATGTCACTGGCCGAAGCACAACTGCGCACCCGGCTCGGCGTGAGCATCATCGGCGTGTGGCGTCGCGGGGCGTTCGCCATCGCCACGGCTGACACGGTGCTGTCGGAGTCGTCGATGCTCATCCTCGCTGGCACCGCCGAACAGCTCGCCGCGTACGACGCCGCGTACTCGACGCCGTCCACCATGCCGAGTCGAGCGGTGATCATCGGCGGTGGACGAGTGGGTCGCGCCGTCGGCACTGCCTTCGCTGCCTCCGGGATCGATTTCGCCATCGTCGAGCAGCTGCCCGAGCGCCAGCGCGATGGCGTTCGCTACGTGATCGGCGACGCCGCGGATCGCCGTGTCCTGGTCGAGGCGGGGATCGACGACGCGGGAGCCATCCTGATCACCACGCACGACGACAACGTCAACGTCTACCTCACCCGATACTGCCGGGGGTTGCGTCCGGATGCCCGCATCGTCGCACGCGCTCGGCTCGACCGGAACGTGTCCACCCTGTATCGGGCCGGAGCTGATGCGGTGCTCTCCTACGCAGGTACGGGGTCGGCAGCGATCTGGAACCATCTGCGTGGTGACGAGACCGTCCTGGTCGCACAGGGGCTCAACGTGTTCAGAACCTCGATCCCGAAAGAACTTGCCGGGACCACGCTCGCAGGCGCGCACGTCCACCGCCGCACGGGCTGCAACGTGGTGGCGGTCGAGCGCGATGGCGTGCTGCAGGGCAACCCTGACCCCAATGTGCCACTGCCGGACTCCGGCGAGCTCGTGCTGGTGGGCACCGACGTGGCCGAAGCCGAGTTCTCGAGTCAATTCCCGCAGGCTCGCCGGCGACCATCGCGGCGGCGCGGCGAGTCGGCGCGCGTGAGCGACCAATCCTGAGCCGCGCTGGCGGATGCCCAGCCGGTCGTCCAGCCCCCTCGCGACGCCCGGGTACGATCGAACGATGGCCACCCGGGTGAGGACGGCGTCGTGTCGAACGGAATGATTCGCACGGCGACGGTGATGTTCACCGACATCGTCGGCTCGACCGAACTTCGGCTGCGCCTGGGCGAGGATGGCGCCGACGAGCTCCGCGAGCACCACGACGCTGCGTTGACCGAGGCCGTCGAGGCCAATTCCGGCCGGGTCGTCAAGCACCTCGGTGATGGCGTGATGGCCATATTCGAGAGTTGCACCGACGCGCTCTCGGCAGCGGTCGCCGTCCAGCAGGCGGTCGATCTCGACAACCGCCGGAGTGATGCCGAGTCGTTGTGGGTGCGAATCGGTGTGGCGGTCGGTGACGTGAGTCTGGAAGGAGACGACTGCTTTGGATTGTCGGTCGTCGAAGCCCGGCGGCTGGAGGCGGCGGCCAGCCCCGGATCGGTGTGGTGTACCGACGTCGTTGCGGCGATGTCGCGAGGACGTGGCGGCCACGTGTTTCGGTCGATCGGTCCCGTGCATCTGAAGGGGCTTGACGAGCCGATCTCGGTGAGCGAGGTTCGGTGGGATCCGATCGTCGAGGAGTCGGTGCGCGACGACAGCTTGCCGCCGGCACTGGCCGGTGCCGGCCTCCCGTTCGCCGGCAGAGCCTCCATGCTCGCTGAACTCGTGCAATCGTGGAACTCGTGTGCCGGTGGAGGATTCGAGCTGATCCTGGTCGCAGGCGAACCCGGAGTCGGCAAGACACGTCTCACCCAGGAGTTGGCCCGACGGGTGTTGGACGGGCGTGCCACCGATACCGCATCGATCGACGGTGCGATCGTGTTGGCGGGACGGTGCGACGAACGGCTCAGTCAACCGTTCCAACCGTTCGGTGCTGCGCTGGAGTGGTTCGTCCGCCATGAGCCCGCCGAACGGCTGCGTGACTCGCTCGGCGATCATCCGGGTGACCTCGCCCGGTTGATGCCCAGTCTGGGTGACTTCGTCGCCGATCTTCCGGAGCCGCTGTCCGCCGATCCGGAGGCGGTGCGGTTCCGATTGTTCCAGGCGGTGATGTCCTGGTTGACCGTCGGTGGTGTCGATCGGCCTCGACTGCTGGTGATCGACGATCTCCACTGGGCGGACACGTCGACCGTTCAGTTGCTTCGCCAGCTCAGCCAACTGCAGCCCGCCGGCGTGCTGGTCGTGTGTTCGTATCGGGACACCGACGTCGGGGCCGACCACCCGTTGTTCTCGATGCTCGGTGAGGTGCGCGATCTCGAGGCGGTCACTCGTTTCGAGGTCGACGGACTCGGTCCCGAAGAGGTGGGTGAGCTGTTGGCTCGCGCCGGTGGTCGCCAACTGGACGCGAACGGGCTCGAATTCGCTCAGCAGCTTCTGCGTCAGACCTCCGGGAACCCGTTCTTTCTTGGCGAGGTGATTCGAGATGTCCTCGAGCGAGGGGGTCGTTTCGATCCCGGCGGGCAGTGGGACGACGCCGCAGCGACGCCCGCCGAAGGGATCCCTGGGCGCGTCCGCGAAGTGGTTGCGCAGCGGCTGAACCGTCTCGGTGTTGCGATCGAGCGCGTCCTTCGAACCGCGTCGATCATCGGCTACGAATTCGACGTCGGCCTGCTCGCAGATGTGCTCGGCGACGATGCCGATCACGTCCTCGATGCCCTCGAGGCTGCCGCAAGCGCCCACCTGGCGGTCGAGATGGGGGTCGACCGCTACCGATTCGCCCACGCCATCGTTCGCGAGACGCTGCATTCCGAGTTCTCCTCCAGCAGGCGCAGTCGAGAACACCGCAAAGTCGCAATCGCCCTCGAAGCCCGACACCGCGACGCCCTCGACGACGTCGTCCCGGAGCTGGCCACGCACTGGGCCGAGTCGTCTGCCGGCGGCGACCAGACGAGGGCTGCCGAACTGGCAGTTCGTGCCGGCGAGTTGGCTGGATCGCGAGGAGCATACGAGGACGGAGCCCATTGGTTCGAGCGGGCGCTGCTGTTGATCGGTGACGATCCCGACCGGTCTGACGTGCGTCGGGCGGTGCTGGTGTGTCTGGCCGAAGCCGAGGGTGTGTCCGGCGCGTCCGAGTCCGCTCGTGGCCACGCGCTCGAAGCAGCGCGATCAGCGATCGAGGTCGGCGATCCCGAAGGAGCGGTCGCGGCGCTCAGGGTTCGGGCGCGGCACAGCTTCAGCGCCCGCGACCCGGAGGATCCGGAGCGTGTGGCGCTGCTGCGCGATGCGCTGTTGCTCGACGCACTGTCCGGGTGGCAACGAGCCGCGCTGCTCGGCGAGTTGGCGAAGGAACTGATCTTCGAGCGGGACATCACGGGTCGCCGCGAAGCGCTCGACCAGCAGCGAACGTTGATCGAGGACCTCCCCGTGCTCGAGCGGGTCCAGCTCGTTGCCACCGCCGGCGTGACGTCGTACGAGTTGCCCGACCGAGTCACGCTGCTGGCCCAGATCGATGAGGCGCTCGAGGTGCTCAGCGACGAGTCGGCGTTGTCGGTGTCGGAACGCTGGCGGGTTCTCGGCCATGTTGCCTACATGGCGCTCCACGTGGGGGACCGGTCGCTGCTCGACGAGTCGATCGCGTCGATGGAAGCGCTGGGAGATGCTCCTGGACCGGTCCGGTTCGCCATGACGCTGCTGCACCGCACGATGCGAAGCGTGATCGATGGTGACATCACCGATGCCGAACTACTTGCAGACGAATTGGTCGATCGGCTCGAGAACCTTGCCGTGAGCGACGCGGCGGCCTACCGCTCCACGACGCTGCTTGCGACCTCCCGCGAGCGAGGCGCGATGGACGAGCTCCGACTCGTGATCGATCGACTCGAAGTCGCAGGTCACGTCGCTGGGCCGGAGCGTGCAGCGGGTGCCTTCGTGCGCTCCCTCCAAGGCGATCTCGATCGTGTCAAGGCCGCGCTGCACGATCTCGATGGCGAGGAGTTCGCCGACGACGCCACGCTGCAACTGTGTCTGGCCTACTGGGCAGAAGTCGTCGCCGGATTGGGTCATCGTCCCGAGTGTGAGCGGTTCATCGACCGTCTCGGTGCGAACCACGGCCTCGGCCTGTTGATCGGCGGCCTGTACCTCGGGCCCGCCGATCGATTGTTGGGGTTGCTCCATGATGCGATCGACGACCACGAGCACGCCGACCAGTGCTTCGCCGCGGCGATCGAGCAGCAGATCTCGTTGGCGAGTCGAACGTGGACTGTTCGAACCCAGCTCGACTGGGCCGCGTCGCTCCTCGCTCGAGGCGAGAACGATCGAGCACGGGCGTTGTTGCATGCGGCGGCCGGGCAGCTCGCACAGTGCGAACTCACCGATTCACATGCCCGTCACGATGCATTGGCGGCTCATCTTGCTGCTGCCTCGTGACGAGGGAACCCGAGCTGCGCAACGGCGACCGAACCGGCGAATCGATGCCATGCCGGGTCCGGCAAGAACAGATGTTCGGCGCTAGGCTCTGACGGCGATGGCCGCACGCACCTCCGCCACCGCGACGACGTCCGGGGCGCCCTCCACGAAGACGCCTGCCAAGAAGACGCCCGCCCGTCGCAAGCCGAAGGCCGACGATCCCCAGATCGTCGTGCGGGGCGCCCGCGAGCACAACCTCAAGAACGTCAACGTCGAGTTGCCACGCGACAAGCTCATCGTGTTCACCGGGCTGTCGGGGTCCGGAAAGTCCAGCCTGGCATTCGACACGATCTACGCCGAGGGGCAGCGCCGCTACGTCGAGTCGCTGAGTTCGTACGCTCGCCAGTTCCTTGGACAGATGGACAAGCCGGACGTCGACATCATCGAGGGGCTGTCGCCGGCGATCTCGATCGACCAGAAGTCGGGCAGCCGCAACCCTCGTTCCACGGTCGGCACCATCACCGAGGTGTACGACTACCTCCGACTGCTGTACGCGCGCATCGGGGTGCAGCACTGCCCGAACGACGGCACCCGGTTGCAGCGCCAGACGCCACAGCAGATCGTCGATCGCATCCTCGACATGGACGATGGCATCCGGTTCCAGGTGCTCGCGCCGGTCGTCCGTGGTCGCAAAGGCGAGTACGACACCCTGTTGCAGGACATGTCGGGACAGGGCTACGTGCGCGCCCGAATCGACGGCGAGACCGTCGACATCGACGAGTTCCTCAAGCGCGACGAGCGCCTCGCCAAGTACGAGAACCACAAGATCGAGATCGTCGTCGACCGGTTGGTGTTGAAAGCGGGCCTCGAGCGTCGTCTGACCGACTCGCTGGAACAGGCACTCGGGTTGGCCGATGGCGTCGCGGAGATCGAGGTGGTGCCGCGTGAGGGTGAGGGGGCGGCCGAGACGCTGACGTTCAGTCAGCACCTTGCCTGCCCGGTGTGTGGGAACAGCTACGACGAACCAGCGCCTCGCAACTTCTCGTTCAACTCGCCGTACGGCGCATGCGCGGCGTGTGACGGATTGGGCACCACGTTCGAGGTCGACCCCGAACTGATCATCCCCGACCCCGAGATGTCGTTGCTCGATGGCGCGATCGCTCCGTGGCGGTCGGCCAACACGCAGTACTTCACGCGCATGCTCGAGTCGGTCGCCGAGGCCAACGGGCTCGACATGAGCGCACCGTGGCAGGACCTCACCGCCAAGCAGCAGAAGCTGATCCTGCACGGGGTCAAGGGCAAGATGACGGTCAAGTACAAGAATCGCTACGGGCGGTCACGGTCGTACTCCACCGAGTACGAGGGTGTCATCCCGTGGATCCGGCGCCGCCACGAGGGCAGCGACAGTGACTGGGCCCGCGACCAGTACGAGGGGTACATGCGTCTGGTGGCCTGTTCCACGTGCGACGGTGCGCGGCTGAAGCCGGCGACGCTGGCGGTCACGATCGACGACAAGAACATCTCCGAGGTCGCCGACATGTCGATCGGCGAGTCGGCCAAGTTCCTCGCCGCACTCGAGCTCTCCGAACGCGACCGGATGATCGCCGAGCGGGTCACCAAGGAGATCAACGCACGCCTCGGATTCCTGCTCGACGTCGGGCTCGACTACCTCACGATGTCGCGATCCGCCGGCACACTCGCCGGCGGCGAGGCGCAGCGCATCCGGCTGGCGTCGCAGATCGGGTCCGGCCTGGTCGGCACGCTGTACGTGCTCGACGAGCCGTCGATCGGCCTGCACCAGCGCGACAACAAACGCCTGATCGACACGCTCACCCGTCTACGCGACCTCGGCAACACCGTCATCGTCGTCGAGCACGACGAGGAGACGATTCGTGAGAGTGACTGGATCGTCGACATCGGTCCGGGCGCGGGCGAGCACGGAGGAGAGGTCGTCTACTCGGGCAAGGTGCCGGGGATCATGAAGGTCAAGGACTCGGTGACCGGGCAGTATCTGTCGGGCCGCAAGTCGATCCCGGTGCCCGAACAGCGGCGCCCGCAGGGCCTCGAGTCGGTGCGCATCCAGGGGGCGCGCGAGCACAACCTGCAGAACATCGACGTCGACATCCCGCTCGGCAACTTCGTCGCCGTGACTGGCGTGTCGGGTTCGGGCAAGTCGACGCTGGTGCGCGACATCCTGCTGCCGGTGCTGATGCAGCGGATCTACAAGTCGAAGATGTCGGCGGGCAAGCACAAGCGCATCGACGGCATCGAGTTCCTCGACAAGGTCATCGACATGGACCAGTCGCCGATCGGTCGCACCCCGCGTTCGAATCCCGCCACCTACACCGGTGTGTTCGACAACGTGCGCAAGTTGTTCGCGTCGACCAATGAGGCGAAGGTGCGCGGGTACATGCCGGGACGATTCTCGTTCAACGTCAAGGGTGGGCGCTGCGAGGCGTGTTCCGGCGACGGCACGCTCAAGATCGAGATGCACTTCCTGCCCGACGTGTACGTGCCGTGTGAGGTGTGCCACGGAGCCCGCTACAACCGCGACACGCTCGACATCGAGTTCAAGGGCAAGAACATCGCCGAGGTGCTCGACATGCCGGTCGCCGAGGCGGTCGACTTCTTCGCCAACCAGCCGGGCATCGCCCGCTACATGCAGACGCTGGTCGATGTCGGCCTCGGCTACGTGCGTCTCGGGCAGTCGGCGCCGACGCTCTCGGGCGGGGAGGCCCAGCGGGTCAAGCTGTCGGCCGAGTTGGCCAAACGCTCGACCGGGCACACGATCTACCTGCTCGACGAGCCGACCACCGGGTTGCACTTCGATGACGTCAAGCGTCTGTTGACGGTGCTCCAACGCCTCGTCGACCAGGGCAACACGGTGCTGGTGATCGAGCACAGCCTCGACGTGATCAAGACCGCCGACTGGGTGATCGACCTCGGCCCGGATGGCGGCAACGGCGGCGGCACGATCGTCGGCGAAGGCCCTCCCGAGCACATCGCCACGATCGAAGCCAGCCACACCGGTCGCTTCCTTCGCGACATGCTCTCACCCGTGCCCGGAAGCAATCAGGCCCTGCGGTGAGAGGTGAGCGGTGGGGGTGCACATGGATCTCACCGGAGTCGCTGCCGCTCGGGGCTGCGGCTCCTGACAGACTGCGCTGATGGTCGAGGCACTGGCGGACACCGGTGTCCAGCGTGAGGAACTTCAACGCCGGACGCTGCGCACGCTGCGGTACTCCCAGGTCCCAGGCCAGGCCGCGGTTGCCGGGATGGTCGCGGTGGTGTCGCTGCTCGCGAGCGACCTCCTGGGTTCCGACCGACTCGCCGGCATGGGCAGTGCCTCGTTCACCGTGGGGGCGGCCTTCACGGCCATCCCACTCGCAGCGTTCATGCGACGTCGCGGGCGTCGAGTCGGCCTCACGCGTGCCCTCCTGATCGGATCGTTGGGTGCCGCGGTCGCCGCAACCGGCGGTCAGCTGCGTTGGTTCCCGCTCTTCGTGATCGGCATGGTGGCGTTCGGCGCCGGGCAGGCAGCGACGTTGCAGCAGCGCTACGTTGCCGCCGACCTGGCAGAGCCGGCGAAGCAAGGGGCGTCGATCGCGGCGATCGTCTGGGTGGGCACGCTCGGCGCAGCACTCGGGCCGCTCCTGACGCCGTTCGAGAAGTCTGCCGCTGGCTGGGTTGGCCTCGATGAGTTGGTCGGACCGTTCGTGTTCGCGTCGGTCTTCTTCCTCGCCGCATCGGTCGTCGTGTGGGTCCGGTTGCGCCCGGACCCGCTCGCTGTGATCGGCGGCATCGATCCGCATGCTCAGCGGACGCGCCTCACCCGTGTGGTCCGCTCGTCGGCGTCGGTGATCTGGGCGTCGCCCGGCGCTCGTCTCGGGTTGGCATCACTGGCGGCGTCGCAGGCTGCGATGGTCGGGGTGATGACGATGACGCCACCGCACATGAAGGATCACGATCATGCTGACCTGTCTGCGTTGGTGATCGCAGTGCACATCATCGGGATGTACGGGCTCTCGCCGGTCGTCGGTCGGTTCGTCGACCGGGTCGGCGCGATACGCGCCATTCAGATCGGGGCGATGATCCTCGGCACCGGAACGATCACCACCGTGCTGGCCGGCTACGTCCCGGTGCTGATGTTCATCGGGCTGTTCCTGCTCGGACTCGGCTGGAGCTTCGGCCTCATCGGTGGGACGACGCTGCTCACGGCATCGGTCCCCGAGTCGAGCCGTGTCGAAGTGCAGGGCACCGGCGACCTGACCCTCAGCCTGTGTGGGGCCGCAGCGGCGCTCGGTTCGGGCTTCGTGAAGGACTCCTTCGGATTCCATCTGCTCGCTGACGGCGCGGCGGTGTTGGCCGGCGCGCTCCTCGTGCTCGCTTGGTACACCGCAGCGACGTCTCGTTCCGTCACCTGACCGTTCTGCGGTGAGAGGTGAGTGCCGGTGTTGCACACGACGCTCACCGGACCGGGTCTGCGGTGAGAGGTGAGTGCCGGTGCTCCGCGCGATGCTCACCGGAGCTGCGCTCGGAGTGTGTGATAGACGGCAACCAGGTCGCTGACGGTCGCTGGGAGGCGTGGGCCGAAGCCGGTGTCGACCACGCGAGACACGAACCAGCCAATGGCGACGGCGGCATCGTCGCGTGCGGCATCGGAGCGGATGCCTCGGGACTCGCGGTGCGTTGGGTGGACGTCGATCTCGATGGCCCACTTCAGCTTGGGGATCGCAAGGTCGAACCTTGCCGACCCGTAGCCGGGCAACCGGATGGGATGTTGGCGCACCAGCCCGCTGACGCCCGCAGCCTCGAGGGCCTCCCCGAGCAGCAGCTCCGGGTGCGACTCTGCCGCGCCGCCTCTGACGCGTCGCTCGAGCTGTTCGAGGAACTCGCGGGCCCATGGCCTTCGGGGTGAGAGCCAGTCGACCGCCGTCTCGTACATGTCCGCTTCGGTGTGGGGCCCATCGCGCATGGCTTGCTCGATGATCGAACGCAGGTCGAGCGGAGCAACGAACCGAGCGAGGTCGAACGCAGTTCGGGCTCGTGATGTCAGACGGATGCCATCCGAGCGTTCGACGATGTCGTGGTCGTGGACCGCCGCGGTGCGGTACGGGACCACCCACGGCGTGCGAGTCGGGTGGCTTCGCGGCGGGGCCAGGACGTGCACGCGACGGTCGTCGGGAAGTCGACGGAATCCCCACAGACGCCCAGCGGTCGGACCGGCGATGGCGACCTCTGGATGCGCGATGCTCACGGCAGCGCAACGTGCGAGTTCGTCGAGCGGTGCGCTGGGAGTGCGGTACGCGCCGGGCAGCACGAGGTCGAGGCCGCCGTCTTGGCGTATTCGTTGGATGCGATCGAACGTGAGGCCACAATCGATCAGTTGATCGACCGAGGCGATTCCATGGTGTCTGGCGAAGTGCCGATGTGCAGCGGCGGTGAGATGGGCCATGTCGACTCCCTTGCGCTGGTCGCGGAGGGGAGAGTCGGTGCCACGACGATATCTCTGGCGGCGCCGACATCGGCTTGCGGTGAGAGTTGTGGGGAGGGGCACCGTTCACCTCTCACCGCAGGGATGGGTCACCTCGTTGCGGTGAGAGTTGTGGGGAGGGGTGCCGTTCACCTCTCACCGCAGGGATTGCGGAGGGGCGGGTCAGCGGTTGCGGAGGCGCTTGCTGAGGTCGTTGAGCCGCTTCTTCTCGTCGCCGCTGAGCGAGTCCATGCCGTTGGCGCCGATCTTGTCGAGCAAGGCATCGAGCTCGGCCTGATCGGCGGGCGATGCGGGGAGCGGGGGAGGCATCGGCGCCGGAGCGTTCTTCCACGGACCCTGGACCACGCCGCGAGGTGACGATGGACCGGCGGAGCGCTTGCGCTTCTGCTTGCGTTTCGGTGTGCGGCTGCTGCTGGCGACACCGTCGAGCGGCAGGTGGGGGATCGGCCAGCCGGTGGCGAGTCCGAGTGAGCGTCCGGCCACCAATGCGACCCCGACCGACACCAACAGGAAGATGACCTGCCCGGTGGCGCCGGTGCCGGTGAACTGCAGGAGGTTGAGCACGGTGAAGACCGCCGCCAGCGCCCACAGCGGAATGACCTCGAACCACTTCACGCCCGGGTACGTCGCGGCGTAGACCCAGATGCCACCGAGGAACAGGTTGCTGAGACCGAACTGCACCATGAAGTCGATGTTGTTGCCGAGCGGGCCGAGGAGGGTGAGCACGAGCGCCGGGATGACGGTGAGCGCCAGCACCCACGCGACGAACTTGCCGCGGCCGAACAGCGACTCGAGCTGTTGGCCGAACAGCCAGAAGAACACGATGCCGAGCAGCGGCCAGATCGCCGGCTCGGTGGCGATCGGCCAGGTGACGAGTCGCCAGACCTCGAAGTCACGGACCAGTGCCGGAGCGAACGGAAGCCGATTCCACGCCTCGCGGAACAGCCCCCAGAGGAACATCGACAGCACGGACAAACCGCAGAGGATGTCCGTGGTGGTGATGTCGTACCCACCGGCGCGGAACCACCCGTCATTCGGTCGGCGGCGGAAGATGGCGGCGAACTGGTCGGACATCGGCCATCACGGTATCCGCCCGTCCGTATGCTTGAGACGTCATGCAGGCAGCGAGCTGGTGAAAGTGAGATGGTGAAGCGTCCACCGGCCGGCTCCATCCCGGAGGAGCCGGGCTCGTATCAGTTCAAGGATGTGCGCGGCCGAGTGATCTACGTCGGCAAGGCGTCGAACCTTCGCCAGCGTCTGTCGAACTACTTCCAGTCGCCGCGGAACATGCATCCGCGAACGGCGCAGATGGTGGAGACCGCCGAGTCCGTCGAGTGGACCATCGTGCGCAACGAGGTCGAAGCGTTGATGCTCGAGTACTCGTTGATCAAACAGCACCGGCCGCGCTTCAACGTCCGGCTTCGCGATGACAAGAGCTACCCCTTCCTCGCGGTCACCGTGGACGATCAGTGGCCGCGCGCGCTCGTCATGCGGGGTCGCAAACGCAAAGGCACCAGATACTTCGGGCCGTACGCCCACGCCTATGCGATCCGCGACACGCTCGATCTCCTGCTGCGTTCGTTCCCGATTCGTACCTGCAGTCCGGCGAAGTTCAACCAGCACGAGCGTCTCGGGAGGCCGTGCCTGCTGTTCCACATCGAGAAGTGTGCAGGCCCGTGCGTCGGCGAGATCGAGGAGATGCCGTACCGGGAGCTGGTCAACGAGCTGATTTCCTTTCTCGACGGTGACACCGACGAGATCGTCGATCGACTCGAGGCGGACATGCAGCGAGCCGCAACCGGCTTGGAGTTCGAGCATGCCGCTCGGCTGCGCGACCGGTTGTCCGCCGTTCGCAAGGCGATCGAGAAGCAGCAGATGGTCGCCGATCGCGACGAGGATCTCGATGTGATCGGTATCGCCGAGGACGAACTCGAAGCCTCGGTCCAGGTGTTCTACGTCCGTCGTGGTCGCGTCGTCGGCCGCAAGGGGTTCATCCTCGACAAGGTGGAGGAACTGACGCCCGGCAAGTTGATCGACCGTGTCGTCGAGTCGATGTACGGCGAGGATCCGATTCTCGGCGTGCCCAAGCAGGTGCTGGTGCCGTACGACGCAGACGATCTCTCGACCTACGAGGAATGGCTGTCGATGGGTCGGGGCTCGCGCGTCCAGATCCGGGTGCCGCAGCGGGGCGACAAGCGGGCGCTGCTCGAAACCGTCACCCGCAATGCCAAGGAGGAGTTCACTCGCCACCGACTGCGTCGGGCCAGCGATCACAACACCCGGAGTCGAGCGCTCACCGAACTGCAGGATCACCTGGGGCTCCCTGAAGCTCCACTTCGCATCGAGTGTTACGACATGGCTCACCTGCAGGGCACCGACTACGTCGGCTCCATGGTGGTGCTCGAGGATGGTCTGCCGAACAAGCGCGAGTATCGCCGATTCAAGGTGAAGACGGTGGGTGCCGGCGAGCGAGCAGGCGGTGAGGTCGGTGCGAGCGACGACGTCGCGGCGATGGCCGAGGTGGTTCGCCGTCGCCTCCAGGCCTATCTCGACGAGCGTGATCGCCCGGTGAACGAACGTGGCGACAAGCCCGGCAAGTTTGCGTACCCACCACAGCTGCTCCTCGTCGACGGCGGCAAGGGCCAGCTCAACGCCGCCAAGCGGGTCGTCGACGAACTCGAGCTCACCGACGAGATTCCGGTCGCAGGTCTCGCCAAGCGGTTCGAAGAGGTGTTCGTGCCGGGACGTTCGCAGGCGGTGGAGATCCCTCGGGGGAGCGAAGCGCTGTTCATGTTGCAGCGCATCCGCGACGAGGCCCACCGGTTCGCCAACACCTTCCACCGTGAGCGGCGCGGGAAGCGGATGACCGTGAGCGCGCTCGACGGCATCCCGGGACTGGGCGAGGCACGCAAGAAGAAGTTGTTGAAGGAGCTCGGCGGGGTGACCGCCGTGAAGCGAGCCGAATTGGACGAGTTGCGGGCGCTGTCGTTTCTCCCGGACGCGGTGGCAGCAGCGATCTACAAGAAGTTTCATCCGTCGGGGTGAGCGCCCGTTGTCGGTGATATTCCCGTCACGCTCAGGCCCCGCTGTATGGCGCTGCCGAGACAACTGTTGAATTCTCACTCAAGGTCCGCGAGCGCAGGCCGAGGAGCTCGACAGCGTTGCAACGACGTTCGAGGCGGGTGATCCGAAGCATCGTCAACGAACAAGGCGGATGACAGAACGTGAAATCCCGGACCCTCCTCATTGCGCTCGCCACGGCGCTCGTCGCGTCGCTTCTGGCGGTCACTCCGGTCGCCCCGCCCCCAGTGGCCGCCCAGAGCGCGACCGGTGACCTCCGAGTCACGAAGTCCGGTCCGGCCGAAGTGCCGGCGGGTCAGCAGATCACCGACACGCTCAGCGCCTCGAACGTCGGCACCACCGTGCCGCTGTTCAACGTGTAGTTCCGTTACGTCGGGGTGATCAAGCGAGCTGGGGCAGGATCTCGTCGTGGAACGTGGCGTATCGCGCTGCTCGTTCCTCGGCGGTGTTGCCGAGCGTGAAGTCGGGCACGATGAACTCGTCGAAGCCGGCTTCTGCGTAGCGGCCGAGCGTGTCGACGAGCTCGCTGGTCGATCCCACCACCGATCGGGCTCCCATGTCTCCGCTGCGCACCTTCTCGGCGAACTCGACGTTGTCGGTCATGAACATCAACGCCTGCGCAGACTTCCACATCGTCGCCGGATCACGGTCGACCTGCTCGCAGGCGGTGTGGAGCTTGTCGAGCGCTCCGATCGCCATGTCGGGGCCGCCCCAGGTGTTCCACTGGTCGGCATGGCGCGCGGTGATGCGCAGCATGCGTGGGCTGCCGGTGCCGACCAGGATCGGCAGCGGCGTCTGCACGGGCTTGGGGTCGGCGGGCGCGTCGGTGATGTCGTAGAACTCGCCGTGGAAGGTGGTGCGTTCCTCGGACAGCAGCGACCGCATGATCTGGATCGACTCCTCGAACCGACTCACCCGGGCACCGGGTGCCTCCAGTTCGATGCCGTACGCCCGGTGCTCGTTGATCTGCCAGCCCGCGCCGATGCCGAGCACCAGCCGGCCGTTGGACAGGTGGTCGATCGTGGCCGCCCGATTGGCGAGAATCGCCGGGTGGTGGATCGACGTCGGCGCCACCAATGACCCGATGCGAATGCGTTCGGTGACGGCGGCGAAGGCCGGCAGCATCGCCCAGCACTCGTGGAGGTTGCCCTGTTGGATCTCCTCGCTGCCGGTGTTGGGCATGTAGTGGTCGGCGAACCACAGGCAGTGCCAGTCGCCGGCGTCGGCGGTGCGGGCGACGTCGAGCAGTTCGTCGGTCGTTCGGTCGGAGTTGGGCCACACGGAGAACTTCATCGGGCCGACCGTAACCTCTGCGGTCGTGACGAACGAGGCCGACCCCACCCATGGGCCCGCCAACGCCCCCGGAGACCCGGGCTCGGGGAACCACGAGTTGTGGGAGACACATGCCGACTGGTGGATCGACGGATTCACCGAGGGAGCCGATCCGGAGTACGTCGAGCAGATCCTGCCGCTGGCGACTGCGGAGCTCGACGGGTTCGAGCGGATCGTCGACATCGGTTGCGGCGACGGCCAGATCAGCCGGCTGCTCAGCGCACAGGGATCCACGGTCGTCGGTGTCGACCCCACCTGGAATCAGATCAGGGTGGCGGCCGAACGTGGCGGGGGAGTGGCCTACGTCCGCAGCGGTGCTGCCTCGTTGCCGTTCGGTGACGGCGCATTCGATGCCGCGGTCGCATGTCTCGTGTTCGAACACATCGACGACGTCGATGACGCCATTGCCGAAGTGGCGCGGGTGGTTCGCCCCGGTGGTCAGTTCAACCTGTTCCTCAACCACCCGCTCCTGCAGGCGCCGGGCAGTTTCCTGATCGACGACCACATGGTCGACCCGCCTGAGCAGTACTGGCGGGTCGGGCCGTATCTGCCCGAGGCGGCGTTCGTCGAACAGGTCGAGCTCGGCGTGTTCATCCGCTTCATTCATCGCCCGCTGTCGCGCTATCTCAACGCCCTCGCCGACCACGGCCTCTTCCTCGAACGCATGGACGAACCCGCCCCGCCCGCCGGGTTTCTCGCCCAGGCGCAGGAGTACGCCGACTCGTCCGACTTCCCTCGCCTGCTGCACCTCCGCCTCCGCCGCGCCTGAGACCAACGCGCCAGCTCGCCCAGCGGTGAGCGGTGAGCGTCGGGGTGCCACTCACCTCTCACCGGAGCAGATCGCTGTGGCCCAGCGGTGAGCGGTGAGGGTCGGGGTGCCACTCACCGCTCACCGGTGGGTGAGTCGGTGTGGGGTGAGTCAGTAGGGTGACGGCGTGGCCGACATCGTGCTCATCACGGGGCTCTCCGGGGCCGGCCGCTCCGGGGTGGCGGACGTGCTCGAAGACCTTGGCTGGTTCGTGGTCGACAACCTGCCGACGGCGCTGATCGGCACCATCGTCGAACTCGCGGCCAAGCCCAACTCCGACATCGAGCGGCTCGCGCTCGTCGCCGGACGCCAGCACACCGAGGTGCTCAGCCGTGTCGGCGAACTGCGTGCCGACGGCCACGACGTACGCGTCGTGTTCCTCGATGCAGCAACGCCGGAGCTCGTGCGCCGCTATGACGCGACCCGTCGGCGTCACCCACTCGCCAACGACGCCGACGGCCTCGTCGAGTCGATCGAACTCGAGCGGTCGCTGTTGGCGGGGGTCCGCGATGCCGCCGATCTCGTGATCGACACCACCGATCTGAACGTGCACCAACTGAAAGAGCGCATCGACCACGCGTTCGACGCTCCGACTGGTTCACGGCTCCAGGTGGCCGTCGAGAGCTTCGGCTTCAAACACGGCTTGCCCCTCGATGCCGACATCGTGATGGACGTTCGCTTCCTGCCCAACCCGCACTGGGACGACGCGCTCCGCCCGCTGACAGGTCACGACCCGAAGGTCCGCGACTACGTCCTCGAGACCGCGGTCGGGTCGAGCTTCGTCGACCAATTCGACGCGCTCCTCGCCTCGCTCGTGCCGCAGTACCAGGGCGAGGGGCGCAGCTACCTGACGGTTGCGATCGGCTGCACCGGTGGCCGCCACCGCTCGGTGGCGATCGCCGAGGAACTCGCAGCTCGACTCCGAGGTCGAGGTGTTGCGGTGACCGCGTCACACCGCGATCTCGCACGCTGACGGCCGACATCTGGCTCCGACTGCGCTGGCCGGGAGGGAGTTGGGGCCGGGCCCGGTCGGACGAACTACAGTCGAAGCTGAACAGTGACGTTCCCCCAGCCTGAGGAGGCACACCAGACATGACGGTCAGAGTCGGCATCAACGGATTCGGACGAATCGGACGAAACTTCTTTCGCGCCGCCAAAGCAAGCGGCGCCGACATCGACATCGTGGCGGTGAATGACCTCGGATCGATCGACACGATGGCGCACCTGCTCCAGTACGACTCGGTGCTCGGACGGTTCCCCGGGAAGGTCACCTCGACCAAGTCGAGCATCAAGGCCGGTGGCGACACCATCAAGGTGCTGAGCGAGCGCAACCCCGCCGACCTGCCGTGGGGCGACCTCGGCGTCGATCTCGTGATCGAGTCGACCGGGTTCTTCAACAGCCGTGAAGCAGCCAGCGCCCACCTCGACGGTGGCGCCCCGCTGGTGATCGTGTCGGCGCCGGCGTCGAACGCCGACATCACCATCGTCTACGGCGTCAACCACCGTGACTTCCGCATCAGCAAGCACAAGGTGATCTCCAACGCGAGCTGCACCACCAACTGCTTCGTGCCGATGGTGAAGGTGCTCGACGACGCATTCGGCCTCGAGCAGGGCCTGATGACCACGGTGCACTCCTACACCGGCGACCAGAACCTGGTCGACGGCCCCCACAGCGACATGCGCCGCGCCCGTGGTGCTGCGATCAACATCGTTCCGACCTCCACCGGTGCGGCTCGCGCCACGTCGCTGGTGATGGAGTCGATGAAGGGCAAGCTCGATGGCACGGCACTGCGCGTGCCCACCCCGACCGGGTCGCTCACCGATTTCACCGCCACCCTCAAGAAGGCGGCGAGCGTCGAGGAGATCAACGCTGCGTTCGCCGCCGCCGCGAAGAAGTCGCTGAAGGGCGTACTCAAGTACACCGAGGACCCGATCGTGTCCAGCGACATCGTCACCGACCCGCACTCGTGTGTGTTCGACGCGGGCCTCACGATGAGCATGGGCAAGCTCGTGAAGATCAACGGCTGGTACGACAACGAGTGGGGGTACTCGAACCGCCTCGTCGATCTCACGATGTTCACCGGTACCAAGGTCAAGCGCTGAGCGAGCCCCAGCGATGAGCGAGATCCCCACCGCACCACCGACGCTGGAGGATCTGGAAGCAGAACTCGGCGACTTGTCGGGCAAGCGCGTCCTCGTACGCACCGACTTCAACGTGCCCCTCGACGAGCACGGCGAGATCGCCGACGACTTCCGGATCCGAGCGGCGTTGCCGACGATCAACTGGCTGACCGAGCGGGGAGCGACCGTCGTGACCGCCAGCCACCTCGGCCGACCGAAGGGTGCGCCGGACCCTGCGTTCTCGATGGATCCGGTGCGCGCTCGGCTCGCCGAGCTCGCACCCGGCGTCGAGCTGCTGGAGAACCTGCGGTTCGACCCGGGTGAGACCGGCAACGACCCGGCATTCGTCGCGACGCTGGTCGACGGCGTCGACGGCTACGTCAACGACGCGTTCGGCGCCTCGCACCGAGCGCATGCGTCGATCGTCGGCCCACCGCAGTTCGTCCCGTCGGCGATGGGTCGCCTCCTCGAGCAGGAGGTCGAGGTCCTGCTCGGGTTGCGGAACAAGCCCAAGCACCCGTTCGTCGCAATCCTCGGCGGCGCCAAGATCTCCGACAAGCTCGGTGTCGTCGAGGCGTTGTTGGAGGTGGTCGACTCGCTGGTGATCGGTGGGGCGATGTGCTTCACGTTCTTCGCCGCACAGGGCAAGCCGATCGGCGACTCGCTGTTCGAGCCCGACCAGGTCGACACCTGCCGCCGGCTGCTCGACGAGGCGACCGCGAAGGGCAAGACGATCCATCTGCCCGACGACATCACCGGGACCACCGCCGACGGCCAGTACGCCACGTTCGGCACCCGTCTGCCCGACGGTGCCAAGGGGTTCGACATCGGCCCGGGCTCGGCCGCCGCGTTCACCGACGTGATCATGGACGCTCGCGTGGTGTTCTGGAACGGCCCGATGGGGATGTTCGAAGACGAGCGATTCGCCTCCGGGACCCGCACGGTTGCGCAGGCGATGGCCGACACCAAGGCGTTCACGGTGGTCGGTGGCGGCGATTCGGCTGCGGCGCTCGCCCAGTTCAAACTCGACGACGAGGTCGACCACGTGTCCACCGGTGGCGGTGCCAGCCTCGAACTCCTCGAGAACGGCGACCTCCCCGGTCTTGCCGCACTCCGCAACGCAACGCCCAACCCGACGAGGGGGACCTGATGGCCCGACGACCGCTCATCTCCGGCAACTGGAAGATGAACCTCAACCACTTCGAGGCGATCCAGACCGTGCAGAAACTGCACTACCTGGTGCCGAAGGAGACGTTCCAGGACGTCGACGTGAGCGTGCATCCGCCGTTCACCGACATTCGCAGCATCCAGACCGTGATCGAGTCGGAGGATCTCGAGTTCCACCTCGGCGCGCAGCATTGCCACTGGGAGGACAGCGGGGCCTTCACCGGCGAGGTCGCCCCCGGGTTCTTGGAGAAGCTGAACGTGGTCTACGTGATCGTCGGGCACTCCGAGCGGCGTGAGATCTTCGGTGAGACCGACGAGATGGTCAACAAGAAGGTCGCAGCGGTCCAGGCGCACCACATGACCCCGATCATGTGCTGTGGCGAGACGCTCGCAGAGCGTGAAGCGGGAGCAACCGAGTCGAAGGTGCTCGGCCAGATCGAGGCCGGGCTCGCCGGGCGGACCAACGAACAGATCGCCTCGCTCGTGATCGCGTACGAGCCGATCTGGGCGATCGGCACCGGCAAGACCGCCACCTCCGACGACGCGCAGGCCGTGTGCGCAGCCATCCGCTCCAAGATTCGAACCATGACCGACGACGCCACCGCCGAGGCCGTGCGCATCCAATACGGCGGTTCGGTGAAGGCGGCCAACGCCACCGAGTTGATGGGGCAACCCGACATCGACGGCGCGTTGGTCGGCGGGGCCAGCCTCGATGCGGACGAATTCGCGAGCATCGTCCAGTTCGGTTCGTAGCGGGCTGCGTCGTCGGCACCGTTGACTTTTCACACAGCCGAAACGACTGCCGCTACCCCTCGGTAACCCGTACTGCTATGGTCGTGGCACTTCGTACCACCGGGGAGGGGGTTCGAAGACGTTCAGCTGTGGTTGAACGCCGGCAACGCCGGGCGGTTCCCGCAGCACATGACTTCCCTGATCAATATTCATCTTCCAGGAGGACACATACGTGAACACGACACGACGGAGCTCCAAGCTCCTCGCCGTTGCGGCAGCGTCGGCGTTGATTCTCGCAGCCTGTGGCAGCGACGATGACAGCACCAGCGCACCCGAGGGCACCGATGCCGGTGGCGGCGACACCACCGAGACCACCGAAGCCGCCGAAGGCGGCGACGAGGGCGACGACATGGTCGAGGGTTCCGACGGCGGAACGCTCGTCTGGGCCCACGAGCAGGAGCCGCCCGACCTGCACCTCGACGATCCGGAGAACAACCTCTCGATCACGTCGTGGCTGCGCTCACCGATGCTCGAGGGCCTTCACGGCATCTCCGGTGCAACGGAGTACTACCCGGAGCTGCTCGACGGCGAAGCCACGATCACCGAGAACGACGACGGCACCGTCACCGGTGACTTCACGCTGCGTTCCGACCTCGTGTGGAGCGACGGCGACGACCTCACCGCCGACGATGTCGAGTGGACCTACAACGCCATCATGGCCGCCGACGGCACCGATGAAGACGGCAACCCCGCCTACATCTACCTGCTCGGTGACCGTACCGGTCTCGACACGATCACCGATTTCACGGTGACCAGCCCGACCGAGTTCAGCATCACGTGGGAGTCGTTCTACGCCGGTTGGCAGGGCGTCCTCAACGAGGTGTACCCGATGCACCAGTTCTCCGACGATCCCGCCACCGCAGCTGCTGAGCTGAACGAGGCGCTTCGCGAGTGGACCACGGCCGACGGCGAGATCATCGCATCGTCCGGGCCCATGATGTTCGAATCGTGGGACAAGGGCATCCAGTTCAACATGGTGCGCAACGACAGCTACTTCGGCTCGAACAGCCCCGACGCACAGAACGATGGCGTTGCCATCGTCGACGGCGTGCAGGTCAACTTCGTGACCGACACCGATGCGCAGATCAACGCGCTGAAGGCCGGCGAAGCGCAGATCGTCATGACGCAGCCGCAGCTCGCGTTCGAGGAACTCGCCAGCGACGACACCTTCACGGTGGCCAGCTCGGCCGGTCCGGTCTTCGAGCACTGGGGCCTCAACCTGAACAACGTGCACCTCAGCAAGCCCGAAGTGCGCGAGGGCCTCGCCTACGCGATGGACAAGTCGGAGGTCATGGCTGGTCTGTACACCCCGCTGTTCGGCGACACACTGCCGGCCGATGGTCTGGGCAACACCTACTGGTTGTCGAACCAGTCCACCTACGTCAACCACGCCGGCGATGCCGGCTACGGCGCAGGTGACATCGAGTCGGCTGCTGCTGCGCTCGAGTCGGCTGGCTACGCCCTGAACGGCGACGGCGTCTACGAGCACCCCGAAGACGGCGTGCTCTCGCTGCGAGTCGGCACCACCGGCGGCAACCGTCTGCGTGAGATCCAGCAGGAACTCATCCAGGCGCAGATGGCCGACGCTGGCATCGACATCGTCATCGACAACGTCGAAGGCGCCGCCTACTTCAGCGAGGTGCCGTTCTCCGAGGGCTCGATCGAGTGCTCGACGAGCGGTGGCGCTTCCGGCAACTGCGACATCTGGGACATCACCCAGTTCGCATGGGTCGGTGGCCCGTGGCCCGGTGGCCAGACCTCTTCGTACCGCGCCGGTGGCGAGAACAACCCGTACGGGTTCGCCAACGACGAGTTCGAAGCCCTCGCTGACGAGTGTGACGCAACCGTCGACGCCGACGAGCGCGCCGACTGCTACAACCAGCTGGACACCTTCGTGACCACGCTGGAATCGGACCCCGAGGGCGGGCTGTTCATGCTCCCCCTCACCCAGAAGCCGTCGTTCTACGGCTACACCGGTGCGCTCGCGCAGGCCGGTGTCGCTCCCGACGCCCAGGGTGCAGGCCCGCTGACCAACGTTGCGGACTTCCAGTTCGCAAGCTGATCGGCGCCTTGAACACCTGAACAACATGTGAAACGAACGGGGCCCCGGAAGGGGCCCCGTTCCGTTTCCGCGCCCGTTTTCGTCTACTGTCTCGGCCCGAGGTCCTCACACTGTGTTCGCTTACATCATCAGACGTCTGCTCACCACGGTTCCGCTGCTGATCATCGCGCTGTACCTGGTGCACGTTGGTATTTCGCTCACCACCGATCCGAGAGCTGCGTTCTATCTCTGTCTGCCTCGTTGCCAGGACGGATTCGATCAGATCACCGAGGTGTACAACCTCGACGTGAACGTGTGGCTGCGTCCGTTCACGTGGTTCGCCGATGTGCTCGGCGGCAACTTGGGGACTCGAGCAGTATCGGCGACCCCGTCGGCGAGATCATCCTCGACCGGGGCTGGAACACGGCGCTGATCGCCATTCCGGCCTTCCTCATCAGCGCCGTCGTGGCGCTGCTGCTCTCGGTGTACTCGGCCCGCCACCAGTACTCGAAGGGTGACTACGCACTCACCGGCCTGGCCTTCTTCGGCCTGGCCTTCCCCTCGTTCGTGTTGGCGCTGCTGATCCAGAACATCTTCGGTGTCCAGCTGGAGAACTGGTTCGGTATCAAGCCCTTCAACACCGGCCGCAAGACCAACGAGAACTTCCTCGAACTGATACGCGACATCGCGCTGCCGGTGCTGTCGCTGTCGATTCTGTTCATCTCCGCCGACAGCCGTTTCGGGCGGGCGTCGATGCTGGAGACGCTCAACCAGGACTACATCCGCACCGCCCGGGCAAAGGGGCTCCCGGAGAACAAGGTGGTGTGGAAGCACGCGCTGCGCAACGCCCTCATTCCGCTGGTGACGCTCTGGGCGCTCAACTTCTCCGCACTGCTCGGTGGGTCGGTGGTCACCGAGAGCATCTTCTCGTGGCCCGGGCTCGGGCCGGCGTTCATCCGAGGCCTCAACGACGCCGACATCTATCTGGTGCTCGGCATCGTGCTGTTCACCGGGATCATCACCGTGATCTTCAACCTGGTCGCCGACATCATGTATGGCGTCCTCGACCCGCGGATTCGATTGGACTGAGGCCACGATGACCACCGACTCGACCCGACCAAGAGAACTACGACACGCAGCGCTACGAACATCACGTTCCGGTCTTCAGCGCCGGCGAACTCGAGGGGCTGACCGAGGCGCCGACGACGTTCGGCAAGCTCGCATGGAAACGATTCACCCATCATCGTCTGGCACTGCTCGGCATGTTCGGGCTGATCTTCATCCTGGCGGCGTTCATCATCGGCCCGATGCTCAGCCCGTGGGAGTTCGACGAGCGCAACATCGCCGCCCGCCTCCAGGGACCGTCCGGCGACCACTGGTTCGGCACCGACGAGATCGGTCGCGACCTGTTCGTGCGAACGGCGAAGGGTGGGTTGTACTCGTTCCGGATCGGCTTCGTCGCCGCATTCATCGCCACCGCACTCGGCACGATGCTCGGGGCGCTCGCTGCCTACTTCGGTGGGTGGTTGGACATTCTGATCTCGCAGATGGTCAACATCGTGCTGGTGGTGCCCGCACTGATCATCCTGTCGATCTTCAGCCTCTACTTCGGTGGCTCGGCACTGTCGCTGGCCCTGGTGCTGTCCGCTCTGCTCTGGACCCGAATTGCCAGGGTGGTGCGAGGCGTCGTGCTCTCGATCAAGGAACAGGAATACATCATGGCGGCGCGCGCTGCGGGCGCGTCGCACATGCGGATCATCTTCCGGCACGTGTTGCCGAACGTGATCGGTCCGGTCGTGGTCGAGGTCACGCTGCTGATCGGCACGGTGATCGTGTTGGAGAGCACCCTGTCGTTCCTCGGTCTGGGTGTGAAACCGCCGAACGCGTCGCTCGGAACGCTCGTGGCCGACGCCAAGGGCAGCATCGATGACGACCCCATTCGTGTCCTGACGCCCGGCTTCTGCATCGTGTTCATCGTGTTGTGCGTGAACTTCCTCGGAGACGGACTCCGCGATGCGCTCGATCCTCGTTCGAAGAACGAGAAAGGCTGAGATGTCGACTCCACTGCTGAAGGTCGACAACATGAGCGTGTCGTTCCGCACCGACGCTGGCGTCGTGCAAGCGGTCTCCGACGTGAGCTTCGAGATCAACCCCGGCGAGGTGCTTGGCCGTCGTCGGCGAGTCCGGCTCGGGCAAGTCGGTGACGGCGCTGGCGTTGATGCGCCTGCATCCCGGGCAACACCGACACCACGGGCACGGTGATGTTCGACGGCATCGACGTCCTCGAGTTGTCCGAAGACGAGATGCGCTCGATCCGTGGGCGTGACATCGCGATGATCTTCCAGGACCCAATGACGGCGCTCAACCCGGTGTTCACGGTCGGTGAGCAGATCTCCGAGGCGATCCGGATCCACTCCGACCTGTCCAAGAAGGCGGCCATGGAGCGCACGGTCGACCTGCTGTCGCTGGTCGGTGTGCCCGAGCCCAAGCGTCGTGCCTATCAGCACCCCCACGAGTACTCCGGCGGGATGCGCCAGCGGGCGATGATCGCCATGGCGATCTGCAACGACCCCAAGCTGCTGATCGCCGACGAGCCGACCACGGCCCTCGACGTGACGGTGCAGGCGCAGGTGATGGAGGTGCTGCACGACGTGCAGGAGGCCACCGGTTCGGCGATGATGCTGATCACCCACGACCTCGGCCTCGTCGCCGGCTCGGCTGACCGTGTGCAGGTGATGTACGCCAGTCGCCTCATGGAGACCGGTGGTCTCGACGACATCTTCTACGAGTCGTGCAACCCGTACACGATGGCGCTGCTGAACTCGATCCCGGACCTCGACGGGCTCCGCGACACGCTGGAGGCCGATTCCCGGGAACCCACCGAGCTTGCTGAATCCAAGCCCCGGCTGTGCCTTCCGCCCCCGATGTGCGCACGCCATCGACACCTGCGCCGGCTCGGTACCCGAGGTCGTCTTCGTGAACGACAGCCACGCCAGCCGATGCCACCGTGTCGGCGACCTGACGAGTCCTGTGGAGGTCGGATCATGAACACCGTGGATGCGTTCCACTCCGGCGCCACTCGACGCACTGGCACCCGAGGCACCGATCCTGACGGTCCGTGACCTGGTGATGGAGTTCCCGATCCGTGCTGGCGTCTTCCGGCGCCAGGTCGGTGCCGTGCAGGCCGTCAGCGGAGTGTCGCTCGACCTGTTCCAGCACGAGACGCTCGGCGTGGTCGGCGAGTCGGGCTGCGGCAAGAGCACGCTGGGCCGGTCCCTGCTGCGTCTCATCGAGCCGACGTCGGGAACGGTGATGTTCGGTACCGAAGAGGTGACGCTCGCATCGAAGAAGCGGCTGCGCGAGCTGCGCAGCGACTTGCAGATGGTGTTCCAGGATCCGTACGCCTCGCTGAACCCGAGGCTGCCGATCAGTGAGATCGTCGGCGAACCGATGAAGATCCACGGCGTGCCGCGCAAGGAGGCTCGCGAACGTGTCGGCGAGCTGCTGAAGCGCGTCGGACTGCTGCCCGAGCACGGCAACCGGTATCCGCACGAGTTCTCCGGTGGTCAGCGCCAGCGCATCGGTATCGCCAGGTCGTTGGCGTTGCGTCCAAGCGTGATCGTGCTCGACGAGCCGGTGTCAGCGCTCGACGTCAGCATCCAGGCGCAGGTGCTCAACCTGCTCGACGAGATCCAGGACGAGTACGAACTCAGCTTCATCTTCATCGCGCACGACCTGTCCGTCGTGCGCCACACGAGCGACCGTGTGGCCGTGATGTATCTGGGTCGCATCGCCGAATTGGCTGATCGTCATGCGCTCTACGACGAGCCGGCGCACCCGTACACCCAGTCGCTGTTGTCCGCCGTGCCGGTGGCGGATCCCCGCCGCGAACGAGCTCGGCGGCGCATCATCCTGCGTGGCGACGTGCCCAGCCCGGCGAACCCACCATCGGGCTGCCGGTTCCATACGCGTTGTCCGATCGCCCAGGACATCTGCTCGGCCGAGACGCCCGAATTCAAGGAGATCGCCCCCGGGCACTCCGTTGCCTGCCACTTCCCCATGCAGCCGGGCGAGACGCTGATCGAGCGGGTCGTCGAGCTCGGACGCAAGCCGGACACCATCGGCGGCTGATCGATGCACGATTCGCAGCCGGAACCGGCTCGATCGTCGTCATCACGCTCGGGACCGCCGTCGGTCACGTTGCATTCGACGTGGCGGGGGATCGTGCTGAGTTGGCTCGGATCGTTCGCCGTGCTCGCGATCGGGCTGTTCGCCGTGGTTCGTGGTGGTTGGGGCGTGGTGTCCACCGGCGTCGTGTTGGTCGGTCTTGGCGTTCGCCGCGGTGACCCTGTTCGACTATCCGGTCGCCTCCACGTTCGACCGTGACGGGGTGACACGACGGATGGCATTGCGTCGGCATCGCATGTCGTGGTCGAGCGTCGACCAACTGTCGCGGACCCGTCCGAGTGCGGTGAAGAACCTCCGCACGTTGTCCCATGGTGGCCTGGTGGCCGTCCGGGGGCGGCGACGCTACCTGCTGGTCGATCAGTGCGAGTCGCTCGCTGAATTCAGGGCGGTGGAGTCGTTTGCCGTGTACGACGGCGACGAGCTCGCCGAGGCGGTGCCGACTCCGCCCGAGCAGGCGGTGCCGACATGGATTCATCGTCGTGCGAAGTGGGCGCCGACATCAGGCGCCGACCGATAGCATGCTGAATTGTGCGTGACGTCATGCTCTACATCACTCTCGTGGTCAACGTCGTCGCGATGGGCGCCCTGATCGCTGGCATCTTGATGCACAGCGGTCGTGGTGGTGGCCTGTCGGACATGTTCGGCGGCGGTGGCGGTGCAGCGCTCGGGTCGTCGGCTGCCGAACGGAACCTCAACCGGATCACGTTCGTGTTCGCCTTGATCTGGATTTTCACGCTCGTCGGGCTCACGTTCCTGATGGACTGACTGCGTCAGGAGTGGAGCGTTGTTCACCGTCGGATACAGTCAATGGCCCAACAACCACGTCGAAGTGGCGGAATTGGCAGACGCGCTAGCTTGAGGTGCTAGTGCCCTATTAATGGGCGTGGGGGTTCAAGTCCCCCCTTCGACACACTGAGAACATGCGGTTGACCAGGGCTCCGGCCCTGGTCAACGGCTTTTTCGGGTCACGTGCGGCCTCCATACATCATGGCCCGGCCCGGCCCGGCCCGACGTGCGATCCCGGCTGGGACGGCGCTGATCGCCCTGCCGTTCCTGCTGCCCGCCGATGTGTTCCCGCCGGCGGTGGCGTGGCTGGGTGGGCCGCTCGCCATCGGCCATCGCCCGTCGCGATCGTTGCGGCGGACCCCCGTCGTATCGATCGCCGTACTGCGCTCGGGCGTGGCCTCTCGATCGCCTCAACGGTGGTGCTCGCGGTCGTTGCAGCCGCCGACGCCGAGGGCTGACACGCCTCGACAGCGATGAGTTTCCGCGCGACCCGTCGGCGCGGAAACTCATCGCTGTGCCGGTGCGGCGTGACGAGAGGGAGTTCGCAGCGCCACGGCAGGTGGGACCGGGGCTGACGCTCCATACAGTCGGCACCGATGTTCCTGGTGCCGCTCGCCCTGCTCTCGGCACTGTCGTTCGGCTACTTCGGTGCGGCGTGCATCTGGCAGCAGCGTCTCCGCGAGGAGTACCGCCGATACGGGATCCCACATCTGCGTGTCCCGATCGGGGTCCTCGAGTTGCTCGGCGCGACCGGCGTGCTGCTGGGGCTCGCCGTCGCCCCACTCGGAGCTGCCGCAGCGTTGGGGCTCTGCGTGCTGATGGTGTCGGGAGTGGTCGTGCGGGTGCGCCTCCACGACCCGCCACTGCGAATGCTGCCCGCCGCCAGCCTGGCGGTGCTCAACGCGTCGTTGGTGTACCTGTTCCTCGCAACCTGACGACCTCAGTCGGCGTCTGAGTCCTGGCCCGTTGCGCAGATCGCCGCGATCGACGAGAGGGTCAGCACGGTCATGGCGGGTGTTGCGCGCTTGATCGGGTCGCTGACCTTGACGTGCATGCCGATCGCTCCGAGCATGAACAGCGCCAGACCGATCGCGGCCGGTCGGACGACCTTCGGGACGAACAACCCGACGAGCAGCGCAATGGCGAGGCCGACCTTGGTCGCGCCGACGGCATACATGGCCGTCGGCGGCAGCCCGTACTCGGCGAACTCTTCGCGCATGTTGGTCGCGTCGCCACCGCGGTAACCGGTGTCCTTGTCGAAGCGACGGAACCACACGTTGAGGATCCAGAGTGCCGCGATCACTTGTGAGATCCGGCCGACGATCTTCATGTTGCCATTGGCGTTCATCCTGTCACCTTCCGAGAGCGGCCGTGCGGCCTGACGAGATGATCACAGCGTGCCTGATCTCGGGCTGTTTCAAACAATCGGGCTCGCTGGTGTGGATTCGGTCTCCGATTGCGGGCGATCGAGGGCGTTGTTCATCTGGCTGCGGCCGAGCGCCCGATAGCTCTCGAACTGACGATGGCTGAACAGCTGGTCGGTGGTCGGGTCGTCGGGGAACGCCTCGTTGCCTTCTGCCCACGCCTGCACGTCCCACGGCACGGCCTCGGCGAGATTCGCCTCGATGATCACGATCCGACCCGACCGACCATCGGGATAGGTGAAGGTTCCGTTGACGTCGCCTTGGGGCGCCCACGTGTTCGCCCGGGTGGCATCGTCGTCGGACACGTCGGGGCTCAACCGGCGGCGCAGCGATCGTGTCCCGGGTGTCTGGGGAGCGCTTGCGGGAGGTCGCAACGGCTCCAGGTCGACCTTGGACTCCACGCCGAACAGCTCACGCGCCAGCGCGAGTGCCTCACCGATCGTGCTGAACGAGTCGCGGCCGTCGCCAGCCGCGCTGACGCAGTAGATCTCGGTGCAACCGCGCCGGAACAACTCGACCAGCCCGAGGTTCTCCCAGTGCCCGCCGTCGGAGACGTAGAGGAACGAAGCCCTCGACGGGAACCAACCGAAGACCTCGCGGACGTACCATCCCCACCACGGCCATGCACGCCAGGTCCGTCCGTCGGGGAGGTCGTGCACGGCAGCAGGACTCGGGATCCACACACCGAGTCGGATGTTGAGCAGGGCGAGCAGCGAGTCGGTCGGTCCTCGGCTCATCTTGCCCATGCCGGGCGACACGGCGGCTCCGGAGATCGCCATCAGCGACGGCAACGTGACGTCACTGAGCCGTCGCGGCTTGAGTCGATCGAAGTAGCTGGTGGTGGTCATCCAGCCGAGTTCGGCCGACCCGAGCACCTCGCGAGACACCGAGAACGACACCGATCGACGGCCCGGGGGAGCGACGGCGGCATCGGCGACGTTGGCTGCGCAGCACATCACGAGTTGCGGTCCAGGGTGCCCGTCCTTCGACTCGTTGGTGAGGTACGAGTGGCCCGTCTTGCGCAGCGCTCGTGCCGCTCTGGAGCTGCGATCCCCCGGCGGCGCCGTGCTCGGCGCGATCAGGATCGGTCCCTGCTCGTAGGGCACTTCGGCCGCCTCCATCGGCTTCGTTCGTCCGATCGTGTACGCCTCGCTCAGGCGCCGCTTGTAGAACGGGAAGAGCGACCAGGAGTGGGCATCGATCGTGCCGAGCAGGAAGAGGCCGATGACGACGATGACGAAGCGGCCGATGTCGGACGCGAGGACGGCCGGGAGCAGGCCCAGATTCATGCCGATGCCAAAGCCGAGCATCCGGCCGCTGGGCCCGTTCGCGGCAGCGAACTCGAGCTGATCGAGGAACACCAGGACGCCGAGCAGCGGGAGCACGACACCGACGGCGAACTTGACGATCAGCGGGAGGTGGGCGCGACCCTGCTTGACGGCGTACTCACTGAACGTCTTGACGGACGCGGCCAGAACGCCGCTGATTCCGAGCGCGGCGAGCAGACCGTCGAGGCCGGTGGCACCGTCGCCGCTCGGGTTGCCGTCACCGAAACGAAGGAGGTCGGCGATGAACGGGGGCACTTCCTGGAGGCACCACGGCAACACCACGAACACGCCGAGCCAGATGGCGCCTGTGGCTGCGAACATCGCCGCGGCCCGTTCGAGCACCAGGCGGCGGTTGGCGTTGAAGGGCCGCCAGAGCAGGCGCGCCGAGATAGAGCAGGAACCCGAGCAGCAGCAGGACGAGACCCGTGAGCCACTGGCCGAACGTGAAGCTGATCGGTGTTCGACCGGTCAAGCCCGACGTGTGCGAGATCGTCGGCGCCGTCGATTCGCGCGAGTGCTCGCGAGATGGCCGCCGCCTGGGCGTCGGCGTCGGCGCGGGGTGTCGTCTGGAACACCCTGCTGTCGAGGTCGAATGCGGCGTCGGTGCTGACGAACACCGATGGGCCGTCGGCGTTGGCCGACGGCGGGGGCACGTCGGGGCTGCAGCCGATCGGAATGCCCCGTCCGGGTGGCTCGGATTCCTTCTCGATCACGGGCGGGACGGCGAGTGTGGGCTGTTCGACCACTGTCGCCTCGCCTCGCTCCACGCGCACCACCCCAGGACCCGTGGTGACGAGACCGACCTGCCGGACGGTGCTGTCGCGACTGTCCGTGGTCGCCCACGACCGCAACGTCGCACACGAGTAGGCAGGCTCGAACGAGTACAGCGAGTACGGGGGATCGGCGAGCGACTTCTCCTCCACGAACTCCACCGTGGGTAACCCGTCGAGATCGGGCTGGGCTCGGGTTTCCAGGATCGGCGTCCGTGCCTTCAGTTCCGGATGCACGGCTGGGCTGGAGATCACCCAGCCGAGCGGGCGGGCGACGACGAACATCAGCATCCAGATCAGCAGCCAGCCGAAGAGAATGCCGGCCACGAGGCGCAGCGCTCCGGCGAGCAGCACGAGCGAACTGGCGATCAGATGGGAGGAGTGCAGACGTGCCCAGCGTTCCTCCGGCGACCGTGGGGCGTACACCGGTCGAGGGTTTTCGGCCTCGTTGATGCGACGACCGTCGTCGTCTCGATCGATCGTTGGTCGGGCCTCGTCCGCCGCCTGTTCTTGAGCGATCGCCCAACTGGCAGCCATGTACCCGCCACCGGACACGGCGGTGACGTAGCTCGCACGCGGGAGGACGCCGCGTTCGTCGAGCACCTGCAGCGCTCCCAGGCTGAACGTTGCCGACCGGACGCCGCCCCCCGAGCAGCTGATGCCGATCTTGTCATCGGCGGGCGCCCATCGCCGCTGTACCTCGTCGGGAAGGGGCATCGCAGATCGCTGCGGTAGCGGCCTGAACCCGGTGGCGACCCAGGTCGCTGCCATGGCCACGAGCACCACCAGCGCCATCGCCACGAGCGCGAACTTGGTTCCGGCGGCGAACGATGCGATGGCCCATGGCGAGTCTGCAACCGCTGTGATGGGAGAGGCGGGCTCGGGGAAGTCTCTCACGAGGGCGTCGAGGCCGTTGCGCAACGACGCGTTCTCGATGACGTCGAGAGCTGCGGCGGCGACCACCGACCCGATTGCGATGCCACCGGCAACCGACCATCGGGACCAGACGTGCCCTTCCTCGTGCTTGCGGACGTGTCGGCGCAGTGCGAGCAGCGCAACGAGGGGAGCGATCAGCGCGATGGCGTACACGACGATGAAGATCGAATCGGCGTCGAGTTGTTCTTCGAGGTCGTCGAAGACGGTCTCGACGTCGCCACTTCCGGCCGCGGTGACGATCACGCGTGCAGCGGTGTCTGCGTTGCCGGCGAACTCCAGTTGCAGAATGTCGGCGCCGGAGCCCGCTGGCAGCGCCGCAGCGGTCAGCAGGACCAGCACGACGGCGCTGACGGCGACCGCGACGAGCCGGAGGACTCGCGCCCGGTCGGTTCCGTCAGCGGTGTGGCGGAGATCCGCTGGTTCCCCGCTTGCGTTCGTCGTGCCGTCGGCCATCGATCCCCTCCCGTGTGGACCGCTCGTCGATCCATCGGTTGCGCCCCTCGCAGGTCATCTTCCTCCCGATGCGGCCTCGGACGCAAACGACCCGTCGACCGGACGCCGACCGGTCGGGGGTCAGGCGGGAAGGCGCGCGGCAGCGGCGGCGGTGATCTCGTCGATCGTCTCCACCGCGGTCGGCTCGACCGCTCCTTCGAAGGTGAGCGCCGAGAGGGACTCGCCGGCGCGCACGACCACGATGTCGACGTTGACCGGGGTGGTGGCATCGCCGGAGGTGACGGGGATGGTCACTCGGACGGCCTGCGTGGCATCACCGGCGGCACCGACGGCCAGCCGGGTCGCCGTGACCTCGCCGATCTCGGCGTCGTCGGCGACCGAGTTCAGCGCAGTGGCGCCCGCCGCGGTGTACGCCTCGGCCATGCAGTCGGGAACCGACGGGTTCGTGAACTGGGCAGTGACGCCACGGGCGTCACGCTCAGTGGGCTGGATTCCGACGCTCTGGACGACGACGAGGCCACCGTCGGCGCTCGCGAACGCGCCCGATGTGGCGTTGGTCTCCAACGAGGTCAGGCTGTCGACCCCGACACAGTCGGCGAGGAGTCCGGCGAGCTCGGAGGTCTCAGCGGCGGGTGCTTCGGTCCAACCTTCGGGAAGTTCCGCGAGCGTCAGCAGCGAGGTCTGCGCGGTGGCGGTGTCGGCCTCGACATCCTGCTCGGGCGCCTGCGTGGTCTCCGGGGTGGTGTCGGCAGTCGTGGTGTCCGGGGTGGTCTCGGGCGTGGTCGCCGCGACGGTGGTGTCGGCCGAGTCGGCGTCGTCGCCGCCGTCGGAGCCGCACGCGGCGACGACCAAGGTGGCCGCGAGCGCGACGGAAAGTATGCGGGGCGAAGCAAACATGGGGGATTCCTTTGGTTGGGGAGAGGAGTGGATGTGCGGGATGTGGTGGTTCCCGGCGAAGATGGTGCCAGACGGCGGCCGTGCGGGGAAATCCTGGAGCGCGCTGCGGTCGAGGGAGACTGAGGAGCATGAGCGCAGCAATCGAACTCATCGACGTCGTGAAGACGTTCGGGGCGTCACGGGCACTCGACGAACTCTGCTTGGAGGTCCGGACGGGTGAGGTCCACGGGTATCTCGGCCCCAACGGTGCAGGCAAGTCGGTCACCATCCGCACACTGCTCGGCCTCCTGCGTCACGATGCCGGCGAGGTCCGCCTCCTCGGCGACGACCCGTGGACGCACGCGGTACGTCTGCATCATCGCATTGCGTACGTTCCGGGTGACGTGAGCCTGTGGCCGAACCTCACCGGTGGTGAGATCATCGACTACTTCGCCCGACTGCGCGGCGACGTCGACGCCGAGAAACGTGACGACCTGGTCGAACGATTCGAGCTCGATCCGCGCAAGAAGTCTGGTACGTACTCGAAGGGAAATCGCCAAAAGGTGGCCCTGATCACCGCGCTCGCATCGAACGCCGAACTGTTCCTGCTCGACGAACCGACGGCAGGCCTCGATCCCCTGATGGAGACCGTGTTCCAATCGGAAATCGGCGAGGTGGTGGCCGGCGGGCGAACGGTCCTGCTGTCGAGCCACATCCTCGCCGAGGTCGAGAAGCTGTGTGACCGCGTCACGATCATCCGCAACGGACGCAACGTGCTCAGTGGCACCCTCGACGACCTTCGCACCAGCACTCGAACCAGTGTCACCGTCGCCACCAGGCGCACGCCCGACGGACTTGCCGATCAGGTCGGGGTCCACGGAATCCACACCGACGACGCCGGCCACGTCCACATTCAGGTCGACACCGCACACCTCGGCGAGCTGATGGCGCTGCTGTCGTCGTTCGACATCACGTCGCTCGTGAGCCAGCCACCCACGCTCGAGGAGCTCTTCCTCGCCGAGTACGACGTGGGAGAGCCAGAGGCCGCGCCGTGAGTGCTGCCCCACCCGAGACGGCGACGGCCTCGGCCGGGATCCACCAGTCGGAGTCGTTCGCCAAGTTCTGGACGCAGTTGCGCTTCATGATGCGCCGCGACCGGCTGCGCGCCCCGGTGTGGGTGCTCTCATTCGTCGGCCTCGTGGCCGCGTCGATCGGCAGCGTCGTTGCGCTCTACACCACACCGGCTGACCTCGATGGCTATGCGGCGATCGCCCAGGCGAATGCGGCGATCAAGGCGCTCACGGGGCCCGGCTACGGACTCGACCACCCGACCGAGGGTGCTGTCGTGATGAACGAGGTGGCGCTGTACACGTATGTCGCGATTGCGCTGATGTGCATCTTCATGTTGATCCGGCACACCCGTGGTGAGGAGGAGACCGATCGTGCCGACCTGGTGCTCGCCGCTCCGGTTGGTCGCTACGCAACCCTTGCAGCGGCGATCACCTGGGTGTTCTTGCTCTCCGTGCTCATTTCGATCGGCAATGTCGCAGCGCTGCTTGTGTTCGGGCTCCCTGCGTCCGGCTCGTTCGCCTACGGCGCTGCGACGCTGGCAACAGCTGCGCTGTTCATCGGCGTTGCTGCGGTCACCGCCCAGGTCGCGGCGAGCGCCCGCGCCTCGTTGTCGATGGCGGGTGCCGTGCTCGGGCTGTTCTTCCTCATCCGCGCGGTGGCCGACATGGGGACCACCTGGGTGCTGTGGCTGTCGCCCCTGGGCGTTGCCCAGGCGATCCGCCCGTTCGCCGGCGAGCGATGGTGGGTGCTCGCACCGCTGGTGGTGCTCGCGGTGGGGTTGCTCGTCGTGGCGGTCGTGCTGATGGCGCGACGCGACCTCGGAGCGGGCCTGATGTCACAGCGCTCGGGGCCACCAGCTGCGAGCAGACGACTCAACAGCCCGATTGCGTTGGCGCTGCGGTTGCAGCGAGGTTCGCTGATCGGGTGGCTCGGCGGCGTCGGTGTCTTGGCGTTCTTCTTCGGGCTGCTCGCCGACCAGGCGTCGGCGTTCGCCGACAACGAGGCAATCGCCGAGATGCTCGCGCTCAGTGGAGAGGGCACGATCACCGAGAGTTACCTGGCCATGACCGTGCTGATGGTTGCGCTGTTCGTCTCCGGCTTCACGGTTGCGTCGGTGCTGCGGCTGCGCACCGAGGAACTCGCGCTGCGCGCCGAGTCGATCCTCGCCACCCCGGTGGGTCGTGCCAGGTGGCTCGCCAGTCATCTGTCGGTGGCGCTCGCCGGCAGCCTGGCGCTGATGGTGGTCGGTGCGGTGGCGACCGGCGTCGGCTACGTCGCGCAGACCGGCGACGTCGATGGCGGGTTCGAGCTCCTGGGTGCCTCGTTGACGATGTTCGTCGCGCTCGCCGTGCTGGCGACGTTCACGGCCGCGCTCGTCGGATTGAACGTTCGGACCTCGGTCGGTGCGTGGGGCGCGGTGGTCTACTGCCTCGTGGTCGGGTTGCTCTCGGAGACGCTCGGCCTTCCCCGCTGGGCCCGCAGCCTGTCGCCCTTCGAGCATCTCCCGGCGCTTCCCGTCGAGCCGTTCGACGCGGTGCCGGTGCTGGTGCTGGCTGCGTTCGCTGGGCTGCTGACCGCGCTTGCGGGGTGGGCGATCTCGCGTCGCGACATCGGGTGATCGTCGCGGTTCAGCTCACCAGTCGATGACCGGGGAGGGTGGGAACAGCTCGTCGCGTTCGTCCGCCAAGCGGTCGCAGTCCCAGTCGGCATCGACGCGCTTCAGGATGATCGGGCTCTTCGAGAGGTCGGGATGCTGACCCCAGTTGGCCGGTGAGCTCGCGAAGGCGGGATCGCTCGCACCGATCACGAGTTGCTCGGAATCGTCGGTGACCGTGCCGGTCAACACATCGGGCTCGGTGAGGAACGCCTCGTAGGCGAAGATCTCGCGACGGGCGATGTACAACTCGCCACCGAAGTCGTCGGTCACCTGGATGCTCACCGTGATGCCTGGGTTGCCGTCGCCGTCGTCGTCGACGATCCTCGGGTCGTTCGGGTCGGTCGGCAACGGCTCGTTGGCCGGGTCGTCGAGGCGGATACCGACCGGCGTCGGCGTGGCGGCCCGTTGGACCCGAAGCACGCCGTCGACGACGTCGACGGCCACCGGAGTCGGCGGCGGTTTGATCGCCTGGGTGGCAGCGTCGGACAGCGATGTCTCGATCGGCTGGTCGGTGCGCTGCTCCGAGAAGCAGAAGCTGCCCTGATCGATCAGTTGGCCGTCGACGACCTCGAAGTCGTTGAATCCGTAGCTGATGATGAGGGTCTTGAGGGTGTCGTCTTCGTACGCGACCACGTCGTAGTGCGCCCACCGACCGACCAGTTCCTCACCCGGCACCGGGTCGGGAGCCATCGTCGTGGGGGGAGATGTGCCGGGTGGCGACGTGGGCGCCGGGACGGTCGCGACACCAGCGGCGTCGGTGGTATCGGTCGCGGAATCGGATGCCGCACTGCCACAGGCCACCGCCGTGATCGCAACAGCACCGAGGAGCAGAGGGAGACGCACGGGGCGAACCTAACGGGCCGTGCGGCGAAGCTCGCTGCGCTCGGAACAGTTTTCTGTCACGGCTCGAGCACGACCTTGATCGCGCCAGTGGAACGGCTCGCCGCAGTCTCGAAGGCGTCGGCTGCTGCGTCGAGCGGGAAGCGATGGGTGATCAAGGTGGATGCGAGCTCGGGTGTGGCCGCCAGGAGCGCTGCGGCGTTGTCGACATCGCGCCCGGCTGCGTGACGGCCGTAGAGCGTGGTGGGGCACAGGGTGACCTGCTTGAGACACATCGCCAGTCCCGGCAGCGCAACCGGACCCCAGTAGATGCCCGGGATGGCGACCTGCGCCGATGGCTTGGCCGCTGCCACGGCGTCGGCGAGCGCGCTCTCGGTGCCCGCAGCCTCGATCACCAAGTCGTACTCGCCGCGGACCTCGGTCGCGCCGAGACGTTCGCCGGCGAGGCGCTGGGCCTCGTGGCGAGCCGAGAGTGCCACCTCGCAGCCTGCGGCTGTCGCGACGGCGACAGCGCACAGCCCGATCGTGCCGCCACCGATCACGCACACGCGCTGGTCGGAACGAACGCCGGCTCGCCGGAATGAGTGCACCAACACCGCGAGCGGCTCGACCAGCGACGCATCGCACGGGTCCACGCCGGCCGGCAGCGGGACGAGGGTCCGCTCGTCGACCCACATCTCGTCGGCCATGCCGCCATCGAGACCGACCCCGTACAGCATGCGGCTGCCGCGTCCGCACAGGTTGTACTCGCCTCGAATGCACGGCGCACAGGTGCCGCACGGGGCAAGCGGCTCGATCCCGACCGCGGTGCCGTCGTCGGTGACCCCGGCCACCTCGTGGCCGAGCGTGATCGTCGGCGACATGAGTCCAGGTGTGGCGATCAGGTGGAGGTCCGATCCGCAGATGCCCGCCGACTTCACCGTGACGCGAACACCGTCGCGCAGCGGCGGGACCTCGGTCACCTGCACCTCGCCGTCGCGGAACCGTACTGCTCGCATGGGTCGGGCGGAGGGCTACTTCGACGTGACCGTGACGCCGTCGGTGACCACGGATTCGTCGAGACCGATCGGTTCGTCGTCGAGCCCGAACACCCAGCGGTAGAAGCCGGTGGCCGCTTGATCGATGCCGGGCCAGACCTCGGCCATCGGCCGGTTGGGGGCCTCGCACCCATCGGTGGCGAGCCCGCGGAGCCGATCGTCGACGAACGCGCCGAGGCCGGCCGCTTCAGCGAGCACGATCAGATTGGCATCACCACCACCGATCGCGCACAGGTCGGAGAACGCAAGGTGACCGGCATCGGCGAACTCCCAGTACCACGACGGTGCTGCAGCGATCTCGAACGCGTCCTCGGTGCGAGACGCTTCGATGATGCCGTCGAGTTCACCGGCCATGAACAGCGACGGAATCTGCGGCACGTTGTCCCGCAGACCCGAGGCGTAGGAGACGTAGCCGAGGATGCCGTCGTCGAGCGCCACCTCGGAGATCGTGCCGCCGCCAGCGGAGTGTCCGCCGAGCGCGACACGATCGTTGTCGAGTGCGCCGCCGAGGAGGGGATCGTCGTCGAGGGTGGTGAGGTAGGTGCGCATCGATCGCATCTGATCGGCGGCTGGCGGCTGGCCCTCGGAGGTGCCGCCGAGCCCGTTGAGCAGGTCGCGGCTCGGATGATCCGTCGAGGCCGTGACGATGCCCCACGAGGCCAGGTGACCGGCGATGTGGCTCGACTGGGTGCGGAACGACGACGCCCCGTGGCTGAACAACACGATCGGGAATGGGCCGTCGTCGGCGACCTCGGCGTCACGGGTCCCGTCGATCGAGAAGCTGTCATCGATGTCCGCTGGGACCAACTCGGCAATCGCCGGCGGCAGGAAGTCGCTGACGTCGTAGCCGGCGGTGTCCCCGCTGCCCGCCACTGCCGGATACCAGACTTCGACCGTCCCGCCTTCGGGGAGTGTGCGGGAGGTGACACCGATGGCGTAGGGCCCGGGAGCCGCCAAGTCGGCCGAGGTCACCTCGGGTTCGGGCGCCATGGTCGTGGTGGGCTGCGCCGTCGTGGTGGGCGCCTCGGTGCTGACTGGCGAGGTGGTGGGCGCGCTGGGCTCGTCCGGAGCTTCGGTGGTTGCCGAGCCGGCAGCGGTGTCGGCGGATTGATCGGAGTCTGACCCGCACGACGCAGCAACCAGGGCAGCGGTGAGGATGAGCGGAAGGAGTCGACGCATCGCGGGGATCGTAGGAGGCACCGACATCGTGGAGCGAAACGGCCGGCGTTCAGCCGCTGATCGATCCAGTGGTGGTCACTGCGCCGGCCTGTCCGGCAGCGATCGTGATACCGATGCAGATCAGACCCCGGTCGTCGGCCGCGTCCCAGCCGGCCTCGGTCGGCACGAGCGCCAGCACATCGAAGTCGCTGGTCGCGAAGTCGGTGCCGGTGTAGGCGTCGACCGCTTCGACGCACGTCGGGTTTGCCGCAGCCAGCGACTCGTCGATGCCGGGGAAGGCGTCGAGGTCGGCGAAGTACTCGTCGTCGACGAGCACCACCTCGCCCGTGTGCGGCTCCTCGCACGGGATCGCGGCGAACGCGTCGACCTCCTCGGTCTCGCCGGTGGCCTCTGAGGAGACATCGAGACAATCGCCGAGCTGCAGGCGCTGCACCCCGAGTTCGCCGCCCTCGACGACCTCACCGGCGTCGTTGCGTTCGGTGTCGTCGGTGTTGGACGAGCCGCAGGCCGACGCGGCCAGCACGAGGGCCGTGATCGCCAGGATGGTTCGAGCGGGGGAGAGTCTGATCATCCCGCTGTTCTACTACCCTGCGGATCTCACCGACACGAAGGATCGAAACCATCATGGCCCAGGCCAAACTCACGCCCCTCCAGCAAGCCGAAGCCGATCGCAAAGCGGCCGAGCAGGCGCGTGCCAACAAAGTCCAGCGGACCTACTCCGACGAGGAGAAGGCAGCTCGCAAGGAACGCGTTGCCAAAGCCAAGGACGCGATGAGCCGCTCGGTCGGTCTCAAGGGAGCCCACGTCCAGCCCGCCCGTGCGGCGATCAAGAAGTACCTGCAGAACCTGAACGATCCCAAGCAGCCAGACGATCAGCAGTTCGAGGCGCTGATCGAGGCGCCGTTCAAGGCGCCACCCAAGAAGAAGACCAACGACCGCCGCTTCTGAACCGGCCGGTTGCGCTCCGTCGCAATCAGCGGTGGGCGGCGTCGGGCGGCAGCACCGCGTCGACGAGGGCGCGCTCGAGCCTCGTCAGTTCGGAGCTGATGCGCGCCCGTGTCTTTCGCCGCTCGTTCATCGACATCGTCGCCGAGATCCTGGCGGCTCGACCGAGTTCGTCGATCGCCTGGAAGATCGCGCTGCCTGCCTGATCGGCGGGATTCGGAAAGACGAGCTCGGCATTGCGCTCGAGCGCGGCCAACCGACGTTCCAGCCCGCGCTGGCCGAAACGCGCCGTCGGATCGAATCGATTCAGCCCCCCGGCAGCGGCTGCGCTGCTGCGCGCTCGGCCGATCTGACTCGCCGGTTCGGCAGTCGGGTCGCTGACACGGCTACTCGCATCGATCGCACGACGCTGCTCGGCCCAGTCCCGTGCAGCCACCGGAGCCTTTCGCAGCTGCTCGCGCACGCGCTCGTCCTGGAGGACCGACATGGCGAGCACGACGGCGCCGTGCACCGCCTTGCGTCGCGAGGTGGGGAGAGGAATCGGCTTCTTGGCAACCATCGATGGGCCGATTGTACGAGATCGCTGCCGACTCCACGTCGGGGGAGCGGCGATCGGTGTGGTTGAGTGTGACGATGACCTCTGATCTCCCCGCTACCGCACTCGAACTGCGATCGACACTCACCGACGACGGTGTCGTCACGCTCGGAATCCAGGAAACCGATGTGGTCGCGCCGTCGGAGGAGCAGGTTGTCGTGCGGATCGCTGCCGCGCCGATCAACCCATCCGATCTGGGCATGATGCTCGCCGGTGCGGATGCATCGGCGGCGCGCTCGGCCGACGACGCATCGCTCGGTGGAACGTCGATGCCGGTGTCGCCCGCCGCGGTCGATGCGCAGCGAGCGCGGCTCGGCAAGCCGATGTACGTCGGCAACGAGGGTGGCGGGGTCGTGGTCGCCGCAGGCTCGGCACCCAGTGCGCAGGCACTGCTGGGCAAAACGGTGGGGTTCCTCTCCGGTAACGCCTACGCCCAGTACCGCACACTGCATGCGAGCCAATGCCTGCCGATGGCCGACGGCACCGATGCCGCCGATGCCGCTGCTGCATTCGTCAACCCGCTCACTGCGCTCGGCATGGTGGAGACCATGCGCATGGAAGGCCACACGGCCCTCGTGCACACCGTCGGCGCTTCCAATCTCGGACTGATGCTCAACCGAATCTGCATCGACGACGGGGTCGGCCTGGTCAACATCGTTCGCAAGCCCGACCAGGTCGAGCAGTTGCGTTCGCTCGGCGCTGCGCATGTGGTCGACTCGAGCGCCGACTCCTTTGTTGCCGACCTGACCGACGCGTTGCGGGCGACCGGTGCGACGATTGCGTTCGACGCGATCGGTGGCGGTGACCTCGCGAGCATCCTGCTGTCGCGGATGGAGAAGGTGGCCGGGGAGCAGGCAGGCGACTTCAATCGCTATGGCTCCGACACCCACAAGCAGGTGTACATCTACGGCGGACTCGACCGTGGCCCCACCACACTTCGCCGCGACTTCGGCATGTCGTGGGGAATCGGTGGCTGGCTGCTCACCCCGTTCCTCTCGAAGGTCGGTCAGGAGGCGGCCGATCGCCTGCGTCAGCGTGTTGCCGACGAGATCACCACAACGTTCGCCAGCACCTACGGAACACGGCTGTCCCTGGCCGAAGCGGTCGACCCAGCGAACGTGCAGCGCTATGCCCGCATGGCCACGGGCGACAAGGCGCTCGTGACACCCCATGGCTGACGTCACGTTTGGTGTCTGACACCAAACGTTACGTCAGCGGCCGCCCTGGCCGTCGTCGACTTTGATGATCGTGCCGGTCACCATCTCCGACGCCGGCGACACCAGGTACAGCATCGTGCTGTCGAGGTGCTCGGGCTGGCCGATCCGCTTGCGCGGGAATGCCCGGGTCAGGTCGCCCATCCGCTCGATCATGCCGTCGGACATCTCCGATGCGAACAGCCCCGGTGCGATGGCGTTGACGTTGATACCGAAGCGTGACCACTCGACGGCGAGCGTCTCGGTGAGGCGGTTCACGCCGGCCTTCGTGATCGAGTACAGCGCGGCGCCGCCGCCCGCATAGTGGAACCCGCCCACCGAGGAGATGTTGACCATCCGCCCCGGCAATTCGAGTTCGATCAGGCGTCGAGCGACTTCGCACGAGAGCACATAGGGAGCACGCAGGTTGGTGTCGAGCACCTGGTCGATCAGCTCCAGCGGCATCTTGGTGGCGTACTGCGCGTCGGGGATGCCTGCGTTGTTCACCAGGATCTGCACGGGACCGAGCTGTGCTTCAGCGTCGGCCACGACGGCGGCGAGTTGCTCGGCGTCGGTGACGTCGAGTTGTAGTGGGAGGCAGGTGCCGCCGGCCTCGGTGATCTCTTCGGCGACGGCGGTGAGGCGCTCCAGACGGCGGCCCGTCGCCACGACGCGGGCGCCGTTCGCTGCGAGCAGCACCGCAAAGCGTCGACCGAGACCCGAACTGGCCCCGGTCACGAGTGCGACCTGCCCTGCGAGGTCGACGGTGGGTCGTGGTGTGGTGGAGGCGTCCATCTGCGCATGCAAGCACATCGGCACCACGTCCGCCGAAGGCGACGCACGGCGAGAAAGATGAATGCCTGATGACCTTGTGTGTGTTCGGTTCCGGTGGGGTCGATGCTCGCCTACCCTGTCGGACGTGCCAGGAACAGCATCTGTCTCGAAAATTGCGATCAGCACTGGCGGCGGCGACGCCCCGGGCCTCAACGCCGTGATCCGGTCGGCCACGTTGGCCGCACGCAATCGGGGGTGGGATGTCATCGGCATCCGCGACGGGTTCAACGGTCTGATGTTCCCGGAGCAGTATTCCGACGGTGGCTTGATGGAGCTCGACCGGCAAGCGGTACGCGGTATCTCCCACCTCGGTGGCACGATCCTCGGCTCCACCAATCGAGGCAATCCCACCGCCTTCCCCGTGCAGCAACCCGACGGCACCTGGCTCGAGGTCGACCGGACCGACGAGCTGGTCGCCAAGTTCGACGATCAGGGCATCGATGCCCTGATCACGATCGGCGGCGACGGGTCGCTTCGTATCGGCAACCACCTGCACCAGGCCGGTCTGCGCGTGATCGGTGTCCCGAAGACGATCGACAACGACCTCGACAAGACCACGGCCACGTTCGGCTTCGACACCGCCGTCGACTTCGCAACGGAGTGCATCGATCGGCTGTTCACCACCGCGACGTCCCACGGCCGCGTCATGGTGGTGGAGGTGATGGGCCGCGATGCGGGATGGATCGCGTTGCACGCGGGAATGGCCGGCGGGGCGCACTGCATCCTGCTGCCGGAGGTGCCGTACGAACTCGAGCCGATCGCTGAGACGATCATGCAGCGCGACCGCGCCGGGGCACGCTTCTCGATCGTGGTCGTGGCCGAGGGCGCGAAGCCGGTCGGTGGAGACGCCACGGTGCTCGGCAAGGCGGTCGGCCAGGCGGTGCAACTGGGAGGTGTCGGCGCCAAGGTCGCCGCACAGCTCGGAGAGCTCACCGGCAAGGAGACCCGCACCGTCGTGCTCGGACACCTGCTGCGCGGCGGGTCGCCGACGGCACTGGATCGCCTGCTCGGGCTCCGGTTCGGTGCCGGTGCGGTCCGGGCGATCGACGAGGGCCAAGACGGCATCATGGTCGGCCTCCAGCCTCCCGACGTGGTGTACGTGCCGCTCGCCGATGCGACTCGCCGTCTCAAGACCGTGCCGCTCGAGGGTGACACGATCAAGACGGCCCGCGACCTCGGCATCAACTTCGGCGACGAGATGCCCGGAGTGCTCCTTGGCCGATGATGGCGGCGACAACCGTCTCGAGCTGCTGAACGCGACCGCAGTTCTGCAGCGGATCGCGTCGGATCGGTCGCTGCTCGTCGGCCTCACGCCGCAGGAGAAACAGGACCTGCTCAACGCGGCCGGAGACGTGTTCTGCCCCGACCCCGAGGAACGTCGAATCCGCACCAAGGCCCTCAAGCGGCAGCGACGGTCCGATCGCATTCGGCGCGACGACGAGGTGCTCGCCGGGACGGGGATCCGTACGTTGCGCGACCAGCCGGTGTTCACGACACCGAACGTGTATGCCCCAGCCGACTTCGAGCAGCGCGACGTCGACAATGACGCCGAGACCATCGAGGCGCAGCACTGCTACGTCTGCAAGGTCAAGTACCACCGGGTCCACCACTTCTACGATCAGTTGTGCGGCCCCTGCGGCGATCTCAACTTCGCCAAACGTGGCGAACTCGCCGACCTCACCGGGACGGTCGCGCTGCTCACCGGTGGCCGCGTCAAGATCGGCTACCAGGCAGGGATCAAGCTGCTGCGCTGCGGTGCGGATCTGATCGTCGTCACCCGGTTCCCTCGCGATGCAGCCGCCCGATATGCGGCGGAACCGGACTTCGCCGAGTGGGGCGACCGTCTCGAGGTGTTCGGGCTCGACCTCCGACACACCCCGAGCGTGGAGGCGTTCGCTGCGCACGTGGCGACGACCCGAGCTCGTCTCGATTTCATCGTGAACAACGCCTGTCAGACCGTGCGGCGCCCCCCGGACTTCTACCGGCACATGATGCAGGACGAGGAGGCTGCGCTCGACGCACTGGCGCCCGAGGTGCTCGGACTCGTCGGCTCGTACGAACGTCTCCGGGGGGACACGTCGGCGACCGCGCTGGCGCTCGCCAACTCGGAGGTGGCTCCAGTGGGGATCACCTCGGCAGCGGCGTTGTCACAGTCACCGCTGCTCGCTGACGAGTTCGCCGACCGACCGATGCTGTTCCCCGACGGACAGTTGGATCAGGATCTCCAGCAGGTCGACCTTCGCGAGCGCAACTCCTGGCGGTTGCTCCTGCACGAGGTGTCCACGGTGGAGCTCCTGGAGACGCAACTGGTCAACGCGATCGCTCCGTTCGTGCTCAACGCCCGGCTCAAGCCGCTGATGCAGGCCACACCCGGTGGCCACAAGCATGTGGTCAACGTGTCGGCGGTGGAGGGGCAGTTCTACCGACTCTGCAAGACCACCAAGCACCCACACACCAACATGGCCAAGGCGGCGCTGAACATGATGACGCGGACGTCGGCAACCGACTTTCACTCGTCGGGCATCAACATGAACAGTGTCGACACCGGATGGGTGAGCGACGAGGACCCGGCGGCCGTGGCCGCGGCGAAACAGGCCGAACACCGTTTCCACCCGCCGCTCGACATCGTGGACGGCGCTGCCCGAATCGTCGACCCGATCATCGCCGGAACGAACACCGGCGACCACGTCTGGGGTCAGTTCCTGAAGGACTACCGCCCGACGGACTGGTAGCCGCGGGACGGCTCGGCGTGGTGCTGTGGCGATGAGCTGAAGATCATCGCGCCGTCATCGACCGGCGACTTGCGGAACATCGCCTTGTCCTTGTTGTAGTCCTGCGGGTTGATCCAGGGCTCGCGGTCGCCCTGCTGCGGGAAGGTGTCGGCAGCTCGTTGGAAGTACCCCGATGTCAGGTGATCGTTCGACGAGCGCAACGGCATCGTTGCATCCGATGCCCGCAGCCGGGGTGTGCAGGTGTCGGTGCCGGTGGCGTCCATGTGGTTCAGCAGTCGGCACACGTACCGTGCGATCAGGTCGGCTCGGAGCGTCCACGATGCGTTGACGTAGCCGAACGTCGACGCCAGGTTCGGCACGTCCGAGTAGGCGAACCCCTTGTAGATGATCGTCTCGGAGAAGTCGACCGATTCGCCGTCGACGACGAAGTCGACCTCGCCGAGCGTCACCAGGTTCAACCCGGTGGCGGTGACGATGATGTCAGCCTCGAGATGCTCGCCGGACTGCAGCGCGATGCCGGTTTCGGTGAACGACTCGATCTGATCGGTGACCACCGATGCAGACCCGTCCTTGAGCACCTCGAACAGGTCGCCGTTTGGCACCAGGCACAGGCGCTGGTCCCACGGCGCATAGGTGGGGGTGAAGTGGGTGTCGACGTCGTAGCCGGGTCCGAGCGCCTTGCGCACCCGCTTGATCAGGAACTCCTTGGCCTTGTCGGGGTTCTTGCGCATCCGCTTGTACATCGCCTGCTGCATCGAGGTGTTCTTCTTGCGCGTGATCGAGTAGGCGAGGCTGTCGGGCAGCAGCTTGCGGAGTCCATTGGCGATCACGTCGACGTCTGGGCCGGCAGCCACGTAGGTGGGCGATCGCTGCAGCATCGTGATGTGCTCGGTTGCCGGCGCCATCGCCGGCACCAGCGTGACCGCCGTCGCTCCCGAGCCGATCACGACCACGCGCTTGCCGGTGAAGTCGAGGTCGTCCGGCCACGCCTGCGGGTGCACGACCTGGCCCTCGAATCGCTCTCGGCCGGGGAACTCCGGCGTGTAGCCCTCCCTGTAGGAGTAGTAGCCCGAGCACATCGAGATGAAGTTGCAGGTGTACGTGGCGGTGCCGCCGTCGGTCAGGTCGGCTTCGACGGTCCAGGTGGCGGTGTCGCTCGACCAGGTGGCGCGTCGGACGAGGTGTCCGAAGCGGATGTGCTGATCGATGCCGTTCTCGGCGATGGTCTCGCGCAGGTACGCCATGATCGACGGGCCGTCCGCGATCGACTTCTCCGTGTTCCACGGCTTGAACTCGAAGCCGAGGGTATGCATGTCGCTGTCGGACCGAACACCGGGATACCGGAACAGATCCCAGGTGCCACCGATGTCGGAGCGCCCTTCGAGCACGAGATAGGTGCGGTCGGGTGACTCGGACTGCAGGTGGTACGCGGCACCAATCCCGGAGAGGCCGGCGCCGATCACGAGGACGTCGACGTGCTGAGTGGTCATGAACCGACGGTACTGCTGCCACCGCACGGCCGGGAACTCGCGACCGGAACCCGCCACCGGCAGGGCGTATCCTGGAACCATGTCGTCGACATTTGCTCCACCGACCGGACCACCGCTGTCGGGCTCACCCGTTCCGGAGTCGAGTGCGCCGGTACCAGCACGCCGACGGCGTGGCGGTCGGATGATCGCTGGGGCGATCGCCGCAGCAGCACTGGGTGTCGGTGCGGTTGCTGTCGTCACCGGAGGATCGAGCAACGACGTGGTGGCGACACCGTTCTCGCTCGTCGCGGCCGCCGAAGACGCGGTCACGGCGCGGACCGTCGAGTTCGATCTCACGTTGGCGGCTGCCGATGTTGCATCGATCGAAGTGTCGGGTGCGGTCGACAACGAGTCGCAGTTGATCTCGGTCACCACCGATCTCTCGTCGCTGCTGTCGCTCGGCGACATGCCGCTGCCGCTCGGCGACGGAGAAGTCACACTGCTCGCCGATGGCGAGTCCGGCACGGCCTACCTCGACGCCGATTCGCTGGTCGGTTTCCTGCCGATCGATGTGCCGTGGGTGTCGATCGATCTGGGCGCTGCGGCCGAACAGAGCGGCAAGGTGCTCGACGACATCACCGACGAACTGGCGCTCGACCCGTCCGAGTTGGCCCGGATCCTGCTCGACAGTGACGATGCCGAGGAGGTCGGTACGGAGACGATCGATGGTGTCGACGTGATGCGGTACGAGGTCCGCGTCGATGTCGCCGCAGCGCTCGACGAGCTGCCCCGCGCCGAACTCGACGAGGTGCTCGACGATCTGGACCTGCCGGCCGACATCGAGCTTCCCGATCTCGACGTTCCCGGGCTCGATCTGCCCGATTCGTTCGCCTACGACGTGTGGGTCACGGCGGACAACCAGCTCCGTCGAGTTGCGTTCGACACCGAGATCGCCGGTCAGAACGTGAGCATGCAGCTGGACCTCGTGACGAGCGACGAACCGCTCGGGCTCGAACTCCCCGCCGACGCCGACGTCTTCGACCTCAGCGCACTCCTCGGTTTCTGAGCAGGTCAGCCTCCGTCGACGTCGTCAGCGCCATCGACGACGGCCATCACGTCGAGACCCGAGAATGCTCCAGTCGGGTCGGCCACCTCGACCACGCGCTCGTCGACGTCGTCGTACTCCAGGCGCAGGGCCCGGCTCATCGTTGCATGCATCGCATACGTGCAGGTGATGTAGGTGAACTCGAGAATCTCCTCGTCGGACAGATGCTCGACGAAGCGCATCGAACAGCGAGTCGGGAACACGACCGAACTGCAACACCAGTGCATCGGTGTAGGCCAGCACCGCTCGTTCGACCGGGCTCCAGCAGTCGGCCACCGACCAGGCCGGGATCGCCGCCACCTGCTCGTCGCTGAAGCCGACGTCGCGGATCGCCTTGCAGTGCTGACTGAACACGAACTGGCTGCCGACCGCGAAGCCAGCTCGTGTCTGGCCGAGCTCGCGCAACGGTGCGCTGATGTGTCGACCCGGGTCGCGGTAGAACTGGAAGCCGGCCGTCGTGTGGTCGAAGGCGTCGGGGACCAGGGCGAACACCGTCCACCAGTTGCCCGGCGTTCCCGATGCGGTGCCGGGATCGACGACCGGGTCGCGGTCGCCGAAGATCATCGAGTAGACCGCCTGGCCGAGCGGGTGGGCGTCGTCCTTGGAGACCTGACCGAGGCGTGGCATGTCAGGCCCCCAGCGGATCGACGGTGAGCAGGCGGTGGGCCTCGGCCGGGTCGGGTTCGAAGCCGGGCGTGTCGCGGCACAACTCCACCATGATTCCGTTCGGGTCGAGGTAGTACAGCGAATGGCACCACCCGTGGTCCTGCTCCATCGCCGGCTCGATGCCCTCGGCGGCCATCCGTGAGCGCACCTCCTCCTGCTGTTCGACGGTCGCACGGAACGCACAGTGGTTCACCCAGAAGGGCAGGCCGACCCCATCGGACACATCGGTGGTCCAGCCCGGCTGCTCACCGACCTTGTCGAACTGGAAGAACGCGATGCACTCGGTACCGGCGTTCTCGTCCGGTACCGCGGGTGTGATCTCGTAGAACACGTGGCGGATCCAGCTCTCGCCCATCGCCTGGATCTCGGTGTGGATCAGGGGGAACCCCATCAGATCCTCGTAGAAGTGGGTCGTGGCGTCGACGTCCCGAGTGGCGTAGGCAACGTGGTGCAGTGGCATGGGTCGATCGTAGATCCCGTGGCGGGGGCGAGTAATCAGGGGAGATGCCGACAGCCACCGTCAACGGGATCGACGTGTACTACGAGTTGCATGGCGCGGGTCCGCCGTTGCTCAACATCGGTGGTTCCGGCAATGACCTGCGGCGTTCGCCCGCCTCGGTGATCCCGGTGAACCGGGCATTCGAAACGCTGCACTACGACCAGCGCGGGCTCGGCCAGACCTCGAAGCCAGACGGTGAGTACACGATGGCGGACTACGCCGACGACGCCGCCGCCCTGATCCACTCGATGGGGTGGGCGACGTGCCACGTCCTCGGTACCAGCTTCGGTGGGATGGTCGCGCTCAACCTGGCGATCCGACACCCCGATGTGGTCGACCGGCTGGTGCTCTGCTGCACGTCACCCGGCGGTGACGCCCCGAGCTATCCGCTGCACGAGCTGGCCTCGATGGAACCAGACGTTGCCTTCGAGACCAGGATGCGGCTCACCGACCGCCGATGGGACCCCACGGCCGACGAACCGATCCCTGGGTTGGGCGCCATGTACGACCGCATCGCCGAGCGGCCGGAACTCGATCGTGGGCAGTTGGCCGGGCTCGGTCGTCAGATGATGGCGAGGGTCGGCCATGACGTCGTCGCCGACCTCGGGTCGATTGCCGCGCCGACGCTCGTCTGCGCCGGTCGCCACGACGACATCGCTCCGCTTGCGAACTCCGAGTTGCTGACCGAACGCATTCCCGGTGCCGAACTCCGGGTGTTCGACGGCGGCCACTACTTCATGGTGCAGGACCGCACCGCCTTCCCGGCGATCATCGAGTTCCTGCGAGGCGAGTCGTGATCCGCCTGCGCCAGGTGGCACTGATCGCCCCGGATCTCGATCCGATCGTCGACGAGCTCTGCGAGACGTTCGGTCTGAAAGTTTGTTTCTTCGACCCCGGTGTCGCTGAGTTCGGACTTCGCAACGCGCTGCTGCTCGTCGGCGACCAGTTCATCGAGGTGCTTTCGCCGATCCGGAGCGGCACAACGGTCGAGCGGCTGCTCGACAAGCGAGGCGGCGCCGGTGGCTACATGGCGATCTTCGAGGTCGACGATCTCGACGAACGGGTGCAGCAGCTGGCGGCGAACGACGTCCGAGTCGTGTGGGCCGGCGACCTGCCCGACATCCGAGGTCGCCACCTCCACCCGCGAGACGTCGGTGGAACGTTGGTGTCGATCGATCAACCGGTCCCGAACGGCAGCTGGCGATGGGGCGGACCCGACTGGCAGGCCCGCTCGGGGGAGTTGCTGCAGGACGCCGTCGTGACCGCGATCGACAGCGCTGTCGTGTCGGCGGCCGATCCCGACGTCATGCGTGAGCGATGGAGCCGACTCGGCCTCGACCGTGACGTCCGCTTCGTGCCGGCCGCGGCACGTGGCGATGGCCTCGACGGGGTCGGCCTCGTCGCGGCGGACCGGTCGCGGGTCGGCGAGCGCAACGAGATCGGCGGCGTCACGTTCGAACTCCGCTGACTCCGGGAGCTCGTCGCATGTCGACACCTGGTCGGGTGCCTGGCGTCAGACCGACGCTCGTGTGGCGGATCGAGCGGTCGCCGGCGAACGATTCGCACGGCGGTGGGTCAGGCGATACACGCTGGCCCAGCTGACGGCCACGATCGAGGCGACAGCGGTGCCCTGGTAGAGCCACTGGGTCCGGTCGGTTCCTGCCAGGGCTGCATGGAAGCTGACCAGCAGGAAGACGGCATAGCTCGACATGTGGATCCATCGCCACACCCGGCGGGGCAATCGCTTCTTGGCGAGCGATGTCGCTTCCACCGCGACCAGCAGCCACATCGCGACGACGCCCAGTGCGACCGCGCCGGGCTTCCACTGCGAGGCGAAGGGGACCGTCAGGTCGGCGAGCCCGAAATGTACATAGTTGTCGGCGACGAGCGCGCCGAGGTGAATCGCTGTGAACGACACTGCGAGCCCTCCGAGCCACCGGTGGAGATCGAGGAGCCAGGCCGGACGCCGGTGGTCGGGGAACGCCCTGGTCGAGAGCACGATTCCCCAGATCACCGATGTGGTCAGCATCAGCCAGGCAACGATGCCCGAGGCTCGGGTGAGATACCACCACACCTGTTCGTTCATGTCGGTCCTCCTGGGGAGACGATGGAGCGTTCGGAACGGAGATCGACCAGGTCGTCGGTCGCGAGTACCCGGTCGTCGCCGGCAACCGCCAGCCCACTGAGGTGGTGGCGATCGAAGTAGTCGATGACGTCGCAGCTCCCGGCGAGGATGGCGGCGGTGGCGTGAGCCTCGGCGAGCCATCCCGATCGGGCGACCACCGTCACCGACGACAGATCGGTCGCCGATGGCGTGCCGGTCCACGGGTCGATGACGTGGTGACGTTCGGCGCCGCCGTGCTGCCAGCGTCGGGACGTCGTGCTCGACGTCGCCACGCCACCGGCGCCCACGCCGACCGTGCCCACGAGCGCGTGCGCGTCCCGGTGGCGACGTGGGTGCTCGATGTGGATGTTCCAGCCGCCTTCGGGCGGCTGCCCTCCCATCGAGATGTCGCCACCGATGCTGACCATGGCGCCGACGGCGCCGGTTCGCAGGAGGTGCTCGACGGTGAGGTCCGCCGCCAGCCCCTTGCCGATTCCGCCGGCGTCGATCGCGAGCTCTGGCGGCAGACGAACGGTGCCTGCGGCTCGATCGATGAGGACGTCGTCGAGGTTCGGGTGGTCGTCGATGTGATCGTGGTGCTCGAGGCCGTCGAGGCGGATGTCGAGCGCAGGCAGCAGCGTCACGCGGCGGGGATCCTCGATGCTCGAGCGGTAGCCGGCATCGATCAGCGCTCGCAGCGTGGTGGGGTCGAATCGCCGCTCGGTGCTGTGCCAGGCGTCGACCATGGCGAGCAACAAGACGATCGTGGTCGGATCGACCTCCACCGGTTGCCCGTCGGCAAGGTTCAGCTGGGACAGGTCGCTGTCGGGCAGAAACCTGCTCCAGCATGCTTCCAGATGCTCGAGCAGATCGCCGGCCCCGGCCAGCGACGTGGCGAGCGCACCGGCCGCAGTGTCCTCGGGGGTGATCGCGATGAGCTGGAGCTCACTCGCCATCACCCGGCCACGGTGCTCAGCGACTGCCACTGGTGGTCGCCGCCGGGGCGGGGGCAGGGGCAGGGGCAGTGGCGGCCGCAGGAGCTGGTGCCTGCTGCGGCGGGGGAGCGATCACCCGCACGTCGGGTCGTACCGTCAGCGTCATCGCCGGCAGTTCGGAGGTGGCAGGCGCCGAGGCGGGGACGGTCGTGGAGGTGACCTCGACCGCAGCCGACACCGGCGCGCTGCGGGTGTATCCAGCTGGCGACGGAGTCGTCGCCGACACGTCGGCCACAGCGCTGGCGATCCCCATCGTGGCGACCAGCCCCAGCATCGTCGAGAGTCCGACGCCGACGGCGGCGATCCGTGCCCCTGTCGCGGGGTGGCGGCGTGGTTGACGCCGCGGCGGTATCGGCGGTCCGCGGCGAGTGAGGAGCGGATCGATGTCAGTCATCGTCATCGGCCCCTTCGTATTCGTCGTGGTCGTCCTCGTCCTCGTCCTCGTGCTCGTCGTGGTCGTCCTCGTCGTGGTCGTCCTCGTGCTCGTACTCGTCGTGGTCGTCGTCGTACGTGCCGGTCGTCGGTGTTGCCCCGACGGCGTTGGAGCCACCGGCCGCTGGTCCGGCCACGACCGTGGTCGGTTCGGTGACATCGACGGCCACGGTGCCGTCGTCGGCGAGCGAGGCGGTGAACACGACGGTGCGATCGCTGTTGGTGAACTCGACACGCAGGGACCGGAGGTCGCCCTGCGAGAGCGTCGAGGTCCAGGCTGTGTCGGTCACCACCTGGTCGAGGGCCAGACCGCTGGTGGTCGTCGTCACCCAGACGGAGCCGATGCTCTCGATGTCGTAGCGCTGGGGGCCGGGCGCCGTGGCCGTCGAGGGCACGGTCGTTGTCTCGAACGTCGTGGTCGAGGTGTCGGCGGAGGGGAGCAACTCGTCGGTTGCGGCGAGCTCGCCGATGGCGCTGCTGTCGGCGGCGTTGAGGATGCCGATGTTCGCAGCGACCGCCGCCGAGCCCGCGACGAGGACGCCGGCGATGGCGGCGGCGGTCACGAGCGAGGTGCGGCTCGTCAGCGATCGACTCGGCCGACGCTGTCCGGCGGGATCGGTTGGTGTTGTCGAGGTCATGTGAACGACCGTACGCACAGCCGTTCCAACGGGCGGCAAGCCCAAGGCAAACGTTGGGTAAGCGATCCTGTCTCATCTGATCGTGTGCGCGAACCTGACATGGTGCGCCTGTTGCTCGTCGAGGACGACCCCACGATCTCCGATCCGCTGCTCGAAGGGTTGCAGCGCGAAGGGTTCGACGTCGAGCTCGCTGCGACCGGCGCAGGAGCGCTCGCAGCGCCGCCGGTCGACCTGGTGTTGCTCGACCTGGGCCTTCCCGATCTCGAGGGGCGGGTGGTGTGCCAGGAGTTGCGCGCGGTGAGCAACGTGCCGATCATCGTGGTGACGGCACGCAGCGACGAGATCGATCGGGTGGTGCTGCTCGAACTCGGCGCCGACGACTACGTGGTGAAACCGTTCGGATTCCGCGAGTTGGTCGCCCGTATTCGGGCGGTGCTCCGCCGGGTGGGCCAGCCCGATGTGCAGCCCGGAGACGCCGAACCCGTCGTGGTCGGGGCGCTGGTCATCGACCGTCGTCGCCACGTGGTGTCGTTCGAGTCCGAACCGATCGCGCTCACCCCGAAGGAGTACGACCTGTTGCTCTGCTCTGGCCCTCGATGCGGGCGCCGTCAAGACGCGTGAACAGCTGATGCGTGAGGTGTGGGACGAGCACTGGTGGGGGTCGACGAAGACCCTCGACGTCCACATCGCGTCGTTGCGGCGCAAGCTGGCCCCCGAGGTCATCGAGACGGTCCGATCCGTCGGGTACGTCTGCAGGGCGGCCGACGGGGTGCACCCGGCCGCGGTCGGATGACGTCGACATGACCCGCCGCCTGGTGGCCAGCTACCTGACGATCACCGTGATCGTGTTGGTGCTGCTGATGGTTCCGCTGGCTGTCTTCTACTCCCAGCGCGAGCGGGAACGCCTGGCGTCCGACGCCGAACACGACGCGAACGTGATCGCCACGCTCTACGAGGACGACCTCGAGGCGGGGGATCCACTCGATCCGGTGCCGGCTGACACCTACGAGGATCGGACGGGTGCTCGGGTGGTCGTCGTCGACAACGACGGGATCTCCGAAGTCGACACCGGGGACGTCATCGACCGGGACTTCTCGACGCGTCCGGAGATCGCGGCGGCGCTGGACGGTGTCCGGACGGCGGGGACTCGCCGCTCCGACACGCTCGGGACGGATCTGTTGTACGTCGCGGTGCCGGTTGCGTCCGGGGGAACGGTCCACGGCGCGCTGCGAATCACGCTGGACACGAGCGACGTCAACGAGCGGATCCGCACCTTCTGGCTCGCGCTGGGCGGTGTTGCGGTCGTGGTACTGGCTGCGGTGGTCCTGATCGGCTGGGTGATCGCCCGCTCGGTCACGCGACCATTGCGGGAGTTGACCGCGTCGGCGGCGCGGTTCGCACGCGGCGACTTCTCGGTCGCTGAACGTGTGTCGGAGGGGCCACCGGAGATCCGGGTGCTCGACGACACCATGGCGACGATGGCACAGCGGCTCGACGCGGTCCTGAGCGACCAGCGCCGGTTTGTCGCTGATGCCTCCCACCAGCTGCGCACGCCGTTGACGGCGTTGCGCCTGCGACTCGAGAACCTGCAGAGCGATCTGGCCCGGGCCGGTGATGGCGATCCCGACCAGTCGGCGGTCGACGCGCTCGAGCGTGCGATCGGTGAAACGGAACGCCTGACCGAGCTGGTGTCGAGTCTTCTGCAGCTGGCACGAGCCGACGATCGCCCGGTGACCGAGGTGGCCGACCTCGGCGTGCTGGTGCGCGACCGCGTCGACACCTGGACCGCGATCGCGGAGGACCGAGGTGTCGAGTTGCGGCACCGATCGGCGCAGGAGCCGACCTCGGTGAGGTGTGTGCCCGGAGCAATCGAGCAGATCCTCGACAACCTGTTGGACAACGCGCTTGCCGTCTCACCATCGGACACGGGCATCGACGTGGAGATCGGGGTGCCGACCGATGGGCCGACGGCATGCGTGGAGCTGCGGGTCATCGACCATGGCCCCGGCCTCGACGACGACGCAAAGGCCGACGCAACGCGGCGCTTCTGGCGTGGCGACATCACCAAGCCGGGCACCGGACTCGGTCTGGCGATCGTCGAGACGCTCGCCGAAGCGTCGGGTGGACGGGTCTCTCTGGCCGACACCGAGGGTGGTGGGCTCACCGTGATCGTCGAACTGCCGGTGGGCGGGTAGCCCGCCGAGCGCTTGTCTGGTACCCTAGGGGGTATGTGTAGACAAACCACGTGCAGGAAGTGCGGTCAGCCGAGCTGGGCTGGATGCGGAGCTCACGTCGAGCAGGTGCTCGGCCACGTCCCCAAGCAGGACCGCTGCCAGTGCGGCGCGGCAGCGGCGTCCTCGGGCGGGCGCAGCGGCTGGTTCCGCCGCTGACACACCGCGTCTAGCGTTGCGCGATGGCGCATCCGCAGATGTTCGACGACGATGACCCGTTCCTGCAGCGCGTGCGGGAGTTGGTCGAAGGCTTCCCGGGCGCCGACACGAAGGTGTCGCACGGTCGGCCGGCGTTCTTCACGAAGAAGATCTTCGCCTACTACGGCGGCTCGGTGAAGGTCGACGGCGTGTACGTGCAACACGAACACTCGTTGATGGTGCTGCCCGACCCCGGCGACCGTCAGGCCCTGATCGAAGACGCCCGCAGCTATGTTCCGGCCTATCTCGGGCCGTACGGGTGGATCGGGATCGACCTCGACGAGTCGACCGACTGGACCGAGATCGCTGAGTTGCTCGATGCCTCCTACCGCCTGACGGCTCCGAAGCAGCTGATCGCCGAGCTCGACGCACGGGAGTGACGTCACGTCGGGCGACCAAAGTATTGCGAACGTCACTCGCAATAGATTAGGGTGCCGTCCGTGGGGGAGTCACCAGCGCACGTCGACGGGCGTCGGGCGCGCCGTGAGCGCGGCCGGACTGCGGTCATCGATGCTGCGTTCGCACTCGTCGGGGAGGGCAAGCTCCCGCTGACCACCGAGCTCGTCGCCGAACGATCGGGGGTGTCGTCTGCTTCGATCTTCCGCTACTTCGACGGGCTCGACGACCTGCAGTACCAGGCCTATCAGCGTTTCCGTGATCGGTACGCGCCGCTCGTCCAGGCGATCCCTGCCGGGAGCCTGGCGGAGCGGATCGAAGCGTTCATCGGTTCGCGCCTCGACCTGTTCGACCAGGCGGGCGCACTGATGGCGCTCGGCCGGCTGCGAGCGCTCGAACACCAGCCGCTGCTCGAGGCGTCGGCCGAGATGAAGGCGGCCCTGGCGGCGCAGGTGCGCGGCACATTTGCCGCCGAGACGGCAGGCGCGACGCCTGCGCGAGCCGCGGAACTCGTCGCAATCGTCGACGCCGTCACATCGCCCGAAGCCTGGGACGTGCTCCGCCGCAGCCATGCCCGTTCACGGAGCCAGATCGCCAGAGCCTGGCAACGCGCGGTTGCCGTACTGATCGACGACTGGAGCGAAGGAACCGACCGATGACACGACCATCACGATTCGAGGGCACGATCGCACGTACCGCGGCGGAGTCGACGCCGTGGTTCGACGAGCCGCCGCATCCGGGGGCGGACGCACCCGACGTGGTCGTCGTGCTCCTCGACGACACGGGGTTCGCCCAGTTCGGGTGCTACGGCTCCGACATCGACACCCCAAATGTCGACGCGCTCGCCGCCGGCGGAGTGCAGTACACCAACTTCCACGTGACGCCGCTGTGTTCGCCGACGCGGGCATCGCTACTCACCGGTCGGTCCCAGCATGCGGTCGGCATGCGTGGTGTGTCGAACTTCCGCACCGGGTTCCCGAACATGCTCGGACACATCTCCAACCACGCGGCCACGATGGCCGAGGTGCTCGGCGACGCCGGCTACGCCACCTTCGCGGTCGGCAAGTGGCACCTCGCCCCGATGGAGCAGTGCTCGGCCGCCGGACCGTTCGACCAGTGGCCGCTCGGGCGCGGCTTCGACCGTTTCTACGGATTCATGGAGGGCGAGACCGACCAGTTCCACCCCGAGCTGGTGATCGACAACCACGTCGTCGGCCCGCCAGCTGCCGATCCCGGGGGCTCGGGCTATCACGTGTCCGAAGACCTCGTCGACCAAGCGCTGCGGATGATCTCCGACAGCGTCGGCGTCCGGCCCGACCGTCCGTTCTTCACCTACCTCGCATTTGGTGCCACGCATGCACCTCACCAGGCGCCGCCCGAGTATCTCGCGAAGTATCGGGGAGCGTTCGACGACGGTTGGGACGTCGTACGCACGCGCTGGTTCGAACGGCAACTGGCTGAGGGCATCATCCCGGAGGGGACCGAGCTCGCACCGCGCAACCCCGGCGTCGACGCCTGGGATGACCTCCCCGAGAACCAGCAGCGCCTCGCCGCCCGGCTCCAGGAGGCGTTCGCTGCATTCCTCGACCACACCGACGTGCAGATCGGTCGCTTCGTCGACGGGCTGCGACGGCTCGGGCGGCTCGACAACACGATCCTGATGGTCCTCGCCGACAACGGTGCCTCCCAGGAGGGCGGGCCGTTCGGGGTGATGCACGAGATGAAGTTCTTCAACGGGATCCTCGAGACGCCCGACGAGGCGATCGAGCGCATCGACGACATCGGCGGCCCGCACAGCCACACCAACTACCCGTGGGGCTGGGCGCAGTGCGGCAACACCCCGTTCAAGTGGTACAAGCAGAACACCCACGAGGGCGGCGTCCACGTCCCCCTCGTCGTCCACTGGCCCGAGCGCCTCGCAGAGGCTGCCGGCACCCGTCGCGACCAGTTCACGTTCGTCGCCGACATCGCCCCGACGATCTACGAGCTCGTCGGCGTCACCCCGCCCGACACGTATCGCGGCGTCGAACAACTCCCGGTCACCGGGCACTCGTTCGCCGCCACGCTCGACGATCCGGCCGCTGCGGCGACCAACGAACTGCAGTACTTCGAGATGGGCGGCAGCCGAGCGCTCGTGGCGGGGGAGTGGAAGGCGGTCTGCAAACACGACAAGGGCGCCGACTACGACACCGAGCCATGGGAGCTGTACCACCTGGCCAGCGACTTCTCCGAGTGCCACGACCTCGCCGAGGCCGAGCCCGACAGGCTCGCCGAGCTCCAGGAGCTGTGGTGGGCCGAGGCCGAGCGCCACGGTGTGCTGCCGCTCGACGACCGGATGATCGAGTTGTTCGGCTCCAGGTTCCGTGAGCACTCGCCGCACCCCGTCGATCGCCGCTATGTGTATCGGCCGCCGATGTCACCGCTGCCCGGCCAGGCGGCCGCCAGCATCGCCGGCCGAGCGTTCGACCTGACCGCGCGGCTCACCCTGACTGCCGGCGACGACGGGGTGCTCTACGCCACGGGCACCGAGAACAGCGGATTGTCGCTGTTCGTGCAGGGCGGCCGGTTGGTGGCGGACTACAACGCGTTCGACGACCACACGCTGGTCGAGTCCGACATCGAGCTGCCGTCGGGCGACGTCGTCGTCGTGCTGTCGGTGCGTCGCGGCCCGAGCCGGACGGGCTCGATGCGCCTGACCGTTGCCGACAAACCTGCCGGGGAGGTCGACCTGCCGTTGTTCATGTCGATGATGTCGTCGGTCGGTCCCAGCATCGGCGAGGATCATGGCTCGGCGGTGAGCACTCGCTACAGCGCTCCGTTCGCGTTCACCGGCACCCTCCACGAGATCGAGATCCAACTCCTGTCCCGCGAGGACGCCGAGGCCCGCGACGCGATCGCCCGGGCGGAAATGAGCCGCCAATGACGATCACCGTCACCCTCCTCGGCACTGGAAGCCCGATCCCCGACCCCGACCGGGCCGGACCCTCGACCCTGATCAGCGCCGGCGACGAACACGTCCTGGTCGATGCAGGCCGCGGCGTCCTGATGCGGCTCGCGGGTGCGGGCGTCGGCCCGCTCCAGCTGTCGGCGGTGCTGCTGACGCACCTGCACAGCGACCACATCACCGACCTCAACGACGTGATCACCACCCGCTGGGTCATGTCGTTCGAACCGACACCGGCCCCGCTGCGCATCGTCGGCCCGGTCGGCACCGCGACGATGGTCGATCACCTCATCGCCTCATTGGAGTGTGACATCGCCTACCGCATTGCGCACCACGCCGATCTCACCACGCCACCAGCGGTGGAGGTGATCGAGGTCGCCGAGGGCCCGGTCGAGGTCGGCACCGCCATGACGATCACTGCGGGCCCGACCGACCACAAGCCGGTCGAGCCGAGCGTCGGGTACCGCTTCGACACCGGTGAACAGGCCGTGGTCGTCGCCGGCGACACCGTGCCGTGCGCCGGCCTCGACGCCCTGTGCGCGGGAGCGAACGCCCTCGTGCACACCGTGATCCGCAAGGACATCATCGCCAACGTGCCCATCCAGCGAATGCAGGACACCGTCGACTACCACTCGTCGCCCGAGGAGGCCGCGCAGACCGCTGCCAGCGCAGGGGTCGACACGCTGATCCTCACCCACTACGTCCCGGCCTTCCCGTCTGGCGGCGGTGACGACTGGCGCGAGCTCGCCGCCCGACACTTCTCAGGTCGCGTCGAACTCGGCGACGACCTCCACCAGATCCAGATCACCTGACAGGAGCCACCGATGCAGACAGTACGCACCCCGGACGAACGATTCGACGGACTCGCCGGGTACCCGTTCGAACCGCACTACGCCGACATCGCCGACGGCGACGGTGGGACGCTGCGCGTCCACTACCTCGACGAGGGACCCGCCGATGCCGCCCCGGTGCTGCTGATGCACGGCGAGCCGTCGTGGAGCTACCTCTACCGGTACATGATCCCGCCGTTGGTCGCAGCCGGTCACCGCGTGATCGCCCCCGACCTCGTCGGGTTCGGGCGCAGCGACAAACCGACCGAGCAGAGCGACTACACCTACGCCCGCCACGTCGAATGGATGCGCGAGCTGCTGTTCGACCACCTCGATCTGCGTGACATCACCTTCTTCGCGCAGGACTGGGGTGGCCTCGTCGGGCTCCGCGTGCTCGCCATCGACCCCGACCGGTATGCCAGAGTGGCGATCGGCAACACCGGCCTGCCGACGGGTCATGGCCCGGCCAGCGATGCCTTCATGGCGTGGCAGAAGTTCAGCCAGGAAACACCGGTGTTCGACATCGGGTTCCTGATCAACTCCGCCACCACCACCGAGCTGTCGCCCGAGGTGATCGAGGGATACGACGCCCCGTTCCCCGATGACAGCTACAAGGCGGGCGCCCGCATCTTCCCGACGCTCGTGCCGACCACCCCCGACGACCCGGCGAGCGCCGACAACGTCGCCGCATGGGACGTGCTTGCGCGGTTCGACAAGCCGTTCCTGCTGTGTTTCAGCGACAGCGACCCGGTCACCAAGGGCGGCGATGCGCCGTTCCGCTCCAAGGTGCCCGGCACGCAGGGGCAGCCGCACGTGACGATCGAGGGCGGCGGCCACTTCTTCCAGGAGGATCGCGGCCCCGAACTCGCCGAGCTGCTGATCGACTTCATCGGATCCTGACGAGGTGGGCACCGACTGGCGAGACCTCAGCCGACGCGCAGCGTTCGAGTCGCACCGGCTGATCGGCTGGATCTACTGGGATCCGCGGGCGATTGCGAACTACGCGGCGCTCGGTGTGCCTGACGGCCTCGGCTACTACATCGCCAGTCGCGGGGCCACGCTCGGCCACGCCGGCAACGAGGTGGTGACCGCCGCCTTCTACTCGATCCACCAAGACTTCGTCGCCCTCGGCCTCGATCTGTGTCGGGCCAACACCACGTTCGAAGCAGCGGCGGGGGCGCGTGACGCGGCGGTCGTCGCCGGCTTGCGCGAGTACGTACCGGAGATCTGCGACGACCTCGGCGCGATGGCCGACGACCTGTGGGCAGCAGCCGACTCGCTCCCGATCGCCGGCCGGGTGCTGCACGCATCGACCAGGGTCTGGCCGCGACCCACCGGTGACACGTTGCTGTCGGCGTGGCAGGCGGTCAACTCGATCCGTGAATGGCGTGGCGACACCCACTGGGCGATCCAGATCAGTGAGGACATCGGCGGCGTCGAGGCCGGTGTCCTCGACGGTGCCTGGCGCAACTACCCGGAGGGCTGGTTGCCGCGCAGCCGTGGGGCCGACGACGAGAGCATCGCCGCTGCGCTCGAGGCGCTCGAAGCGAGGGGGTTTGTCAATGACGGTGTGGTCAACCAGGCGGGCATCGACTATCGACAGTCGTTGGAGGACCGCCTCGATGACACGTCGGCTGCGGCGTGGCGCCGCTTCGGCGCCGACGCAACCGAGCGGTTCCTCTCGCTGTTGGAGGCGGTGAGCGACCGGTTCGTCGAGCGCATCGACTCGACCGCTGGTCCGAACTGGATGCCGGCCGCACGAGTGATCGAGGCACACACATGAACACCACCGAACGAACCCGCACGATCCCGGCGCACCTCACACGGGTTTGGGATGTGCTCGCCGACTTCGATCGTCTCGCCGTGTGGGCAGACAACGCCGACCACACGTGTTGGCTCGACGAGCCGTCCGACGACGGCGAGATGATCGGCCGCGCACGCAGGGTGCAGGCCGGACGCATCGTACTCGTCGAGCGGATCACTGTCTGGGAACCGTCGGCGCGCCTGGCGTACGACCTGGGTGGTCTGCCTCAGGTGGTGACGTCCGCCGTCAATGAATGGCGGTTGCGTACCGACCCTGTAGGCGGCGATCGCACCATCGTGACGCTGGCGAGCCACGTCGACTGTGGGCATCGACCGCCACAACAACTCGTCGCCCGCCTGGTCGGCAATCGCCTGGCCAAGGCATCCGACGTGATGCTCGCCGGACTCGCCGACCATCTCGCTGCACTGAACGCCACCGAATCGAAGGGGACACCGACATGAGCCAGACCCGGCCCGACGTGATCGTGATCATGACCGACCAGGAGCGGGCGGCCCCGCCGTACGAGTCCGACGAACTGCGGGAGTGGCGCGACGCGACGCTGACCGGGCGGAAATGGTTCGCCGACCATGGCGTGTCGTTCGAGCGGCACTACACCGGTTCGCTGGCGTGCGTGCCGAGCCGGCCCACGCTGTTCACCGGCCAGTACCCCGACGTTCACGGCGTGACGCAGACCGACGGGCTCGGCAAACTGTACGACGACTCGCGGCTGCGGTGGTTGCCCGAGGGCGAGGTACCGACGCTGGGCAACTGGTTCCGTGCGGCCGGCTACGACACCCACTACGACGGCAAGTGGCACATCAGCCATGCCGATCTGACCGACCCGGCGACCGGCGAGGTCGTCGCGACCAACGACGACGACGGCAACGTCGACGACCTCGCCGTGCGGCGCTACCTCGACGCCGATCCGCTGGGGCCGTACGGCTTCTCCGGTTGGGTCGGCCCCGAGCCGCACGGCGCACCCCTCGCCAATGCGGGCGTACGTCGCGACCCGCTGATCGCTGCCCGGGTGGTCGCCTGGTTGGAGGATCGGTACGCCCGCCGTGCCGCTGGCGATGCCGACGCACTGACGCCGTTCCTGCTGGTTGCCAGCTTTGTCAACCCCCACGACATCGTGCTGTTCCCGGCCTGGATCCGCCAGGGCATGCCGATCGAGCCCGGGCCGCTCGATCCGCCCGCGATCGCGCCGTCGCCGACCGACGACGAGGATCTCGCCACCAAGCCCGCAGCGCAGATCGCCTACCGCGAGTCGTATCCCACCGGCTACGGCCCGGTGGCGCTCGTCGGCAAGTCGTATCGCGATCACGCCCAGCAGTACCGCGACCTCTACTACCGGTTGCACGCGGAGGTCGATGCTCCGATCGATCGGGTCCGCACGGCGATCACCGCCGGTCACGAGCAGGGAGCGTTCGACGAGGCCGTCATCGTGCGCACGGTCGACCACGGTGAGTTGCTCGGCGCCCACGGCGGGCTGCACCAGAAGTGGTTCAACCTCTACGATGAGGCCACCAGGGTGCCGTTCGAGGTGGTGCGCCTCGGTTCGTCACCAACGCAGCCACGGTTGATCGACGACGCCCCGACATCGCACGTCGATCTCGTCCCGACTCTGCTGGGTGCTGCCGGCATCGACGAGGCCGAGGTGGCCGAGACGCTCCGCGCCGAGTTCACCGAGGTGCATCCGCTGCCCGGTCGGAACCTGATGCCCGTCGTCGACGGCGCGTCGCCGCCCGATCGTGATCGTCCGGTGTACATCCTGACCAGGGACAACATGCTCGAAGGCGATACCGGCGCCTCCGGATTCGCCCGCCGGCTCGGGCGCACGGCCAAACCTCCGGCACCGTTGCGGATCAAGGTGCCTGCGCACGTCGGCTCGAACTTCGAAGGCGTCGTCGCCCGCGTCGACGACGCCGACGCGCCCGGTGGCGCCGGACATCTGTGGAAGCTCGTGCGAAGCTTCGACGACCCGGCGACCTGGACCGAGCCCGGTGTCCGACATCTGGCCGCCAACGGCCTGCGCGGTGACGAGTACCGCACCGAACCGCTCGCCGACCAGTGGGAGCTGTACGACCTCACCGACGATTCGATCGAGCACGTCAACCACTGGCGCGACGAGTCGACCACTGCGGTGTTCGATCACCTCCGGATGGTCCTGAAGGAAGAGCGAGCGCGAGCGGTACCCGAGCGCAACACGCCGTGGCCCTATGCGCGGCGGCGACCAGCGGCACCGGCGACCAAACGCGTCCCGCCACCAGCGCGGCTCCTCCGCAAGGGCCTCCAGAAACTCGGCCTGCACCCCGACGACCCCGACGCACGCGACTTCGAGCTGCTCGGCAAGCGGGCGCTGATCGTGTGTACCAACCACGGTGTGCTCGACATCGGCAAGGCGACCGGCGTGTTCGCCAGCGAGATGACCGTGCCCTACTACGCGTTCCTCGACGCCGGCATGTTCGTCGACCTCGCCAGCCCGCACGGGGGCGTGATCCCGGTCGATCCCCAGAGCGTCAAGCCGGTGATCCGCAGCGAAGAGGACGACCGGTTCCTCGTCGACGACGACCTGCGCGAGAAAGTCGGCAACTCGCTGGCGATCGGCGACGTCGACATCGCGTCGTACGACATCGTGTTCCTCGCCGGCGGATGGGGCGCGGCGTTCGATCTCGGTGTCTCCGACGCCCTGGGAGCGAAGATCACCGAGGCGAACGCGCTCGGCAAGGTGATCGGCGGCGTGTGCCACGGCCCACTCGGGCTGTTGAAGGCGACCGCTGCGGACGGACGGCCGCTGGTCGAGGGTCGACGAATCTCGGCGGTCACCGACAAGCAGGTGCGGGAGCTGGGTATCGAATCGACGCCGCAACACCCGGAAACCGAGCTGCGAGCCGCGGGTGCGGTGTTCGAGAGCGAGTCGGCTCGTCGCGACCCGCTTGCCAACCACTGGGTCGTCGACGACAACCTCGTCACCGGCCAGAACCAGAACGCCGGGCCGATGGTGGCCCGCGAGATGATGCAGATCCTCGCCGATCGGGAAGGGGACCCCACATGACCGATCACGCACGCACCGAACTCCGCTACGGACGTGTCGACCCGGAGTACGCCACCAGACTGGCGACGACTCCACCGGAGGACGACGGCCCCGTCTGGATGGTCAACCTGATGCAGTACCGAGAGATCGCCGACACCTACACGATGATCGTTCGGCCCATGATCGCCCGGCTCGCCGACAGCATCAGTTGACACCACCTTGCGAGCGATGAGTCTTCGTGCGGGCGGGTCGCGCGGAAACTCATCGCATCGGTGTGCGGATCGGTGTGGCAGAGTCGGCGGGTGCACCATGATCGGTACTTCGCGTTCCTTCGCGCGATCAACACCGGCAACCGGCGGCTGACCAACGAACAGCTGCTGGACCCCTTCAGGACGTTGGGGTTCAGTGACATTGCGGCCTACCAGGCGGCCGGCAACGTCACGTTCCGGTCCGACGCACCTCCTGATGAACGAACGATCGAGGTTGCGCTCACATCGGCGTACGGCTTCGAGGCGCCGACGTTCGTGCGATCGGCGGCCGAACTCGGGTCGATCGTCGCCGCCGAACCGTTCCCACCGGATGCGGTCGCGGCCAGTGCCGGCAGGATCCAGGTCGCCTTCCTCAGGGAGACACCATCGGACGGACAACGTGATGACGTGATGGATCTGGTGCCCGACGAGGACCAAGTGGAGGTCGCCGGCCGGGAGTGGTTCTGGCTGCCGGTGGACGGGATCAGCACCTCGAAGCTGCCCGTCGGCCAGATCGAGCGGGTGTTCGGCGAGATGACCATGCGCACCCTCGGCACTGTCGTACGGCTGTCGTCCAGATTCGTCGACTGACACCACGCCAGACTGCCCATCATGCCGACCCGGATGCACGACCACGAAGTCGACGTCGACGAGACGCTGGTGCGTCGGCTGCTGTCGGCGCAGCTGCCGGAGCTCGCGGGGCTGCCGATCACGATCGTCGAGCCGTGGGGCACCGACAACGCCGTCTGGCGTCTCGGCGACGACCTCGTGGTTCGCCTCCCCCGGATCGAATCGGCTCAGGGGCAGGTCGACAAGGAGGCGTATTGGCTGCCGCTGATCGCGCCGCACCTGTCGACCGCCGTGCCCGAACCGGTGGCGACGGGTGAGCCGGCGTTCGGCTACCCGTACCGGTGGGCGGTCCACCGTTGGATCGAGGGCCGCGGCGCCGAAGCGATGGCCGATCCGATCGCGTTCGCTCGCGATCTCGCCGGGGTCGTTCGTGAACTGCAGGCGATGCCGAACGACGGTGCGCCGCCGCCTCGCCATCGGGCCCGACCACTGGCCGACTACGACGAGCCCACCCGTCGGTCGATCGACGGTGCGGCCCACCTGATCGACGCCGATGCGGCGCTCGCGGTCTGGGAGGACGCGCTGACCGCACCTGCGTACGATGGCCCCGACGTCTGGGTGCAGGGCGATCTCGAGGGCAACTGCCTGGTCGGTGACGATGGTCGGTTGTGCGGCATCGTCGACTGGAACTCGGCGTGCCTCGGCGACCCGGCCGTCGACGTCCAGGTGGTGTGGTCGCCGCTGTTCACCGACGATTCCCGAGCGGTGTTCCTCGACGCGTTGGGTGTCGACGACGCCACGATCCGGCGATCGAAGGGCGCGGCGATCAACCAGGCGTGTGCGGCGCTGCCGTACTACCTCGACACGTATCCGCTGATCGTCGACCGGTCGTGGCACAAGCTCGACCAGCTCGGCGTCGACCCGAGTTCCGAGCGTGGGTCACATGCATGACCAGCGGGCACGTCCGCGGGTGGTTGGGGATGCAGCCTCCGCAGCACCGCTTCACCATCTGGCAACTCTGGGACGGTCCGACCGTGACGTCGTGTGCTGGTGAACGCCCTGGTACACCAATGGCCGCAGCCCGTCAGCCGACATCGATCCCCGGCGGCCCGACTGGCGACCGTCCGGGTCGCCGACGAGCAAGTGCTGCCGCTCGATCTCGACCGTCTCGATTCCGGCTCCGACCCGCTCTGCCTCGTGATCAACTCCGTGGGTGGTGTGCCGTCCGCTGCATCGGTGCGGGCTCGCCGTCGTCAACCAGCGTCGGCCGAGGGCTCGATGTGGAGGTGCTACGTTGTCGTTCGGGAAGGGACCGGGTCGGCAACGGCGACCTGGCCGATGACACACGGCAACGGTCACGATGCACGGAGGCGATTCATGAAACCGGAGAAGAAGTCGGAGCGGGCAGAGCTGAAGGAGCTGCGGCTCGAGAAGAATTTCCAGATCGTTCGAATGGAACCGGCGCAGGCCAAGCAGCTCATCGAGGTGATGAAGGAGCTTGGCGACCGGGACCTCAAGGGGGTTGCCGGGGTTCAGGGCGCCAAGGGCCCCTCGGGAACACAGTGTTCGTCGACGAAAGCGGGGCTGGAGCCAATCGGTCGAGCCGACTTCGAATGTGAAGACTCGGACTGAGGGGTGGATCGATGAGATTCATTGCACTGGATATCCCAAAGACGCGATGTGCCGCTGATGATGGCCGCGCTCGATCGCCTACAAGCCCGGCCTGCGTTCGAGAAATTGGGAGGCATGCGCGCGCTGTCAGGCAGCAACTGCACGGTCACCAACGCTGACAAGGGTCAGGGCAACATGGACTTCAGTTGCGAGGACCAGTGAGCAAGGAGCAGCGGAACTACCAGGTGCTGCGTCTGGATGAGGACGCGCTGAAGCAGTTGCGCACCACCATGGAATCGATGCGAGGAGAGGTCGATCTCACGCGGTGGGCGCCGACGCCTTCGAAAGGCATCAAGCTTGAAGGCACCGGCGTGGTCATGACCTACGAAGGTTCTGACCTGTCTGCCGAAGACATGCGGTAGATCGGGATCGCGACATGACAGCCAAGAAGAAGCCAAGGAGCCAAGAGATGGCAAGAGCGAAGTACACCGTGCTGAGTATCCCCGACAGTGATGTCATGCGTATGTACGCCGCGCTCAAGTTGATCGAGTCGAAGTTCGACAGGCCGACGCTGGCGGCCGACGGCGGCCCGATATCGGGGACCGGGTGTGGGGCAACCAACATCACCAAAGGCAACGGCAACTACGACTTCAACTGCAAGGATTGACTTCTCCCGCTGCGATCTCGTGTCGCACCACCGCAGGAATTCGCGCTCGACAAGGCGCCACGTCATGACTGAGCGTGACGATGTGGAGCAGGGAGTTCCATTCACGCTGCGTGTTGCCGCGGAGTGGTACGACCGCCACGAGGCCCCCTCCGAGAACGACGGCGCAGTGCTGTATCAGCGTGAGGCGGTACTCTCCGGTGACCTTGCATCCACCGAGGCGGGCGCCGATCTGTCGTTCACACACATTCGCGTCCGACCGTGATTCTGATCCTGTCGCGCGACAGCGACATCCACGCCCAGCGGGTCTCCGCCGTGCTCGCCCAACGAGGTCACGAGCACCGCGTCTTCAACCCGGCGCTCTTTCCGTTGGAGGCGTCGGTGGCGGTCAGGTCGACGGCGGAGGGGTCCGACGCCACGATCGAGTGGGAGGGGGAGCGCCTCGATCTTGCGCAGGTGACCGCCGTGTGGTTGCGACGACCGGAGTCGGCACGTCTGGCCGACGGCCTTCGCGGGGCGAACTCCGCTGGCTCGAGGACGAGACCGCCCGGTTGTTCGATTCGCTCTGGGCCAACATGACCAACGCGCTGTGGGTCAGTGCACCGCATCGCATCCGTCACGCAAATCTCAAACTGCGTCAATTGAAGCTGGCAACGAAGCTCGGGTTCGTCGTGCCCGACTTCCTGGTGACCAATCAGCCCGACGATGCCCGACGTTTCATCGAGGATCACCCTGATGGGGTCATCGTCAAGGCGCTTCACATGCCGGCGCTCATGGTGGATGAGCAAGCAGCAACGATCTACACCCATCTCATCGAGCCCGCAGACCTCGAGATTCTCGACTCGGTTCGCTTCGGGCCCACGTTCTTGCAAGCGTTCGTTCGCAAGCGACGAGACCTGCGAATCACCGTCGTCGGAGATCGAATCTTTCCGGTGGCGATCGACTCCACGATGCTGGACACGGCTTGGACCGACTTCAGACGGGCGGAGGTCTTCGACATGCCGCATGATCCAGTCGCCATTCCGCCGGCCTTGGAACAGGCCTGTTTCGCACTCGTCCGGTCGCTCGGGTTGAACTTCGGAGCGATTGACGTGCTCGAGACCGAGGACGATGGGTACGTGTTCCTCGAGATCAACCCCAACGGGCAGTGGATGTGGATCGAATGGATGACCGAACTGCCGATCAGCCAGGCGATGTGCGATCTCCTGACGAAAGGGCTACCGCCGTCGTGACCGAAGCACACTTCGACATCCCGATCGGTTCCCAGGTGCTCCAGATCTCCGACGACATTCGCGAACATCTCGACGACATCCTCGCCGGCCGCGCCGATCTCGTCGGTTCTCGGGTGTGGGTGGAGCAGCCGGGGAGCAGTTCTTCCTGCACGTTGGGGATCTCGATGTCGACGCCTGAGCGGTTGGGCCCCAGCGAGCGTCGGTCCTCGGCGAACCGCTACGGGTCCCGGGATGGCCGCTCCGCAACAACCGCTCACGTCCGGCTTCGGGCGCGACACCGTCAGTCCGAGGTCCGGCCGATATCGACCGAACTGGTTCGGTCGCCCGGTGCGGCATCGTCGACTGGAGCTCGGCGTTCCTCGGCGACCTGGCCGTCGACGACGCAGCGATCCGGCGATCGAAGGGCGCGGCGATCAACCAAGCGTGTGCGGCACTGCCGTACTACCTCGACACGTATCCGCTGATCGTCGAACGGTCGTGGCACAAGCTCGACCAGCTCGGCGTCGGCGCTCGCTGAGGTTGCGGGAGCCCACCGATCAGGTGATCGTCAGTCGGTGCGAAGTGCCCGGACTCGCTGTCGTGCGAGTTCGTCGAGTTGGGCGTCGTTGAGCGCAAGTTGGTCGGGGTGGCGGCGTCCGGCGGCGAGCATCGGGGTGCCGTCTCGTTGGTGATAGATCACGTAGCCGCGACTCGTGCGTTTGACCTCGTAGTGCCGGTGTTTGGTCGGGTTGTGGCGACTGCATGCGATCGAGGAGTTCTCGGGATCGGTGGCACCGTCGTCCGACCATTCGGTCAGGTGATCGACCTGGGCAACAGTGCACGACACGCTGCAGCCAGGGTGATCGCACTCCGACGCCATCAGTTTGGCGGCGTCGCGGGCGGCGCCGGTGAAGAGGCGCTGCTTGCGTCCCATCTCGATCACGACGCCGGCAGAGTTCATCACGGCCCGCCGTACATGGCCGAGTAGAGCGGCCCTGATCGCATCGGTGGGGAGCAGGTTGATTCCGGTGTCGGTCTCGCACCGTCGCTCGGCGAGGTCGAGCTCGCCGAGGTCACGCGGGAACGGGATCAGGTCGTGTTCGGCGAGACCGGATTCGAACGTGCGCTGATCGACGATGATGTTGACGAGGGGCGTGGGTTGGCGCCCGTCGGCGGGAGCGGTGACCGACCGGCGAAAGATCGATCGCAGGGCGTCGTAGCGGCGCTGAGCGTCGGTGCGGGGAAGAAGCGATGACGGTGCGTCAGGTCCGTGGAGTCGGGTGCGCTCGGCGACGTCGGCCTGGAATTCGTGCTCGACTCCTGCGTTGAAGATGGCGATCATCTCGGCGGTCGTCAGGGGGTCGCCGCCACTGGCTCGCAGGAGCAGCGATCCATCGAGGTCGACGGCACTCGCCGTACGGTGCTCGACATCGGCGGCACGATCGGCATGTGCGCCGTCGACGTCGGCGAGCGTCTCCCAGCGGCGCAGGCAGGTGTGGGCATTGTCGAAGCTCAACTGTTCTGCGTGCTCCAGCAACACGTCGATCGAGTCGACGAGTTGCTCGCCGCAACGAGGGTTCGCTCGTGTACGGGCGAGTTCGTCGGCCTGGACCGTTCCGATTCGGCCGGCGTGCAACGCCTCACCGACCTCTGGAACGTCGGCGGTCAGTCGGGCGAGTCGCCGGACGCGGTTGCACTCCGCCCCGGAGTAGTTGGCGTTGGCCTTCAACCAGCCCGTCATCGAGTGGTGATGGTCGACGACATGAATCGATCGGTGCTGACCTTCGGCGACGACGGCAGCCATCTCCGCTTCGATCCGACGGCGCTCCAGTTCCAGGCGTCGGAACTCCTCGGTGAGGGCCGGATCGCTGAGGTCCCGGAGCGTGTCGACAACGGTGGCCAACATGGAGTCGTGAGAGCAAACAAGTGTGTGTATTGCAAGCCTAGAGACAAACAAATGTACCCACAGTGGAGTTGGCGTTCGAGTCGTCGAAGTTGGCGGCGACCCTCGTCGCCAGCGTGGGACCCGACGCCGAAGGGGGTGCGGTACGGTGCCGCCATGACCACCACGACCCCGCAAGCACCGCTGCCCTCCGGATTCGGCATGCGATCCACGCCCGCTGACGTGATCGCCGGCCGTGACCTCACCGGTACGGTGGCCCTCGTGACCGGCGGGTACTCCGGACTGGGTCTCGAGACGACGAAGGCACTCGCTGGGGCCGGCGCAGCCGTGATCGTCCCCGCCCGCCGCCCCGACCACGCCCGGGAGGTCCTTGCCGAGGTCGGAACCCTCAGCGATGCCCCCTTCGACCAGGTTCCGTCCGGCAGCATCTCGGTCGCCGAACTCGATCTCGCCGACCTCGCCAGCGTCGAGCGGTTCGCCGAGTCGGTCGTCGCCAGTGGTGTCTCGCTCGACATCGTGATCAACAACGCAGCGATCATGGCGTGCCCCGAAACGCGTGTCGGCCCCGGGTGGGAGGCGCAGTTCGCCACCAACCACCTCGGTCACTACGCCCTGATCAACCGGTTGTGGCCGGCATTGATCGCCGACGGGGGAGCGCGGGTCGTCGCGCTCTCGTCGACCGGTCACAAGCTCTCGCCGATCCGGTGGGACGATGTCCAGTTCGAGGCCGACTACGACAAGTGGGTGGCGTACGGCCAGGCCAAGACCGCAAACGCTCTGTTCGCGATCCAACTCGACGCACTCGGCGCCGAGCACGGCGTGCGCGCCTTCGCCGTGCACCCCGGCGGGATCATGACCGAACTGCAACGGCACCTCCCGCAGGAGGAGATGATCAACATGGGCTGGGTCGACGCTGACGGCAACATCAACGAGCTCTTCAAGACCCCCGAACAGGGCGCGTCGACCTCGGTCTGGGCGGCGACATCACCACAACTCGACGGCATGGGCGGCGTGTACTGCGAGGACGTCGACATCGCCGCACCAAGCGACCCCGACAGCCCGCTTGCCCGGTTCATCGGCGTCGACCAGCACGCCATCGATCCCGCTGAGGCGGCACGCCTCTGGGAAGTGTCGGCCGAACTCACCGGCGTCGACGCGTTCGGCTGACCGCCACACCGCTTGATCGACAGGCGTCACGTTTGGTGTCTGACACCAAACGTGACGGGCTACAGGGTGGAGATGCCGCCGTCGACGGGGATGACGGTGCCGGTGGTGTAGGCGCCGGCGCGGCTGGCGAGGAAGATCACCGTGCCGGCGATGTCCTCCGGTGAGCCGATGCGCTTGCGGGGCACGCTCTGCTCGACCATCTTGCGGCTGTTCGGGTCGTCGAGCCGATAGGCCATCATCTTCGACTCGAACGGGCCCGGCGCGATCGAGTTGATCGTGATGTGCTCGCCCACCAGATGTGCGGCCATGTGTCGCGCCATCATGTGGATTCCCGCCTTGGAGGCCGAGTACGAGTAGTTGTTGCCGATCGGGACGCGGATCCCGTCGATCGAACCGATCATCACCACGCGGGCCGGGTCCTCGGCCGTTGCGCCTGCCTTCAACTGCGGCAGCAGGGCCTGGGTCAGCATGAACGGCGCCTTGACGTTCAGGTCGAGCACCTTGTCGAATCCGATCTCGGGGAACTCGCCCAGATCGCGCCCCCCACGCGGCCCCAGCGTTGTTCACCAGGATGTCGATCTGTTCCTCGCGCGCGGTGAGCGCCGCAACGAACGATGCCAGACCCTCCTCGGTCGCGAGGTCGGCCGGAATCGAGATGCACTCGCCGTGCTTCGACAATTCGGCTGCGGCCGCGTCGCATGCATCGGCCTTGCGGGCGGTGATGTACACCGCGCACGCCGTTGGCCACCAGGCCCGAGGCGATCATGTAGCCGATCCCTCGGGAACCGCCGGTGACCACGGCGACCTTCCCGTCGAGACCGAAGAGCGTGCCGAGGGCGAGATTGCCGAGTGAGGGAGAAGCGGTGTGATCGGTCATGCTGGGAGTATGGCGCACGACGACAACAGCAATCGGGTCCTCGAGATCCGCAGGTCATCGATCGGCGACGCCGAGGTCCACGTCGAGCCGATTGCGCCGCTCGACGAGGGGCAGATCCGCCTGCGTGTCGACCGCTTCGCCGTCACGGCGAACAACATCAGCTATGCCGGCGCCGGCGACCTGCTCGGCTACTGGGACTTCTTCCCCTCGTCCGACCCGACCACGTGGGGACGTGTGCCAGCGGTCGGCTACGCGGAGATCATCGAGTCGCGCAACCCCGACCTGCCCGTCGGCGGCCGCTACCACGGCTGGTTTCCGATGGCCGAGACCGTCACGTTCACCGCCACCGCCACCCGTGACGGCTTCCGAGACGATGGCGAGCACCGCCAGGCGCACGCCCCGATCTACCGGGCCTTCACCCGGACCGACACCGACCCGTTCCACGACGACTGCGCCCGACGGTGAAGATCGCCACGCACTGCTGCGAGTGCTGTTGCTGACCGGCTTCCTCGCCGAGGAGTTCTTCGCCGACTCCGGCGGAGCCATCGCAACCGACGGAAGCGAGGTCGCACCGTTCTTCGGCGCCGAGCAGGTGATCGTGCTGTCGGCGTCGTCGAAGACGGCGATCGGCTTTGCTCAACGGGCGGCCCAGCGCGACGGGCTGACCGTCGTCGGGCTGACGTCGGCCGCCAACGCCGACTTCGTGCGCTCGCTCGGGTTCTACGACTCGGTGATCGCATACGGCGACATCGACGACGCTGATCGAGGGATCGCGCTGGTCGACAGCCTGGTGATCGACATGGCGGGCAACCCCGCCGTCCTCGCCGCGGTGCACCATCGTCTCGGCGACCGGGTGAAACACTCGATGATGATCGGCAAGAGCCATCACGATGCCGCACCCGCAACCGTCGGTGCACTGCCTGGCGCCGCGCCCCAGTTCTTCTTCGCACCGACCGAACTCAACCGGCTCATCGAGATCTGGGGGGTGAGCGAGTACCGACGCCGCACCACCGAGGCGACGCACGAGTTCATCGAGGCCAGCCGAGGCTGGATGTCGATCGACGAACGCCGTGGTGCGGACGGTCCTTCATCGGCGTGGGCGTCGGTCCATGCCGGCGAGGTCGGCCCGTCGGTCGGTGTTGTCGCCTCCTTCCACCCATGACTCGCCCGGTGCTCCACAATCGCCTGCTCCGAGTGCCGCGGGCCGAACGACAAGCGCCTCGCCGTGCGCGTGACGCCCGACGCGCTCCGACACGTCCGCGCCGGGCATCCATGGGTGTTCGAGGAGTCGGTCACCTCGATCAGTCACGAAGCAACCGCGGGCGACCTGTCCGTGATCTTCGACGACGACCGCAAGTTCGTGGCGCTGGCGCTCTACGACCCCGATTCACCGATTCAGTTCAGGATCCTGCACGTGGGCAAGCCCACCAAGATCGACGCTGCGTGGTGGCGCCAGACGATCGACGCTGCGCTGGAGCGCCGGCCAACGTTCGTGCACGCGCCCGACGCCGAGCGCCTCGGCTACCGGGTGCTCAACGGCGAGAACGACGGTGTCTCCGGCCTGGTCGTCGACCGGTACGCCGGCGTGCTCGTGGTCAAGCTGTACTCGGCAGTGTGGTTTGCGCACCTGGCGACGGTGGTGACGGCGCTCATGCAGGCGACCGGGTGCGACGGTGTGGTGCTGCGCCTCGCCCGCAACCTGCAGGCGCGAGAGACGTTCGGCCTCCAGGACGGCGACGTGATCGCCGGGGTCGTCCCCGACGGTCCGGTCCGTTTCGTCGAGGCGGGACTCCAGTTCGACGCCGACGTCCGTGCCGGACAGAAGACCGGACACTTCCTCGACCAACGAGCGAACCGGATCCGCATCGGGACGATGTCGGCGGGGCGCGACGTGCTCGACGTCTTCGCCTCGACCGGTGGGTTCAGTGTCCACGCGGCCGCCGGGGGAGCCACGTCGGTCCATGCGGTCGACCTGTCCGCGCCAACGCTCGCCGCAGCCGAACACAACATGGCGCTCAACCAGGGCCTCGACGCAGTCAGGGCGTGCACGTTCACGACCGAGGTCGGCGATGCGTTCGAGGTGATGGTGCAGCTCGCCCGGGCAGGCAATGACTACGACCTGGTGATCGTCGACCCACCATCGTTCGCCCAACGCCAAGCGAACGTCGAGGGCGCCCTGCGGGCGTACACCCGGCTGACGCATCTGTCGCTGCGTCTCGTCCGCCCTGGCGGCACCCTGATGCACGCCTCGTGCTCCAGCCGCGTGACTCCCGATCAGTTCTTCGACACCGTGCTCGATGCAGCCGCAGCGGCCGGACGCTCGCTCCGAGAGATCGAACGAACCGGCCACGACGCCGATCACCCGGTGACGTTCCGCGAGGGCGGGTACCTCAAAGCGGGCTTCTGGCAGGTGCGCGGCGGACGATGAGCGGTCGTCGAGAAGCGGATACCGTCACGGCAATGGCATCGATTCAGGCGAACGGCATCACCATCGAATACGACATCGCTGGGGTTGGCGATCCGCTGCTGCTGGTGATGGGCCTCGGCGAGCAGATGACCAGCTGGCCCGACGAGCTGATCGCCAAGCTCGTCGAAGCTGGTTTCCAGGTGATTCGGTTCGACAACCGAGACGTCGGGCTCAGCACACAGACCGACTGGGACCCGCCGTCGGCGGCCCGGACGGTCGCCCGACGCATCGTCCGTCGGCCGCACGAGGCGAAGTACGACCTCGACGACATGGCTGACGACGCAGCGGGGCTCCTCGACGCACTCGGCATCGGCCCCGCACACGTGGTGGGCGTGTCGATGGGCGGGATGATCGCGCAGACCCTCGCGATCCGGCACCCGTCGCTGGTCCGATCGCTGACGTCGATCATGTCCAACACCGGCGATGGTTCGCACGGTGTCATCGCGCCGTCGCTGCTCCCGAAGATGGCTCGGCTCACCAAGCCGGTCAGCCGCGAGACGGCGGTCGAGCGGTCGATGGAGGTGAACGCGTTGATCTCTGGCCCCCACTTCGATCCCGTCGAGCGGCGAACGATGGCCGAACGCAACGTCGAGCGGAGCTTCCGGCCCGACGCGGTGGCCAGGCAGACCGCAGCGATCATGGCCAGCCCCGACCGGACCGAGGCGCTCGGCGGCGTTTGCGTCCCCACCCTGGTGGTGCACGGATTGCTCGACCAACTGGTCAAGCCGAGCGGCGGGATCGCCACGTCGCGGGCGATTCCCGGATCGCGGTTGCTGATGTTCCCCGACATGGCGCACGATCTTCCGCGTCCACGGTGGGACGAACTCGTCGCCGAGATCCGACGGAACGCCGACCGTCCTACTTGACGAGGACGTGGCCGACCGGGCTGGTGCGCCGGATGTGGCCGAGTGCCGGGCTGGCGGTGATTGTCGCGCGTGCGCCCTGCGGGACGGCGTGGCGTTCGCCGGTCTTCCAGGCCACGACGGTTCCGGAGCTGCCGTCGTCGACAGCGAGGTAGACCTGGTATCGGTCGCGCTCGATCAGTCGCTGCAACCGACGGGGGAGCGGCGAGACCTCGGAGGGCCGGCGGGTTCGGATCACCGCACCGGTGCGTTCGACCGAGTTGTAGCCGTCGTACGCGCCGGCCAGCGCCATCCAGAGCCCGACAACGATGGGGAGCGCCGAGAACACCGTCACCGCAACCGCGATGTCGGCGATCAGCCAGTCCTGGTCCGGGAAACGCTCGTAGGCCGACTCGAAGCCGTCTCCGACCGCCACGTCGCTGGCCCACGATCGCAGTCGGAGGCCGAGGAAGCAGACGACGAGACCGACACCGATCGCCTTGAACGGCGCCATCCCGTAGGCGATTCGACTGGGGTACTTGACGCGAACCAGTCGTGCGGAGCCCGCCACACCGCTCCACGCCCGGTAGTGGTCCTCGCGGGCGAGGGGGAGCTCGATCGCAGCACCATCGGCGAGACACATCGCGGTGGCGTATGCGAGCCGGCGGTCGCCCACCTCGATCGAACTCGGCGCGACGTCGGCGAAGCCAGCGGCGGCGAGCCGACTCCGAATTGCCAGCCAGCGGCGAATCGCCACCACGCCAGCGACCGTGTGGGTGAAGGTGGGGCGGATGAACAACCCGAGCGCGCGCACGAGCGACGCAGCGAGCACGATCGCGATCGTCCAACCGACCAATCGCACGTTGATCGAGTCGATCACGGCGATCTCGTTGTCGCCGTTGGAGCGAGCTTGCCACCAGCACCAGGCACCCACGACCCAGAGCGCTGCAGGAACGAGCAGGTCGGTGGGTACCCAGCGTCGACGGACCAGACCCGCCTGCACCGCTTCATCGATGACGAGCCGTTCGAACCGGCGCCACCACGGGCCCCGGATGTCGACCGCGAGGTACCGCGCGGGAATCGCCCGATCGTTCGTGAATCGGGCGAGCACGTGTTGGAGCACGAGTCGTTCGTGGGGTCGCAACGTGTCGCCTTGGAACGCCGTGGCCGACGGGCGCACACGAGCGAGTTCTTCATCGTCGTCATCGGGCGGCAGAATGCGGAGCCACCCTCGCGCTCCGAGGTCGATCATGGTGGCGCGGAAGGCCGAGGCGGTCACCGTGGCGTCGTTGGCCAGCATGTTGACCACTGCTGGTGAATCGGGACGCAGCGCCGAGGCGGTCTCGTCGGCGTCGGGGCGTGGCGGCATCAGCTTGGCGCCGGTGCGCAGGAAGGTCAGCACGGCCGCCGCGGTGATCAACCCGGCGAGCCAGAGCCAGCCGGTCGAGAATGCGGGCGCGATGAACCCGGTCCCGACCGCTGCTGACGTCATGAGGCCATCATGGCATCACGTTGCCGTGTCCGACGGATCATTGCGTTCGGATCGCGTGTCGGACACGTCGTCGCTGTCATCCGAGCCTCTCACCCAGATCGTGCGTTGGGGGAACGGGATCTCGATGCCCGCGGTGTCCAGTGCCCCCTTGATCGATTCGCGCAGGGCTCGCTGCAGCGCCCACTGGACTCCTGGCTCGACCTTCACGGTCAGGCGAATGGTGATGCCGTCAGCACCGAGCGCCTCGATCCCGAGCAACTGGGGCTCGTCGAGCACCAGGTCGACCCAGTCGTCACCGCCCACCAGCTCCCGAGCACAGTCGAGGATCACCTCCCGGGCGACCGACAGATCACAGTCGTAGGCAACATCGACATCGACGAGCGCGACCGACCACAACTGCGACTTGTTGCCGACGCGGGTGACCTCGCCGTTCGGGACGTGCCAGACCGTGCCGTCGAGACCGCGCAGCACCGTGGTGCGAAGCGAGATCTTCTCGACGACTCCGCTCGCCTCGTCGAGATCGACGACATCTCCGACGCCGTATTGGTCCTCGAGCAGCATGAAGAGTCCGGCGATGCAGTCCTTCACGAGGCTCTGCGCGCCAAAGCCCAATGCGACGCCGGCGATGCCCGCGCCGGCGATCAGCGGGGCGAGGTCGACGCCGACCTCGCCGAGTGCCAGGATGATCGCGATCGACCAGATGATGACGGAAGTCGTGCTCCCCACCACGAGCGAAATCGATGCCAGGCGCGCGTCGCGCCGGGGATCGGACCCGGTGGTGACCGCCGAACCGGCGCCATTCGGCAGGGCGTGGTCGCCCAGCTTCTGGAGTCGACGAGTGGCGCCGGAGGTGTCGGGAGCGACCATGCGTGCCACGACGTGCCCGAAGTACCGGCGCGCCGCGTAGGACATCACGAATGCGACCACCACGATGATGAGGACGGAGGACGCCCAGTCGGCGGTCTCGCTGAGCAACCGGTTGCCGCCCGAGAGATCGAAGACGCTCTCGCACACCCAACTCGGATCGGTTCCGCAGGCAGTCTCCAGTTCGGGGTCCACGACGTCGACGGTACCCAACGAGCGCCAACTCACACACGATTGAACAGCGTCCGCCGGGCACCAGGTGGTCGGCGGGTAGCGTTGCTCCGATGCCGAACTCCCCCATACGTCTCGGCGTGGTCGGTACCGGCTACGTCGGCCTCACCACGGGTGCCTGTTTCGCCCACGTCGGCCACCATGTGGTCTGCGGCGACATCGACGAGCGCAAGGTCGCGATGTTGCAAGCGGGGCACATCCCGATCGTCGAAGACGGTCTCGAGGCAATGGTGCAGGACAACGTCGCAGCAGGGCGTCTCGAGTTCGTGCTCGGGGCCGAAGCGGCGGCCGCCGACGCCGACATCGTGTTCCTGTGTGTGCCGACTCCCCAGGGAGACGACGGCAGCGCCGATCTCACCTACATCCAGCAGGCCGCAGCTCAGATCGCACCCGTGCTCAAGCCAGGCGCGGTGGTGGTCAACAAGTCGACCGTGCCCGTCGGGTCCGCCCTGGCGGTGGAGCGGGTACTCCAACGCGACGACGTGCACGTGGTGTCGAACCCGGAGTTCCTGCGCGAAGGCACCGCGATACACGATTTCCTGCATCCCGATCGTGTGGTGATCGGCGGCACCGACCCCGTGGCCGCCGAGCGCGTCGCGGAGCTCTATTCGTCGATCGAGACCACGATCCTGATCACGGATCCGGCGTCGGCGGAGACGATCAAGTATGCGGCGAACGGCTTCCTCGCCATGAAGATCAGCTTCGTCAACGCCGTGGCGGCGATGTGCGAAGCGGTCGGCGCCGACGTGGAAGCGGTCGTCGACGGGATCGGATCGGACCAGCGCATCGGCAGACAGTTTCTCCGGCCCGGTCCAGGATGGGGTGGCAGTTGCTTCCCGAAGGATTCGCGGGCGCTCATCAAGATCGCCGAAGACCACGGGTACGACTTCGCCATGATGCGCGGGGTCATCGACGTCAACCACGAACAGCTCGATCGAATGGTCGCCAAGATTGCACGAGCCGCCGGTCGCAGCGTCGGCCACGAGGCTCCAGGTGACATCTCCGGCGCCGATCTCGTCGGCGTGGATCTCAGCGGGGTGGCGGTGGGCGCCCTCGGCCTCACGTTCAAGGCGGGGACGGATGACCTCCGGGAGTCGCCGGCGCTGGCGATCATTGCCCGGCTTCGTTCGCTCGGGGCCAGCGTTCGTGCGTACGACCCGACGACGACCGGCGAGTTGACGGCATTGCAGGCAAACCTCCTCGACGGAATCGAGCTGGTCGCCGATCCCCTCGATGTGGCCGTCGGTTCCGATGTGGTGGCGGTGTTCACCGAGTGGCCCGAGTTCGCCAAGATCGACCTCGACCAGCTGGCGAATCGTCTGCATCCGGCGACCGCCGTCGTCGACACCCGAAACCTGCTCGACCCCGGACGTGCACGCGACAGTGGGCTCAGCTACGACGGGGTCGGGCGCCGCTGATGCGCATCGTGGTCGTGGGCGGTGCCGGATTCCTGGGATCGCATTTGTGCGACGCGTTGGTTGCCCGTGGCGACGAGGTGATCTGCGTCGACAACTACCTGACGAGCATCTCTCGCAATGTCGAGCATCTGCTCGGCGACACCGGGTTCCGCCTCGTCGAACACGACATCTGTGCCGATGGCGGCATCCCGATCGACGGCACCATCGACGCGGTGATGCACCTTGCGAGCCCTGCGTCGCCGAAGGACTACCTGGCACATCCGTTGGAGACCCTGGCCGTGGGCAGCACGGGGACCCGCAACTTGCTCGAACTGGCTCGACAGCACGACGCCCGATTCTTCATGGCATCGACCAGCGAGGTGTACGGCGACCCGCTCGTGCATCCGCAGATCGAGTCCTACTGGGGCCACGTCAATCCGATCGGTGAGCGCAGTGTCTACGACGAAGCGAAGCGGTTCGCTGAGGCGCTCACTGCGGCCTACCGGCGAACCCACGGTGTCGATACGCGAATCGTGCGCATCTTCAACACCTACGGGCCCCGGATGCAGGTCGACGACGGCCGTGTCGTGTCGAACTTCATCGTGCAGGGACTCCGCAACGAGCCGTTGACGATCTACGGCGAGGGTCGCCAGACGCGTAGCTTCTGTTACGTCGACGACGAGATCCGTGGATTCCTGGCGTTGTTGGACAGTGACGAACCGGGGCCGGTCAACATCGGCAATCCGGTCGAGTTCACGGTGCAGGAACTGGCCGACATCGTGATCGAGCTGACCGGATCGTCAGCCGGGACGACCCGTCGTCCGCTCCCGTCCGACGATCCGATGCAACGACGACCGGACATCACGCTCGCTCGTGAGCGTCTCGGCTGGCAACCGGTCGTCGATGTCCGCGACGGGATCGAGCGCACGATTCCCTGGTTCGAGGACGCCCTCCGAATCGCTGGCTGAGCTTCTCGAACGTCGACGACACCGTCCCGCTCGATCGACGGCGATCAGCTCCCAGCGGCAGGCCCGGGCCTACACTGAGCGTTCGTGTGGGATGGCAGGACGACGATGCGTTGGCGTCCGTCCACCTTCGACATCCGCACCAGTGAACTGCGCGACCTCGTTCGCCGATCCCGCGAGGTGGTGCTGCTCGCGGCGGTCACCGGAGCGATCACCGGGCTCTTCGTTCGGTTCTTCGAGTACCTCGTGGTCGAGGTGTTGTTCCACGTCATCGTCGAAGCGCCGCTCTGGGTCGGTGCACTTGCTCCTGCGGTCGGGTTGGCGCTGTCGGCGATCTTGTTGAGAACGCTCGGCAACGGCGCGTCGCCGGCCACATCGGACGAGTACCTGCGGGCGTTCCACGACCCCGAGTACCCGCTCCGACCCCGGGCCTTCATCGGCCGGATGGCAGCGTCGATCACCACGTTGGGATTCGGCGGAGCGATGGGGCTGGAAGGTCCTTCGATGTACGGCGGGTCGGCGTTGGGCGCGATGATCCAGCGTCGCCTGCCCAAGGCGTTCCAGGGCGTCGACCACCGAACCCTGCTCGTTGCCGGTGCAGCGGCCGGCGTCGCTGCGATCTTCAAGGCACCCGCAACCGGAGCGATCTTTGCGCTCGAGGTTCCATTCCGCAACGAGATGGCTCGCCGGATGCTGCTGCCGGCATTGGTGGCGAGTGCGTCGGGGTACCTGGTGTTCGTGGCGCTGAGCACCACGGATCCGATCTTCTCCTTCCAAGTCGATCGAGCGGCGACCTTCGAATACAAGGATCTCGCAGGTGCCGTGCTGATCGGGATCTGCTGCGCCATCGGGGCACGGGCATTCTCGAGGGTCATCCGGTACGCGAAGGCGTTCACCTACCGGCCGGCCGCACTCCGGGTCGTGCTCGCCAGCATCACCCTCGTTGCCCTGTTCGTCATGAGCCGTCTGCTGACGGGTGAGAGCCTCACGATCGGCACCGGCTACGACGTCATCCGATGGCTGGCGGAGGAGCACGCACTGTGGCTCCTGGCGGCCGTGTTCGTCCTGCGATGTCTGGCGACCGCGACCACGCTTGCCGGGGGAGGGGTGGGCGGTCTCTTCGTGCCGCTCGTCGTCGGTGGAGCGATCGTCGGCCGCGGGGTCGGCGACATCGTCAACCCACTCGATCCGACGCTGTACGTGCTGCTCGGGATCGCTGCGTTCCTCGGCGCGGGCTACCGCGTCCCGCTCGCTGCGGTGGTGTTCGTGGCCGAGACCACGGGACAGCCAGGGTTCATCGTGCCAGCGCTGTTCGCCGCGGTCGCCGCCGAATTGGTGATGGGCGAACAGTCGATCACCACCTTCCAGCGGTCCCCGGATCAAGCCACCTGATCGACCTGACCAGGTCGGCTCGGCCTGGCGGACGTCCCGTTCCGTTCCCGACACCGTGGGTGCGGTAGACCGGTGCGATGTCGATCACCAACACGGTTGCGGTCTCCTCTGCGCTCCAAGGCACCATCGTCGGGCTCTACGTCGAGGTGGGCGCTCAGGTCAGCTCCGGTGAGGTGATCGCGCTCATCGAGTCGATGAAGATGCATCACGAGGTCACGTCTGCGGTGGGCGGCGTCGTGGAGGCGGTAACGGTTGCGGTCGGCGCCACGGTCGGCGTCGGTGACGAGTTGATGCGGGTGCTGGAAGGAGCTGCTGTCGCCGACTCGGAGCGAGCCGACGACCAAGTCCAGTCGGGCGATCGGCGCGCCCCGATCGGACTCGAGCGTGACGACCTCCGGGAGGTGATCGATCGGCACCGGATCGGCCTGGACGACCAGCGCCCGGCTGCCGTCGAGCGCCGCCGTGAACGAGGTCGGCGGACCACCCGAGAGAACATCGATGCGCTGCTCGACGAGGGCACCTTCGTCGAGTACGGGCCGCTGGTGATCGCGGCGCAACGTCGGCGCCGTTCGGTGGACGACCTCATCGCGTCCACACCGGCCGACGGCCTGGTCGGTGGCATCGGCGACGTGAACGGTCAGCTGTTCCCGTCGAGCGGTTCAGCTCGTGCAGCCAAGTGCGTGGCGGTCTCGTACGACTACACGGTGCTGGCGGGAACCCAGGGAAGCCAGAACCACCGGAAGAAGGACCGGTTGTTCGAGGTGGCCGAACAACTCCGGCTCCCGATCGTGTTCTTCACCGAGGGGGGCGGCGGTCGCCCTGGCGACACCGACGGCATCGGGGTGAGTGGTCTCGATTGTCTGGCGTTCCGCTGGTTCGCCGAACTGTCGGGCACGGTGCCGCTCGTCGGGATCGCTGCCGGGTACTGCTTTGCCGGCAATGCGGCCATCTTGGGCTGCTGTGATGTGGTGATCGCCACGGAGGACTCCAACATCGGGATGGGCGGCCCGGCGATGATCGAAGGTGGCGGACTCGGTGTCTACGAGCCCACCGCGATCGGGCCGATCGACGTGCAGCGATCGAACGGCGTGGTCGATGTGGTGGTGGCCGACGAGGTCGAGGCGGTGGCGGTCGCCAAGCAGTATCTGTCGTACTTCCAGGGAAGCACGTCCGACTGGTCAGCCCCCGATCAAGCCGCACTTCGCGATGTGGTGCCGGTCGATCGTCTGCGCGCCTACGACATCCGGTTGGCGATCGAGGGACTCTTCGATGTCGACTCCGTGCTCGAGTTGCGTCGCGAGTTCGGTGTGGGGATGGTCACTGCGCTGGCGCGCGTGGAAGGGCGCCCGGTCGGTGTGATCGCGAACAACCCGGGCCATCTCGCTGGAGCGATCGACTCTGACGGTGCCGACAAGGCAGCTCGGTTCATGCAGTTGTGCGATGCCTTCGGCCTGCCGGTGGTGACCCTGGTCGACACACCCGGAATGATGGTGGGACCCGAGGTGGAGGCCACCGCGCTGGTGCGTCACTGCAGCAGGCTGTTCGTGACCGGAGCGAACCTCTCCGTGCCGATGGTGTCGGTGGTGACCCGCAAGTCGTACGGCCTCGGGGCTCAAGCGATGATGGGTGGCACCACCAAGGCGCCGGTGGCGTGCCTCGCCTGGCCGACCGGCGAGTTCGGCGGTATGGGGCTGGAGGGGGCTGTGCGTCTCGGATACCGAAAGGAGCTCGAGGCTGCGGCCGACGACGACGCCCGTGAGGCACTGTTCCGGGAGATGGTCGACCGGATGTACGAGCACGGCAAGGCGGTGAGCGTGGCGTCGTTCTTCGAGATCGACGACGTGATCGACCCGGCTGACACGCGGCGGTGGATCACCACCGTCTTCGATGCCGCACCCGACACCCATCGATCGGTGACCGACCCGTTCGCTCCGCCCCGCCGGCCGAGCATCGACACCTGGTGATCGCCCGCGAGCGGTCGGATCAGGCGCCGCAGCCGTTGGCGAGCACCTCGCGAAGCTCGCCGCCGGCGTAGTCGTAGACGATGACGCCCGCACCCTCGTAGTACCAGGAGTGGACGATCACCTCCATGCGGCCATCGCCGTTGAGGTCGGCGACGTCGAGCACCCGGAAGCGATCGAGTACCTGGAACGAGAACTCGTCGACGACCGGGCCGATCGCTGACAGGAGTACCGTGTCGGCGGACCGGGACTCGACATCGATCAGCAGCAGTGCCGCAACGTCGCCGGTCGTTCCCGGGGTCGCTCCCGGCTGTACGAACTCGAAGACCGCCAGTGCCTCGTCGTTTCCGTCTCCGTCCAGGTCGGAGACCACCAACTGCTCGATCGCGCCCAGCGTCGCGTCGACCGCCGCTGCGGCGACGGCTGCCTCCCCGAGCGCCTGGTAGGTGGCCGGCACGTTCTCGTCGACCACCGCCACCCGCCGGGGCTTGAGCTGCCACGCCGGGTCGGCGACCGCCAGGGTGCTGTAGCCGAAACCGGGTGGCTCGGGTGGCTCGACGTCGACGTCGATCGACGGCCCGACGCTGCCGTCGAAACACGACTCGCCGCTGCGCCCCGAGGTCGCAGAGCGTTCGCCGGTGAGGTCGGTGAGGACGAACTCGGTGCCTGATCCGATGTTGGGGTCGACCGGGTTCCCACTCGCATCGGTTGCTTGCTGCCAGCGGGTCCGCTGCCACGAGCCGAGCGACAGCCATCCGGGGGAGGAAGCACCGCCGGCCAGCAGCGGGACCACGGCGTCGGCGGGTCCGGCTGGCGAGGTGGTGGTCGGTGCCACCGTCGTGGTGGGTGCTTCGGTCGTGGGTGCCACGGCGATGGTGGTCGGCGCGGCGGTGGTCGGTGGGGTGGTGGTTCCAGGGGTCGCAACGGGGGCCAGGGTTTGACCCGGCGTCGACGTGGCTTCGGTGGTGCAGGCAGCGGCAACGACGGCGAACGTCATCGTGAGGATGGCGATCCTCGTGCTCACCACGTCACCTGGCCACCGGGCTCGAGGAGGTGGAGTCGATCGTCCAGCTGACGCTCGGCCAACGCCGACGCGAACTCCGCAGGTGGTTCTCCGAACCAGTCGGGCAGGCGGCGACGACCGTTCTCGGGGGCGTAGGTGCCGAAGTGGATCGGAACCACGAGCCCCGGGCGGATCAATTCGACCGCAGCACCGGCGCGCTGTGGATTCAGATGGCCGGGGCCCAGCGTCGAACCCCACCCCCAGATCGGCAGCAGTGCGACGTCGACGGTGCCGAGGTCTCCCATGGCGTCGAACAGGTCGGTGTCTCCTGGGAAGTAGACGCGTTGTCCGCCGGCCGCCATGAGATAGCCGACGGGTTCGGCGGTGACGCGTGAGTGTGGGCCCCGCCCCGACTTGTGGTCGGCGGGCACGACGTCGATGACCACTGGCCCGGACTCGACGCGGTCACCGACGACCACTTCGGTCACCGACTGGAAGCCGGCGTTGCGAAGCAGCCGGCCAGAGCCACGTGGCGTGATGATGTGCGTCGAGGGGCGCAGGCGTCGGAGCGACGGCAGATGGAGGTGATCGATGTGCACATGCGACAGCAGCACCGCGTCGACGTCGTAGGTCTCCGGCGGCGGGTCGGGCCGCCGCCGTCGAAGGTGGGCGACGCGTTTGGTGAGCAAGGGGTCGGTGAGGACCCGGTAACCGTCGAAGTCGATCAACGCCGATGCATGGCCGACCCACGTCAACTCCATCAGGCGCTGCGCTCCGGCACGGGTGCACTGGCCGGCCGATCCGGGACCGACCATGGTCGCGGGGCGGTGCCGTCGTTGATCGCCGCCATCCAACGCTTGAAGAGGTGGTGCACGGTGGCCGCGCCGACGATGTGTTCGTCGGGGAGTTCGAACCCGGCGGGAAACAGCAGGAAGGGGTGCGTCTGGTTGCCGCCCATGCCGCCGTGGAAGCCGATCAACTCCTCGAACGCCGCTCCCTCGTCGGCATGCGGGTCGTAGAAGCTGTTGACGAGGATGTCCGGTGCATTGACGAACGAGTGGGTGCGCCGAAGGTGGTCGGCGGCGTTCGGGCCGAACCCGATCAGTGGATCGATGCCTTCGACATGGTCGTCGGAGAGGTAGTGGATCCCGCCACCGCCGATCACCAGGCCACCGAGGGTCTCGGAGTTCACCAGGACGAAGCCGATCCCCGGGTGCTCGGCGAGGCCCGCGATCAGCCCGGGGAAGCGTTCGCCCAGCTGTTCCATCGAGGCGCGCCCCTCGATGTCGGTGAACGAGATCAGCCCGAGATTGCCGGAGGCCAGGACGATCACGTCGGACGATGCGGTCGTGTCGGTGCCGCTTGCCTGCGCGTGCTCGTCCGCGAAGGCCGGGCCGAGCACCACGTCGCCGTCGACGACATGTTTGCGGGTGGCGACCGCGAGCAACTTGCCGACTCGGCTGTCCTTGTCCCGGACCGCTTCGGTCAGTGCTCCGTTGAGGTTGCCCCAGCCTTCCGACGACATCTCGGGGACGGCGATGTCGACGTGGTCATCGATCAGGCCGTCGACGACGTCCTCCAGGGAGCGGTCGTACCGCTGCAGAAACGTGGCACCTTGGGTCTGACCGTGATCGGACAGGATCACGACGTGGTACGGCCGCGGCGCTTCGGCGATCGCGTGTTCGAGACGGGCCAACTGGGTGTCGAGACGCCACAGCGTGTCCAGCGCCGTCGGGGCGAACAGCCCGGAGTGGTGGGCGACTTCGTCGTAGCCGACGAAGTCGGCATACGCCGAGGGGACACCTCGGTAGATGTCGCTCACCAAGGTGTAGATCGTGAGATCCCTCAGCGCGGTCGTGGTGGCAGCTCGGAGCAGCGGATAGATGCCGCCACGCTCGAGCCGTGGCTCGATGCCCGCTCGGCGCGTTCGCCGCCGGTCGACGACCTCGCGCCATGCATCGGCCACGGTCAGGGCGATCAGCCGACTGACCGCATACGGGTCCGACAGGAAGTAGTTGGCGGTGTGCCGACTCTGCTTCGACTTGTCGAGGATCGTGCTGAAGGTGATCGCCGAGTCGGTGCTGTCACCGGAGAACACGTTCGACCGGGAGGCTCCACCTTCGGAGAGCAGCCCGTGGCCGTCCGACTGGCGCGCCTCGATCGCTGCGGCGTCCCGTGGACGATTCGACGTGAGGACCTTGCCCGTCTCCTTGTCGTACCAGCGGAACGCCGGCATGTTGTGGTTGTTGCCGTGGAGGATGCCCGCCTGGCTCGCACCGGTCTGCGAGGAGAGGTCGCACTCCCAGCCGGTGATGCGGTGGGTTCCCGAGCGGACCCACCTCGCCAGGTTCGGAGCGTGACCGTCGGCCAGCGCCTGGCGGAGCACCGGCTCGGCGAGACCGTCGATCTGGAGGAACAGGATGCCGGGGACATCGGTCGGGGTGGGGGGCTCGAGACGGTTGACCATCCGGCGAACGGTCTGTCGCTGCCACACGTCGTTGTCGTCGATCGACAGCCAGGTGCTGACGACGATCCCCACCACGGTCATCAAGAACGCTGCCAGCACGGCTTCCCAGACCGTGTCGATCGTCAGTCCGTCGGCCAACTCGGAGGTGAGGTACAGCAGCAACCCGTTGGCGACCAGCCCGAGCAGGCCGGCGGTCCACAGGATCACGCGGGCGAAGTACCGCGAGATGATCGGCCAGACGATGGCGTTGAGGATCGACAGGATGGCCGCAGTGAAGAGCGCCGTGCCGAAGTCGGCGATCGCGATGCCAGGGAGGATCCAGGCGACGAACCAGAAGCTGAGCGAGGTGACGAGGAACTCGATCACGTGGCGGCGAAGGGGGACGCCGCGGAACGTCCTCGGGGCCTTCGGCGGGTGGGAGTCGATCTCGTCGGGCACGCCGACAGACTATTGTTCGTCAGCAGCCGATGGTGCTTCAGCCGAGGTCGGGCCAGCGACGTTGCTGTCGCCGACGGCGTCCCGCGCTGCCCAGCTTGCGTCGCTCGGCGAGCGCCCAGTCGCGGCGCCATCCGGTGTGGTCGGGCCCGGTGAGCGCAGGGCTCGTGCCGTTGGCTGCCCGTTGGCGGGCGGTCCAGAAGTCGGTGATCGCTTCGTCGCCGAGCGTGGTGACCGCGGTTGCGATTCGTTCGTTGAACCGGCGGGTCGATTCGCCGTCGATCGGGAACAGCGGCGCTCCGAAGAGCACCTTGGCGCGGCCTGGCCTCGGTCGTTTCATGCCCTTGCCGAAGATGGCTCCGGTTCCGTCGATGAACACCGGTACCACCGGCGCCCCGGTTCGCGCGGAGAGGTAGGCGGCGCCACCTTTGAAGTCCTGCCCCCATCCGTCGGGTGACCGTCCCCCCTCGGGGTAGATCACGAGGCTGTAGCCGTCGTCGATCAACCCTTTGACGAGATCGGACGACTTTCGGCCCGTGACCTCTCGGTCGATCGGGATCGCGTTCAGGGCGAGTGCTGACATCGTGGCCTTCCACTTCTTGTCGAAGAAGTAGTCGGCGGCCGCTGCCACCACCAGGCGGCGGCGCCACACCGCGGGTACCGAGCGGATCATCAGCCCGGTGTCGAGATGGCTGTGATGGTTCGGTGCGAAGATCATGGGGGGCGGGTCGTCCAACGACGCGGCGTCGGCGAGTCGATCGGTGCCGAGGATCTCCGGCGAGGTGAGCACTCGGGCTGCCAGGCGGACGGGTCCTTCGACCACGACGGTGCGGGCCGCTGACGCCAGCGGACGCCGCGCCCACTCGGTGTCGTAGTGCGCCCCGAGCCCCGAGACCTCCGGCGGGACCTCGACGCCTCGCGGCACGGTGGGGGCCCGATACGGGAACCCGAAGTTGCGCAGCGGGGTGGTGACACGTCGAACTGCGTCCTCGGCCGCTCCCGCAGCGCGTTGGGCTCGTCGAAGATTCTGATCGGCCATGGCGTCGAACAGCCCTACTTCACGTCCGCGATCATGAGTGGCGGGGTCTTGATGTGGGTGATCGTGGGAGCGCGACCGACGGTGTCCGATGCGATCTCGAGTGCGTCGTTCATCGTCGAGGCCGGCGTGAACCCGAGCTTGCGGACGGTGGGCGCGTCCCCACCGACGATGATCACCTTGCCGACGTGCTTCATGCCGTGGCTGCCCCAGTACCACATGTAGAACGGGTGGACGCCGTGGTAGGCGTTGGTGGTGCGGTAGAGGTGGCGATACCAGTCGTCTTCGGCGTACTGCTGCTCCCACTTCTGCGACATCACGTGGGGGTCCCTGGTGTCGGCGAGGACCTCTTCGAAGAAGTCGATGTAACTCGGGTGGTGGACCGGGTGGAACTCGTTGGTGGTCGGATGGGTGAGGATGACCACACCGCCTTCGCGGACGAGTGGCTTGCCGCGATACAGGTTGAAGAAGTAGCCGAGCCCGGTGCACATCACCAGGATCGGGTTCATGATCGAGTGCACGTTGTACGGGCAGATGTACGGGATGCCCATCGTGAGGATGTCGGTCTGACCTTCGACCTCGACGAGTTGCTGGTCGTAGACGTTCTGGGTCGTGACCTTGTGCACCGCTTCGACCTCGCCGCACTGGATGCTGGTCATCTGGTGGGGGGACTCGATGCCGTGGAAGATCTTGCGGGCGAGGCGCGGTGGCGTCTTGGCGAGCGACTTGGCCGATGCGAGATACAGCGCACGGTCCTTGGCGTTCCACTCCCACTCGCGCTTGGAGAGGAACTCGAACGGCTGCGGGAACGTGTCGGTGTTCAGGGTGGTCTCGATCTGGAAGACCTTCGGGCCGTGGTCGCGCATGACCTTGCCCATCCGCCAGGTGCTCTTGTGGAGCTCGGAGGCGTGCTGGTCCATGAACGAGTGCGACGCCTCCATCGTGGTGGGGTTGTGGTGGTGGCGTAGCGAGCGGTAGCTGGCCAGGCCGACCGCGGTCGACTTCCAGCCACCGTCCATCGCGACGAGGTTGATGTTGACGTAGACGAGCAGGTCCGACTCGGCGGCGCGCTTGTTGATCTCGATCTCTTCGCCCTGGTCGGTGGTGCCGAGGAACGCCAGGTTCTCGGGGTCCTCGGCGTCGTGCTGGTAGAGCAGGCCGCGCGGTTCGAACGCGTCGTAGACGCGATCGCCGAGCGTGTGGCGCAGTTCGAACTCGTGCATCCGACGGTGCAGGGCGAGCGCGGCGATGATGTGGACGTCGTCGACACCGGCGTCGGCCGCCATGGTGAGGACCTGTTCGATGATGCGCTGGCGCAGGTCGGGCCGCTGCATCTTCGGCAGCGGGAGGCTGACGTCGTCGAAGGCGATCGTGAGCTTCATGCCCGGGAACAGCAACGTCGGCAGCGGGTCCATGTCGATCGGATTCAGCAGCGAGGCACGAATCGCGCCGTCGATGTCGTCGATCGCCTCGTGCGGCTCGGGGGCGTAGATCACCCTCGACCGGTCGGCGGGCAGCTGCTCGAGCCGGAACCCCTCGCCATGCCAGAAGAGGGTGGGGGGCGTCGACTTGTCGACGTCGAGTACGAATCCAGGGCGTGGCATCAGGTGTCCATTCCGTGCGAAGCGACGATCACGCCAGGGGTCAGACCCCAGGCGTGATCGGTCACGTGTGGGGTCTGACCCCTGGCGTGATCGGTCATGTGTTCATCTCGAAGGCGATCTTGGTGGCGCCGCGGCGGCCGGCGGTTGCGGCGTGGGCGATGGCGTCGACGTGGTCGGACAGTGGGTAGGTGGCCGAGAGCAGGCGCTCGGCGCGGAGGTCGTCGGCGGTCTCGATGGCGAGGTCGAACGTGCGCACCCTGCGCCCGTCGGAGAGATGCTCGGTGCCGTAGGTGTAGGCGCCCTTCAGCTCGGTCTCGCGGTGCCAGAGCCCGGTGAGGTCGAGGTTCACGTCGGCGGGCATGCCGAGGAGGACGACCCGACCGCGAGGTCTGGTGATACGAAGCGAGTCGGCAACGGTGGCGCTGGTGCCGACGGCGTCGATCGTGACGTGAGCACCCGAGGAGAGGTAGTCGCCGATCATGTGGCAGCCAGCGGCGCGTCGGACGGCTCGAGGGAGTTCGTCGGGAGCGACGACCACGTCGGCGCCGAACTCCTTCGCCAGTTGGCGCTGGTGCGGGTAGCGGGCGCCGGCGATGATGCGGACGTCGGGCACGTAGCGTCGCAGTCCTGCGATGGCGGCCAGGCCCATCGTCCCGGCCCCGAGCACCGCGACGATCGCAGGCGACGTCGGGTCCTGACGGGCGGCGACGGTCGGCGCTGCCAAGAGCGCTGCATGGATGCCGCCGGCGAACGGCTCCACCAGCACGGCGCGCTCGTCGGGTGTGTTGTCGGAGATTCGGTGGAGTTGCGACTCGTGGGCGACGAACTCGGGGGCCCAACCGCCGCCGGTGGAGCAGCAGAAGCCGGTCTGGATGCCGGGTTCGAGGGGGCCGGTTGCGAGATGGGCGTAGTCATCGCCGTCGCCGGGTGCGGCACCCTCGAACGGGGCCGGGAATCCTCGCGCTTCGTGCCCGAGTACGGGTTCGAGGATCACGCGGGTGCCGTCGTCGAGTTCGCCGACCACCTCGTGGCCCGGTACGAAGGGGAACGACACCACGTCCTCGAAGTACAGCGAGGCATGACCCTCGACCAGCGAGAGATCCGAGCCGCAGATGCCTGCCAGGCGGCTCTGCACCCGGTGCCAGCCGGGCCCGGGCAGCTCGGGGGGCTCGACGGACGTGTAGTCGAGCGGACCGAGCTTGGTCGCGGTCACCGGTGAGATCGCCGAGGCGATTCGGGCCATCCCGAGACGGGGGATCGAACGCGACACCTGGAGGGCTTTCATGCGGCCACCACATCGTTTGTGTTCAGATTCTGGTGGTCCGCCCCACCAGAAATGCAGCGCAAACGAGACCTCACGACCGTGCTCCGAACTTCTCGCGGCGTTGGCGTTCCGACAGCAGCGGGCCGATCGGGAGTCGTGGCCGAGGCCCGCCGGGCGACTTGGACCAGTGCTCCACCAGCCATCCGCGCTTGCGAGCGATCGCTGCGAGCCGGGTCTCCGGGTTGACAGCGACGGGGAACCCGACCGCCTCGAACAGTGGGAGATCGGACGACGAATCCGCATAGGCCACGCATTCGTCGAGATCGAACCCCTCGGCGTCGCAGTAGTCGGCGAGGATCTGCGCGCGGGCTTCACCGGTGGGCGGCACGACGTGCATCTCGCCGGAGTAGGTGTTGTTCGGGAGGATCGTCATCTCGGCGGCCACGATCTCGTCGAACAGCGGACGCAACCCCTCGACATTGAAGCTCAACGCACCGGTGATCAGGATCGTCCGATGTCCGAGGGCGCGGTGCTGGCGCACCCGCCGCATCCCGTCGGGGAACGACTTGGTCATGATGATCTCGCCGAACATCTCCCGAGCATCGGCTTCGATCTGCTCGACCGGGGCGCCTTCGTAGCGTCGGTAGAAGTAGCGCAGGAAGTCGCTGCGGTCGGTGCGGTCGAGCTTCAACAGCCCCGGGCCTTCGAGCAAGGTGCGCAGGACATAGCGGATGCGCTCGGGGGTGTCGAGACGGCGGGTCGCCAGCCATGAGTAGCTCTCGACGACGTTCGACGAGATCAGCGTGTTCTCGAGATCGAATGCCACCACCTGGCGCTTGGGGTCGAGGACCTGTTTGCGCAGGCGTCCCATCCGGTCGGTCGATGGCGACGGGCCGGGGGTCGTCTTGACGCGAGCGTGCTTGACGATCGAAGGCAGGTGGATCGTGGTGATGTAGGTGGGCCAATCGACCGAACGCGGATCGAAGTTGAACGCCGCACGGTCGTCGTCGTCGAGTTCGGCCCAGGTGTGCATCAGGTTGTCGACCTGATAGATCGCCTCGCACTCGGTGTACTGGCCGTACAGCTCGACGTAGGTCTGCGCCCGGTCCACCTCGGCGCGCTTGGTCTCGATCTGGGCCGACCACTCGGCCTGGCGGCCCCGCAACGGAAGGTTCTGGAGGATCTTCTCTCCGGCGGTGAGCACGGTCTTGGCCCGGTTCAACTGCCCCTGGACCCGCCCCCGGCCTGGGAACCGGAACTCCGGCACCACGATCGGCTGACCCTTGCTGTCGTAGATCGGGTGCTCGAGGAACCAGCCGCTGACGTTGTCGACGAGCGCCTGGTACTTGAGCGGGTTGATGCCACCCGAGGCCACCTGGGTGATCTCGGGTGCCCGATCGGGGCCGAGCGCAGCCACGGTGATGATCGCCGCCACGACGATGTCGACCGGGATGACGTCGACGGTGCCCTCGGGGACGCCCGGGAACTCGTCGAGCAGTCCGCGGGCGTAGGAGATCAGGACCGGCTCGGCCATCCGAAAGCCGCGGATCCAGCCGGGCTTGGGTTCGGCCAGCGCGGACTCGATGATCGATGGCCGCACGATCGAGACCGGCACGTCGCCCTTCACGTCGGTGAGCGCCTGCTCGCCGAGTGCTTTGGTGAACGCATATGCGTCGGGCCAGCCGACGCTGGCGGCGCGAGCGCGGCCCGCTTCGACGAGCTGGTCCTTGACCCATTTCTCGCGGAGTTGTTCGGTCTTCGACGCGAGGGCGGGAGCACCAGCGGCACCGAGTTCGTTGCGGGCCTCCTTGCGGAAGCGCTCGAGATGCTCCGTGCTGCGGCTGGCCGCGTCGGCGTCGGAGCGCAGTCGTCGGCTCGAGGCGACCTCTCGACGCCAATCGATCCCGATGTCGAACGGGCCGTCGCTGACCAGCTGCTCCGGAGCGTTGCCGCGCCGGTTGCCCGCGACGTAGCACGTCGAGACCGACACGAGATGCGGTGTGATGCCCAGCTCGTTGCAGAGGTCGGCGATTCGAGACGGGCCGAGCAGATTGATCTCGACGGCCGAATCGAGCGGGGAATCGAAGGACACTGCAGCTGCCGAGTGGATCACGGTGTGGCAGGCCGCAAAGATGGCGCGGTCGGCGTCGTTCAGCCCGAGGCCGTCGCGCGTGACGTCGCCGGCGATGGTGGTCACCCGTGCGGCCACCTCGGCGAAGTCGGCGCCGGACTCCTTGCAGTCGGCGCGCAGCCGGTCGAACGCGTCGTTCTTCAAGATCTCGCGTTCGGTGCGGCGTGCCGCCTTGGTTCGCTGGCCGTCACGAACGAGCAACACGATCTCGCAGTCGGGGACCGAGCGGAGCAGTCGTTCGACGAGCGCGGTGCCGACGAACCCTGTGGCGCCGGTGATGGCGATCCGTTTGCCCGCAAGCTCCTGAGCGATCACAGTTGACTGTTCTAGCACGATCGTCTACCAATTGGTAGAGACATGCGCTGCAAGTCCCCGAGTCCTCCCGTTCTCGTGAACAGGTTCGCTCCCGAGAGGTGGAACCCATCACGAGAACGCCGACGAGCAGGCCGACGAGATCGTCGTGGGTGAGCGTTCGACCCGGGAGCGGATCCTGACCACATCGCTCGACCTGTTCGGCACGCGGGGCGTCGACGCGGTGTCGCTCGACGAGATCGCTCGCGCGGTCGGCATCCGCAAGCAGACCGTGCTCTACTGGTTCGAGTCGAAGGACGTGCTCGTCGACGAGGTGCTCGCGCTCGCTGCAGAGGAGTTGGTCGTCGTGATCGATGCAGCCCTCCGGGCGGCTCCCGACGACCCGCTCGACCGGATCGACGCCGTGGTGCGGGCTGTCTTTCGTCCGGCGGTGCGCCGCCCGGCCCTGCTCGGTCTGATTCGTGAGGTGAGCCGAGTCGACGCCGACCGCGCAGCCCGGCTCCGTCATCGACTCGCACCCCTCGTCGAGCGAGCGGTGAGCTATCTCGGCGTCGAGATGGAGGCGGGTCGGCTCCGGTCGGGCGACCCACGACTCGTCGCAGCGCTGGGCTACGCAACGTTGACCGGGATCGCCACCGAACCCGAGGCGCTCAGAGCGGTCGGCTGGGAGCCCGACGCGGTCGGGCTCCGGCGACTTCGCGACGAACTGCGGAGCTTCCTCCGCGCCGCGCTGGTTCCGTGACGTTGCGCTGGTGTGCCCAACGCAACCGGCGGTGGCACGATCTCGTACGTAGTGGGTGATGACGCAGCTGTCCTCGAACCGCACACTGGCTCTGGACCAACCAATCGGTGCTCAGTGCGCCGCACGTGCAGAGGAGCAACGATGAGCGAGAGCGAACTCGACGAGATGGGGCCGGTCGACTACCTCGTCGTCGAGTTCCCGGCCGGTCAGGCCAACTTCAGCGGCGAGATGGCAGCTGAACTCGCCGTGCTGAACGAGGCGGGGATCATCCGGATCCTCGACCTGCTGATCCTGGTCAAGGACGACGACGGCACGATCGAGGCCCACGAGATCGACGACGCCGACGGCGCCAACGAACTGGTCCAGCTCGAGACCGAGATCGCTGAGCTGCTCGCCGCCGACGACGTGGTCCACCTCGCAGCGTCCATGGAACCGGGCACCGTTGCCGGTGTCGTCGTGTGGGAGAACCTCTGGGCGGCCCCGTTCGCCTCCGCCGCCCGTCGGGCTGGCGGTCAACTGGTCGCCACCGGCCGGATCCCGATCCAAGCCATCGCTGCCTCGCTCGAGGCGGACGAACTCGACGAAGGAGAATGACGATGCCGATTCGACCCGTACGCAGAGCACGACGAGGCGTCATCGGCGCCCCGGTCGCCCGAACAGCCGCAGTGGTCGGTACCGCTGCGGTAGTGTCCAACGGCGTCAACCGGCGCCAAGGCCGTCGCCAAGGCCGCCGCTGACGCGAGGTCCTCAGACCTCGACCGAACCAACACGTCCCCGCACCCGGCGGACGAATCGAACCACGAAAGAATCACATGACCTCTGAATCGAACCGCCCGGGCGGGGACGCAACCATCGGCCCTCGCTGGCTGCCCGGACTGCTCGTGGTCCTTGCCACGCTGCTGGCGGTCGTGACCACGTTGACGACGTGGACTCGCACGCAGGCCCTCGACACCGATCAATGGGTGGAGGTCAGCGGTGACCTGCTCAACGAACCCGAGGTCCAGGAAGCGCTCGCGGTGTTCCTCGCTGACGAGCTGTACACCGCGGTCGACGTCACCGGCGAACTCGAGTCGCTGCTCCCGTCCGACCTGTCAGGGCTCGCTGGTCCACTCGCCGGGGCACTCCGAGGGCCGACCACCGACGGCATCGAGAAGATCATCGCGTCGAGCGCCTTCCAGTCCGTGTGGCAGGACTCGAACCGCCGCGCCCACGAGGTGGCGGTTCGGATTCTTCGCGACGAGTCCACGCTCGACAGCGTCTCGACGTCGGACGGTGCCATCGTTCTCGATCTGAACACCGCGGTCGTCAACCTCGGCGAAGCGGTCGGCATCCCCCAGTCGGCGCTCGACCGCCTGCCCGAGGACGTCGGACAGATCACCATCCTCAAGTCCGATGAGCTCTCCGCCGCACAGAACGCGGTCAAGGTCCTCGACTTCACGTCGTGGTTCCTCTTCGTCGTGGTGGTCGGCATGTACGTCGCAGCGGTGTACCTCGCCGTTGGCCGACGCCGTCAGATGCTCCAATCGGTCGGCATCTCCCTGGTCGTCGGCGGCGCCGTCCTCCTGGTGATTCGTCAGGTCGGCATTCGCACCTCCGTGAACACGTTCGTCCAGGATGCGACGAACAAGCCCCTCGCCGAACTCGTCGGCTCGGTGTTGACCGAGTTGCTTCGGCAGATGGCCTGGACCGGAGTGGTCTACGGTCTGCTGATCATCGGATTCTCCATCCTGATCGGGCCCTACCGCTGGGCGGTGGCCTTCCGCCGTTGGGCTGCCGGTGTCGCCGACTCGACCGCTGCGCTCGTGGGAATCAGCATCGGAGCGGTGCTGCTGCTCCTGTGGTGGAGCCCGGCCCGTGCGTTCGACCGCTGGACGACGGCCTTCGTGCTCGTCGCCCTCGTGATCGGTGCGATCTACACACTGGTCCTCACCGGACGACAGGAGTTGCTGGCCGTCGAGGCCGGACAACCCGAGCCCCAGCCGGAATCTGGCGACGCCTAGATTCGTCAGCAACCTCTCGAGACTGAAGGAAGACCCCACCATGGTCCACAAGCACGTGTCCAACGACGAATCACTCGATCCCGCCTACGCCGGTCGGTTCGCCCAGGCCCCGATTCCCAAGAACCGGATGCCCGAGGACGAGTCGCTCCCGGGTGCGGTGTATCGGATGATCCACGACGAGCTGCTGCTCGACGGCAGCTCGCGTCTCAACATGGCCACCTTCGTCACCACGTGGATGGAGCCCGAGGCCGAGAAGTTGATGGCCGAGACGTTCGACAAGAACATGATCGACAAGGACGAGTATCCGCAGACCGCCGAGATCGAGCGGCGTTGCGTGAACATCGTCGCCGATCTGTTCCACGCCCCGACCGACGGTGACGCCATCGGCGTGTCGACGATCGGCTCGAGCGAGGCCGTGATGCTCGGTGGCCTGGCGATGAAGTGGAAGTGGCGCCAGCGCCGCGAGGCCGCAGGGCTCCCGACCGACAAGCCCAACATGGTGATGGGCTCCAACGTCCAGGTCGTCTGGGAGAAGTTCTGCCGCTACTGGGACGTCGAGCCGCGTTACGTGCCGCTGACCCACGACTGTTTCACCGTCACGCCCGACACCGTGATGGAGTACGTCGACGAGAACACGATCGGCGTGATTCCGATCCTGGGCACGACCTACACGGGTGAGTTCGAGCCGATCAAGGAGATCCACGATCGCATCGTCGCCTACAACGCCGAGCACGGCCTCGACATCCCGATCCATGTCGACGCCGCCAGCGGCGGGTTCGTGGCGCCATTCCTCCACCCGGACCTCGAGTGGGACTTCCGGCTTCCGCAGGTGAAGTCGATCAACGCCTCCGGCCACAAGTACGGCCTGACCTACCCGGGCATCGGCTTCGTCGTGTGGCGGTCGGCCGACGAACTGCCCGAGGAGCTGGTGTTCCACGTCAACTACCTCGGCGGTGACATGCCGACGTTCACGCTCAACTTCTCGCGCCCCGGCAACCAGATCGTTGGCCAGTACTACAACTTCGTGCGACTCGGACGCGACGGCTACCGCCGAATCATGGAGTCGCTGCGCGACACCGCCGTGCACATCTCCTCGGCGATCGCCGAGATGGGCCCGTTCGAGGTCGTCAGCGACGGCTCGGCGATCCCCGTCCTCGCGTTCAAGGTGAAGGACGCCACGAAGTTCACGGTGTTCCACGTGTCCGAGCAGTTGCGGACCGGCGGCTGGCAGGTTCCCGCGTACACCATGCCGGCCGATGCCGAGGACGTCGCCGTGTTGCGCATCGTTGTCCGCGAGGGCTTCGGGATGGACCTGGCCGACATGCTGATCGAAGCGATCGGCAAAGCGGTTGCCCACCTCGAAGCGTTCCCGCCGCCGCAGCCCGCGCCGGCACCGGGCTTCAGCCACACGTGACCAACGCACGAAGCTCCACGTGATGCAGTGGCGCCGCGGAGTCCACTGGACGCCGCTCGACCCCGAATGGCGCATCACGATGCTGTTCATCGTGGGCTCCGCGTTGTTCGCGCTCGGGTCGTTCCCGCCCTATTCGCAGCTCGTCGATGGTCGAGTGGTCGGGATCACCTTCGTGATCGGATCGATCTTCTTCACGACGGCTGCGATCACTGCTGCGGTGCGGGTGATCGACGAAGACCGCAACGACGGCACCCGCACCCGCTGGTGGTCGGAGTCGAGGGTTGCCCGGCTGCGCTGGGCGGCCGTCGTCCAAGCCGCGGGCACCCTGCTGTTCAACGTCAACACGATCGACGCGATGATCACGACGTTCGACGTCGAGGAGACCAATCGCCTGGTGTGGGCCCCCGACTTCCTCGGCTGCATCGCGTTCCTCGTGGCCAGTCATCTCTACTGGTGGGACACACGCACCCGACGTCAGGGCGACCGCAACGACACCCACGACTCCGAGTGGTGGTCGTCGTTGCTGAACTACGTCGGCTCGGTGTTCTTCATGGCCTCGGCGCTCGCGGCGTTCACCTTGCCCACGACCGGCGAGGCGATCAACATCGCGATCGTCAACACCGGCACGTTCCTGGGTGCGCTCTGCTTCCTGGTCGGCTCCTACGTGCTCCTGCCGCCGGCATCGTCGAAGGTCGGCAGCTGAATGACCCGCGCCACCGATCGGGACGGCAACCCGATCGACGTGAGCCTGCGCGAACGGCTCCGCTATCGATTCGACAACGTCCTCGCCCGCGGAACGACGGCGGCGCTCGCCTGGCTCGGGGTCGTGACCTTCGGCGCCGTGTTGTTCAGCGCACTGTTGCTGTCGCTGTTCGGCGTCACCTTCACCGGCAGCGAGAACAGCGGGCTGCTCGAGGACTTCTGGCAGAGCCTGCTCCGGATCCTGGACACCGGCACCATGGCCGGCGACGTCGGCTGGGGACGGCGCATTCTCGCACTGGTGGTCACCCTCTTCGGCCTGCTGATCGCCGGCACGCTGATCGGCATCATCGCCGCCGGCGTGGAGGACCGCATCGCCAGCATGCGCCGCGGTCGCAGCACGGTGATCGAGTCGGGGCATGTGGTCATCCTGGGCGGCTCGTCCCGCATCCCGGTGATCATCGAGCAACTGATCCTGGCGAATGCCGAGCGGGGCCCGAACACGATCGTCGTGCTCTCAACGAACGATCCCACCGAACTGCGACGTTCGGTGCTCGACGCCGCTCCCGACCAGCTGACGACCCGTGTGGTGTACCGATTCGGTGATCCTCGCGTCCGGGCGGACCTCGCGCTCGCCCGCGTCGGCGACGCCCGCGGGGTCGTCGTGTTGCCGGAGAGCGAAGGAGACGATGTCTCCGTCATCCAGACCGTCCTTGCGGTCACGGGCGAACTCGTCAGCACGCGGGAGGTTCCCGTGGTCGTCGAGGTGGCCGACCCGGTCACCGCCGAACGACTGGTCAACGCCTGCGGACCCATGATGCACCCGATCGTGACCGCTCAAGCCGTTGCGAGGACGGGAGCGTTCGCGCTGCGCCAGCGAGGGTTGAGCAAGGTGGTGACCGAGCTCACCGACTTCCACGGCTGCGACCTCCACGTGACCGGGTGGCCCGAACTGCTGGGTGTCCGATTCGAGGAGATCGTGGGCCGGTTCTCCAACGCTCGACCGCTGGGCATCGCGAGAGCCGACGGTCGATTCGAGCTCGATCCGCATCCTGACTCGACCCTCGGTGACGGCGATCAGCTCGTCCTGATTGCGGATGATCTCGAGCGCATCGAGGTGGCCGACGCGCCGCTGCGCCTTCAGCGGGGACAGGTGGCCGAACTCGGTGTCGCAGAAGTCGAGGAGCACATCCTCGTCGTCGGCTGGAATCCACTCGGCCCGCAACTCATCGGCGGGTGGGCTGCGGCGACGTCGCCGTCCTCCAGCGTCGAGGTGGCGTTCGATCCTCGGCTGATCGAGCAGGGCGACGTGGTGGTACCCGACCTCGACATCGACGTTCGGATCTCTCCGTCGTTCGAGTGCGCGTCGCTGGAGCCCGATCGAACACCGACCACCATCGTCGTGCTCGGCTACGGCGCGATCGACCGAGCCGAGGCGGATGCCCGCACGATGCTCGACGTCATGCATCTCCAGCGGCGATACGCCCAGGAGGGGCACGCTCCACGGCTGGTCGTGCAGATGCTCGACGACGAACGCACCGACCTCGCCGTGCTCACGGGGCCCGACGACCTGGTGATCAGCTCGGCCTTCGGCAGCCAGTTGATCGCCCAGCTGATCGAGCAGCCCGAACGACGCGCTGTGCTCCTCGAGCTCTACGGTGGCATCGCTTCGATCCGCATGGTTCGGTGTGATCGGCTCGGGCTGGTCGGCACCGTCACGATGGGCGACATCGTGACCGCGGCGTACGCGGTCGGCGCACTGGCGATCGGGTGGCGCCGCACCGTCGACGGCTCGGTCGTCCTGAATGCCGACGTCGACACCTCGGTCACGCTCGGAGTGGACGACGAACTCGTCGTCGTCGGGTAGCAGGCCCGTATCACCCACTCTGGCGGTCGACAGCATCCCCGGAATCGGCGAGGATGACCCGATCCACGACGCCCATGGAGGACGACCAATGACCAACGCACCGGACCGCCACTCGCGCGGCATGCTTCCGATTCCCGACCGCCCTGCGCCGGGGCTCACCACGTACGACGCCAAGGATCCCGAGACCTCCTTTCCACCGATCGAGCCGCTCCTGCCGCCCGAGGGCGCCCCGAATGTCCTCGTCATCCTGCTCGACGACGTCGGCTTCGGCGCGTCGACCGCATTCGGCGGACCCTGCGAGACACCGAATGCCGAGCGCCTCGCCACCGGTGGCCTCAAGTTCAACCGCTTTCACACCACGGCGTTGTGTGCGCCGACGCGCCAAGCGCTCCTCACGGGACGCAACCACCACTCGGTCGGGATGGGCAGCATCACCGAGACGGCCACGTCGGCACCGGGGAACAACTCCCTGCGTCCGAACACGAAGGCGCCGCTGGCGATGACCCTCAAGCTCAACGGCTACTCCACGGCACAGTTCGGCAAGTGCCACGAGGTGCCGGTCTGGCAGTCGTCACCGTTGGGCCCGTTCGATGCGTGGCCGTCCGGCGGCGGTGGATTCGAGACGTTCTACGGGTTCATCGGCGGCGAGAACAACCAGTACGACCCGGCGCTCTACGAGGGGACGACACCGGTCGAGCCCCCGGCCACCCCCGAAGAGGGCTACCACCTCACCGAGGACCTCGCCGATCGTGCGATCGGCTGGATCCGCCAGCAGAAGGCGTTGATGCCCGACAAGCCCTTCTTCACGTACTTCGCACCTGGCGCCACGCACGCACCGCATCACGTTCCGCTCGAGTGGGCCGACAAGTACCGGGGTCGATTCGACGATGGGTGGGATGTGCAGCGTGAACGCACCTTCGCCAAGCAGAAGGAACTCGGCGTGATTCCCGCCGACGCCGAGCTCACGGCTCGCCACGAGGAGATCACCGCCTGGGACGACATGCCCGACGACTTGAAGCCGGTACTCGCCCGGCAGATGGAAGTGTATGCGGGCTTCCTCGAGCACACCGATCACCACGTCGGACGGGTCATCGACGCCATCGACGACCTCGGGGTGCTCGACAACACGCTGATCTACTACATCATCGGCGACAACGGAGCCTCCGCCGAAGGCACGATGAACGGCGCGTTCAACGAGATGGCCAACTTCAACGGCATGGCGGCGCTCGAGACGACCGAGTTCATGCAGTCGAAGATGGACGAGTTCGGCTCGCCCGAGTCGTACAACCACTATTCGGTCGGTTGGGCCTGGGCGATGAACACGCCGCTGCAGTGGACCAAGCAGGTCGCCTCGCACTGGGGAGGCACCCGCAACGGCACGATCGTCCATTGGCCGAACGGGATCGAGGAGCAAGGTGGCTTGCGCGACCAGTTCACGCACGTCATCGACCTCGCACCGACGATTCTCGAAGCAGCCGGACTGCCCCAGCCGACGATGGTCAACGGCGTCCAGCAGTCGCCGATCGAGGGCACGAGCATGCTCTACACCTTCAACCAGCCCGACGAACCCGAGCATCACGACCTGCAGTACTTCGAGATGTTCGCCAACCGGGGGATCTACCACAAGGGGTGGAGCGCGGTCACCAAGCACCGCACGCCGTGGGTGATGGTCGGCGGCGACCTGCCGGCCTTCGACGACGATGTGTGGGAACTGTACGACGGCACCACCGACTTCAGCCAGGCCCACGACCTCGCAGCGGAGCACCCCGAACTGCTGGCGAAGTTGCAACGGCTGTGGCTGATCGAGGCGACCAAGTACAACGTCCTCCCGATGGACGACCGCACCAGCGAGCGCCTCGAACCGTCGATGGCGGGGCGGCCAACGTTGATCCGTGGCAACTCGCAGTTGTTCTTCCCGGGAATGGGACGACTGTCGGAGAACAGCGTCGTCAGCATCAAGAACAAGTCGTTCTCGGTCACCGCCGACGCCGACGTGCCGGCGAGCGGCGCATCCGGTGTCATCATCGCGCAAGGCGGCCGCTTCGGCGGCTGGGCCGTGTACGCCGTCGACGGCGTGCTCAGCTTCACCTACAACGTGCTCGGCATCCAGGAGTTCACGATCACCGCAACCGAACCGATTCCCGAGGGCCACCGCCAGGTCCGTGCAGAATTCGCCTACGACGGCGGCGGCCTGGCCAAGGGTGGCCTCGTGACCCTGTATCACGACGGCACCGCCGTGGGAAGCGGCCGGGTCGAAGCGACGCAACCGATGGTCTTCTCCGCCGACGAGACGACCGACATCGGCTACGAGTCAGGCACCTGCGTGTCGTCGTCCTACACGGTCGAGACCAGCAGGTTCACCGGCAAGCTCCACTGGGTGCAGATCGACCTCGGCGACGACGACCACGACCACTTCATCGATCCCGACGAGCGCCTCCGCATCGCGATGGCACGTCAGTAGCGCGAGCGCGGGCCGCCCCGGCTCAGCGAGCACGGGGCGGCTGATCGCCCGGCGTGGGCGATCCAGGTCCCGCCATCAGGAAGTGGATGCTGACGACCAGCACCCAGAAGGGGAACACGAGTGTCATCCACAGGCTGATCTCCGGGCCGAAGATCTGCAGGATCGCCAGCACGTAGGTGAGGAGAACCAGCCAACGCGCACCGGCGCCCGAACGCAGCCAGATGGTGCCTGTCGAGAGCATGAACACACCGCCCATCCGCACCCCGAAGGTGTTCAGAAGCGCAAAGACAGCCTCACGAGCGAACTCGTAGCCACCAGACGTGATCAGCTGATCCGGCGCATCCTCGTAGGCGGCGACCAGCGCGACGCTCAGCGCTGCAGCGCCGAACAGCATCGCGAGGTACAGCAACCCGCTGCCGAACATCACGCTGGCAAAGAACCGGTCCTCACGGTGACCGAGTCGGTCGCGAACCACGCCGATGAACCAGAGGAACGAGATCCCGGCGAAGGGCACCAGCCACAATGCGAGGTTCACCCGCTGCCGGTTGGTGTCGATCCAGTCGCCCGAGTCGCCGTCGATCGGCGGTGTCGCCACCCGAAGCAGCACGGTCGACGTGCCGAGCAGGATGGCGAACAGCACACCGGCAACCGCTGCTGCACGCGGCGTGGTCAATCGGTCGCCGAGGTCTGCCTGCGCGTTCGTCACCGGTCGGCGGACCTCCGCGATGGGCGGCATCGTGCGCGCATGGCAACGCACCGTATGTCACCGCGGTGGCGCGTGCATCAGCCGCACTGGGCGATGCGACAGGCTGGCGGGACCTGTCGTCGACGGTGGCGTCAGATCGCCGACCGGTAGTATCCCGATCGTGCACCTCCGATGCCAGCGTGGCCCCAACCACTCCGACCGTCCCGGGAGCGAGGCCGAGAGATCGCCCGCATGAGCGATCTCATCTCCGTCCGAGATCGCGCACGGTTCACGGGGCCCACGCGACGCTCGGGGATCATCGAGCGTTCGCGCCTCGACGGTCGGTACGCCTCGGCGACCGGGCAAGTACTGCGAGTGCTTGCGCCGGCAGGGTACGGAAAGTCGACGCAGGTGCTGCGCTGGGTTGCCGACGACGAACGTCGGGTTCGATGGCTCGACCTCGAGCCGATCGACAACGATCCGCTGGTCCTCGCTCACGTGATCGCCACGGAGCTGGCCGACCGGTCGTGGAGCAACCTGGACGTCGACGACGATGTCCCGTTCGAGGGTGTGGCCCAGCTGATCGCCGACCCCGACGAACCGTTCGTCTTGGTGCTCGACGACGTTCATCACATCGTCAGTGAGGAATCGGCCGATCTGATCGGACTCATCATCGACCGGCTCCCGAGGCATTCGACGCTGGTGCTGGTCGGCCGCTCGCACCACCGCTCCGAATCGATCGCCCGTCAACGGCTCGAACCCGGTGTCGTCGATGTCACCGCCGGCGACCTCGCGTTCGACTTCGCAGAGACCGAGCAACTGCTGAGGACGCTCGGGATCCAGGCTGACATCGACGTCTTGAGCTCACTGGGCGAGCAGTTCGAAGGATGGCCAGCGGGACTCCGCCTCGCAAGCCAGGTCATGGCCGCACGTCCCGAAGGCTTCGAGGCCCCGTTGGCCGAGCTCGGCGACCTCGCGTACGTCACCGACTACATCACCCAGGAATGGTTCGGAGCGCTCGACCACGACGACCAGACGCTGCTCACCGAACTCGGCTGTCTCGAACGCTTCAGCGGCGTGCAGTGCGATGCCGTACTCGGCCGCCGCGACTCCGCCTCGACGCTCCGGCGTCTGTGCCGCAACGAGTTGATGCTGATCGGCCTCGATCAGCGCGACGAGTGGTACCGCATGCACGCAGTCCTCGCTCGTTGGCTCTCCGCGCGTCTGCAGAGCCTCGACCCCACGCGTTGGCGCGACATCCACGTGACCGCCGCGAGGTGGTGGCTCGACGAGGGTGACACGGACCTCGCGATTGCGCATGCTGCCGCAGCCGAGGACCTCGACCTCCTCGAATCCATGGTGGTGCAGCAGTCCGGGTCCTACGCCGCACGAGGCATGTACCGCACGATCGAACGTTGGCTCGGGCACATCGAGGAGACGCGAACGCGCGAGTCGTTGCCGCTCAGACAGAGTCAGGCGCTGCTCAACATCGGAATCGGTGACGGTGAGCGCGCGCTGGCGTGGACGCGGTTGTGCCGATCCGAGTCGGGGTCGGTCGAAGGCGTTCCGGGCGACCTCGCCGACATGCTGGCCCACCAGACCGACGCGCTGCTCGCGACCCTCGACACTCGGCCGGCACGCGAGCTGATCCCCGTCGCCGCCAGCGCCTACGACCACCTGCACCACGGCGAGTGGCGGGCGCTCGCATGTCTGGCACTCGGCGTGAACACGTACCTGTCCGGCGGTGACGGAGCGATCGGCCTGCTGCGCGAAGCGTTGTTCGAGAGTGAGCTCGCAGACGCGACGACGCTGCAGGCGACCGCAGCTGCGACGTTGGCGATCGTGCTCGACATCGAAGGTGCCTCCGACGAAGCCGCAGCGTTGAGCGATCGGGCCGTTCGCCTGCTGGCAACGCCGCTTGGCAAGGATGTGTCGGCAACTGGGGTGTCGTTGGCGATCGCATCCCTGATCGACGCGCGAGCGGGCCGACACGACGCGGCCGGCGCCCGCCGCGACGCCGGGCGCCTGAAGCTCGCCGGCTTCGACCGGTCCGCTCCCTGGTTCGGCATCCTGGGGCTCATTCCGCTGATCCGTACGAGCCTGCTCCTCGATGACGCGCCAGCCGCGCTCGACATGCTCGATGCACTCGATGTCAAGATGGAATGCCAGGATCGCAGCACGCCGTTCGCCCGCCACGTCGACGACCTTCGAGCGACGGTGCACGCGGCCTCCGACACATTCCACGAACGGTCATGGGCGCTCACCGCCGCGGAGTTGCGCGTCGTGCAGTTTCTGCCGACCAACCTGAGCCTCGCCGACATCGCAACCCGGCTGTATGTGTCGCGCAACACCGTCAAGAGCCACACGGCCGCCATCTATCGCAAGCTCGGCACCACCTCGAGGAGCGATGCGGTCGAGCGTGCACGAGCAGCCGGCTTGGTCGCCGAGACGCAGCCGCTGGCCTGAGCGGTCCGCGCTGACGGCAGGCGGTCGACGCGGGATCGGAGTGGGTCGCCGTATCGGGCACACGGTCTGTGTAGCTTCTTCGGATCGACGTCGACCACCAGCCCGCCGAGGGCGAAGCATCCGCTCGCCGCACCGTCAGCGTGTCCGAGCCTCGGTCGCGTCGGCGCGGCGGTCGAGTGTTCGCAGTGCCGTCGATGTCGTTGCGATTTCGACGGCCGACCGACGCCGTCCTGTTTGCGCTGTCGGTGATCCTGGTCGTGTTCGCCAGCTCTCAGGTCGATGACCCGAGGGCATTCGAGACCGCATTCGCCGACTGGTTGGCCTCGCTGCCGGGCTTCTTGGACATCGTCTGGCGGCCGGCGTTCGACCTGTTGCAGATCTGGGTCGTGGTCATCGGCCTGCTGGCCCTGGCCCGTCGGCGCTGGGCACTGCTGCGCGACTGGTTGGCGAGCATGGCGACCACGGTGGCGGGCGTGGTGTTCGTCGGCCGCATCGTCGACGGATCGGTTCCCGACCTGTTCGACAGCTTGGGGTCGGCGGACGGGACATCGACCTTCCCGTCACTGGCGCTCGCTGCCGGAGCGGCTGCGATCACCGTCGCGAACCCCCACCTCGTCAGCCCGTTGCGCAAGTTCGGGCGGTGGCTCATCGGCGTCGCGTGGATCTCCGCACTCGTGCTGGGCGAAGCAGGACCGTCCGCGGCGTTGGCGGCTGTGGCGATCGGTTGGGCTGCGGGCGCGCTCGTGCATCTCGTGTTCGGGTCGCCCGACGCAACGCCGTCGCCGCACGAGCTCGGCGAATCGCTCCGATCGATCGGTGTCGACGCTGAACCCACCGAGGTCGAGGTGCACGCAGGCGTCACCCTCGCCCGAGCCCGCACGTCCGATGGTCGAGACATCGACGTCCGTATCCACGGTCGGGACTCGTGGGACAGCCAGTTCTTCGTCAAGCTCTGGCGCCTCGTCTTCTACCGATCGGGCGGTCGGAACGTCACCGTCAACCGACGCCATCAGGTGGAGCATCAGGCGTACATGACGTTGTTCGCCGAGCGCGGGGGAGCGTCGGTCACGCCGTTCGTCGCCGGTGCCGTCGACAGCCGCGGCGATGCGTTGTTCGTGGCCGAACGAGTCGGTCCCCGCTTCGGACACGGGGACGCCGACATCGGGGACGATCTCCTCGCCGACGGATGGCAATCACTCGCTCGGCTCCACGCTGTCGGGATCCGTCACGGGGCGATCACCCTGGACAACCTGCAGGTCGCTGACCGCCATGTGGTGTTCGGCGGATTCGACCGGGCCGCGATCGACTGGCAGGACACCTCCCGACAGCTCGACGAGGCGCAGTTGCTGGTCACCACCGCCGTCGCCGTCGGAACCGAGCGAGCGATCGCTGCTGCCGTCGATGCGCTGGGCACCGAGGCGCTGACCGAGACGAGCACCTTCGTCCAGACCGCCGCGATGCTTCCGACGCTTCGTCGCCGAGCCGACGACGCCGACCTCGACATCGACGACCTTCGCAAGGCGGTCGTCGCGACGGTGGGCGCCGAGGAACAGGAGCTCCAGACGATCCGACGGTTCTCCGTCGGCAACGTCGTGATGTGGGTCCTGCTCGTCGTCGTGGCCTACGGGCTGATCGGTGCGATCCAGAGCGTCGGCCTGTCGTCGATCGTCGACGCAATCAGTGAAGCCAACATGGCGATCCTCCTGCTCGCGCTCGTCCTCGCCCAGGTCCCCCGCGTCGCAAGTGCGTTCGCCGTGTCGCGGGCAGCGCCGATCCCGGTGCCACTCGGCCGTCTCACCATGCTCGAGTTCGCGATCACCTTCGTCAACCTCGCCGTGCCATCGACCGCCGCTCGGGTGGCGGTCAACATTCGCTTCTTCCAGCGCAACGGGCTCGATCGCACCACCGCCATCGGTGTCGGCGGGCTCGACAGCGTTGCCGGGTTCGTCGCCCAGATCAGCCTGTTCCTCGTGATCGTCGGCTTTGGGCTCGGCAGCCTCAACCTCGACATCAGTGCCTCCGCCCCGAACCTGGACGGTCAGCTGATCCTGATCGCACTGGTGGCGATCATGATCGGCATCGCCGTCGTGGCAATCGTCCCGAAGTTCCGCAACCCAGTCGTCGCCGTCACCAAGACCACGTGGACGAAGCTCGGCCCCCTGTTGAGTTCACCGGGCCGTCTGATCTCGGTGCTGCTGGCGAACGTGCTGGTGCAGGTGCTCTTCTCGCTGGCGATGTACACCGTGCTGCGAGCGTTCGGCCAGGACGTCGGATTCGCCGATGTGATCCTGGTCAACGTCGCAGTCGCCCTGTTCGCCGGTCTGATGCCGGTGCCGGGCGGTGTCGGCGTCACCGAGGCGGCGCTGATCGCCGGATTCACGGCAATCGGCGTCGACAGCGCCACGGCGATCGCCGCGGCGATCTCGTATCGCCTGCTGACGTTCTACCTGCCGCCGTGCCTCGGCTACTTCGCCATGCGGAGCTTGCGCAAGCAGCGCCTGCTCTGAGGCCAGTCTGCCCGACCGGAAACGTGCTCAGTGCGTGGTGTTTCGGCGACGACGCGAGTGTCGCTCGAGTGCGAGGTCGACCAAGCGGTCGATCAGCGCGCTGTAGCTCAGTCCGGAGTGGATCCACAGCTTCGGATACATCGAGATCGGCGTGAAGCCGGGCATCGTGTTGACCTCGTTGCAGAGGAAGCCGCGGCCGTTGCCGTCGGCGTCCATCTCGTAGAAGAAGTCGACTCGGGCCAGGCCGTCGCAGCGCAGCGCCCGGAATGTGTGGATCGCCAGTTGGCGCACGACGTCGGTGGCTACGTCCGGCAGCGGCGCCGGGATGAGGAGCTGCGCTCCATCGGTGACGTACTTGTCTTCGTAGCTGTAGAACTCCTCGCCGGGCACGATCTCGCCGGGCACCGACGCCGCCGGAGCGGTGTTGCCGAGGACGGCAACTTCGATTTCGCGGCCGACGATCGCTTCTTCGACGACGATCATCTCGTCGTAGGTGAGCGCATGGTCGATCGCTTCGCGAAGTGCTTCGACCGTCGACGCCTTCGACACCCCGACCGACGAGCCCATGTTCGCCGGCTTGACGAACACCGGGAGTCCGAGCTCGGCTGCGAGTTCGGCGGCAAGGCCTGGCGTCACCTCGTGTTCGGCGAACGCTCGGTATGCGGCCTGCGGGATGCCGGCGGCGGTCAGCACCTGCTTGGCCATTGCCTTGTCCATCGCGACCGCGGAGCCGAGCACGCCGCTGCCGACGTAGGCCACGTTGGCGAGGTCGAGCATGCCCTGGACGGTGCCGTCCTCACCCATCGGCCCGTGGAGGAGCGGCAACACGACGGTGACCTCGTCGGAGGCGCGGGCGTCGGCGAGCATCGGGGTCGGGGACACGTCGGTGCCCGTCGGCTCCAACCGCCCGGGGATCGCATGCGGCCCGTCGAGCAGCGCATCGACGGCCTGCTGGGCGAGTGCCCACTGGCCATCGGTCGAGATGCCGATCGGCGTGATGCGATAGCGCTCGGGATCCGCAGCGCGCAAGACGTGGGCCGCGGTGGTGCACGACACGTCGTGTTCGGCCGACTCGCCGCCGAACAGGACCACCAGATGGATGCGCTCGGTACGGGTGTCGGTGCTGGTGTCGGGAGTGCGAGGATGCCCTGCGTCGGCCATCGGGCCACGGTACCGTCGGGCTCTGTGAGGATTCGTGCATCCGAGGCCGCAGCGGGAATTGGTGGCCGTCTGATCGGGCCCGACGTCGAGTTCGACGGCGCATCGTTCGATTCGCGTTCCATCCGGCCCGGCCAGCTGTTCGTACCGATCGTCGCCGAGCGCGACGGGCACGAGTTCATCGGGACGGCCCGGGCGGCGGGGGCAGTTGCACACCTCTCGAGCGAGCCGGACCCGTTCCGGCGCGACGGAACGGCGATCGAGGTGGCCGACACCGCGCTGGCGCTCCTCGCGCTCGCGGCGTGGGCCCGACCTCGCCTCGATGCCACGGTGATCGGGATCACGGGAAGCGTCGGCAAGACCACCACGAAGGACATGGTCGCTGCTGCGTGCGCGGCCGGGCGGCGGACCACGGCCAATGAGCGCAGCTTCAACAACGACCAGGGGCTGCCGGTCACGATCCTCGATGCGCCCGACGACACCGAAGTGCTCGTCGTGGAGATGGGGATGCGGGGATTCGGCGAGATCACGAGGCTGTGCAACGTCGCGCGACCCGACATCGGTGTCGTCACGGTGGTCGGCCACGCACACACCGAACTCGTCGGGGGTCTCGCTGGCGTCGCGCAGGCGAAAGGTGAACTCGTCGAGGCGCTCCCGGCGTCCGGCACGGCGATTCTCAACGCTGATGACGATCGGGTGGCGTCGATGGCGCACCGAACTGGTGCTTCGGTACTCACGTTCGGATGGGCCGGGGAGGTGCGACCGGCCGACATCGAGCTCGATGCCGCGGCGAGGGCCCGCTTCGTGGTGCACTCGCCGTGGGGTCGCGCCGAGGTCACTTTGCCAGTTCCAGGGATGCACATGGTCTCGAACGCGCTGGCGGCGTTGGCCGTTGCCGGCACCGTGGGCGTCGACATCGATGCTGCGGCTGCTGCGCTCGCCTCGGTCGAAGTGTCGGGGATGCGGATGCAGATCACGACCTCCGCTGGGGGTGCGACGATCATCAACGACGCCTACAACGCCAACCCGACGTCGATGGCCGCCGCCATCGACGCGCTCGCCGCGATGGGCGCCACCCGTCAGGTCGCCGTGCTGGGGCTGATGGCCGAGATCGAAGACTCAGCGCCCGCGCATCGGGACATCGCGGCGCAGGCCGAGGCGCTCGGGATCGAGCTGCTCGTCGTCGGCACCGATCTCTACGGTGTCGACCCGACCGACGACGTGATCGCTGCCATCGGTGGCCTCGATGAGCGAACCGCCGTGCTGGTCAAGGCGAGTCGCTCCGCGGGCCTGGAGCGCATCGTCGACGCGCTGCTCCGGGCCTGAGCACGACGCAGCGGTACGGCCCGTCAGAGGAGACGGGACGCGTTGGTGGGGGTGAAGGGTTCGCCGCCGTCTTCTTCGGCGAGGAAAGCTGACGCAGGGAAGCGGCGGAGATCGACCCACCAGCTGAGGAAGAGCGCGAACGCCGCGCCGAAACCGAGCACCGCCCGGGGGCCGATCCACTCGATCACCACCCCGAACAGCAGGTTGCCGATGGGCACGGTTCCGCCGAACACCATGAACCACAGCGGCATCACCGTCGCCCGCTCGGTGTTCTTCATGTTGAGCTGCAGCGTCGTGGTGATCGCCGTTGCGGTCATGAAGTAGAAGAACCCGAGCACGAAGCCGACGGGGAACGCGAGCTCGGGGCCGCGCACCTGGGAGAAGATCCCGAGCGCGATCGCGAACCCGGCGAATCCCCGGGTGATCAGCAGCTTTCGATCGATCTGGGAGAGGAAGGTGCCGACCGAGATCGCGCCGAAGAATGCACCGGCGCCCCAGACCGCGTACAGCCAGCGGTAGGTCGGGCCCGCCGAATCGATGCCGAAGCTGAGTCGGGCAACCGAGGGGAAGAGTCCGATGTACACCAGGCTGAACAACGAGAACAGGAACATCCCGAGCAGCAGGCGGCTGAGTACCAGGCGATGGCGGGCCGTGCGCAGACCGGTGAGCAGCACGCCGAAGCCGCGCTCGGTGCTCCCGCTGCGAACGTCGGGCATACGCACGATCAGGAGCGCAACGATGAAGAACAGGTAGGTCGCGGCGTTGATCACGAAGATGCCTGACACCGACAGACCGCCGACGGCCAGGATCGCAGCGAACACGGGGCCCATCACCCGGGTGCCGTTGATCATGGCGGAATTGAGGCTGATCGCTCCCGGAAGGTCCTGGCGGTGGACGAGCAGTGGCATCGACGCCTGGAACGCCGGCGCATTCACGGCGTTTGCGGTCCCGATGCCGAGCTGCGCGACGAAGATCGTCCAGAGCGCCGACTCCTGCCAGACGAACCAGGCAATGGCGAGCGTCAACACGACCGACGCAGTCTGCGCCGACAACTGGAGCTTCTGTTTCGAGACGCGGTCGGCGAGCACGCCGGCGGGAATCGAGAGGATCAGGAGCGGGCCGAGCTGGGCGAAGATCATCAACCCGACCAGCGCCGGCCGTCCGGTGCGGTCGTCGATGTAGGCCGGCAGCGTGAAGTTCTGCATCCACGTGCCGATGTTCGACAGCGCCAACCCGATGAAGATGATCCGGAACCCCTTGTACGACAGGGCCGCCCGGGCAGTGCCGGGTGTGCGGCCGTGGTCCGGCGGAACGTCGATGCTGGCAGGGCTGGTCATGGAGTGCGGGAGATGGGCCACTTGACCCGCGGGTCAAGTTACCCCGTGGTCCCCCGTCTCAGCGGTACTGGCGAAAGCAGGTGCGGATGTCGTCGACGTAGAGATCCGGCACTTCGAACGCGGCGAAGTGGCCGCCCTTCGGCTGCTCGTGCCAGTGGCGGATGTCGGTGAACGCCCCCTCGACCCAGCTCCGGACCGGTGGCACGATCTCCTTGGGGTACACCGTGAATCCGGAGGGGATCGTGACCGGCTTGGGGCGTGGACCCCGGCCGAAGCTCTCCCAGTAGATGCGTGCCGACGAGGCCCCGTTGCCGTTGATCCAGTAGAGCATCACGTTGTCGAGCAACTCGTCGCGGGTGAGCACGTTCTCCGGATGGCCGTCGCAGTCGGTCCAGGCCCAGAACTTCTCGAGCACCCATGCGGCTTGCGCGGCGGGGGAGTCGACGAGGCCGTAGCCGACGGACTGCGGGCGGGTGGACTGTTGCTTCGAGTAGCCGGCGTCCCAGTCGGCGTAGTACTTCAGTCCGTCGAGCGCCCGCTGCTCCTCCGGCGTCGGCTCACCGTCGATCTTCGGCGCAGCCGCCATCGCGAGGGTGACGTGCACGGCTGCACAGTGCTCGGTGTCGTCGCCGCCGATCGCCGTCGTGACGGCGGAGCCCCAGTCACCGCCCTGCGCGACGTAGCGGTCGTAGCCGAGATCGGCCATCAGATCGGCGAAGATCTCGCCGATCTTCTGGACGTTCCAGCCGGTGTCGAGGGGCTTGCCGGAGAAGCCGAACCCGGGCAGCGATGGTGCGACGACGTGGAACGCGTCGGAGGCGTCACCCCCGAACTTCGTCGGGTCGGTGAGCGGCTCGATCACCTTGTGGAACTCGACGATCGAGCCGGGCCAGCCGTGGGTGATGATCAGCGGCATCGCGTCAGGGTGCGGCGAGCGGACGTGGATGAAGTGAAGTCCTGGCTCGCCGAGGCCGTCGACTGCGGTGGTGAACTGATCGAACCGGTTCAGCTTGGCCTCCCGGTCCCGCCAGTCGTAGCCGTTCGCCCAGTACTCGCACACGTCCTGGACGTAGGCGAGTGGCGTGCCCTGCGACCAGTCGTCGACCAGTTCCCGCTCGGGCCAGCGGGTGTTGCGCAGGCGGGCGCGGAGGTCGTCGAGCGCTTCGTCCGGAACGGCGATCGTGAACGGCGTCATCTCGCGCATCCCAGCACCCTACGATCTCGCTCGAAACCGCCCGAACCCGGAGCCCCCACCCCGAAATTGCCCGGAATCGTGACGCTGACCGTCACGATTCCGGGCAATTTCGGCTAGGCGGGGCGAGGGGCGGGGCCGTCGGACGGGGGGCCGGCGAAGAGTTGGGCCTTCTCCATCCAGTCGCGTGCGGAGGCGCCGCTGACGACGAGGTCGGTGTCGTCGACGTGGCGGCGCTGTGTCGTCACGAGGCAGAAGTCGAGGGCCGGGCCGACGATCGACTCGACGGCCGCGTCGTCGGAAGGTTCGGGCCCGAACTGCCAGGTCTCGCCCGACGGTGAGGTGAGCTCGACTCGAACGGGCGTGGTCGGTACGTCGAGACCTCGGTTCATGTAGGTCCAGCCGCGGGTGATGAATCCCAACTGTGAGATGTGGCGGAGGCGGTCGGTCGGTTCGCGGTCGGCTTCGACGGCGTCGACGATGTCCTGGCCGTGCGCCCATGCTTCCATCAGGCGCGCGGTCAGGAAGGACTTGGCCCCCATCGACGGTCCGTACCACGCGACCCGCGTGTCGTTGTCGAGCGTCGACGCAGCGTCGGCGAGCGCCGCTCGATTGGCTCGCCAGGCCGCAAGCAGTTCCGCAGGATCCATCGCACGGTAGGGGCCGAGCGTGATGTCGTCGGCCGATTGGCCGGTGGTTCCCGCGTTCAGGAGGGCGTTCATCTGGTCGACGAATGCCGGAGGATCGACGATCGCGAGCGCGGCGGTTCCGTCGAAGTAGGTGAGATGACCGATCTGTTCGGTGATCGTCCAACCCGGGCTCGGCGTCGGCAGGTTCCACTGCTCGGGGGCGAGCGATGCGACGATCGAGTCGAGCGCCTGCTGTTCGGCGGTGAGATCGGTGAGCACGTCGGTGACATCCATGTCGCAGGTGTACCCGATCGCGGTCACGTCACGAGAGCCCGAGGCGACGCTGGTGCGGCTCGGGAGCGTTCGGGCTGTCTCCACTACGGTGGCGCTCGTGACCATCGGGACCGTCCTGCGCAGCCGACTCGACACGAAGTCGACGGACTATCGGGACAATCTGGCCGAGATGCAACGCCTCTGGGATGGCGTCGCCGAGGAGCTGGCGAGCGTCCCGACGATCGGCGGCCAGCGCTACGTCGACCGGCATCGCACCCGCGGCAAGATGCTCGTGCGTGAGCGCATCGAAGCCCTGATCGATCCCGACACGCCGTTCCTCGAGTTGAGCCCGCTCGCCGGCTGGGGGACCCAGGACCCCGTCGGTGTCGGCTCGGCGTGTGGCATTGGCATCGTCGAGGGCGTCGAGTGTGCGATCACCGGGTCGGACATGACCTACCGGGGCGGTTCGGCGAACCCCACGTCGTGGAAGAAGACGGCCCGATTCAACGAGATCGCCCGCGAGAACCGGCTCCCGGTGATCAACCTCAACGAGTCGGCCGGCGCCGATCTGCCTCGCCAGGCCGACCTGTTCATCCAGGGTGGCGGCAGCTTCCGCGATCTCACCCGGCTCTCGAAGCTCGGCATCCCGACGATCACGATGGCGTTCGGTCCGAACACCGCCGGTGGCGCCTACACGCCGGGGATGAGCGACTACACGATCTTCGTGAAGGACCGGGGCACCGCCTACCTGGGTGGGCCGCCGCTGGTGAAGATGGCGATCGACGAGATCGTCGACGAGGAGACACTCGGTGGTGCGGAGATGCACGCTCGCACCAGCGGATTGTCCGACTACCTCGCGGTGGACGAGATGGATGCGATCCGGATCACGCGCAGCATCGTTCGGCACCTGCGATGGAGCAAGCTCGGGCCCGGTCCGAGCGAGCCCGACGACCCACCGCTGTACGACCCCGCCGAGTTGCTCGGGTGCGCCTCGGCCGACGTGCGCATCCCGTTCGACATCCGTGAAGTGCTCGCCCGGCTGCTCGACGGAAGCCGGTTCGAGGAGTTCAAGCCGCTCTACGGCGACAAGCTCGTCTGTGGTTGGGGCTCGATCCACGGCTTCCCGATCGGCATTCTCGGCAACAACGGGATTCTGTTCTCCGAGGAAGCGGCCAAGGGCGCCCAGTTCATTCAGCTGTGCAACCGCCGCGACATCCCGCTGGCCTTTCTGCACAACATCACCGGGTTCATGGTCGGTTCGAAGGCCGAGCAGGGCGGCATCATCCGCAATGGCGCCAAGATGATCAATGCCGTGTCGAACTCGACCGTGCCGCACTTCAACCTGATGGTCGGGGCGAGCTACGGCGCCGGCAACTACGGCATGGCGGGCAAGGCGTACAACCCACGGTTCATCTTCTCGTGGCCGAACCACCGGGTGGCGGTGATGGGTCCGAAGCAGCTGGCGGGCGTGATGGAGATCGTCGCTCGGAACGCAGCTGCCGGCCGTGGCATGGAGGTCGACGAGGAGGCGCTCGCCGCGCAGACATCAGGGTTGGAGTCGCAGATCGAACACGAGTCGACGGCGTTGTTCTCCACCGGGCGGTTGTGGGACGACGGGATCATCCACCCCGCCGATTCGAGGACGGTGATGGGCATGGCGTTGTCGGCGGTGCACAGCAACGTCATCCAGGGCACAACCGAGTACGGCGTGTGGAGGCACTGATGAGTTCTGACCGAGGTGCCATCACCCGACTCCTGATCGCCAACCGTGGCGAGATTGCCGTTCGGATCGCTCGTACGGCGCACCGCTTGGGCATCGATACCGCCGGGGTGTATTCCGAACCCGATCGGAACGCGCTGCACGTCGACTCGGTGGACGTTGCCGTCGCACTGGGTGGGGCCACCCCGGCCGAGTCGTACCTGCGCGGCGATGCGGTGATCGCTGCGGCGCTGGCGGCCGGTGCCGATGCCGTGCACCCGGGCTATGGGTTCCTCGCCGAGAACGCACGGTTCGCACAGGCGGTGATCGACGCCGGGCTCACGTGGGTCGGGCCGACGCCCGAACAGATCACGTTGCTCGGCGACAAGGTGGCTGCGAAGCGAGCTGCGATCGACGCCGGTGTACCGACGACGTCGATGACCGACGTCGTCGATGGTCGAGTCGGGGGTGAGGTGACCTACCCGGCGCTGGTCAAGGCGGCAGCGGGTGGTGGCGGTCGTGGGATGCGCATCGTTCGCAACGCCGACGAGCTCGACGAGGCCGTCGCAGCAGCGTCGCGAGAGGCCCATGCGGCGTTTGGAGACGGCGCGGTGTTCATCGAGCCGTTCCTCGAACGCGGTCGCCACGTCGAAGTGCAGATCATGGGCGACCGTCACGGCAACGTGATCCATCTGGGTGAGCGCGAGTGTTCGATCCAGCGTCGGAATCAGAAGGTGGTCGAGGAATCGCCGTCGGCCGGAATCACCGACGAGGTGCGTCGCTCGCTGTGCGACGGCGCGGTGGCGCTCGCACGACACGTTGGCTACGAAGGCGCCGGCACGGTCGAGTTCATGGTCGGTGCCGACGAGTCGGGCGGGTCGACGATCACCTTTCTCGAGGTCAACACGCGCCTGCAGGTCGAGCACCCGGTCACCGAGGCCGTGACCGGCCTCGATCTCGTCGAGCTGCAGTTGCTGGTCGCTGGCGGCGAGCCGCTGCCGATCACGCAGGACGATGTCACGATCACGGGCCATGCGATCGAGGTGCGGGTGGTCGCAGAGGACCCGGCGGCAGGATGGATGCCCTCCACCGGGGTCATCGGTCGCTTCTCGGTACCGGACGGTGTGCGGGTCGACACGGGCGTCCGCGATGGGTCGGAGATCTCGTCGGACTACGACTCGCTCGTCGCCAAGGTGATTTCGCACGCTCCGACGCGACGGCGTGCTGCACAACAGTTGGCGAGGGCGTTGCGGTCGACACAGATCACCGGCATCCGTACGAATGTCGATTCGCTCGTCGCCATCCTGGGCGAAGCCGACTACCTCGCCGCCGACACGCCGACCGCCTACCTCGACGAGCATCCGGATGTGCTCACTGCTTCGGGGCCGGTCGGCGACGATCGAGATGCGTTGCTGCTCGGCGCAGTGTTCGCCTTGGAGCAGGAGCACCGCTCGAACGACGCTGCCACACCGTTTGCGCCATCGGGGTGGAGGAACCTGCGGACGCAGGGTCAGCGGCAGGTGTGGGCCACGACGGACGGCGTGTCGCTGCACGTGGAGTACGAGATGTCGTCGGCCTGGCTGCCGGGTGGAGGCGACATGTCATCCGCCACGGTTCGTCTCGGTCCGTGGCCGGAACCGGGCGAGAGCGGCGCGCTCGGCGTCGACGGGCGTGTCGTGCATCAGGTGCGCCTGCTCGACCGTGCCGTCGATCGTCAGACGGTCGAGATCGACGGTCGGCGCACGGTGGTCGAGACCCGGATCGTCCACCGGTCGCTCGATCTCGACGACAGCGGTGTCGGCGCGGTGACGGTCCACGTGCGAAGCGCTGCGGGCGCGTTGACACTCACGAGGGCGCCTCGATTCGTGTTGCACGACGCCGAGTCGGCAACCGAGGGACCGATCAGCCCATTGCCCGGCACGGTGATCGCCGTCCACGTGGCCGACGGCGACACCGTCGTCGACGGTCAGCTCCTGATGGTTGTCGAGGCGATGAAGATGGAGCACAAGATTCTTGCGTCCGGGGACGCGACGGTGGCCGACGTTCGGTTTGCGGTTGGCGATCGCGTCGATCAGGGAGATCTGCTGGTGGCACTGGATCACGACGAGGGGGGCGAGTCGTGACCGCTGCGCCCGGCGCTCCGATTCGGATCGCGAATTGCTCGGGCTTCTTCGGTGACCGCCCGAGCGGTGCGCTCGAGATGGTCGAGGACGGCCCGATCGACGTGCTGACCGGCGATTGGCTCGCCGAGCTGACGATGTTGATCCTGAGCCGCATTCGTACCAAGCAGCCTGGCCGCGGGTTCGCCCGAACCTTCGTTGGGCAGATGGAACAGGTCATGGGCACCTGTCTCGACCGGGGCATCAAGGTGGTGTCCAACGCTGGCGGCCTCGATCCCGGGGGCTGCGCAGAGGCTGTTGCCGAGGTCGCTGACCGGCTGGGGCTGTCGCCGACGATCGCATTCGTCGATGGCGACGACTTGATGCCTCGCATCGTCGAGCTCGCCGAGTCCGGAGCGCTGCAACCGTTCGCCGAGGGCACGGAACTGGGCGACCCGACCCGATTCCTGACGGCGAACGCCTACCTGGGCTGTTTCGGCATCGTCGATGCGCTCACGAAGGGCGCCGACATCGTGATCACGGGCCGCGTCACCGATGCGGCGGTCACCTGCGGCCCGGCGGCGTGGCATCACGGCTGGCTGCCCACCGATCTCGACCAGCTCGCTGGCGGTGTCGTGGCAGGCCACGTCATCGAGTGCAGCGCCCAGGTGACCGGCGGGAACTACTCGTTCTTCCACGAGATCGACGGCCACGACGAGGTCGGGGGTCGATCGCGCTTCGGGTTCCCGTGGGCCGACGTCGCGGCAGACGGGTCGTGCGTGATCGGCAAGCACGACGGCACCGGAGGCGTCGTCAATGTCGAGACCGTCACATCGCAGCTGCTCTACGAGATCGGTGGCCCCGAGTATCTCGGGCCCGACGTGACCGCCCGCTTCGACACGATCGAGGTCGAACAGGTCGAGCCCGATCGGGTGCGGGTGTCGGGCACACGCGGGGAGGTACCACCGCCCACGCTGAAGGTCGCAATGAACGAACTCGGCGGCTATCGCAACTCGTTCACCGTGGCGCTCACCGGACTCGACATCGACGAGAAGGCCGCGTTCGCGCAGGCGACGTTCTGGGACGCCTGCCCGTACGGGCCCGACGACTTCGCGTTCATCGAGAGCAAGGTCGTGCACACCAACAAGCCCGACCCCGCGACTCAGGAGGAGGCGACGGCGATCTGGCGCGTCACGGTGAAGGACCCCGACGAACGCAAGGTCGGCCGCGCCTTCGCCGACGCCATGGTGCACACCGTGCTCGCCGGGATCCCCGGCATGTATGGCCTCGGCGGCGGCCCGAGTGCCGCATCGCCGTTCGGTGTGTACCGCCCGGCCACCATTCCCCGTGATCTCGTTCCCCAATACGTCCACCTGGACGGCACCACCACCCACATCGACTCCCAACGCCCCCCGAGCCCGGGTCTCCGGGAACCACGATTGGATCGACGCCCCCGGAGACCCGGGCTCGGGGAACCAGGCGAGATGGTGGAGGCGCCGTTGGGTGCGTTTCTCGGCACGCGTTCGGGCGACAAGGGCGGTGATGCGAACCTCGGCGTGTACGCCCGATCGGACGCCGGGTGGGCGTGGCTCGACGAGGAGTTGACCGTCGAGCGGCTCCAGGAGTTGCTGCCCGAAACGGCCGAAATGACGATCGATCGGTACCCGTTCCCGAACCTGCGGGCGCTCAACTTCGTCGTTCGGGGTCTCCTGCAGGAAGGTGTTGCCGCATCGACGCGTCAGGACGCGCAGGCCAAAGCCTTGGGGGAGTGGCTCCGGTCGCGGATCGTGACCGTGCCCTCGTCGGTGCTCACCTGACGATCTGCGCCACCGGCGTCCCAGCGCACGATCTGTGCCGGATGCGTCCCGCTTCCCGGAACAGATGCGGCGCAGATCGGGATGGGCGATGGGCGATGGGCGATGATGGGCGGTGGGCAAGACTGGGTCGATGTCCATCGAGATTCGGCCTTCGCTCGGCGACGACGCCGACGCAGTCGCCGAGGCGCACGTGTCTGTCCCGGGTCAGGTTGTCGCTGACAGCCGGTCGAGGAAGCCGCGTTGCGCTGCGACGATCTTCGTCGCAGCAGTCTCGAGGTCGAACCAGGCGACTCGGTCGAGTTCGGAGAATGTCTGGAGCCGTCCCGACTTCGGCGGCCACTCGAGCTCGAAGGTGTTGCTGATCGCCGTGGTCGGATCGACGTCAGCGCCGTCGGTGAGGAGTGCCGCCCACGCCCGCACGACCTTGCCGCCCGATTGGCGGACTTCCCCGAGATCGACGAACTCGACCGCCGGCACGGCAATGCCGATCTCTTCCTCGAACTCGCGGCATGCGGCCTCGAACGGGTCGTCGTCGGGCTCGTACTCGCCCTTCGGGATCGTCCACGCGGCGGTCTCCTTGCGCACCCAGAATGGGCCGCCCATGTGCCCCAACAGCACCTCGACCCGGTCACCCGTGGCACCGGTACGCCGATACAGCACGATTCCCGCGCTTCGCCGCATCAGGCCAAGCCTGGGGCCACCGACGCCAGGCGCAGCACCACGCGGGATTCCTCGGCGCTGGCGTCGCGGTCGACCGTCGCCTCGATGCGCCATTCGTTGGTGTCGTCAGGATCGCGCAGGATCTGGGTCATCCGTCCGGTCGAACGGTCGTAGTGGAACAGTTCGCCCGAGCGGGCGCCCGGGTCGGTGAGGATCTCATCGTGCTCGGCCCAGTACGGCTGGACCGCCTCGATCAGCGCCTCGCCCGAGGGCCACCGCTCGCGGTCGGCGTCCGCGACGATCTCGTCGTAGCCGCGACGACGAGCGAGTTTCTGGACCCAGTCGAACGCACGGTTGCGCACCATCACCCGGAACGCTCGATGGTCGTCGACGATCGAGCGTTCGCCGGTCGGCAACGTCGGTCGCAGATCATCGACCGAGTCGACGTCGTCGGGGTGCAGCAGCCGCTCCCACTCGTCGATCAGACTCGAGTCGACGTGACGGACCACCGCGCCGAGCCACGCGATGATGTCGCCGAGCTCGTCGGTCGCAAGCTCCTCCGGCACGTTCTGGACGAGGCCCTTGTAGACGTCGGACAGATACCGAAGCACGACGCCCTCGGACCGCTTCAGCCCGTAGTCGCTCACGTACTCACCGAAGGTCATCGCCCGCTCGTACATCTCGCGCACGATCGCTTTCGGCGCCACCGTGTCGCCGCCGACCCACGGATGACGGGTCCGGAATTCGTTGAAGTCGCCGTAGATCCAGTCGGCGTTCGGTTTCGGATACTCGACCTGGGACAAGCGCTCCATGCGCTCCTCGTACTCCACGCCGGACGACTTCATCTCCGCCATCAGATCGTCCTTGGCCCGTTTGGTCTGTGCTGCCAGGATCACACCGGGGTTCTCCTGGACCGATTCGATGATCGTCAACACGTTGAGTGCGTGGTCGATCGCATCGCCCGACTCGATCTCCGCTTCGGCTGCAGGAAGTCGACCCAGCGCTTCGACCGCCCAGAGCGAGAGCGGCTGGTGCAGGGCGAACTGGTCCTGGAGGTCGAAGTTGACGCGCACGCGGCGCCCGTGCTCGTCGGGCTCGTCGGGGAACTCCAGCATCCCTGCGTCGACCAGCGATCGGTAGATCGCGATCGTCCGTCGGATGTGCGCTCGCTGGCGGCGGCGGGTCTCGTGATTGTCGGTGAGCAGCCGGCGTACTGCACGGCATCCGTCGATCTCGCTGGAGTCACTGTCGTGCACAACGGGACGGTCGAGCAGATTCATCACCATCTGGTGGCTGACCTGGAAGTGCGACTTCAGCTCCTCGGGCTCACCGGTGACCATCCGGTCGAAGGTGTCCTTGGTCCAGTGCGCATAGCCCCGCTCGGGCTGCTTCTTCTTGACGACCTTCTTCTTGCCGCCACTCGCAGCTGCCTTCTCGCCGAGTCGCTGGTTCTCGACGACGTGTTCGGGCGCCTGCACCCACACGTCACCCCGGTCGTCGAACCCCTTGCGGCCCGCCCGCCCGCCGATCTGCGCGAACTCGCGGTTCGACAGAATCCGCACACCCGATCCGTCGTACTTGCACAGCTGCGTGAACAGCACCGATCGGATCGGCACGTTCACCCCCACGCCGAGGGTGTCGGTGCCGCAGATGATCTTGAGCAGGCCGTCCTGGGCCAGCTTCTCGACCAGCAGCCGGTACTTCGGCAGCAGTCCGGCATGGTGCACGCCGACACCGGCGGTGATGAACCGGCGAAGGTCCTTGCCGATCGGCGAATCGAATCGGAACCCGGCGAGTGCCTCCTTGACCGCCGCCTTCTCGGTCTTCGACAGCGGATCGAGAGCGAGATAGTTCTGGGCGGCTTCCGTGGCGTCCTTCTGGGTGAAGTGGACGAGGTAGATCGGTGCCTTGCCCGACTCCAAGAGCTGGGTGACGCTGTTGTGCAACGTCGTCGTTCGGTATTCGAAGTCGAGCGGCACCGGCCGTTGGACCGATTTGACCACCACCGTGTCGCGACCTGTTCGAGCCGAGAGGTCCGAGCGGAAGAACTCGACGTTGCCGAGTGTGGCCGACATCAGCAGGAACTGGGTGTGCGGCAATTCGAGGAGCGGGACCTGCCACGCCCATCCACGTTGGGGGTCGCCGTAGTAGTGGAACTCGTCGACGACTGCGACATCGACCGGTGCATCCCGTCCGTCGCGCAGGGCCCAGTTGGCGAGGATCTCCTGTGTGCAGCAGATGATCGGCGCCTCGGGGTTGACCGCGGCATCACCGGTGACCATCCCGACCTGGTCGGAGCCGAACTCGCGGCACAGTGCGAAGAACTTCTCGCTGACCAAGGCCTTGATCGGAGCCGTGTACACGCTGCGTTTGCCGGCAGCGAGCGCAGCGAAGTGTGCCGCCGCGCCGACGAGCGACTTGCCCGACCCGGTGGGTGTGTTGAGGATCACGTGGTTGCCGAGCACCACCTCGAAGATCGCTTCCTCCTGCGCCGGGTAGAGCTCCAGGCCGATCTCCGCCGTGTAGTCGGTGAACCCGGCGAGGATCGCGTCGTCGTCGACCGTGCCGTCCGGCAAGCGCGCTCCCGGCCCGGGCAGGTGACGGATCAGCGGCGGCTCGGACACACCGTCGAGGGTACGTCAGCGATCGATCGGACACTGCGTGCGCATCCTGGTTCGGGGTGATGGCGTGCGGTGCTCAGACCCTGGCGGGGACACCGAAGCGGGCGTCGAGGGGCTCAGCGACCCGGACGAGTGGTTGCCCAGTCGGTGTCGCGAGCCCGCTTGCGGCAACCGCGCGGTCGTCCAGCTCGACGATGGTGGCCTCGCGGAGCGCCCACGCCGGATGATCGACCGGGTGATGACGAAGTCGACCCCTCCACTGGGCGACCGTGCCCCAGCGGGCGGTCAGGAACTCGTCCAACGACGTCGGATCGATCCTGGGGCCCGCGTCGACGACCAGCCGGGTGCTGGCCGCAGGTGAGCGTGGCCACCGGCGCTGTGTGGTCTCGTAGGTCCAGCGATCTCCGGTGCGATCGATGCGCATGTCGGACCAGACGTACGGGAAGCCGATCGTCCACCTGGCGAATGCGACCACCGGGAGCCGAGCAGCGTCGAGCGACAGGAACCACACCGCCCGGTTGCCGGCGGAGTCGACGACGTAGGTGCGCACGTTGGTCTCGGCGAACGTCGACAGCCAGGGGAGCGACGGAAGGAACGTCGGGCCGGCGCGACGCATCCGGAACGGCACCAGCGACACCCACGCCTGCGGACCGCGACCATGGGGCGAGGAGTCGAGGCCGTCGGTATCGAATGTGTCCACCTGGAGACCCTCGGGGAGCAGCGCCTGCACTTCCTCAGGCGGGTAGGGCCAGTGCACGAACGCGAGGTCGTCCCACCGGTTGCGCAGCCATGCTCGTCGAATCGGCGATGGGCACGAGGGCGAGAGGGGCTGGGGGGAAGCAGCCGTCGGTACGCTCGTCACGTGGCCAAGCATGACATCGAATCCGTCGAAGTGGACCGTCAGTCGCACGTCGAGGTGCTGTTCGAGGACGGTGTTCGGGCCCGGTTCGAGCTTGCCCCCTTGCGCCAGGCGTGCCCGTGTGCCGACTGCAACGCCAAACGCACGAGGGATCAGCCGGTCGCGCCGTGGATCGACAAGGGCCAGGAGATCACGATCGTCAACGCGGAATTGTCGGGTGCCTGGGGGTTGAGCCTCGACTGGAGCGATGGTCACTCGACCGGCATCTATGCCTGGGAGAAGCTGCGCGACTGGGTCGACGCCGGGACCGTCGGCACGGTCGACTGACCCCGACCGGCGTGCTCGAGCCGGCGTCCAGTCGACTGCAGCCCTGCGCGCCAGGTTGGCAGGTGGCGTCGCGTCGCTCCGCGCAGCCGATAATTTCATCGGGTGCGAGTGGAAGGCGATGTTTCTGGGGATTCGGTCGTTGACGCCGTCGTCGACGCGTCGTCACCGAGCTCGCACCGGCCCGACCGCCTGACCACCACCGTCCTGGTGGGGCTGATCGCCATCGTGGTCGCCTTCGTGAGCATCGGGGCGCTCCACGCGATGCAGCAGCCGCCGTTCGCTCCTCCGGACGAGACTGCGCACCTGGGCTATGCCCAGGAGGTGGCCTCGTTCCGGCTTCCCGAAATCCGGCGGTTTCCCGAGGTGCCGGCCGAGGCCCGGGAGTGGCAGGTCGAACGATCGACCGCCCGCGACATCCGCTACCGGGGGGTGTGGGTGGCCAACCACCCGCCGCTGCACTACGTCGCCGTTGCGCCCCTGATCTGGGTCAGTCGGGCGATCGAAGCGCCCGATGGCGGCCTGATCATGATGCGGCTGGCCAACGTCGCGTTCGCTGCCGTCGGGGTGGTGTTCACCTTCCTGCTCGCGTTGGAAGTGACCCGTCGAAACCAGCGCTTGGCGCTGCTCGCGGCGGCGCTCGCAGCGCTGGTTCCCCAGGGACATGCAGTGTTCTCCCAAGGGCTCAATGACGGTCTCGGATTTGCCTGCGGCACCGCCCTGGTCTGGGCGGGCGCACGCTGTCTGCGTCGGATCGACTCGCTGCAGCGGCGCGACCTGGCGCTGCTGGCCGCGACGGCCGTGGTCGCGTTCGGCGCGCGTGCCGCAACGATGTTGCTGGCGGTCGCCGTCGTCGGTGTGGTCGCGATCGCACGATTCGTGCGGTCGGGTCCAGGTGCTGCGTCGACTCGTCAGCGAGTTCGTGCGGCGGCGAAGATCGCATTGATCGGACTCGGCCCGGCTGTGGTGGCGTTCGGTTGGTTCTACGTTCGGAACTGGGTGCTCTATGGGGACATCGGGGCGTCGAACTATCTGTTGGAGATGTTCCGACGCGAGAACCGTGGATCGGTGCTGGAGATGTTCAATCGGCGGCAGCTGTGGTTGAACGTGTTCGATGGGCTGCTCTCGCCGACCACCCGTCAGCGGATCGCGCCACCAGGCGCTGACATCCTCACGCTGGTCGCCGCAGTCGGGGTGGGGTTCGTGTTCGTGTCCGGCCGCGCCCGCATCGATCTCGATCCTTCGGAAGATGCACGAACCGTGCGTTGGCAGATCGGCCTGTGTTTGACGGCTGTCGCCGTGATCGCCACCACGATCGCTCAGCACGCCAGCGGCGGCGGCAACGCTCACGCCCGCTACGCAATGCCCGTGATCGGCGTTGCTGCGGTGCTGGTGGTCGTCGGGCTCGAACGGGTCTGGTCGAGGTGGGCGCCGCTCGCGTTGGTTGCGGTCGCAGGCTGGTGGGCGGTGCTCAATCTTCCCGTCGATGTCGACCCGAGCCTCCCTCGACGGACCCGCGACGAGGGGATGCTCCCGCCGTTGGCGCTTCGGGTGCTGCCGCTCAGTGACGGCTGGCGAACGGTCGCGGGGCTGGCGATTGCGGTCGGTGTGGTGGTCGCAGCGGGTGCACTGTTGATGACGCTTCGGACCTCAGCGCACGGCAGCCCTGGTGGCAACCAGCGCGCCCCTGACAGCCCGACGCCGATCGGCAGCGGGGAGCTGGTGTCGAGCGGTTCATCGCAGCGCTGACCAGTTGCGGCGCCGCTCAGCGGCCCGGCGGACTCAGCCGAGAACGAGTTCGGCGAAGCTCGGCAGTGCCATCGCCGGGCCGGACACCAGGAATTCGGTGATGCACGTCTCGCGCCACTGGTCGAGCTCGTCACGAATCTTCTCGGGCGGGCCCACGAGCGCGACGTCTTCGACCATCGCAAGCGGGATCGCCGCCGCTGCCTCCGCCTTCTTGCCCTGCAGATACAACTCCTGCACGGTGTCGGCCACGTCACCCCAGCCCATCCGAGCGAACACCTCGTAGTGGAAGTTGGCGCCCTTCGCTCCCATGCCGCCGGCGTACAGTGCGAGGAACGGCCGAACCAGATCGGCGCACTTCTCGGCGTCGTCGCCCGGGATGATCATCGCGGTCGCTGTGACTTCGAACCGATCCTGCTTGGTCGGGTCACCCGACGCGTCGAATCCTCGCTGCAGGCACTCCCGGTAGAACGCGTCGTCCTTCGGTGAGAAGAACAGCGGCAACCAACCGTCGCAGATCTCCGCCGACAGGGCCACGTTCTTCGGACCCTCGGCAGCGAGATAGATCGGGATGTCGTTGCGCAGCGGGTGCACGGTCGACTTCAGTGGTTTGCCCAGGTTCGCCCCGCCGTCGAACGGCAGCTCGTAGAACTCCCCGTGGAACTCGACCGGCTGTTCGCGAGCGATGATTCGTCGCACGATCTCGACGTATTCGCGGGTGCGCGCCAGTGGCTTCGGGTAGGGCTGGCCGTACCAGCCCTCGACGACCTGTGGGCCCGATGCGCCGAGGCCGAGGATGAATCGGCCGTTCGAGAGGTGGTCCATCGTGATCGCGGCCATCGCCGCCGCCGCGGGCGTTCGCGCCGACATCTGCATGATCGCGGTGCCGAGCTTGACCGTCTCGGTCGACGCGCCCCACCAGGCGAGCGGAGTGAGGCAGTCGGACCCGTAGGCCTCGGCGGTCCACACCGAGTTGAAGCCGAGTCGCTCGGCTTCCTGGACGCCCTCGAGGGCACCCGTCGGCGGACCCGCCGACCAGTACCCAGTGTTGTAGCCGAGCTTGATGTCTCCCATCGGTTCACCGTACGCGACGTCACGCGACATCTGCGGTGTCGGGCATGCTGGGGGAGTGGGAGCGAACGACGATCGTCTGCGGGTGACCGATTCGGTACGCATCCCTCGCCATGAACTCGTGGTCGGGTTCAGCGCGTCCGGTGGTCCTGGAGGCCAGCACGCCAACAAGGCCGCCACTCGGGTCGACCTGCAGTTCGACGTGGAGGCGTCGTCGGCGTTCACCGAGAGCCAACGATCGCGGGTGGTCGCCAAGCTCGGCCCGGTGGTCCGGGTGGTCGCCGACGACGAACGATCGCAGGTGCGCAACCGGGCACTGGCTGAGGAACGGCTGCTGGGCAAGCTCCGTGCCGCGCTGTACGTGGCCCCTCGTCGGCGAGCGACTCGGCCGACTCGCGGCTCGCAACGTCGCCGAATCGAGGCCAAGAAGCAGCGTGGCGAGACCAAACGCCATCGTCGCCCGCCGTCGATCGACGATTGATCGTCGAGGACGACGATGTGGGTGACGGTCAGCGCGAACGGAAGGTGATGCTGAGCCGAGGGCCGACCGATCGACGCACCTTCGGCACCGTGTGCTCCCACTCGTGTTGGCAGGCACCCCCCATGACGAACAGATCACCGTCGCCGAGCTCCCAGGCTCGTGATGGTCGCGCCCCACTGCGTTCGCCGGCGGCGGCTGTGGCAGTCCGGGGTCGGAGACGAAGTGGCCGACGGGCGCCGACGCTGACGATCGCCACCACCGGGTCGACCACCGAGTGACGATGTCGATCGCCATGCCAGGCGACCGAGTCGGCGCCGTCGCGGTAGAGGTTGAAGCCAATCGAATCGAAGTCCTCGTGGTAGTGAATCGACAACGCACGCCGCACGTCGCGCAGGATGTCGAGCGGTTCGGGGTCGCCCGAGCAGATGCTCCACCACGCGCTGAGGCGAGGTTCGTCGACGACCTGATCGAACATCTTCACACCGGTGCGTTGGCGCAGCGGCACACGGTCGACGAGTTGCTCGAAGACGCCGTCGGCGCCGTGCAACCAGCCGGGCGCGTGATCCACCCACGTGGTGGCATCGAGGTCGACGCGCTCGACATCGGTGAAGTCGGCGTCGAAGTCAGGAGCGAGTTGCCCAAACAGCGAACCCTGGAAGAACATACGTTCGATACTGCCGGATGCGGGCTGCGTGCGCAACCTCGGCGACGAGCATGTTGTCGAATGTGCGTCGCCGACGCAATGTCAGTGGCCGGCGGCGAAGGTCACGGGCAGGTGCGCCGGCCCGAAGATCGCCGTCGTCGCGGGTTTCCACTCGATCGCGCCGTCGACAGCGAGGCCCGGCATCCGTCGGGCGAGAATCGGCAGGGCCTCTTGCAGTTCGGCTCGGGCGAGGGCAGCTCCGAGGCAGTAGTGGATCCCCGAACCGAACGTGAGCTGGGGCTGCCCTGCAGGCTCGCGGGTGATGTCGAACGCGCCAGGATCCTCGAACACGGTGGCGTCACGGTTGGCCGTTGCCATCGACGTCATCATCAAGGTGCCGGCGGGGAACAGCACCTCGCGGTACTCGATGTCCTCGCTGGCGAATCGCACCGTGCCGCGAACCGCACCGAAGTAGCGCATGATCTCCTCGACGGCGCGAGGGGCGATGTCCGGTTGCTCGGCGAGCATCGCCCACTGCTCGGGGTGCTTCGACAGCAGTCCGACCGCGCAGCCGAGCTGGTTGCGCGTGGTGTCGGTGCCACCGACGATCACCGCGTCGACCATCATCACCAGCTCGTCGGTGCTCAGCCGGTCGCCTTCCTCCTCAGCGGCGATCAGGTCGGTGATCAGGTCGTCTCGGGGGTCGCTGCGCCGAGCTGCGATCAACTCCCGTGAATACTCGTCGAGCTCGCCTTGGGCCTTCTTGATCACGTCGAGCTCGTCGAGCACGTTGCCGTTGAAGACACGCAAGACATCCTCGGCCCAGCGGGAGAACAGCTGCCAGTCCTCGCGCGGTGCCCCCAGCAGCTCACAGATGATGGGGATCGGGTAGGGCTCGCAGATGTCGACGGCGATGTCGGCGCGTCCCGACGGAGCGACCCGATCGACGAGGTCGTTGACCACCTCACGCATGAACGGCCGCAAGCGGTCGGCCGACCGTGGCGAGAACGACTTCGCCACCAGTCGCCGCAGCCGTGTGTGGACGTCACCTTCCGCCGACAGGATCGACACCCGCCGATTCTCGAGGAACTCTGGATCGGTGATGCCCATCATCTCGGGGATCTTGGAGACCGCGCTGTGCCAGCGTTTGTCACGAAGCACCCCCACCACGGCGGAGTACTGGATCACCGAGTAGCCCATCGCATTGCGGACCATCCAGTGCTGCTGTGCCAGCTCGCCGATCAGCGCTTGACGTTCGGCATCGCTGAGCGCCGGGTCGTCGACCGACGGCAGCGCGAGTTCGGCGACGGGCGTGGGTCGGGCAGCGGCCATGCCGCATCGTAGAGGAATTGTCGATGCAGCTGTCAGCCGACCGTGCCGGCGGCTGGTCCGGCGAGCGCGTCGGTCGCCGAGGCGTCGAGTGCCTCAGCCACGATTGCGTTGACGTACTCGCCCCCGACGGTGTTGAGCCCGTGGGCGATCGCTGGATCGCGACGGGCGGCCCCCACCGCACCGTGGAGCGCGACGTCGAGGACGTACGGCAGCGTTGCGTTGGTGAGCGCATAGGTGCTCGTGTGCGGCACCGCGCCGGGCATGTTCCCAACGGCGTAGTGCACGACGCCGTGGTGCTCGTACGTCGGCTGGTCGTGTGTGGTCTCCCGGGTGGTGGCGATGCAGCCGCCCTGGTCGACGGCCACGTCGACGATGACCGCCCGGGGCTTCATCGCTGCCACCATCTCCTCGCTGACCACCACGGGTGCTCTGCCGCCGGCGACGAGGACCGCCCCGATGACGAGGTCGGCGTCGAGCACCGCACGTTCGATTGCTCCCCGGTTCGACGCGGCGGTGACGATGCGGCCCCGATGGATCTGGTCGACGAACCGCAGGCGGTCGAGGTTCTTGTCGACGAGGACCACCTCGGCTTCCATGCCCGCAGCGATCCATGCCGAGTTCCAGCCCACGTTGCCGGCGCCGAGCACGACGACTTTCGCCGGTCGAACTCCTGGTGCTCCACCCATCAGCACCCCTCGGCCACCGTTGTGTCGTTCGAGGTAGTGGGCGCCCATCTGCGGCGCGAGTCGACCAGCAACCTCGCTCATCGGTGCGAGCAGCGGGAGCGAGCCGTCGGGTGCCTGGACCGTCTCGTATGCCACGGAGGTGCACTTCGAGGCCAGCAACGCGTCGGCGACCCTCGGGTATGCGGCAAGGTGCAGATACGTCACGAGGGTGAGGTCGGCACGTAGGAAATCGAACTCGGATGTCTGCGGCTCCTTGACCTTGACGACCATCTCCTGCGCCCAGGCATCGGCCGCGGTCGGCACGATCTCGGCGCCCGCGGCGACGTAGTCGTCGTCGGTGATCGAGGCACCCTCGCCGGCACCGCTCTCCACGAGGATGCTGATGCCGTGCCGTTCGAGCTCTCGAACGCCGTCGGGGGTCATCGCCACGCGGTGTTCGGCGGTCTTCACCTCGCGGGGAACGCCGACGGTGCGGATGACGGGTGACGACGGAGCCATGACCTCATCATGCCCGATCGGTCAACGGTGCCACCGCAACCACTACCGTCGTGGCCAGATGACGAACAGCGACGCCCCCCGTATCCATCTCGGGCCGAACGGCGCGCCGGCCTGGCTGGCCGACGCCGTGATCGACGGCGGGGCGCAGCTCGTCGAGATCGGTGACGCCGATGCCGTCGTGTGGGCCGACGCCCGAGCCGTGGACGAGTTGCGAACAGCGCTCGACGGCGCCGGCAACGTCAGGTGGGTGCAGCTGCCGTTCGCCGGCATCGAGAACTTCGTCGAGCACCTCGATCACGATCGGATCTGGACATGCGGCAAAGGGGTCTATGCCGACCCCGTCGCCGAGATGGCGCTCGCCCTCGGCCTGGCAGGCCTCCGAAACGTGGCCGGCTACGCACGGGCGTCGGCTTGGTCGGGCCCCGTCGGCCGCAACCTGCTCGACGCCCGCGTGACCATTCTCGGTGGTGGGGGAATCACCGAGTCGTTGGTTCGTTTGTTGCAGCCGTGGCACTGCGACATCACCGTGGTGCGCAACCGCGCCGAGCCGATGGATGGTGTCGACCACGTGTTCGAGGCCGATGACTTCCCACATGCGCTTCCTGGTGCCGACCTCGTCGTCCTCGCGCTGGCGCTCACGCCTGAGACCGTCGGCATGTTCAGCGCTGACGAGTTCGGATTGATGGAGTCGCACTCGTGGATCGTCAACGTCGCACGCGGCGGCCACATCGTCACCGATGATCTCGTCGAGGCGCTGCGCACGGGCGTGATCGGCGGCGCAGCCCTCGACGTCACCGATCCCGAACCTCTGCCTGCGGATCACCCGCTGTGGAGCTTGCCCAACTGCATCATCACGCCGCATGTCGGCAACACGCCGGAGATGGCCAAACCGCTCTTGGCGCAACGGGTCAGCGAGAACATCCGCCGCTTCGCTCATGGGGACGAGTTGCTCGGCCTCGTCGACGTCGACGCTGGATACTGAGCGTGCGCCGCGAGCGAACCGCTCGGCAGCACCCGTAGCGTTGGGTGCCATCGTGTCTCGTCCGACTCACTACGACGTCCTGCAGGTGCCGCCGTCGGCAACGATGTCCGAGGTCCGTGAGGCCTACCGCCGGCTGGCCCGCGACCACCATCCCGACCGGCTGGCGTCTCGGCCCGCTTCGCCGCTGGAACTCACGATGCCCGAGATCAACGAGGCGTATCGAGTGCTGAGTGATCCGGGTCGGCGCGCCGTGTACGACGCGCAGCTTCGAGGGGCGTCGGGCGCTGCAGCACCTCGTGGGCCGGCTGCTTCGCCGCGATCATCGAGCAGCGGATTCCGCCACCCCGACGTCGACGCACCGAGCGTGCACTTCCCGAGCCAGCCGGGTCCGGCACGGATTCCGTGGCGTTCGATGCTGTTCGTCGGGGCCGTGGCGGTGATCGTGATCGTTGCGCTCGCCCAGTTCGTCGAACCGGGAGAGCCACGTGGGCCCGATGGGCTCCTCGACATCGGCTCGTGCGTGTCGATCGAACCGAACGGCGACGCCCGGGAGGTTGCGTGCACGGACGACCCGGCAGTCGACCTCGTTGTCGAGGCGTTCGTGCCGTTCGACTCCGACTGCCCCACCGGCACGCTCGCCCACCGCGACCGTCAGGGTATGGGTATCGCGTGTCTCGACGACCGCGTCGAAATCGGCGGTTGACCGGGTGGCAGCGCCCAGCGCGCGCTGCTAGCTTGTGTGTTCCCTCAGGGGCGATTAGCTCAGCTGGAAGAGCGCCACGTTCACACCGTGGAGGTCGGGAGATCGAGACTCCCATCGCCCACCCTATAAGCCCTGGTCAGAGGCCATATCGCTCGACCGGGCCGGTTGCGAAGAGCCGCCAGGTGCACACCAGGTGCACAGGATTTCCCGCCACCAGTCGTGACGCACCACCTTGCAACGGATGCGTCGGCACGAGTCGACACCAGACACCACGTCGCGACTCGGTGCTGCCGGAACGTCGGAGTGCGTTCGGAGCGGCCGCCAAACGACGGTCCCAACCTCGAGCCTGACGACGTTCTTGCGGCGCTCGAGGACGCGGCGAAGATCACTCAGACTCGCACCGCGGTACCAACGTCAGACGCGTAGACCGCCGTGTCCTGATCTTCGGGACAGAAGGTCGCGATGTGACTTCCGTCACGGCCGCAGTGTCGTCTCGTGTCCGCTGGTGTCCGTTGGTGTCCACGCAGTGTCCGCTGGTGTCGAAGCGTCCGGCGCCGGCAAATCTGGGCCGCTTGTCAGCTGAATTTCATGGGTGTAAGTAGGACAGTCCCATGGATCCGATGGACGACATCGTGGAGCCGGCACCGCCCGAGCTCCTGACGGTCGAGGAAGCGTCGAAAGTGATGCGCATCGGTCGGCAGCTCGCGTACGACCTGGCGAACGACTACCTCGCGTCCGGCGGAACTCAGGGCTTGCCGGTGATCCGCTTCGGCGTCAAGTGCTTGCGCGTGCCCCGTTGGGCATTGCTCGAGCTGGTGTCGACCGGCAACGTCGTGCGCCTGTGCGACGGGCGAGTCTCGTCAGGGGTCAGCGGGTGGCGACTGAACCATCCCGTCGTCCGGTGACCACAGGGCCCGATGCAGCGAAGCTGCGCCGGCAACTCGGTGCGACGTCGTGGGTGGTTCTCGAAGAGATGATGGAGCGCTCGACGGGCAACGGCGATCACGTCGTCGCCCAAGTGTCGATCCGTTCGCTTGCCTCGTCGCTCGGACTCGCGAAGGACACTGTCGCTCGCGCCCTTCGTCGGCTCAGCGATCTCGGCGTGATCGAAGCGGTCCAGGTCCGCGCCTCCTCCGGTGTCTTCGAGGCCGGTTCGTATCGCCTCGCTGTCCCCGCCAGCTTCGTGTCCGTTGCCTGCCCGTCGCAGCCGCCTGCCGCTCCCTCGAGTTCTCGCTCGTCGGCCCGCTGCTCGTCCGGTCAGCTCTCGCTGCTCTCTCGAGGTCTGAGGTCCCTTCCCGTGTCTGTTCGTCGCTTCGCTCCCGTTTCAAAGTTCAGACAGGTGCCCGCGGCTGGTGGGAGCGATCGTGATCCGGGTGACGACGTTGTATGCGGCGGGGGCGGGAGTGTCCGCTGCCTACTACACGGGCTATCTCACGAAGGCCGACGGTGAACAACCGGGTGTGTGGGCCGGGTCCCAGGCGCCGGGACTCGGCCTGTCGGGCGAGGTGACGACCGAAGCCCTCGAAGCGCTCTTGTCGGGTCATCACCCGACGACCGGTGTGCAGTTGGGTCGGGAACTGGTCGATCGAGTCGACCGGCACGGGAACACGATCAAGGCAGTCGCGGGGTACGACGCAACGTTGTCGGCACCGAAGTCGCTGTCGGTGCTGTGGGCACTGACCGGTGACGAAGGCTTCGCCGAGTGTCATGACGTCGCCGTCGAACGCGGTGGTGGCAATGATCGAGAAGTACGGCTCGACGACACGGATCCGCTCGAACGGGTCCCGACTGCATCCCGGAGACGGGTGGGTTGACGGTGGGGGTGTTTCGTCAGTCGACGAGCCGCGCCGATGATCCGCAGTTGCACACCCATGTGGTGATCTCCGCGAAGGTCCAAACCGCCGATGGTCGCTGGTACGCGCTGGATGCGTTGACGTTGAAGAAGTACCAGCAAGCCTTCGGCTACCTCTACCAATCGGTGCTCCGCGCCGAGGTCACCGCCCGCTACGGGGTGGTGTTCGATCCGATCGTGAACGGCCAAGCCGAGATCACCGGCGTCCCATCGGAGTTGCTCGATCAGTTCTCGAAGCGGGCCCGGGACATCGATATGGAGATGGGCGACAAGCTCGCCGACTTCGTGCAGCGTGAGGGTCGTGATCCGTCGGGGTTCGAGTACGCGGCGATGGAACGCGAGGCAGCCGTCGACACCCGCTCGAAGAAGACCGGGCTCGGCGTGCCGGATCTGCGGACACGGTGGCAACGCGAAGCCGCCAACTTGGGTGTCGATGCCGCCACGTTGACCGCTTCGATCGCCGATGCCGCGCGGCAGCACCCGTTGGAGGCATCGCCGGTGTCGATGTGTCGGAGGTGGTGGAGGTGTTGGCGTCGCGGCAGTCGACGTGGAATCGGATGGACGTGCTGCGCACGATCTGCGACACCGTGACCCCACAACCCGGACACGACGGGACCAGCTGGGCGACAGCACTCGACACATCGGTGAACACCGTGTTGGAGTCCTGTATCGATCTCGACCCGGTCGGTGACTCGACACCACGTCGGGCATCGGATGGTCGGTCGGTGTGGATCGAGCCGATCACGAACCAGGCCACCAGCGAACACATCCTCACCCAAGAAGAACACATCCTCACCTGGGCGCTCGACGCCCAAGCCGACAACCCGAGCACGGTCCGCCACGATCACCGACGTGGCGTTGGATGACGGCCAACACACCTCGGCGAGCGCGGTGGCCGGCGATGATCGGTTGGTGTTGGTGGTGGGGCCGGCGGGGGCGGGCAAGACCCGCATGTTGCAAGCCGCCGTGTCCGATCTCCACGGACAGCAGCGGGCGGTGATGGGGTTGGCGCCGACAGCGAAGGCGGCGCGTGTCCTGCAAACCGAGACGGGCATGGTCGCTGACACGGTCGCCAAGCTCCTCTACGAACTCGACCGCCCAGACAGCGACGACTCGTGGTGGGATGCCGGTCCTGGCATGACGGTGATCGTGGACGAGGCCGGCATGTTGAACACCTCTGACCTGTCACGCCTCGTCACCCATGCCGAACAACGCCAGTGGCGACTCTGCCCTGGTCGGTGACCCCCACCAGCTGCAAGCGGTCGGCCGTGGAGGCATGTTCCTCGAGTTGTGCGACACCGGCCGGACTGTCGAATTGGAACATCTCCACCGGTTCAGCAACCGGTGGGAGGCGGCCGCGTCACTCGAGTTGCGTCGCGGGAACCCGTCCGCCCTCGACGCGTACGCCGCTCACGGCCGGATCCGGGCGGGGACGTTCGCCGAGCATCTCGACACGATCACCGATCTCTGGCTGCAGTGTCGGAGCGAGGGTGAGTCGTTGTCGATCATCACGACACGCACCGAACACGTCAACGTCATCAACGACCACATCCAGCAACGCCGCCTCGACACCGGTGAACTCGACCAGGCGACCCTCGCCCAGGTCAACGATGCGTGGGTGATGGTCGGCGACGTGGTGGCGACGCGCCGCAATGAACGCCGCCTGCGTACCTCGGTTGGTGAGCCGGTGCGGAATCGTGAACGTTGGACCGTCACCGCCACCGACACCGTCGAGGAGGGTGATGTGACCGTGACCCGACTCGACGGACACGGCACCATCACCCTGCCGCGTGACTACGTCCGCCAGCACATGCAACTCGCCTATGCGACCACCGAACCCGGCGCGCAAGGCGACACCTCCGGAATCGGCGTCACCCTCGCCACCAACGCGACGACGAGACGTGGGTTGTACATGGCAATGACCCGCGGTCAACGCGAGAACCTCGCCCTGGTCGTCACCAACACCCACGACCCCGCCGAAGCACGAGCCGTGCTCGAAGCCGTCCTGTTCTCCGACCGTGCCGACATCCCCGCCACCGTCCAACGCCGCACCCTCGCCGCCGACCGTCCCCACCAGCGTGCCGCAACGGCGGGTCCGGATACCGGACTGGTTCGACCAGGTCCGCGCCGAGGCGGAAGAAGGTTGGCGCGTCGCACAGCAACGGCTCGACGAACGCAACACCGAGCGCGCCGCCGCCCGAGAGCGAGTTGCAGCGGCCCGCCAGGAGCTGCCCGCGGCACAGGAGGCACACGCACCGTTCGCTGAGCAGGTCGACGCCGCCGAACGCATCGTCAACGAAGCACAGTCGGAACTACGCCATGCCGAAGGTGAACTGCGGCGTGCCGGTCGGATCCACCGCCGATCGGCTCGCCGCGACGTCGACGCTGCCAGCGACGTCCTCGCTGTCGCGACCGATCGACTCAGCCGGGCCGAGGAACTCGCAGCGCCGACACGACGCCGGGTCAACGAGCTCCGCGACGTGATCGACGATCACCACCGCATGGACTCGACCCGGCGGATGTTCGACCAATTCAACGACCTCGAAGGCGTCGCCCGAGACGCCGGGCGCCTCTGCCACGCCCTCGACCAATGGAAGCACTGGGCCAACGGTCGCAACGTGTCCGACACCGTGCTGGTCGAGATCGCCGCCACGTTCGGCGATCACGACGACCGACCCGGCATCAGCCAACTCGCCGCCCCGCTCGCCCAGTGGGCGCAGCGACGAGGACTCGAACTGCAACCGCCGACGCCACCGACACCAACTCGGTCGTCGATGGGCATCGAGATCGACTTCTGAGCACGCCAGCTCAGCACCCGCAATCCAGTGATTATGCGGTGGGCTGATCTAGGCCCGGAGGCCGCACACTTCGCCGGAACCGCGAGCGCGGGCCCGAGCGTTCCGGAGCGCGATTATCGCTCGGGTGCGGACTGGCTCCGACCGAGCGATACGTGCCGCTATGCGCTGTTCCGGTGGGTTGTTTGGGCGTGCGTTTATGGGCGGGCGGCTGCGGCAGTCCCAGGATTGCCCCGGCGAGGGCTGAGCTGCCGAGTCGCAATCAGGGAGAGGGTGTGAAACGAACTCGATCTGACCGCATCGATGTTGATGTCAGGAACTCAATGCCAGATCGGGTAGCAGGTGCTCGACGATCAGATGACGTCGGGTTCAGGTGCCGCAGAAGGTCTGGTAGTTCGCTGCGAAGTTGTCGTCGGGTGGAGAGGTGTAACGCTCGTGGCCATCTTGGGCATTGAATGGGTTGGTGACCACGTCGAGCAGTTCGGTGAACGGTGACAGGTCACCGTTGCCGGCCGCGTCGAGGGCTTCTTCGACGCGGTGGTTACGCGGGATGTACAGCGGGTTGATGCCGTCCATCGTGTCGGCGACGTCGGCCAGCACGGCGCCTTCGTCCGCGAGGCGTTGGCGCCAACCGGCGATCCAGGCGTCGAGACCGGGGTCGTTGACCATCGAGCGCAGCGCCGAGTCGTCGCCGCGCAGCACGTCGGACAGGGACCGAAACGTGAGGGTGTAGTCGGCTTTGGCCTCGTGCATCATGTTGAGGAACTCATCGAACCGTTCGGCGTCGGATGCGTCCTCGGTCGACAGTCCGAGCTTGGCCTGCATGCCTCGTCGCCAGTGATGGAGATATCGGTCGGGGAAGGTCTTGAGGACCTCGGTCGCATACGCGATGGCCGTCTCCTGGTCGTCGTCGATCATTCCGAGCAGTGTCTCGGCGAGTCGTGTGAGATTCCACTGCGCGACGGCCGGCTGGTTTCCGAATGCGTAGCGTCCCTCGCGGTCGATCGAGCTGTAGACGGTTGCGGGGTCGTAGCGATCGAGGAACGCGCATGGCCCGTAGTCGATGGTTTCGCCCGAGACGAGCATGTTGTCGGTGTTCATCACGCCGTGGATGAATCCGTTCAGCATCCACTGAGCGATCAGCGCCGCCTGCGCGTCGACGACCGATTCGAGGAACGCGAGGTAGCGGTCGTCGCGGCCGACGAGCGCGGGATAGTGGCGCTCGATGGCGTAGTCGGCGAGGCGTCGAGCGAGGTCGGGGCCGTCGGGGTGGGTGATCGCGTACTGGAATGATCCGACGCGCAGATGGCTCGATGCCAGGCGGGTCAGCACGGCACCGGTTTCGGCCCGCTCACGGATCACGGCGTCGCCAGTGGTCACAACCGCCAGTGCTCGAGTCGTCGGCACGCCGAGGGCGTGCATTGCCTCGGCGATGAGGAACTCACGCAACATGGCCGGCAGCGTTGCACGTCCGTCGCCGCCGCGGGCGAACGGGGTTCGACCCGAACCCTTGAGGTGGACGTCTACGAGCGTCCCGTCGGGTCGTGTCAGCTCACCGAGCAGCATGGCCCTCCCATCACCCAATTGAGGCGAGTAGCCGCCGAACTGATGGCCGGCATACGCCATGGCCACCGACCGGGCTGACTCGGGAAGGACCGTGCCCGCGAGAAGACCCAGGCCGGCGTCGGATTCGAGCCAGGTTGCGTCGAGGCCGAGTTCGTCAGCGAGCGATTCATTCACGACGGCCGGTTGCGGGTTTGTTGCGGGTCCGGCTTGCCAGGCGACACCCAACTCGGGCAATGCGTCAGCGTAGGAATGGGAGAGTTCGATCAGTGCGGTCGTCATGATGTCTCCGTTGCAGTCTTGATGTGGCGTTCCACGACTTCGCACACGGCGACGTCGTAGCTGGTGTACACGTGGCTCTTGCCCGCCTCCTGTGCAATCTTGTGGTCCGGATTCTCACCCCACAGCTCGACGCTGTCGAGGTCGTCGAACTCGACAACCACGACACTCTCGCCGTCGCCAGCGGTGAACAGCTTGTGCGCGATGTAGCCCGGGCTCTGCTGTACAAGGGCGTGCATCTCGCCGTAGCGACGTTCGTTCTCGGCTTGATGTTCGGGTGCGACGTATGAGCGAAAAACGGCGATGGTCATGTTGGGTATTCTCAATTTCTCGTTGTACCGGTGGTGGCGGCGAGCGCGCTCGGACCTGGCGATCCGGTGCGACCCTCCGTATAGACCACCGAAGCCGGTGACCGTTACAACATGAACGGATCGAGCGCGGCGGCATTGTCACTATGGTCGTGACTCGTGGATGCATCTGGTGCGCTCAAACTCGACGAGTTGCTGATCGACGTCCGGGCGTGTCGGGTGTGTGCTGAACATCTGCCGTTGGGTCCAAGGCCGATGGTGCAGGTCGGTCGTGATGCGCGGATCGTGATCATCGGGCAAGCGCCGGGTCGGGTCGTCCACGAGTCCGGTGTCCCGTGGGCCGACCCGAGCGGCGATCGGCTGCGATCGTGGCTCGGAGTGACGCCGGAACAGTTCTATGACGACGCTGTGGTTGCGTTGGTGCCGATGGGGTTCTGCTTCCCCGGGACCGGCCGGAGCGGCGACAACCCGCCGCGACCCGAGTGTGCACCTCTCTGGCACGACCCACTGCTCGGGCATCTCCCGACCGATCGGCTGACCGTGGTCGTGGGGGCGTATGCGCAGCGCCGATACATCGACGAGCCTGGTCGCAACCTCACCGATACGGTCGCCAACTGGCAGCGCTACCTACCGTCGCAGGTTGTCCTCCCGCATCCGTCGCCACGCAATCGGGGATGGTTCAAGAAAAACCCGTGGTTCGAGACCGACACACTCCCTGCGGTCCGCAGTCGTGTCAGCGAGATACTGAACAACTCCTGACAAACGCAGACGCGCTGTTTGAGGTCAGGTGGATCTGTCGCTCGACGCGTTCACCGGGGTTGCGCCTTGGGCGAGCTTGAGGCGAGTCCAGACGTTCATGTTGATGACGATCGCGGCGAGTTCGGCGATTTCGGTCTGGTCGAAATGCGTGGCGGCCTGGTCGTGGACGCCTCCGAAGCCGGGGGCATTGCCGGCGGTGAGCGCATCGCAGTATGCGAGCGCGGCCTGCTCGGCGGCGTCGAACAGGCCGCTCTCCCACCAACTGGCGAGGTTGTCGACCTTGGCTGGGTGGATACCGATGGTGCGGCTGGTCTCAGCGTGCAGGATGAGGCAGTACGAGCAGTTGTTGAGTTGGGCGACTCGCAGCCTGACCAGCTGAGCGAGATGCTGGTCCAGTGCGAGGTCGGCGGTGTAACCGAACGCCTTGGCCATTGCTTTGGCCAGGTCATGGAAGGCGGTGAGGTCGGGATCGAATCGGCGGTTCTCGAACACGATGTCGGTCATCGTCCAAACCTCACGACGTTGTCGACAGCTCCGCGGAGATGGACCCGGGCACGGTGCAGAGCTTCGACCGCTTGGGTCTGGTCGAGGCGAAGCATGGCCGCGGCGTCGGTCACCGACACATCGTCGATGTCGACGAGTTGCACCAGTTGGCCGAGCGGGTCATCCAGTCGCGCAAGCGCTTGGTCGACGACTCCGTAGAGCTCGGCGGTCAAGACATCGTCGTCGGGGCTCAGGCTGTTCGTGTGGCCCCACCGGTTCGGTGCGTTGACGTGGCGTCCTGCTTCGGGCCCGCTGGCGTAGAAGTCCGGATAGAAGAGTTCCGCGGTGTCGCCATCCGGATCGAGGCTCGGGCTGAAGCTTTCGGTTCGAGTCGTGAAGTCGTCGAGACTGCGCACAGTCGGGCCCGAATCGCCCAGCGCTCGGTCGGTGAGATTCTGGGCGAGCACCGACAGGTCGAGACGCGCCGGGTCGTGTTCGAGTGCTGCGAGCAGCGTTTGTTGCACCAGGTCCTCGGCGCCGTTTGGGTCGAGACTGTCGGCGAGACGACAGAGGCTTCGCACGGTGCCCGAAATGTCACGGGATGAGTCGGAGGTGCCGGGGGCCGAACCGTCGAGCAGATTCGAGACGCTGTCGGGCACGTCGGTGAGTTCACTGGAACCGACGAAGTCGCTCACGATGTCGATCTGGTCGGAGAACAGTCGACAGTCCGGGCATGAGTCGAGGTGTTCCTGCACGACGGCCTCGTCGGCCTCTTCGAGGAGTCCTGTTTGGAAACGGGTGAGCTGGTTGGTGCATCCGGCACACGACAGCGCGTTCGGGTCGATGGTGGCATTCGTCATGGAGGTCTCCTGGGGCGGTGAGTGCTCGGTCTGGATCTACTCGACAATCTCGAAAGCTGTGCGTTACACAGTTCGCGCGTCGAGTCTCGCGCTGGTCGGGGTCGCCGGACGCCAGTTACGGCTGCAGCGTCTCTTGGGTGCGGTTCCGAATGGTGCTGGCGATGCGTGAGATCAATGCTGAGAAATCGAGGTCGATGTCGGTGATGCCGCCAAGTTCGTGGGTGCTGAGATCGATCTGGACGTGGTTGTCGTGGTTGCGCCAGTCGGGATGGTGTTGACGCGTCTCGGCGTGTTGGGCGACTTCGGTCATGAATTCGAATGCTGTGCGGAACGAGTCGAACGTGTAGGAGGCGGTGATCACCTTGCCTTTCCGTCGCCACCCATCGGAGGCTTCGAGGACGGCGTCGATCTCTGGGTTGGGGATGCGGGTGGGCATGTTCGATCTCCTTGATGCTCGATCTGTCCGGGCACGAGTGGGGCCGTGGGATCGGATGTTGACGTGTAGAGACCATCGAGAACGCGAACTGTTACAGCTGTCGTGTCGAGGAATGCCGACGTCAGGTCGTGCGCGCCTGTTTCTGGATTCGGGCCCATTCGTCGCGCAGCCCAACCGTGCGGTGAAAGGTGGCCGGCCGATGAGGATCTAATGCGAAATAGCCGAGCCGTTCGAATTGGACGACCGAGCCTGCCGGTGTCGCGGCGAGCGCCGGTTCGGCCTTGGCTGACAGCGTCTCCTTCGACTCGGGCTTGGTTGATTCGCCGTTGCTTGTTGCGTTGTGCGGGGGCGTGTCGCCGCGGTCGTAGAGATGCACGGTCGTGTCGACAGCGTGCGGAGCGGAGACCCAATGCAGTGTTGACCGAACTCGGCGGCCGTCAGACGTTGACCCGCCGGCACTGTCGGGATCGTACGTGCAGTGCACTTCGATGATCGTGTCGTCGTTGTCGACGATCACGTCGGTGGCGGTGATGTAGAACGCGTTGCGGAGTCTGACTTCGCGTCGAGGGCTGAGCCGGTAGAACTTCGGTGGCGGTTCGACTTCGAAGTCGTCGCGTTCGATCCACAACACTCCGGTGAACGGCACGTGGCGGGTCCCGTCGCCCGGGCGTTCGGGGTTGTTCGCGACGTCAACCCACTCGACGTGTCCGTCGGGCCAGTTGGTGATGACGACCTTGAGGGGGCGCAGCACGACCATTCGCCGTTGCGCGGTCCGGTTGAGTTCGGTTCGCACGAACGATTCGAGGAGTTCGATGTCGACGGTGCTGTTCGTTCTCGCGACACCGATGTGTTTCAAGAACTCGATGATCGCTCTGGGCGGATACCCGCGGCGGCGCAGCCCTTGCAGCGTCGGTAGCCGTGGGTCGTCCCAGCCGTCGACAGCGCCGGTGTCGATCAGTTGGCGCAGTAGCCGTTTGGAGGTCACCGTGTGGGTCAGGTTCAACCGTGCGAACTCGATCTGGGTGGGCGGGGCCGCCGGTAGGTCGAGGTGCGCGAGGAACCAGTCATAGAGCGGGCGGTGGTCGCCGAACTCGAGTGTTGCGACGGAGTGGGTGATGCCTTCGAGTGCGTCGACTTGGCCGTGGGCCCAGTCGTAGGTCGGGTAGATCAACCAGTCGTTGCCGGTGCGTGGGTGCCGGGTCCGTCGGATCCGGTACAACACGGGGTCGCGCAACACCATGTTGTCGGCTGCCATGTCGATCTTGGCTCGCAGGACCCGAGAACCATCACCGAATTCGCCGGCGCGCATGCGGGCGAACAACTCCAGGTTCTCATCGGGTGTGCGGTTACGGAACGGGCTGGGTCGGCCCGGTGTCCCGTACCCGCCGCGCTGGTCCGAGATCGTTGCGGCGTCCTGGTCGTCGACGTACGCGACGTCGGCGGCGATGAGGTCGCGCGCCCAGAAGTAGAGCTGTTCGAAATGATCCGAGGCGTACCCGATCTGGGCCGGCCGAAATCCGAGCCATGCGATGTCGTCGATGATCGCTTGATAGAACTCGGGGAACGCCGACGACGGGTTGGTGTCGTCGAAGCGCAGGTTGCACGACCCACCGAACTCGTCGGCTAGCTCGAAGTTCAAGACGATCGACTTGGCGTGTCCGATGTGCAAGTACCCATTCGGTTCGGGAGGGAACCGAGTCCGAACAACTCGACCATCGAGCCGCCCAGCGGCGATGTCCTCGGAGATTCGTTGTCGGATGAAATCGGTGTGATGTTCATTCATCGGAGATGCTCAGGCCATTCCCGAGCGGGTCGGGAGCTCTTCGACCTCTTCCATCTCCGGCATCGGCTCGGTCTCAGCATCGAGCCGGCGGGCGAGGTGACCCACCCAGGCTCGTGCGGTGAGTCCGTGGGCGAAAATGCTCACGAGCACGGTCCACGCCGCGACGGTGAAGATCGTGTCGCCCACGTCGGAGTCGAGTTCCTCGACCACGAGCAGCGCGAACAGAATTGACGCGAGGCCGCGTGGTCCGAACCAGCCGAGGAACAATCGGGTTTCGAAGAAAGTCCCCGACGCCGTCAAAGACAGCACGACGGGGACGATGCGGATGACGGTGAGCGACAGCACGACGTATAGGGCGATCTGCCACGTGAGGTCGTCAAGTACTGGCCCGACGAGCACTGCGCCGAACAGTACGAACGTGATTGCCGACAGCAGCTCGCCTTCGTCCTCGGTGAAGTCTTGGATTCCGGTGCATTGTTGGCGGGCGATCCGCCCGAACGACAACCCGGCCACGAACGCTGCGATGAACCCGTTGCCATCCAACACGCCCGCCAGAGCGAACGCGGCGACGGCGATCGCGATCGTCGCGAGTTGGCGGTACACGCCCTCCACGTGGCCGCCGCTGGCTCGATGGTCCAAGAGTCGTCCGCCGACCGCGCCGGCCACCACACCGGCGAGGACCCCGAATCCGACCTGGCGGGCGGCGAGGCCGACCCAGTCAGTTGCGCCACCTGCGGCTTCGGCGGCGGCCGCAGCGAGCAGCACGGTCACGACCGGCACAGCAATCCCGTCGTTCAATCCGCTTTCGACGTTGATCGTCTGGCGGATCCTGACCGGGAGTCGCCGGTCACTGACCACAGCCTGTCCCAGCGCAGCGTCGGTCGGCGCGAGCACGGCAGCGAGCAGTGCTGCCTCGATCACACTGAGCCCCGGTACGACCACGACGGCCAACGCGGTGCCGGCGACGATCGTCAATGGAAGTCCGACGCCGAGCATGCGTCCCGGGAGCGCAGCCTGGTGGCGCAGCACCCCGAGATCGATGCGGATGGCATCAGTGAAGAGCACCAGCACCAAAGTCGCCTCGACCAGGATCGACGTGGCCTCGCCGTCCAACTCGAGGTCGAACCAGCCGAAACCGCCGGTGCCGACGATGACGCCCACGGTCGTGAAGACCATCGGAGCAGTCACCGGTGACATCGACAGACGCTCCGACACGAGCGCGTAGCTGAACGTGACCGCTGCGATGATCAACAATTCGGTCATCGGTTGCTCGTCAGGTTGAGTGCGGCGACACCGTTCATGGTGACCTGGAATCGGTGTGCGATCTCGACCAGGACGATCTCGACCGCCGCGCAGTGCGGACAGCGCATCACGATTCCGGGGCAACGCAGATACACATGACATTCCGCGATGGCGTGGCGTAGCCCGCAGTTGTCGCAGACAGCGCCCGCATCACCCATGTCGACGCCCAACGCGATCGACAGCGCTCCGATCACTGCGTTGCCGTCGACGTGAGTCATGTCCGGTTCCGTCGCGAGTGGTCCTGTGGTGGTCATCCGAATCGCTCCAATCGCATCGCCTCGTTGTGCACGCCAGCGTCGCGAAGGACGGTGGCGATGTGTTCGACGAAGCCGGTCGGCCCGCAAACAAACACAACGGCATCAGTTGATGTTTGCAGGGCGCTGGACGTTGCCTGCGCGAGGAGGGCGTCGAGGTCGGCCCGATCGATGCGCCCTGCCCGGTATCCCATCGTCGCATCACGAGTGAGATGGACCGTTGCGTCGAGCGCGTCCAGTTCATCGCGGTAGATGAGCCGGTCGGCGTTGCGTGCGGACGCGGCGATCACGACCGGGTGTTGATGCTTGGCCGCGGCCCGCCAGATCGCGCGCAGCGGTGCGAGCCCTGAGCCGCCACCGATCAACACGACCGGCGCCTCGGAGGGTTCCCATACGAAGTAGCCGCCGATCGGGCCACGCACCTCGATCGACTCGCCGATGGCGATCTCGTCGACAAGGAACGGTGACACCTCTCCGTCCTCCACCCGCTCGACCGTGATCTGCGGTGCCTCACCGGGACCCGACGACAGCGAGTAGCTGCGTGTCGCCTGGTACCCGTCCGGTGCGGTCAAGCGCACATCCAGATGTTGGCCGGCGCGATGGGACGTCCACCCGTCGATTCCCAGGACGAGAGTCCGGGCTGTCGTCGACTCGGCAACTGAGCCGACGACGATGGCTTCGCGCCATGCCAGCCGCCGACGAATCGGAGTCCGGTCGATGGTTGTCGTTTCAGTCACTGGTGTAGCGCTGTTCTGACCATGGGTCGCCGTAGTTGTGGTAGCCCGCTGCTTCCCAGAAGCCCTGATCCTCGTCGTCTCCAAGTCGGATCTCCGACAGCCACTTGGCGCTCTTCCACAGATACAGGTGCGGGACCAGCAGACGTACAGGGCCGCCGTGTTCGGCTTCGAGCGGGGCACCGTCGAACTCGACCGCGACCATCGCGTCCCGGTCGACGAGGTCAGTCACCGGAAGATTGGTGGTGTATCCGCCGTAGCTCGACACCAACGCATAATCGAAGTCACCGACACCGGCGGCGTCGAACAGTGCCTCGATCGGGACACCGCGCCATGTCGTGTCGAACTTCGACCAGTGCGTGACGCAATGGATGTCGGTCGTGATCGTCTCCATCGGGAGCTCGTGCAGGCCCTCCCAGTCGAACGTCGAAGTGACCATTCCGTCAGTCACGGTCAAGGACCAGTCAGCGGTCTCGACAAACTCGGTCGGGCCAGCCGTCAAGACCGGAAAATCATCGGTCACGAACTGCCCGGGTGGAACCCGGCCGTCGGTCGACCGCCCCCGACCCTGGAATCCTCTCGTTGCCATCACTCACTCTCCGTTCTGCAGCCCACGGCTGCGCTTCACGATGTCACTCCCGGCCCGCCAGTTGGTTACTGACGGGCCGGGGGCTGTTCATTGGGTGGTGTCGGCCGGCTCGAGGCGCAGCGATGCGGAGTTCATGCAGTACCGTTCGCCGCCCGGGCCGGGGCCGTCGGGGAACACGTGACCGAGGTGCGCGTCGCAGTTGTTGCAGCGAGCCTCGGTGCGGGTCATGGCGTGGCTGGGGTCGATGATGCGACGGACCTTGCCCTCCTCGGATTCGGCGCTGAACGACGGCCAACCGGTCCCGGATTCGAACTTCGACGCACTGTCGAACAGCACCTCGTCGCACACGACACAGCGATACGCGCCGTCGGTCTTGGTGTCGTGATAGATGCCGGTGAACGGCCGCTCGGTGCCACCGTTCTGGGTGACCTCGTACTGTTCCTTCGTCAAGCGCTTGCGCAGCGCGCTCTTGTCGATCACTGGCTTGGTCATTTCGGTGTTCCCTTCTTCGGGTTCGGTGTGTGAGGTGTCGGTTTGTGTCGGCGTCTGCTCATCGACGAGCACGGCTTCGATGAGTTCGACCGCGGCAGTTGCGTCGAGTTGGAACCCGTTGAAGAGCACGGTCCGATCTGGCCGGGGTCCGATCACGACGGTCCACGGTGTCCCACCGGTCCGGTAGTCCGCCATGATCGTCGGCGGATGGCCCGAATCGTGGCCCAACGCGAGGTCGCCGAGCCCGTGCTGGCCAAGTGACTCGCGTGCTGCCTCGGCGGTGTTGGTGTCGTGACCTTCGAACACGGTCTGGACTGCGACGAACTTCACTCTGCCGGCAAACCCGCCGGCATCGAGCGCAGCTCGAACGGCCTTGAGCGTCGGGAACCCGTGGCTGTGACAGCCAGGGCACCACGATTGAAAGTTGTAGAGAAAGATCACCGGCTCGTCGATGTCGGCGATCTTCAGATCGCCGTCGATGTTGTCCAGCCAGTGGTCGAACCGGAACTCCGGCGCGGTGTGCCCGACAATTCCGTACTGGTCATGCATTGCGTGGTTCCCCTTTCCTTGTGTGTGCGGCGCTCTCGTCAGGCGTAGGCGACCTGACAGAAGCCGTGGTTGCAGTAGCCGCCAGGGTTCTTGGCCAAGTACTGCTGGTGGTAGCCCTCGGCGTAGAAGAACTCGCCGGCCGGGGCGATCTCGGTGGTGATCTCACCGAACCCCGCGGCTGACAGCTGCTTCTGGTAGGCGTCGCGGCTCGCGTCGACGACATCGGCCTGCTCAGTGGAGTTGGTGTACACCGCCGACCGGTACTGGCTGCCGATGTCGTTGCCCTGACCCATGAACTGGGTCGGGTCGTGGTTCTCCCAGAACACCGCCAGCAACTGTTCGACGCCGACGACGTTCGGGTCGAAGACGACCAGCACGGCCTCGGTGTGCCCGGTCATCGACGTGCACGTCTCCTCGTAGGTCGGGTTCGGTGTGGTACCGCCGGCGTAGCCAACCGCGGTGCTGTACACGCCCGGGGTCTCCCAGAAGAGACGCTCGGCGCCCCAGAAGCAACCCATCGCGACCACGAGCGTGTCGAGGCCGTCGGGCCACGGACCGACGAGCGGGTTGCCATTCACGTGGTGGGCGGCCGGGATGTCGAGCGGTTCGCTGCGGCCGGGCAGGCACCGCTCGGCGGGCGGTGGTGGAGCGGGAAGACGACGGTTCACAGTGGATCTCCATTCAACTACTCGATCTTCGATCGATTTCGGACGACGACGCCCCCACCGGACCGGCCCGGGGGGAGGCGGGTCGTTGGTGGGGACGTGTACTCAGACCATCAACTCCTGCTCGTGTTACACACCCACGTACAATCCGACTGTGACAAGCGACTCCGACATCGTCGACGCGCTCCGCGCTGGCGATGAAGCAGCGTTCCGAGCAATCGTCACCGAACTGAATCCAGGTCTGACGCGGCTCGCCCGCACCTACGTCACCCAGGCGCTCGCCGAGGAAGTCGTGCAGGAAACCTGGGCCGCCGTCATCGGATCCATCGACACGTTTGAACACCGTTCGTCGCTCAAGACCTGGATCTACCGAATCATGCTCAACAAGGTCCGTACGCTCGCCCCACGCGAAGCCAAGATTGTCCCGTTCGCCGCGATGGGCCACACCAGCGACGGCAACCATCAATCGGTCGACCCCGACCGGCTCATGGCCCAAGGCGCCCCCGGCCACTGGACAACACCTCCACCCGAATGGCAGCGCCTCCCTGGGGCCCAACTGGAATCCCGAGAGACACTCACTGCGATCGGCGACGCCATCAAACAGCTTCCGCCAGCCCAACAAGAAGTGGTCACGCTCCGCGACGTCGAGGGCTGGACCTCCGACGAGGTCTGTAACGCTCTCGGTATCTCATCAGTCAATCAACGAGTGCTCCTTCACCGAGGGCGCACCGCTCTACGAACCCTTCTCGAGGAGCACTTCACCGATGTCTGACCAACACGCACCATCAACGAGCGGCTTCAGCATTCGTTGCGCGGATGCCGTCGAACTCGTCACCGACTACCTCGACGATGCCCTCGATCGCACGGACCTCGTTGCGTTCCAGGAGCATCTCGACGGCTGCGAGGGCTGCACGATTTTCGTCGATCAGATCCGGATGACGATCCAGCTCACCAACGCCACCAACGATCACCAACTCGACGTCATGCCCGCCGACTTCGACAGCTTGGTCTCCCAGCTCCGGCTACGAGCCGGTCCGGGGTGAGACGCCAACCCGTAGCGGTCGGCGCTCGAACCAAACCACGTCCCGCTCGCGAGCCGGCATCGCTGCGCGATGACGCGCTCAGATCAGCGCCGATCGATACACCGAAGGCGGCGCGCCGAACCATCGGCGACACGCTCCGTCAAGGCGCCGTGCTCGCTGAGGCCGGCGATCGACGCGACATGACCCAGCGAGATCCGTTCGTCGGCCAGCGCACGCTCGACCACGATCGTGTCGACTGGATCATCGAGCACCCCGCAGCGATGATGGGCTTCTCCGATGCCGGCGCCCACCTGCGGAACATGGCGTTCTACAACTTCCAACTGCGACTCCTCAAGCGCGTGCGCGACGCCGAGAGTGCAAGGAAGCCGTTCATGACCGTCGGTGAAGCGGTGCACAAGGTGACCGCCGACATCGCCGACTTCCACCGCGTCGACGCCGCTCGCATCGGCGTCGGAAAGCGGGCGAACTCGTCGTCATCGACCCTCATCGTCTCGACGACACCGTCGAGGAGATCCACGAGGAGCCGATGCCGAGCTTCACCGGCGTGCAACGGCTCGTGCGCCGCAACGACGACACGGTCAAGGCCGTGCTCGTCAACGGTCGCACGGCCTGGGCCGGGAACAAGGGCGCCAGTGATCTCGAGACTCGCCACGGGTACGGCCGCGTGCTCACGATGCAATGAGGTGTGTGAGGGCGTAACGGTCTGGCGACCCGATTGTCTGTGCACTGCAGAACCGACGACTGGTTCTGCAGTGCACGCGTGCACGTCACAACGAACAAGGAGCACACCGCCATGCCAGATCGCAATTTCTCAAGCAGCCCCAGGACGCTGTGATGCGCGTTGCCAAAGATGTCCTCAAAACCACCATGCTCGGCCTCGAAGCCGACCAACTGCAAGCGTCACGCGAGGCCTACTCGACGTACCTCGAGAACGCTCGCCTCGACCGCACCGAATCGCTCGACAGCCAGGACCTGTCGCAAGCGGTGCAGAGCGGTCGCTATGCCGAGGCATTCGACGCGCCGATCCACAACCACGAGCGAGCGATCGAACAGATCGAGGCGCTGGACTTCGGCACGGTGGATGTCGTGGGGCCGGGTGCGGTCGTGCTCTGGAACGGTCAGAACTTCGTGATCGCGGCACTCACCCAGGAGTTCGAATGCCAAGGGCAGACGTTCATGGGAATCTCCTGCGACGCGCCGATCACGGCGGCACTGTTGGGAAAGTCGGCAGGCGACGCGTTCGAGGTCAATGGCATCTCACAGGTCATCGACGACGTCTACTGACAGCGCCACATGGGCACCCGATGACTTACCGGAGGGAACGAACGACATGAACGACACCTACGACCTGATCGTGCTCGGGGCCGGTCAAGCCGGGCCCACCCTCGCAGTCACTCGGGCGCAACACGGCGATCGTGTCGCCCTGATCGAGCAACGCGCCCTCGGGGGCACCTGCGTCAACGACGGATGCACGCCCACCAAGACGCTCTGAAAGTCGGCGCGTGTGGCCCACCTCGCCCACCGAGCCGCCGAGTTCGGCGTTGATGTGAGCGACGTCACGGTCGGCTTCGTCGCCGCGATGGAGGCGATGCTCGGGGCCATAGGAACTTGTCGCCACGGCGGTGTAACGAAGTGGCCATTCGATTGTCTGGACTGTTATGAAGATCGCCTCCTCAACCTCCAGCACCGGCAGCCGCCGCGAGCCACTTTCCGTCGCTGAGCGCCACTATGTGAACGGCAATCCACTCAAGGGCCCCTGGCCCGAGGGTCTGCTGACCATCGTTTTGGGCAGGGGTTGATTCTGGGGTCCCGAGGCCAGGTTCTGGTCTCTACCCGGTGTGTACAGCACCGCAGTCGGCTACGCCGGTGGCACAACAGAACATCCGACGTACGAGGAGACCTGTGGTGGATCCACAGGTCATGTTGAGGTTGTACAGGTCGTCTATGACCCCAAGATCATCTCGACCGAAGCAATCCTGAACGAATTCTGGTCGGGGCACCAGCCGACGGTTGAGGGCGCTGCCAGCCGCGAGGGCGGAAGCGGCGATGACCCGTTCGCGAATCGTGATGGCCGTACCGATCAGTACAGGTCCATCATCCTCGCGAGCACCGACGAGCAGTTGAAGTCGGCGTTAGAACACCGCGTCGCCCTCGATGATCAGATGTCAGGTAATCGACGGATCGGCACCCAAATCGCCATGCTCGAGGACTTCTACTACGCCGAGGACTACCACCAGCAGTATTCGGCAAAGCGGGCTCAGCGTTACTCCGGCCCATCCTAACCGGCTCCAGCAGTCGCAGCCGTGACGCAGGCACTTACCCAGACGAGTACGGACGCTTCCTGGCCAACGCCGAGCCTGAGGACCGCAAGGTTGTCTACAGCGAACTGAACCTCGCCATCGTGTACCACGACGACGGACGCATGCAGGTCTCAGCAGGACCTGACGCGTGTACTAACGCTTGTGAAGCTGATCCCGTAGTAACGGCAGGTCCGAGCGACGTTGCCGGTCACCTCTTCGGCGTGCTGCAGGATCGCGAGTCGTCGCTTGGCCTGCCGGATGAGTTGTTGTGCGGTCATCTGGTTCCTTGTCGTGGGAAGGACTCAGGTGTCAACAACCTCCGTCAGTTTCATATCACGATCGAGTCGCCAATTCGGACCCTCACATGCCGCACCCGGCCGTTCTCGGTACGGTCCTCGATCAAGACTCGCCCTTCGAACGCGCCCAACATGAAAGCGATCAATCGGTCCGCATCTGTCACCGTGAAGTACGGAGTGATCGTGTGGTATCCCGCAGGCACGTTTCCTACCATGACGCGACAACGTATACGGGCGACGACCCGGTCTCCCTCCCCTTGGTGCCGCGATCAAACTCACATCGTTGGCACCAGCCAGTTGCGCGTTGGTCACCGATCCTGACGAGTCACGCTTCTCGCTTGGATCCGGCTCGCTCACCCCTCACGGCCGATCAGAATGTTCTACGGCAGGGAGCCGGACCCGCCCGCTATCCGGCATTCTGATCATGCGAGATCATCCCATAACGCTCACCGCACGGTGCTTGACCGCTGTCATCGAAGTGCCGTTGAGGGCGCCCCCCTATCTCGACCGTCTCGACGCGTCTACGGGTGTCGATCCTCGACGAGAGCAGTCTCTGTGGAGGTTCCTCAACCGGACGCTCGCGGTCGGGTCAGACCGTGATTACCGCGTGGGTCTGACGCTGCGGTCGGCCGACCGGAAGTGGCCGATCACGGGCGGGTGAGAGGTCGGCGAGATGGCTGTGGATATGCGTGGGCCGGTCAGGCGAGGGTGCCGAGCTCCTGGTCCAGGGCACGGTTGAGGTCGAGTTCGGCCGCAGCGAGCCGGATCTCGGCGACGCGAACGCGGTCACCGATCGCTGCGCGGGCGTCTCGCGCGACACGCCGCCGGATCTCGTAGATCACCGGGTGGTTCATCGCAGCGGTCTGCAGGTGCTCGAGGTACAGGAGTGGTCGATCGATGTCGCCGAGGCGGAACCTGGCGATGGCGATTGCCAGGAGGAGCTCGGCTCGCCACACCGACTCCATGGTGCGATGTAGCCGCTGTCGCGCGGCGGGTGCGATGGCGATCGCGTGCTCGGGATCGCCGGCCAGTGCCTCGACGGTCACCACGAGACCGTCCAGGATGTTCCGCATCGGACTGGCGTGAGGTCCGTGGTCGCGGATCCATTGGATGTGCCGTAACGCATCGTTCCGTCGTCCGCCGAACGCGTCGTTGATGGCGGCGACCTCATGGGTGCCGCCTCTGGCAATCGAGTCCGGTGGCCAGGTGGACATCATCTCGAGCGCCATCGGCTCCCCGAGGTGGGGGAGGTGCTCGGCGAAGATGACGAAGTGGGAGGTCCAGCTCTTGACGAGTTCGGTGTCGGCCGCGGCGTCACCTTCCAGGATCAGCTGCAGGCCGCGCTCGAACTCGGGGACCAGGAGTGGGATCCCGCACCAGGTGGCCGAGAGCGCCGCGACCTCCCGATCGTCGAGCTGGCGGGCCGCTGCGAGTGCCTCGTTCCCCCACGTGACCCTCGCATCGAGCATCCCGGCCGCCAGTGCTGCTTCGGACGCGGCGAGCAGGAGCCGTGCCCGTGTCTGGGGCTTCACGTCCCGTTCGAGCACCTTCCTGGTGAGCTCGATCGCGTGGACGCACCGCGTTCCGCTGTGCCAGGTGCCGGCACCGGCGGCAAGCAGTTGCGCCGCGTCTTCCCAGTCGTGGCAGGTCATCGACCATTCGATGGCGGAGAAGACGTCATCGAGCACCTCGGCATACGCCGTGATCCAGCTCGACGAGAGGGCGTGCTTGCCAAACGACGCGGTCGCGGCCAAGTCGACGAGCCAGTCGCGGTGATGGCATCGAGCTTCGTCGGTGGTGCCGGACGTGGCGAGTTGTTGGGCGGCGAACATCCGGACGGTCTCCAGGAGTCGGTACCGCACGCAGTGGTCGCTGCGGTCCACCTCGACCAGGGACGCGTTCACGAGCCGTCGAAGCAGCCCAGTTGGGTGCTCGGACAGCATCGATGAGCAGACAGTTTCGATGGCGTCGAGCCCGAACGAGCCGGGGAACACCGAGAGCGCGGCGAGGAGGTCCTGCTCGACAGGGCTGAGCAGTTCCCAGGACCATTCCATGATCGACTGCAGTGTGGGCGAGCGACCGTCCCAGCTGCGACCGCCGACCAGGAGGGCGAGGCGATGATCGAGCCGGGCGGCGAGGTCGGCGATGCCGAGGTGCGCGAGCTGGGCTGCGGCCAGCTCGATGGCGAGCGGGAGGCCGTCGAGTCGGCGGCACATTTCGCGTGCGATCGCTCGGTCTTCGTCGTCGAGCGTGAACCGGTCGTCGAGCGCCCTCGCACGGTCCGCGAGCAATTCCGTGGCGTCGTCGTTCGGTCCGCTCCGGCCGAGGCCGGGCACGCGGAAGACCCGTTCGTCGTCGACCAGCAGCGCAGCGCGTGACGTGGCCAGGACACGGGCGCCGGTACCACTGTTGATGATGCAGTGGACGAGGTCCGCGACGGCCTCGATGACGTGCTCGCAGTTGTCGAGCACCACGAGCAGATCGCTACGGGCGACGAATCGGGCGACGGCCTCGACGCGCGTCGACTCGTTCGCTTCGGCGATCTGGAATCCGCCGGCGTCGACGATTGCGTCGGCGACTCGGGTCGGTGACACGGGCAGCAGGTCGACGAAGACGATCCCGTCGCGGAACGTTTCGCTCATGGTCGATGCTGCCGCGATCGCCAGGCGGGTCTTGCCGCATCCGCCGACGCCGGTGAGGGTGACGAGCCGATGGTCGCCTACCAACCGGACGACGCGTTCGATCTCTGTGCCGCGCCCGATGAGTCGTGACGAAGGCGATGGCAGGTTGTGCAGGGAGTCGTGGTGCTCGCGATCCCGCTCGTCGCGGTCGGTCCCGTCTGCCGTCTCCGACCCGGTGCTCGCTGCGTCATCCTGCAGGATCCGTTGCACGAGAGCGTCCAGCTCGCTCGACGGAGAGAGCCCGGATTGCTCGGCCAGCGAGGTGCGGAACCCATTGAGCACGCGCAACGCCTCGGTCGCTCGGCCGACACGGGACAGCGCGTCCGCGAGGAGCAGCTGTGTCTGCTCGCGCAACGGCTCCGAGCCGGCTCGCCGCCAGAGGTCCGGGATCGCCGACTCGGCCTGGCCGGCCTCGATCACCGATGCGTCTCGATGGTCGTATGCAGCGAGCTGCAGCTCCTGCAGCATCACACGGTACGGCTCGAACACCCACGTGGTCGCGACGTCCTCGATCGGTGTCCCACCGAAGCGGGCGATGCACGCCTCGAGCCGCTGCGCGTCGGCCGGGTGGACGCCGTCGAGGCCGCTCAGTACCTCCTGCAACTCGGCCACGTCGACGACGGCCGCGTGGGACATCGCGTAGCCACCCGCTGAGGTCTCGATCACCTCGGCGCCAAGTGCATTGCGAAGCCGGCTCACTGCAGTGTGTAGGTTCGCCGCTGGCTTCGTCGGTGGATGATCGCCCCAGACCCCATCCATGAGCTCGTCGATCGTGACGGTCGCGCCACGGTCGAGCGCCAATCGGGCGAGCACCGACCGGCCCGTGACCCCGCGGACCACCACCTCATCTCCGCAGCGCCAGGCCCGAACGGGTCCGAGCAGCTGAACGCGCACGAGCAGAGTCCCCACACGCCACCTTGCCACACCGGGCACCTCGCGTTGCCCGGAGTTCCGGACCGGGCAAGCGAGGGGCAAGGTCCGTGCGCGCATGGTGAGGGTCACCACTCTGCGAATCGCCGTTGGGTGGATGAGAAACGGAACACGACCGTGCGACGAGGAACGAGGAGCAACGAAATGGGTTCATCACAAGTTCAGGGCGCTCTGTGGGGCGTCGAGTCTCGGTTGTGGTCCGAAACATTCGAGCCGATCACCCGCCCGCTCTTCGAGCAGGTACACGACGAGCTCGGCACCGGAGGCGCCACCAGGCTGCTGGACGCCGGCTGCGGGTCCGGGCTGGCGATGCAGATCGCGGCCGAACGCGGCGCCGAGGTCGCCGGGATCGACGCCGCAGCGGGCATGCTGTCTATTGCCCGCGAACGGAATCCGGATGCCGATCTCCACGAGGGCGACCTCGAGGAGTTGCCCTGGGACGACGATCGGTTTGATGCGGTGACCGCGTTCAACTCGGTTCAGTATGCAGCCGACCCGGTCGCCGCGCTGGGTGAGCTGCGCCGCGTGGCCGCCACCGGTGCCCCGGTCGCGTTGGCGACATGGGCCGAGGCCGAGCGCTGCGAGACCCGAGTCGTACTCGCTGCGATCGGCGGCCTGCTGCCACCACCGCCGCCGGGCTCCGGTGGACCCTTCGCTCTCAGCGCGCCCGGCAGCCTCGAAGCGCTCGTCGAGCAGGCCGGCCTGGAACCCCAACGTGCTGACGAAGTTGCGCTGAACTTCACGTTCGCCAGCCTCGACGACGCCGTCCGCGCCCACCTCTCCGCCGGGCCGGCCCGCCGAGCGATCGAGCACAGCGGACGCCAGGCGACCGCCGACTCGATCCGCGCCTCGCTGGAGTCCAGCGTCCAGCCAGACGGCACCTCCGTACACCGCAACGCCTTCCGCTACCTGATCGCCACCGCATGAGATCGCAAACCTTGCAGAAGAGGGCAACACGAGCAGGCGGAGCGATCTCGGCGGTCTGCCTCCTGGCCGCAACGGCGTGCAGTAGCGACAATGACGACACTGCGTCAGAGAGCACACCGACAGCCGCCCCACTGACGGTCGTCGCTGATTCGAGCGACGAACCAGCGACGACGGAGCCGCCCGAAACTGCCGTTTCGTCGACGTCTGTTTCTTCTACGACTGTGGCGCCTGCTTCTTCTAGCGGCCGTGGCGCGCCCAGTTTTTGGATCGCTGGACGAGCTGGTAGGACACCAGTATGCGGGCGGTGTGGGCGCGGTGATCGTGGGTGTATTCGAAGATGAGACACCGCATGTCGCTGGAGTCGGCGAGGACGGAGCCGGGGCTGCGGTCGATGCCGCACGGCCCTGGCCTACGGCGAGTCTGGCAAAGGTGTTCACCGCCGCGGCGGTTCTTCAGCTCGTCGACGATGGTTCAATCGACCTCGACGGTCCGATCGCGGACTATGTGGACTTCCCGGTATCAGACCAGATAACCGTCCGTCACGTTCTCCAGCACCGGAGCAACATCCCGGACGTCAGGCCCGTTCGGTGTTCCGACGAGACAAGAGTCGCGGAGGTCATTGAACTGGCCGGCTTGCCAACGGAGCCTTCTGATGCCACTGACTACTCAAACAGCAATTATGTGCTGCTCGGACTGGCGATCGGATCAGTCACCGGCCAGGACGCCGGTGACTACATCCGCGACAAGGTGTTCACCCCGCTCGGCATGAGCAGCACCTACTGGTACGAGTCGCAAACTGGGCCAAGAGCCTGGTTCCAGAGCAGCCTTCCGAGCAACGGCATCATCGGCTGGGAAGTCGACTGCGGCGAACCCGGTCCAACAATCGGAACCGATGGTGCGGCGATCACAACGCTCGCCGATATCGATGCGTTCTATAGAGGGCTGTTCAACGGAGACATCCTCGAAGCCGACACCCTCGCTGCCATGCTCCAGATGAATGGTGAGCTCTTCGAAGAAGGATACGGACTCGGCATAGGCCAAATCTCAGATGACGCGTTCCCAGATGAACGCCTCTACGGATTCGGAGGCGACGGGGGCTCCTACGGCACCATGGCGTTCTACGATCCCGGCAAACAGAGGACCATCGCGATGTTCTTCACCCATGGGGACCGAATGAACATCTTTTGGGACTTGGTTGCGTGGGCCAACGACCAGAACAGCGGATAGTCCGATCCGAGCCGACGAACCCAAGGCGGGCCGAGGCCTCCGAGCTGAGCGCCGTCAGTCGCCGGTCACGATCTGCAAGATGCGCTGACTGCACGGCCACGCGCCTCGACTCTTGTTGGACATCACGCTCAACGTGAGTTGCCGGCTCGGATCGTGGACGGAAACGAACCCGACACCGGTGTCGAATCCGTGGATGGACACTGCGTCGTCCGGTCTGAGCCAGAACCCGAGTCCGTAGCGCAGCCCGTCTCTTGCGTCGCCGCGTGGGTGTGTCATCTCGGTGACCGTTTCGTGGGAGACGATCCGTCCTGCCATGAGCGCTTCCCAGAAGGCGTGGATGTCGGCAGCAGTGGTGTAGATGCCGCCGTCGCCGCTGCCGCGGACCGGGAGGTGGAACACGTTCGTCGTCAATCCGTCGTCGTGGAGATAGCCGAGCGCTGCTCGGCCAGGTAACGCGTCGGAGCGCAGAAACGCAGTATCGGTCATGCCGGCCGGCGCGCAGACTCGTTCGTCGACCAGGTCGTGGAAGGACCGTCCGGAGACGCGTTCGGTGATCAAAGCGAGGATCACGTAGCTGCTGTTGCAGTATGCGAACCGCTCGCCCGGTGCGAACTTGGCTGGATGCCCGTCCAGGATGGGGATGTAGTCGTCGGTGGTGACCAGTTCATGGACGGGGACGGGCATCAGGTAGGCATTCGGATCCTCGGATGCGTCCTCGTCGAGGTAGTCGCCGATGCCGGACCGGTGTGTCAGGAGGTGCTCGATGGTGACGCGATCATCGACGAGCGGGAGGTCGTCACCGAGTATCGAGCGCACGGGCGTGCCGAGGGCGAGGTCGCCTTGTTCGACGAGGCTCATCACCACCAACGCGGTGAATGCCTTGTTGCCGCTGGCGATCGACAGTTGCGCGTTGGTCGTCATCTCGATGCCGAGGCTGCGGTGCGAGTGTCCGAATGCCACCTCGGCGGCGATCTCGCCGTCGAGGTCGAGGCGGACGACACCCGACAGCGCCTCTTCGGTTGCGATCGCCCGCACTGACCGTTCGAGATCGGAAACGGTGCGGTCTGGGCGCGTCGACATCAACAGAGTCTTGCCGGTTGCGACGCTCACTGGTGTTTGACATGGACACTCCACTCCGGGCTCACGCCCTCAAGGTAGGTGTCCGTCAGACCGGGCCAACCTCACACAGTGCGCCGGAAGCCGAACGTGGAGCGCGGCTGCAGCTTCGGTGACTGTCCAGTGGGTTTCGTGAACACGGTGGCGGATGAAATCGGGGCCCGCATGTCCGCTGCCTCACATCTCGATCTTCCATTGCATCTGCTTCTCGTGACTCAAGGGTGAGTACGAGCACCGCAGCCCGGTACGGATCGAACGATCCAAGTGGGCCGCGAGACCTGGCGTGATCTCAGCGAGTCGCCCGATTGCGTCGCGGATGCGACCGCTCACGGCCTTGCGCGCTCGCTCCGCTGGATCGTTGGGGTTCGATCGAATCCGGCCGCCGAGGCCGGTGACCCGTCGCAGCTCGGCGAGAAGTTGCTGGCGTTCGGCGTCGAGTAGTTCGGTCCTTCCGAGGTCGGCATCGCGGTCGGCGACGTCGATCTCCGCATCGAGATCGTCGAGCCTCCGCCGATAGGTATCGAGCGACTGCCGATCGGCCATCGCGTCGGTCGCGACGCCGGACACTGCAGGTCCACCGGCGAGTTCCAGAGCGGAAACCTCCTGGTCGCGACGGCTGATGAGGGTCGCGATGTCGGCCAAGCCCTTCAGGTGCGGCAGCGTTCCCGTCTCGTGGTGCCACGAGATCGTCCAGACGGCTCCCTGGCGAGTGAGCGATGCGGTCTCGGGTTCGGAGTCGTCGGCGCCATCCGGTGTGGACGCGGCTGATCGCTCCTCGATGGCCCGCAGTGCAGCTTCTCCCTGGCGCACCCAGACGAGCCGCGCCGAGGCGGCGAGATGTCTCGATCGATTGGTGGAGCATCGATCTCGCAGTCTCTTGATCACCGAGTGCGGATGCCAGGATGCCCGCGCTGTGGGCGAATGGTCCTGCGAAGGCCACGACCGCTCCGTTCACGCCGCACGCATCCGAGATGTCCTCGATGTCGGCGAGAAGATGAACGCACAATTCGCGGTTCTCCGAGAGCGACGCTTGCCTCGGCAAGATGGCCCACCAAGACCGACCTGAGGTATGAACCCTCGCTCTGCCAGCCGCCCGATGCATTCACCTTCGCCACCTCGCTTTCGGCACCCTCGAGGTCGCCGGCCTTGGCGAGTGCGCCTGCTGCGACGGCGTGAGCCAGGACTGGTGCTCCGGTCCACCAGCGCACGGCATCGGTGGCGAGCGTCCTCAGCTCGTCGGGGTCTCGGCGGGCCGACGCGAGCGCGACGCGCTGGGACATCAGCACGTTGCCGGTGTCCGGTTCGTGGATCTGCTCTCCGATGCGTCTGGCTTCGTCCATGAGCGCCTCAGCGAGATCGAGGTCGCCGTCGAGCAGGGCCAGCGCGGCACGCCGCGTCTGGATCATGTATCGATCTCGAGGTTCGTTCCTGGCTGTGAGCACGTCGAGCCATTGGGCGAGCACCGAACGGAACCGGGCGTCGCCGGATTCCAACAGGCCGTTCGCCTCGAGAATCAGACCCTCCGCCTGACGGTCGATGTCACCGAGCGCGGCGCCGACAACGGCAATCTCGCGACCGAGTTCGGCTCGCTCGGTTCCGGTTCCTGGGCCCCACAGAGCGTCGTGGCGGGCGAGGAGGCAGGCGGCGATCGTCTCGTCGTGGCCTGATTGTCGACCGAGTGTCAGCGCCTCTTCGCTGAGTGGCCCGGCGCGGTGGCGATCCTTCGCGACCGAGTGCTGGAGTTCACGAGCCAGCGCCGCCGTGAGCTGCGCCTGCTTCGTCAGGCTGACACCAGTCACGGCGGCCAGCGCTGTTTCGAGTTGCGCAATGATCTCGTCGCGGGGCACAGCAAACTTGGCGCCGAGTCGCTGCACGGCCAAGGCCACGTCGGCGAGCGCCTCGGCACCGGGCGCCGCCCTCGACGCCTGGACCAGCAGGTCGCGGGCGGCATCGGGGTCGCCCGAGCGGGCCTCGTTGTCAGCTTCGTCCATCAGCAACCGGGTCATGACATCGGGATCGATGCGCCATCCACCGTCGATGGCGGCGAGGCGCACCCGGCGAAGGTGTCCGGCGGCCTCGCTGAACGCCAGACGTCCGCGTTCGTCTTGGGCCGCCTCACTGGCCCAACGGATCGCCCGAGCCGGCTCAACGGTGGCGATCGCGTGGACGTAGTGGAGCGCCACGTCGCCTGGCGGCACCTCAGCACCGCGTTCCCGGCGAACCTCGAGGGCGGCGCCGACGGCGGCGTGAAGCCCGGAACGATCGGCCGCGTCGAGTTCGCTGTAGAGCGTCTCGCGATAGATGTCGTGGGTGAACCAGAACTCATCACCCGGCGCAGTTCTGACCAGTCCGGCATCGACCGCCGGCGCGAGGTGACCCAATACCGCCGCCGGAGACGTATCCGTGACCGCGCCCAACACGTCGAGCAGCAGCCGATTGCCGAGCACACTCGCGACTTCGAGCAACCGTTGACTCTCCGTCGACAGGGCGTCGAGACGTCTGATGACAGCCCCAGTCACCACCGTCGGGAGCGCAGCAAGGTCACCGGCGGCACGCAATCGTGCGAGTTCACCCACGAAGAGCGGATGTCCGCCGGTTCGCCGGTGGAGGTCGACAGCGAGTGAACGCGACGCCGGCGGGCCGGGGATTGCTCGAATCAACTCTTCGACACCATCGACCGTGAGACCGTCCAGATGCACGCGGCGGGCATGGGAGCCGATCGTCGCAAGTCGAGCGCGTCGTTCCTGGTCGAGCTCGTCATGGCGAAACGCGCCGATCACCAGCAGCCGCGCTGCCCGGGGCGTTCCGATCACGTAGTCGATCAGGTCGAACGTCGAGGAATCTGCCCATTGGAGGTCGTCGAGAACCACCACCACGTGCCGATCCGCGGCCAGAGTCTGAAGCCAACCGGCCGCCGCGTCGAGGAGGAGGAGACGGTGTCCGTCTGGGTCGCCCACCACTGACTCGGGTGCACCGAGCTCGCGAATCAAGAGCGACAAGAGGCCAGCATCGTGCCCAGCAGCCGCAGACGCGACGTCGCGACCCACCGCATTCGCGACCTCGTCGAACGCCTGCATCCACGGCCAGAAACCCGGGGCCCCGTCGCCATGCCAGCACGTACCCCATCCCACGACGGCCGACCCCGGCGTCGAATCCGCAGTCGCGCTGTCAATGGCGGCCCTGATCAGCGAGGTCTTGCCGATGCCCGCCTCACCGCTCACGAGCACCGCCGACGAACGCCCGTTGACCGACGGCCGCCACCACCTCGCCAAGACGCTGCAGGGGCTCAGCGCGCCCCACGACGCCGCCTCCGCTCACGTCGCTCATCGCATCCCTTCTGGCGTTTCGTCGAAATCGCCAGATTGGTTCTGGCGTAAATGCCGTTGATCTGGCGCCTTCAGGATGACACACCCAACCCGAGAAGGACGACAGACATGACATTCGACTCAGTTCAGTACAAGACCTCCACCCGCCAGCAATGGCAGGACTACGCCAGCGGATGGAACGACTGGGCGCCACTGCTCGAGTCGTGGCTCGGCGACGCGACCGAGCGCATGCTCGACCTGGCTGGTGCCACAACCGGCAGCAACGTCCTCGACGTCGCTGCGGGCGCCGGTGGCCAAAGCGTCGCTGCGGGCCATCGGGTGGGCCCCACCGGCACGGTGCTCGCCACCGACCTCTCTCCCGCCATCCTTGACCACGCGCAACGGGCCGCAACCATGGCAGGTCTCACCAACCTGACGACCAAGGAACTCGATGGCGAGGCGCTTGGTGAACTCCCGGGCGAGAGCTTCGATGCGGCAATCTCGCGGGTCGGCCTGATCTACTTCCCGGACCGCCAAGAGGCGCTCCGCGGAATCCACCACACGCTGCGCGACGGCGGACGGTTCGCGACGGTGACCTACTCGACAGCGGCGACTAACGGCTTCTTCTCGCTGCCGGTCTCGATCATTCGTGACCGCGCCAAGCTTCCGCCGCCCGCGGTCGGCCAGCCCGGTCCATTCAGCCTCGCCGACCCCGCCGTCCTCGAGAGCGATCTCACGCAAGCAGGATTTCCACGACGTCGTCATTGAGACCATCGACGCTCCGGTTCGGCTTCCCTCGGCGGCCGACTGCGTGCGCTTCGAACGCGAATCGTTTGGAGCGCTGCATCAGATGCTCGGTTCGCTGGACAGCGATGAACAAGCCGACGTCTGGACCGAGATCGAACAAGCGTTGAGCCAGTACAACACGGCTGACGGATTCGTCGGACCGTGCGAGCTCGTAGATCGCTGGAGCGACGCGATGACCGCCAGAGGCGACTTCCGAGTCACCGCCGTACAGGCGACCCCCGCCTACCTCGACCGCGACGCCACGCTGGACATCGTCGCCGATCACGTCGCCAAGGCCGGCGCAGACGGGGCGAACCTCGTCGTATTTCCCGGAATCCTTCGTCCCCGGCTACCCCGACTTCGTCTGGCGGATGCCGGTGACCGAGGACAGCGGCTGGTACGAACGATTCCAGGATCAGGCCGTCGAGATCGACGGACCACACCTCGACACGGCACGTGCGGCGGCCGACGCAGCCGGGGTGTGGGTTGCCCTCGGCATCACCGAACGCACCACGTCGGGAACCCTCTACAACTCGGTGGTCTACATCGACGACCACGGCGAGATCGCCGGGCTGCATCGCAAGCTCATCCCGACCGCGGCCGAGCGAACCGTCTGGTCGAACGGCCAGGGACCGATGCTCACTGTTGTCGACATCGGCGGCGTGAAGGTCGGCGCCCTCATCTGTTGGGAGAACTACATGCCGCTCGCCCGCGCCGCCCTCTACGAGAAGGGCATCGACGTGCTTGCTGTCGCCGACCTGGGACAACAGCGACGAGTGGGTACCCACGCTGCGGCACATCGCCAAGGAGGGACGTGTCTTCGTGGTCGGCGTCACTGCCTGTATCCGTGACAGCGACGTGCCGACCGATCTTCCCCGTGCAGCCGAAATCTATGACGACCCCGACGGCTTCCTGTCCCGCGGCAACACGACCATCGTCGCTCCCGGCGGCGAGATCCTCGAAGGCCCGCTCGTCGCCCAGGAAGGGACCGTGACAGCTACGCTCGATCTGGATCGGATCGCCGCCGGACGCCGCTCCTTCGACCCCGTCGGCCACTACGCCCGCCCTGACGTTCTCACCCTCACCGACAACACGAACGGAGAATCCAAGATGAACCCAGCACGGTCGGACCGCATGAGCGGCGCGTTCGATGTTGACCGAATCAGCGATGCGATCAGAACGTGCCGACGATCGCCCGCTGAGGCCGCACATACCCGACAATCTGATCACAGCTGACCGTCCCATAACGTGCGGGGACCAACGCCCAATCACGTCACCGAAGTGCCGGTCGAGGGCACTCGATAACACCCGCCCCGTAACTCGGTGGCGCCGCAGGAACTCGCGCCGCATCGCGGCCCGAGTGCGGCGCTCGATAACCATCGATGCTCAGGTGTTCCTCACTGATGCTGGCCAGCGCGACCCTTCTCCGCTCTGCAGCCACTCCGGCCGCGTCACAGACCCGGCAATGGGTGACGAGCTTGGCCGACTCTCAGGTGTGCTATCGGGCGCCCGGCCTGGGCCGTTACTGGTTGCCGTGATGGGTCGACGTTTGGGCTCGCCCCGTCAATCCCGGAAGGTCGGCAGCACCTCTGAAGCCACACTTTCGAGCGTGGCCCGCGTTGCCATGCGCCCTCGGTCAACGAGGGCATGGAGCTGTGGCGCCGACTCGTTGGCAACGTAGAACGTGAAGTCAGTGGCGCCGGCGTCGATGTACCGATCAATGAACTCACCCGTCGCTTCGTTCGACAGAAAGATCGGTTCGTCAGCGAAGCCGGCGAAGTAGCAGCGACGAAGCGTCGCCGGGTCTCGCCCAACACGCTCACATGCCTGGTTCGCAACCTCCATCCGAGCTCGGAAGGCCCCCACGGCATCGGCACCCTCATCGGTTGGCCCCAAGCAAACGAGGACGTCACCGAATCGAGCGGCGATCTCGATCGACCCGGCAGTCTGCGCCGCAACCCAGATCGGCGGTCGTGGCCGCTGCACCGACAGGGGTCCAACTCGTGCGTTGGTGATCTTCACGTAGTCGCCGTCATAGCTCACCGTGTCTCCACCCAGAAGCTGGTCGAGGACTTCGACACCCTCTGCCAGTCGTGTGCGTCTTCCCGACGCATCAAGGAAGTCCACGCCGTACGCGGCGTGGTCCGTTGCTGAGAAGCCGGCTCCAACCGCCAGGTCCACGCGGCCGCCCGACATTTCATCCACCGCGAGGACTGACTTGGCCAGCATGCTGGGGCTTCGGATCCCCATCGCACTGACCATGGCTCCGAGGCGAATGCGATCGGTTTGCGTCGCGAGCCCGGCCAACGTCGTCCATGCCTCGCGCATGGCGAGTTCGGGGACGCCCTGGACCTCGAAGTCATCAACGACCCACGCATTGTCGAACCCCAATCCCTCGACGAAGCGAACGTCGCTACAAAGCGCCTCGAAAGGCACGAACTGTCCGGTCGTCGCACCGAACCCGATCCGCATGGCAACCCCCTTCGTCAACGGCCTTGTCGTTCCCCCATGTCAGTTCCTCCGCCTGGCCGAGTCAAGGGTCACGCGGCGCCTGCCCCGCCCCACGCATTGACATCGTTGCGCAGTACAGATCCTGCGGCACGCCGCCCGACAACGACATGCTCCCTGTGACCTCCAAGCGCTGATGAAAGACGGTTCGTGACATACCCAATCCCGGCGACAGTAGGCGCGCCATCCCCGGATGCCGCTCCGCGAGCGGCGTCACAACGCATCGCATACAGATCCTACGCTCGGAGCGGGGACGTCGCTCGGCGATTGTGCGACGATCTACGTGAAGCGGGGAAGGAGAACTGTCGTGCAGGAATCGACTGAGTTGCGAGAGCTGATCATCGGTTGCTTCCGTGCGCTGTCGAACGTTGATGCCGAGTTCTTCGAGCGTCACGTCATGTGCGGCCCAGGGCTGCGACTCATCAGCGGAACTTCTGAGGAGTGGTTCGGGGGCGTCGAGGGATTCGATTTGCTTCGACAGCAAGCCGCCAGCGGCCGTGGCGAACTCCGAGCCACCGCCGAGCAAGTCGAGGCATACTCCAGCGGCGACGTCGGCTGGGGTGCTGCAGTGATCCGGTACTCGTATGGAGCAGACCAGATCGTCGGGAACGGCCCGCATCAGACCTGCGTGGCTTCGTGGTGAGGCCAGCGCGCGAGTGCGACTATGTGGCAGGCCGGGTCGCATCGTCGGTGGCGCGTGCGCGACCGTCCATCGAGGTGTGCGACCCTTTGACCATGGGCAGAACGATCTGGGCGAACGGAATGGTCTTCGACGGCACCGGCGCAGACGCCTCTGTGGCCGACATCGCGGTGGAGGAAGGTCGCATCGTCGACATCGGTGTGGGGCTGGACGGCGACGAATCGATCGATCTCTCGGGTCATCTCGTCACACCGGGTCTGTTCGACTGCCACGTGCACTTCATGGTCGATGGAGACTTCTCTCCGACGACCTATGCCGAGATGCCGTTCTCGATGCGCTTCTACCTCGCGGCGGAGCGCATGCGACGCACGCTCGCCACGGGTGTGACGACAGTTCGTGAGGCGGGCGGGTCCGATCTGGGTGTGAAGGAAGCGCAGGAGAAGGGCCTGATCGAAGGGCCGCGGATGCAGATCTCGATCGCGATCCTGTCGCAGACAGGAGGGCACGGCGACGGTTGGAATGTCTGTGGTGCTCACATGCCGATGGAATTGGACCCTTATCCGGGCATGCCGAACAATGTCGTCGACGGGCCCGATGAGATGCGACGCAAGGTGCGTGAGTTGGTGCGAGCCGGTGCCGATGTGATCAAGGTGTGCACATCCGGTGGCCTGCTGTCCCCACGGAGCGATCCTCAGCATGCTCATTTCAAGGCTGATGAGCTCGACGTGTTGGTGGCGGAGGCCACCGGTGCTGGCCGATTCGTGATGGCGCATGCGCAGGCGACCAATGGCATCAAGAACGCGATCCGTGCCGGTATCCGCTCGATCGAACATGGTGTCTATCTCGACGACGAGGCGATCCAGATGATGCTCGACGCCGGTACGTATCTCGTTCCCACCCTCGTTGCGCCACTCGGCGTGCTCGACGCCGCCGACCAGGGCGTCGAGTTGCCGCAGGTGATCATCGACAAGGCGCGGGCCGTCGTCGATGTGCATCAAGAGTCGTTCCGACGCGCAGTCGAGGCGGGGGTCACGATCGCCATGGGCACCGACTCCGGTGTGATGCCCCATGGCAACAACCTGCGCGAGCTGCAACTTATGGCCGATCTCGGCATGTCGCCGACCGCTGTGCTCGAGTCCACGACTCGTATTGCCTCGGAACTGATGGGGATGGATTCGACACTCGGCACAATCGAGGTCGGCAAGATCGCCGACCTCGTCGCCTTCACCGGCACCGACGTCGACGTCACCGACCTCAAAACCCGCGTTGCCCGCGTCGTCCAAGCCGGCCAAGAAATCACCCTCTGACAGCATCGGAACGACGCTCGAACTCGCACAGTTCGGCATACCGAATCACGGGAACCACGCGCACGCGGCGACTCGACATCGGCCCTCATGCCGTGCTCGATTTTCCGCCGGAGGGCGGCTTGCGACCCGCTCAGAATCCGGCAAACGCGCGTACCTGCCGTTCCGGTGGCGCCGCTCATAATGCGAGCGCCGTAACCCGACATCGACCAACGGCCGGCCACTCGGGTACGGCCCCACTGCAGTGCCCGGTAATCATGGATCGAGCCGAGCCGGACGGAGCGTTCTGGCCGTTGATCTGATCGCCTCGGTCGTCGAGCGCGCTGATCGGGATGTGCTGATTTCGGGACGGTCCGATGCCTCATGCTGCCGCCGGATGCTCTGTGCGCGACGCCGTCGCCCGCCTGATCAGGTTGCCTATTCCATTCAGTGTTGGTGCGTCACAGGAGTGCGACGATCACGAACACGGGATATCCCGCCAAGAGCACGTATGCGTCGCGACGATCGAGGCTGTTGTTGCGCTTTCCGATGACGATGGCCACGGCGAGGAGGGCGAGCATGGCGATCAGAGGTGCGTGGAGGAGCCCGGCGTCGCTGATCGCGATCGGTGCGACGAGTGCTCCAACGCCGAGGCTCATCGTCATGTTGTAGGCGTACGAGCCGATGACTCCGGCGATCACTGCTTCGGTCACACCGTGTCGGCTTGCCGAGAAGGCCAGCACGACCAACTCGAACGCCGTCGCAAAGCCAACCACCGTCAGCCCGAGGAGCGTTTGGCTTTCCTCGATGCTGGTGATCTGGCGGACGCCTTCAACCAAGACGATCGAACCCACCGTGAGCGCGACAAGACCAGCGAGAACCCAGCCAAGATCGGTGCTGATACGGCCTTCTGCGTCGACTTCCTCGTCGAGTTCGCCCGCCTCGCCCAAAGATGGTGGCCGACGCTCACGCAACCAGATCGCCGCCACGAACACGATGTAGCCGCCCACGAGGACCGCTCCTTCACCTCGACCGAGGGCACCATCCCACATCATGATCGTTGCAACCACCCCCGCGATGAGCCCACCCACTCCGTACATCTGAATGCTGCGCCCGAACGGGATCGTCACGATCCAAGCGCCCACACCGAGAGCAATCGTGACGATCGCTGCATTGGCTCCGATCACGTCACCGAACGCGACCCCATCAACTCCGCGGGCTGACGCGGTGACCACGGTCGCCAGTTCCTCGGGCTCAGCCCCAGCGAGCAGGATGGCAAGCGCGAACGCAGTGACACCGAGTCGCTTCGACGCATCAGCGAGATGTTCGGCGAACTTCTCGGCGCCCCACACGATCGCCGCAGTACCTGCACCCATGGCAATCAACCAGAACAAGCTCGACACGACTCTTGTGTAGCTGACGGCCAGTTCCCGCTACGTCATCCTCACGACAGCACCAGGTCGAGCGGTTCCCTCCTCAAGCAGGGAATGCGGCGTCCGCGATCCACGCCATAGCCAGAAGCCCGATCGGAACATCGTGGACGATGTGTTCCCTCCCCGCTCGGGATCCGGCATCCTGATCACCCCGAGCAGCGCATAATGCGCACTCGATAATCCGGCCATCGGTTCTCGGACCGCGCCGCATCGCGGCCCAAGTGCTGTGCCCGATAATCCCGACGTCGATTCGACGATCTGGCCGAACGCAACCGGCGCACCGCGTGGTCGACTCGTCGAGACCTGCTCGGGAGGTAGAATGAAGCGATGCCCGGGAAGGTCGTGACTGCCGCCGAACTCGAGAAGATGAGCCCGGCCGAGCAGCAAGCGCTCTTCGACGCAAGTGTCGTCACCGATCTGGACCAGGTCCCTGCCGAGTTCCTCGAGCGGGTGCGTCTGCGCCTCGAGCAGCACATCGAACAGACCGAGTCGGCTCCCAACCAGAAGTGAGTTCCCCGCGACGCGTCGTTCGTGCGACGCCGAGGTTCTTCGAGGACCTCGACCGCCAGCTGCGTCCCGAGCGCGGCCCGAACGGCGAACCGTCGACGAACGATTTCCAGGTGTTCGAGCTGATCCGGATCGTCGATCGCTTCGCAGTCGAATTCGATGACTTGCCGCGGCTGATCGCCGAGCGTGACGACTACCGAATCCTGGTGATGTCCGGAACGCTTCTGGCAGGGTTTTCCGTCATTGGCCAGCTCGCAGCAGACGGCGCGGTCGAGCTCGTTCAACTCGACCTCGACACCGAACTCGACTGGTAGACGCTCAGTCAGGGATCCGGGGACTGCTCGGTGCGCTCGGTGGATTCGTCTGTGTCGACGATCTCGGCCCAGATGCTGTCCTGGATCTCGAAGAGCTTCTTGGCGTTGGCCTGGCATTCGCTGCAGATGAAGATGTCGCCCGCATCGCTGAACGAGCCCTCCACTCGCAAGTAGTGGCAGACGACGCAGGTGACCGCAGATCGAGGCACCGCGACATACTCGCACCCCACAGTCGAAACGGGCTGGAGGCCGCTTGACCGAGTCCGGCCGGCCGACCCCGTTCGTTACATCTGGCGACCGGACCGGTAGCCCTGTTCGGCAAGCCAGGAGCGTGCTCGGCCCAGGCGAGCGTCCTCACGGAACCGGTGCCAGCGCGTGTACTCGTCCTCGTGCCGGCTGAGTTCGGTCTGGAACCGGCGGAATGCACCAGACCCCGCAAGCGCATCGCTGAGCCGCAATGCGAGATCCGGTTGCTCGATCGTCGCAACGAATCGCTGCATTGCGTCGTATGCAGGGCCTGACCCGAGGCCGACCACGAGCAGCCACCGATCCGACTCTGGGTCGAAGTCGGCAGGGCCCTGATCGACATCGAACAGCTGCGCCGGCCACAACGTTCCGTCGGTCAGGTCGATGAAGGAGTCGCTACCGCCCGACTGGTCGAGTGCTTCGCCGAGTTCGTCGAGGGCGACGGGCAACGTCGTCAGATCCGACGCGGTGCGGTCGACGTAGTGCTCGAGCTCCACGATCAGTTCGGCGTCGCCGACCCAGCCGCGTTGACCCAATGTCTCGGTCAGTCGACGAGCGCTTGCGACGAGAACGTCCGAGCGCTCAACGCGCAAGAGCGCACTGCCGGCGTGTTGGAGTCCGTCGGCGGGAACATCGCCGGCCAGCACCTCCTCGACAGACCGGGTGTCAGCGCCAGCAATGCGGAGCTGTTTCAGCCACGGGTCACGACTCATCGTTGGTCCGGTTCATCCACGATCGACCGACGCGAAGGTCATCCGCCGAGACCAACGTGCGGGACGCCGGCGCGAGAGGCGAGTCGCTGCATCAGTTCGTCGTCCTGCTGCGGGTACAGGTGGCCGTATCGATCCAACACGACAGAGACCGAGGTGTGCCCGGCCATCGCGGCGACGTGCTTGGGGTTGGCTCCTTCAGCGACCCAGAGCGAGACGGCGGTGTGTCGGAGATCGTGGATGCGGAATGGTTCGAGTCCGGCGGCGGCAACCGCAGGGCGCCAGACGCGTCGACGAAAGAGCGTCGCCCGCACCGGGAATCCATCCGGCGACTCGAAGACCAGGCCCTCGGGGTCGACCGGCGGAACGGCGCGGCGAGACAGCTCGTCGCAGACGAACGAGGGGAGTGGCACCGTTCGGACCGCGGCTTTCGTCTTCGGTGGTCCGAAGGTGATGTGGCCGCCGATGCTCACCAGCGTCTCGGCGATGTCGACTCGTCGTCGGAGAAGATCGACGCGCTTCCATCGCAGGCCGAGCATCTCGCCGAGCCGCAGGCCGCCGAACGCTCCGAGCAACACGAAGGATCGGTACGCCTCGTCGATCTCATCGGCGAGCTTCCAGATGTCGTCGGTGTCGAGGAATCGCATCTCCCGACGCTCGATTCGCGGGAGCGGGAGCTTGGCGACGGGGTTGTGCGCAATGAGGCGATCCTCGAACGCAGCGTTCACGCACTTGTTCATGAGTTGCACCACACGGTGGATGGTGGCGGGTGCGAGGTTGCTGCCGTCGGGCGACCCGAGGTCGGCGACCCAGGTGCGGAGCGCGGTTCGGTCGAGCTTGCCGAGCGGGGTCGATCCGAAGACGGGGCGGGCGTGCGTTCGAAAGAACTGCTCGTCTCGGGCCTTCGTGCTCGGGCGCAGATTCGTGACCGTCGGCCACCACTGGTCCCACCACTCACCGACGGTGATGCGACCGAGTCGTGGGTCGACGAGGGTCCCGTGCTGGCGGTCGACCTCGGTCACGTTGGCGAACGCAAGGGCGTCACGGCGGCGCTTGAACTGCTTCGAACGTTGCTTGCCGTCAGCGGTCCGGAATCGCACGAGGTAGGCCTTCGAGCCGTCGCTCAACTGCTTGTCGACGACCGATGCCATGGGTGAATTCTACTCGCCAGGTGCACACCAGGTGCACAGACGCTTCAATACGAGACGATACGAGACAACACTGAACGGACGTAAAACACCAGCTCAAGACCACTTTCTGATGTCGGCCCCATGAGCGTCAAAGTGGCTGATTCGCTTTCACACCGTGGAGGTCGGGAGATCGAGACTCCCATCGCCCACCCTGTACGACGTGGTCAGAGGCCATGTCGTTCGACCGGGCCGGTTGCGAAGAGCCGCCAGGTGCACAACCAGATGCACAGGAGTTCTCGCCATCAATCCTGACGCACGCCGTGCAACGGATGTTGCGGCACGAGTCGACACCAGACATCACGTCGTCGTCGGGGTTAATCCGACGACGTGATCCAGCCGGTGACGCCGGCTTCTCCGTTCGATCCGGAGATGAAGTAGTGGTACTCAAGGCCGTCGTAGGCGCCCTCGCCCACGTAGTGAGCCTCGCCGTAGTTGTAGGGGACGAGCCCCTCTGCGAACGGCAGGACACCCTCGAGGTCGACGAGCCCTTGGGACGTTCCACTCCACGTGCCCTGATCGTTCGTCAACGTGGCTTGTCGTGCGGTCCACGTTCCTCCAACCGTTGGATCGGCGAGTCGCGTTTCGATCAGCAGATCCTCGGTGCCGCTCACCCGAGGATCTGACATCTCGGGCTTGCACGCGAAGCGTTCGACGATCACGTTGACGCCGTCAACCATCTCGTCGCTCACGGGTGTCATTTCGCAGAGGCCCGTTCCAACCACAACGATTGCATCGTCGGGTGGAACTGAGGGGTCGGCCTGCGTGTCGCCCGAGCAGCCCACCATTCCGACGGTCAACACAAGTGCTGGCATGCACCCGGCAAAAACCTTCATCGAGGTCACCATGACTCGCTCCGTTCGTTGGTCGCACACGACCGCCGTGGCCTCTCCGAGCCCGAGCCCAACAAGGTCGGCGCGATATGTGAGAGAATTTCGATTGCACCGCGATCTTCTCTCTTCAGTTCACGCCGAGCTAGTGCAGAAGGTCTGATCATGCACGACGGGCGGTGTCCCGACCATCGAGGAGCCGTTGACTGGCGCGAGGCGGTCCGCTGGGTCGCTTGCACATTCACGGGCGGACGGCCGAGCACGCACGTGCCGATCACGTGCAGATCGACCAGCCCGATCGTGTGGGTGATCTCGAGCGGGAATCAGATGGCGACGATGTCGACCGGGCCGTCCAGCGTCGCGAAATCGCTGGGATTTCGCATGTCGAGCGGAAGCTCGACGGAGCAGGCGACTGCCGCGATCATCAAGTCGACCGCACGTGCGCCTCGCGCGTCGCGACCGGCAGCTGTCACTGCTGCGCAGATCCGCCCATACGCCCGGGCTGCGTCGGCGTCGATCGGCGGAGCTGCCTGGAAGAGCTCCGCGATGCGCCGAGCAGCTTGCGCCGGCACGCTGCCAGCGCGTGACGTCACATGCTCACAGTCAGGTCGACTGGGGTTCCTTGATCAGGAACTTCGCCAGGATCAAGCCGGCGATCACGGTCAGCGCCCACACGAGCACGGTTGCGATGATCCACGTGTTCGCACCGGAGATCGAGAGCCCGCTCGAGATCGCCGCCGTGACCACGAGAGCAAGAAACGTGGTCAGGAGGGCGCTCCCGCCGCGCAGCGCCGGCAGATTTCGTTCGGCGATCCTGTCGATGATCGGATCGATGATCGCGGCGAGCACGGTGAAGATCACGACGGCGAGTACGAAGGCGACCCCATCGATCGTCATCTGGTCGAGCAGGGTCGCCGCGATCAGCAGCCCGATGGCGTTTCCGGCGAGCGAGAGCCCGATACGGATCAGTCTGGCGTTCATGGTGACCTCGTTGTGTCGTTGGGATTGCTTGGTGGAGATTGACGGGTCGAGCTCGAGTGACGAGTCGAACGTGCACGTGTTGGCACATCATTGCCGATGGCTCGGAGTCCGTGGGGGATCTCGCACCTCGGGGTCGGAGCAGCGCCGGGGGTGGCGGCAGGAGTAAGGTCCGCAGGAATGCAACGTCTCTGTGGGCGCCCAGGATGCTCGGACATCGCATCCGTCGCCTACGGCATGCGTGCCGAGGACCTCGTCTTCTGGCTCGACAACCTGGCAACGGGTTCGGACCGGTCACAGGGCGCGCTGTGTCGTCGGCACGCCGACACGATGGTGGTGCCGCGGGGGTGGACACTCGACGATCTTCGAGATCCCGACCTGCATCTGTTCCGGCCGCCCGATCGAGAGCCGACGCTGCGCCGTGCTCCCACCCGAGTGCCGCGACGCCCTCGGCTCGGCGAGCAATTGACCTTCGCCGGCGCTGACATCGCAGCGTCGGCAGAGGGGCCCGAGCCAGCTGACGATCACGATCGACACGGAAGCGACGACGACCCGGGGGCGTCGTCGCGCGATGTTCAGACGGACGAACCGTGGACCCCGTCGTTCGACGAAGCCGATGACCTCGGTGGGTTGCTGGCAGCCCAGAGCCCGCTGCTGTCTCGTGCGTTCCGCACCGCTGACCGCCACGATCGATGAACACGCCGGCGCGGCGCTGAGGTCGACATGGAAATCGAACACCGCCGTGTGCTGCCCGGCTCCCCGGATCGTGCCTTCGCGCTGATCGACGACCTGAGCGCGTATCCCCAGTGGATGGACCTCGTGCACGACGTCGCCGTCGATCCACACCACGCATCGTCGTCGGTCGAGCTGCCTGCCTGGAACGTGGAGCTCCAGGCCCAGGTGGGCCCGTTCGCCCGGTCGAAGCGTCTGCGCATGGTGAGAACGACGCACCGGCCCCCGTACGAGGTGGTGTTCGAGCGTGCCGAGGTCGATGGCCGTCAACACTCGCCGTGGGTGCTCCGCGCCGCACTGCGCCCGGTGTCGGCCACAGCGGTCGAGCTGACGATGACGCTCACCTACGGTGGGAATCTCTGGACCGGCGCCGTGCTGCAGCGCGTGCTCGACGACCATGTCGAACGCGGCGCCCAGGCGCTGCACGAGGTGTTGGGCGCCGAACGACCACCCGGGTGACGAACCGGAAGCTCGGTCAACCGCTACCGTGAGAGGGGTATGACCAACGCGCCGACCGTCCACGGATCAGCGTGGCGTGTCGCAGCGAAGCACTCGACTGCGGGACGCTTCCGACCTCGTCGATCTCGCTGGGTTCGCCGCTCGCTCGCGGTCGGTGCGCTCGTCGCGATGGGGGCGGCAATCACGCCGTTGCCCACTGCTGCCGTCGCAGTCGCACAGGAAGTCGAGGACCCCGCTCAGCGGGCGGCCCGTGAGATCCAGGCGGCCCGAGACCGCGCGAACGCTGCTGCGGACGCACTCTTCGCTGCGCAGTCCGACCTCGAGGTCCTCGAGGACGACACGGCAGCGATCGAGCGCGACGTCCGGCGACTCGAGCAACGCGTCGAGAAGCTGCGCCGAGACGTCGAATCGCTCGCCGTTGCCCGATTCGCGAGCAGCGGAGCGCAGGGCATCCCGCTGCTCACCGGTCTGCAGGCGCCGAACGACCAGGTGCAGGCCGACGTGCTGACCGACGTCGTGGCGAACGTCGGCATCGCCGCACTCGACGAGTTCGACGCAGTCCAGCGTGACCTCGCTGCGACGCGCGACGATCTCGAACGCCAACGCTCCGACATCGAAGCACAGCAGGCCAGTTTCGAGCAGTTGCAGGCCGACGCCGAGGCAGAGGTCGAGTTGCTGCGACAGATCGAAGAACAGCGCCTCACCGACGAGGCGGTGCAAGCGGCACTGGCCGAGCAGCGAGCAGCTGACGAGGCGTTCCTCCAGGAGGTTCAGCGTCAGAACGCCGAAGCAGCAGCTCGCGCTCAACCCAACCCCGGGGTTGCAGCGGCAGCAGCAGCGGTCGACGGAACGGTCGCCGACGACGCCACCATCGGCGAGGTCGGTGAACCGTCTGCTCCGACGACCGCCGCCCAGCAACGATCGACCGGCGCATCCGGCGGTTCCAGCGGTGGACGCACCGGCACCGGCGGGGCCGGAAGCACGCCGGCGACCCCGCTCAGCACGGCCGGCACAGGCGCCGCGGGCAGCACCGGCTACGTCGACGTCATGGTCTGCCCGATGCCGGGGTCGGCCTACGGCGACACCTGGGGTGCACCTCGGTCGGGCGGACGGAGCCACGAGGGCGTCGACATGCTCGCCCCGATGGGCGTTCCGATCTATGCCGTGGTCTCGGGTACCGTCAGCTTCAGCCAGAACCGCTTGGGCGGCAACGCAGCGTCGCTGATCGGCGACAACGGCAACCGCTACTACTACGCCCACCTCTCGTCGTTCGAAGGACAGGGAGGACGTGTGATGCAGGGCGACGTGATCGGCTACAACGGCGACACCGGCAATGCCCGAGGCACACCGCACCTGCATTTCGAGATTCACCCCGGTCGCGGTCTCGCCGTCAATCCGACGCCGTCGGTGCGTGCAGCAGGCTGCTGACACCGCTGCTCCTGGTGCGAGTCGATCGTCGCCGATCTGCGAGCCTGGCATCCGATGGAGACGTCCGCAGTGGGAACCGAATTGTCGACGATGCTGTCGCAGTTGCTCGACGGTGCAGCGATCCACGACCTGCACCGGCTGTCGGGGGGAGCGTCGCGCGAGACCTGGCGGTTCAGTGCCGACGGTCGAGCGCTGATCCTTCAGCGCCAACGCGCCGGAGATCAACGCAACATGCTGGTCGAGGCCGGGGTGGTGAGCGCGGCCCGGCGTGGTGGAGTCCCGGTGCCCGAGCTGATCGAGGCCCGACGTCGCGACGACGGCATGGCCTTCATGGTGCTCGAGGCGATCGACGGTGAGACCATTGCTCGCAAGATCCAACGCGACGACGAGTACGCGGTCGCGCGAACCCGGCTCACGGCGGACTGCGGCGACGCGCTGGCCCGCATCCATACGCTCGACGCGAGCCACGTCGATGGTCTGGAACACACCGATCAGCTCGCGTACTACACCGACGTCCTCGACTCGCTCGGACAACCACATCCGGTGCTCGAACTCGTTCGCAACTGGTTGGTCGACACCCGACCGACCTCGGAGCGAATGTGCCTCGTCCACGGAGACTTCCGCCTCGGCAACATCATCGTCGGGAGCGACGGCCTGCGTGCCGTGATCGACTGGGAACTCGCCCACCTCGGCGACCCGATGGAAGATCTCGGCTGGCTGTGCGTCAAGGCGTGGCGGTTCGGTGGCATGGCGCCCGTCGCCGGGCTGGGTGACTACGACGACCTGTTCGGCGCGTACGAGGCCGCTGGCGGTGCGCCGGTCGACCCGGTCGTGGTGCACTGGTGGGAGGTGCTCGGCACCTGGAAATGGGCGATCATGTGCATTCTGCAGGCAAGCGTGCACCTCAACGGCGCCGCCCGGAGCCACGAACTGGCGGCGATCGGCCGTCGGGTGTGCGAGAACGAGTACGACCTGCTCGTATTCCTCGACGGGCGGTGGTGACATGGCTGTACCGCACGACGCACCCACCGCGGCCGAGCTGCTCGAGGCGGTTCGTGAGTGGATCGACCGGGAGGTGATCGCGGCCACCGATGGCCGCTTGCGGTTCCATGCGCGGGTGGCGTCGAACGTGCTCGGCATGGTCGAACGAGAGATCGCCCTCGGTGCAGCACAGGAGTCGGCGCACACCGAACGGCTGCAGCGTCTCGGCGTTGCCGACGATGCCGAGTTGGCAGTGGCGATTCGGGATCGCCGACTCGACGATCGGGCCGACGAGCTCAGGTCGCTCCTGGCCGACGCCGTCGCCGACAAGTTGGCGGTCGCCAATCCCAAGTACCTCGAGACCTGACCAGATCTCAGCGACGGCGGTCGAGGGTGACGGTGACCGGAGCACCTGCGGCGAGCTGACCGCACGCGGCGTCGATGTCGGTGCCGCGATTGCGTCGCACGGTGGCGTTCGCTCCCAGTGAGTCGAGCAGGTCGCGGAACTCGTGCACTCGTTGCAGCGAGGTTCCCACGGTCGGGTAGCCAGGGGTGGGGTT